>NC_004463.1:0-1200000 GCF_000011365.1 Bradyrhizobium diazoefficiens USDA 110 | reverse complement strand
GCGAGCAGGAAGTCGGCAAGCTCCCCGGGCTCGAAATCGGATGCGATCTCGCCGCGCGCCTGAGCCTCGGCGATGCAGGCCGCGAACGGCACGCGCCATTCGGCAAAAATCTCGGTCAGGCGCGTACGCAGCATTTCGCTGCTGCCGGTCGCCTCCAGGCTGAGATCGCCGATCAGACACCCACGGCCATAACCGTCGGCCTCGAGCCGGCCGGTGATGATGTCGAGATAGCGCTTGAGGCGCGCGCGCGGCGTCAGCGTCGTGTCCTCAAGCGCTTCTGCGACCAGCCCCCTGGTGACGTCGAAGTAGCGGTCGAGCACCTCCGAAGCGAACGCTTCCTTGGAGCGGAAATGGTTGGTGAAGGACCCCTGCGGCGCGCCCGCCGCAGCGGTGACGTCGCGCACGCTGGTGCCGTGATAGCCGGTTCGGAACATGACCTTGAGGCCGGCGTCGAGGATGGCGTCTTTGAGCGAGCGCTTTGGCATGAGCAGAATAATACGTACGTACGTATTAGTGTCAAGCGTAGTTTCATCGCTCGGCGATTTCACACTCCGATCAGGCTGTTATCGCAATGTTGGATCTGGAACTGATGGGATGAGCCTCGCCTACCGCGCCGATGGCGGTACGTTCCCTCCCCCCTTACGGGGAAGGGAACGAGAGAGCGATGGCCTCACGCGAACCAAGGACTCAAGCCGCCGGCTGGCTCCGCGAGACCACCCGGTCGCGCAACCAGGCGCCGATGGTGCAGCCGACCAGGTAGCAGGCGAACATGATGAGGCCGAGGTCGAGCCAGTAGCCGAAGCGGCCGGGGACCACATGCGCGAGCGAGGCCGCGACCAGCGCTACGGCGAGCGCGGCGAGCCAGCGCGCGGTGACCTTCGAGGTGCCGTTGCCGCGCTGGACCACCGAGATCCAGCCCATGCAAAAGCCCAGCACCAGCGATCCGATCAGCCAGCCCAGATGGAACGAAACGAGATAGGGCATCGTCACCTCACCAGAAATTCGATGCGGCGGTTCTGCGCCTTGCCGTCGTCGGTGTCGTTGCCGGCGACGGGCTGCGTGCTGCCGTAGCCGATCGCGGTGAAGCGGCTGGCGGGCAGGCCGGCCTTGACCAGATAGTCGATCACCGCCTGCGCGCGCTTCTCCGAGAGTGCCTGGTTGAACGCGTCCTCACCGTCGGCATCAGTGTGCCCGGCGACGTCGATATTGGTGGTGGGACAGCGCAGCGCCGTCTCGATCAGATGGTCGAGGATTCCCGCCGA
Source organism: Bradyrhizobium diazoefficiens USDA 110 (assembly GCF_000011365.1). Lineage (GTDB taxonomy): Bacteria > Pseudomonadota > Alphaproteobacteria > Rhizobiales > Xanthobacteraceae > Bradyrhizobium > Bradyrhizobium diazoefficiens. Next base: position 1,198,738 of record NC_004463.1, on the reverse strand, counting down.
GTCCGGATCAATGTCGGCGCGCTTGGTGGCGAAGCGGATCTTGCCCTTATTCAGGAGCTCGGAGAACAATTGCTGGCAGACGGTGCCGTCGACCGGGCCTGCCGCGGGCTTCACCGTGATTTCCGGCTTGTACTGCCAGTTTTTCGGGAAGTCCTTGCCAAGGCCCGCGCGGATGTCGTTGCCGGCGCCTTCATAGAGCGCATCGCCCGACAGCTTCACCTCGCGATCGGACACCACGAGCGTGCCGGTCGACAGCCGCGACAGCGCCCCGAGCGCTGCGACCACGGCGGGGTTGAAGGCGCCGGGGGCGCCGAGGCTGGCCTTGAGATTGTCGACGACCTTCTCGTTGAAGAATTTTCGCGACGCGCTGGTTGCGATCGCCGCGTGGACGTTGTTGTCGGGAACATAGCCGGTCAGCGTCACGGTCGCGGCAACCGGATCCTTGTAGGCCTGGAAGATATAGGGCGGCGCCTTGATGTCGTTGGCGGCGATCAAGAACCCTTCCGGCAAGTTCTTCAGCGCAGCCGCGATCGCCTCGCGTCCGCCGAGATCGCGCGCCATGCCCGACAGGTTGATCTTGGTGTCGGAGATCGTGATCTTGCCGTCCTTGAGCTTGCCGATCTGGTCGAGCAGCAGCATCGCGGCGGCCTCGAAGCGCGGCGGCGCGCCACGTGCCAGCCCCATCTGATCGGCGACCTCGACGCCGCCGACCTCCTTGCGTGCCGCCTCCGTCAGGCGGGCCTTGATCGACGGCAAGGGCGCGGAGCCCGACAGCGTCACCCGCACCACGTCACGCTCGGCGTTCCAGACGAAGGGTTTTGCCTCGGCAACGAGACGGGTCCGGTCGTCGACCAGGCGCACGCCCGGGACAATCTCCACCGCCATTACCGCGTCCCGGCGCCCTTCCTCGGAAAAGGCGTCCGCGGCCAGGCTGACATCGCGGCCGTCCACCGCGATCCGGGTCTTGTCCAGAACGGTCTCCTTGAGCGCCGCCGAGCTGCGGGCGGACAGGTCCGCCTCGACCGGTAAGGTGTTATTCCAGGCCGCAAATCCCCACATGACGGCCAGGGGGATCAGCCCTGGCCACCATTTGCTGGCCCACCTGAAAAGCTTCTGCATTCGACGACCCGAACTCTGGAACCGGAGACAAAACAAACCCTTGGCAGGCTGTCAAACCGGAAATGGCGGCCCTCGCAAGGCCTTTGCGTGGACAATTGGAATAACTTTTTCTTCAAGGGTTCTTCCGTAAGTTGAGGACGGAATGCCAGAGTCCGCCAGCGGGTCATGAAACAACTTCGTAACAACGTCATCCGCGCCGGGCTGGGAGCACTCTATTTCAGCGGGGCGCACCACCTGTTGCGCCCGCTTTTGTCGGGCGTCGGCGCCATTTTCATGCTTCACCACGTGCGGCCGGCTCGCGAGGCCACGTTCCAGCCGAACCGACATCTCGAAGTCACTCCGGATTTCCTGCGCGCGACGCTGAGCCATCTGCGCTCGCGCGACATCGACATCGTCAGCATGGACGAGCTGCATGAGCGGCTGGTGCAGGGCAGGTTCACCCGCCGCTTCGCCGCCTTCACCCTCGACGACGGCTATCGCGATAATCTGGACTATGCGCTGCCGGTGCTGCGCGAATTTGACGCGCCTTTGGCGGTCTACGTCGCCAGCGATTTCGCCGAGGGCACGGGGCGGCTGTGGTGGACCGCGCTGGAAGCCGTGATCGCCAGGGCCGAGCAGATCGAGGTGCAGATCGGCAATTCCGCGCTGCGGCTCGACGCGACGACGCCTGCCGCGAAACAGGCGGCGTTCGACCGCCTGCATGACTGGCTGCGCGCGCTGCCGGGCGAGCACGATCTCGCGCGCGAGATCGCAGCGCTCTGCGCCAGGCACGGCGTCGACATGGAAGCGCTGTGCCACACCCTCTGCCTGTCCTGGGACGGGGTGAAGCAGCTGGCCGCAGACCCGCTGGTCACGATCGGCGCGCACTCCATCAGCCATTGCAATCTCGCCAGGCAGAGCGAGGAGATCGCCGCGCAGGAGATGGCGGTGAGCCGCACGCGGATCGAGCGGGTGCTGGCGCGTCCCGTGCTGCACTTCGCCTATCCCTATGGCGACCGCGAGGCGGCCGGGATGCGCGAATTTGCGCTGGCCGCATCGGCCGGCTTCAAGACCGCGGTGACGACGCGGCCCGGCATGCTGTTCGCCGAGAACGCCGGCCACATGACCGCGCTGCCGCGCATCTCGCTCAACGGCAACTACCAGGACACGCGGATCCTGCCGGTGCTGACCTCGGGCGCCGCGACCGCGATGTGGAACGGCTTTCGCCGGATTGCGGCGGCTTAAGTTTCTGTCGTCCACCGCTGTCACCGCAATCTCTGCCGTCGTCCTGGCGAAGGCCAGGACGACGACAAGATTGACTCCCTCCCCCTCCCCGCCCAAAACGAGCGCCACCAAAGGGAGGTACCATGTTCAACGATCTGTTCTCGCTCAAAGGCCGCATCGCACTCGTGACCGGCGGCTCGCGCGGCATCGGCAAGATGATCGCGGCGGGCTTCCTCGCGCAAGGCGCGGCGAAGGTCTACATCACCGCGCGCAAGGCCGGCCCGTGCGAGGCGACGGCGAAAGAGCTCTCGGCTCTCTATGACGGCGAGTGCATCGCGCTGCCGATCGACATCTCGACCGTCGAAGGCTGCGACAAGCTCGCCGGCGAAATCATCAAGCTGGAGCCGAAGCTCGACATCCTCGTCAACAATGCCGGCGCCGCCTGGGGCGCTGAGTTCGACGAATTCCCGGAAAGCGGCTGGGACAAGGTGATGGACCTGAACGTCAAGTCGCTGTTCTTCCTGACCAAGGCGCTGGCGAAGCCGCTGCGCGCGGCGGCAAGCGCGGAACGTCCGGCCAAGGTCATCAACATCGCCTCGGTCGACGGCATCTTCGTCAATCCGAGCGAGACCTATTCCTACGCCGCCAGCAAGGCCGCCGTGATCCATCTGACCCGGCGCATGGCGACGAAACTCATCAAGGACAACATCAACGTCACCGCGATCGCGCCGGGCGCGTTCAAGTCCGACATGAACCGGGCCGCGCGCGACCATGCGGACGATGTCGCCAAGCGCATTCCGGCGCGGCGCATCGGAACCGACGAGGACATGGCAGGGGTCGCGATCTATCTCGCCTCGCGTGCGGGCGATTACGTGGTCGGCAACACCATCGCCGTCGACGGCGGCGTGGTCTACGCCAATGCCGGGCTGGAGATCGCGGGGTAGGCGTCGCGCGTCAGGGGATTAGGGAGGGCAGGCGGCGGCGCCTCACACTCCGCTGTCATGCCCCGGCTTGACCGGGGCATCCAGTACGCCGCGGCTTCTCGGTATCCTTGCGTTGTCTCTGGAATACTGGATCACCCGCTTTCGCGGGTGATGACAGTCTTCGTATGGCGCGGTCGTCGCGTCTCGCAGGCCGCGCCTACGACTCGATCTTCACGTACTCGAAATCGCCGGGCTTGTTGTCGATGCCGACTTTCGGCGGCGAGATCCAGGAGGCGAACTTGCCGGTTTCGGTGACGGGCTGCATCAGCGAGGTGATGAAGTCGCCGTCGGCTGTCGAAGGCAGCCACTCGTCCTTGCGCTTCGCCCAGGTCGCATCGTCGATCAAAATGCCGTCGGGCGTCGCATGGACGTCCTTGAACTCGCCGATGTGGCGGTGGAAGGCGACGTTGGGCAAGGTCAGCTTGAAGTCGTAGCCCGCGGTCGAGATCACCTTGTTCCAGCGCAGCATGCCCTTGACGCAATCCTGGCTGTAATCGTCGCGCAGGCGCATGTTGAGCGCAGTCAGCGCCGGCTCGTCGACCAGCTTGATCTCGCCGTTGATGAACTTCAGCACCGGATAGGTGGCGTTCTTGAGCTGGTGATCGTCCTCGATCTGGGTCTCGTGATAGCGGCCCTTGATGCCGGCATTGAAGGCGTTGGCCGCGTTGGTCGAGACCTCCGAGCCGAACAGGTCGAGCGACAGCGTGTAGTGCAGGTTCAGCTTCTTCTGGATGGTCGGAAGATCAATGACGCCGAGCGCGCGGACTTTTGCGATGTCGGTGGGATCGGTGATGCCGGCTTCGCGCATCGCATCGCAGGTGCGCTGCACGACGCGGGTAATGCCGGTCTCGCCGACGAACATGTGGTGCGCTTCTTCGGTCAGCATGAAGCGGCAGGTGCGCGACAAGGGATCGAAGCCCGACTGCGCGAGGCTGTGCAGCTGCATCTTGCCGTCGCGGTCGGTGAAGTAGGTGAACATGAAGAACGACAGCCAGTCCGGCGTCGCCTCGTTGAAGGCACCGAGCATGCGCGGCGCGTCCGCATCGCCGGAGCGGCGGCGGAGCAGATCGTCGGCCTCCTCGCGGCCATCGCGGCCGAAATATTTCTGCAGCAGATACACCATCGCCCAGAGGTGACGGCCCTCTTCCACGTTGACCTGGAACAGGTTGCGCATGTCGTAGAGCGAGGGCGCGGTCTTGCCGAGATGGCGCTGCTGCTCGACCGAGGCGGGCTCGGTGTCGCCCTGGATCACGATCAGGCGGCGCAGCATGGCACGATGCTCGCCCGGCACTTCCTGCCAGGCCGGCTCGCCAAAATGCTCGCCGAACGGAACGACGCGATTTTCTTCCTGCGGCGCAAGCAGGATGCCCCAGCGATATTCGGGCATGCGGACATAGTCGAACTTGGCCCAGCCGCGCGGATCGACGGAGTAGGCGGTGCGCAAATAGACCAGCGACTCCTGGAAGCCTTCCGGCCCCATGTCGCTCCACCAGTCCATGTAGCCGGGATGCCAGCCTTCGAGTGCCTTCAGCACCTGGCGGTCTTCGGCGAGGTTGACGTTGTTCGGAATCTTGGTCGAGTAGTCGACGTTCATGATGTTCATGTTCATGGCCGTGCTTCTCCCTAAACTCTTGTCATATCGAATTTCGGCTTCTGGCCGCTGCCGTAACGGCGGAGCGCGCCCTCCTCGCCGACCGCGTTCGGGCGCTGGAAGATCCAGTTCTGCCAGGCAGTGAGGCGCGCGAAGATCTTTGATTCCATCGTCTCCGGGCCGACGAAGCGGAGGCTCGCTTCCATGCCGGTGAGGCTGTCGGGCGAGAAGCTGGCGCGCTCCTCCAGAAACACGCGGACCTCGTCGTCCCAGTCGATGTCGTCGAGCGCGAAGGTGACGAGGCCGAGCTCCTCGGCCTCTTCGGCGTCCAGGCTCGTGCCGATGGTGGCTTCGGCGCGTTCTAGATCGGCCGGGTCGGCCTGGAAGCGAGACTGAAGCCGCGTCAAACCATGGCTCATCGGATACGGGCCAAAATTCATCGCCGACAGCTCGATCGCGGGCGGCGGGCGGTTGTCGCCCTGGCGGGTGCCGATCAGCATGTAGGAACGGTCGGCGGCGAAGACGAGCTCGGCGAGCGTGCCGGCAAAGCAGGAGCCGGGCTCGACCAGCGTCACCAGCGTGCGCGAGGTGACGTCGATACGCTTGAGCACGCGCTTCCAGTAATGCCTGATCTCGTTGACCAGCCAGTGCGCCTTGTTGGCTTCAAGGAAGGCATCGGATGCGAGCACATGGGCGCGGTCGCCATGGCTCTTGAACACCAGCATGGCGATCTCGAGCTCGTTGATGCGCAGATGCAGGATGGCATCGTCGAGCTCGCGCGCGACCTGGAGCGGCCAGAACGCAGCGCCCTGCGCCATCATGCCGTCGATGTCGGCCGGCGCCGCCGCCTCCGGCGCCTTAATCGAGATGGTGGCGATGCGGGCGGCACGATCGACGTCGACGGTGACGAAGCCGTAGCGCAGGCTGGTCTCGTCGATGATGCGCCTGAGCGGCGTCAGCGCAATGCCCTTGCCGCTGCCGCTGCGCCTGGAGGCCGCGGAAAATTCCTTGACGCGCTCGGCGATCTTGCCTTCCAGCTTCGAGTTCGGCGCGATCTCGTCGACGAGACGCCACTGCACGGCGCGCTTGCCTTTCACGCCTTCCTCGATGGTGCAGAAGAAGTCGGCATGGTCGCGGCGCACCTTGCGCTTGTCGACGACGCGGGTGAGGCCGCCGGTGCCCGGCAGCACCGCGAGCAGCGGCACTTCGGGCAGCGCCACCGAAGAGGCACCGTCGTCGGCGAGGATGATGTGGTCGGTCGCGAGCGCGAGCTCATAGCCGCCGCCGGCGGCCGAGCCGTTCACCACGGTGATGAAGCGCTGGCCGGAATTCTCGGACGAATCCTCCATGCCGTTGCGGGTCTCGTTGGTGAACTTGCAGAAATTGACCTTGTGGGCGTGGGTCGAGCCCGCGAGCATGCGGATGTTGGCGCCGGCGCAGAACACGCGGTTCTTGGCCGAGCGCATCACCACGACCTTCACCTCGGGATGCTCGAAGCGCAGCCGCTGGATCGCATCGGCAAGCTCGATGTCGACGCCGAGGTCGTAGGAATTGAGCTTGAGCAGATAGCCCTCGAACAGGCCGCCGTTCTCGTCGACGTCCATGGTCAGGGTCGCGACGTCACCGTCGACCGCGAGCTTCCAGTGCTTGTAGCGGGACGGTTCGGTCTGGAAATCGATGAATGTCGCGCCGCCTGCGAGGCGCCGATCTTCCCCGGCCATGGGCCACCCTTGAGTTCGTCTTGGTTTTAACGTTAGATGCACAATAGTGCATATTTCAGAGCAAGTCTAGTCCTTACCAGCCAATACATGCACTTTGTTTCATGCCAGCGCCTAGGGCCGCACGATGGCGCCGAGTGCGATCCAGTCGGCCTTGGAGAGCTGGGGACGACCGAGCTTGGCCTGGAGCAAGGCCGTCAGCGCAGCAATGGGAAAGCTCTCGACAAAGCCGTCGCCGGCCGCCGCCTTGCGCGAGCTCAGCGCGCGCAGCTCCGCCAGCGCATCGCCAAACAGCCGTGCCGCCGAATGCGACCTTTGCATGCGCAACCGCAAATTCGCATTGGCGATGCGGATGCAGGCCCGCAGCAGAATGCGCTCGCGGCCGCCTTGGGGCGCTGCGGCCCACACCGCCTCCAGCACTTCCTGCGCTTCCCAGAAATAGCCGCGGTCGTTGAGCGCGAGCCCGTAGCGCAGCGCCGGATGGCGCGCCGGCACATGGCCGCGAAACGCCGAAGGCACCAGCGCCTTGGCCATGGCGAGCGTCTCGTAGTCGGCATCGAGCCCGGCCTCGCCCGGCACATAGGCCCATTGCGGCCACGGCAGCGGGCCGCTCGCATTCGGCGGCGCACTCATGCGAGGCGCGCCTCCGCAACATCATGCGGCGCGTCCCTGAAGTCCCTGATCGTCGCGCAGGGCCGCCTTTGCAAATTGCTCAATTGCGTCAAGCGTCGCCCCCGGCGCTTCACGATGCGGGGAATGGCCCGCGCCTGAAATAATTTTCAAATCTACCGGACAGTAACACTCTTCCTGCGCAATTTCGACCTGGCGCAGCGTCCCGTATTGGTCGTCCACGCCTTGCAGGACCATGACAGGGACGCGGATATAGGCGAGGTATTCCGAGATGTCCCAGTCGCGGAATTTCGGATCGAGCCAGGCGCCGTTCCAGCCGTAGAAGGCGTTGTCGACGTCCTTGTGCCAGCGCGCGAGCTTCGGCTTGAGATCGGTGGTCTCATAGGCGGTCTTGATCGCGGCGATGGATTTCACCGAGATGTCCTCGACGATGAAATGCGGCGCGATCAGCACGAGGCCGTTCAGGCGATGATCCTGGTGCGCGCCGGCGTAGATCGTCGCGATCGAGGCACCGTCGGAATGGCCGAGCAGGAGGCCGCGCCTGAAGCCGATCGCATCGAGCAGTTTCGGAAGCACCTCCAGCGCCTCGCGGTGCATGTAATCCAGCGGCCGCGGCAGCGCGACCGGGCTCGACTGCCCGTAGCCCGCACGCGAATAGACGAAGATGCCGGCACCGGTCGCCTCTCGAAGCTGTTCCGGGAAGTCGCCCCAGAGCCCGACCGAGCCGAGACCTTCGTGCAGCATGACGATGGTCGGTGCCTCCGCTGATTGCGGCGCGAGCCATTTATATTCGAGGCTGGCGCCACTGACGCTGAGGAAGCCCGTGGGGGTGAGGTTGGTCATGCTGTCGGTTCCATTCATTCCGTCATTCCGGACAACTCGCAAAGCGAGTTGATCCGGAATCCCGAGATTGCAGTCTGCGGATCGAGATTCCGGGTTCGCGCTTCGCGCGCCCCGGAATGACGAAGCCAATCAATTCGCCCCTTCCCGCAGCTTGAACCGCTGGATCTTCCCCGTCGCCGTCTTCGGCAGCGAGTCCACCACGTCGATCCAGCGCGGATATTTCCACGGGCCGATCTTCTGCTTGACGTGCTCCTTCAGCATCTCCTGCAAGTTCGCGGTCTTCGCGCCCTGACGCAGCACGACGAAGGCTTTCGGCTTCAAGAGGCCTTCCGGATCGGCCTCGGGCACGACGGCGGCTTCCAGCACCGCCGGGTGCGTGATCAGCGCGCTCTCGACCTCGAACGGCGAGACCCAGATGCCGGAGACCTTGAACATGTCGTCGGCACGGCCGCAGAAGGTGTAGCGGCCCTCGGCATCCCTGACATATTTGTCGCCGGTGCGGGTCCACGGGCCCTCGAAGGTGCGGCGGCTCTTGTGGCGCTGGTTCCAATAGCCTTCGCCGGCGGAGGGCGCATCGACCAGGAGCTCGCCGACCTCGCCGTCGGCCACGTCCTGGCCGGCCTCGTTGACGAGCCGCACCGCATAGCCCGGCACCGGCTTGCCGGAGGAGCCATATTTGATGTCGCCGGGCGCATTCGATAGGAAGATGTGCAAGAGCTCGGTCGAGCCGACGCCGTCGAGAATGTCGACGCCGAAGCGCGCCTTCCAGCTGTTGCCCACAGACTCGGGCAATGCCTCACCGGCCGAGGTGCAGATGCGCAAGCTCTTTCCGCCACGCTCGCTCTTCATCGTCTCGTCGTTGAGCATCGCCGCGAACAAGGTCGGCACGCCGTAGAAGATCGACGGGTTGTAGCGGTTCATCAGGTCGAACATGCGCGCCGGCGTCGGGCGCTCGCTGTTCAGCACGACGGTTGCGCCGACCGACATCGGGAAGGTCAGCGCATTGCCGAGACCATAGGCGAAAAACAGCTTTGCGGCGGAGAGGCAGACGTCGCTCTCGCGAATGCCGAGCACCTGCCTGGCGTAGGTGTCCGCAGTCGCCTGCAAGTTCGAATGCAGATGGCGCACGCCCTTGGGCATGCCGGTCGAGCCGGACGAATACAGCCAGAATGCCGGCTCGTCCGGATGAGTCGCGGCGGTGGTGAACTGGTCGCTCTCATCAGCGAGCTCCTCGGCGAGCTGCTTGTGGCCATTCTGCTTGGCGCCGGAGACGACGACATGCTCGAGATCCGGCATGCGGCCGACGACGTCCCTGATGACGGGATAGAGCGCTTCGGAAACGAACAGCACGCGGGCACGGCAGTCGGCGAGGATGTAGGCGTACTGGTCCGCGGTCAGCAGCGTGTTGAGCGGCACCGGCACGATGCCGGCGCGGATCGCGCCCAGGAACACGATCGGGAAATCGACCGTATCGAGCATGATCATCGCCACGCGCTCCTCGCGGCGGACGCCGAGACGGCGCAGCATGTTGGCGGCGCGGCGGCTCTCGCGCTGGAGCTCGCCATAGGTCAGCCGCGAGACGGTGTCGTCGAAGGCGAGCTTGTTGCCGCGCCCCTCCTCGACGTTACGGTCGAGCAGCCAGGTCACCGCGTTATAGGATCCCTCGCTCACGGACTTCTCCCCTGAATTTAGAATTATAATTCATAGAAAGACACCGCGGCGGCTTGCTGTCAATGCCAGCAGGCATTATGTTTCATTAAAACGCGCCGCAGGACATCTGTAAAGAAGGCTCATGACCGACAGTCCCGACGCCGAATCCCGCTTCCTCGAACAGCTCGGCCAGCGTGTGCGCACCACGCGCGCACTGCGCGGCATGTCGCGCAAAGTGCTCGCCAAGGTATCAGGAATCTCGGAGCGCTACATCGCGCAGCTCGAAAGCGGCAAGGGCAATGTCTCGATCGTGCTGCTCCGCCGCGTCTCCGACGCGATGGGCGCGCATCTCGAAGATCTGCTGCCCAGCGCCGATCCGACGCCGGACTGGCAGATGTTTCGCGATCTCCTGCGCAAGGCGACGCCCGCGCAGATCGCGCAGGCCAAGGACGTGCTCGCCGGCGGCAGCGCATCCGCGCCGCGGCGCGCGCCGTTCTGCGGCATCGCGCTGATCGGCCTGCGCGGCGCCGGCAAGTCCACGCTCGGCAAGATCCTGGCGAAGAAGGTCGGCTGGAGCTTCGTCGAGCTCAACAAGGAGGTCGAGCAGCAGAACGGCCTCTCGGTCGCCGAGATCATCGCGCTCTACGGCCAGGAAGGCTTTCGCCGCATGGAGCAGGCGGCGCTGCAACAGCTGCTCGCGCGCAACGAGTTGATGGTGCTTGCGACCGGCGGCGGCATCGTCTCCGAGCCTTTGACCTTCGACCAGATCCTGTCGTCGTTCTACACGATCTGGCTGAAGGCCGAGCCCGAGGAGCACATGGCCCGCGTCCGTCGCCAGGGCGACCTGCGCCCGATGGCGGACGACCGCTCCGCGATGGCCGAGCTGCGCAACATCCTCTTGAGCCGCGAGCCGCTGTACTCGCGTGCGACGGCGGTGGTGGACACGGCGGGCCTCTCCGTCGATGCCGCCGCCGCGCGCCTGATCGACGCGGTGCGCCCGGTGCTCCAGAACGAAGCGCGCAGTTTTGGTCTGCGCAGCGTGGCGCTGTAGGTCGTTTCGAGCTCGCTACAGCTACACACTCCACTGTCGTCCCGGACAAGCGCGCCACAAGCGCGCGCCGATCCGGGACCCATACCCCCAGGGAGAAGTTGTTGCGCGAGCTGGTAACCACGAGTCATCGCAAAACTACCCCCTTTGGTTGGGTCCCGGATCAGCGCTCCGCTTCGCTGCGCTTGTCCGGGACGACAGCAAGGATTTTGCGCGACCTCCAGCAACACTGTATCAACGATCAGCAAGCAAGCCTCGAGACAAATGATGACCGATAGCGACGTCGCAATCTCCATGTTCGAGCGGATCGGCGGCAGTGCCACGATCGACCTTCTGGTCGATCGCTTCTACGAACGGATGGACACGCTGCCGGAGGCGAAAGTCATCCGCGCCATGCATGCAGCCGATCTCGGCCTGATCAGGGACGTGCTGAAGCGCTACCTCACCGAATGGACCGGCGGCCCAAGACTCTATTCCGTCGAAAAGGGACACCCACGGCTGCGCCAGCGTCACATCGGCTTTGCCATCGGTGATGCCGAACGCGATGCGTGGCTCACCTGCATGCGCGGCGCGCTGGAGGAGACGGTCGCGGACGCTGCCGCGCGGCAAGACCTCGACAAGGCGCTGTCCGGCCTCGCCGACTGGATGCGCAACCGCTAGCCACCACACGGGCAAGGCCGGGCGCGCCGTCCACTTGGAGGGGCACCGCTGCGGCGCTATGCTGCGCGCGATGGACGCTGCCGCAAACCCCGATGTCATCCGTCGGCCCGCCTCGCCACGCCTTGCGCGGCTGGTCTCCAGCATCTCGTTCTATCGCGAGCGCGGCGTCGGGTTGGCCGGCTTCCGGCACGCGGCGCCGCTTGCGCTGCCTCTTCTCGTGAATTTGGGGACACCCTTCCGCATTGCGCTTGGGCGCGAGCCGGATGTTGCCGACGCTCAGCCGAGTTTCGCGGCTGGTCTCTTTCCCGGACCGGTCCTCATCGAATCCGATGGCCGCGCCGAATGCGTTCAGGTCGATTTCACCCCGCTTGGAGCGTATCGCTTCTTCGGAGGAGCAGTGCCGGATCTGACCGCGCGCATGGTCGGTCTGGGCGACATTCTGGGACGGGATGGCGAGAACCTCCGCGCCAGGGTTGCCGAGGCGGTCGGATGGCAGCGACGATTTGAGATCGTGGAAGACTTCGTGCTTCGTCGCGCTGTGCATGAGCCCTCGCCGGCGATCGCCTTCGCCCTCGATACGCTCTGGCGACGGGCAGGCGCGGTCCGGATCACCGAGCTTGCCACCGACATAGGCTGGAGCCGCAAGCATCTCACGCGCCGCTTCCACAACGAGATCGGCGTACCGCCGAAGACAATGGCCCAGATGCTGCGCTTTCATCGGGCCTGCTCACTGGCCCGCACGGACGGGACAGGCGGCTGGGCAGCCGTCGCGGCAGACGCCGGCTATGCCGACCAGGCGCATCTTGCCCGCGACTTCCGGATATTCAGCGGCGAGACGCCGACCGGATGGGCCGCGCGGCTCGATTTTGCGGATCCACGCCTGATGCGGGACGGCGGCGGGTAGCGTCTGGTCCCATTTGTTCAAGCCCGGCTGGCGGGATCCGAACTAGGCTTGGCGTTGCAATAGACCTGGATAATTTCCTGGATAATTTCCTGGATAATTTCCTGGAGAATTTCATGAACCAGCAGAATGGCTATGAAGCACCGCGCCTGTACCACACCATGCGCTGCAAGGATCCGGAGGCGATGATCGCTTGGCTGAAAAACGTTCTCGGCTTCGCCGAACGCGTGGTCTATCGCAAGGAGGGCACGGTCGTTCACGCCGAATTGGCATTTGGATCATCAATCCTCATGCTCGGTGCGCATCGCGATGATGCGTACGCAAAGCGGGTCGGCGACATCGGCGGCCACCGTACGGATGCCATTTATCTGGCTGTCGATGATCCCGACGCACTCTATGAGAAGGTGAAGGCGTCCGGTGCGACGATCGAAATGGAGCCCTACAATACCGATTATGGCAGCCGCGATTTCGCGGCGCGCGATCCCGAGGGCGGCCTCTGGAGCTTTGGAACCTATTGGCCCAAGGTCGGCGAAGAGTCGCTGCCGGGATAGGCCAGACGGTTGCTTCGGATGCCGCTCGGTGGGCGGGGCAATGCTCAATCGAGCCCGCAAGAGCGATGCGGCTGCGAACCCGTCCGGCTCTTCAGACCGACCAGTAATTCGGATGCGGGTAGGACCGCGAGCGGTCGCCCCAATCGAACTCGTCGCCATCGAACTCGCATGGACCGCTGCTGAACTCGTCCATCGTCAGCTCGACCTGGAACGCCTGACGGCCGCGATCGTATTTCAGCGCGCTCCACTGCACCGGATAATGGTGATGAGCACCGAGCAGCCCGCCGGTCTTGATCACGGCATAGGCGACCATTCCGCTGACCTTGTCGAGCATCAGCCGCTCGATCGTGCCGAGCTTCGTGCCGTCGCGCCCGTAGACGGCGACGTGCTCCACGCGATCACTGGGAACCATGGTGTGTTGCATGGCATCCTCCCTGTTCTCTTGTGCCGCGCGCATTATAGCCTGCCAGGCAGGAAGAGCGAAGTGCGCTGTAGCTACAGCAACTGCGAACGCACTGCTTCGGCGCCCTCGCGCAGCAGCGGCAGGAAGCGGTCGATCAGCTCCTGCGCCGGCACGCGGTCGACATGGGCGCCCATGTTGACGGCGGCGACGATCACACCATCGTAGCGCCGCACGGGAACCGAGATCGAGCGGAAATGCGGCTCGGCCTCGCGATCGACCAGCGAATAGCCCTGCGCACGGTCGGCCGTAATGCGCGCGAGCAGCGCCTTGGGATCGGTCACCGTCTGCGGCGTCAGCGCTTCGCGCGTCATTGTCTTCAGGCGCGGGGCGAGCTCGGCATCATCGAGCTGGCCGAGCATGGCGCGGCCGACCGACGTGCAGAACGCCGGCAGGCGGTAGCCGATCTCGAGCCCGCCTGAAAACATCCGCGCCGGACTGCTGCGCGCGACGAACACGACGTCGTCGCCATCGAGCACCGCGAGCGATGAAATTTCATTTGCCGCGGTCGCAACGCGATCGAGCACCGGTTGCAGAACCGCGACGAGCTGGTTGGAGCGCAGATACGAGGCCGCAAGGGTCAGCACGTGCGGCGTCAACGTGAACAGCTTGCCGTCACCACCGACGAAGCCGCCACGCTGGAGCGTGAACAGCATCCGCCGGGCGGTGGCGCGCGGAAGATCGGCGGCGCGGGCGAGGTCGCTCAGGGTCATCGGGCCGACCGTCGTGCCGAAGCATTGAAGCAGGCGCAGGCCGCGATCGAGGCTTTCGACGAAATCCGTCGCACGCTCATCGGTCTCGCTTCGCTTCAGCTTGGGCATGGCGTCGGGACTTTCCTGCAAAATAGTGCTTGCTGCCGATCCTAGGCATGTCATAATTCGCCCATTCGTTCAATAGGCGAACAAACGCCACTCCGAGATATGGGATGCACTCGCCATGATGAGCCAGGAGCAGAACGACCTGATCACCCGCACCGGGCCGAAGGACCCCTGCGGAAAGCTGATGCGGAGCTACTGGCAGCCGACGGCGCTGGTCGACGAGCTGGAAGGCGCGCGGCCGATCCGCCCCGTGCGACTGCTCGGCGAAAACCTCGTGCTGTTCCGCGACGAGCGAGGGCGCTACGGCCTGATCGATCGCCATTGCGCGCATCGCGGCGCCGACCTCGCCTTCGGGCGGCTCGAGCATGGCGGCCTGCGCTGCGCCTTCCACGGCTGGCTGTTCGACGCCACCGGCCAGTGCATCGAGACGCCGGCAGAGCCGAAGGATTCAAAGCTCTGCCAGAACATCCGCCAGCGCTCCTATCCTGTCGTGGAGAAGAGCGGCATCCTCTGGGCTTATCTCGGCGAGGGTGAGCCGCCTGCATTTCCCGAGATCGACTGCTTTGTCGCGCCTGATACTCACACGTTCGCGTTCAAGGGCCACATGGCCTGCAACTGGCTCCAGGCGCTCGAGGTCGGCATCGATCCCGCGCACGCCTCCTATCTGCACCGCTTCTTCGAGGACGAGGATACCTCCACCGCCTACGGCAAGCAGTTCCGCGGCGCCTCCGCGGGCAGCGACCTGCCGATGACGAAGATCCTGCGCGAATACGACCGTCCGATCATCAATGTCGAGCACACCGAATACGGCCTCCGGCTGATCGCGCTGCGCGAGATCGACGAGGAGCGCACCCATGTGCGCGTCACCAACCAGCTGTTCCCGCACGGCTTCGTCATCCCCATGAGCACGGAGATGACGATCACGCAGTGGCACGTGCCGGTCGACGACGAGAACTGCTACTGGTACGCGATCTTCACCAGCTACACGAACCCCGTCGACAAAAAGAAGATGCGCGACCAGCGGCTCGAGCTCTATGAGCTGCCCGACTACAAATCGCGCAAGAACAGCGGCAACGACTACGGCTTCGATCCGCACGAGCAGCAGACCGCGACCTATACCGGCATGGGCAACGACATCAACGTCCACGACCAGTGGGCGGTGGAGTCGATGGGCGCGATCCAGGACCGCACCAAGGAGCACCTCGGCCAGAGCGACAAGGCAATCGTGCAATACCGCCGCCTGCTGCGGCAGGAGATCGAGAAAGTCGGCGGCGGCGAGAAGCCGATGCTGTTCCTCGACGAGGCCAACGCGCGCAGCATCCAGGGACCGGCGACCATGGACGGCATCGGGCCGACGCGGGGCTGGGAGACCTACTGGATGGAAGTCGACGTCAAGCGCCGCCGCGGCGCGCCGTGGACCGCGCCGGTGCCGAAGGAGATCGACGGCAAGGTGCATCGGCTGACGGCGGCGGAGTGATTTTTGGGGCATCGTCATTCCGGGGCGATGCGATAGCATCGTACTATGGTGCGCACTTGCGCACCTGAGAATCTCGAGGTTCCGGGTCTGGTCCTTCGGACCATCCCGGAACGACAGCTATCGGGGAGCAATAGCAGTGACTTTCGTCGCGCGTCATGCGCTGTGGTCGGATGAACAGAAGGACGCGGCGCAACGCATGCGCCGCATCGTCGAGGAGAAGAACCTCGAGGTCATCCGCCTCGCCTTCCCCGACCAGCACGGCATCCTGCGCGGCAAGACCATCATCGCCGCGGAGGCGATCGCCTCGCTGGAGAGCGGCTGCTCCATCACCACCACCATGCTCGCCAAGGACACCTCGCACCGCACGGTGTTCCCGGTGTTCACATCGGGCGGCGGGTTCGGCATGAAGGAGATGGAGGGCGCAGCCGACGTGCTGATGGTTGCCGATCCCACCACCTTCCGCGTGCTGCCATGGGCGCCGACCACGGGCTGGGTGCTGTGCGATCTCCATTTCAATGACGGCCGCCCCGTGCCGTTCGCAACGCGCGGGCTTTATCGCAAGGTGCTCGATGAGCTTGCTGGCCGCGGCCACGATTTCGTCGCCGGGCTCGAGGTCGAGTTCCACATCTTCAAGCTCGACGATCCGCATATGCGTGCGGAGGACGCCGGCCAGCCCGGGACGCCGCCCTCGGTGAGCCTGCTCAGCCACGGCTACCAGTACCTCACCGAGCAGCGCTTCGATCAGATGGAGCCGGTGCTGGAGATCCTGCGCCGCGACGTCGTCGCACTCGGCCTGCCCTTGCGCTCGGTCGAGGTCGAGTTCGGGCCAAGCCAGTGCGAGTTCACCTTCGCGCCGAGGAAGGGCCTCGAGCCCGCCGACAACATGGTGCTGTTCCGCTCGGCCGTGAAGCAGATCGCGCGGCGCCACGGCTATCACGCCACTTTCATGTGCCGCCCCAAACTGCCGAACCTGTTCGCGAGCGGCTGGCATCTGCACCAGTCGATCGTCTCGCGCACCAGCGGCGAAAACCAGTTCATGGCGCAGGCAGGCGGCGAGCCGCTCAGCGCGTTCGGCCGCGCCTACCTTGCCGGCCTGCTCGACCACGCCCGCGCGTCCGCCGTGTTCACCACCCCGACCATCAACGGCTACAAGCGCTACCGCTCCTATTCGCTGGCGCCCGACCGCGCGATCTGGGGCCGCGACAATCGCGGCGTGATGATCCGCGTGCTCGGGGCTGCCGGCGATGCCGCCACGCGCCTTGAGAACCGCATCGGCGAGCCGGCTGCCAATCCCTATCTCTACATGGCCTCGCAAATCCTCTCCGGCCTCGACGGCGTCGATCGCAAGCTCGATCCCGGCCCGTCGGCCGACACGCCCTACGAAACCAAGGCGCCGCTGCTGCCGAAGTCACTGCGCGATGCGGTTGCGGCGCTGAAGGAGGATCCGTTCTTCCGCGAGAAGTTCGGTGCGGAGTTCGTCGACTACTACACCCACATCAAGAACGCCGAGATCGACCGCTTCCTCGCCGAGGTCACCGACTGGGAGCACCGCGAATATTTCGAGATGTTCTGACACCCCTCTCGACGGGCGGCCTTGGGGAGCACCATAGCGCACGGCTCACGCCGCTGTGAGGCGACTTCGTCCCGCCTGTTCCGACGACATCTCCCCACCATCCGACGAAGCCATTTTCCTCCCCCCTCGAAAACAGCCGGAAAGACACGGGGTCTAGAGTCCCTGCCGATGATCAACAACGGAGTTCGGTCATGTTGGGTCGATTGTTCAGTCTGATCTATCGCTTGTCCTGCCGGGCCACCCTGATCGAAATCGGCACGCACCACCTGTCGCGTTAGGCGCCGGCGCGTGCGAATTGGGTAAGACATATTGGCCAGATAACGGGGGTTCTCATGCGCAAGCTGATCCTGATCGCCGTGATGTCGCTGGTCGCAACCGAGGCCTATGCCGGTGGTCCGCGGAGCCTGAGCCTTGCGGCAACCAATTCGAACCAGCAGGCCACCGAGCCGCCGGCCGCGACGGCAACCGTGCCGGCGCAGACGACGCAGGCTCCGGCGGCAACGCAGGCGCCGAATCTGCAGACGGCGACGACCGCGCCGACCTCAACACCGCCAGCCGCAATCACTGCTACGACGCCGCCGACAGCAGCCGCACCGGTCGCGACCGGCCCGGTTGCCACGCCCCCCACTCAGTCCACTGCCGCACCGGTGGCCAGCACGACCGAAACGGCGAAGCCAAAGCGCCGCCAGCCGTCCACCGAGGCCCGCGTGATCCGCGAGCTGCACCGGCATGGGATTTATTGGTGATTGGTTCGCACCCCGGCGTCGTCCTGGCGAAAGCCAGGACCCATTACCCCAGGGAGCAGTTTGGCGAAGACGGGTCGTCCGGTACGGATACCACCTGCAATCGATGGATTCCGCGGTATGGGTCCTGGCCTTCGCCAGGACGACACCGAGAGATCGGCGGGAGCGCTCTGCCCCTCACCTCGCCGAGCCCGCTAGATCCCCAGATATTTGTGCTGCAGATCCGGCTCGGCCATCAGTTCGTCCGACGTGCCGCTCCACACCGTCTTGCCGCGCTCGATGATAAAGTGGCGGTCGCAGATGCGGGCGAGGTGATCGACGTTCTTGTCGACGACCAGGATCGACTGGCCCCGGCTCTTGAGCAGCGACAGGCAGTTCCAGATTTCTTCGCGGATCAATGGCGCAAGGCCCTCGGTCGCTTCGTCCAGAATGAGGAGCTTCGGATTGGTCATCAGCGCGCGGCCGATCGCCAGCATCTGCTGCTCGCCGCCGGAGAGCTGGTTGCCCATGTTCGACGCGCGTTCGGCGAGGCGCGGGAACATCACGTAGATGGCCGCGAGCGTCCAGGGATTGCTGCTGCCGAAGCGGTCGGCCGCCGCCGCGACCAGGTTTTCGCGCACGGTGAGGTTCGGGAAGATCTGGCGTCCCTCGGGCACCAGGCCGACGCCGAGTTTTGCGATCCTGTAGGACGGCTGCGTTCGCACCTCGGAGCCCGCAAAACGGATGCTCCCGGCGCGCGCCGGTGTCAGGCCCATGATGGAGCGGATGGTCGTCGTCTTGCCCATACCGTTGCGGCCCATCAGCGAGACCATCTCGCCCGGCTTGATCGACAGCGACAGGCCGAACAACACCTGGGAGAGGCCGTAGCAGGTCTCGATGCCGTCAACGTCGAGCAGCGTGTCAGCCATGGTGCGTCACCACATGCTGGTCGCCGAGATAGGCGCGCTTGACGTCCTCGTTGGCGCGGATCGCGGCCGGATCGCCCGAGGCGATGACGCGGCCATAGACCAGCACCGAGATGCGGTCGGCCAGCGCGAACACCGCCGGCATGTCGTGCTCGACCAGCACGATCGAGACCTCCCTGCGCAGCTCCTGGAGCAACTTGACCATGCGCTGGGATTCGGTGACGCCGAGGCCGGCCATGGGCTCGTCGAGCAGGAGCAATTTCGGTTTGCTGGCGAGCGCGACCGCAAGCTCCAGCTCGCGGCGCTCGCCATGGCTGAGCCTGTTCACGACGACGTCGGCGCGATGCAACAGGCCGACGCGGTCGAGCGCGGCATGGGCGGCGTCGCGCAAGCCCTTTTCCTTGCGCGCGTTGGCGAAGAAGCGGAACGAGGTGCCGGCATGGGCCTGCGCCGCCAGCGCGACGTTGTCGGCGGCGGTGAAGTCGAGCAGCAGCGAGGTGATCTGGAACGACCGCGCCAGCCCCAGCGCGCAGCGGCGATAGGCCGGCAGGTAGGTGATGTCGCGCCCGCCGAGCGAGACGCTGCCGGAATGCGGTTCGAGATGCCCGGTGAGCTGGCTGATCAGCGTGGTCTTCCCGGCGCCGTTCGGGCCGATGATGGCGTGCAGCTCGCCGGCCGCGACGTCGAGCGAGACGTTGTCCGTCGCGATGATGCCGCCGAAGCGGCGCACCAGCTTCTCGACGCGGAGCAAGGGTTCAGCCACGGCCAGCCCTCCCGAGCATGCCCATGATGCCGCCGCGCCCGAACAGCACGATCAGCAGCAGTAGCGGCCCCATGATCAGCGCCCAATATTCGGTGATCTGCGACAGGAACTCCTCCAGCAGCAGGAACACCACCGCGCCCATCACCGGGCCGAACAGCGTACCCATGCCGCCGAGGATCACCATCACCATGAGGTCGCCGGAACGCGTCCAGTACATCACGGCCGGGCTGATGAAGTCGGTGTTGTTGGCGAGCAGCGCGCCGGCAAGTCCGCACATCATGCCGGAGATGACGAAGCAGACCAACTGATAGCGCTTGGCGGGAAAGCCGATCGCCTGCATGCGCTGCTCGTTGGAGCGCAGGCCCTGCACGACGAGACCGAAGCGCGAATTGACGATGCGCCAGATCAGGAACAGGACGCCGAGAAGACAGGCGAGGCAGAGATAATAGAACTGCACGCGATTGCCGAGATTGATCAGCCCGGAGAAGTCGCTGCGCTTGTAGACGGTGAGGCCGTCGTCGCCGCCGTAACGCGCCAGCCCCGAGGCGACGTAATAGGCCATCTGCGCAAAGGCCAGCGTGATCATGATGAAATAGACGCCGCGGGTGCGCAAAGAGAGCGCGCCGATCACCAGCGCGTAGATCGCAGAGGCCGCCAGCGCGACTGGAAACTGGATGAAGCCGGAACCTACGCCTTCCTGCGCGAGCATGCCGACGGCGTAGCCGCCGATGCCGAGATAGGCGGCGTGGCCAAAGCTCATCATGCCGCCAAAACCCATGATGAGGTTGAGGCTCGCGGCGGCCAGCGCCAGGATGACGATGCGGGTGAACAGCGTCAGGATGAAGACGTTGCCGGATGCTTGCGAATAGAGCGGCAGCAGCACGAGGCCCGCCAGCATCAGGGCCGTGACGGCCTTGCTCACCGTGAAAGCCTTCATCGACGGTTGGCCGGAAACAGCCCCTCCGGCCGCACCACCAGCACGATCGCCATCACAAGATAGATCAGCATGGACGACAGCGCGGGCGCGGCGGTGGAGGCAGCGGCGCCGCTGAGCACCTGCCGCAGCAGGTTCGGCAGGAAGGCGCGGCCGAGCGTGTCGATCATGCCGACGAAGATCGCGGCCAGGAACGCGCCGCGGATCGAGCCGATGCCGCCGATCACGATGATGACGAAGGCCAGGATCAGGATGTTCTCGCCCATGCCGATCTGCACGGTGAGGATCGGCGCCTGCATCAGGCCGGCAAGGCCGGCGAGCGCGGCACCGAGACCGAACACCAGCGTGTAGAGCAGCTTGATGTTGATGCCGAGCGCGCCGATCATCTCGCGGTTGGAGGCGCCGGCCCGGATCAGCATGCCGATGCGGGTGCGCATCACGCCGAGATAGAGCAGCAGCGCGACCAGCAGCGCCACCACGATGATGGCGAGGCGATAGGCGGGATAGTGAATGCCGGGCAGGATCGGCACCGGCACGGTGAGCCAGGCCGGCAGCGGCAGCGCCAGGCCTGCCGGGCCCCAGATCAGCCGCACGGCTTCATTGAAGAACAGGATCAGGCCGAAGGTCGCGAGCACGTGGTCGAGATGGTCGCGGCCGTAGAGATGCCGCAGCGCCGTCATCTCGAGCACGATGCCGAGCACGAGCGTTGCTCCGAGCGCCATCAGCGCACCGAGCAGGAAGCTGCCGGTCCAGGCCGCGAAGGTCGCGGCGAAATAGGCGCCCATCATGTAGAGCGAGCCGTGCGCGAGGTTGACGAGATCCATGATCCCGAACACCAGCGTCAGGCCGGCGGCGAGCAGGAACAGCAGCAGGCCGAACTGCAATCCGTTCAGAAACTGTTCGACGACGAGCAGCATCAAGACTCTTTCAGGCGCACGCAGCGTCGCGCCGATGTTCGAACACGGTCGCCATCAGTGAAAGAGCTCCCCCTGCCTCTTCAAGGCCGAAAAATGGGTAATGGCAGTATCGTTCAGAGGCAAGAGCGATTTGACACCAAACATGCACTTTGTTGCATCCCGGCGCACACGGCCGAAACCTGTCCTGCGATGCAAGAAGGCTGCCGCGCAGCATGGGGCAACCTGCCGCACCCAAACGATCACCCTCCCCCCGGGTAGGCCGGGGAGAGGGTGAGGACGTCGTCGGAATGAAAGAAGTGAAGAAGGTTGCGTCTAGTGCGACGTCATCTGCCGGGGAAGATCGCCCGGCTCGGCGAGCACGCTGTTTGCCGTCGAGGCCTCCAGTGCGGCCATCCGGAACAGATAGGCAAGCGTCGTCAGTCCGGAGTCGTCCGCCATCTGCGCCAGCTCGAGCGCCATGTCGGACATGTAGCCGAGATTCTCGTCGTTGATTTGCGCCATGATCTGGCTGTCCCGCATCATATTCGACATTTCAGGCGCTCTTTCGTTGCGCGGCAGCGAGGCCGCAAAGGTTGGCACGGGCGACGGCGTCCAGACGCGGGCCGTCCTGTTGCACGATGGAAGGCATGCCGATGCGATCATGCAGGACATCGAGCGTCTGGCGACGAATGTCGACGGTGGCCGCCATGGTCCAGGCGTTCTCGACCAGAGCCGGCAGGCCGAGCGGCGTCACGACGAAGCCGGCCTCGTGGAAGCGCGGCAACCACCAGGTTTCCATGATCGCGCTGACCTGCGCGATTCCCTGGTCGAGGCAGAACTCCTGCACCGCCGCCATCAGTTGCAGGTTGAGCGCGCCGTCGCGGCGATCGCGGACGACGAAGTAGCGCGACCATTCCCAGATCAGCGGATCCGAGGGGCAGCCGCGAACCGCCGCCAGATGCGGGAAGACCTCGCTCATCATCGAGGGCTTGGTCGTGGGGTAGAGCCGGTGGCCGCCGACGACGCGCCGTCCCTCCAGCGCAAGCAGATAGACGGTATCCTCGTCGTCATAGGAATCGACCTCGCGGCCATCCGGCCTGCGCAGCGTCTCCCAGTGCCGCTCCTCGACAAAGATGTCATGACGCAGCCGGAAATGCTGCTCGAGTACGTCCTCGTATAAGTGGCGATTGACCGCGGAAATTGCGTGAATCATGGAAACCCCCATTCAGCCTCAATGGGGGGCAGCCTCTGCGAAAAGAGGCAGGTTCGATATTGGGAAATTTCCCAGTACGTCGCTTAGGGATTGATGATCTTGTGGCGAATCGCCAGCGCAACCGCATGCGTACGGTTGACCGCACCGAGCTTGCGCGCAGCAGTTGCAAGATGCTCTTCGGCGGTGCGCTGCGTGATGTGCAGGATCTCGCCGATCTCCCAGGCCGACTTGCCCTGCGAAGCCCAGGAGATCACCTCGCGCTCGCGCGGGGTGAGACGCGTCGACGGATACGGCGTCGGCTCGAGCAGACGGCGAATGTGGTCGAAGCCATACATCGCCATTAGGTGCAGCGCCGGCTTGCTGCGGGGATTGAGGTCGAGATGGACGCCGCCGAGCGACACCGCGGCTTCATAGCCGGTGAGCCCGTGGATCGGCACGATGAAGCCGCGCGACATGCGAAAATCGCCGGCGCGGTTCATCACCTCGGCCGCGCTCGGCTCGAGCTCGGCATCATAGGGCGCCTCCGACCACTCGAACGGATTGACCGATTGCCGGCACAGCCGCACCACGGGATCGAAGCGGTCATAGTTGTTCTGAGTGTAGAGATTGAACCATCCCGCCGGCCAGCGCTTGGCGAGCACCATCTGCGCAAACCGCTGATCGGGATTCGGCAATCCCGTCACAATGATAGTTTCGAAGCCGAAACGGCCGAAGGCCGCTTCAAGCGCGTTCATGGCGTCCGGTACCTTGCGATAGACACCCAGGCCTTCGATGAAGTCGAGCGCTTCCCGGCCATAATCGACGGCGGACATCGGTGCGTTTCCTGACCCTCGTCGTCCGCTATAGCACGTATTTGGGGGCTGCCTCAATTCGCTGCTTCCGTAGTTCTCCGGTAACCGCCTGCTCCGAAGCTTTAATCTACTTGTGGAAGAAGGGACGTCAAGTTACACCTGTGACGTACAAAGCGGGAAAACCACGATGGACGACGAGAACATCGCCCTCAACAGCGTGCTCGGCCTGGAATTGAACCGCGTGTTTTTCGCCGTCCGTGAAACGGCAAACAAGCAGAGGATCATCGAGTTCGCGCGCGAGGTGCTACAGAGCGAGCGCGCCGAGTTCGCGAACAGCGTATCGCCCGAAGGGCCGGCGAGCTAGCAGACGACGCCGATGCAACAGATCGCGCGACGCCGCCGCCCTTCCATTTGAACGCGCAGATTTTAGTCGAAACACGCCAACCGCGAAATTACTCCGCCATCATCGTCAGCGAATGAGCGGCGCCCTTACCCTCCCCTGGAGGGCATGGGAATCGCTCGCTGCGCTGCCATGGCTCGCCATTTGCCGCTGGCTGACCTCGCTTCTCTCGTGAGATGATCGCCGCACGATCCTCTTTCGGAAGCCCGGGACATGATGACGCTGCGCCAGGTTGAAGTGATCCGTGCCGTGATGGTGACGGGCACCATTGGCGGTGCGGCGAAGCTGCTCAACGTCTCGGCGCCGGGGATCAGCCGCCTCGTCAAATACACCGAGCGCTCGCTCGGCATCCGCTTCTTCCAGCGCCAGAACGGCCGCTACTTCCCGACGCCGGAAGCCGAGAACATCTTCGAGCAGATCAACGGCGTCTACAAGAAGGTCGACGACCTCTCGGAGATCATCTCCAAGATCGGCCGCGGCGGCCTGTCGGAATTGCGCATCGGCTCGGTGCCGAGCATCTCGCAGGTGATGGTGCCGCGCGCGATCGAGCGCGTCCGGCGCCGCTATCCCGATCTCGGCATCGACATCAACATCCTCAAGCTCGAGGAGGCCATCGACTATCTCCTGCTCGGCCGCGGCGAGTGCGTGGCGATGAGCTACCGGCTCGAGCATTCCGGGCTCGACTTCCTGCCGCTCGCCTCGGGCGAGCTCTATTGCATCGTGCCGCCCGGCCACGAGCTGGCCGGCCGCAAGCAGGTGTCGGCGGCCGAGATCACCCGCTACCCGCTGATCGGCATCGATCCGAACGACCCCTACGGCCGGATCATGGCCGGGATCTTTTCGCGCAACCGGCTCGATTACAACATCACCATCCGCGCGCGCTTCGGCACCACGGTCTGCGCGCTGGTGAAAGCGGGGCTCGGCATCGCCGTCATCGACCAGTTCACGGTGGCCCATGGCGGCTATCCCGGCATCGAGCTGCTCAAGATCACCGAGCCGACGCGGTTCGACACCTATATCGCGGTGAAGCGCGGCGCACCGCTGTCGCTTCACGTCGAGTATTTCATCGAATCCCTGCGCGCCGAGATGCGCGCGGTCGAGCCGTCCCGCGGCAACGGCAGGGCTGCGCCTGCGCGCGGACGGAAGAAATAACATGATGTTAGGTTTGCGGGGCATAAGGGTAATTGTGTTAGGCGAGGGAAGGGCTATCGTCGCACGCGGAAGCCCCCTTGGAATTGCGCAGGTCTCCCCGCTAATGGCCGGGACCGAACGCTCCCAACGAGACGATAGCGAACCATGTCGAAGCGCGGATACGCCGCCAGCAAGAAACTCCTCACCGGCCTGATCGGCGCGCCGATCGCGCATTCCGCTTCCCCCGCCATGCATGAGCGCGCCGCCGAGGCGCTCGGCCTGCGCGGTCACTACCAGCTGATCGAGGTCGCAGGCGCCGACGCGGCCGGACTGAGGCTGATGCTCGAAGGCGTGCGGCGGCTCGGCTTTGCCGGCGTCAACGTGACCTATCCTTACAAGGAAGCGGTGGTCCCACTGCTCGACGCACTGGCGCCGGGCGCCGCCGCGATGGGCGCGGTCAACACCGTCGTTGTCAGGGACGGCCGCCTGACCGGCCACAACACCGACACCACCGGCTTTGCGCGCGCGGTGGCGCCGCTGCTGGCGCCGTCTGGAAATGCGGTTGCCGTGATCGGCACGGGCGGCGTCGGCAAGGCGATCGCCTTCGCACTGGCGAGCCTTGAGGTCGCCGACCTCCGCATCTTCGACTCCGAACCGGCGCGGGCCGAAAAACTTGCCGCACTGCTTGCCAAGCATGGCGGCGCCAGGGTCGCGAAAAGCGTCGAGGACGCGCTCGACGGCGCGACCGGCCTCGTCAACGGCACGCCGGTCGGCATGCTGCCGAACCGCGGCATGCCTGTTCCGGCTGCGCTGCTGCACGAGAAGCTCTGGGTGGCCGACGCCGTCTATTCGCCGCTGATCACGCCGCTGCTGGCCGCGGCGCAGGAGCGCGGCGCGAAGATCATGACCGGGCGGGAGCTTGCGATCTACCAGGCCGCCGACGCTTTCGAACTGTTCACCGGCCTTGCCCCATCGACCGAAGTCATGGGAGAGGCTTTTGACGAGGTGATGGCGGCACGAAGCTCAGCCTATCACGCAGCGTAACCGAAGCGGCCGGACACAAGGCCGCGGACAACAACATCAGAGGGAACGGGAGGAGAGACGATGAAATCGACTATTCTGGCAGGCGCCCTGCTTGCCTTCGCGACTGCAACCAGCGTCCACGCACAGGCGATCAAGCTCGCCGACGTCGCCGAGCTGTCGGGCGGCGGCGCCACCGTCGGCACCAACTGGAAGAACGGCATCGACCTCGCGATCGAGGAGATCAACGCCAAGGGCGGCGTGCTCGGCCGCAAGCTCGAGGTCACCCATGCCGACTCGCAATCCAATCCGGGCGTTGCCCGCGCGCAAGTGCAGAAGGCACTCGATGCCGAGCCCTATGTGCTGCTCGGACCCGGCTATTCCGGCTCGGTGAAGGTCACCGCACCGCTCGCGGCCGAAGCCGGCATCGCGCAGATCATGGGCGGCGAAGCCGCCGAGCTGACGCAAGCCGGCAACAAGTTCCTGTTCCGCACCTCGTTCGGCCAGCAATCCTCGATGCCGAAGGTCGCGAAATACATCCACGACGAGATGAAGGCGAAGTCGGTCGCGGTGGTCTGGGTCAACAACGACTTCGGCCGCGGCGGACGCGACGTCGTCGTGAAGGAGCTCGACCGGCTCGGCTCCAAGGTCGTCGCCGATCTCTCCACCGAAGCAGGCCAGGCCGACTTCGCCGCCGACGTCGGCAAGATCAAGTCTGCCAATCCCGACGCCGTATTCGTCTATCTCAACGAGGAAGAGAGCGCGCGCATCCTGAAAGAGCTGAAGCGCCAGGGCGTCACCGCGCCGCTGATGGGCGAGACCACGCTGATCGGCCAGAAGGTGATCGAGCTTGCCGGCGATGCCGCCAACGGCGCGCGCGGCCATGTCGGCCTCACCACGGACGCACCGGTCGACCTGATCAAGGCGTTCCGCGAGAAGTTTTCCAAGAAGTACAATTACGTGCCGGACCACAACGGCCTGAAGGGCTACCTCGCCGTCTACATGGTGAAGGCCACCACCGAAAAGATGGGCAAGGTCGATTCCAAGGCGTTCGCCGATACGCTGCACGGCCTGACCATCAAGGCCGCCGACGAGCCGGGCATCCTGATGGACGTCACCTTCAGCGAGACCGGCGACATCGACCGCCAGAGTTTTCTGGTCGAAGTGGTCGAAGGCAAGCAGGTGGTGAAGCAGGTGCTGCCGAAGGTGAAGTGAGGCTTCTTTGCCTCTCCCCGCACGCGGGGAGAGGCCGACGCGCGAAGCGCGGCGGGTGAGGGGGAGCTTCCGCGAGTCCAACTGTCACTGACTTCGCGGAGACTCCCCCTCACCCCGACCCTCTCCCCGCAAGCGGGGAGAGGGAGAGGAGAGAGGGGAAAATGTCCAATCTGTTCGATCTTCTGGTCGCAGGACTTGCCACCGGCGCCATCTATGCACTGGTCGCGGTCGGCTTCACGCTGCTGTGGCAGACCTCGCAGACCATCAATTTCGCGCAGGGCGAGTTCGTGATGCTGCCGGCGTTCCTGATGCTCGCGACGATGCATGTTGGCGCGCCGTTCTGGCTCGCGATCATCCTCGGCATCCTGCTCTCGATGATCCTGCTCGGCCTCGCCTTCAAGATGCTGCTGGTCGATCCGATGATGCGCCATGGCGTGCTGCCGCTGGCGATCGCGACCATGGCGCTGGCGATCGGCATCAAGGAATCGGTGAAGCAGTTCTTCAGCGCGGAGGCCTCGCCCTTCCCCTCGATCGTGCCGACCGGCGATATCTCCATCCTCGGCCACGCCGTCTCGCTGCAAAGCATCGGCGTCCTCGTCGTCGCCATTCTTGCAGTCTTCGGCCTGACCTCGCTCCTCAACCGCACCTCGCTCGGCCACCAGATGCAGGCGGCCGCCCAGAATCCGACGGTGGCGCGCATCATCGGCGTGCCCGTGGAGCGCATGATCCTGTTGACCTTCCTGATCAACGCCTTCCTGGTCGCGCTGGCCTCGCTGCTGATCACGCCGATTTACCTCGCGAAATTCTCGTCCGGCGAGGTGCTGGGCCAGGCCGCCTTCATCGCGGCGATCGTCGGCGGCTTCAACCAGGTGCGCGGCGCGATCGCGGGCGGCCTGTTGATCGGCGTGCTCGACAATCTCGCGGCAAGCTACGTCTCGACGCAATACCGCGCGGCCGTGCCGCTGATCTTCCTGATCGTCGTCATCCTGTTCCGGCCGCAAGGACTGCTCGGCCGCGCCGAGGAGCGCACGGTATGAGCAGCTTTGGCAAACCCCTGAAGATCGCGCTCGGCCTCATCGTCATCGCCGGCCTGATCATCGTCCCCATGAACTTCAACCGCTACGGCCTGTTCATCCTGAGCCAGTGGGCGGTGATGACCATCGCCGCGATGGGCCTCAACCTCACGCTCGGCTATGCCGGCCAGGTCTCGCTTGCCCAAGGCGCCTTCGTCGGCATCGGCGCCTATGCGGCGGCGATCATGACCACCCATGGCTGGCCGCTGCCGGTCGCGATCCTGGTTGCGATCGTCTTGAGCTTCGGCGTCGGCTGGGTGCTCGGCTATCCCGCGCTGCGCGTGCAGCACCACTACCTCGCTTTCGTCACGCTCGCCTTCTCGACATTGGCCTTCCTCGTGTTCCGCAACGAGAGCTGGCTGACGGGCGGCATCTACGGCATCTCCAACATTCCGCGCCCGCATTTCTTCGGAATCGCGACCAACAAGCCCCTGCCCTTCTACTATGTCTGCCTCGGCTCGCTCGCGATCGTCTCGCTCGCGGTGTGGTGGCTGATCCGCTCGCCCTGGGGCCGCGCCTTCATGGCGCTGCGCGAAAACCCGCTGCGCGCGCAATCGCTCGGCATCGACACAAGGCGCTACACGCTGATGGCGTTTGCGATCGGCTCGGCGCTTGGCGGCGTTGCCGGCGCGCTCTACGCGCCGCTGACGCAATATATCGATCCGGTGCCGTTCAACCTGTCGCTCTCGCTCGATCTACTGATGATGGTGATCGTCGGCGGCGCCGGCTTCTATTTCGGTCCCTTCCTGGGCGCGATGATCGCGGTGCTGCTGCCGGAATGGCTGCGCTTCACGGAAGGGTATTACCTGATGCTCTATGCGATCGCGGTGATGCTGCTGCTGATCTGGTCGCCGACCGGCATTTTGGGAATCCTCGACCGCTATCTCGCCGAGCGCCGCACCAAGGCGGCCTCTGCGCTGCGCGCCGTGGCAAAATCCCGGCTGGAGACGGTGCAATGAGTGCGGTCCTCGAAGTCACCAACATCAAGAAGAATTTTGGCGGCATCAGCGCCGTCGCCGACGTCAGCTTCGACGTGCGCGAGGGCGAGATCCTCGGTCTGATCGGACCGAACGGCTGCGGCAAGTCCACGCTATTCAACTGCATTCTCGGCCAGCTCACGCCATCCGGTGGCGAAGTGAAGCTCGACGGCAAGGTGGTCACGGGGCTGCGCCCCTCCGAGCTCAACAAGCTCGGTGTCAGCCGCACCTTCCAGCTGTTGCAGGTATTTCCAAAACTGTCGGTGCGCGAGAATTTGATCCTCGCGGGACAGGAGCACCAGGGCAACATGGCCTCGCGCCTGGTCGGCCGCTCCGATGCCGGGCTGACGGAGGCCGCCAACCAGATGATCGGCTTCTTCAAGCTCGATCACCTCGCGGCTGAACCTGCCGGCGGCCTCTCCTACGGCCAGCAGAAGCTGCTCGATGCCGCCATGGCTTTCATGGGCGGACCGCGCCTCGTGCTGCTCGACGAGCCCGCCGGCGGCGTCAACCCGTCGATGCTGGCGGACCTGAAGGACCGGCTGGTCGCGATCAACCGCCAGAAGAACGCGACCTTCGTCGTGATCGAGCACAACATGGAGTTCGTGATGTCGCTGTGCTCGCGCGTGATGGTGATGGCGGAAGGCAAGGTGCTGGCGATGGGACGGCCGGACGAGGTCCGCAAGAACCCGGCCGTGATCGAAGCTTATCTGGGACATTGAGGGCACGAGCCATGAGCGACCCGATCCTCTCGGTTCACAATCTCGTCGGCGGCTACGGCAAGATGACGATCCTGAACGGCACGACGTTTTCCGTTCCGCAGGCCACCATCACCACCATCATCGGCCCCAACGGCGCCGGTAAGTCGACCGTGTTCAAGGCGATCTTCGGCCTGCTCAAGCTGCGCGAGGGCAAGGTCAGTTTTGCCGGTCGCGACGTCACGAACTTAAGCCAGCGCGCGCTGCTCAATGCCGGTGTCTGCTACGTTCCGCAGGGCCGCAACATCTTCCCCGAGCTGTCGGTGCGCCACAATGTCGAGCTCGGCGGCGTCGCCGCCGGAAAGGGTCTCGACCTGCCCAAGCGGATCGAGGCGGCACTTGACCTGTTTCCGGCGCTCCGTCGCAAGTCGGCACAGCAGGCATCGACGCTCTCGGGCGGCGAGCAGAAGCAGCTCGAGATCGCCCGCTCGCTGCTACTCGAGCCGAAGCTCGTGCTGATCGACGAGCCCTCGATCGGCCTGTCGCCGCTGATGGTGCAGCAGACCTTCGACATCCTCAAGAGCCTGCGCGACCGCGGCGTCACTATCCTGATGATCGAGCAGAACGCGCGCTCGGCGCTGGAGATCTCCGATATCGGCATCGTGCTCGAGCTCGGCCAGACCCGCATGGTCGACGGCGCGAAGCGCATCCTGAACGATCCCCGCATCGGCCAGCTCTTCCTAGGGGGAGCCATGGAGGAGACAGCAGCATGAACAAGCGCTCGATCGCGACCGTCTCTCTCTCAGGGGCGCTGGATGAAAAGCTGCGCGCCATCGCAGCCGCCGGCTTCGACGAGGTCGAGATCTTCGAGAACGACCTGCTGTCGTTCGGCGCAGGCCCGCGCGACATCGCAAAGCTCTGCCGCGATCTCAACCTCAAGATCTGCGCGTTCCAGCCGTTCCGCGATTTCGAGGGCATGCCGGAGCCGCAGCGCGCGCGCAACTTTGCCCGCGCCGAGCGCAAGTTCGACTTGATGCAGGAGCTCGGCACCGACCTGCTGCTGATCTGCTCCAACGTCTCCCCCAGCTCGCTCGGCGGCATCGACCGCGCCGCGGACGATTTTCGCGAGCTCGGCGATCGCGCGGCCAAGCGGGGCTTGCGCGTCGGCTACGAGGCGTTGGCCTGGGGACGGCACGTCAACGACTACCGCGATGCCTGGGAGATCGTGCGGCGCGCCGATCATCCCGCGATCGGCGTCATCCTCGACAGTTTTCATGCACTCGCCCCGGGCTTTCCGGTCCGCGCGATGGCCTCGATCCCCGGCGACAAGATCTTTCTGGTGCAGCTCGCCGACGCACCAAAGCTCGAGCTCGACATCTTGTCCTGGAGCCGGCACTTCCGCTCGTTCCCCGGCCAGGGCGATCTGCCGGTCGGCGAATTCATGGCGGCGGTCGCGGCGACCGGCTATGCCGGACCGCTGTCGCTGGAGATTTTCAACGACCAGTTCCGCGCCGGCTCGGCGGCCCAGACCGCCATCGACGGCCTGCGCTCGCTGATTCTGCTGGAGGACCAGCTTGCACCGGATTGGCCGAAGCTCGTCAGCGAACCACTGGCGCCGAAGGCCAAAAGTCACGGCACCGGCTTCATCGAGTTTGCCGTCAACGAGACCAAGGCCGGCGAACTCGCCCGCCTGTTGTCGCAGCTCGGATTCCGCAAGACCGGCGAGCATCGCAGCAAGGCGGTGGAGCGCTGGTCGCAGGGCAAGGTCGAGCTCGTCATCAATTGCGAGACCGACGGCTTCGCGCATTCGCACTACGTCACGCACGGCCCCGGCGTCTGCGCCATCGCGCTCGACGTCGACAATGCCGGCCTTGCCATGCAGCGCGCCGAAGCATTGAAGACGCGCACCTTCTACCAGCCGGTCGGGCCGGGCGAGCTGGAGATTCCGGCGATCCACGGCGTCGGCGGCAGCCTGCTTTATTTCCTTGATCAGGCCGGCAAGAACTGGGACACCGATTTCGAACCGGTTGCGAGCGAGGCGAGCGCGGACGCGCTGCTCGCCGTCGACCATATCGCGCAGTCGATGCCCTATGACGAGATGCTGTCCTGGCTGCTGTTCTACACCGGCATCCTCGACCTCAAGCGCCTGCCGCAGATGGAGATCGCCGATCCCAGGGGCCTCGTGCAGAGCCAGGCCGTCATCAACGGCGACCAGAGCCTGCGTTTCGTGCTCAACGGCTCCTCCGCCAACCGCACCCTGCCGGCCCGCTTCATCTCGGAGTTCTTCGGCTCAGGCGTGCAGCACGTCGCGTTTGCATGCCGGGACATCTTTGCAGCGGTCGCAGCGATGCGCGCCCGCGGCGCGGGCTTTCTGGATATTCCCGACAACTACTACGACGACATCGAAGCCAAATACGACCTCGCGCCCGACCTGATGGCGCAGCTACGCGCCAACCACATCCTCTATGACCGCGAGGGCGACGGCGAGTTCTTCCAGGTCTACACCCACATCTTCGACGAGCGCTTCTTCTTTGAGATCGTCGAACGAAGGAATTATCAGGGCTTCGGCGCGGCCAATGCCGGGATCAGGCTCGCGGCGCAATCACGCGAAGTGCGGCCCGCGAGCATGCCGCGGGTGTAGCTCTTCACCTCTCCCCGCTCGCGGGGAGAGGCCGGAATTCGCGCGTAGCGCGGATTCCGGGTGAGGGGGAGTCTCCGCGAGAGACATGACAATCGGGAGCACCACTCTCTCAATACGTCGTTGCCAGCGCAGCGAAGCAATCCAGAATCCCTCCGCGGAAAGGCTCTGGCTGCGCTCGCAATGACGATGTGGGGAATTTCGAGGAATTCGACTCGCTCCGTCCTCGCGGAGACAGCCCCTCACTCCGCCCCTCTCCCCGTAAGAACGGGGAGAGGGAGAGGAGAGAGCTCGCCCAACCAGCTCACTTCATCGCGCACTTCTGATGGAAGCGATCCTGGTCGTTCTCGACGATGGTGGCGACCGTCTTCAGCGCGAGCTGGCCATCGGCGTCCTTGACCACGTCCTGGAGATAGAAGCTCTGCACCGGGATGTGGTTGTTGCCGTACTTGAACGCACCGCGCAGCGACTTGAAGTTGGCCTTCTCCATCTCGGCCTTCATCGCGTCCTTCTTGCTGGTGTCGCCCTTCACCGCGACGACGGCGCTGTTGATGAGCTGGGCGGCGTCGTAGGTCTGGGCGCCGTAATAGGTCGGACGCAGATTGGGGTACTTCTTGCGGTAGTCGGCAACGAAGCGCTTGTTCTGCTCGTTGGGCAGGTCGTTCACCCACTGCTGCGCGCCGGGAACCCCTAACGCGTTCTCCTTCTGGAGCGGCAACGACAGCTCGTCGACGGTGAAGGCGGTGTAGAGCGGCATCGTGCTCTTCAGGCCGGCCTGGGTATATTGATTGAGGAACTGCACGCCGGCGGCACCGGGGTAGAACACGAAGATCGACTCGGCGCCGGAAGCGCGGGCCTTGGAGAGCTCGGCGGAGAAGTCGAGCTGGCTCGGCCAGACCGTGTATTCTTCGCCCTTGATCTCACCCTTGAAGGTGTTCTTGAGGCCCGCGAGCATGTCCTTGCCGGCCGCGTAGTTCGGCCCGATCAGGAAGACGCTCTTGACGCCCTTCTGGTTCATGTAGAGGCCCATGGCCTGCGGCGTCTGGTCGTTCTGCCAGGAGGTCGAGAACACGTAAGGTGAGCAGAGCTCGCCGGCGAGCTGCGACGGGCCGGCATTGGCCGAGATCAGGAAGGTCTGCGAGTCCACCGCGGTCTTCAAGGAAGCCAGCAGCACGTTCGACCAGATATAGCCGACGATGAAATCGACCTTGTCGGACTGCACCAGCTTCTCGGTCTTCTGCTTGCCGACATCGGGCTTCTGGCCGTCGTCCTCGTAGATCACCTCGACCGGCTTGCCGTCCATCTTGCGGCCAAGATGATCCAGCGCCAGCTCGAACGAGTTGCGCATGTCATTGCCGATCACGGCGGTCGGGCCGCTGAAGGTCGAGACGAAACCGATCTTGATGGTGTCGCCGGCGAATGCCGGATTTGCCAGCACCAGCGCCGCTGCGCCCGCCAGCCAGAATGCCGTCCTCATAACCACTCCCCTCCTTATTATTGATCCGGGAAACGGGGTGATCGCCGCCCCGGGCCTGTCTCTATTGAACGCAAAATCTGTCGAGCCGCCAATGGCTCAGCACCCGTCCCTGCACCATATTTCGCCCCCATCGGCGATGGCAAGAAATATAATTCTACTCACTTCGGTGGAGGCTGCGGCGCTTTTTCGCGGCACGACGATACGCCCAGCCTATTCCGCGATTGATGACGGCTATTGGACCGCGGGTCACTTTCCGCACTTAAATGAAACAGAGAAGCAGCAAGAGTCGAGGGCGCATCATGACCACCACACCCCATCGTGTCGTCATCGTCGGCGCCGGCTTCGGCGGGCTGGAGGCGACCTACCGGCTGGCGGGCACCCCGGTCGACATCACGCTGATCGACCGCCGCAACCATCATCTGTTCCAGCCGCTGCTCTACCAGGTCGCGACCGCATCGCTTGCGACCAGCGAGATCGCCTGGCCGGTCCGCCATCTCATGCGCGACCGGCGCGAGGTGACGACGCTGTTCGCGACGGTCAGCGGCGTCGATGCGACGAGGCGCTGCGTGCTGATCGACGACGGCAGCGAGGTGCCCTACGACACGCTGGTGCTCGCGACCGGCGCGCGTCACGCCTATTTCGGCCATGACGAATGGGAGCAGTTCGCGCCCGGCCTGAAGACGCTGGAGGACGCGACCACGCTGCGCCGTCACATCCTGGTGGCGTTCGAGCGCGCCGAGCGCGAGACCGATCCGGCCAAGCGCGCGGCGCGGCTGACCTTCGTCATCGTCGGCGCCGGCCCCACCGGCGTCGAGCTCGCCGGCACCATCGCCGAAATGGCGCATCACACCCTGCCGGAAGATTTCCGCAACATCGATACGACCAAGGCGCGCGTGGTGCTGATCGAGGCGGGGCCGCGCGTGCTCGCAGGCTTCGCCGACGAGCTCTCGGCCTATGCACAGGCGTCGCTGGAGAAGATCGGCGTCGAGGTCGTGCTCGGCCAGCCCGTCACCGAGATCGACCGCGACGGCGTGGTCTATGGCGGCACGCGCCTGGACGCGAAGACCAAGATCTGGGCCGCGGGCGTGCGCGCCTCGCCCGCCGCCGAATGGCTGGGCGTGCCGGCCGATCGCGCCGGCCGTGTGCAGGTCGAGGCCGACCTGACGATCCCCGGCCATCCCGAGATCTTTGCCATCGGCGACACCGTGACGATCAGTGCCTGGGAGGGCAAGCCGGTGCCCGGAATCGCGCCCGCCGCCAAACAGCAGGGGCGGCACGTCGCCGAGACCGTCAAGGCGCGCCTGCGCGGAGAGACGAAGGGAGCGTTCCGCTACAAGCACTCTGGCAGCCTTGCGCAGATCGGCAAGCGCCTCGCGGTGATCGATTTCGGCCGCATCAAGCTGCGCGGCACCATCGCGTGGTGGATCTGGGGCATCGCCCACATCTACTTCCTGATCGGCCTCCGCCACCGCCTCAGCGTCGCCCTGAGCTGGCTCTGGATCTACGCGCGAGATCAGCGCGCTGCGAGGCTGATTACGCAGGGGAGTAGTAAGGTGGTGGGGTGACGGCTTCTCCCTCTCCCCGCATGCGGGGAGAGGGTCGGGGGTGAGGGGGAGTCTCCGCGGGGACAGTAGGAGTCGAATCCTTCGATGCTCCCCCACCGTCATTGCGAGCGCCGCGAAGCAATCCAGGGTCTTCCCGCGGAGGAATTCTGGGTTGCTTCGCTGCGCTCGCAATGACGCGTTGAAAGATCGTCGTTCCCGCGGACATGTGACTCGCGGAAGCACCCCCTCACCCGGATTGCATCTTCGATGCAATCCGCCTCTCCCCGCAAGCGGGGAGAGGCAAAGAGCAATTACTTCACCAACTCGCAACCGCCCTCCGCAAGCGGGCGAAACGCCTGCTCCGCCGGAATCGTCGAGACCAGCTTGTAATAGTCGTAAGGGTATTTTGACTCCTCCGGCCTCTTCACCTCGAACAGATACATGGGATGCACGACGCGGCCGTCCTGACGGATGGCGGTGTCGCCGAACAGTTTGTCCTTGCCCCTGAACTTCTTCATCTCGGGCACGGCGTCCTTGGAGTTGTCGCTGCCGGTCGCCGCGACCGCGTTGAGATAAGCGAGCGTGGAGGCATAGACGCCGGCCTGGTTTCCGCTCGGCATCTTGCCGTTCATCCCCGGTCGCGCACCGAAGCGCTTGGCAAACGCGCGGGTGTCGTCGTTCATGTCCCAGTAGAAGGCTTCCATGAGCTGGAGGCCCTGCGCGACCTTGATGCCCATGCCGTGGACATCGTTGATGAAGAGCAGGAAGGCGACGAGCTTCTGCCCGCTTTGCTGGATGCCGAACTCGGCGGCCTGTTTCACCGCATTGATGGTGTCGCCGCCGGCATTGGCGAGGCCGATCACCTGCGCCTTCGAGTTCTGCGCCTGCAACAGGAAGGAGGCAAAGTCCGACGTGCCGAGCGGGTGCTTGGAGGAACCGATCACCTTGCCGCCATGCGCCTCGATATATCTCTGCGCTTCGGCCTCGATGCCCTTGCCGAGCGCGAAATCGACCGTGAGGAAGTACCAGTCCTTGCCGCCGCGCGACACCATCGCGGCCGCCGTGGTGTTGCCGGTCGCCCAGGTGTCGTTGACCCACTGGATGGTGTTGGGCGAGCAGGCCTTGCCGGTGAGATCCGAGCTCGCCGTGGACGACGCCAGGAAAGTCATGCGGCTGTCGCGCAGCAGCGTGTTGATGGAGAGGCCGACCGCAGAATTCGGCACGTCGACGATGGCATCGACGCCCTCGACATCGAGCCATTTGCGCGCAATCGCATTGCCGACATCGGCCTTGTTCTGGTGGTCGGCATAGACGATCTCGACCTTGATGTTCTTACCCCCGCCGTTGAAATCCTCGGCCGCCATGCGCGCGGATTCGACCGAGCCCATGCCGTTGGTGTCCTGGAAGATGCCGGAGATGTCGTTGAGCACGCCGATGCGCACGACGTTGTCGGAGATTTCGCCGCTTGCTGCGCCGGTCACGAGGCTTGCGGCCAGCG
Source organism: Bradyrhizobium diazoefficiens USDA 110 (assembly GCF_000011365.1). Classification (GTDB taxonomy): domain Bacteria; phylum Pseudomonadota; class Alphaproteobacteria; order Rhizobiales; family Xanthobacteraceae; genus Bradyrhizobium; species Bradyrhizobium diazoefficiens. The sequence continues at coordinate 1,161,597 of NC_004463.1, read as the reverse complement.
CGAGCGTCCATTTCAGGTGTTTCATCGTTCCCTCCCCTTATGTGTGTCGCGCCGGTCGTCGCCGGCACGTTTGGAATTCAGACCTGTCGTTCCGGCAGTCTCAGCACGAGCCCGTCGAGCGCGGGCGTGATCATGATCTGGCAGGACAGCCGGCTGTTCGGCAGTCGCTCGGTGGCGGTGCCGTCGAGCAGCGCGTCTTCGTCATCTGCCATCGCGGGCAGGCGCGCGAGCCAGGCTTCATCGACATAGACGTGGCAGGTCGCGCACATGGCATTGCCGCCGCACTCGGCCAGGATACCGTCGAGGCCATGGCGGGTCGCGGCCTGCATGGCGCTCTCGCCGCCCGAGGTCTCGACACGGTCGGACTTGCCGTCGGCATGGATGAAAGTAATCGCGGGCATCGAGGCTCCTCGTCAGGCCGGGGTGATGGTCACAGGCAGGCCGTCGAGCCCGCGTAGCGTGTTGTTGAAGCGGCGTTTCGGCTCGCCCGTGATCTCGATCTTCGCGATGCGCCGCGCCAGCGCCGTCAGCATCACTTCGCCTTCGAGGCGCGCGACGAGCTGGCCGACGCACATGTGGATGCCGGAGCCGAATCCGACATGGCCGGATGAGCGGCGGGTGACGTCATAGCTGTCGGGCTTGTCCCAGCGGCGCGGATCGCGATTGGCGGCGGCGAGAAACATCAGCACCTTCTCACCTTCGCCGATCGTCGCGCCCGACAGTTCGACCTCACGTGTGGTGGTGCGGAAGAAGGTCTGCACCGGGCTTTCGAAGCGAACCGCCTCCTCGAAGGCGCTGCGCGCGAGTGAGAGATCGCCGCGCAGGCGCTGCCATTGCTCCGGAAAGCGCGCGAGGCAATAGACGGCCGCTCCGATGCCGTTGACGGTGGTGTCGAGGCCGGCCGAGAGCAGCGAGCGCACCAGCAGCGGCGCTTCGCTGGCCGTGATGGCGCCCTCATCGACCTGGGCATGAATGCAGGCGCCGAAGCCGCCGGGCGCGAGGTTCTCGCGCTGGCATTGCTCGGCGACATAGGCCTGATGAGGCGTCGAGCGCGCGATCGCCTCCTGGCGCAACTGGTTGGGCGGCCCGAACGCGTTGAACACGACGCTCGCGTAGGGAATCAGATGCTCGCGCCCCTCGGATTTCAGCCCGAGCGCATCCGGGAAGATCGAGAGCGGATAGGCCTCGGCGAGGTCGGCGATCGCATCGAAGCTGCGCTTTTCGATCAACGCGTCCACCCGCTCCTCGGCCGCCGCGGCAAAGCGGTCGCGCACCTGCTTCATCACGGTCGGCGACAGCACCTTTGACAGCACGGCGCGGGTCCGAGTGTGCGCGGGCGGATCGGCCTCGAGGATCAGGCTCGGCGGCCGCCACGGCGTCTCCTTCTTGAAATCGGAGAGGCCGACGCCGCGGCTGGAGCAGAACGTCGCGGGATCGTTCAGCACGGCGTGGACCTCGGCATAGCGCGCCACGCCATAGACGTTCCACTTGTCGAGATAGACCACCGGCCCCGCCTCCCGCAGCAGCTCGTGCGCGGCATAGGGGTCGGCAAAAAAGTTCATGTCGAAGGGATCGACGTCGAGATGCGGGACGCCTGATGCCGCGGAGCCGGGTGCGCTCATGGAAGTCCTCCCTCATTTTGATCTTGTGAAAGGGCCGCGCTTGCCCTTAGGTCTTCGGGCACCACGCGAGTCAAAAGCCCGATATGCCGCCGTCCTCGACCAGAGCCCGCCAAAAGCCCGCGCCCGCCGAGACCGGGCCGACGCTCGATCTCGATCGTTACGTCCCGGCGTTCATCACCTTCATCGCCAACAAGCTCTCGAACAGCGCGACCGCCTTCTACCAGCGCGAGTTCGGCGTCAACGTCACGGAATGGCGGATCATGTCGCTGCTGGCGATCGAGCCCGGTATTCCCGCCTCGCGCATCTGCCACGTCATCGGCTTCGACAAGGGGCCGGTGAGCCGGACGCTTGCCGGCCTTGAGAAGCGCGGGCTGGTGTCGATCCGCACCGACCCGAACGACGGCCGCACCCATTCGATCGCGCTGACGGCGAGAGGCCGCGCCACCCATGACAAGGTGATCGTCGCGGCGTTCGAGCGCGAACGGCGCCTGCTGTCCTGCCTGAGCAAGGACGAGCGCGACGTGCTGATCGATCTGCTCCGCCGGCTGCACGAAAATCTCGGCGCGGTGACGGGCAGCAGCACCGCCTGACGCACCGCGCGTGAAGCGCGCCGCATCGCCGCTTTCAGGCATGCGCCGGCATTTGCCCGCGGCACCATTCCTGCCGAGCATTGTTTCCTCCGAGATCAGGCGCGGCGGTTCGTCCACCGTCATCCTTGTCCGGAACGGTTCGCACAAATTAGTTGCTTAGGCAACAAAAGAATCGAGCAGGATATTGCGGCAGGTTGGCTGGCCTATTGGCAGTCTGTCTCACACTCAGCTCGTCATTCCGGGGCGCGCGTAGCGCGAACCCGGAATCCATCGTGAAACAGCCCCTGCGGTGAAATGGATTCCAGGTTCGCGCCAAGAGGCGCGCCCCGGAATGACATCGAGACGACCAGGACTGCGCTATTGCGCGGTTGCGTCATCGCCTCGATGAGGCGCCGCCTCCGCGTCAATTCACCCGACGCACCCAATCCACTCCCCCGCCGCATCGTCATTCAGCCGCGCCACCGCCTCCGCGCGCCGCGTCAGCACCGCGCGCTGGTTGATGTAGCCCTTGTCGGTGATCTCGCCGCCGTCGACCGATGGCGGTTCGGCGAGCAGCAGCGCGCGCGTGGCGTGGCCGGAGGAATTGGCGCCCTGCTGCTTCAGCTTCGCAAGCCCCTGAGCGATCGCACCCCTGATCTTGTCATGTGCCAGCACATCATTCACATCGGCCGTCTCCGGCAAACCGGCATGCCCACGGCACGCCAGGATGTTCGGGAACACCAGGAAGCGCACCTCGTCGCCGCCATGACCGGCGACGACGATATCCTGCGCGAGCGGCGCCAGCGCGGCGATGCCGGCGAGCCGCAGCGTGCCGACGCTGACCCAGGTGCCGGAATTGAGCTTGAAGTCCTCCGCGACACGCCCGTCGAAGAACAGGCCGCGCTCCGGCCGCGCGCTATCAGCAAGCTTCACCGCATCCCCGATGAGATAAAAGCCCTCGTCGTCAAACGCCTGCCTGGTCAGCTCGGGCGCCTTCCAGTAACCCGGCGTGACGTTGGGGCCGCGCACGCGCACTTCCAGCTTGTCGCCGGAGGTGACGAGCTTCAGCTCGGTACCGGGTATCGGCACGCCGATATTGCCGGAGCGCTCGGCGAGGAAATGGCAGTCGGTCGCCAGCGGCGAGGTTTCCGTCGAGCCCCAGGCCGATACCATCGGCAGCGGGCGGCCGACGGTTTCGACGGACAATTGTTCGAGCGCGTCCCACAGGTTCTGCGGCAGCGCTGCGCCCGCGTAGAAGGCGAACTTCACCTCGCTGAAGAAGCGGCGGCGCAACGCTTCGTCACCGCGCAATGCCGCGATCAGCATGTCGAAGCCGCGCGGCACGTTGAAATAGACCGTCGGCATCACGCTTTTCAGGTTCGCGAGCGACGTCGCAAAGAGACCGGGCGCAGGCTTGCCGCCGTCGATATAGAGTGAGCCGCCGTTGCGCAGCACCAGGTTGAAATTGTGGTTGGCGCCGAAGGTGTGGCTCCAGGGCAGCCAGTCGAGAATGACGAGATCGCTGCCAGCCTGTTCGAGGAAGGTCCAGGTCTGCGCCTTGGCCTGCTGGCTCGAGGTCAGCATGCGCTGGGTGTTGATGACGGCTTTCGGCGTGCCGGTCGAGCCTGACGTGAACAGGAATTTTGCGATCGTGTCCGGCGTCACCGCGGCAAAGGCTTTTGCGACGTCGGCAATTTCGGGCGTTGCCGCAACGGCGCTGAAGGCGAGTGCGTCGGCGTCAGCGCCGTTGCCGCTGATGATCTGCGCCTTGTGCAGCGGCTCGATCGCAGCCAGCGCCGCCGCGAACGGCTTCGTCGCGGAGACGTAGATCGCGCCCGGCTCGAGCAGCGCGATCATGCTCTTGAGCTTGTCGAAATCCCTGGACATCAGCGAATAGGCCGGCGAGATCGCGGCGGAGGGCACACCGACATGCTGCGCCGCAAGCGCGAGCAGCGCATGGTCGATACTGTTGTCGGAGAGGATCACGAGCGGGCGTTCGGCGCTGAGGCCTTGCGACAGGATCCATGACGCCGCGCCACGCACCTGCCGCAATGCCTGCGCGTAGGTGACCGTGGTCCATGGCGCTTCGGCATTGCCGCGCTCGGCGAGGAAGATCGCATCGGGCGTCTGCCGCGCCCATTGCTCCAGCCAGTCGCCGATGCAGCGCGCGCTGTCGTGCAACGGCTCCGGCGAGCGCAGCACGATGCTGCCGTCGGCGCGATGCTCGGCGATCGTCTTGGGCGCTGCGAACAGACTTGACGCGTCACCGCGTAAGGCGGCTGTCATGTGTTTCCTCCTCCGCCCGGATGTCCGGATCGGCCGCAGCCTCGTTCCGGACTGCCTTGGCCATTCTGCCTTGGCCATAATGTTGGGCACGACAATTGTTGTCGTCAACAACAATCTTCCGCACGGCCGTCCGAGGCGCTACAAGGGATGCATGGCAGGAGACGCGACGTGACAGCCACGGTAGCCCAAACTTCCCCACGCAAACGCGCCGGCAACGGCGCGGCGCGGCGGAACGACGCGGACGAGATAGGGCTCGACGCGCTGGTCGGACACGCCGGCTACGCGGTGCGGCGTTTCCAGATCTGGATCTTTCAGGACTTCATCAAGACGCTGGGCGGGGTCGACATCCGGCCGACGCAATATTCGGTGCTGACGGTAATCGGCGCCAATCCGGGCCTGTCGCAGATGGCGGTGGCCAAGCGCCTCGGCATCGAGCGCGCCCGGCTTGTGCATCTGCTCGACAGCCTCGAACACCGCAAGCTGGTGAAACGGGTCAAGTCGAAGGCGGACCGGCGCTCCCACGCCCTGCACCTCACCGCCCAGGGCGAGACGGCGCTGGCGAAGTTCAAGCGGCTCGCCGACGAGCACGAGCGCCATGTCGAGGCGAAGATCGGCAAGGAGAACCGGGAGCGGCTGCTCCAGATCCTCGCTGGCTTCACCTGATCCAGACTGCCCAAAATTTGCGCAAATGCCCGGAACAAGGCGTTGGCGCGATGCCCCGCCCGGCCGCCGAAATATCCCCCAACCTACTGATCTCCCGATAATATCCGGAGCAGCCGCGCTGCCCGGATTCTGTACACAATGGCACATCGCTTGCTTCAATCCGGGTGAGGACATGTTGCCGGAGTTTTGTCGCCATGAGGGCTGAAAATGGGGGCTGAACAGCCTGAAACGATCGCCGCGATTGTGGCCGCGCATCGCGCGGGCACGCTCACGCCGGCACAGACGATCGCGCGCAGCTACCAGCGCATCCGCGACCACAACGATCCCGCCGTCTTCATCAGCCTGCGCGACGAGAAGGACGCGATCGCGGAAGCTGAAAAGCTTGCCGCGCGCCCGGATGCCGCCAGCATGCCGCTCTATGGCGTCCCGGTCGCGGTGAAGGACAACATCGACGCGCTGGGCTTTCCGACCACGGCGGCCTGCCCCGCCTTCTCCTACACACCGACCCATGACTCGACCGCGGTGGAGCGCCTGCGCGCGGCCGGCGCCATCATCATCGGCAAGACCAATCTCGACCAGTTCGCAACCGGCCTCGTCGGCGTACGCTCGCCCTACGGCATTCCCAAAAATTCGATTCGCGAGGATCTGATTCCCGGTGGCTCCAGCTCGGGCTCGGCGACCGCCCTCGGCGCCGGGCTGGTGCCGCTGACGCTCGGCACCGACACCGCCGGCAGCGGCCGCGTGCCGGCCATGCTCAACAACATCGTCGGGCTGAAGCCAAGCCTCGGCATGATCTCGACCGCGGGACTCGTGCCTGCCTGCCGCACGCTCGACTGCATCTCGGTATTCGCCTTGACGGTGGACGATGCTGCACTCGCACTCTCCGTGATGGCGGGACCTGACCAGGCCGATCCATTCTCGCGCGACCGGCCGCTCGGCGCGCTGACGCCGTTCCCCGCAAACCTGCGCCTCGGCGTGCCGCGCAACGGGCAGCTGATCTTCTTCGGCGACAAGAAGGCGGAAGCCGCTTATGGCGAGGCGCTGAAGCGCTGGACTGCGCTCGGCGCGACGCTGGTCGAATTCGACCTCGAGCCGTTCTACGAGACGGCGCGACTGCTCTACGAAGGGCCCTGGGTTGCCGAGCGCTATCTCGTGATCAAGAACCTGCTGGCGTCCGCGCCCGATATGATCCATCCGGTGACGCGCGAGATCACCGCGGCCGGTGCGCGGCTGACGGCGGCGGACACCTTCTCCGCGCTCTATCGCCTGCAGGGCCTGCGCAAGATCGCCGAGCGCACCTTTGCCAATATCGATGCGCTGGTGCTGCCGACGGCGCCGACCGCGTATACGACCGCGCAGGTGCTGGCCAACCCGATCGAGCTCAACAGCCGGCTCGGCACCTACACCAATTTCGTCAACCTGCTCGACCTCTGCGGCCTCGCCGTGCCGGCATCGATGCGCGCCGACGGCATCCCGTTCGGGATCACGCTGCTGGCGCCGGCCGGCCGCGATGCGCTGCTTGCGAGCATCGGCCGCGTGTTCCATGCGGATACCAGGCTGAGCGTCGGCGCGAAGGGCGTCGCGCAACCCGCGCTCGCGCCGCTTGCCGCAGGCGGCATCGACGAGATTCCGATCGCCGTCGTCGGCGCGCATCTGTCCGGCATGGCGCTGAACGGCGAGCTGAAGGCGCTGAACGGAAAGCTGATCGAGGCGACCAGGACGGCGGCGGACTACAAACTCTATGCGCTTCCGACCACACCACCGAAGCCGGGCATGCTGCGCGTCGCAGCCGGCAAAGGCGCGGCCATCGAGCTGGAGATCTGGTCGCTTTCTGCGGCTGCGTTCGGCAAGTTCGTCAACGCGATTCCGGCGCCGATGGCGATCGGCACCATCAGGCTCGCCGACGGCCGCAGCGTGAAGGGCTTTCTCGTCGAGCCGGAAGTGCTCGGCGAAGCGCGAGACATCACAAGCTACGGCGGTTGGCGCGCGTATATGGCGGAGGCGGCCACGGCGTAGCTCTCGTAGGGTGGGCAAAGTGTAGCGTGCCCACCATTACCATTAGCTAGGATAGATGGTGGGCACGGCGCTTTGCGCCTTTGCCCACCCTACGACACGAGTGCGCGGCGCTAAACCGACACCGCGTAGATCTCGTACTCCCCGCGCACCAACTCGATGTGGGCGCGCATGGCGGCGGCGGCGCCCTGCTTGTCGCCGCGCATGATGGCGACGACGACGCGGTCGTGCTCGGCTTGCGATTTGGCGAGACGGCCGAGGTTGCGGAACTGGGCACGGCGGAACGGCTGCACGCGGACGCGGGTCGCCAGCGTGATCTCGGCGATGTAACCGTTCTGCGAGCCGGCATAGATCGCGTTGTGGAAGCGCTCGTTGACCTCGTGGAAGCGATCGGGATTGCCGGTGTAGCTGAGGACACGCAGCTCTTCGTGGATGGCCTCCAGACCGTGGCGTTCGGCGGCGGACATGCGCTCGGCCGCAAGGCCGGCGCACAGCGCTTCCAGCTCCGCCATCGCCTCGAACATGCTCTTCAGCCGTTCGATCGACGGCTGCGCCACCACCGCGCCGCGGTGCGGCCGGGCCTCGACGAGGCCGCTCGCCACCAGCTGGCGCAGGGCCTCGCGCACCGGCGTGCGCGAGACGTTGAAACGCCGCGCGATGTCGGTCTCGTCCAGCGGCGAGCCGGGGGCCAGGGCTCCGCGCACGATCTCGTCGGCGAGCTGAAGACGCAGTTCCTCGGCGCGCGTGACCTTCTGCACCGACGGCAGGGCCCGGTCGACGCGGGGCACCACCGACTCGGCCGGCAGAGTTCCCTGCGGAAGGTCGTCAAGCGTCATTCGATCAGGTCTCTTTCGACTCGTCGATGATGCTGACATGGGCGGCGACGACGCGCCAGCCCTCCGGGAAGCGAATCCAGGTCTGCATCTGCCGGCCGACCTTGCCGGGCGCCGTGTCGCGATAGAACAGGGTGGAGGCGACGGCCGTGTCGCGGCCATAGCTGCTGATGACGGTTTTCGCGGTGCGACGGTTGAGGCCGACCGGCGAGCGGCCGGCGCGGAAGCCGGAGATCGCCTCATAGCCATAGAGGTTCTCGCCGATGCCGTAGCGCAGCGTGCGGGGATCGTTGCGGAACAGCTCGCCGAGCACGGTTACGTCGTTGGTGACCAGGGCCTGCTCATAACGATCGAATGCGGCTTTGACTTCCGCGATCACCTCTGGGAGATCGATCTCCATCTCAGAATCCTCTCGGGGCTGGCGCTGCAACAACGCCCATCCGTTCCAACGTATGCGCGACGCGCAACGCGATATCCTCGCGCCAGGGCGCGGCGATGATCTGCACGCCGATCGGCAGCGGCTCGAGCGGCACCGGCACCGCGACCACGGGCAGGCCGATGAAGGAGATCGGCTGGGTGTGGATGCCGATATTGGCGCGCACCGGCAGTTCGACGCCGTCGAGATTGAAATTCACCTGCCCGAGCTTTGGCGCAGTGCACGGCGTCGCCGGCGCCAGCAGCACGTCGACCGATTTGAAGATCTCGGAAAACTGCGCGCGATACCAGCGGCGGAATTTTTGCGCGCGATCCACCAGCGGCGCGGGCACCATGGCGCCCGCGATCAGGCGGTCGCGCACGGCGGGATCGAAATCGTTCGGACGCTTGCGCAGGCGATCGAGATGCAGCGAAGCGCCTTCGGTGGTGGAGATGACGTAAGCCGCCGCGCGGGCACGCGCGGCTTCGGGCACCTCGACGATTTGCGTCGCGCCGAGCGCCTTGGCGACGCGGCTCACGGCTTCGACGGCCTCGGGAAACACGTTCTTCTGGAAGTAGCCGCCGGCGATCGCGATGCGCAGGTCCGAGACCGGATTGGCGAGCAGCGGCACCGTCGGCTCCAGACCGCGTGTGGTGCAGGCGGCATCGCCCGCATCCGGCCCCTGCATCGCATCGTAGGCGAGCGCGAGATCGGTGACGGTGCGCGCGAACGGACCGAGATGATCGAAGCTGGCGACGAACGGAAACGACCGCGCCCGCGACAGCCGACCATAGGTCGGCTTCAGACCAAAAATGCCGCAGAACGAGGACGGCACGCGAATCGAGCCGTTGGTGTCCGAGCCCAGCGCAATCGGCACCAGCGCGCCGCCGACGGCGCTGCCGGAGCCGCCGGAGGAGCCGCCGCTCATGCGCGTCGTGTCGTGCGGATTGCGCGATGGACCGTCGTGAATGTTCTCGCCGGTGAAGTCGTAGGCGTACTCGCCCATGTTGAGCGCGCCGACCAGAACCGCGCCGGCCGCTTCCAGCCGCTCGATCAAGGTGGCGTCGCGCTTGGCGGGCGCGAGGTCGCGGTTGATCTTCGAGCCGGCACGCGTCGGCAGGCCCGCGACATCGAACAGATTCTTCACCGCGAAGGGCACGCCGGCGAGCGGGCCGACCTCCTTGCCGGCGGCAATGTCGGCGTCGATCGCACGCGCTTTCGCAAGGGCGCGCTCGGCGGTGACGTCGGTGAAGGAATTGAGGATGGTGTCGTGCTGCTTGATGCGCGCAAGCGCGGCTTCGATGGCAGCGAGGGCGGACATCTTGCCGCCAGCCACCGCTTTGGCGATATCGGCAGCACTCATCTCTGGCTTGGTGGTCATGGCGGCGTCAGACGGAGAAGATCGGCGCCGGCTCGGTCTCGTCCGGCAGCGCGAATTCGTCGACGAGGCGGGCGAGCCGCAGCGACACTTCGAGATTGGCGCGAACCGCCGGCCTCCAGGCCTCCTCGATCGGCAATGCCAGCGCTTTCGATACGGCGTCGATATAATCGTCCAGCGGCTCGGCCATCACGCTCCCAAACAATCAGTGTACCGGCAACGGCGGATGAGGGATCGCCGTCAGCAGCTCCTTGGTGTAGTCGTCCTGCGGATCGCTCAAAACCCTCTCGGAAGAGCCTTCCTCGACGATTCGACCCGTCCGCATCACAATGACACGATCGCACAGCAAGCGCACTACGTTCAAATCATGCGAGACGAACAGATAGCTCATACCTAGCCGCGCCTTGAGGTCCTGGAGCAGATTGAGGACCAGGGCCTGGACCGAGACGTCGAGCGCCGCCGTCGGCTCGTCCAGGATGACGAGTTTCGGGTGCAGGGCAATCGCCCGGGCGATGCCGACGCGGGCCTTCTGGCCGCCGGACAATTGGTGCGGAAACCGATCCAGCAGATTGTGCGGCAGGCCGACCATGGTGGCCAGCTCCTCGCAGCGGGCGCGCAGCGCATCGCGGCCCCTGACGTCGCCGAGCTGCATGATCGGGTCGGCGATGGCGCGCGCGGCGGTGAAGCGCGGATTGAGGCTGTCGGTCGGGTCCTGGAACACCATCTGGATGCGGCTGCGCTGCGGCAGCCGGGCAAACGAGGCCGGCGCGATGCCGCCGATGTCCTCGCCGTCGAACTGGATCAGGCCGGAGGTCTGGTCCAGGAGCCGCATCACCATCATCGAGGTGGTCGATTTGCCGCAGCCGGATTCGCCGACCAGGCCGACGCTCTCGCCATGGCCGATCGAGAAGCTGATGCCGTCGACGGCGCGGAATACATCCGGCTCCACCGGCGGCTTGCGGCCGAACAATTTGCCGAGCGTGGCCGTGGCGCCCTGGCGGGGATACTCTTTCACGAGCTTTTCGATGAGAAGGAGCGGCTGTTCGCTCTTCCCCCTCTCCCCGCTTGCGGGGTCGCGACGAGCTTCGCTCGCGCTGAGAGGGTTGGGGTGAGGGGGCGTCTCCGCGAGCACGGTGCTTGGAGAGTCCCCCTCACCCCCCGCACTTCGTGCGTCGGCCTCTCCCCGCACGCGGGGAGAGGCGAAGGAAGCCCCCTCCTCCTCCGGCAGCAGATCCCGCAGGCTCACGCCGAGCCGCGGTGTCGCGCGCATCAGCTTCTTGGTGTAGGGGTGCTGCGGGTTGGCGAAAATGTCGGCGGCCGTGGCGGTCTCGACCACGCGACCCTTTTCCATCACCACGACACGGTCGCAATAGGCGGCGGCCAAACCCAGATCATGCGTGATCAGGATGGTCGACATCGCGCGGCGCCTGGTCAGCTCGACGATCAAATCCATCACCGCCTTCTGGGTGGTGACGTCGAGGCCCGTGGTCGGCTCGTCCGCGATGAGGAGCTGCGGGTTGCAGGCCAGCGCCAGCGCGATGACGACGCGCTGGCACATGCCGCCGGACAGTTCGAACGGATAGGCGTGGTAGCGCTCGCGCGGGCGGGCGATCTTGACCTGCTCCAGCGCCTCGATCGCCTTCTCACCGTGATCGGCGACCTGGGCCTGCTGCACATGGGTGCGCAGCACGTCCTCGATCTGGTCGCCGACCTTGCGGATCGGGTTCAGTGCAGCGCGCGGGTTCTGGAAGATCATCGAGACTTCGCGGCCGCGCAGGTCGCGCATCTGGTCTTCGGTCGCAGCCTTCACGTCGATGCCGGAAAACATCACCGAGCCCTCGGCGATCCGCCCCGCCCGGTCGAGGATGCGCATCACCGCATAGGACGTCACCGACTTGCCGGAGCCGGACTCGCCGACGATCGCCAGCGTCTCGCCCTTGGCGACGGAGATGTTGACGTGCTGCACCGCCTTCACGATGCCGCGGCGGGTGGTGAATTCGACCGTGAGGTCCTGGACGTCGAGCAAGGGCTGGGCCGTCATAGATGGCTCCCGTCACTCAAAAAGTGCGAAAACAACCCCATGCACAGTAGAATGGCGTTGGAATCATTGGGGAATCTTAGCAGGGGCTTTGCCATCACGTCCTCCGCTGCGGGTCGACGATGTCGCGCAGGCCGTCGCCGAGGAGGTTGAAGCAGAACACGGCGATCATCAAAGCGAGGCCGGGGAACAGCGCGATCCACCATTCGCCTGAGACCATGAAGCCCGCGCCTTCCGCGACCATGATGCCCCATTCGGCGGTCGGCGGGCGGACGCCGAGGCCGATGAAGGACAGGCCGGCGGCGTTGAGGATGGCGTAGCCCATGGTCAGCGACATCTGCACGATCATGATCGGCATGATGTTCGGGAGAATATGCACCAGCAGGATGCGGAATTCACCGTTGCCGGACAGGCGCGCGGCCTGCACGAAGCCGGCATTGCGGCGGACATTGGCCTCGGCACGCGCGACGCGGGCATAGAGCGGGAAGTTCACGATCGCGGTCGCAAGAATGATGTTCTGCACCGTGTTGCCGAGCGCCGCGACGATGCCCATCGCCAGCACGAATAGCGGAAACGCCATGATGGTGTCGGCGATGCGGCCGACGATGCGGTCGGTCCAGCCGCCGAAATAGCCGGCCGCGATGCCGGCGAGGCCGCCCATCAGGAACACCAGCACGACGGAGGCGATCGCGATGAAGGTATCGAGACGCGTGGCCACGACGACGCGGCTGAAGATGTCGCGGCCGAGCTGATCGGTCCCGAACCAGTGCGCCGCCGAGGGCGCTTTCAACGCCGCGGCGGTGTCGGAGGCGAGCGGATCATACGGCACCACATAGGGACCGAAGATCGCGGCGATGAGGATCACAATCAGCAGGGCGAAGGCAAAACCCGTGACCTTGTTTTCGCCGAGAACGTAGCGGGTCTGTTCGAGGATCGCGACCAGTCCCGAGGTACGGGCGGGACCGACGGGTTCAACAGCAGGCGCAACGGAGCTCATGATTTAGCCCTCCAACCTGACGCGCGGATCGATTACGCCGTACAAAATGTCGATCACGAGATTGAGCAGCACGTACATGACCGCCATGGTCAGCACGAAACCCTGCACCGGCGCGAAGTCCGACGAGATCAGCGCTTCCACCGCATAGGATCCGATGCCGGGCCAGGCGAACACTTTTTCCACCAGCACGTTCGCACCGAGCAGGAACGAGAACACCATGCTGAGCGTGGTGATCACGGGCAGCATCGCGTTGCGGAAGGCGTAGGTGACGATGACGGTCGCCGGCGACAGGCCGCTGGCGCGCGCAGTGCGGACGAATTCGGAGGCGAGCACCGCCAGCATCGAGGCGCGGGTCATGCGCGCGATCGGTGCCAGCGAGAAGATCGCAAGCGTGGTGGCCGGCAAAATAAGCTGGCTCAGCGCCGAGCGGAACGCCTCGAGGTCGCGCGCGATCAGGGTGTCGATCAGATAGAAACCGGTCACCGTCGGCGGCGCGCTGTAGAACACGTCGAGACGGCCGAGCGGCGCGGGCGACCAGCCGAGCCGGAAATAGAAAACGTAGACGAGAACGAGCCCGGTGAAGAACACCGGCAGCGAGACGCCGGCCGTCGTCGTGACGCGACAGAGGTGATCGACCCATGATCCCGGCCGCGTCGCCGCCAGCACACCGAGCGGAATGGCGATGACGATCGAGACGATGAGGCCGAGCAGCGTCAGCTCGGCCGACGCCGGCAGGCGGTTGCGGATCTCGGCGGCGACCGGCTGGCCTGTGGTGAGCGAGTTGCCGAAATCGCCATGGGCGAGGTCGTTGGTGTAGCGGAAGAACTGCTCGATCAGCGGCCGGTCGAGGCCGAGCTTCTTCCGGATCTGCTCGACGGCCTCTTTCGTCGCGGCGGGACCGGCGAAATACGCGGCGGGATCACCAGGCAGCGCGCGCGTCAGCAGGAAGGTGACGATGACGACGCCGATCAGCGAGGGTATCGCGAACATCAGGCGCTTGCCGATCATGGTCAGCATGGGAGTGCTCTCCTTCTGCCTAGCCATTGGAAGCAAATTCGAACGACCTGCTCAGCTGCGTTCCCTCCCCCCTTGTGGGGGAGGGCTAGGAAGGGGGGTGGCTCCGGGAGGGGTCGGAGTTCGTGGCTACCCCCCTCCCTGCCCTCGAGAGCGAGCTTCGCTCGCCTCGGACCCCACAAGGGGAGAGGGAATGAGATGACAGTGCCCACCTCACTCCAGTGGAAGAGACCAACACATGCCGATGCGTCGCCGACCATCAGCATGACACCTCACCCCTTTGCCATCGCGCGGTAGTCCAGGCGGCGATGGAACCAGTATTGGTAGCCGCTGATGTTCTTCTGCATCGCGACGTTGACGAAGGGCTGGTACAGCGGGATGCGCGGGATGTCGCTGTAGGCGAGATCGACGAAACCCTTCACGTCGGTGTCGTAGGTCGCGGTGTCGCCACTCGCGGCCGCGACGCGCGCGCCGTCGATCAGCTTGTCCATCTCCGCCGACTTGTAGCTCATGGTGTTGAAGACGGAATTGTTGCCGTGATAGCACCAATAGAAGAAGTACTCGGGGTAATCGAGCCAACCCGAGAACACGTTGGTGAAGAGCGGCATCTCCTTCTTGTTCAATTCGGTGCGCCAGTTGGCGCCGGGCACCTTGTTGATGGTGGTCTTGATGCCGAGCTGGGCGAGCGATTCCTGCACCAGCACGCAGAGCGGCTCGTTGACGCCGGCGAAATTGAGGTCGAACGAGATCGTGGTCTCGAAACCGTTGGCGTAGCCGGCCTCCGTCAGCAGCGCCTTCGCCTTCTCCATGTCGGTGTTGTATTTGTGCTGCTGCGGCCAGGCGACCTCGGTCGGCTTGTCCTTGGCGGCGCCGAACATGGGATTGCCGAGCCCGAACAGCACCGCGTCCATGATCTTCTGGTAGGGCAGCGCATAGGCGATCGCCTGCCGCACCTTGACGTTGTCGAACGGCGGCTTGGTGACGTTCATGCCGATATACTGGATGCCGTTGGAGAACGGCAGCGACACCACGTTGAGCTTGCCGCTCGCCTTCATCTCCTGGAAATCCTTGAACGGCAGCTCGTAGGAGATGTCGGCGTCGCCGCGCTCCAGCAGCGCACGGCGATTGCCCGCCTGCGGCACCATGCGCCAGATCACGCGCTTGATCTTCGGCAAGGGCCCGCCGACCCAATCCTCGTTGCGCTCCATGATCACTTCGGTGCCGGCGGTCCACTTCGTCACCTTGTAGGCGCCGGAGCCCGCGGTCTGCTGCTTGGTGAATTCGAGACCCCAGGGATCCTTCTCGCTGGCGTTCTTCTTCACCAGCTCGGAGTTGACGATGCAGGGCACGATCACCGCGAGATCGGGAATCGTCAGCTTGTCCTTTTTCAGGAAATCGACGCGCACGGTGTAGTCGTCGATCACGACGAACTGCTCGGGCTTGGTCAGCGAGCCCGCGCTCATCTGGAAGGTCGGGAAGCCGCCGACGCTGACGGCACGGTCCAACGACCACTTCACGTCCTTGGCGGTGACCGGCGCGCCATCGTGGAATTTGGCGTTCTTCTTCAGCTTGAAGGTGACCGACATGTCGTCGATCTTCATGTCCTCGGCGAGCTCGCCCTTGAACTTGTCGCGATCGTAATAGGGCACGCCGCCGGGGCCGCTCTTCATCTCGTGGCTGATCAGCCGGTCGTAGCAATTCCAGGACACCTCATAGCCGGGCACGTTGGTGCCGACGCCATGGATGTCGAGATTGTTGGGGCCGCCCTCCGAGACGATCAGCAGCGTCTCCGAGCGAGCGTCGGCCTTGGCCGAGGAGATCACCGACGGCATGGCCGGAAGCGCCGCGCCTGCGGCCAATCCGGAAACGGACTTGAGGAAATCGCGGCGCTTCATGAAATCGCTCCAACGCAAAAGTTTCTGGTTGGAACTGGATTCGCAAGGTTCGTGCCAGAGCTTAACGAGACGTTAGCCTCGCGCTAATCAACTGATATCACTTGATCTTTTTGATTTTTGCCTGATTTTCCGGAGAGCGGCGCACTTCCTTCTTGCATACAAAGACGGAGAATTGCTCAAAATTTCATCGATAAAGCGTGAGAGCCCATTCGGGAGGCGACGGCAGGACTCATCGCGCAGATAGCGCGGCGCCCGTGCTGAAGCCACCAGGCCCGGCCGTCATTCCGGGGCGATGCGCAGCATCGAGCCCGGAATCCATCGGGCCACAGAATGCGTGGGAAAATGGATTCCGGGCTCGCCGCTTCGCGGCGCCCCGGAATGACGGAGAGCGGTGGGGCCGGAGCACTCACTCCGCCCAGATCAGGTCCTGCAGCTCGACGAGATCCTTCGCCTTGTCCTGCCAGCCCTCGATGCAGATGTGGCTGTTGAGATCGCTGGCGTGGTGCAGCAGCATCAGGGCCATCAGGCGCCGCTTGAGCGCATAGTCCAGCTTCGCATAGCCAAACCCTTCGAGCAGGCTGCGCACCCTCCCCGGCCGGCCCGCCGCCATGAAGGCGCCGGGGCCGAGCAGGTCGTAGTCGCGCCATCCCGCCCGCACGTCGCCGAAGTCGAACAGGCCGGCGAGCGACCATTGCCCGTCATGGCAGGCGAGCAGAAAGTTCTCCGGAATGTATTCGCCGGTCAGGAGCACCGGCGGCGCGTCCATCGGAACGAGGCGGGCCGCATCGCGCAGGAGATCGTCGAGGCCTCCAAGGAATTTGGGCGCAAGGCCGAGACGCTGGTGCCTGGCGCGGCACCCCTGCATCTGGGCGCGCATGAACTCGTCCCAGCGCGGCTCTATTGCTGCGAGAGGGCCAAGCGGCGCGCGCTGCACGGCCGCGATGGTCTCGCCGATCTGGCGCAGCAGGCGCTCCTTCTGCTGTTCCGGCAGAGACGGCCAGACCTCCGAGCCGAGCGTGCCGGCAAGACGCGTGATGACGAGATAGGGCCAGCCGTCGCGCATCCCTTCCGCGACGACCTGCGGAATTGGCAAGGAAAGACGTGCCGCAAGCTGCGTCAGCGAACCGCGCTCGGAGACGAATTGCGCGTGGAGCAGCGGCGGGAAGATCTTCAGGATCAGGCGCTCACCGAGGCCGACCACGAGATTGGTACCTGTTACAAACACCTGCGGCGCGCCGACGTCGAGGCCGTGGCTGCGCGCGATGTCGAGCGCGATCGGCAGCCATCGGGACTGGTCGGCGCGCAAGGCACGGTAGGCCTCGAGGCTCGTCGACGCGGACATGCCCCAAGCACCGACTGAATCCGGCGGCAGCGACTCCTCCATCACAGCGCCCGGCTCCGTCCGGTGTTATTCCAGGACATCCTTGACGCTGTTCTTGATGGTCGAGGGGACCGCATGCTCGGGGACTTCGATGGTCTGCGCACCGCGCGTGATCCGGTAACTGAACGCGTCGGCCTGACCTGGATGCGCGGGCGCGACCTTCTTCGGATCGGCAAACAGCTGCTCCACCGTCTTCTGATCGGCGGCGGACAGATCCGACAATGCCACTTCACCGCGGCTCTTGAGGTGAGGGCCGCCGAAGCCGGCGAACCCTCCGACGCGCTCGATCTTCAAGCGATCCACGCTTCCTTCCTTCCGTATCGCACGTTTTAGAGCCCGACCTTCTTCCATCCGGTATCGACGGCGGCGAGGACTGCGGCATCGCCAGGATACAACGTGTGGGCACCCTGCCGGGTCCGCGCCGCGAATGCCTTCATCGTCATGTTCGGCGCCGGCCCGAAACCAGTGAGCGAATGATACCACACCTGCCCGATCCTGGCCCAACTGTATCCGCCAAGCGTCGTGCAGGCGGTGTAGAAGGCGAGGTTCGGCGGCCCGCTCGCGTAATGCGGGTCCATGCCGGGCGTCACTTGCGAATATTTGGTCGGCTGCGGCGCCAGGCAGTGCTTGGCGGCGGGATCGGCCATGTCGCGCAGGCAGGCGAACCCCTTCTTCTTGGCCGCCGGCCCCATGATGTCGCGCCCGATCAGCCAGTCAGCCTTCTTGACGTCCTGCTTGGCCTCCCACTGCCGGAACATCGAGCCGAAGCAGTCGGAGATGCTCTCGTTCAGGCCGCCGGCATCGCCGCTATAGGCGAGCTGGAGGCTATGCTGGGTCACGCCATGGGTCAGTTCGTGGCCGATGACGTCGTTGCCGCGGGTGAAGTCGACGAAGATGCTGCCGTCGCCGTCGCCATAGACCATCTGCGAGCCGTTCCACATCGCGTTGTTGTACTTCTCGCCGAAATGAACCGACGACATCATGGTCATGCCGTGATCGTCGATCGAATTCCGGTTGAAGACCTGCTGGTAGAACCTGGCCACCTTGGTGGTCTGGTTGAAGGTGCGCTTGACGGAGCCGTCCGAGGACGTCTTCGGCTTCGGCACGGGCGTGCCGGGCAGCGTCTGCGTGTGCTTGCAGTCGTAGACCGTGACCGTCGGCGCCGCGGCCAGCGTGACCAGACCTGCGGCGCGCGCCGCCACGACGCTGGTCAATTTCGCCGTCTGCGTCCGCAATTCGCGCAGTTCGTGACTGACCTGGACGGTGTCGACCATCTGCTTGCGAAGCACGGCGGACAGCTTCTTGTCCTGGGAAAGTCTGGTCAGAACGTCGTTCGGGATGATGCAACATGAGCAAGGCATAAGCGATCTCCATCACAACTTTTCCGAAAAAATGATAGATGAAACAACCTGAAGATTATCGCTGCGCGCCCGCGGCACAAGTGATGTGGCTCACACGGGCGTCATTGTTTCGAGAGCGTGGATTTGCGGCCCGCCCGCGGATCCGTGCATCGCTTCAAATTTCGTGATGTGGAGTCGCGTGCGCGCGCTGCGGGCCGAGCAGCGCCTATCGCTCCGGGCTGGCGCGCTCGAACTGGCGCAGCAGCTTGTTGCCGCGCTCGACGGCGGAATCCAGCGCTCCCTGCGCGCTCTTCTGGCCGGCAAAGGCCTGCTCCAGCTCGTCCTCGATCGCGCCGCGGATCAGCACGAAGGAGCCGAGCCGGATGCCCTTCGAGTTCGACGTCGGCGGATGCAGCGTGATCTCCTCGAACGAGATCGCCGAGCCCGGATTGCGCTCGTAGAAGCCTTGCGCGCGCGTCAGCTCGTAGGCGGCGCGGGTGATCGGCAGATATCCGGTGTTCTGGTGCCAGGCCGCCTGCACGCCGGGCTGCGACAGATAGGCGAAGAACCGCGCAACGCCCTTGTATTCCGCGCGCGGCCGATCACGCAGCACCCACAGCGTGGCGCCGCCGATGATCGAGTTCTGCGGCGCGTCCTTCACCTCGGGCCAGTACGGCATCATGCCGTAGCCGATCTCGAATTTCGAGTTCGCGTTGATGTCGGCGCGCGTCGCCGAGGAGCCGATGAAGATGCCGCATTCGCCGTTCTGGAAGCGCGGCTCGGCCGACTGGCCGCGGCCGCCATAGTCGAACAGCCTGGTCTTCTGCCACTCAGCCAGCTGGGCGACGTGCTTGACGACGACCGAATTGTTGATGGTCAGCTCGGCATCGAGCCCGGCAAAGCCGTTGGTGCGAGTCGCGAGCGGCAGGTTGTGGAAGGCGGAGAGATTCTCGATGTGGATCCAGGACGGCCAGGACGTGGTGAAGCCGCAAGGAGCGCCGCGGTCGCGCAGACGCTTTGCGATCGCGCCAAGCTCCGGCCATGTCTTCGGCGGCGCCTCCGGATCGAGGCCGGCGTCACGGAACATGGTCTTGTTGTAGTAGAGGATCGGCGTCGACGAATTGAACGGGAACGACAACAGATTGCCGGCCGCATCGGTGTAGTAGCCGGAGACGGCGGGAAGGTAGTCGTTGAGCGAGAACGGCTCGCCCTGGTCCCGCATCAGGCTGAACACCGGATAGATCGCGCCCTTGGCCGCGGTCATGGTGGCGGTGGCGACCTCGTTGACCTGGACGATCGCGGGCTGGCTGCGCGAGCGGAAGGCGAAGATCGCCGCCGTCACCGTCTCGGTATAGTTGCCCTTGTAAGCAGGCACGATCCGGTAATCGGACTGCGAGGCGTTGAAGTCGGCGACGAGCTTTTCCAGCTGCCGGCCGAGCTCACCCGACATGGCGTGCCACCACGCGATGTCGGTGGCGGCGTTGGCCTGCGCGGTGAACGTGAAGGCCGCGGCGGTGGCAACGACCTGCAAACAGCGCAATGCTGAAATCACGATGGCTCTTTCCATGTCGCGCGGCAAAAGGCGACCCCGTCCTGCTTACGGCGCGGCATTTCCAGTTTCAACCGGGAATGAGGGCCGGCCGCGCCGCACAATCACCCCGCGGGCCGCGGCGGGATGGCCTTCCCTTAACCATCTGCTAGATTGCATTGAACCTTTTGGTCTCGCCATAGACTCCACCACTGAGGGGTTGAGTGTGCCAGTGTTGAACCGTGCCGAACTCTCACGGACCGGGGTGATTTTCATCGCGCTTTTGTTCGCCATTTGCGCGACGAGCGCCGTTGCGCGTGAATTTCGCGCCGCCGACACCCAGACCGAGGATTACCCGACCGTCCAGGCGCTGCGCTACATGGGCGCGCTGATCGCCGAGCGCACCGGCGGCCGGCACGAGATCAAGGTTTTTCATTCCCGCCAGCTCGGCGAGGAGAAGGAGACCATCGAGCAGACCCGGGCCGGCGCGATCGACCTCAACCGGACCAATGTGGCGCTGATCGGCAATTTCGTCCCGGCGATGAACGTGCTCGCCATGCCGTTCCTGTTCCGGTCCATCGAGCACATGCAGAAGGTGCTGGACGGGCCGATCGGCAGCGAGATCCTTGGCAGCTTCGAGCCCTACGGTTTCGTCGGGCTCGCCTTCTACGATTCCGGGGCCCGCTCGATCTACAACGGCGCCCGCCCCGTCAAAAGCATCGCAGACCTCCGGGGCCTGCGGATCCGGGTGCAGCAATCGGAGTTGATGAGCGAGATGATGCGCTCGCTCGGCGCCGAGCCGATCGAGATGCCCTATGGGCAGGTGCTCGCCGGGCTTGCCAATCATCTGATCGACGGCGCCGAGAACAACTGGCCATCTTTCGTGACGACGGACCATTACAAACATGCCGGCTACCTCGCGCTCACCGAGCACACGATGAGCCCCGAAGTGCTGGTGATCTCGCTCAAGGCCTGGAGCAGCCTGTCGGCGGACGACCAGACCATCTTCCGGGAGGCCGCGCAGCGCTCCAGCCGCTTCATGCGCGAGAAGTGGCGCGACCTCGAGGAGCAGTCGCAGCGCAAGGCGGAGGAAGCCGGCGTCACCATCGTCAGGGATATCGATCGCAAGCCGTTCGAGGGCGCGATGGCGGCGATCTACGCCAAGGCCGGGCGCGATCCCGCCGCGGCCGCACTGATCGAACGCATTCGCAAGGTGGAGTGAGCCTCGTTGCCCGCGTCTGGACACAGCGAGCACGCAGACAGGCAGCCCGGGCCGCTCGGGCGGCTGCGCGCGCGCCTCGTCGGCGCGCTCCGGGCGGTGCCGATCCGCTGGCGCATCCTGTCGATCGCGGCGCTGAACTCCGCCGTGGTGGTGGTGCTGGTGGCGCTGATCTGGAACGGCTCGCAGGTGCTGGGCTCGGCCTGGGACGACGTGCGCCAGGTGCGCGAGTCCGACCGGATCCTGGCGCTGCTCGAAAGCGAGACCGGGCGGCTGCACAATCTGATCCACCGCTACATCAACCAGCCGAGCCCGGATCTGTTCGCCGAGATCCTGCTGCTGCGCGAGGCGGTGCTGGGGACCCTGGCCAACCGCGCCGCCAAGGACCCGATGCTGTCGGGCTCGGTCGAGGAGCTGGAGCGCACCACCGACCGCTTCCTCAACGGCTTCGGCGAGCTGCGCAGCGTCCAGGCCACCATCGCCAAGACCTATGAGGACCAGGTGCAGGGCCCGGCCAGGGACATGGCGGGCCTGTATTCCATCATCGAAGGCGCCACCGGCCATCGCGACGCGCTGATCTGGCCCTCGCTCGGCAAGTCGCGCGAGGCCTTCACCGCGATGCTGGTCGCGGCCAACTCCTACTATCTGTCGCAGTCGTCAGGCGCGGCCGACGACGCGCGCCACAACACCGAGACGATCGAGAAGACCATCCCCGTGATGATCGACCTCGCCGACAACGACCTCCAGCGCATGGCGCTGCAACGGCTCGCGACCCGCACCGTGGCGCTGCGCGAGGGCTTTGCAAAACTCTCCGAGCAGCTGATGAGCCGCACCGAGCTGCTGCGCAACACCATCGACGCCAGCCAGGCCGAGGCGATCGGCGCCATCGACGACCTCTCCACCAAGATGCGCCAGCGCGAGCAGAAGGCGCAGGAGACGTTCGACCGCACGCTGGCGGATATTTCACGGCGCGTGCTGTCGATCGCGGTGATCTTCCTCGGCATCATCCTCACCGCCGGCGTGCTGATCGCGCTGTCGATCCGCCTGCCGCTGCAGCAGATCATGGCGGCGATGCGCGCGATCACGCTCGGCGACCTCGACCGCGAGGTGCAGGGCACCAAGGCACGCGACGAGGTCGGGGCCATGGCCCGCGCGGTGGAGGTGTTCCGCGAGAACGCGATCGCCAAGCGTGAGACCGAGGACGAGCTGCGCGCGTCCAAGGAGAAGGCCGAGAGCGCGCTGCTCGAGCTCAACACCGCGCAGCAGAACCTGATCGACGCCGAGCGGCTCGCGGCGCTCGGCGGCCTCGTCGCCGGCGTCGCGCACGAGGTCAACAACCCGATCGGCATCAGCCTCACCGTTGCGTCGAGCTTTGCCCGGCGCAGCGATATCTTCGAGGCGCAGCTCAAGGGCGAGGGCGGCCTGCGCCGCTCGCAGCTCGAGGAGTTCGTGCAGGCCTCGCGCGATGCCTCGCAGCAGCTGGTCGCCAACCTCCAGCGCGCCGGCGAATTGATCCAGTCGTTCAAGCAGGTCGCGGTCGACCGCTCCCATGCCGAGCGGCGGCAGTTCAGCTTGAGCGAAGCCACCGACCAGATCATCGCCAGCCTGCGCCCGGTGCTGAAGCGCTCGCCGATCACGCTCCAGGTCGACGTACCCGAGGGCCTGCTGCTCGACGGCTACCCCGGCTCCTACGGCCAGATCCTGACCAACCTCTTCCTCAACGCCGCCAACCACGCCTTCGCCGACGGGCGCGCCGGCACGATCACGATCTCGGCGCGGCCGCGCGGGGCCGACGACATCGAGATCATCTTCACCGATGACGGGGCCGGCATGACCCCGGACGTGCAGCGCCAGGCCTTTGACCCATTCTTTACCACCCGGCGCAATGAAGGTGGTACGGGACTTGGCCTCCATATCGTCTATAACCTCGTCACCCAGCAGCTCGGCGGGCGGATGATGCTGGAATCCAAGCTGGGACAAGGCACTACTTTTCGCATTATCATGCCCCGGGTCGCCAAGGGCGGCGCGCAAAGCACAGAGATTGACGGGACTTCTCAATGGCCGAACAGGACGATGTCCTCCACCTGATCGACGACACCGGCACCGCGTCGGAGGATACGGACGCCCGGAAATGGAAGATCGCCGTCATCGACGACGATCCGGCCGTGCATG
Source organism: Bradyrhizobium diazoefficiens USDA 110 (assembly GCF_000011365.1). Lineage (GTDB taxonomy): Bacteria > Pseudomonadota > Alphaproteobacteria > Rhizobiales > Xanthobacteraceae > Bradyrhizobium > Bradyrhizobium diazoefficiens. The sequence goes on along the minus strand of NC_004463.1, from coordinate 1,138,234 downwards.
ACGGCACCCGTTTCGCGCTGTCCGATTACAGCCTCAACGGCCAGGGCCTGGAGATCCTCTCCGCCTATTCCGCGGCCGAAGGCCGCAAGCTGATGGCCGCGCACAACGACATCGCCGCGGTGCTGCTCGACGTCATCATGGAGACCGACGTCGCCGGCCTCGAGCTGGTCGAGTTCATCCGCAACGAGATCCGCAACGAGACCGTGCGCATCATCCTGCGCACCGGCCAGCCCGGCCAGGCGCCCGAGCGGCGCGTGATCGTGCAGTACGACATCAACGACTACAAGGCCAAGACCGAGCTCACCGCCGACAAGCTGTTCACCTCGCTGACCGCGGCGCTGCGCTCCTATCAGCAGCTCGAGCGCATGGTGCAGACGCGGCGCGGGCTCGAGATCATCATCGACGCGGCCTCGACGCTGTACGACTTCAAGTCGATGCAGCGGCTCGCCGAGGGCGTGCTGACCCAGCTCGCCTCGCTGCTCAATGTCGATTGCGCCGGAATACTGGTCCTGCGCGACAATGGCGGCGTCGACCCCGAGCTCTCGGTGCTCGCCGGCAGCGGCTGCTACAGCCGCTTCATCGGCACCACGACGTCGAAGGCGCTCGACCCCGACCTGCGCGAGATGGTCGAGGCCGCCTTCCAGCGCCGCAAGAACGAATTCGCCGACCACCGCAGCGTGATCTACTTGCGCACCGGAAGCGGCCGCGAGGTGGTCGTGCTGCTGCAGGCCGAGCGCGAGCTGTCCGAGACCGACCGCTCGCTGGTCGAGATCTTCTCCAGCCGGCTCTCGATCGCCTTCGACAACGTCATCCTCTATCAGCAGCTCCAGGACGCCAACACGCAGCTGGAAGACCGCGTCGCCCAGCGCACCCGCGCCCTGATGCAGGCCAACCGCCGCCTCTCGGCGCAGTGGCTGCGGCTGCAGCGCGCCAACGGCTTCAAGAACGAGATCCTGGGCACCGTTGCGCACGATCTGAAGAATCCGCTCGGCGTCATCCTCGGCCGCACCGAGATGCTGAAGGAGCTGATCTCGACCGGCGCCTCGTCCAGCGGCGTGGTCGCCCAGGTCGATCACATCCGCGACGCCACCAAGCGCCTGACCACGATGGTCGATCACCTGATCTCGGACGCGATGGCCGATGCCTTCGACATCACCATCCGCCGCGAGCCGGTCGACGTCGCCGCCCTGGTCAAGGAGGTCGCCGACGCCAACCAGCCGCTCGCCGTCAACAAGCAGCAGGCGATCAGCGTCGCCGCGCCGTCCAACATCGTCACCATGTGCGACACCGACCGCATCCGGGAGGCGATCGACAACCTCATCAGCAACGCCATCAAGTACTCACCGATCGGCGGCAAGATCAGCGTGGCCGTCGCCCATGAGGGCAGCGAGACCATCGTCCGCGTCAGCGACGAGGGCGCCGGCCTGTCGCCGGAGGATCTCGGCCGCCTGTTCGGCCGGTTCCAGCGGCTGTCGGCAAAACCGACCGCCGGCGAGAGCTCGACGGGGCTTGGGCTTTCCATCGTCAAGCGTATTATCGACATGCATGGCGGAGAGGTGACCGCCGACAGCGACGGCCCCGGCAGGGGCTCGACCTTCACCATCACCCTCCCCGCGACCGAACTGCCGTGATCTCAAGACCATGACCCAAAGCCAGCACATCATGATCGTCGACGACGAGGCCCCGGCCCGGGAGATGGTCGGCGATTACCTCAAGATGCACGGCTTCACCGTGACGCTGTGCGACGGCGGCAAGTCGTTGCGCGCCGCGATCGACGGCGGCATGCCCGATCTCGTCGTGCTCGACCTCAACATGCCCGAGGAAGACGGGCTGTCGATCATCCGCGACCTCAAGAGCCGCATCAACGTGCCTGTCATCATGCTCACGGCGACCGCGAGCCCGATCGACCGCGTCGTCGGGCTTGAGCTTGGCGCCGACGACTACGTGGCAAAGCCCTGCGAGCTGCGCGAGCTGATGGCGCGCATCCGCTCGGTGCTGCGCAGAAGCGGGCCGGCCAAGGCCGCGGCGCCGGAGGCTGCGGCGGCGAAATCGGACAAGGATCAGCTGGTCCGCTTCGGCACCAAATGGCTCGACCTCGAAGCCCAGGCGCTGCGCGACGACGAGGGCAACGAGCATCCGCTGACCGCATCCGAGTTCGGGCTGCTCAAGGTGTTCGCGGCCAATCCGAAGCGCGTGCTGTCGCGCGAACGTCTGCTCGAACTGGCCAATGCGCGCGACGCCGAAGCCTTCGACCGCGCCGTGGACCTGCGCATCATGCGCATCCGCCGCAAGATCGAGCCCGACCCGGCAAAACCCGCCGTGATCCGCACCATCCGCGGCGGCGGCTATCTGTTCTCGCCGGCTGGCGAGAAGACGTAGGGGCGCCAGGCAAATACAGCTGTCGTCCCGGACAAGCGCCAGCGCAGATCCGGGACCCATAGCCACGAAATTGGGTTTGGCGAAGACTCGGAGTTACCAGCTTCGCGCCACAACGCCTCCCTGTGATTATGGGTCCCGGATCGGCGCGCGCTTTTGGCGCGCTTGTCCGGGACGACGGCGGAGTGCGGGGCGCGACTGAACGCAAACCCCGAAAATTCGTTCCCGGCGCCTCCGCTCGCTGCCAAATCCCCACCCCCGTATTTTCCGTACATTGAAATTCCACGCTTTTTTGCCCCGAATGTTTCGTCGCGCCCTGTCCGACGAAACAATTTGGCGGCGCACGAAACCATTTTCCGCTTTTCGCGCAGACGTCCCGAAACGGTGGCTGATTAACACTTTGGTCCAAGGAAACGCCGCTCGGTTGCGGCGCTACGGGGAGCCAAGTCTATGCCGAACGTCATCGCCATCAACGCCCAGGCCAGCCAGAGCATCATCGCCGCTCAGGCGACTTCGGACGATATGCTTCTGGAAAGCATTGCCGACGGCAACCGGACGTCGATGCACATCCTCTATTGCCGGCACAATGTGCGGGTTTACCGCTTCATCCTGCGTATCGTGCGTGATGCCACCACCGCGGAAGACCTTGTCAGCCAGGTGTTCCTCGACGTGTGGCGGACCGCCGGCCAGTTCCAGGGCCGCTCGCAGGTCTCGACCTGGCTGCTGTCGATCGCCCGCTTCAAGGCGCTGACCGCGATGCGCCAGCGCCGCTTCGAGGACATCGACCAGGAAGACGTGCGCCAGATCCCTGACGACACCGACACCCCCGAGACCTCGCTCGACCGCAGCGACACCAGCGCCATCCTGCGCGCCTGCGTGCAGAAACTGTCGCCCGCGCATCGCGAGATCATCACCCTCGTCTACTACCACGAGAAGTCCGTGGAGGAGGTCGGTCGGATCATCGGCATCCCCCAGAGCACGGTGAAGACGCGGATGTTCTATGCCCGCAAGCAATTGGCGGATTTGCTTAAGGGCTGCGGCGTCGACCGCTTCGCTGCCTGAAAGCTCATGATTTCAAAGGGATAGGACCTGACCAGCGGCCCTATTCCCGGACACGGAAGTGTTACCGCGGACGAAACAATTGAAACAAACCACAACATCAGGCGGAAAAACTTCCCTCCTATAAAGCTCACATACGGTTTTGCTTAAACCTCCCAAGACTTCCAACGACCCGGACGGGATGCCCCCCTCCGGGTCGTTTTGTGTTTGGGCCTGAGGTGGCCACCACGAGCCCCGCCTCTCCCGCTTGCGGGAGAGGCCGACGTGCCCGGGCGATGCGAAGCATCGTCCCGCGCGCGGCGGGTGAGGGCTCTCTCCTCTCGGGGAGTGTCCCGTTGCGGAGACACCCTCTCCCCAATCCTCCCCCGCGAGCGGGGAGGGAGCGCACCGTCACCCTGATGGGCACCCCGTCACGAAGCCGTGACGCCACGTAACGACTGCCCCTCCCATCCCGAACTGCCCTCGTGACCTCCCTCGCGAGTGGCCCATGCTCGACCTGATCTTCGCCGTCCTTGCCGGCGTCCTCACCATCGCTGCGCCGTGCACGCTGCCGATGCTGCCGATCCTGCTTGGCGCTTCGATCGGACGCGCGGGGCATCTGCGGCCGGCGATGATCGCGCTCGGATTCGTCATCTCGTTCTCGGCGACAGCGCTGCTGCTCGGCGCGATCACCCGGCTGTTCGACTTCGATCCGAACGTGCTGCGCGAAGCGGCGTCCATCCTGCTGCTCGGCTTCGGCCTGTTGATGCTGTGGCCGGCGCCGTTCGAATGGCTGTCGATCCGACTCAATGGCTGGCTCGATCTTGGTGCTGCGAGCGCCGCGCAGCGCGAGGGCGCGCTTGGCGGGCTCATCCTCGGCACCACGCTGGGCCTGGTCTGGACGCCCTGCGCAGGGCCCGTGCTCGGCTCGATCCTGACGCTGGTGGCGACGACGAAGAATGCGACCTGGGCCGGCACGCTGCTGGTCGCCTACGCCATCGGCGCGGCGATCCCGATGCTCGCGATCGCCTATGGCGGACAGGCCGCGACGACGCGCGTGCGCAGCCTCGCGCGCATTTCGCCACGCCTGCAGCAGGGCTTTGGCGTCGTCGTGATCGGCTTCGCGGTCGCCGCCTACTTCCAATACGACACGCTGATCGTGGCGTGGCTCACCGGCTTCTATCCCACCGGCCAGATCGGCCTGTGATTGCTTCGCATCTCAACGGAGGACGCTTCCATGACCTTGAAACTGCTCGCCGTATCCGCAGCCCTGATCGGCATGGCCGTGACCGGCGCCGTGATCCCCGGCATCTGCGACGAGGCCGCACGCGCTGCGCCTGTCGTCAGCGCGGCCGCAAGCCAGCAGACCGCGCCCGACTTCACCGGTATCAACACCTGGTTCAACTCGAAGCCGCTGAGCATCGCCGATCTCCGCGGCAAGGTCGTGCTGGTCGATTTCTGGACCTATGGCTGCGTCAACTGCGTCAACACGCTGCCGCACGTCACCGACCTCTATGCAAAATACAAGGACAAGGGCCTGGTCGTGGTCGGCGTGCACACGCCGGAATTCCCGTTCGAGCGCTCTGCCTCCAATGTGCAGGCCGCCCTGAAGCGTCACGGCATCACCTATCCGGTGGCGCAGGATAACGATTCGAAGACCTGGAACGCCTACAGCAACCAGTATTGGCCGGCGCAATACATCATCGACCAGACCGGCAAGATCGTGTTCCAGCATGCCGGTGAAGGCCGCTACGACGAGATCGACCGGACGGTGGCGAGGCTGCTGAACACCAGCAGCTGACGCGGCACGGACATCGCGCGGCTGGTTTCACCTGACGGCCTTGTTGCTTGACTCCACGGACCCGTCCGTGGAGTTTCGCAACCGACGCAATCAGCCGCCCGCAATGGACGACGCGACCACCAGCAACGACATCCGCCTTCGTGAAGGCTCATCGATCGCGCAGCGGCTGGTCGTGGCCGGCTCTGCGGCGGCCGTTGCGCTCTGCTTCACGCCCGGCCTGTTCACGCACGACACGCTGGAAATCATCATCTCGGTGGTCGCGCTGCTGGTGGGAGCGGGATTTGTCGTCGGCATCATGATGGCGCCGGCGGTGGTGTGGATCATCACACCCGACGAGATCCTGATCGGGCATCAGCGTCCCTTCGGAAAACTCCAGACGCGGATCGTTCCGAAGGACGACATCACGGGGTTGCAAGTTCCCGGCAGCAAGCGGGTGAAGGCCCGCTTTCAGCTGGTCTTCACGCTTGTCTCGGGCGAGCGCCTGACGTCGCCGCCGATCTCGGATGTCACGCATGTGCGCGACACCGTGGCACGGATCGCCACGCAATTCGACGTTCCCCACGTCGAGGAGCCGGTCAATCCGCTCGATGCCAGCAATTCCGAGATGCATCTCGGCGAGCCGCTCGAGGCGTTTTCCGCACGGGACATAAGGATCGTCGCACTGATCGCCGTCGCCTTGTCCGCCGTGCCCTACGCCTACAAGCTCTGGCGCGGATGGCCGCCGAGCCATGTCGATATCCTGCTGCTGCCGCTCGGCGCGATCGCGGCGTTCGCCGTGTATCGCTACGCCAACCTCGTGACCGGCGCGTTCTGGATCATCCGCGAGGGCGACATCCGCGTCGAACGCCTGTGGGGCGACGGCCAGCCGCGCACCGACCATATCGAGGGGCACGAGGTGAAGACGATCACCGTCGACCGCCGCGGCCGGTCCGAGGACGAGCACTGCATCGTCACGATCCGGTTGCGCTCGGGCCGACGCTTTCGCAGCCCCCGCATCGGCTCGCGGCTCGAGGCCCGCGCCGTGGGAGCCGAAATCGTGCGGCGGCTCGGGATCGCGGCGGAGAATAACAAGATCTGACGGGTCGCCGCCTGGCGAGGTCCCTTTGCCTCTCCCGCTTGCGGGAGAGGCCGACGCGCCCCGGGCGATGCGAAGCATCGTCCCGAGCGCGGCGGGTGAGGGCTCTCGCCACGCAGGGACGTTCTCCGCAATCCCAGGCAATCCCGACGCGGAGACACCCCCACCCCAGCCCTCCCCCGCAAGCGGGGGAGGGAGCGCACCGGCCTCGCGGCCGCCATCTAGGCTTTTCGCGCCATCCCCTGTTTGTGGCATTGCCGTGGGCCCGTCAAAAAAGCAAAGCATTCTCGTGACATACCAGCCGGGCGCGCCATCAACTTGCCATGAACATGCCCCTGAGATTTGATGGCTTTGAATGATTTGCGCTGTGGCAGCGGGGAGAGCTTGAAATGACGGATTTTCGTCGCCTGACCGGGATGTTCGTGGCCACGATCGGCCTGATCCTGTCTGCACCACAGGCCATCGCGCAGCAGCCCGACCGCGGCGACGAGCCGGGTCTGGTCGCTGACGACGCCTACCAGCTCGAGCCGGAATGGCAGAAGCAGGTGGTCTACTTCCGCACCACCGAGACGCCGGGCACCATCATCATCTCCACCGCAGAGCGCCACCTCTATCTGGTGCAGCCGGGCGGGCGCGCGATCCGCTACGGCATCGGCGTCGGCCGCGACGGCTTCCAGTGGCAGGGGCTGGTGAACATCACCAACAAGAAGGAATGGCCGGACTGGACGCCGCCGCCCGAGATGATCCAGCGCCAGCCCTATCTGCCGCGCTTCATGGCCGGCGGCCCCGGCAATCCGCTCGGCGCCCGCGCCATGTATCTCGGCACCACCGTGTACCGCATTCACGGCACCAACCGTCCCGATACGATCGGCACCAAGGTGTCCTCGGGCTGCTTCCGTCTCGTCAACAACGACGTCGCCGATCTCTACGATCGCGTCCCTGTCGGCACCAAGGTGGTCATCCGGCAGAAGCCCGAACTCTAAGTTCCCCGCCTTCGCAACACTTCCTTTTCTTCCCGATTATTTCGAGAGAGAGACATCATGCGCACTTTTCGAGGCGGCCTGCTCATCGGGCTCGCGGTCGCCGTGCTGGTCGGCGTGCTCGCCGTCATCTACGAGTTCTACGACACCCGCACCCTGAAGCGTACGGTTCGCCGCGGCGAAGTGCTGTGCGGCGTCAACAAGGGCCTGCCGGGCTTCTCGATCCCCGACGACAAGGGCAACTGGACCGGCTTCGACGTCGATTTCTGCCGCGCGGTGGCGGCGGCGATCTTCAACGATCCGGCCAAGGCGAAGTTCGTCGCGCTCGACGCCAGCGAGCGCTTCAAGGAATTGCAGAGCCGGAAGGTGGACATCCTCTCGCGCAACTCGACCTGGAGCATGGCGCGTGAGCTCGACTACGACCTCTATTTCCCCGCCGTCGCCTATTACGACGGCGCAGGCTTCATGCTGCCGCGTTCGCGCAACAAGGAAACGTCGCTGGACCTGACCGGCAGCAAGGTCTGCGTGCAGACCGGAACCACGACGGCGCTCAACGTCTCCGACTACTTCCGTGCCAACAACATGAAGTACGAAGAGGTGAAGTTCGACAAGCTGGACGACGTGGTGAAGGCCTACGACACCGGCAAGTGCGATACGCTCTCCGCCGACGTCTCGCAGCTCTACGCGCTGCGGCTGAACCTGTCGAAGCCCGGCGATCACATGATCCTGCCGGACATGATCTCCAAGGAGCCGCTCGCCCCCGTGGTGCGCCAGCGCGACGACGACTGGATGATGATCGTGAAGTGGACGCTCTACGCGATGATCAACGCCGAAGAGCTCGGCGTCTCCTCCGAGAACATCGACGAGGCGCTGAAGTCGAAAAAGCCGGAAGTGATGCGCCTCGTCGGCACGGAAGGCAATTACGGCGAGCAGCTCGGCCTCACCAAGGACTGGGTCGTCCGCATCATCCGCAATGTCGGCAATTACGGCGAGATGTACGAGCGCAATATCGGCGAGAAGTCGAAGCTGAAGATCCCGCGCGGCATGAACCAGCTGTGGAACGCCGGTGGCGTGCAGTACGCGCCGCCGATGCGGTAACGGCGGTTCCTCCGCCGTCATTGCGAGGAGCGCAGCGACGAAGCAATCCAGAATCCCTCTGCGGTGACAGTCTGGATTGCTTCGCTGCGCTCGCAATGACGAGATGAGGCGCGAGCTTTCCACACTCTCAACCGTCATCGCCCGCGAAGGCGGGCGATCCAGTATTCCAGAGCCAGTTGTTGTTGATCGAGACGCCGCGGCGTACTGGGTCGCCCGGTCAAGCCGGGCGACGACACTGATTGTGAGGCGGCGTCCTGCGCCTCACGTCCACCCGCCTCAATACCCCCGCGCCCTTGCCAGCTGCTCGGTGTGGTAGTTCGCATCCCCGAACAGCTCCTCGCACACCCGTGCGCGCTTCATGAAGAAGCCGATGTCGAACTGGTCGGTCATGCCCATGCCGCCATGCATCTGCACGCCTTCCTGGACCGCGCGCGTGGCGGTGGTGCCGGCGCGGGCTTTTGCGACCGCGACGGCTGACGTGGCTTTGGCGACGTCAGCATCCAGCGCCTGGAGCGCCTTCATCACCGCGGCGCGGGTGATCTCGATGTCGACATAGAGCTCGGCGGCGCGGTGCTGCAGCGCCTGGAATTCGCCGATCAGCTTGCCGAACTGCTTGCGGCTCTTCAGGTACTCGACGGTGCGATTGAACACTTCGTCGCTGAGGCCCACCATTTCGGAGGCCACCGCGCCGCGGCCGATGTCGAGCACGCCGTCGAGCAGACCGGCGGCCTGATCGACCTCGCCAAGCACGCTGTCGGCATTGACCTCGACATTGGCAAGCTCGATCCGCGCAGCGTTGTGCGCATCGACCATGATGGTGCGCTCGATCGCGACGCCCTTGGCCTTGGGGTTGACCAGGAACAGCGTCAAGCCGTCGCGCTCGCCGGCTGAGCCCGCGGTGCGCGCCGCGACGATCAGGAGATCGGCGACGTGACCGTCGACGACCAGGGCCTTGGCACCGGAGAGCTTGAAGCCGTTGCCGGCGCGCACGGCCTGGAGGCTGGTCCGGAGCGGGCGATGCTTGGCGCCCTCGTCGATCGCGAGCGTCGCCAGCAGCGAGCCGTTGGAAATCTTCGGCAAATATTCCGACTTCTGCGCGGCATTGCCGCCGCGGTTCAACGCCGAGGCTGCGACCACGCTGGTGGCGAGGAAGGGCGACGGCATCAAGGTGCGGCCGATCTCCTCCATCACGACGCCGGCCTCGACGAAGCCGAGACCGGAGCCGCCGAACTCTTCCGGCACGAGCAGGCCGGCAAAGCCCATCTCGGCGAAGGAATGCCAGAACTCCTTGGAGAAGCCGGTCGGATCCTTGGAGTCGCGCAAGTGGCGCAGGTGCGACACCGGCGCCTTGTCGCTGATCAGCCCGCGCGCAGAGTCACGGAGCATCGATTGTTCTTCGGTGAGGACGAGGGCCATGGCTTCAGTCTCTAGCGTCTTTGTAAATCTGTTGGTGTCATTCCGGGGCGCGTCGAAGACGCGAACCCGGAATCTCGAGGTTCCGGGTTCGGTCCTGCGGACCGCCCCGGAACGACGGCGGAGTTAGGCCCCCGGCAGATCGAGGATACGCTTGGCGACGATGCCGAGCATCACTTCGGACGTGCCGCCCTCGATCGAGTTGGCCTTGGTGCGCAGCCAGGCGCGCGGACGGGCGCCTTGCCTGGAGCGGTCGCTCTCCCACTCCAGCGCATCGACGCCGCCGGCCGACATCAGGATCTCGTAGCGGCGCTTGTTGAGCTCGGTGCCGTAATATTTCATCGCGGAGGAGAACGCCGGATGCGCCTGCCCCGCCTTGGCGAGATCGACGGCACGCTCGGCGCAGGCGGCTAGCGCGGCTTCATCGACATCGAAGCTCGCGATCTTGCCGCGCAGCATCGCATCGTCGAGGCGACCTTGCGCATCGCTGCCGACGGAATCGGCTGCGATCTGGCCGAGCGGACGGCCGACGCCGCGCTCGCCCATGCCCGAGATCATCGCGCGCTCGTGCTGGAGCAGATATTTCGCGACGTCCCAGCCGCGGTTGACGGTGCCGACCACATGCGATTTCGGCACGCGGACGCCGTCGAAGAAGGTCTCGCAGAACGGCGAGTAGCCGGAGATCAGGAGGATCGGCTTGGTCGTCACGCCCTTCGAGGTCATGTCGAACAGGATGAAGCTGATGCCGTCGTGCTTCTTAGCGGCGGGATCGGTGCGGACGAGGCAGAAGATCCAGTCGGCATAGTTGGCGTAGGAGGTCCAGATCTTCGAGCCGGTGATGACGAAATCATCGCCGTCGCTCTCGGCGCGGGTCTGGAGCGAAGCGAGATCGGAGCCGGCGTTCGGCTCGGAATACCCCTGGCACCAGCGGATCAGGCCCGCCGCGATGTTTGGCAGGTGCTCCTTCTTCTGCGCCTCGTTGCCGTATTTCAGCAGCGCCGGCCCGAGCATCCATATGCCGAAGCTCGACAGCGGCGGCCGCGCGCCCATCTTGGCCATCTCCGCGCGCAGCACCTTGTGCTCGGCAGCGCTCAATCCGCCGCCGCCATATTCCTTCGGCCAATCCGGCACGGTCCAGCCCTTGTCGCGCATGCGTTCGAACCAGATGCGCTGCGGCTCGGACGAGAATTTTGCATTGCGCCCGCCCCAGAACACGTCGGCGTCCGACGTTGCGGGCCTGCGCATTTCCGGCGGGCAGTTGGCTTCAAGCCAGGCGCGCGTCTCGTTGCGGAATGTTTCGAGATCGGCCGTTTCAGAATCGCTGGTCTTAGAGTCAGTCATTGGTCGTTTCCATCAATCAAAATCGACTTGTTGGGCGCGACTCTGGGCCATCGCACCGTGGAATTCAACCACTTCCGCAGGCGCATTCGGCTATAGTCGCGACCACGACGGTGCTTGAAAACAAAGAGGAAACGAGAATGCGCCTGACACTTCTTTCGCCTGGCGAAATGAACGAGAGCCAGCGGCAGACCTATGACGAGTCGATTGCCGGCAAGCGCGGCAAGCCGCCGGCACCGATGATGGCCTGGCTCAACAGCCCGGAGATGGCCCGTCACGCGACGCGGCTCGGCGAAGTGCTGCGCTTCGACACGATTTTCCCCGCCAAGCTCTCGGAGATCGCGATCCTGGTGACGGCGCGGCACTGGACCGCGCATTACGAATGGTACGCGCACAAGCGCCTCGCGCTTGCGGGCGGCATGGATCCAAAAATCATCGACGCGATCCGCGACCGCCGCACGCCTGAGTTCGACGACCCCAAGGCCAGGATGATCTACGACGTCGCGAAGTCGCTGCATGAGGGCCGCGGCGTCGAGAAGGGCCTCTATGATGAGGCGGTGAAGTTGCTCGGCGAACGCGGCGTGGTCGAGGTGATCGGGCTGTGCGGCTACTACACAATGGTGTCGATGACGCTGAACACGTTCGAGTTCGGGCTGCCCGAGGGCGAGGAGCCGGAGCTCTCTTAGTTTCCCATCCGGAAACGCTGGGTTTCGGGATAGGCCAGTGGCACTGTCCCGGGGCGCGGCCTATGTGGGGTTGATCAACGGAGCATTGCCATGTCGCAGAACCCAGCCGTCCATGCCGGCACCCGGATCGGCCACGTTCATCTCAAGGTCGCCGATCTCGATCGCGCGCTCGGCTTCTATTGCGGCGTGCTCGGCTTCGAGCTGATGCAGCGCATGGGCTCTGGCGCGGCCTTCATCTCGGCCGGCGGCTATCATCACCACATCGGGCTCAACACCTGGGAGAGCAAGGGCGGCTCGCCGCCGCCGCCGGGCACGACCGGGCTCTTTCACACCGCGATCCTCTACCCGACGCGCCCCGCGCTGGCGGATGCGCTGCACCGGGTGCTTTCGGCCGGCATTGCGCTCGACGGCGCGAGCGACCACGGCGTCAGCGAGGCGCTCTACCTGCGCGATCCCGACCAGAACGGCGTCGAGCTGTACTGGGATCGGCCGAGGGAGCAATGGCCGTTCGGGCCGGATGGCAAGCTTGCGATGATTACGAAGCGGCTGGATGTCGAGGCGTTGTTGCGGCAGCGGGAGGCGTGATGTCGTAGGGTGGGCAAAGCGAAGCGTGCCCACCAATTCTCGCGGCACTCGTTGAGAAGATGGTGGGCACGGCGCTATGCGCCTTTGCCCACCCTATGAGGCTTCCCCCGCACCATGATCAGCGCCGCCGCCGCCACCTCCAGCGCGACACACAGATAGAACGGCAGCGCATAGCCGCCGGAGAAATCGCGCAGGAAGCCGACCACGCCGGGGCCGAACGCGTAGGTCACCTGGTTGATCGCGGTGTTCAGGCTGATCAACACGCCGAACGAGGCGGAATCGAACTCCTGCTGCACGATCAGCGAGGGCAGCGTGATGAGGTTGCCGACCGAGAAGCCGAACACGGCGCAAGCCGCAATCAGCACGTAGTCGTTGTGCAGGTTGATGACGACGCACAACGCCGCGGCCTGGCTCAGGAACGACAGCGCCGAGGCGAGGCGCTGGTTGAGCCGGTCGATCACCATCGAGAACAGCACGCGGCCGACCACCGCCATTGCCGTCAGCACGGCGACGGCTACCGCAGCGCGCTCGCGGCCGATCACCGGGTCGAGGAACGAGATCAGGTGCACGATGAAGCCGACTTGCGCGAACAGCACCAGCGCGAAGGCAATCGTCACCGTGAGGAAGCCGACGTCGCGCAGCGCGTGCGCGCGGATTTGCGCCGACGATTGCGGCTTTGCCTTCGCTGCCGCATGCCAGCCATGGTGCTCGGGCGGCCGGCCGACGGCGAGCAGGATCACCGGCACGAGCAGCACCAGCATGGCGCCTGCGGTGGCGTACATCGCCGTCGCGAATCCAACATGGCTGATCATGGTCACCAGCAGCGGCACGCCGACAATGCCGCCGAAGCTGGCGCCGTTCAGCGCGAGGCTGATCGCCATGCCGCGCTTGTGGTCGAACCATAGGCTGATCGTGTTGGTGATCATGGCGAGACTGGTGCCGGCCCAGCCGAAGGCGAGCACGGCGTCGGCGAGATAAAGCTGCCAGGGCTCGCGCACCGCGCCGATCGCGACCGCCGCGGCGGCCATCGCCAGCGTGCCCGCGATCAGGCAGAGGCGCGGGCCGTATTTTCGGACGGCCTCGCCGACGAAGACGACGAGCAGCGCACCGAACAGATAGAAGAACGTCGTCCCCGCGGAGATCAGCGAGGCCGGCCAGCCCCGCGCGCGCTGGAGCTCGGCGACATAGACGCTCTGGCCATAAAAGCCGAGCCCCCAGCCGAAGGTCGCGAGCAGGAAGCAAACCGCGACGATGCGCCAGCCTTCATAGCGGAGGGAGGATTCGTCGATCGGAGCTGCGTGGCGGGGATTGTCGAGCATTTCTTTGCTCCTCGCCGTCATTCCGGGGCGATGCAAAGCATCGAACCCGGAATCTCGAGATTCCGGGTTCACCCTTCGGGTGCCCCGGAATGACGGCAGAAAATGAAGGACGTTGCTGGCCTGACGAGCCTGTTCATGACGAGCATCATGTAACAACGCGGCTCCCAAAAATCACTTCGACCCGGATCGAAGTATCAACGTTGCTGACAGCCTCCCGCCATCAGACCGCGTCCGGGAACTCGCCCATGGCGGCGTCCAGCCGCGCCTTGCGGCGGCGCGCCCAGGAGACGAGCGAGAGCACGGCAAGCCCCAGCACGACCGGCGGGAACACCACCATGTTCACCGCGGACCAGCCGTAATTGGCGAGCAATTGCCCTGACGAGAACGAGCCGATCGCCATCATGCCGAACACCAGGAAATCGTTGAAGGCCTGCACCTTGTTGCGCTCCTGCGGCCGGTGCGTCTCCAAGACCAGGGCGGAGGCGCCGATGAAGGAGAAATTCCACCCCACGCCGAGCACGATCAGCGTGGCCCAGAAATGCATCGCCGTGAGGCCGGAGAGACCGATGGTGGCCGCGCCGGCCTCGAGCAGCAGGCCGGCGGCGACGATCTTCGGTGCGCCGAAGCGCGCGATCAGCGCGCCGGTGAAGAAGCTCGGCCCGTACATGGCGACGATGTGCCATTGAATGCCGAAATTGGAATCGCTGACGCTGAGGCCGCACAGCTTCATGGCGAGCGGCGCCGAGGTCATCACCAGATTCATCATGGGATAGGAGATGACGCCGCACAGCGCCGCCGCGATGAAGCGCGGCTGGGTCACGATCGTGAGCAGCGGCCGGCCGCCATGCAGATCGGCCGGCGCCGGCTTCGGCATGTCGACGCCGGCGACGATGCCCATGGCGACCAGCGCCACCGCAGCCTGCACCAGGAAGCTGAAGGCGAACAGATAGGGCTGCCAGACATCCATGGTCCACTGCACGAGCTGCGGACCGAGCACGCCGGCGAACACGCCGCCCGCCATCACCCAGGACACCGCCTTGGGCCGGTAGGCCACGCTGGCGCCATCGGCGGCGGCGAAGCGATAGGACTGCGCCACCGAGCCATAGAGGCCACCGAGAAAGGTCGCGATGCAGAACAGCGCGAACGAGCCGTGCAGGATGGCGAACGAGCCGAGCAGGCCGGTGAGCGCGCCCAGACCGGTACCGATGACGAAGGCGGCGCGGCGGCCGAAGCGGCGCGAGATCGCGCCGGTCGGCAGCGTGCCGGCGGCAAGGCCCACCACATACATCGAGATCGGCACGGTCGCGAACGACATGTCGGGCGCGAGCGTAGCGCCGACGATCGCGCCGGTGGCGAAGATCACAGCCGAGTTGGCGCCGGTCAGCGCCTGCGCGGCAGCAAGGCGCACCACATTGGCACGCACGCGGGCGTCGGCGGCGATCTGATTGGCTGAAGTCACGTCAAGCATCGGCATTTCCGCCCCAACGGGCTCACAAGGGCTTTGTTGATTCCCGGCACTATGGAGCGGCGCGGGAGGGTGGGCAACCGGCGCAAACGGGCGCAGGCCATGCCTCTGACGCAATCGGGCAGATGATAGCGGGCTGCGCTCTTGACGGCTTGCGCTCGATCAAATCCTATCCGCCGCGACTTTTGGGAGTTTCGTTCATGACGGTCGACGACAGGCCTACGCTCAGCGCTCCCGACGACGATCCCTGGCTCTGGCTGGAGGAGATCGAAGGCAAGCACGCGCTCGATTTCGTGGAGCGGCAGAACAGCCTGACGCTCGACGCATTCGGCGGAGCGGCCTTCGCGCGCGACCGCGATATCCTCGCGGCGATCTACGATCGTCCCGACAACATCCCCTATGTCAGCCGGCGCGGCAGCGATCTGCACAACCTCTGGAAGGACGCCACCAACCCGCGCGGCCTGTGGCGGCGAACCAATCTGGCGGAGTTTCGCAAAGCGAGCCCGGCGTGGGACATCGTGCTGGACATCGACCAGCTCGCGGCAAAGGAGGGCGAGGATTGGCTGCTGAGCTCGATCGTCACGATGCCGGCAAGCTCGCGGGCGATTCTGAGCCTGTCGCGCGGCGGCAGCGACGCCGTCACCTTGCGGGAATTCGACCTCGACACGAAGAGCTTCGTGGCGGACGGCTTTACGCTGCCGGAAGCCAAGGGCGGCGTTGACTGGCTCGATCAGGACACGCTGCTGCTGTCGAGCGCGCATGGCGAGGGGATGGCGACGAGCTCCGGATATGCGCGGACCGTTCGCCTGTGGCGGCGTGGCCAGCCTGCCGATCGGGCGCAGGTGATCATCGAGACCACCGCCGATCACATGGCGGTCTCCGGCATGGCCGACGACACCGGATCGGCGCCGC
Source organism: Bradyrhizobium diazoefficiens USDA 110 (assembly GCF_000011365.1). Lineage (GTDB taxonomy): Bacteria > Pseudomonadota > Alphaproteobacteria > Rhizobiales > Xanthobacteraceae > Bradyrhizobium > Bradyrhizobium diazoefficiens. The sequence goes on along the minus strand of NC_004463.1, from coordinate 1,122,148 downwards.
GGGTCTGGATCGTCGATCAGATCGACTTCTTCAATCACGCGATCTGGCTGCGCGATGCGACCGGTGCGACGACGAAGCTCGACCTGCCGACCGGCGTCTGGATGCAGGCGCATGGCGACTGGTTCGCGATGAAGCTGCGCAAGGACTGGTCGGCCGGAGGCCGAACCTTTGCCACCGACACCGTGCTCGGCATCTCGCTCTCGGCGTTCCTCGCCGGCAGCCGCGATTTCGCGGTCCTGTTCGAGCCCGGCCCGCGGCGCGCATTGCAGGGCCTGTTCTGGGCGGGCAGCAAGCTGGTGCTGTCGATCCTCGACGAGCTCAAGCCGCAATTCGAGATCTGCACGCCGTCCGCCGCGGGCTGGAGCCGCGCCACGCTTCCCGGCCTACCGCAGATCGGCGTCGTCGATATCTGGCCGCTCGACCGTCATCCCTCCGAGAGCAATGGCGACCTGCTCGCCAACGTGCAGGATCCGCTCACGCCGCCCTCGCTGCTGCTGTTGGAGCGCGGCCTCGCAAGCCCGACCGTGCTGAAGCAGGCGCCGAAGACGTTCACCGCCGACGGCCTCGTGGTGACGCAACACGAGGCGATCTCGATCGACGGCGAGCGCATTCCCTATGTGCAGACCGGTCCTGCCAAGGAGACCGGCGATGCGCCGGTCTATATGAGCGCCTATGGCGGCTTCGCCGTCGCGGTGAAGCCGTATTACAATCCATCGCTCGGCAAGCTGTGGCTGGAGCGCGGCGGCACCACGGTGCAGGCGAATCTGCGCGGCGGCGGCGAATTCGGCACGCGCTGGCACGATGCCGGCCGGCTCGCCGGCAAGAAGCTGTCGCATGACGATTTCGCCGCCGTTGCCGCCGATCTCGTCCGCCGCGGCGTGACAAGCGCGAAGCGCATCGCAGCGCAGGGCGGATCGAACGGCGGCATCCTCATCACCAACATGCTGGTGCGCTACCCCGAACGCTTCGGCGCGCTGTTCTGCACCATCCCGCTGATCGACATGCGCCGCTACACCAAGCTGCTCGCAGGCGCGAGTTGGATCGCGGAATATGGCGACCCCGACAAGCCCGACGAATGGGAGTGGCTGAAGACCTACTCCGCCTATCACAACGCAAAGCCCGGCCAGGCCTATCCGCCGATCCTGATCGCCACCACGCGGCGCGACGACCGCGTCCATCCCGGCCACGCCCGCAAGATGGCGGCAAAGCTCCAGGCGATGGGCTATGAGGCCTGGTTCTACGAGCCGGCAGCGGGCGGTCACGGCTACGGCAAGGACAACAAGGAGCGCGCCGGTTTTGAGGTGCTGGGCTTTCGATTCCTCAGGGACAAGATCGGATGGAAGGATGGGGAGGCGTGATTGCGCTGCCTCTTCGAACTCTCACCATCACGATGTGAGGCGGGCACCACTCTCTCATTCCCTCCCCCCTTGCGGGGGAGGGGCAGGGAGAGGGGTATCACACGGGGACTCTCTCGACTTGCACGCGCGGCACGGTCGCAGATGGATAGACCGTTTCCTGGGCCACCCCTCTCCCCCGCCCTCCCCCACAAGGGGGGAGGGAGCGCACCGCCGCTGTGGCGTGCACCCGAACCCAAGTCAGAAGCGCCAACCTAGCGCGCAAACACCAGCGTCAGATTGTTCGCCGGCATCTCGATCGTATCGACGAGACCAAGGCCGGCGCCTCGCGCGAGCGTCTCGACATCGCCGATGTCGCGCACGCCCCAGTCGGGATTGCCTTCGCGCAATGAGGTGTCGAACACGGCGTTGCTGAGCGCGGTATGCTTGCCGTCGCGCTTGAACGGGCCGTAGAGGAACAGCTTGCCGTCGGCCCTCAAATAGCGACCGGCGCCGGCGAACAGGCCTTCGGCCACGGTCCATGGCGCGATATGGATGACGTTGGCGCAGAACACGGCGGCGAGGTTCGTCGGCCCCTGCCCGCTTCGCATTTCCGGACACCAGCCGGGATCGGAGAGATCGATCCGCAACGGCGAGCGGATGTTTGGCAGGCCCGAATGGACGCGCCAGGCCTCGATGCTCTTCACGTGCCGCTGGTTGAGGTCGCTCGGCCACCAGACCAGGTCGGGCGTATGGCGGGCGAAATGGACCACGTGCTGGCCGGTTCCGCTGCCGACCTCGACAACGTTTCCGGAACAGCCGGCAAGGTGCTTTTCCAGAGCCGCCCGGAGCGGCTCGTGATTGCGATGGAATGCCGGTGCATCGAGCCGCCCATCTGGCTCGACCCGTCCGCCGTCCCTGCCAAATTCGACGACATATTCAGCCAAGTGACGTCCCCTTGAAAAAACGAGAACACGATGAAAACAGCAGGAGCGCCCAAACGCCCTCGAAACAGCCGGCCCGCGTTCACGGACCTTACTCTCGCGGCCAAATCGGCCGAACAAATAATCTCTTTAGTTGCAATGCGGAAGATATTAACTCCATTTTGCCGCGTGCATAGTCCTGATTGTCAGGTGATGCCCTTTGTGCTTTGGAACGCTGCTATTTCCGCGATCGAGTGCATCGCCATAACGCCTCGGAATGACGCCTTGACCGCCTTTTCCCGGATGCCTGCCCTGCTCCTTTTGCTGGCCTTCGCCGCCGGCCTCGCCAGCCCGGCGCGGGCGCAATCCGCCGTGGCCGAGGGCCAGAAGCTCGCCTTCGACCGTGGCAAGGGCAATTGCCTGACCTGTCACGTCATCAAGGGCGGCGACCTGCCGGGAACGATCGGCCCGGAGCTGAAGGACCTCAAGGCGAAATACCCTGATCGCAACGAGCTGGCCGCGATCATCTTCGACGAGACCAAACGCAATCCGCAGACCATGATGCCGCCGTTCGGCCGGAACCGGATTTTGACCGACCAGGAGATCAGCGCGATCGTTGATTTCCTGCAAACCCTGTGACTTCAGGCACGCCAGGAGAGCTCAGATGACCACGACCACCGGCCCCCTTGCGACGCGGCGCCTGATCCTTCAGGGCGCAGCCTCCGTCGCGCTGCTCGGCCTCGGCAATCTGCCGTTCGGCGTGGCGCCCGCGTACGCCGCGGCCAACGACAAATATCCGGAAGAAGCGTTCAAGCTGAAGAACGAAGCGGACGCGATCAAGGCGCTCTACGGCAAGACCGCCGAGCCCTCCGACAAGGTCAAGCTGGATGCGCCGGAGATCGCCGAGAATGGCGGCGTGGTTCCGATCTCGGTGACGACGACGCTGGAGAAGGTGACCTCGATCTCGTTCTTCGTGGCCGAGAACCCGAACGCGCTCGCCGCGTCCTACAAGATTCCCGACGGCACGATCCCTGCTGTCGCCAACCGGCTGAAGATGGCGAAGACCACCAACGTGACCGCGATCGTGGAAGCCGACGGCAAGCTCTACAGCGCGACCAAGGAAGTCAAAGTCACCGTCGGCGGCTGCGGCGGCTAAGGAGATCGACATGGCATCCAGCATTCGCGTGCGCGCGACCGCAAACGGCGACATCACCGAGGTGCAGGCGCTGATCCAGCACCCCATGGACACCGGCCTGGTCAAGGACGCCAAGGGCGAGGTGATCCCCGCGCATTTCATCCAGCAGCTGAAGTTCGAATGTAACGGCAAGGACGTCTTCGTCGCCGATTGGGGCACCGCCATCTCCAAGGACCCCTATGTGAAGTTCAGCTTCAAGGGCGCCAAGAAGGGCGACGACATCAAGATCTCCTGGACCGACAACAAGGGCGGGTCGGATACGACCACCGCGAAGATCGCGTGATGAAGGCCCGCTCCGCCCTCCTGCTTGGTTCGCTCAGCGCCGCGCTCGTCGCGGTCGCCCTCACCTCGCCGCGCGTGATCGCGGCCGACAAGGTCGATCCAGTTGCCGACGCAAAAGCGTTCCAGAACTTCTTCTTCCAGAAGTTTCCGACCGTGAAGCACGAGGATTTCGTCAACGGTCCTTATTCCATGAACGAGGACATGAAGCGGCAGTGGCGGGAGAAGGAGGAATTCCCGCCCTACGAGTTCGCGCTCGACGCCGGCAAGGAAATGTTCGCCACCCCGTTCAAGAACGGCAAGACCTATGCCGACTGCTTCCCGAATGGCGGCATCGGCATCCGCCAGAACTACCCCTACTTCGACGAGAAGGAGGGCAAGGTCGTCACGCTGGAGCTCGCGCTCAACCGCTGCCGCGAGGCCAATGGTGAGGCGCCCTATTCCTACGTCAAGGACGAGATGGCCTCGCTGACCGCCTACATGGCCTTCACCTCGCGCGGCAAGCCGATGGACATCAAGATCCCCGATGATCCCCGCGCGCTCGCCGCGTTCGAGAACGGCAAGCGCTATTTCTACACGCGGCGCGGCCAGATGAATTTCTCCTGCGCGAGCTGCCATGTGCAGAGCCCGGGCGAGCGCATCCGCGCCGAGATCCTGGCGCCGGCGCTCGGCATTTTGAACGCGATGCCGATCTACCGCTCCGAATGGAGCGGCATGGGCACGACCAGCCGCCGCTTCGTCACCTGCAACAGCCAGACCCGGGCGGTTCCGCTGGAGCCGCAGGCGGATGAATATCGCGACGTCGAATATTTCCTCTCCTACGTCGCCAACGGCCTGCCGATATCAGGACCGGGAGCGCGGCCATGAAGCGGTCACTTCCCCTCGCCATGCTGCTCGCCCTTAGCCTTGCGCCAACGGCGCGCGCGGCGAATGAGGCGGATTACAAGGCGGCCTATGCCGCCGCCGAAGCCGCCTCCAAGGAGGCAGCCGGCATGCGCAATCAGTGGACCGTGACCGTCTCGACGCTGGCGGCGGCGAAGAAGGCAGCCGATGGCGGCGATTTCGACCGCGCCCTGGCCGCAGCCAAGGAGGCCGAGGCGCTGGCGAAGGCGTCGATCTTCCAGGCCACGTCCGAAAAAGAGGCCTGGAAGGCGATGGAAATCCGCTAGACTGGACCTCAGTTGAACTGCCGATGAGGCGCGGAGGATTCTGGATGGCGATCCGCCGCCGTGATTTCCTGAAGAGTGCAGGCGTTGCCGCAGCATCGCTCGGCCTGCCGCGGCTTGCGCGCGGCACTGAAGCGGCGAGCATTTACGACCTCGAACGTTTCGGCCATGCCCGGATCCTGCACATCACCGACACGCATGCGCAGCTCAACCCGGTCTATTTCCGCGAGCCCAGCGTCAATATCGGCATCGGGGAGATGGCGGGACGGCCGCCGCATCTGGTCGGCCGCGCCTTTCTCGAGCGGTTCGGAATCCGGCCCGACAGCGCCGATGCCTATGCCTTCACCTGCTTCGAGTTCGAGAAGTCTGCGGCGCGCTTCGGCAAGCTCGGCGGCTTTGCCCATCTGAAGACGCTGGTCGATCGCTTGCGCGGCGATGTCGGCGAAAGAGATTCGCTGCTCGTCGACGGCGGCGATCTCTGGCAGGGCACGGGGCTCGCCAACGTCATGCAGGGCCGCGACATGGTCGAGGTCGCCAATCTGCTCGGCATCGAGGCGATGACCGGGCATTGGGAATTCACCTATGGCGAGCAGGCGCTGCGCGACAATCTCGAGCGCTTCAAGGGCGAGTTCCTGGCGCAGAACGTGTTCCTGACCGAGGAAGCCGCGTTCAACGACGCCCGCGCCTTCGACAAGGCGACGGGGCGCGTCTTCAAGCCCTCCGTGATCAAGGAGCTCGGCGGTCATCGCATCGCGATCGTCGGCCAGGCCTTCCCTTACGTGCCGATCGCGCATCCAAAGCGGTTCACGCCGGACTGGACCTTCGGCATCCGCGAGGAAGAGCTCCAGAAGCATGTCGATGCCTTGCGCACCGCCGACAAGGTCGATGCCGTCATCCTGCTGTCGCACAACGGCATGGACGTCGACCTCAAGCTCGCGAGCCGCGTCACCGGCATCGACGTCATCCTCGGCGGCCACACCCACGACGCCGTGCCGCAGCCGATTCCTGTGACGAACGCCGGCGGAACGACACTCGTCACCAATGCCGGATCCAACGGGAAATTTCTGGGCGTGCTCGATCTCGCGCTCGACAAGGGCAAGGTCAGTGGCGTCAAATATCACCTGCTGCCGGTCTATTCCGAGCTGCTGAAGCCTGATCCGGCGATGGCCGAGCTGATCGGCCGGGTTCGCGCGCCGCACGTGGCCGACTGGTCGGAGAAGATCGCAACGCTCGACCGCCTGCTCTATCGCCGCGGCAATTTCTCCGGCCCGGTCGACGAGCTGATCTGCACCGCGTTGCGCAGCGAGCTCGACGCCGAGATCGCGCTGTCGCCGGGCTTCCGCTGGGGCGTCACCGCGCTGTCCGGCCAGGCGCTGACCATGGAGGACGTGCTCGCGGAAACCGCGATCAGCTATCCCGAGACCTATGTGCAGGAAATGACCGGCGCCCAGATCAAGGACGTGCTGGAGGACATCTGCGACAATCTCTTCAACGCCGATCCCTATTACCAGCAGGGCGGCGACATGGTGCGCGCCGGCGGCCTCAGCTACACCTGCACGCCGGCGGGGGCGATCGGCGGCCGCATCTCTGAGCTGAAGCTCAACAACGGCAAGGCGATCAGCGCCAACCACCGCTACAAGGTCGCGGGCTGGGCCTCGGTCAACGGCCAGCAGGGCGCACCGGTGTGGGACGTGGTGGCCAAATATCTGCGCTCGGGCCGGATGCTTTCGGAGCGGCTCGGCTCCGGCGTCACGCTGAAGGGCGTCGAGAACAATCCGGGCATTGCGGGACAGGGATGACGCGCTCGCAAATGTTTCGCGCGATGATGCTGGCGATGCTCGCCTTGGCCGCGATGCCGCCGGCTTTTGCGCAGCAGGTGCCGCTTCAGGACAAGCCGTTCGCCGAGCACAAGATCGTGCTGCAGCTCTCCGACGGCGACGCCAGGAAGCAGGCGCTGGTGCTCAGCGTCGCCAACAATCTCCTGAAGGCCTACGCCCCCGACAAGGTCGCGATCGAGGTGGTGGCATTCGGACCCGGCATCGACCTGCTGCTGTCGAACAGCGAGCGCCGCAAGCAGGTCGAGAGCCTGATCGCGCAAGGCGTGCGCTTCGACATCTGCCTCAACACCGTCGACACGGTCGAGCGGGAGACAGGCAAGCGGCCGGAGTTCATCCCCGCCGCGACGCCGGTGCAGGTCGGGGTCGGGCAGATCCTGTTCCTGGCGGAGAATGGGTACACGGTGGTGCGGCCGTAGGGGGCGCCAGGGCGTCACACTCCCCTGTCGTCCCGGCGCAGGCCGGGACCCATACTCCCAGGCAGGTGTTTGGCGAAGATCAGTCGTTCGGTACTCCCACCGCCCCTCCCGAAGGATCACGCGCGGTATGGGTCCCGGCCTTCGCCGGGACGACACTGAGTGTGTGGCGCTTATCCCCGCCTCGCCAGCAATAAAAATCTTCCAAATTTACCTGTTCACACAGTGAATTGCTTCTCTTTCTGACCCGGAACATAGTAGAATCTTGGAAGCCAGTTCCACGCCGGGTCTTGCCATGATCTTCCGCCAGCTCTTCGACAGTGTTTCGGGCACCTACAGCTACGTCCTTGCCAGCCGCCACGGCGGCGAGGCGCTGATCCTCGATCCCGTGCTGGAGAAGGTCGACCGCTATTGCCAATTGCTGCGCGAGCTCGACCTCAAGCTGGTCAAGGCGGTCGATACCCACCTTCATGCCGACCACGTCACCGGCCTCGGCGAGCTGCGCGACCGCACCCATTGCATGACCGTGATGGGCGACCAGACCAAGGCCGACGTGGTGGCGATGCGTGTCGCCGACGGCGACAAGGTGACGATCGAGGGGCTGTCGCTCGACGTGATGTACACGCCCGGCCACACCGACGATTCCTATTCCTACCTGATGGGCGACCGCGTCTTCACCGGCGACACGCTGCTGATCCGCGGCACCGGCCGCACCGATTTCCAGAACGGCTCCTCGCGCGCGCAGTACGATTCGATCTTCAATCGCCTACTCAAGCTGCCGGACGAAACGATGGTGTTCCCGGCGCATGACTACAAGGGCGACACCGTCTCCACCATCGGCGAGGAGAAGCGCTACAATCCGCGGCTCCAGGTGCGCTCGGTCGACGAATATATCGAGCTGATGGCGAACCTGAAGCTGCCCAATCCGAAGATGATGGACGTGGCGGTGCCCGCCAACATGCGCGTCGGCCTGCATCAGGAGGAGCTGGAAAAGGAGGGCCGCGCGCTAACCGCCAGCGAGGCGATCCGCGTCCTGGGCCGGCCTGACATCCTGCTGGTCGATCTGCGCGAGACCAACGAGCGGATGAAACACGGCATGCTCGAGGGCGCCCTGCACACGCCCTATCCGTCCGTCGAGGAGAGCCTGAAGCCCGGCGGCATGCTGCGCGAGGTCGCGGCCGCCACCGGCCGCCGCATCGTGTTCTTCTGCGCCTTCGGCGAACGCTCGGCGATGGCCGTCGCGGCGGCGAAGGAGGCGGGCCTCGCCAATACCGCCCATATCGCCGGCGGTATCGATGCCTGGAAGAAGGCGGGCGGACCGGTGGTGCACTGACGCCCCGACGCGCCGTTCTTGAGATAAGTCAGGAACCGCCCACATATTGGGACTAGGATCGGATGCAGCATCACCATCCGGGAACAGCCATGGCCAAGACCGTCAACAAGACCGCCAAGCCGAGCGCGCCGCCCAAAACCGCCAGCGAGAAGCTGGCGGACGACAAGGCGAAGAAGCCGCTGCCGCGCGACACCGACGACGACGATTACGAAGACGGCGACATCGCAACGCCGAAGCGTGACCGGTACGGTCCCGATGACGAGCCGTTGTGAGTTGAAGCCTGCCCCACGAATGGTGCGTTCCCTCCCCCTTGCGGGGGGAGGGTTAGGGAGAGGGGTGCCACACGGCACACTCTTTCGAGAGCCCGACGATCTTTGCATCGACCACGGATAGACCTTTTGCTGGGCTACCCCTCTCCCCCGCCCTCCCCCGCAAGGGGGAGGGAGCGCAGTGTGCCCGATCGCATCGTCGAGTCATGATTGAGACAGCGGCGCCACCCGCGCTACCTGCCATGCGCCTGCGTTCATGGACAAATAACCGCTGTCCCCGATAGTTTGCGCTCCCTTCAGGGAGTGAAACGGAACTGCAATGGTCGATGTTCTCGCCGCACCGCAGCAAGGCAAGGCGGACAGCGCGCTGCGCACGCTGACGGGAATCTCGATCGCGCATTGGGTCAGCCATTTCCATCTGCTGGTCCTGCCGATGCTGTTTCCGTTCCTGAAGGACAGGCTCGGCGTCGGCTATGTCGAGCTGGGCTTCGCGCTCACCACCCTTGCCGTCGTATCGGGCCTGACGCAGGCGCCGACCGGCTATCTCGTCGACCATTTTGGCGCGCGCAGGATCCTGTTGATCGGGCTGACGCTCGGCGGCTTCGCGCTGATCCTGCTCGGCCTGCATTTGAGCTACGCCTCGCTGATCGCCTGCGCCGTGCTGCTCGGGCTCGCCAACAGCGTCTATCATCCCGCCGACTACGCCATCCTGACCGAGCACATGGACGAGGCGCGGATGGGCCGCGCCTTTTCGATCCACACCTTTGCCGGCTATCTCGGCGGCGCCGTGACGCCGGCGATCGTCGCCGCGCTGGTCACCGTATCGGGTGGCGTCGGCGCATTGATCGCGTCGGGCGCGATCGGCGTGCTGGTGGCGTTGCTGCTGGTCGCCATGAGCATTCCCGAGGCCGGCGCGCACAAGAAAAAGCCCGGTCACGAGAGCGCGCCGAAGCAGGCGGTGATAACGCCGGCGCTGATCACGCTGACCGCGCTGTTCATGCTGCTAAGCCTGTCGGTGGCCGGCATCAACAATTTCGGCGTGGTGGCGCTGATGAGCGGCTACGGCGCCTCTTATTCGATCGCCAACGTCGCGCTGACCGCGTTCCTCGGCGCCAGCGCCGCGGGCGTGCTCGCAGGCGGCTTCCTCGCCGACCACACCGAACGTCACGGCTATGTCGCCGCCGCCTGCTTTGCCGCAAATGCGGCGATCGTGCTCCTGATCGCACTGGTGACATTGCCCGGCTGGGCTTTGACCGCGACGATGACGGCGGCGGGCTTCCTCTCCGGCGTGATCGCGCCCTCGCGCGACATGCTGGTGCGCAATGCCGCTCCCGCCGGCGCTGCGGGGCGCGCCTTCGGCATCGTCTCCACCGGTTTTAATCTCGGCGGCATCGTCAGCCCGCTTTTGTTCGGCTGGATCATGGACCAGAGCGCGCCGCACTGGGTGTTCGGCGCCTCCGTGATCTTCATGCTGGCGACGGTGGTGCTGTCGCCGTTCACCGAGCGGAAGCGGCAGGCTGCGGCGTAGCCACAAATTCAACTGTCGTCCTGGCGAAAGCCAGGACCCATTACCCCAGGGAGAATCCGTCGCGCGAGACTGGTCACTCCGAGTCTTCGCCAAACTACTCCCTGTGGTTACGGGTCCCGTATCTGCGCTGACATCCGGGACGACGAGTAGAGAGAACTGCGTGTAACAAAAACAAAACGGGAAGAAACCTCATGACCAATCCTGATCTCGTGATCCGCGGCGGCATGGTCGCGGATGGAAACGGCGGCGAGCTGTTCGAGGCCGATGTCGCCATCACCGGCGGCAGGATCAGCGAGGTCGGGAAGATCTCCGGCAAGGGCAAAGAAGAAATCGACGCGCGCGGAAAACTGGTGACGCCGGGCTTCGTCGACGTCCACACGCACTATGACGGGCAGGTCACCTGGAGCCAGGACATCACGCCGTCGTCGCAGAACGGCGTCACCACCGCGATCATGGGCAATTGCGGCGTCGGCTTTGCGCCGTGCAAGCCCGCCGACCACACCCGCCTGATCCAGCTGATGGAAGGCGTCGAGGACATTCCCGAGCCGGTGCTGAGCGCCGGCATTCCCTGGGCCTGGGAGAGCTTTCCGGACTACATGGGCTGGCTGTCGAAGCGCGATTTCGACATCGACGTCGGCGCGCAACTGCCGCATGCGGCGTTGCGCGTCTATGTCATGGGCGAGCGCGGCGCGCGCCGCGATCCGTCCACGGTGGAAGACAATGCGGCGATGGCAAAGCTCGCGGGCGAAGCGGTCCGCTCCGGCGCGCTCGGCTTCTCGACCTCGCGCACGCTCAACCACCGCACCTCGACCGGCGACTTCACGCCGACCTTGAAGGCCGGCGAGGACGAGCTCACCGCGATCGCGGGTGCGATGCATCGCGAGGGCCGCAGCGTGCTGCAATTCGTGCTCGATCTCTCCACCATCGACGACGACCTGCCGATGATGCTGCGGGTCGCCGACACGACGAAATGCCCGATCTCGTTCTCGATCACGCAGAACGACAAGGCGCCGCAGCGCTGGCGCCAGACGCTGGACGAGATCAATGCCGCCGCACAGCGCGGCCTCTCCATCACCGCGCAGATCGCGGCGCGCCCGGTCGGCCTGCTGCTCGGGCTCGAGCTGTCGCGCAACCCGTTCCAGACCCATCCGAGCTACAGGGCGATCGCGCATCTGCCGCTGAAGGAGCGGCTGGCGCGGCTGCATCAACCGGAGGTCCGCCAGGCGATCCTCAGCGAGACGGCGACCGCGACCGACGATCCGCTGTTCTTCCGGCCCAACTACGACAAGATGTTCCTGCTCGGCGATCCTCCCGATTACGAGCAGCCGCCGGAGAACGCGCTGGGGCCGCAGGCGCGCAAGCAGGGCCGGAAGCCCGAGGAGCTCGCCTATGACGCGATGCTGTCGGACGAAGGCCGCGGCATGCTCTACGTGCCGTTCCTCAACTATGCCGACGGCAATCTCGATGCGACGCGCGAGATGCTGATCGATCCGCAATCGGTGCCGGGCCTGTCCGATGGCGGCGCGCATTGCGGCATCATCTGCGATGCGAGCTTCCCGACCTATCTGCTGACGCACTGGACACGCGACCGCACGCGCGGCGAGAAGCTGTCGATCCCGTTCGTGGTCGCGGCACAGTCACGCAAGACCGCGCTCTCGGTCGGCCTCACCGATCGCGGGCTGATTGCGCCCGGCTACAAGGCCGACATCAACGTGATCGACTATGACCGCCTGCATCTGCATCCGCCGAAGGTGCATTACGATCTGCCGGTCGGCGGGCGGCGGCTGTTGCAGGACGTCGACGGCTATGAAGCGACCATCGTGTCGGGCGTGGTGACGCGGCGGCATGGCGCGGCCACGGGGCGCCGGCCGGGGAAGTTGATTCGTGGCGCGCAGGGGGTGGTGAACTAGCGCGGTAGGATGCATGTGAGACGCGAAGGCCGCGCCTCACATTCGGTGTCGTCCCGGCGAAGGCCGGGACCCATACGCCCCGGCAATTGTTTTGCGAAGACTTGGAGTTATCAGCTTCGCCTCAATCCACTCCCTGTGGTTATGGGTCCCGGCCTTCGCCGGGACGACAGCGGTGTTTGTGGCGGGCCTTGAACGCCTGCCACCCCTTACGTCGGCGACACCGCGCCTTTCAGCGCCGCTGCCTGCGGGGCGGCAGCGCGCGTCAGCCGAGCCTTTTCGCTGTTCGGCCAGAGCAGGGCCAGGCCGAGCAGGCCGGAGCCGACCATGATCACGGCGTTGATGGTGAAGCCGGTCATGTAGCCGTCGAGCATGCTGCCGGCGCGCTGGATCACGGTGCCCATCACGGCGGGCGCGATGATGCCCGAGAGCGTGTAGAGCGCGCCGTAGATCGCCAGGATCGCGCCGCGCTGCGACGACGGCGTGAATTCGCCGAGCATGGGCGGACAGACGACGTAGATCGCGCCGCACAGGCCCGTTCCGACCACGAGCAAGGCGAGCTGAAGGCCGGCGCCCTGAACATACGGCATCGCAGCCAGGATCAGGCCGCCGACCATCAACGGGACCGAGCCGAGCACGCCGCGGGCGACGCGCGTGGTCGATCCGCGGGCCATCATCAGTTGCGAGATCCAACCCGTCAGGATCACGATGGTGGCGCCGAACACCCAGGGCAGGGTCGAAATCCAGCCGGCCTGGCTCTGCGAGAAGCCGAGGCCCTTGATGATGAACGGCGTGAACCAGGTCAGCCCCAGCGACAGCGCCCAATAGGCCCCGAAGGTCGCCGCGACGCAGCCGACGAAGGTGCGCGAGGTGAGAAGCTGAAGATAGGGAATTTTCGTCTCGGTGGCGGCAAGGGTGTGCGTGTCCTCCAGCGGGCCTTCCTTGCCGAGCGCGAGCCAGGCGCAGACCCAGATCAGGCCGACGACGCCGAGCGCGCCGAAGGCGTAGTGCCAGGAGTGATTGACGATGACCCAGTTCAGCGCCGGCACCGCCAGGATGACGCCGAAAGCCGAGCCTTGCGACAGGATCGCAGTCGGCAGCGTGCGCTTCTCGTCGGGGAACCATTTGTAGATGGCGTGCGCGGCGACCGAGAAGGCCGGGCCTTCGCCGGCGCCCAGCACGATGCGGCAGATCAGCAGCGTGGTGAAGGAGACGGTGCCGACCATCGGAAACTGCGCCAGCGCCCAGACCACCGCCAGCGTCAGGAGCACCCAGCGCGTCGGCACCTTGTTGACGATGAAGCCGACCACGATGGCCGAGATCGAGAACAGGAAGAAGAACGAAGACCCGAGCAGGCCGAACTGCTCCGGGGAGAGCTTCAGGTCCGCCATGATCGGCACGCCGGCGAGGCCGACAACGATCTTGTCGGCGAAGTTAACCAGCATAAATAGAAACAGCAGAAAGGTGACCGTCCAGGCGCCCTTTGGTGTTTCCCTGGATGTCGTCGTCTTGCCCGCCACCATGGGCGTTCCCTGAGCGCTCATCGTTCTCCCCGTCTGTCTTTTTGGCAGTTTTTTGATTTGGCCGTTGTTGGAGCTAACAACGGCTTCGACGGCAACGCAACCCCGGCATTTCCGCGGCAGGTGTGCTACGCAGCATTTCCGTTAATTCCGTCCGGCGCCATTCATCGTGCTGAGCATCCGAAATCTCTCCAAGACGTTCTCCTCGGCCGCCGAACCGGTCCACGTGCTGCGCGGCGTCGACCTTGACCTCAAGGCCGGTGAACGCGTCGCGCTGACCGGCGAATCCGGCAGCGGCAAGAGCACGCTGCTGCACCTGATCGCGGGGCTCGATGCCGCCGATGGCGGCTCGATCCGGTTGGAAGACACCGAGGTCACCAAGCTGTCCGACGCGGGGCGCGCCAGCCTGCGGCGCGACCGGATCGGCCTCGTGTTCCAGCAGTACAACCTGATCCCGAGCCTGTCGGTTGCCGACAATCTGGCCTTCCAGGCGCGGATCGCCGGCCGGCACGACGCAGCCTGGTCCAGTGAACTGGTCGAACGGCTCGGGCTCGGCGCCCTCCTGAAGCGCTATCCCGAGCAATTGTCCGGCGGCCAGCAGCAGCGGGTCGCGATCGGCCGGGCGCTCGCGACAAGACCCTCGCTGCTGCTCGCGGACGAGCCGACCGGAAATCTGGATGAAGCGACCGCCGAGGACGTGCTGGCGCTGACGCGCGACCTCGTCACGCGCACCGGCTGCGGATTCCTGATGGTGACGCACAGCCTGCATCTGGCCGGCACGCTCGACCGCCACCTCACTTTGCATGCGGGGCGAATCGCATGAGGCGCGCGCTGTGGGTCCTCGCGGTGCTCCTGAGCCATTGGCGGCGGCACAGGATGCAGTTCGCGACACTTCTGATCGGGCTGATCGCCGCGACTGCGCTGTGGAGCGGCGTGCAGGCGATCAACCAGCAGGCCCGCAATGCCTATGACCGCGCCGCGGCGACGTTCGGCGGCGTGCGGACGCCGATGCTGGTCGCACCCAATGCGGCGACCTTTCCGCAAGACCTGTTCGTCAGGCTCCGCCGCGCAGGCTGGCCGGTCTCGCCGGTGCTGGAGGGCCGCGTCCAGATCAACGGGCGCTCGGTGCGGCTGCTCGGCATCGAGCCGGTGACGCTGCCGGTGGATGTCGGCAACGCGCCACGCCTTGGTGCCGCGGACCTGACGAGCTTCGTCGCGCCGCCCGGCCGGACGCTGGTGGCGAAAGAGACGCTGAACGACTTGCAGGAGCAGGAGGGCGCGGCGCCGCCGATCAGCAGCGGCGCAACACTGCCGCCGCTGCACGTGCAGCCGCAGCTCGTGCCCGACGTGCTGGTGGTCGATATCGGCGTGGCGCAGAAGCTCCTGAACAAGCCGGACCAAGTCTCGCGATTGCTGATCGGCAAGCCGAAGGGCAAGCCGGCGCCGCTGGCGAGCGTCGTCGGCGACCGGCTGCAACGGGTCGAGCCGAATGCGGAGACGGAGCTGGAGCGTCTCACCGACAGTTTCCATCTCAACCTCACCGCCTTCGGCCTGTTGTCGTTCTTCGTCGGCCTGTTCATCGTCAATTCGGCCGTGGGTCTTGCCTTCGAGCAGCGACTGCCGATGCTGCGCACGTTGCGAGCCTGCGGCGCCTCGGCGCGCCTCGTCAACACGGTGCTGGTGATCGAGCTGGTGGCGCTGGCGCTGGTCGCCGGACTGATCGGGCTCGTCTGCGGCTATTTCATCGCGGCCGCGCTGTTGCCCGACGTCGCGGCGTCGCTGCGCGGGCTCTATGGCGCGCAGATCCCGGGGCAACTCAGCTTGCAGCCCGAATGGTGGCTCGCCGGCATCGGCATCAGCGTTGCCGGCGCGCTCGTTGCGGCCGCGACCAGCCTGATCAAGGCGATCAGGATGCCGGTGCTGGCGACCGCGCAGCCGTACGCCTGGCAGCAGAGGCAGCGCCGCTGGCTGATCCTGCAAAGCATTGCGGCGTGCATGGTGTTCGCGGTCGCGCTGCTGCTGCTTCACTATGGCGAATCGCTGATCGCAGGCTTCGGCGTGCTGGCGGCGCTGATGCTGGGCGCGGCACTGATCCTGCCGGCCTTCCTCGACATCATCCTGCTCATAGGCCAGCGCGCAGCGCGAGGACCGCTCTCGCTGTGGTTCTGGGCGGACAGCCGGCAGCAGCTCTCCGGGCTGTCGCTGGCACTGATGGCGCTGCTGCTCGCGCTCGCCGTCAATGTCGGCGTCTCCACCATGGTGGAAACCTTCAGCCGCACCTTCGTCGGCTGGCTCAACGGGCGGCTCGCGGCCGACGTCTACATCAGCGCTTCCGACAATGCGCAAGGCGTCGCGATCCGGAACTGGCTGAAGGAGCGCAGCGAAGTCCAGGCGATCCTGTCGGGCGGCCGCGCCGAGACGCAAGTCCAGGGCCAGCCGGTGGAGCTGTTCGGCCTGCCCGATCACGCACTCTATCGCGAGCGCTGGCCGCTGCTGGAGACTGCGCCACGCGCCTGGACCCAGCTGGTGCCGGGCAATGCCGCCTTCATCAGCGAGCAATTGAGCCGCCGCCTCAACGTCCGCGTCGGCGACGTCGTCGAGGTGCCGGCGCCGGGCGGGACCTGGGAGCTCGACATCGTCGGCATCTATGCCGATTACGGCAATCCCAAGGGACAGCTGGCCGTGAATGTCGCGGCGCTGATCCGTCACTTTCCGCAGACGCCACAGACGCGGATCGGCCTCATCGTCGCGCGGGACAAGATTCCGGACTTGATCGCGGCCTTGCAGAAGCGGTTTGCACTCGACGACCGCAGCGTCGCCGACCAGGCGACGGTGAAGGCGGAATCGATCCGCATCTTCAACCGCACCTTTGCGGTGACATCGGCGCTGAACGCTTTCACGCTCGGTGTCGCCGGCATCGCGCTGCTGACCAGTCTTTTGACGCTGGCCAACTCCCGCCTGCCGCAGCTCGCACCGCTGTGGGCGATCGGCATCACGCGGCCGCGCCTCGCCGCGATCGAATTGACCAAGACGCTGTCGGTGGCGCTGTTCACCTCGCTGCTGGCCGTGCCGCTCGGGCTGCTGGTGGCGTGGTGCCTGATTGCGATCGTGAATGTGAAGGCGTTCGGCTGGCGGCTGCCGTTCCATGTGTTCCCGCTGCAACTCGTCGAGCTGGTCGCGGTCGCGCTGGTCGCCTCGCTGCTGGCCGCGCTGCTGCCGGTCGCACGGCTGGCGCGGATGCAGCCGGCGAACCTCGTCAAGGTGTTTGCCAATGAGCGCTGACAAGATCTCGCGGCGCGCATTTGCCGGCGGCATTGCCGCGCTCGCCCTTGCGCGCCACGCCGGCGCGCAAGGCTATGCCGGGCTCGGCGAGACGGCCGACGGCTTTGCGAAGGTCACGCCGGGAAAGACGTTCGCCTTCCCCGCCGATCACGGGCCGCATCCGGAATTTCGCATCGAGTGGTGGTATCTCACCGCGAACATCGTCGACAGCAGCGGTGCGGCTTGCGGCCTGCAATGGACGCTGTTCCGCCAGGCGGCGCAGCCGGGACCGCAAGGCGAAGGCTGGGCCAATCAGCAGATCTGGATGGCGCATGCGGCGGTGACGCGCGCCGATACCCATCGCTTCAGCGAGCTGTTTTCGCGCGGCGGGATCGGACAGGCCGGCGTCGAAGCGAAGCCCTTCACGGCGTGGATCGACGATTGGGAGATGAAGGGTCTTGAGCGCACCGACGATCGCACTTTGGCGCCCCTGACGCTGAAGGCCTCCGGCACGAACTTCAGCTATGCGCTGACGCTGGAGGCCGATCGTGCGGTGGTGTTGCAGGGTGACGGCGGCTTCAGCCGCAAGTCGGAGCGCGGCCAGGCCTCCTACTATTACAGCCAGCCGTTCTACCGCGCGCGCGGCACGCTCACCATCGATGACAAGCCGGTCGATGTGTCGGGGCAGGCCTGGATGGACCGCGAGTGGAGCAGCCAGCCGCTCGACGCCGACCAGACCGGCTGGGACTGGCTGTCGCTGCATCTTGCATCCGGCGACAAGCTGATGCTGTACCGGCTGCGGCAGAAGGACGGCAAGGACTATCCGTTCGGCAACTGGATCACCGCCACCGGCAGCACGCAGATGATCTCGGGCAGCGACATCCAGATGACGCCGAAGGCGACCGCCGAGGTCGCGGGGCGCAAGCTGCCGGTGGAGTGGCAAATCGCCATCCCCTCGCGCTCGTTCTCAATCCAATGCAAGCCGCTCAATCCAAAGGCCTGGATGGGGACCGGCTTCTCCTATTGGGAAGGGCCGATCAGCTTTGCCGGCACGCATGACGGTGTTGGCTATCTCGAGCTGACCGGGTATTGAAGCGCGACCTCTTCAAGGAAGCGAGCGATGTATCACCTCACCGCCCTCGTCACGCTGCTGGCGATTGCGTTTTATTTCTTCGCCACCATCAACGTCTCGCGCGCGCGAGCGAGGACGGGCATCAAGGTGCCGGCGACCTCAGGACACCCGGACTTCGAGCGCGCCTTCCGCATCCAGGTCAACACGCTGGAATGGATGCCTATCTTCCTGCCGTCGCTCTGGCTGTTCGCGATCTACATCAGCGACGCCCTCGCAGCCGGGATCGGCGCGCTCTGGATCGTCGGCCGCATCGTCTATTTCATCGGTTATTCGCAGGCCGCCGCAAAGCGCGGCCCGGGCTTCTTGATCCAGGCCATCGCAGCCATTGCGCTATGGGTAGGGGCGATCGGGGCGGCGGTGTCGCGGCTGGTGTGAGGGATGAATTGCAAGCCGTCATTCCGGGGCGGCGCGCCAGCGCCGAACCCGGAATCTCGAGATTCCGGGTTCGATGCTTCGCATCGCCCCGGAATGACGCTACGCCTCACTTCGTCAGCGGGCAGCCGCTGTCCTTGGCGGTGAAGAACGCCTTGTCGCCGGGGACGGTGGCGAGCAGCTTGTAATAGTCCCAGGGCTTCTTCGACTCCGCGGGCTTCTTGACCTCGAACAGATACATATCGTGGACCATGCGGCCGTTCTCGAGAACCTTGCCGCCCTGCGCGAAGTCGTCGTCGACCGGCAGCTCCTTCAGCTTCTTGGCGACGGCTTCCGGATCCTTGGTGCCGGCGGCCTTGACCGCTTTCAGATAGCTCAGCGTCGCCGAATAGGTGCCGGCATGGATCATGCTCGGCATCCGCCCGGTGCGCTTGAGGAAACGTTCGCCGAGATTGCGGGTCTTGTCGTTGAGATCCCAGTAATAGCCCTCGGTCAGCACCAGGCCTTGCGCGGCCTGCAAGCCGAGGCCGTTCACTTCGGCCAGCGTCATCAAGAGGCCCGCGAGCTTCTGACCACTGGCGACGATGCCGAACTCGGACGCCTGCTTGATCGAGTTGGTGGTGTCGAGGCCGGCATTGGCGAGGCCCACGATCTTGGCCTTGGAGCTCTGCGCCTGCAGCAGGAAGGAAGAGAAGTCCGAGGAATTGAGCGGCACGCGCACCGAGCCGACCACCTTGCCGCCATTGGCGGTGACGATCTCGCTGGTGTCCTTCTCCAGCGCGTAGCCGAAGGCGTAGTCCGCGGTGAGGAAGTACCAGGTGTCGCCGCCGGCCTTGGTCAGCGCGCCGCCGGTGCCGACGCCGAGCGCGCGGGTGTCATAGGCCCAGTGGAAGCCGTAGGGCTGGCAGGCATCGCCGGTGAGGCGCGAGGTCGCGGCGCCCACCACGATGTCGATCTTTTTCTTTTCCTTGGAGAGCTCGTGGATCGCGAGCGCGACCGAGGAGGTCGTCAGCTCCGTGATCATGTCGACGTTCTCGACATCGTACCAGCGCCGCGCGATCGAGCTCGCCAGATCCGGCTTGTTCTGGTGGTCGGCGGTGACGAGCTCGATCTTCTGACCGAGCACCTCGCCGCCAAAATCTTCGATCGCCATCCTGGCCGCTTCGACCGACCATTTGCCGCCGTAGTCTGCATAGACGCCGGACTGGTCGTTGAGGATGCCGATCTTGACGCCTTGCGCGGAGGCCGGTGCTGCCAGCAGCAGGGCCGAGGTTGCGACGGCGGCCAAAAGGGCTGATTTCATGTGTTGGCTCCCAGCAGTGTTCTGTTTTGAAATCGCGCGGATACTAGTGAAGAACCCCGGGAATGCCCATCCATTGCGTGTTGGTCGTTAGTATGAAGGGCGGCACCACAAAAAACCGTCGTCCTGGACAAGCGCAGCGAAGCGGAGCGTAGATCCAGGACCCAATACCCCAGGGAGCAATTTGGCGAAGACCGGTGGTCGCAACCTGCTCGCGCCGCAACTTCTCCCTGGGGTAATGGGTCCTGGCTTTCGCCAGGACGACGCTGGAGAAACATCACATTGCGACCTTCGGCTTCCCGTCGTTCTTCCCCTCAGCCAGGTTGCGCACCACCACATAGAAGATCGGCGTGAACAGAAGCCCGAACAGGGTGACGCCGAGCATGCCGAAGAAGACGGCGACGCCGACGGCCTGGCGCATTTCCGAACCGGAGCCCGTCGAGACCACCAGCGGCAGCACGCCGAGAATGAAGGCGAAGGAGGTCATCAGGATCGGCCGCAGACGCAGGCGGCAGGCGTCGATCACGGCCTCCAACCGCGGCTTGCCTTCGTTCTCGATGTCGCGCGCGAACTCGACGATCAGGATCGCGTTCTTCGCCGCCAGTCCCACCAGCACGACGAAGCCGATCTGGGTGAGGATGTTGACGTCCTGCCCCATGATGCGGACGCCGATGGTGGCCGCTAGCAGGCACATCGGCACGATCAGGATCACCGCGAACGGCAGGGTCCAGCTGCCATATTGCGCGGCGAGCACGAGATAGACGAACAGCACGCAGATCGGGAATACCAGCAGGCCCGCGTTGCCGCCGGTGACCTGCTGGTACGAGAGATCCGTCCACTCGAAGGTGAAGCCGCTCGGCAGGGTGTCGTCGGCGAGCTTCTTGATGGCGTTGAGCGCGGTGGTCGAGCTCGTCCCAGGCGCCGGCTCGCCCTGGAGCTCGGACGCCGCGTAAAGATTGTAGCGCGCGACGCGGTCGGGCCCCGAGACATCCTTGAAGTCGACCACGCTGCCGAGCATCACCATGTCGCCGGAGGCGTTGCGCGTGCGCAGCCGCGCGAGATCGCTCGGCTCTTTGCGGAACGGGAAATCGGCCTGCGCGGTGACGTGGTAGGTGCGGCCGAACAGGTTGAAGTCGTTGACATAGGTCGATCCGAAATAGGTCTGGATCGTGTCGTTGATGTTGGCGATGGGTACACCGAGCTTCTGCGCCTTGGTGCGGTCGATGTCGACGAAGAGCTGCGGCGTGTTGGCTGAGAACGGCGAGAACACCGTCGGAGCCAGCAGCGAGGGCGATTTGCGGGCGGCGGCGACGAGCTCGTCGGTCGCGGATGCCAGCAGCTCGGGCCCTCGGCCCTGGCGGTCCTGGATGCGGATGGTGAAGCCGCCGCCCGTGCCGATTCCGGGCACGGCGGGTGGCGGAATCACGATGATGAAGGCGCCCTGGATCGCGGCGAGGCGCTTGCGCAGCTCGGCCGTGATGGCATTCGCGGTCAGGCCCTTCTTCAGCCGCACCTCGGGCTCATCGAACACGGGGAAGAGCGCCGCCGCATTGCCGGCCTGCGTTCGTGTCGCGCCCGAGAAGCCGGCGAAGGCGGCCACGCGGATAATGCCTGGCGTGTCCAGCGAGATCCGCTCGATCTCTCGGACAATCTCGGTGGTCCGCGCCAGCGATGCCGCACCCGGCAACTGCACTGAGATAATGACGTAGCCGCGGTCCTGCGCCGGGATGAAGCCCTGCGACGTCGTCCCGATCAGCCAGCCTGCGCTGCCGATTAGCACGACATAGATTAGCAGCATCACCACCGAGTGCCGGATCACGAAATTGGCAAGGCCGGCATAGCCATGCGCGAGACGGTCGAACGTGCGGTTGAAGACGCCGGTGAAGGCATTCCAGCCGCGCGCGACGACGTTCCAGCTCGCCGGCGGCCGCTTCTCCTCGTGCGGCGTCAGGATCTGCGAGGCCAGCGCCGGTGACAGCGTCAGCGAGCAGAAGCAGGAGATCGCGGTCGCAACCGCAATGGTGACGGCGAATTGCTGGAAGAACTGCCCGGAAATGCCGCCCAGAAATGCGGTCGGCACGAACACCGCGCACAGCACCAGCGCGATCGAGACCAGCGCGCCGCCGACCTCTTCCATGGTCTTCAGCGCGGCATCGCGCCGGCTCAGGCCGTGCTCAAGATGGCGCTCCACATTCTCCACCACCACGATGGCGTCATCGACCACGATGCCGACCGCGAGCACGAGACCGAACAGCGTGAGATTGTTGATGGAGAAGCCGAGCGCCGCCATCACCGCAAAGGTGCCGACCAGCGAAACCGGGATCGCGATGATCGGAATGATCGCGGGCCGCCAGCCCTGCAAGAACACCAGCACCACGATAACCACGAGCAGCATGGCCTCGTAGATGGTCTTGATCAGCTCGTGGACCGACTGCGCGATGAACTCGGTCGGGTTGTAGCCGATATTGTAGTCGAGGCCTTTTGGAAAACTCTCCTTGAGCTTCGTCATCGTGTCGGAGATGTGTTTGGCCGTCGCGAGCGCGTTCGATCCCGGTCGCTGCGTCACCAGCATCGCGACCGCCGACTTGCGCAACAGGAAGCTGTTGGTGGAATACGCCAGCGCCCCGAGCTCGATCCGGGCGACGTCGCGCAGCCGCACCGTGCGGCCGTCGGAGCCGGCCTTGATCAGGATGTCCTCGAACTGCTTCTGGTCCTTCAGGCGTCCGGTGAAGGTGAGGTTCGGCTGGAAGGCGCGATCGGCGATCGGCGGCTCGGCAATCTGTCCGCCCGCGATCTGCACGTTCTGGGCACGGATCGCCGCCAGCACCTCGGTCGAGGTCAGACCGAGATTTGCGATCCGGTCGGGATCGAGCCACAGCCGCATCGAATAATCGCGCGCGCCGAAGATCTGGATGTCGCCGACGCCGTCGATGCGAAGCAGCTGGTCGCGGACCTGCAGCAGCGCGTAGTTGGAGATGTAGAGCTGGTCGAAGCTGTCGTCGGGCGACAGCATGAACACGACCATCAGGATGTCGGGCGAGTTCTTGCGGGTGACGACGCCGTTGCGCTGCACCTCGTCCGGCAGTTGCGGCTGCGCGATCGCGACGCGGTTCTGCACCAGCACCTGTGCCTTGTCGAGGTCGGTGCCGAGCTTGAAGGTGACGGTGATCGTCAATTGCCCGTTCGAGGTCGCCTGGCTGTAGAGATACAGCATGTCCTCGACGCCGTTGATCTGCTGCTCGATCGGAGCGGCGACCGTGTCGGACACGGTCTGCGCGGAGGCGCCGGGATATTGCGTGGTGACGACGACGGTCGGCGGCACCACCTGCGGATATTCAGAGACCGGCAGCGTTGTATAGGCGAGCGCGCCGACAATCAGCAGCACGATCGACAGCACCATCGCCAGGATGGGCTGGTTGATGGAGAGGCGGCCAAGGTTCATGACTTGTCACCGGGCTTGCCGCCGGCCGGCGCGGGCGCGGGAGACGGAGCGACCTTGGCGCCGACGCGGGCGCGCTGGATGCCGTTGACGATGACGCGGTCGTCAGCCTTCAACCCTTCGCGGATCACGCGCAGGCCATCGTCGATCGGCCCAAGCACCACGGGACGCGCTTCGACGGTGTCATCAGGCTTGACCACGAACACGATCTTGCGGGACTGGTCGGTCGCAACGGCGACATCCGGGATCAGCAGCGCCTCGTAGGGCGCGCTGCCGATCAGGCGGACGCGGCCGAACTGGCCGGGCAGGATCGACAGATCGGTGTTCTTGATCACGGCGCGGCTGCGCAGGGTCCCGGTGGAGACATCGAGGCGGTTGTCGAGGAAGTTGATGGTGCCCTCATGCGAGGGCTTGGTCTCGCCGGCCAGCGTCACCTGCACCGGGTTCGCCGTATCGCGCGAGCTCGGGCGCTTACCTTCGAACCAGAGCTTGCTGTATTTGATGAACGTCGTCTCATCCATGTCGAAATAGACGTAGATCGGATCGAGCGCGACGATCGAGGTGAGCAGCGTCGAGGTGCCGGTGTCGCTGCCCTGCACGAGATTGCCGGGGCTGACGAGATGGCGGCTGACGCGGCCCGTGAGGGGCGCGGTCACATGGGTGAATTCGATGTTGAGCTTGGCGGCCTTGAGCGCGCCTTCGGCCTGCACTTCCGCCGCGTGCGCGGCCTGCAAGGCCTGGCGGCGCTGATCGACGACCTGCTCGGAGACGGCGCTGGTCTGCACCAGGTTGAGGCCGCGATCGAGCTCGCGCTTGGCAAGCTCCACCTTGGCGCGCGCATCGGAGAGCTGACCGTCCGCCTGCTCCGCCACCGCCTCGAACGGGCGCGGGTCGATGACGTAGAGCAGATCGCCCTGGTGCACGATGGCGCCGTCCTGGAATTCGACGGAGTTGACGAAACCGCCGACACGGGGGCGCACCTGCACCTCCTCCACGGCCTCGAAGCGGCCGGTGAATTCGTCCCAATCGGTGACGGTGCGCTTGACCGGCTGGGCGACCGTCACCGGCGGAGGTGGCGGGGCCGCGGCCTGCGAGGTCGGCTGTCCGCAACCGGTGAGTGCAAACGCCGCGGCGAGAAGGCCGGCGATGGCGTAAGGCCGCGGCCGAACGAAATCGTGCGTTTTGACAAGTTGCTCGCTTCCATCCGGTCCGCTCATCCAAGGTCCTCGCATAAAAGCCGCAGAAAACGCAGGGTACTCGCCTACCCGCGGGGGACACAAGATGGGCTGCCATAATGAAATCTTCAAGACGATGGCTCGCGCAACGCTCGGCGAGAGGACCTAGCCTGATGATGGGTTGACAGGGAGGGAGATGGCGCTCCTTCGCCTCTCCCAGCTTGCGGGGAGAGGCCGAATCGCATCGCAAGTTGCGATCCGGGTGAGGGGGAGTCTCCGCGAGTCCAACTGTCACCTCCCTTGCGGAGAGCCCCCCTCACCCCAACCCTCTCCCCGCAGGCGGGGAGAGGGAGAAGAGTAGCCAGCGTCTTCGCGCATGACGGGCGGGGCAGGCTCGGCTAGATTACCTCTACAAGAACAAGACGAATTGTCCGGGAGGACAGACGTGCACCAGGGACGTGTCGTTTACGGCGCGATCGAGGAGGTCGTCTTCGGCCATCCTGCGGCAGGCGCCATCGTCGCGCAGATGGACCGGCTGGGGACGCGCCGTGCCTTCCTGATGGTCTCCGGCACGCTGAACCGGCAGACCGACGAAATCGAGAAGATCAGACAGGCGCTCGGCGCACGCTGTGCGGGCGTGTTCGACGCCATGCCGGCGCACACGCCGCGCGAGGCGGTGATCGCCGCCGCCAATGCGGCCCGCGAGGTGGGCGCCGACCTGATCGTCACGGTCGGCGGCGGCTCGATCACCGACGGCGCCAAGGCGGTGCAGCTCTGCCTTGCCAACGGCATCGACGATGTCGACGGCATCGAGCGCATCCGCGTGCACAAGGGCGTCGCGCCGGAGATGAACGCGCCGACCGTACGACAGATCAGCGTGCCGACGACCATTGCCGGCGGCGAGTTCAGCGCGATCGCGGGCGTGACCGACCGCAGCACGCATGTGAAACAGATGCTGCGGCATCCGCTCACGGTGCCGCGCGCGACCATCCTCGATCCCGCCATCACCGTGCACACGCCGGAATGGCTATTCCTGTCCACCGGCATCCGCGCCGTGGACCATTGCGTCGAGGCGATCTGCTCGCGCGAGACGCACCCTTATGCCGACGCGCAATCGGTCAAGGGCCTCGCCATGCTCGCCGACGCGCTGCCGCGGGTGAAGGCCGATCCTGCCGACCTCGACGCGCGGATGGATGCGCAGATCGGCACCTGGCTGTCGATGGGCGCGCTTGCGGCCGGCGTGCCGATGGGGGCGAGCCATGGCATCGGCTACGTGCTGGGTGCGGCCTTCGACGTGCCGCACGGCTACACCTCCTGCATCATGCTGCCGGCGGTAATGCGCTGGAATGCGCGCGACAATGCCGAGCGCCAGATGATCGTGGCCGCCGCCATGGGCTTTCCCGGCCACAACGCCGCCGATGTGCTGGACGCCTTCATCCGCTCGCTCGGCATGCCGCGCAGCCTCGCGGAGGTGCACGTCTCGCCCGAGCATTTCGACGCCATCGCCGAGCAGGCGATGCGCACGCCCTGGGTGCCGCGCAACCCGCGCAAGATCGAAGGCCCCGCGCAGTTGCGCGAAATCCTGCTTCTCGCCGCATAATCTCAAGCCGGAGGATCGATGTACACTGGTCTCCATGCCCGCCTGCGCCCGCTCCAGCCCGCTTTCATCATGGCGGCGACCGGCGAGACCGTCACCTATCGTGAGCTCGAGGCGCGCAGCAACCGCCTGGCGCACCTGTTCCGCAAGCACGGCTTGAAGCGGCTCGATCACTATTCGATCTTCATGGAGAACAATTCGCGCTATCTCGAGGCCTGCGGCGCCGGTGAGCGGTCCGGGCTGTACTACACCTGCATCAACTCCTTCCTCACGCCCGGCGAGCTCGCCTATCTCCTGGTCAACAGCCAGTCCAAAATCCTGATCACCTCCGTGGCGAAGCTCGACATCGCGCGCGAGGCGATCCAGGCCTGCCCCGACATCAGGCTCTGTATCGTCGCCGACGGTCCCGGCGAGAGTGACCGCATCGTCGGCCTTGCCGAAGTGACCGCCGGTCTGCCGAAGACCCCGATTGCGGATGAGTGGCTCGGCACCGCGATGCTCTATTCATCCGGCACGACAGGGCGGCCGAAGGGCATCCTGCGGCCGCTGCCGGAGGAGCCGCCGAAACACAATCTGCCGCTGTTCGATTTCCTGACGAAGCTCTGGCACTACCGCGAGGGCATGGTCTATCTGTCGCCGGCGCCACTCTATCACTCCGCGCCGCAAGCCGCCGTGAACCTCACGATCCGCATGGGCGGCACCGTCATCATCATGGAGACGTTCGATCCCGAGCGTTACCTCCAGCTCGTCGAGCGATGGGGCATCACGCACACCCAGCTGGTGCCGACGATGTTCTCGCGCATGCTGAAGCTGCCGGAAGAGGTGCGAAAGCGCTACGACCTGTCTTCGCTCGAGATCGCGATCCATGCCGCGGCGCCCTGCCCGGCCCTCGTCAAGGACGACATCATCAAATGGTGGGGGCCGATCATCCACGAATATTACGGCGCCACCGAGGGCCTCGGCTTCACCGCCTGCAACAGCGAGGAGTGGCTTAGCCATCGCGGCACCGTCGGCAAGGTGCTGCTGGGCGACCTCCACATTCTCGATGAGAACATGCGGGAATGCCCGACCGGCACGCCGGGCCAGGTGTGGTTCAAGACCGCCTCGCCGTTCGAATATTTCAACGATCCGGAGAAGACGAAAGAGGCGCGCTCGGCCGACGGCAGCATGAGCACGGTCGGCGACGTCGGCTATGTCGATGCCGACCGCTTCCTCTACCTCACCGACCGCGCGACCTTCATGATCATCTCGGGCGGCGTGAACATCTATCCGCAGGAATGCGAAAATCTGCTGATCACGCACCCGAAGGTTGCGGACGCCGCCGTGTTCGGCGTGCCCAATCCCGATCTCGGCGAAGAGGTGAAGGCGGTGGTGCAGCCGATGCCGGGCGTGGTGCCGGGCGAGGCGCTTGCCGAGGAGCTGATCGCCTTCTGCGGCCAATCGCTGTCGCGGCAGAAGGTGCCGCGCTCGGTCGATTTCGAGAAGGAATTGCCGCGGCTGCCGACGGGGAAGCTGTACAAGCGGCTGCTGCGCGACCGGTACTGGGGGAACAAGTCGTCGCGGATTGTGTGAGGGGTTTTGGGCAATCCTGCGCCACACATTCAGCGTCGTCCTGGCGAAGGCCAGGACCCAAACCGCGTGATCTCGCGATTGTTGTAGGTCGCAATACCGGACGACGATCTTCGCCAAACACCTCCCTGGGGTAATGGCTCCTGGCTTTCGCCAGGACGACGCCGGGGGAACTCTTTCATTGTGAAAGAGTGAGACCTGCGGCCTTCCGTCATCCGAATTGTCGAGAGCGCCGCCACCCTTGCCGGTTGCCTCGCTGCGCGCGCGTCGCTATCGTCGCTTCAACAGGCCGCAAAAGGCTGTTGTCCAGGGAGGACGAGGATGCGGAGCGTGCGGGCGCTTGCCGCGACGGCGGCGCTATCTTTGCTGGCGTTTTCGACCATCGCATTGGCCGGCGGGCCCAAGCAGGGCGGAATCCTGCGGATGTATCACCGCGACAGCCCCGGCAATGCCTCGATCCATGAAGGCGCGACCTACTCGCTCAACGTTCCCTTCATGCCTGTGTTCAACAACCTCGTCATCTACAAGCAGGACGTGGCGCAGAACAGCATGGACACCATCGTCCCCGAGCTCGCGGAGAGCTGGGCATGGGTGAACGACAACAAGACACTGACCTTCAAGCTGCGCCCGGGCGTCAAATGGCACGACGGCAAGCCGTTCACCTCTGCGGACGTCAAATGCACCTTCGACATGCTGATGGGCAAATCGCAGCAGAAGTTCCGGCAGAACCCGCGCAAGACCTGGTACGACCAGGTCAACGACATCTCGACCGACGGCGATCTCGAGGTCTCCTTCAACCTGAAGCGGCCGCAGCCTTCGCTGCTGGCGCTGCTCGCCTCGGGCTATACGCCGGTCTATCCCTGCCATGTCTCGCCCGGCGACATGCGTACGCACCCGATCGGCACCGGCCCGTTCAAGTTCGTCGAGTTCAAGGCCAATGAATCGATCAAGCTGACCCGCAATCCCGACTATTGGCGCGAGGGCCGGCCCTATCTCGACGGCATCGAGCTCACCATCATTCCGAACCGCTCGACCGCCATCCTCGCCTTCGTCGCCGGCAAGTTCGACATGACCTTCCCGACGGAGGTGAGCATTCCGCTGCTCAAGGACGTGAAATCCCAGGCGCCGAACGCGGTCTGCGTGGTCGAGCCCAACAATGTCGCGACCAACATCATCGTCAACTCCTCCTCGCCGCCGTTCGACAACATCGACATCCGCCGCGCCATGGCGCTGGCGCTCGACCGCAAGGCTTTCATCTCGATCATGTTCGAGGGCCAGGGCGATGTCGGCGGCACCATGCTGCCGCAGCCGAACGGGCTGTGGGGCATGCCGAAGGAGATGCTCGAGACCATTCCGGGCTATGGCCCCGATGTGAACGCCAACCGCGAGGAAGCCAAGAAGCTGATGCAGAAGGCCGGCTACGGCCCGGACAAGCACCTCGCCGTCAAGATCTCCACCCGCAACATTCCGGTCTACCGCGATCCCGCGGTGATCCTGATCGACCAGCTCAAGAGCATCTATATCGACGGCGAGCTCGACGTGGTCGAGACCGCGAACTGGTTTCCGAAGATCGCGCGCAAGGACTACATGCTCGGGCTCAACCTGACCGGCAACGCGGTCGACGATCCCGACCAGTCGTTCTACGAGAATTATTCCTGCGGTTCCG
The DNA here is from genome assembly GCF_000011365.1 of Bradyrhizobium diazoefficiens USDA 110. Classification (GTDB taxonomy): domain Bacteria; phylum Pseudomonadota; class Alphaproteobacteria; order Rhizobiales; family Xanthobacteraceae; genus Bradyrhizobium; species Bradyrhizobium diazoefficiens. The sequence goes on along the minus strand of NC_004463.1, from coordinate 1,092,932 downwards.
AACGCAATTACACCAACTACTGCAACAAGGAGATCGAAAAGCTGTTCGACGTGCAGTCGCAGGAGACCGATATCGCCAAACGCAAGAAGCTGGTGTGGGACATCGACAAGAAGCTGCAGGAGGACGTCGCGCGCCCGATCATCTTTCACGCGCGCACCGGCAGCTGCTGGCAGCCCTATGTCAAGGGCGTGACGGTGATGTCGAACAGCTCCTATAATGGATACCGGTACGAAGACGTTTGGATGGACAAGTAGCGCGCTAACGGTTCGACGGGAGGGCGCGGGATGTTTGCCTATCTGGTGCGGCGCCTGTTCCTGATGCTCGTGACCCTGTTCGGGATCTCGGTCGTCATCTTCTTCCTGCTGCGCATCGTGCCCGGCAACATCGTCGACATCCTGTTCGCCGCGGCCGGCTATGTCGATCCCGCCGACAAGGCCAATCTGGAGAAGGAGCTCGGCATCGACCAGCCGCTGGTGGTGCAATATTGGCACTGGATCAGCGGCTTCCTGCGCGGCGATTTCGGCTACTCCTATGTCTCCGAGAAACCGGCGCTTCAGGAGATCCTGCCGCGGATCCCGATCACGGCGCGGCTTGCCGGCTTGGCACTGCTGTTTTCGGCGTCGATCGGGATTCCCTTGGGCGTCATCAGCGCGGTGAAGCAGGGAACGCGGCTCGACTACGCGCTGCGTGTCGTCAGTCTTTCCGGCCTGTCGCTGCCGTCATTCTGGCTGGGGCTGCTGGTCCTCACGGCGTCGGTGGCGATGTTCGGCCAGATGCCGCTCTTCAATCCGAACCCCCAGAGTTTTGGGGAGGCGGTTGCAACCTATTGCATCCCGGCGATGGTGGTCGGATTCCGCAGTTCGGCGCTGACCATGCGCATCACCCGCTCCTCGATGCTGGAGGTGCTGCGGCAGGATTACATCCGCACCGCGCGCGCCAAGGGTGCGTCCGACGCCGCGGTGAACTACCAGCACGCGCTGAAGAACGCGATCCTGCCCGTCATCACCGTGATCGGGATCGAGGCGGCGTTCCTGATCGGCGGCCTGATCGTCACCGAGACCGTGTTCAACATCCCCGGCGTCGCACGCTTCCTGGTCGAGGCGATCCGCTGGCGCGATTATCCGATCGTGCAGAACCTCGTGATGTTGATCGCCGTGGTGGTGGTCAGCGCGAATTTCATCGTCGACATGCTGTATGCGGTGTTCGACCCGCGTATCCGGTACACGGATTGATCTGATGACTATTGCTCACGCCGCGAGCGCGCTCCCCTTCACCTCTCCCCGCTTGCGGGGAGAGGTCGAATTTGCGCAAAGCGCAAATTCGGGTGAGGGGGAGTCTCCGCGGGTCCAATTCTCACCTCCCCCTTGGAGAGCCCCCCTCACCCCGACCCTCTCCCCGCAAGCGGGGAGAGGGGGAAGATAGAGCTCACATGGCTACGATCGACTATGATCTCGAACTCAGGCGCGCCGGCATGCATGCGACCGGGGGCTGGCGGCGTGTGCTGTTTCTAGCGCAGCGGCATGTGCTCGGCGCTGCGGGGCTCGTCATCATGACGGCGTTCGTGCTGACCGCAATCTTTGCCGATTTCATTGCACGCTATGACCCCCTGACGATCGACGCCGCCCGTGCGCTGGCCCGCCCGAGCCTGGCGCACTGGATGGGAACGGACTCTTTCGGCCGCGACGTCTTCAGCCGCATCATTCATGGCTCGCGGATCTCGCTGGCGGTCGGGATCGGCTCGACCGCGCTCGGCGGCACGATCGGCGTGATCGTCGGGCTGACGTCCGGTTATCTCTCCGGCTGGGTCGATCTGGTGTTCCAGCGTGTCTCCGACGTCCTCCAGGCGCTTCCATTGCTGGTCCTGGCGTTGATCATGACCGCCGCACTCGGTCCGTCCTTGCCGAACGTCATCATCGCCATTGCCATTCCGCTGATCCCGACCGTGTCGCGTGTCGTCCGCGCCAACACGCTGGCGCTGCGCGAGCTACCCTTTATCGAAGCTGCCAAGTCGATCGGCATGAGCGAGGTGCGCATCGCGCTCCGCCACGTGCTGCCGAACACGCTGGCGCCGCTGATCGTGCTGGCGACCGCCCAGCTCGGCTCGACGATCCTGACCGAAGCCTCGCTCTCCTTCCTCGGCCTCGGCATTCCCGAGCCTTATCCGTCCTGGGGCCGCATGCTGTCGGAATCCGCTGCCGAATATGCCCGCACCGCGCCGTGGCTGGTGATCTTCCCGGGGATCGCGATCAGCCTCGCCGTGTTCGGCGCCAACCTGTTCGGCGACGCCCTGCGTGACATCCTCGATCCCCGGCAGCGCGGCTGATGGCTGATAAATCCGATCTCGTGCTCGAAGTGAAGAACCTGAAGACGGTGTTCTTCACGAACTCCGGTCTCTTCAAGGCCGTCGATGATGTTTCCTTCACCGTCAGGCGCGGCGAGACGCTGGCGATCGTCGGCGAGTCCGGCTGCGGCAAGAGCGTTACCGCGCTGTCGCTGATGCGGCTGGTGCCCGATCCGCCCGGCCGCATCGTCGGCGGGTCGGTCTCGCTCGAAGGCACCGATTTGTTGACGCTGGACGAGGCGGAGATGCGCGCCGTTAGGGGCAACCGCATCTCCATGATCTTCCAGGAGCCGATGACGTCGCTCAATCCCGTCATGCGGATCGGCGACCAGATCGTCGAGGCCGTGCGGCTGCACCGGGTGATGTCGGCCAAAGAAGCCCGGAACATCGCAGTCGAGATGCTGCGGCTGGTACGGATTCCAGAGCCGGCACGGCGCGCGCGGGAATATCCGCACCAGTTGTCGGGCGGCATGCGTCAGCGCGCGATGATCGCGATGGCGCTGGCCTGCCGGCCGGCGCTGCTGATCGCGGACGAGCCGACCACTGCGCTGGATGTCACCATCCAGGCGCAGATCCTGGCGCTGATCCTCGACCTCCAGAAGGAGCTCGGCACCGGGCTCGTTCTCATCACGCATGATCTCGGCGTCGTCGCGCAGACCGCGCAGCGCGTGATCGTGATGTATGCGGGCAGGAAGGTCGAGGAAGCCAGCGTCGAGGCGCTGTTCGCCGATCCCAAGCACCCTTATACGCGCGGGCTGATGGCCTCGATTCCGTCGGTGCCGGCGTCCGGCGCCGCGACGCAGGCGCGGCTCAACGAAATTCCCGGCACCGTGCCATCGCTGGTGCGGCTGCCACAGGGCTGCGCCTTCGCGCCGCGCTGCAAGCTCGCGATCAAGCGCTGCGAGGAGTACCCGCCATTGCAGGATTGGGGCGGCGGCCATCTCGCCGCCTGCTGGCGCGCGGCTGACGTCGCGGAGGTCGCATGACCGAAGCGCTGCTCGAGGTCACCGACCTTAGGAAGCACTACCCGGTGCGCGCCGGCGTGTTGCGCCGGCAGGTCGGCACCGTGCACGCGGTGGACGGCGTCTCGTTCACGGTTGGTGTCGGCGAAACATTGGGGCTGGTCGGCGAGTCCGGCTGCGGCAAGTCGACGGTGGCGCGCAGCGTGCTGCGGCTGGTCGAACCGACCTCGGGCCAGATCCGTCTCGAGGGCGAGGACATCACGCATCTTTCCAAGGCGGCGCTGCGCCCGCACCGTCGCTCGATGCAGATCGTGTTCCAGGACCCCTTTGCCTCGCTCAATCCGCGCATGACCGCGGGCGACATTGTCGGAGAGCCGCTGGCCGTGCACGGGCTCGCGAGCGGCAAGGAGCTGGAAGCGCGGACTGCAAAGCTGTTCGAGCAGGTCGGCCTGCGGCCCGACCAGATGCGCAACTTTCCGCATCAATTCTCCGGCGGCCAGCGCCAGCGCATCTGCATCGCACGGGCGCTCGCGCTGGGGCCGCGCCTGATCGTCTGCGACGAGCCGGTCTCCGCGCTCGACGTCTCGATCCAGGCGCAGGTGATCAATCTGCTGATCGACCTGCAACGCCAGCACGGCTTCTCCTATCTCTTCATCGCGCACGACCTCGCCGTGGTCGCCCATATCAGCCACCGCGTCGCGGTGATGTATCTCGGCCGCATCGTCGAGATCGCCGCCAAGGACGAGCTGTTCAGGAACCCGCGCCATCCCTACACGCAGGCCCTGCTCGCCTCGGTGCCGATCGCCAACCCGCTCGCGAGGAAGCTCGCGCCGCTGGTCGACGGCGACGTGCCGAGCCCGGTCAATCCGCCATCCGGCTGCGCGTTTCACACGCGCTGCCGGTTCGCGATGGACCGGTGCAGGACGGAGCGGCCGGCGCTGTTAGATGCGGGCGACGGGCACCAGGTGGCGTGTTTGCTCAATGACGGGACTGGGCGGGGCCAATAGCAGCAGGCGCCAACGCCCGGATCACCGGCCAAGCCGCCAGCGCAGCAGCCAGGTGCTTGAGTGTGTGGCCCGAGACGATATGCCCTGTCGCTTCGAAAACGGCCTCGTCGCCGAGCTCGAAGAGCTTGGCCAGCACATAAAAGAAAATCACGCCGCCGAGCGGCACGCCAAGCGCACCAGGCCGGGGCCGTGTCAGGGCCAGTCCCACGGCCAACGCCATGCCGCCGAACTGCACGACCACCCATGGCGTGAGGTTGTCGCGTGCCACCCAGGCCGCGAGCAGGCCCGCAACCATCATCAGCACCAGCACCGCCTCGCCCGCGCGCACGCTGATGCGCTCGCTGGCCGCGATGCCCAGGAATCCTGCGAACGCCACCGCCATGCCGAGACGATCGGCCACGAGCCGTTGCGGCATGTCGGGGTCCAGATGATAGAAGCCCGAGCCTAAGCAAGTGAGGATCAGTCCCACAAAAAACCAGCTTGCTCCCACGGGTGCATCATGACGGGCGCGCAGCCGCTCCGAGCCCCAGACGCCCATCGCGAGAAAGGCGAGATTGCTCAGTACGTCGCCGGCGTTGGGCACGCCGAGCCAGGAGCGGGCGTCGACGAAATGCGGGATGTGCCACGCGCCGGGGGGCAGGGTCGGCGCCAGCAGCGCCGCCAGGGCCAGAACGAAGAGCGCGCCGATCAGGTATTTTTCGCGAACTGTAGGTGCGGCGAACCGACGGGGCGTTGAGGGGAACGTGACATTGGGCTTTTGAGCGTGGTCATGTGCGCACAACATGGGAGCTCCGTATTTGAACAATGTTCAGCATTGGTAATCCACTAATGAACATTGTTCAAGGCGAATCGCGCTATCGATGCAAATTTCTAACATCTCTTTGAAATTATTTATGATTCCATACGAGACGGAAGCCAGCAACCCGCAGCGAGTTGAGTTCGGGGCAGCATCTCCGTCGTCATTGCGAGCGCAGCGAAGCAATCCAGACTGCCGCCGCGGAAAGATTCTGGATTGCTTCGCTGCGCTCGCAATCGAATTTGCCGCGCTACCCCGCTCCGATCTCCGCGACGATCCTGCCCGTGGTCACCTGCTCACCCTCGGTGACGTCGATCGCGGCGACCACGCCGTCGATGCCGGCCTTGTGGACGTGCTCCATTTTCATCGCTTCCAGCGTCAGCACAGGCTGGCCGGCGGCGACGCGGTCGCCCGGCTTGACCAGGACGGCGACGACACGGCCGTTCATGGCGGCGCGGACTTTTCCGTCGCCGCCGTTGGTTGCCGCCGCCTTTGGCGCAGCGAGAGTGAAGTCGGTCACCGCGAGCGGAAAGCCGCGATGCTGGAGATAGAGCCGATCGCCATCGCGCAGGAATTTGGCGCTGTCCATCATGCCGTCGTTACGGAAGCGGATCGCGTCAGGATCGAGCTGATCAATTTCGAACTTGTCCTGCCGGCCGTCGGTGGCGACGGTGTACCCACCATCCCGCTCTCGCGTAACTTCGAGTTCGCGCGCCTGGCCGGCGATCTCGATTTTCGCAGGAAGCGGAAACGTTGCCGACAGGCTCCGGCCGCCCCGCCATGACGGCGCGCGCGGATTTGTGACGTAGAGCAGCAGGCCTGCCAGCGCCGTGCCGAACGCCGCGTCCGCCGGGGGAGCCAGCAGCTCGTCGCGATGCGCGCCGATGAACGCCGTCGTCGCCTCGCCCCTGGCAAAGCCGGGATGACGCAGGCAGGACATCAGGAAGGCCTGGTTGGTGGTCACGCCGAAGGCGGTGAGCTGCTCCAGGCCGACGATCAGCCGTCCCCTCGCCTCCTCGCGTGTCGCGCCGTGGCTAATCACCTTGGCGATCATGGAATCGTAGAACGGCGGGATCTCCGAGCCTGATTGCAGCGCGTGCTCGACGCGGATGCCATCCGGCACCTGCCAGCGCGCCATGCTGCCGGACTGCGGCATGAAATCCTGCGCGGCATCTTCCGAGCAGAGCCGCACCTCGATGGCGTGACCTGCGAAGCGGATGTCCTGCTGCCTCACCGGTAATTGCTCGCCGCGCGCGACGCGCAGCTGCAGCTCGACGAGATCTAGCCCCGTGATCGCCTCGGTCACGGGATGCTCGACCTGGAGACGGGTGTTCATCTCCATGAAGTAGAACTCCCCGCTCGCATCGAGCAGGAATTCCAGCGTGCCGGCGCCCTCGTAACGCAGCGCCTTCACCGCGGCGACGGCGACCTCGCCCATTCTCGCACGCAGCTCCGGCGTGACGGCCGGCGACGGCGCTTCCTCGATCAGCTTCTGGTGCCGCCGCTGCACGGAGCAGTCACGCTCGCCGAGATGAATGGCGTTGCCGTGGTTGTCGCCGAACACCTGGATTTCGATATGGCGTGGATTCTGGATCGCGCGTTCGAGAATGACCGTGGCATCGCCGAACGCGGCTTTCGCCTCCGACCGCGCGCTGCGCAGCGCGTCGGGGAAGGATGCAGCATCGGTCACGAGCCGCATGCCGCGGCCACCACCGCCGGCCACCGCCTTGATCATCACGGGAAAACCGATCTTCCTGGCCTCCGCGAGCATGACCTCGTCGCCTTGCTCAAGGCCCTGATAGCCGGGCACGCAGGGCACACCGGCCTTCCGCATGATCTCCTTGGCGCCGGCCTTGTTGCCCATCGCCTCGATCGCCTGGGGCGATGGGCCGATGAAGACGAGACCGGCGTCCTTGCAGGCCTGCGCAAAGTCCTCGTTCTCGGCGAGGAAACCGTAGCCGGGATGGACGGCATCCGCGCCGCTGGCTTTCGCCGCGGCAATGATCGCGGGGATGTTGAGATAGGATTGCGCCGGCAGCGCCTCGCCGATGCGCACGGCCTGATCGGCCTGCCGCACATGGAGCGCATCGCGATCCGCGTCGGAATAGACCGCGACGACGCCGAGGCCAAGCTTGCGCGCGCTGCGCATCACCCGCAACGCGATCTCGCCGCGGTTGGCGATCAGGACCTTGAAGAACGGCCGGTGCTGCACTGATCCGTTCCTCATGGCCGGGCCACCGAAAACTGCATGCGCTGGGGCCTGCGTGCGTCGCCTTCGCGGCAGATCGCGAGCACTTCGGAGAGGACCGCCCGGGTGTCGCGCGGATCGATCACGCCGTCGTCGAGCACGCGCGCGCTGGTCGAGAACACGTCCATCTGACCATCGAACACGCCGACGATCTGCGCCTTCATCGCATCGAGCTTGTCCTTCTCGATCGGCTTGCCGCGCCGCGCGGCGGCGGCTTCCGTCACGATGGCCATGGTCTCGGCGGCCTGCTCGCCGCCCATCACCGCCGTCTTGGCGTTCGGCCAGGAGAAGCAGAAGCGCGGATGGAAGCCGCGCCCGCACATGCCGTAATTGCCGGCGCCGAACGAGGCGCCGCAATAGATGGTGATCTGCGGCACCGTCGCCGACGTCACCGCCTGGATCATCTTGGAGCCGTGCTTGATCATGCCGGCTTCCTCATAGGCCTTGCCGACCATGTAGCCGGTGGTGTTGTTCAGATAGAGGATCGGCGTGCGGGTCTGACAGCAAGCCTGGATGAAATGCGTTGCCTTGTTGGCGCCGGCAGGATCGAGCGGGCCGTTGTTGGTGATGATGCCGATCGCCTGGCCCTCGATGCGGGCATGGCCGCAGACGGTTGCCGGGCCGTAATTCGGCGCCATCTCGGTGAAGTCGGAATCATCGATGATGCGGGCAATCACCTGCTTCATGTCCACGGGGCGCTTGTGGTCCATCGGCATGATGCCGAGCAGCTCGTCCTGGTCGTAGCGCGGCGGCTTGAATTGGGCAGCCGCCCTGTCCGGCCGCTCCCACTCCAGGGCCGCCATGATCTCGCGCGCGATGCGCAGCGCGTCGCGATCGTCCTCGGCGAGATAGTCGCCGAGGCCGGAGACCTGGGTGTGCATCTCGGCGCCGCCAAGCTCTTCCTCGGTCGCGATCTCACCGGTTGCGGCTTTCAGCAGCGGCGGCCCTGCGAGGAAGGCACGGGTGCGGCCGCGCACCATGACGATGTAGTCGGACAGGCCGGTCTGGTAGGCGCCGCCCGCGGTGGACGAGCCGTGCGTCACCGTGACGACCGGGAGACCCGCCGCCGAGAGCCGCGCCAGGTTGCGAAAGATGTTGCCGCCGCGAACAAAATCCTCGACGCGGTAGCGCAGCAGATTGGCGCCGGCGCTTTCGACCAGCTGCACGTAGGGCAGCTTGTTCTCCAGCGCGAGCTCCTGCACCCGCAGCGTCTTGTCGAGGCCGAACGGCTGCAGCGCGCCGGCGTCGATGCCGGAATCGCTGGCGCTGACCATGCAGCGGATGCCCGAGACGAAGCCGATGCCGGCGATGACGCCGCCGCCCGGCACGCTCTTGTTCGGATCGGGCACGTCGAACATGTAGCCGGCGAGCGTCGACAGCTCGATGAAGGGCGCGCCGGGATCGAGCACCAGCGCGACGCGCTCGCGCGGCAGCAGCTGGCCGCGCTTGTGAAAGCGGTCCTTTGCCGCGGCCGATGCGGCACGCGTGCGCTCTTCCAGCGCGCGCATGCGGTCGATCAAACCCAGCATGCCGTCGCGGTTGGCGTGGTAGGCCGCGCTGCCGGGGGAAATGGTGTTTTCGAGAATGGACATTAATGCTCCTTCCCGTCATTCCGGGGCGCGCGTAGCGCGAGCCCGGAATCCATATTCCCGATCGTGGTTATGGATTCCGGGCCTGGCCCTTCGGGCCATCCCGGAATGACGGAGTGTGGCTTACCGATTCGTCCCAAAGATCTTCCGCGCCTCGGCGGGGCTTGCGATCTCGCGGCCGGCGCGGCGGGCACAGGCGGCGACGGCTTCGATGAGCTGGCCGTTCGACGTCACCTTCGTGCCGTCGGCGAGATAGAAGGTGTCTTCGAGGCCGGTGCGCAGGTGACCGCCGAGCTCGGCGCAGCGCTGGTGCAGCGGCCAGATCTCCTCGCGGCCGATCGCCGTGACCTGCCAATGCGCCTCCGGACGCTTCAGCTTGATCAGGATCGGCAACAGGTCGGGATCCGACGGCATGCCGGAGGCGACGCCCATCACGAAGTTATATTCGAGCGGGCCCTTGTACATGCCGACCTGGGTGTACATGCCGACGCAGCGGACGATGCCGACATCGAAGCATTCGAACTCGGGGATGGTGCCGACCGCGTTCATGACGTCGAGATAGTCCTTCACCTTCTCGACGGCGTTGTCGAACATCATCGGCGGCCAGGCCCAGGTGTTGTCGGCCTTCACTTTCAAATAGTTCAGCGAGCCGGCGTTGCAGGCGGCGATCTCCGGTTTCGTCTCACGGATGCAGTCGAGCGCGCCGCTATAGTTCGGCCCCGACACGCCCGAGGTGTGGTTGATGATCACGCCCGGGCAGGCTTCGCGGATCGCCTGCTGGATCTCCTTGCTGACGCCGACCTCCCAGGACGGCAGGTGCCCCTTGTTCGGCGCCTGCTGACGCAGATGGATGTGCATGATGCTGGCGCCGGCATCGAACGCAGCCCTGGCCTCGCGCGCCATCTGCTCCGGCGTCACCGGCACGTTGTGCTGCTTGGGGTCGGTGAGCACGCCATTCAGCGCGCAGGTGATGACGGCCTTGTCGCTCATGCCTTGACGCTCATGACTTGGATGTCTCGCACGTTGAGAATTCAACGCTTGCGATCATGTGACGCGCGGCATGCGGCTTCTTGCGCGGAGAAGCTGGAAAATAGCGAGTTGTAGGTGCGTAGGGTGGGCAAAGGCGCTCTTGCGCCGTGCCCACCACGTCTTGGTATTCGGTGAAAATGGTGGGCACGCTTTCGCTTTGCCCACCCTACGAGAGCGAGCCTAGCTCGCTTCCGCGAGCCTCACCGTCTCGGTGCTGCGATAGATCGCAAGATCGCGCGAGCCGACGAAGATCGCGCGCGGCTTCAAGCCGTAGAAGCGGCGGATCGAGTGGCTGAAATGCGTGCTATCGGGATAACCGATGTCCTGCGCGAGATGGGCGAGGTTGAGGTCCTGGTTGGCGAAATGCAGCAAGTGCCGCGCGCGCTTCCAGGCGCGGAAGGAGCGGAACGAGATGCCGGTCTCCTCCTTGAACAGATGCAGGAAGCGCGAGGCGGAAAGACCTGCTTCTGCCGCGCAAGTATCCGCCGTCACCGGCTCGCCGGAGAAGCGCCCGATGCGCGCGACCGCGCGCATCACCCGCGGGTCGAGCACGCGGCGCGGCAGCGCCTCGCCGAAGCACATCTCGTCGAATTCGGCGGTGGTGATGTCGCCGTAGCGGCGCTGGCGCAGCAGCGCGTAGGCGGCGAGGATCTTGCGGGCATAGACGGCCCGGTCCGGTCCGGTCAGCCGCTCGGCCAAAGCCTCGATCACGCCATCCGGCATGCTTTCGGGCTCGAGCGTCACGCTGATTGCAGTGCGGTAGTCGCCGGCAATGGAATGCCGCTGGTTCGGCAGGGTGACGAACAGCTCGGCGGTGGCGAGGACATCGTCGATCGTCAGGTGCAGGTTGCCCTTGACCGCCACATAGACATGGCAGCAGCCGGGGGTCCGCTTGCGTGGGCGGCCGAGCAGGCCGGCATAAAACACCCGTTCCGGCGTGATCAGCATCAGATGGTCGGATTCGCGACCGTTATCTTCCATTGGGGTCCTCCTCGCGCGGCTCTCTGGCCGCTGCGGACGAAGATCACCTTAGCGCAAATTTGAGCGCTGTCACGAAGGGATAGCGCTGTCAGGGAAACATGCGCAGTCGTTCCGGGGCGGTCCGTTGGACCGAACCCGGAACCTCGAGATTCTATGCTTCGCATCGGCCCGGAATGACAGCGTCCCTTACGCCCTTACCCGCGGCGCGACATTCTGCTCGACACCAGCCTTCTGCTCCGCAGCAACGGCGCGCTTGAAGCCCTCGCGCTGCTGCAATCGCGCCCAATAGGCTGCGACGTTTGGCCCGAAATCCTTGGCGAGCCCGATGTTGTCGGCGAGGCGGAGCGCGTAGCCGATCACGATGTCGGCGGCGGTGAAGCGGCCGGCGCACAAGGTTTCGGCATTCGCGGTCGCTGCCTCAACGGCGCGCAGCCGGCCCAGGAACCATTTGGCATAGTCGCCGGCGACCTGCGGATTGCGGCGCTCCTCCGGCTCGAGCTGGGTGTAGCGGAGCACCAGCGTCTGCGGGAAGGTTAACGTGGCATCGCTGAAATACATCCAGTTCAGGAACGCGCCATAGGCGGGATCCTCGACGTCCACCATCAGCGGCGTCGGGGCGTATCTGGTGCCGAGGTAGTGGCAGATGCCCGAGGACTCCGTCATCTTCGTCTCGCCGTCGATCATGAAGGGAATCGTGCCGAGCGGGTTGAGCGCGAGATACTCCTTGGCGAACACCCGCGGCGGGAACGGCAGCATCTTCAACTCGTACGGCAGCCCCATCTCCTCCAGCATCCAGAGCGGACGGAACGAGCGTGCGGCATCGCAGTGATAGAGCGTGATCATGATGCATTCCCTTTACTGCCGGGCAGCGTGCCCATCATCTTGCACAGGACCATCAGCATGACCTCGTCGGCGCCGCCGCCGATCGAGGTCAGACGGCTGTCGCGATAGGCACGGCTGACCGGCGTCTCGTTGGTAAAGCCCATTCCGCCCCAATATTGCAAGCAGGCGTCGGTGAGCTCCCGGCCGAGCCGGCCGGCCTTCAACTTGGCCATGGTCGCGAGCCTGGTCACGTCCTCACCCGCCACCAGCGCCTCACCGGCGCGATAGATCAGTGCGCGCAGCAGCTCGACCTCGGTCTGCATCTCCGCGAGCTTGAAGTGCACGACCTGGTTGTCGAGGATGCTCTGGCCAAAAGCCTTGCGGTTGCGGGTGTATTCGATGGTCTCGTTGATGATGTATTCGTGCGCCTTGAGGCAGGCGGCCGCGCCCCACAGCCGCTCCTCCTGGAACTGGATCATCTGGTAGGTAAAACCCTTGCCCTCCTCGCCGATCCGGTTGCGCTTGGGCACGCGGACATTGTCGAAGAATATCTGCGCGGTGTCGGACGAGCGCATGCCCATCTTGTCGAGCTTGCGGGCGACCGTGACGCCCTTGGCCTTCATGGGCACGCAGATCAGCGACTTGTTGCGGTGAACGGGCCCGTCGCCGGTGTTGGCGAGCAGGCAGATCCAGTCGGCCTGGGTGCCGTTGGTGATCCACATCTTGCCGCCATTGATGACATAGTCGTCGCCGTCGGAGCGCGCAGCGGTCTTGATCGAGGCGACGTCGGAGCCGGCGCCGGGCTCGGAGACGCCGATGCAGGCGACGAAATCACCCGCAATCGAGGGCGCCAGGAATTCGCGCCGCACCTCGTCGGAGCCGAACCGCGCCAGCGCCGGCGTCGCCATGTCGGTCTGCACCCCGATCGCCATCGGCACGCCGCCGCAGGTGATGGCCCCGAGTTCCTCCGCCATCATCAGCGCATAGGAATAGTCGAGCCCCGAGCCGCCGAATTCGACCGGCTTGTTCAATCCGAGGAAGCCGAGGCTGCCCATCTTCTTGAACAGCGCGTGCGCGGGGAAGATATCGGCCTTCTCCCATTTGTCGACGTGCGGATTGATCTCGTTCGCGATGAATTTTTGCAGGGAGCGGCGGATGTCGTCGTGGTCGGCGGTGAATAGCATTTCTTTCCCTTCGTCATTCCGGGGCGCGCGAAGCGCGAACCCGGAATCCAGAGATGAGTCCTACAATATCGAGATTCCGGGTTCGACGCTTCGCGCCGCCCCGGAATGACGGCGAAGGTCACAGCCCCATCTGCCGCGACGCCAGATCCTTCATGATCTCCTCGGTACCGCCGCCGATGGCGTTGACCTTGACCTCGCGGTAGATGCGCTCGGCCTTGATGCCGCGCATGAAGCCGGCGCCGCCGAATATCTGCACGGCTTCCGAGGCGCAGAACGCCATGGTCTGCGTTGCCTGGTTCTTCATCATGCAGATTTCGGCGACCGGACTTTCGCCCTGCTCCAGGCGCCAGGCCAACATCTCCAGCATCGCCTGCGAGGCCGCGACCTTCTGCGCCATGTCGACGATCTTGTGCCTGATGACCTGGTGCTGGGCGAGCGGCTTGCCGAAGGTCTTGCGTTCCTTGGCGTAGGCAATCGCCTCGTCGAGGCAGACGCGTGCGAAGGCGGTGCAGCCCGCCGCCATACCCATGCGCTCGCTGTTGAAATTCTGCATGATGATCTTGAAGCCCTGGCCCTCCTCGCCGATCAGATTTTCGGCCGGCACGCGGCAGTCGTCGAAATGCAGCGTCGCGGTGTCGGAGGCCCACCAGCCCATCTTCTTCAGTTTTGTCCTGGACAGGCCGGGCGTGTCGCCCGCGATCAGGAGCAGGCTGACGCCGCCGGCGCCCTCGCCGCCCGTACGCACGGCGACGGTCAGATAATCGGCGCGCATGCCCGAGGTGATGAAGGTCTTCTCGCCGCTCACGACGTAGTGATCGCCGTCCCGCCGCGCCCGCGTGCGAAGGTTTGCAACGTCCGAGCCGCCGCCCGGCTCGGTGATCGCGAGCGCGGAGATCTTCTCGCCTGCCAGCACCTGCGGCAGCACGCGCGCCTTCACCTCCGGCCGCGCCGCACGCGCGATCGGCGGCGAGCCGATGGTGTGGCTCATCAGGCTGGCGCTGACGCCGCCGGCGCCGGCCTGCGCCAGCTCCTGGCTCGCCACGATCTTCATGAACTGGTCGGCGGCAATCCCGCCATATTCCTCGGGGAATCCCAACCCCAACAGGCCGATCTCCGCCGCCTTGCGATAGAGCGCGCGGGGAAATTCGCCGGCCTCGTCCCATTCATGGGCGAAGGGCGAGATCTCCTTCTCGACAAAGCGGCGCATCACGTCGCGGAAGGCATCGTGCTCGGCGGTATAGAACGGGCTCTTCATCGCACTCTCGCCTCGCGGACGGATTCGTCTCATCCACCATGGCTGGAACCTGGGCAGCTCACTTGCGCGGAGTGGCTGACCCGGTAAGGCCATTCAGCAGGCCATCACCTAGCAACTCAACGCAAGACGATTTTCGCCCCTCGCGCGCCAACTCCAAATCAAAAAAGACGTGTTGCACAAACTCCGGCTGGCCCCAGGGCCACGCCGGGCATGGTGCACGGCAATAGGGATACAGGCGGCACAAGACCGCCGAGGGAGGGTTTTTTGGCCGTTCGTTACTACGACTGGATCGCCCATCATGGCCGCCGCACGCCTGGCAAGGTCGCGGTCATCGACCTCGCGAGCGAGCGCCGCTTCACCTATTCGCAGCTGGATGCGAGGGTCTCGCGTCTCGCCTCGTTCCTGTGTCACACGCTGAAGGTCTCGCGCGGCGACCGCGTCGCGGTGCTGGCGCTGAACACGACCGATACGCTGGAGGTGCAGTTTGCCTGCGGGCGGTTAGGTGCGATCTTCGTGCCGCTGAACACCCGCCTCACCGTTCCCGAACTCCAGTTCATCACCGCTGATTGCGCGCCGAAGGTGATGATCCATGATGCCGACCTCGCCGAGACGGCGCTGAGCGTCGCCAAGCTCTGCGGTGTAGCGACCAGCCTGCTGCTCGGCCCCGGCGGGGCCTACGAGGCCGGCATCGCCGCCGCAAAGCCGCTCGACCGGATCGAGGAGGTCACACTCGATGACGTCTCGACCATCATGTACACGTCCGGCACCACGGGTCATCCGAAAGGCGCGACCATCACCCACGGCATGACGTTCTGGAATTGCGTCAATCTCGGCGGTCCCGCCTGCATCGGACCGTCCTCGGTGCTGCTTACCGTGCTGCCGCTGTTCCATACCGGCGGGCTGAATTGCTACACCAATCCGGTGCTGCATGCCGGCGGCACCGTGATGATCATGCGGGCCTTCGATCCCGGCACGGCGCTCGGCCTGATCAACGATCCCGCGCAGGGCATCAACGTGTTCTTCGGCGTCCCCGCGATCTACCAGTTCATGGCGCAGCATCCCGCCTTCGCAACGACCGACCTTACCCGGCTGATCGTCGGCGGTGTCGGCGGCGCGCCAATGCCGGTGCCGCTGCTGAAGGTCTGGGAGGCGCGCGGCGTCGCACTCCAGCAGGGCTATGGCATGACCGAGACCTCGCCGGCCGTGCTGGTGCTCGACCGCGAGGATGCGGCGCGCAAGGCCGGCTCCGCCGGCAAGCCGGTGCTGCACACGGAGGTGCGGATCGTGCGGCCCGACGGCAGCGACGCCGATGTCGGCGAGCTTGGCGAGCTCTGGGTGAAGGGACCAAACATCACGCCCGGCTACTGGAACAGGCCGGAGGCGAACAAATCCTCCTTCACCGACGGCTGGCTCCACACCGGCGATGCGACGCGAATCGACGAGGAAGGCTTCTACTACATCGTCGACCGCTGGAAGGACATGTACATCTCCGGCGGCGAGAACGTCTATCCGGCCGAGGTCGAGAACGTCCTGCACCAGCTTGGCGCCATCGCCGAAGCCGCCGTCATCGGCATTCCCGATCCGCAATGGGGCGAGGTGGGCCTTGCCATCGTCGCGGTCAAGCCAGGACAAAGGCTGACGGAAACCGACGTCTTCGCACATTGCGCGGCCAATCTCGCGCGCTTCAAATGCCCACGCCAAATTCGCTTCGTCGATGCGCTGCCGCGCAACGCCACCGGCAAGATCCACAAGCCGACCTTGCGCAAGGAATTCTCGGCGGCCTCCGAAGTCGACAAGAGAGTCGCCAACGCCTGACCAAAGCGCCCCTCTCGCGGGCGCTTTTTCCTTTTGTAGTGCCTGCTCCGACCCACAAGAAACCCAAGGAATTTCCATGAAAAACAAGAAACGCGTCCTGCTCGCGGCGGCGACGGCCCTGACATTGCTCTCGGTTCAAGGGGCTTACGCACAGAAGAGGTACGATACCGGCGCCTCCGACACCGAGATCAAGATCGGCAATGTCGAGGCCTATTCCGGCCCCGCCTCCGCTTACGGCGTCATCGGCAAGACCGAGGAAGCCTATTTCAAGATGATCAACGACCAGGGCGGCATCAACGGCCGCAAGATCAACTGGATCTCCTATGATGACGGCTACTCGCCGCCCAAGACCGTGGAGCAGGTCCGCAAGCTGATCGAGAGCGACGAAGTGTTCCTGGTGTTCAACGCGCTCGGCACGCCGACCCAGACCGCGGTGCAGAAATATCACAACGCCAAGAAGATCCCGCAGCTCTTCCTCGCCACCGGTGCCAGCAAGTGGAACGACCCGCAAAATTTCCCGTGGACCATGGGCTTCCAGCCGAGCTACCGGGTCGAGGCGCGGATCTTCGCCAAGTACATCCTGAAGGAGAAGCCGGACGCGAAGGTCGCGATCTTCTATGCCAACGACGATTTCGGCAAGGACTACGTCGCCGGCATCAAGGACGTGTTCGGCGACAAGGCATCGAAGCTGATCGTGGCCGAAGAGAGCTACGAGACCTGGGAGCCATCGATCGACTCGCACATCGTCAAGCTCAAGGGCACCGGCGCGGACGTCTTCGTGAACATCTCGACCCCGAAATTCGCGGCGCAAGCCATCAAGAAGATCGCGGAGCTGGAATGGAAGCCGATGCACCTGATGACGGATGTCTCGGTGTCCATCGGCGCGGTGATGAAGCCCGCCGGCCTCGAAGCCTCCGAGGGCGTGTTATCGGCCGGTTATCTGAAGGACGCGTCGGATCCGCAATGGAAGGACGACGAGGGCATGAAGAAGTTCATGGCCTTCATCGACAAATACATGCCCGGCGCAAACATCTCGGACGCCAATCTGGTCTACGGCTATGCCGCGGCCCAGACGATGGTGCAGGTGCTGAAGCAGGCGGGCGACAATCTCACCCGCGAGAACGTGATGAAGCAGGCCGCCAGCCTGAAGGACTTCGCCCCCGATACGCTGATCCCGGGGATCAAGATCAACACCTCGCCCACCGACTTCGCGCCGATCGAACAGCTCAAGATGTGGCGGTTCAAGAACGGCCAGTGGGAACTGTTCGGCCCCATCATCAGCGCGGAGCCGAGCGGCTAGTTCTCGGCGAACTCTCCGTGCATGGGGGATGGCGGCCGCGAGTCCGCCATCTCCTTGTCCGCGGATCTCCAGGGTGAACCAAGGGTGAACCTATGCCGGCAAGAACAGCGCGAACGGCTCTTCCACCGTGCGGCGCAGGTGTTTTCGGTACAGCTCATAGTTGGCGTCGCCGGACGCGACCCGTCCCAAGGACGGCGTCGGAACGTTTCTGAGCGGCACGTAGGCGATCGGTGCTGCAATCGGCGTCAGCTGCGAGCCGGGACCGGCGCGGAGCGTCGAGATGATGCCGTACATCTCGCCGGCGACCGTCGGCCGCGACACCGTGATCACGCGATGCTGGCCGTGCTTGATGATGACGAGATAGATGAAGCCGGACTGATGCGGCACGGCGACCTCGCCGGTATGCTCATAGGCGGCATCGGTCCGATCGCCCTCGCGGAAGACCAGCGACGAGACCTTCGGCTCCCACAAGATTTCGGTGCGGTAGGCGAAGATCGCGTCCTTGTCGCCAAACGACGGCCGCAGCGTGATGTAGACATCCTCGAGCCAGGTCACCGCGCGATGCGCATAGGAGCCGAGGCTGTCGGGCGCGACATCGTTCGCGGCCGGAGGCGCCACGACGACGACGCTCTTGCGTAGGGACACACCCAGCGCCTGCTCCAGCCGGACCGTCGTCGCCAGCGTGAACGGCCGGCGGCCGCCGAGCACCTTCTCCAGCGTCGACAGGCTGAGCTTGGCCTGTTCGGCCAGCGCCTGCCGGGAGATCCGGCGCCTGGCGAGCTCCTCGCGAATGGTCTCCGCGATCTCGCGGCACTGCTCGTCCGAAAGCTGCTTGTCGCCCTGCGTCTGCATCGTCACCCCTGCCTTGGGAGCACCACTCTAGCAGGCCGGACAAACCAGCACAAAACCGCACATGGCCACCCGTCCGCCGCCCGCCCGGGCCGGCCGCGGCGGAACATTGCCGATCATTCTGCTCGCGAAATCAGGCCCTCCCGGCGGATGCTGAGCCTGCAAACATCCTTCGGGAGCAGGCCAAATGAATACCTACGACACAGCCGACAGCGACGAACATCCCATGCTGAGCCGGCTGATCAAGCTCGGATTGTTTCTTCTCGCGCAGGGCATCGCAGTGATGCTGGTCGCCTTCGTGGCCCTGCTGGTGAGCTTCGGGACGAGCTGGTCAGCAACGACCGAACAGGCCAGCCTGCTCCAGCCCGGCGATGCCAGGTCCGGCACCCTCCTCCTGAAGGAAGATGGCGCCACCACCGAAGCGATCCGCCTCGGCATCGATATCGACATCACGGTATCGGGCCCGACGCTGCGCACCCGCGTCACCCAGGCGTTCCGCAATCCGACCAAGGACTGGGTCGAGGCCACCTATGTCTATCCGCTCGCGACCAATGGCGCCGTCGACACGCTGAAGATGGTGGTCGGCGACCGCGTCATCGTCGGCGACATCAAGGAGCGGCAACAGGCGCGCGTGATCTACGAACAGGCGCGCAGCGCCGGCCAGAAGGCCGCGCTCACCGAGCAGGAGCGGCCCAACATCTTCACCAACTCGGTTGCGAATATCGGTCCCGGCGAAACCGTGCTGGTGCAGATCGAATATCAGGAGCCGGTGCATCAATCCGGCAATGAATATTCGCTCCGCGTGCCGCTGGTGGTCGCCCCGCGCTACAATCCGGCGCCGATTGTACAGAGTGTCGACTTCCGCAACGACGGCTCCGGCTGGGGCGCCGCCACGTCCGATCCCGTGCCCGACCGCGAGCGTATTTCCCCGACAGTGCTGGATCCCGCCAGGAATGCGCCCGCTAACCCGACCAGCATCACAGTGCGTCTGAAGGCCGGCTTTGCGCTCGGCGAGGTCAAGAGCCACCATCATAGCGTCAAGATCGAGAGCCCGGACAACGCGACGCGCATCGTCACGCTCGCCGACGGCGCGGTGCCCGCCGACCGCGATTTCGAACTGACGTGGAAGCCGGCGGCTCAGAAAGCACCGTCGGTCGGCCTGTTCCGCGAGCATGTCGGCGATGCCGATTACCTGCTCGCCTTCGTCACGCCGCCGAGCGCCGAGCAGGCAACGCAGAAGCCGCTGCCGCGCGAGGTCGTGTTCGTGATCGACAATTCGGGCTCGATGGGCGGCACCTCGATCGTCCAGGCCAAGGCGAGCCTGCTCTACGCCCTCGGCCGCCTCCAGCCGGCCGACCGCTTCAACGTCATCCGCTTCGACGATACCATGGACGTGCTGTTTCCGGCCTCCGTGCCGGCGGATGCCGCCCATGTCGGCGAAGCGACCTCGTTCGTCAGCGCCTTGCAGGCGCGCGGCGGCACCGAGATGGTGCCGGCGATGCGCGCCGCGCTGACCGACAAGATCGGTGACACCGGCATGGTTCGCCAGGTCGTGTTCCTGACCGACGGCGCGATCGGCAACGAGCAGCAATTGTTCGAGACGATCACGGCGATGCGCGGCCGCTCGCGCGTATTCATGGTCGGCATCGGGTCCGCGCCAAACACCTATCTGATGACGCGCGCTTCCGAGCTCGGCCGCGGCGCCTTCACCCATATCGGCTCTGTCGAGCAGGTCGAGGAGCGCATGCGCGGCCTGTTCGCGAAGCTGGAAAATCCGGCGGTGACCGGCCTCAGCGCAAAGTTCTCCGAAGCCACGGCCGACGTCACCCCGGCGATCATTCCGGACGTCTATCGCGACGAGCCCCTGGTGCTGGCGGCCAGGCTCGACAAGCTCGCAGGCTCGCTCGAGATCAAGGGACGCGTCGGCGACCGTCCGTGGTCGGTGACGCTGCCGTTGCAGAATGCCGCCGAAGGCAAGGGCCTGTCAAAACTCTGGGCCAGGCGCAAGATCGGCGACGCCGAAGTGGCGCGCACGATGCGCGAGATGACGCCGGAAGAGGCCGACAAGGCGATCCTGGCGCTGGCGCTCGACCATCAGATCGTCACGCGGCTCACCAGCCTCGTCGCGATCGACAAGACGCCGAGCCGCCCCGAAGGCGAACCGCTCAAGCTCAGCGAATTGCCGATCAATCTGCCGGCCGGCTGGGATTTCGAGAAGATCTTCGGCGAACGGCCGCAGCTGGTGCCGACGCAGCTGCGCGAACGCCATGCCGATGCGCGCAACCAGCCGGCGGCAAGGCGGCCGACCCCCGCCGCGCCCGACGCGATCCGCCTGCCCAAGACCGCCACCTCGGCCGAGCTGAAGATGATCGGAGGTCTGGTCCTGATCGTGCTCGCCCTGATCCTGTTCGTGTTCAACCGGCGTCAGCCCTTGCTCACTGACGCCGCTTGAGAGAGGAGCCTCCCCGAACTCCTCTGTTAGCGCGCGCGGCTGCCCGTCCCCTACCCAACGGCCGCGCGCGCCTTTTTGGGGAATGTCATTCCGGGGCGGCTCGTAGAGCCGAACCCGGAATCTCGAGGTTCCGGGTTCTCGCTACGCGAGCCCCGGAACGACGAACAAGAGATACTCAATGCCCCGCCTCATCTCTCCCCTGGTTCTCGCGCTGATCGGCGCCGTCCTGTTCGGCGACGGCGCCTACATCCATGCAAAAGCCTGGCTCGCGCAGGTGCTGCTGGAACGCGCGTTCGACAGAAGCGTCGCGACGGGAGAGGTGGTCAAGCCATGGTCATGGGCCGATACCTGGCCGGTCGCCCGGATCGAGGTGAAGCGGATCGGCGCCAGCGCGATCGTTCTGGACGGCACGAGCGGCCAGGCGCTTGCTTTCGGACCCGGCCATATCGAGCGGACAGTCGATGCCGGCGAGCGCGGCGTTGCCGTCTATGCCGCCCATCGCGATACGCATTTCCGCTTCTTGCGGAATGTCGCGATCGGAGACGTGATCGAGATCACCCGCCGCGACGGCAGGCATTTCCGCTATCGCGTGGATTCTGCGACCGTTGTCCGTTTCGACGCATCGGGCATCGATCCCGCGACACAGGATGTCGAGCTCGTGCTCGCCACCTGCTGGCCGTTCGACGCCGTCACGTCCGGTCCCGAACGTTATGTCCTGCATGGCGTGCTGATGGGAGCGAATGAATAGCAGCGATGCATCGCTCATTCCATCACACGGCATACCATGTGGTTGCTACTGCGAAGAACTCGCCATAGAACAGAGTGACGCGCCACCAAGAAGAACAACAGGTGAGGTCACACCATGGAAGCTCGCGTATCTGCTGCATTCTCCTCTCCGCGCCCATGGTCTCCATCGCCCGACGCCAGCGACATCGTAAAAGGCATCCATGCCATGCTGCACCCGCACAACATCGTGCTGGTGGGCGCGACCGACAAGCCCGGCAATTATGCCGAGCGCATCTGGAACAATCTGGTCAAATACGGCTTCGAGGGCGGGCTCTATCCGGTCAACGCCAAGCGCGAGACGATCTGGGGTGTGCCCTGCTACAAGGATTTTGCAGCCCTCCCGGAAAAGCCCGATCATGTCCTGGTGCTGGTGCCGGCGCGTTTCGCCGTGCAGGTGATCCGCGATGCCGCCGCGGCCGGCGCGCGCTCGGCCACCATCGTCACCTCCGGCTTCAGCGAGTTGCAGGATGACGAGAGCCAGCAGCTCGCCGCCGAACTGCAAGCGGCCATCCGCGAAACCGGCCTCGCCGTCACCGGCCCGAATTGCCTCGGCAACTTGAGCGCCGGCGAAAAGCTCTTCACCAATATCGACGACCGCATCGTCACCATGGAGCAGGGCGCGGTGGCGATCGCCGGGCAATCCGGCGCCATCGTCATGGCGATCCGCCAGGCGCTGGAGGATCGCGGTGTCGGTGTCGGCTACATGGTGACGACCGGCAACGAGGCCGGGCTCGAGACGCCGGACCTGATGCGTTATTTCGCGGAGGATCCGAGCGTCAAGGTGATCGTGGTCTACCTCGAGGGCGTGCGCAACACAAAGGCCTTTCGCGACGCCTGCAAGGCGGCGCGCGCGGCGAGCAAGCCCGTGATCGCGCTCAAGCTCGGCGCATCCGAGGGCGGCCGCGCCGCGGCGATGGCGCACACCGGAGCGCTGGCGGGCTCGATCGAGACGTTCGACGCAATCGCAACGCGTGAAGGTGTTATCCGGGTCGGCGGGCTCGACGAATTGATCGAGACCACCGAATGCTTCGTCCACGCCGCCGTACCCAACGGTGACCGGCTCGCCGCGGTCACGCTGTCCGGCGGCAAGCGCGGCATGCTGATCGACGCCTTCTATGCGGAAGGCTTGAACTTCGCACCGCTCAGCCCGCATGTCAGCTCGGAGCTGGCGAGGATGCTTGGGCCCGGATCGATCGTAGGCAATCCGCTTGACGCCGGCTTTGCCGCGGTCGTCGATCCCTCCGTCTACATGAAGTCGATCAAGCTGATGATCGACGACCCCGATATCGACATCGTCATCATCGATGCCGAGCTGCCGAAGGCGCCGCACGAGCTGCGCGAGCGTAACCTGCGCATCGTCGACGAGATGGCGAGCCGGGCCTCAAAGCCCGTGATCTACATCAGCGCGATGTCGATCGGCTTCACCGAGTTCACCAAGTCCTTGCGCAAATCGCTGCCGCATCTCGCGGTCATGCAGGGCATGGATCGCGCGGTCACCGCGATCAAATCACTGCTCGCCTATGCGAAGCTACGCAAGGAAGTACCCGACATCGTCTCGAGCTCGAAACCCGCCGCGCGTGCCGTGCTGGAAAAGGCGCTGACATCGGCGAACGGCGCCGCGCTCGACGAAGTCGCCTCGAAGAAGCTCCTGAAGGCCTATGGCATCCCGACCTCGAAGGAAGCGACCGCACAGACCGCGGCGGAAGCCGTGAAGATCGCGAAACAGATCGGCTTCCCGGTCGTGGCAAAGGTCGTCAGCGCCGAGATCCTGCACAAGTCCGACATCGGCGGCGTGGTGCTGAACCTGAGCAATGCGGCCGAGGTGAAGAAGGCGTTCGCCGATATCACCGCGCGGGTGAAGCGGCTGAAGGGCAAGCCGAGGCTCGACGGCATCCTGATCGCGCAGCAGGTCAAGGCCGACCTCGAACTCGTGGTCGGCGCCTCGCTCGATGCCGAGATGGGTCCGGTCGTGCTGTTCGGCACCGGCGGCATCGACATCGAGCTGATGAAGGACGTCGCGCTCGCGGGCGCGCCGCTCGACGAGGCCGAGGCGCGGCTCCTGATCGGCCGCACCAAGGCCGGCATCAAGATGCGCGGCTATCGCGGCAAGCCGGCCTTGCACGAGGCCTCCGCGGTGAAGGCGCTGGTCGGCCTGTCCAACCTGATCGCGGATGCCGGCGACCGGATCGCCTCGATCGACATCAATCCGTTCCTGATCAACACCAGGACGGGCGTGGCGGTCGATGCCCTGATCGTGCTGAACAATGCCGCGGCAAAGCGCGCGGCCGGGCATTGATGTCGCGTTGGGCGGACTAGCGCGCCATTTTGCACGGCGGAGAGCAGTGGCGGGTTACACTTCCGCCTTCGCTCTTCGAGCTACGGCGGACAAGTCGTTAACCCGCCCGCGTTAGCATTGCGGTCGTTCGGACTCCTTCCAACTTCCCCGCTTTGGTCGTAAAATCGCACCCGCATGGCACGCGCGAGCAATCTGGTGATCGGGACGGCGACGCTGGCGGTGATCGCCGTGGCGTTCGGCGGCCTGCTCGGCGTACAGAAATGGCGCACCATCCAGAGTCGCAGCCAGTTGCGCGTGGTGTTCGAAGGCGGTTCCGCCAGCGGCCTGCGCCGGGGCGGCCCGGTCAATTTCGACGGTGTGCTCGCGGGCCAGATCCTGTCGATCAAGCTGGACAATCCCCGCAAGGTCGTGGCGCTGGTGATGCTCGACAACTCCGCGCCAATCCGCAAGGACACCGTGGCGGGAATCGAGTTCCAGGGTCTCACCGGCGTCGCCGCGGTCTCCCTGATCGGCGGCGCGCCTTCCGCACCGCCGGTGCCGCTTGATTCGGACGGCATTCCCGTGCTCACCGCCGATCTCAGCGACGTCGAATCCATCGTCGACACCTTGCACAGTGTCGACCGCACGATCGTGAGCAACGCCCCTGCGATCAAGGAGGGGCTCCGCACATTCGAGAACTCCAGCGCCGACCTCAGGAGCAAGGGCGGCGAAATCGATTCCGTCATGGCCAAGGTCGACAGCGCCTTCGCAGGCTTCGACAAGGCGGTCACGAAGATCGAGGGCGTGGTGCCAGGCTTCGTCGATGGCAGGGCCGACGAGCTGTTCGAGACGGTGCAGGGGCTGCGCGAGCTGACCGACACCATGAGGAAGAAGTCGGCGAGCTACATCGAGGACATTCGTCGCTCGCTGCTCGACGTCAGCGAGACCGCCAACAAGATGGCCGGCACGCCCGTGCCGCCGCGGCCACCGCGCAAGCCCGAGCAGAAGAAGCGGTAGGCGTGGCGAGCCGATCCGCCCCTCCGCCAAAAAATCTCGAAAACAACCCCATGCACAGTAGAACTGCCCCGCCAGTCGGGGCTTGGCGCTGCGCCGCGAACACACTTGGCGCCCCTGTCCGGGGGTTCGCGATGAGGGGCGGGCACGCGAACGCTTTGCCCACCCTGCGACATCCGCGACAGCTCAGTAGTTGCTGGCCGCTGCCTCATTGGGGATGCCCTCGATCGGGCACTCGTCTGTCCCCGGCGTCGATCGGGTCATCGCCTCGACCATGTCGCGCGTGCCTTCGGGATCCTTGATCCAGTTCTTGTAGAAATCGTACGGGCACGCCGCGACGCCGCGCGGGCTTTCGCCGGAATTGATCATGCCGGTGTAACCGCGGTGGACCAGCTTGTAGAGGTGGTTCTGCGACTGGCCATTGCGGCGCGCGTCGCGGATCAGATGCTTCGACAGCTGGGCGTACTGGATGCCGTAATCCTCTTCGCCGCACTCGCCGAGTGTGCGGCCGTCGAAACCTATGATCGCGGAGTGACCGAAATAGGAATAGACGCCGTCGAAGCCGGCGGCATTGGCGACCGCGACATAGACATTGTTGGCCCATGCCATGGCCTTGGAAATCAGGACCTGCTGCTCCTTGGCCGGATACATGTAGCCCTGGCAACGCACGATCAGCTCGGCGCCCTTCATGGCGCAGTCACGCCAGATCTCCGGATAGTTGCCGTCGTCGCAGATGATCAGGCTGACCTTGAGGCCCTTCGGGCCCTCGGAGACATAAGTGCAATTGCCGGGATACCAGCCCTCGATCGGCACCCAGGGCATGATCTTGCGGTACTTCTGGACGATCTCGCCCTTGTCGTTCATCAGGATCAAGGTGTTGTAGGGCGCCTTGTGCGGGTGCTCCTCGTGGCGCTCGCCGGTCAGCGAAAACACGCCCCACACTTTCGCCTTGCGGCAGGCCTCGGCGAAGATCGCGGTCTCTTCACCGGGCACCGCCGAGGCGGTCTCATACATCTCCTTGGAGTCGTACATGATCCCCTGAGTGGAGTATTCGGGGAAGATCACGAGGTCCATGCCGGGCAGGCCGACCTTCATGCCCACCACCATGTCGGCGATCTTGCGGGCGTTGTCGAGCACCTCGGCCTTGGTGTGAAGGCGGGGCATCTTGTAGTTTACCACTGCGACGCCGACGGTGTCGTTGCTGCTGGAAATGTCGCCGTGAAGCATTTTGACCGCTCCTGTTCTTGACTTGTTGTTCTGGGTTGGCCGCCGATCGAGCGGTCGCGTGGGTTAGTGACTGATCATCCAGGGGCGGGCCGTTGGAAAACCCTTGGCGCCGCTCCTGCTCTTGGTCATCAACCGCGCCGGCTTCCTCTTGTCCGCCGAGCTCTTGTCCTTGACCGTCTTGCCCGTGGAGCAGCAGCCGCAGCCGGGGCCGTGCGAGGCCTTGTATTGCGCGAGCGTCTGCGGCGCATGCGTGCTGCGCTCGTTGACGGCGTGCGCCTTGCGCTTCTCCGCCGGCATGCAGAAGAAATTCGGCGCGGTCAGGATCACCCGCGGCGCCATGGTCTCGCAATGCGGACAGCTTTGCGGATCGTCGCATTCCGCCATCGGGCGCAGGTCCTTGAAGGGACCGCAATCGTCACAGAGATATTCATAGACCGGCATCGCATCATCCCCACGCTCTTGCCTGTTCAACACACCTGGCGGCGGATGCGGGGCGGCAGATACGCGCCGTCCCGCATCCCGTCGCGCAGGGATTACTTGTCCGGCGAGATCGGCATCTGGATATCGCCCGTGATGTGCTTGATGGGACCTGCCGCCGACGGCATCACGTCGAAGTCGAAGATCTCCGTCGGCAACCATAGCGTGGCGCAGGCGTTGGGCACGTCGACCACGCCGGAAATGTGCCCCTGGCACGGCGCGGTGCCGAGGATCGAGTAGGCCTGCGCGCCGGAGTAGCCGAACTTCTTCAGATATTCGATGGCGTTGAGGCAGGCCTGGCGGTAGGCGATGTGGACGTCGAGATAGTGCTGCTTGCCGGCCTCGTCGACCGAGATGCCCTCGAAGATCAGGTAGTCCTTGTAGTTCGGCGTGATCGGCGACGGCTTGAAGATCGGGTTCTTGATGCCGTACTTCGCCATGCCGTCCTTGATCACCTCGACCTTCAGATGCAGCCAGCCGGCCATCTCGATCGCGCCGCAGAAGGTGATCTCGCCGTCGCCCTGGCTGAAGTGCAGGTCGCCCATCGAGAGACCGGCGCCGGGCACATAGACCGGGAAGTAGATCTTCGAGCCGCGCGACAGGTCCTTGATGTCGCAATTGCCGCCATGCTCGCGCGGCGGCACCGTGCGCGCGCCTTCGGCGCCGATCTTCGCCTTGACGTCGCCCTTGGCACGGCCGCCATGGGCGGTCGGCGCGAATGGCGGATTGGCAAGGCCGGGCACGCGGGTCGGGTTGGTCGAGATCAGCTCGGCCTCACGCTTGTTCCAGGTGTCCAGCATCTTCGGATCGGGCAGACAGCCGATCAGGCCGGGATGGATCAGGCCGGCGAAGTTGACGCCGGGAACGTGACGCGACGAGGTGTAGAGGCCCTTGATGTCCCAGATCGACTTCTGCGCCAGCGGGAAGTGGTCAGTCAGGAAGCCGCCGCCGTTCTGCTTGGAGAAGAAGCCGTTGAAGCCCCACAGGCTCTCCTTGAGCGGGCCGACGTCGAGCAGATCAACGACCAGGAGATCGCCGGGCTCGGCGCCCTTGACGCCGATCGGGCCGGAGAGGAAGTGCACGATCGACAGGTCGATGTCGCGCACGTCGTCGGCGGAATCGTTGTTCTTGATGAAGCCGCCGGTCCAGTCATAGGTCTCGATGATGAAATCGTCGCCGGGATTGACCCAGGCCACGATCGGAATGTCGGGGTGCCAGCGATTATGCACCATGTCATTTTCGTAGGCCGACTTGGTGAGATCGACCTTGATCAGTGTCTCTGGCATCGAGATGCTCCCCTTTTACTACGGTTGGTTAGACGGACAGATATTTGGAGACCTGCGCGGCATCGACGGCGTCGCGCGGATCGTCGCGGACGATCTCGCCGTTCTCGATGACCAGCACGCGGTCGGCGATATCGAGCGCGAAACTCAGGACCTGCTCGGACACCACGATCGAGAGGCCCTTTTCGTCGCGGATGCGCTTCAGGGTGCGCGCCATGTCCTTGATGATCGAGGGCTGGATGCCTTCGGTCGGCTCATCCAGCAGCAGCACCTTCGGCTTGGTCGCGAGCGCCCGCGCAATCGCGAGCTGCTGCTGCTGGCCGCCGGACAGATTGCCGCCGCGGCGGCCCTTCATCTCCAGCAGCACCGGGAATAATTCGTAGATGTCTTCGGGTACCTCGGTGCCGCCGGAGACGACGAGGCCGGTCTCGATGTTCTCCTTCACCGTCATGGTCGAGAAGATCATGCGGCCCTGCGGCACATAGGCGAGGCCCTTGGCCACCCTCTCGTAGCTCGGCAGACCGCCGAGCTCGGCGCCGTCCATGGTCACCGAGCCGCTTTTCGTCGGCAGAATGCCCATCAGCGACTTCATCAGCGTGGTCTTGCCCATGCCGTTGCGGCCCATGATCGCGACGATCTCGTTCGGCGCGACCTTGACGTTGAGCCCGTGCAGCACCTCGCTCTGGCCGTAGGCGACGTGAAGATCGGAAATTGCCAGCATCGTCGCGTCTCCCTAATGGCCCAGATAGACTTCAACGACCTTGGGGTCGTTCTTCACCTTCTCCATGGTCCCCTCGGAGAGGATCTGGCCCTGGTGAAGCACGGTGACCTTGTGGGCGATGTCCTCGACGAACTTCATGTCGTGCTCGATCACCAGCACCGAGCGGTTCTTGATGATGCGATTGAGCAGCTCGGCGGTCTTGGCGCGCTCGGACACGCTCATGCCGGCGACGGGCTCGTCCAGCATCAAGAGGTCCGGGTCCTGGATCAGCAGCATGCCGATCTCGAGCCATTGCTTCTGGCCGTGGCTGAGCAGATCGGCGTTCACGTTGAGCCGATCCTTCAGGAAGATCATTTCGGCGACTTCGTGCACCCGGTCGCGCACGGCGGCGTCGCGGGTGAAGGTCAGCGCGCCGAACACGGAGCGGCCGCGGGGATATGAGATCTCCAGATTCTCGAACACCGTGAGATCGTCGTAGATCGATGGGTTCTGGAACTTGCGGCCGACCCCGGTCTTGACGATCTCGTTCTCCTTCATCCGCGTCAGCTCCTTGCCGCGGAACTGGATCGAGCCTGACGTGGCCTTGGTCTTGCCGCAGATCAGATCGAGCACCGTGGTCTTGCCGGCGCCGTTGGGGCCGATGATGACGCGGATCTCGTTCTCGTCCACGTAGAAGGAGAGATCATTGACCGCCTTGAACCCGTCGAACGACACGGTGAGCGCTTCGACGGCGAGCAGGAATTCCTTGGGCTGGTGACCGACGAGCATGATCTATCTCCTCACTGCCAGCGTGGCATCGGCATCGCGATGACCGACGAGCATGACCTATCTCCTCACTGCCAGCATGGCATCGGCATCGTGGTGACCTACGAGCATGATGATCTCCTCACTCTGCCGGAGCGCCGTCGGCGACCGAGCTGTCGGTCCAGCCCTCGGGTTTCGGTTTGCGTGACGAGATCAGGCGATCGATGCGCGGCTGCACATAGTCGCCCCAGATCCCGGCAAGGCCGTTCGGGAAGGCCAGGACCACGGCGATGAACAATCCGCCGAGGCCAAACA
Source organism: Bradyrhizobium diazoefficiens USDA 110 (assembly GCF_000011365.1). Classification (GTDB taxonomy): domain Bacteria; phylum Pseudomonadota; class Alphaproteobacteria; order Rhizobiales; family Xanthobacteraceae; genus Bradyrhizobium; species Bradyrhizobium diazoefficiens. Next base: position 1,063,460 of record NC_004463.1, on the reverse strand, counting down.
GCCACAATTCGGGAAAGGTTTCCGACAGGCTGGTCTTGGCGAAGTTGACCAGCAGCGTGCCGTAGATCGCGCCCAGGATCGACAGCCGGCCGCCGACCGCGGTGTAGATCACCATTTCGATCGAGGGCACGATGCCGACGAAAGAGGGCGACATGAAACCGACGTTCAGCGCGAACATGGCGCCGCCGATCGCGGCGAAGACCGCGGCGATGCAGAAGGCGAAGATCTTGAAGTTCGCGACGCTGTAGCCGGAGAAGCGAACCCGGTCCTCCTTCTCGCGCATCGCGACCAGGATGCGCCCCAGCTTGGAGTGCCGGACGAACTGCGCGATCATGATGCAGGCGAACAGCAGTCCAACCTCGAAGAAGTACAGCACGATCTTGGCGTGGTCGGGCCGGATGTCCCAGCCCTTCAGCGTGCGCAGATCGGTCATGCCGTTGATGCCGCCGGTGTAACCCTGCTGTCCGACGATCAGGATGGTGAGGATGGCAGCGACGGCCTGGGTGATGATGGCGAAGTAGGTGCCGCCGACCCGGCGCTTGAACATCGCGGTGCCGATGATGAGAGCGAAGATGCCGGGCACGAGAATGATAGCGGCGATGGTAAAGGTGAGGCTGTTGAAGGGCTTCCAGAAGAACGGCAGCGCGGTGATCTGATTCCAGTCCATGAAATCGGGGATGCCGGGGGTCGACTGGATCTTGGTGTTCTCCACGCTTGATGCCTCGAGCTTGAGGAACATCGCCATGCAGTAGCCGCCGAGCCCGAAGAACACGCCCTGACCGAGGCTTAAGATGCCGCCATAGCCCCAGCAGATCACCAGCCCCAGCGCGACGAATGCATAGGTCAGGTATTTCGCGACCAGATTGAGCCTGAAGACATCGAGCGAGAGCGGCAGCACCACCACCAGGAACACCGCGAGCACCAGAATTCCGATGAGCTCCGATCGATTGAAGAACCGATTGTCGGTCATTGCATCAGCCCCATTTTCTTACTTCCGGACCTTGAGGGCGAACAGCCCCTGCGGCCGCAGCATCAGGATTCCGACAACGGCGAGCAGCGTCAGCACCTTGGCCATCGAGCCCGACATGAAGAACTCGAGGGTGGATTGCGTCTGCGAGATCGAGAAGGCCGAGGCGATGGTGCCGAGCAGGCTCGCGGCGCCGCCGAACACGACCACCAGGAACGTGTCGACGATGTAGAGCTGACCGGAGGTCGGCCCGGTCGAACCGATCATGGTGAAGGCGCTGCCCGCGATGCCGGCGATGCCGCAGCCGAGGCCGTAGGTATAGCGATCGACCTTTTCGGTGTTGATGCCGACGGCGCCGGCCATGATGCGGTTCTGCACGACGGCGCGCACCTGCCGGCCCCAGCGCGATTTGTACATCACATAGGCGACGCCCAGCGTGATCAGCACGGTGAGGCACATCACGAAGACGCCGTTGATCGGCACTTCGATGCTGTCGGTCACGTGCAGCGAGCCGAGCATCCACTGCGGCAGCTCGACGCCGACCTCGCGCGCGCCGAACACGGAACGATAGGCCTGCTGCAACATCAGGCTGAGGCCCCAGGTGGCGAGCAGCGTATCGAGCGGGCGCTTGTAGAGGTGCCGTATCAGCACCCATTCCACCAGCATTCCCAGCGCGCCGGACGCGACGAAGGCCAGGATCATCGCGAGGAAGAAGTAGCCGCTGAACAGGCTCGGCAAATAGGACTGGAAGAAATTCGAGGTCATCCAGGTGACGTACGCCCCGAGGATCATGAACTCGCCATGGGCCATGTTGATGACGCCCATCTGGCCGAAGATGATCGCAAGACCGAGCGCCATCAGCACGTAGACCGAGAACAGGATCAGTCCCGCAAAACCCTGCATGACGAAGATGGAGCCGAGGTCGCCAATCGAGTAGTCGCCGAACATCGATGTCCTCCGTCAGGGAAAGGGTCCCGCGTCGCGAGCAGGTTCGCGACGCGGGGGTCTTGGGCATGGACTTGCGATCCACGCCAGGGAGCGGTTTTGCCTCGAGGGAGACGCGGCAGAGGCCGCGTTCTGACTGGTAGCGCTTCTTACTGGTAGCCCTTGGGGAACGGATCCGGCTCGACGAGATCGGCGGTCTCGTAGATCAGCTCGAACTGGCCATCGAGCTTGGCGCGGCCCACCCGGGTCTTCGACCAGAGGTGATGGTTCTCGTGGATGCGCACATAGCCTTCCGGAGCACCCTTGAACTCGACGCCCGGCGAAGCCGCCGCGATCTTGTCGACGTCGAACGAACCGGCCTTCTCGACCGTCAACTTCCACAGCCACGGGCCGAGATAGGCAGCCTGGGTGACGTCTCCGATCACGGTCTTCTCGCCCCACATCTTCTTGAACGCGGGCACGAATGTCTTGTTGTTCGGATTGTCGAGCGACTGGAAGTACTTCATGCAGGCATAGGCGCCTGCGATATTCTCGCCGCCGATGCCGTCGATCTCGTCTTCGGTCACCGAGATCGTCAGCAGCGGCTGCTTGGCGAGGTCGATGCCGGCAGCCTTGAGCTGCTTGTAGAACGCGACGTTGGAACCGCCGACGACGTCAGTGAAGATCACGTCGGGCTTGGTCAGCTTGATCTTGTTGATGACCGAATTGAACTGGGTGTTGCCGAGCGGATAATACTCCTCGCCGACGACCTTGCCCTTCAGCACGTTCTCGACGTGCTTGCGCGCGATCTTGTTCGAGGTGCGCGGCCAGATGTAGTCGGAGCCGATGAAGAAGAACGACTTCGCGCCCTTCTCCTTGGCGATCCAGTTCAGGCCCGCGAGAATCTGCTGGGTCGCCTCCTGGCCGGTGTAGATCACGTTCTTGGACTGCTCGAGGCCTTCGTAGAAGGTCGGGTAGTAGAGCATGCCGTTATACTGCTCGACGACCGGCAGCACCGCCTTGCGCGAGGCCGAGGTCCAGCAGCCCATGATCGCCGCGACCTTGTCGTTGACCAGCAGCTTCTTGGCCTTCTCGGCGAAGGTCGGCCAATCGCTGGCCCCGTCCTCCTGGATGAACTTGATCTTGCGGCCGAGCACGCCGCCCATGGCGTTGATCTGCTCGATGGCGAGCTTTTCGGCTTCGATCGAGCCGGTCTCGGAGATCGCCATGGTGCCGGTCGCCGAATGCAGGATGCCGACTGTCACCTCGGTGTCGGTGACCGCGAGACCCGTGGTATTGACCGCCGAGGTCGCCGGGGCCTGTGCAAAAGACGCCCGCGGCAGCATCGTGATGGCCGGCACCGCCGCCATTCCCATCAATAATTTGCGCCGGAGCGGCGACAACAGGCCCTTGTTTGCTTCGTCTGACATGAGCACCCCACTTTTGTTCGAGGACACGCGATTGGTGCCGTGAGGATGGCTCGAATTTGTGCAGCGCAAGCATACGCAAGATCGCGTATACTGCACCGCAAAATGCCGACGTAGGCTTTTGGTACGGGATTTGCGAGGGATCCGGGTCGTATCGGGAGTGGGATTAAGTGGCAGGGCGGCAGCGAATAGACCGCGTCAGGCGCCAGTACAACCAATGGGTCGCCAACCAGACGCTGGAAGACTACGCGCTGCGCTTCACGGCCAAGAGCGCGCGTCGCTGGTCCACCGCCCGCGTTGCCAACACCGCGCTGGGCGCGATCTCGTTCCTGGCGATGGAGGCGATCGGCGGCACCATCACCCTGAACTATGGCGTCACCAACGCCACCGCCGCGATCCTCGTGGTCTCGACCATCATCTTCTGCTGCGGCGTGCCGATTGCCTATTATGCCGCCAAATGCGGCATCGACATTGACCTGCTAACGCGCGGCGCTGGTTTCGGCTACATCGGCTCGACCGTCACCTCACTGATCTACGCGTCCTTCACCTTCATCTTCTTCGCGATCGAAGCGGTGATCCTGGCGTCCGCGCTCGAGATGTGCTTCGGGATTCCGAGGCCGGTCGGCTATCTCATCAGTGCGGTCGTCATCATCCCGCTGGTGGCCTACGGCATCACGCTGATCAGCCGCTTCCAGCTCTGGACCCAGCCACTCTGGATCATTCTGCACATCCTGCCCTTTGCGGCGATCGCCTGGGCCAACCCCTACTCGTTCACGGAGTGGCGCAAGTTCTCGGGCGAGCACGGCGACCTCAACGGACATTTCGATCTGCTGCTGTTCGGTGTTGCGGCCTCGGTCGTGTTTTCGCTGGTGGCGCAGATCGGCGAGCAGGTCGACTTCTTGCGATTCCTGCCGCGCGACCGTCGGGCCTCCAGGACCTCCTGGTGGATCGCACTGATGAGCGCGGGCCCCGGCTGGATCGTGCTCGGCGCGCTGAAATTGCTGGCCGGCTCGTTCCTCGCCTTCTTCGCGCTCAGCCACGGCGTGCCGCCCGAAGAGGCCGCCGAGCCGGCGCATATGTATCTCGAAGCATTTCGATACGTGCTGTCACAGCCCGACCTCGCGCTGGCGCTGACCGGCACCTTCGTGATCCTGTCGCAGGTCAAGATCAACGTCACCAACGCCTATGCCGGCTCGATCGCCTGGTCGAACTTCTTTTCGCGCTTGACCCACAGCCATCCCGGCCGCGTGGTCTGGCTGGTCTTCAACGTCATTGTGGCGCTGCTGTTGATGGAGATCGGCGTCTACAAGGCGCTGGAGCAGACGCTGGCGCTCTATTCCAACGTCGCGATCGCCTGGGTCGGCGCACTGGTCGCCGACCTCGTCATCAACAAGCCACTTGGATTGCGGCCACAGCAGATCGAGTTCAAGCGCGCGCATCTCTACGACATCAATCCGGTCGGCGTCGGTGCGATGACGATCGCGACCATCATCTCCATCAGTGCCTTCTACGGCCTATTCGGGCCGACCGCGAAGGCGCTGTCGGCCTTCATCGCGCTGGCGGTTGCCTTCCTCGCCGCCCCCCTGATCGCATGGGCGACCGGTGGCAAATACTACATCGCGCGCAAGCCGAAGCGGAGCTGGCAGAACATCGAGGCGATCCAGTGCTGCATCTGCGAGCACTCGTTCGAACCGGAGGACATGGCCTCCTGCCCCGCTTACGCCGGGCCGATCTGCTCCTTGTGCTGCTCGCTCGACGCCCGCTGCCACGACCTCTGCAAGCCGCATGCGCGCGTACAGACGCAATTCTCCGAGACGCTCGGCAAGATCCTGCCGCAGCCGATCTACCAGCGGATCAATTCGCAGCTCGGCCATTACATCGGCGTGTTCGTGATCTCGGCCGGCCTCGTCGCGCTCGTGCTGGGGCTGATCTATCTCCAGACCTCCGCGAGCGCGCATGGCGAGAACATGCTCGTCTCCGACGTGCTGTGGAAGGTGTTCTTCTCGCTCAGCATCATCATCGGCGTGGTGGCCTGGCTGTTCGTGCTGGCGCAGCAGAGCCGGCGGGCCGCGGAGGCCGAGACGCGGCGGCAGACCACGCTGCTGATCCAGGAGATCGACGCGCACAAGCGCACCGACGCCGAACTCCAGCGCGCCAAGGAGGTCGCCGAATCCGCCAACCTCGCCAAGAGCCGCTATGTCGTCGGCCTCAGCCACGAGCTGCGCTCGCCGCTGAATGCGATCAGCGGCTATGCGCAGCTCCTCGAGCAGGATACGACGCTCAACACCAAGCCGCGCGACCAGGTCCGCGTGGTTCGCCGCAGCGCCGATCATCTCTCCGGCCTGATCGACGGCATCCTGGACATCTCCAAGATCGAGGCGGGGCGGCTGTATCTCTCGCGCGACGAGGTGCGGCTCAGCGAATTCCTCGACCAGCTCGTCGGCATGTTCCGCCTTCAGGCCGCCGCCAAGGGCATCGACTTCGTGTTCAGGCGTCCCGCCCACTTGCCGGTCGTGGTCTATGCCGACGAGAAGCGGCTGCGCCAGGTGCTGATCAATTTGCTCTCCAACGCGATCAAATTCACCCAGACCGGCAGCGTGCAGTTCGTCGTGCACTATCGCAGCCCCGTTGCCGAATTCGAAGTGATCGACACCGGTCCCGGCATCCAGGGCGACGATCTCGAACGCATCTTCGCGCCGTTCGAACGCGGCGCCCTCGGTGTCTCGCAGCCGCAGACCGGAACGGGCCTCGGGCTGACCATCAGCCGGCTGCTCGCCGGCGTCATGGGCGGCGACATCAAGGTCATGAGCACGGTCGGCACCGGCAGCACGTTCAAGGTCAAGATCCTGCTGTCGGAGGTCGCCAATCCCCAGCGCATCGCGCCGGTGGAGGCGCCGGTCTCCGGCTATCACGGCGCGCGCAAGACGATCCTGATCACCGACGACGACCCCGTTCATCGCGACCTCCTGCGCGAAGTGCTGACGCCGCTCGGCTTCATCCTGCTCAGCGCCGCAGACGGCCCGGGCTGCCTCGCGCTGGCGCAGCATTGCCGGCCCGATCTGTTCCTGCTCGATATCTCCATGCCCGGCATGGACGGCTGGACGGTCGCGGAGACGCTGCGCGCGAGCGGCCATCACCAGGCCCGAATCCTGATGGTCTCGGCGAGCGCGCTGGAGGCTCACGGCACGCCGCTGGCGCAACCGTTCCACGACGGCTATCTGATGAAGCCGATCGACATTCCGCGGCTGCTGGAGACGATCCGCCAACTGCTCAAGATCGAATGGCAATACGGCTCGGACGAGATCGCGGTGCCGTTCTGGCAGCCCGAGAGCGGCTCACGGCCGCCGGTGCGACACATCGAGGAGCTGATCGGGCTCGGCCAGATCGGCTACGTCAAGGGCATCCAGCTGAAGCTCGACGAGATCGGCAGCGAGCATCCGGAGCATGCCGACTTCGTCGCCCAGATGCGATCGCTGGTCGACCGCTTCGATCTCGACCAGTACATGACCACATTGAAGACGTTGCATGCGCATGAGCATTGAGTCGAAGAAGCGCGACGTCGCGCTCGTTGTCGATGACTCTCCCGAGACGCTGCGGCTGCTCACCGACGCGCTCGACGGCGCCGGGATGACGGTGATGGTGGCGCTCGACGGCGCGGCGGCGATGCGCATCGTCGAGCAGATCACGCCCGACATCGTGCTGCTCGATGCGGTGATGCCCGGCATCGACGGCTTCGAGACCTGCCGCCGCCTCAAGCGCGATGCGGGCCTTGCCAACGTCCCCGTGATCTTCATGACGGGCCTCGCCGAGACCGAGCATATCGTGCGCGGGCTGGACGCCGGCGGCGTCGACTACGTGACCAAGCCGATCGTGATCGAGGAGATGCTGGCGCGCATCCGTGTCCATCTCGGCAACGCCCGCCTGACCCAGAGCGCGCGCGCCGCGCTCGACGTCTCCGGCCGCTTCCTGTTCGCGGTCAACCGGCAGGGCAGCATCCTCTGGGCGACCCCGCAGGCGCAGAAGCTGCTGTCCGATCACCACGGGGCCCAGGCCGATGACTTTGCCCTTCCGCCATCACTGCTACACTGGCTGGAGCAGGCCAAGGGCAAGGGCAGCTCGAAGTCGCAAGGCGCTTCCTTGCCCGACAATCCGCAACTCCGGTTCTATTACATGGGCGAAACCGCGCCGAACGAGTTCCTGCTACGGCTGTCCAAGGAATCCGGCACCGCGTTGCCGCCGGAATTCACCAGCGAGCTCGGCCTCACCACCCGCGAAGGGGAAGTGCTGGCCTGGCTCAGCAAGGGCAAGACCAATCGCGACATCGCGCAGATCCTGGGATTGAGCCCGCGCACGGTCGACAAGCATCTCGAGCAGATCTATGCGAAGCTGGGCGTGGAGAACCGGACAGCGGCGGCGGCGATTGCGACGAGCGCGACAAGGCGGAATTCGTAGCCGCTGCGCGAATGAGTTGGGACACCACTAACCCAACAAACAGTGTCGTCCCGGACAAGCGAAGCTCTCGACAACGCGTAGCGTTGTCCAGAGCGGAGCGCCGATCCGGGATCCATAACCACAGGGAGACGTTTGGCGAAGACTCGGAGTTACCTGCTCGCCCTACGACCACTGCCTGGGAGTATGGGTCCCGGGCTCGCTTCGCGCCCCGGGACGACAGTGGAATTCGTAGCCGCGGCGCCAATGAGTTGGGACACCGCTAACCCAACAAACAGTGTCGTCCCGGACAAGCGAAGCTCTCGACAACGCGTAGCGTTGTCTAGAGCGGAGCGCCGATCCGGGATCCATAACCACAGGGAGACGTTTGGCGAAGACTCGGAGTTACCTGCTCACCCTACGACCACTGCCTGGGAGTATGGGTCCCGGGCTCGCTTCGCGCCCCGGGGACGACAGTGGCGTTCGTGACAACGGCCATCGCCCCTACAGGAACAACCCCTTCACCCGTACACGAACGCCTTGTCATCCAGATCCGTCTTCGGGATCTCGTCCTTTTCGGTCCAGTAATCCTGGCTGTGCTGCCATTCCGGCTTGTCGCCGCGCTTGGGCAGCAGGTTCATGTTGCGCATCATGTAGCCGGGGTTGAAGTTCTCCGGATCGATCCAGGGCAGGATCGGCATGTTGTGGTCTTCGGGACGCAAGCTCACCTCGACCTTCTTTTTGCCCTTCGCCTTCATATGTCCGAGCAGACGGCAGACGAAATCGGCGACGAGGTCGACGCGCAGCGTCCAGCTGGCGCGGAAATAGCCGAACACCCAGACCATGTTCGGCACGCCCGTGAACATCATGCCGCGATAGGTGACGGTGTCGCCGAAGGCGAGCGGCTTGCCGTCGATCTCGAAGGCGATGTCGCCGAGCGCCGCGAGATTGAAGCCGGTCGCGGTGACGATGATATCGGCTTCCAGCAGCTTGCCCGACTTGAGCTGGATGCCGTTCTCGACGAAGCATTCGATCTCGTCGGTGACGACGGAGGCCTTGCCGCTGGCAATCCCCTTGAACAGGTCGGCATCGGGCACGAAGGCGATGCGCTGTCGCCACGGCCGGTAGCTCGGCGTGAAGTGCGTCTCGACGTCGTAATCCGGACCAAGCACCGCGCTGATCTGGCCGATCAGTTCCTTCTTCACCTGCTCCGGCTTGGACACGCAGAGCTTCGTGAACGCATCCTGCTCGAACAGGATCTTGCGGCGAACGATCTCGTGGATCCATGCTTCATCCACCTGGAGCCGACGCAGCTCCTCGGCGATCTCGATGGCGTTGCGGCCGAGGCGGAAATAGGTCGGCGAGCGCTGCAGCATGGTGACATGCGCGCAATCGTCCGCGATGTTCGGCACCAGCGTCGCTGCGGTCGCGCCCGAGCCGATCACGACGACCCTCTTGCCGGTGAGGTCGATGTCATCAGGCCAGGTCTGCGGATGGACGATGCGGCCCTTGAAGCGATCCATGCCCTTCCACTCGGGCGTGTAACCCTCGGAATGGCGATAATAGCCCTGGCACATCCAGAGGAAGTTTGCGGTGAAGGTCCTTGCTTCACCGGTATCGGTCGTGACCGCTTCGATGGTCCAGAGGTTTTGGTCGCTCGACCAGCTCGCGGAATTGATCTTGTGCTTGTAGCGGATGCGGCGGGCGATATCGTTGTCCTCGATCACCTCGTTCATATAAGCGAGGATCTCCTCGGCGGTCGCGATGGGCGGCCCGACCCAGGGCTTGAAGCTATAACCGAAAGTGTGGAGGTCGCTGTCCGAGCGGATGCCGGGATAGCGATGCGTGCTCCATGTGCCGCCGAACGTCGCTTGCGTTTCCAGGATGACGTAGCTCGTGCCCGGCAGGTGCTTTGTGACGTGATAGGCGCTGCCGATGCCGGAGATGCCGGCGCCGACGATCAGCACGTCGAAATGCTCTGAAACCTGTTTGGCCGTGGCGTGACTGCGAACAGCGACATTCATTGTTGCTTCTATGCCTTGCTTGCTTTTGTGGCCGCCCTTGATTGAGCGACGCGTTTCCTCCGCGACAGGCATGGTCGCCCATCGCGCTTCCGCTACAAAATGACATAGATCAAGTTGCGGTCAAATCACAGCGCCGCACCCCAGCTCCGCGCGGTTTGCAAGATCCAGTCGCGGTAGAGCGTGAGCGGCGTGACGCCGGTCAACCCGCCGCAGCCAGCCGCGCCATTCGGCCCCGTGGACCAACTGATGAGGCCGACGAGCATGGCGCCGTTCGGCTTGTCCTCGAACACGGGACCGCCGGAATCACCGGTGCAGGCGCCGATTCCATCGCGAACACCGTTGGTTACGGGATCGACCAGCCGGATCTGAAGCGTGCCGGGCTGGCCGGTGGCGACGAGGCCCGCGACCCGCGTCGCGCCGCCGCTCTTGCCATCACCGCGCACGGTGACGCCAATACCGGCGATGACGAAGCGGCTGCCGACCTGAATTGGAATATTCGGCATGCCAACCGGCACCGCCGATTTTCCCTTGAGTGGAATTTCCAGTTGCAGCAGCGCCACGTCGGCGGTGGCGCGATGCGCCTGCATCGCCTGCATGTTGAAGTTCGGATGGATCGCGACGGTGCGGACGTTCAGCAATTGCGGCTGGCCGTCGGTGCCGCGATCCACGATCTTGTAGTCCGCGCCGGGCTGCACGCAGTGGGCGACGGTAAGCACGAGTTTTGGCGCGATCAGGCTGCCGGTGCAGAAATTGCCGCGCGAGCCGACGATGGTGACGACGGCGCGCGCAACGCCATCAGCCTGCGGCGTGCCGCCGCCGACGATGGCATGGGCGGGCGTGGCGAGCAGCAGCGCCGCGATGATGGGAGTTGCAAGCTTCTTCATGGGAACACGCTTTGGCGGCAGCCTCGGTGAGGGCGGATTGCTTCGGACTGGCTCTTGCCGATAGCGCATGCTAGCCCTCTTGGAAAGGAATTGACGAGGGCAAGACATTGGCGATCGAGGCGGTGATCTTTGATTTTGGCGGCGTGTTGACGAGCTCGCCGTTCGAGGCGTTCGCGCGGTTCGAGACCGAGCGTGGGCTGCCCATCGACATCATCCGGCGCACCAACGCGGCCAACCATCTGGAGAACGCCTGGGCCAGGTTCGAGCGCGCCGAGGTCGACATCGACACCTTCGACACGTTGTTCGCGGAGGAGTCGCGCGCGCTCGGCGCGGAGGTGCGCGGCCGCGACGTGCTGCCGCTGCTTCAGGGCGATCTGCGTCCCGAGATGGTCGAAGCGTTGAAGCGAATCAAGGCCGGGCTCAAGACCGGCTGCATCACCAACAACCTGCCTGCCAACGCCATCGGCAGCATGACCGGGCGCTCGCTCTACATCGCCGAGGTGATGGTGCTGTTCGACCACGTCATCGAGTCCGCCAAGATCGGCCTGCGCAAACCCGACCCACGCATTTACAAGATGATGGTCGAGACGCTGAAGGTCGATCCGGGAAATTGCGTCTATCTCGACGATCTCGGCGTCAATCTGAAGCCCGCGCGTGAGATGGGTATGACCACCATCAAGGTCACCAGCGGCGCCCAGGCGATTGCCGAGCTCGAGGCGGCGACAGGGTTGAAGCTGACATAGTTCGCGAAGGCTGTAGGGTGGGCAAAGCGAAGCGTGCCCACCAATTCCATTGGGACAAGCAGATGGTGGGCACGGCGCTTTCGCGCCTTTGCCCACCCTACGAGAGCCTACTCCGCCGCGGCGGAGATTCGCTCCGGAAACGCTGCGGCGAGCGAGGCGCGGTCGGGCTTCAGCACACCGCGCTCGGTGATGAGACCGGTGACGAGGCGAGCAGGCGTCACGTCGAAGGCGTAGTTCGCGACCGGCGAGTTCTCGGGCACGATGCGCACCGTCTCCAGCCTCCCGTCGGCGGTGCGGCCGGTCATATCGGTGACCTCCACGCCGCTGCGCTGCTCGATCGGGATGTCGCGGATGCCGTCATGGACGGCGAAATCGATCGTTGGCGACGGCAGCGCGACGTAGAACGGCACGCCGTTGTCATGCGCGGCGAGCGCCTTGAGGTAAGTGCCGATCTTGTTGCAGACGTCGCCATTGGCGGCGACGCGGTCGGTACCGACGATGGCGAGATCGACCATGCCGTGCTGCATCAGATGGCCGCCGGTGTTGTCGGGGATCACCGTGTGCGGCACGCCGTGATGGCCGAGCTCCCAGGCGGTGAGCGAGGCACCCTGATTGCGCGGGCGCGTCTCGTCGACCCAGACATGGACCTTGATGCCGCGCTCATGCGCGAGGTAGATCGGCGCCGTGGCGGTGCCCCAGTCGACGGTGGCGAGCCAGCCGGCGTTGCAATGAGTCAGCACGTTGACGACCTCGCCCGGCTTCTTCGCCGCGATCGCCTCGATCAGCGCCAAACCGTTGGCGGCGATGCCGCGGTTGATCTCGACGTCCTGCTCGACGATCTCGTCGGCGCGCGCATAGGCCGCCTCGGCCCGTTCAACCGGATCGATCGGCGCGAGGGTCGCACGCATCTCATCCAGAGCCCATTTCAGATTGATTGCGGTCGGGCGTGCCACGACGAGCGTCTCGTAGGCAAGCTTCAGGCCCGCATCGGAAGCATCCTCGCGCATCGCGAGCGCCATGCCATAGGCTGCCGTCGCGCCGATCAGCGGCGCGCCGCGCACCAGCATGTCGCGAATCGCAACGGCCGCGTCTTCGCACGAGGTCAACCTTGCAACGACGAACTCATGCGGCAGCCGGCGCTGGTCGATCGCGCCGACCGACCAGCCGTCGCGCTCGCGCCAGATGCTGCGGAAATGCTTGCCGTCAACCTTCATGGCTTTCTGCCTTTCGTCTCAGCCACGTAGCACGCGCCCTGCTACGGCATCGAGCTTCTTCAGAAGCTCGGGATCACGCGCCTCGGGCGCAGTGATCAGCGCGGTGTCGAGCGCGCGGTCCGAACCGATCGGGCACGGCTCATGCTCGCGCGGGAAATCCTTTGCCAGCCGCGCCACCAGCGCCTTCGCCTTGTCGGCGTTCGAGGTCAGCACGCGGATGATGTCCTGCACGGTAACGGCGTCATGGTCGGGATGCCAACAGTCGAAATCCGTCACCATCGCGACCGTGGCGTAGCAGATCTCCGCTTCGCGCGCGAGCTTCGCCTCGGGCATGTTGGTCATGCCGATCACGGAATAGCCTGATGTCTTGTAGGTCATGCTCTCCGCATAGGTCGAGAACTGCGGCCCCTCCATGCAGACATAGGTGCCGCCGCGCGCGATTGCGATACCCTCGGCCTCGGCCGCCGCGGCAAGATGGATGCGCAGCCGCGGCGAGACCGGATGGGCCATCGACACATGCGCGACGCAGCCGCGGCCGAAGAACGAGCTCTCGCGCTTGTGGGTGCGGTCGACGAATTGATCGACGAGCACGAAGGTGCCGGGCGGCATCTCTTCCTTGAACGAGCCGCAGGCCGACAGCGAGATCAGGTCGGTGACGCCGGCGCGCTTCAGCACGTCGATATTGGCGCGGTAGTTGATGTCGGAGGGCGACAGCCTGTGGCCCTTGTCGTGCCGCGGCAGGAACACGATCGGCAGGCCTGCGATGGTCCCGCGCCGCAGGGGCGCCGACGGCTCGCCCCACGGGCTCTTGATCACCTCTTCGTGCGCGCCCTCGAGGCCCGGCAGGTCATAGATGCCGGAGCCACCGATGATGCCCAATACCGCCTGCGTCATGCCTGCTCCACCCTGTCCGCTACGTGCGACATGGTTAAGCTATGCCAGTTTTGCGGCGGTTTTGGAACGGGGGTGGGGGAACGATGCGCGTGAGGGGCGTGAGGCGCTCGTAACACGTTCGGTGTCGTCCTGGCGAAAGCCAGGACCCATACCGCGAGGTCCATCGATGGGGCGCGATATCAATCCCGAACGACCAAACTTCGCCAAACTCCTGCCTGGGGTAATGGGTCCTGGCTTTCGCCAGGACGATCCCGGGGAGACAGCTGTGCGCTTAGCTAAGCCGCGGTCGCCGGCTGCAGCTGGGTCATCACCATCCGCTCCAGCGTCTCGACGGACTGGAAATTCTCCGGCGTGATCTCCGACTGCGGAATGGTGAAATCGAATTCGGCTTCGACGCCGAGCATCAGATTGACCATATCCATTGAGGTCAGGCCGACATCGACGAGCTTGGCCTGCGGCGTGACGTCCGCGGCGAGCGCGTTCTGTTCGAGGATGCCCTTCACCAGCTTGATGATGCGATTGCGCACGTCGGTATTGAAGGCCTGCATCGGCAAATTCCCGTTTGTCTGGTCGGTCCGGACTGCCGCCTACGATGGTCAGGGACGGCCGATCCCGCAATGGCCGGCACCATTACTTCGCGTTTCTTAGTAAACGATGACTCAGATTGTCGGGAATCCGGACATCTTCCAGATCCCTAACGCGATCGCGGAAATTCCGGCCATGCCAACAACCCGACCTTAACTGTTCGTTCGGAATTTGGCTTTGTTTACCCTGTATTTCATCGACGAATTTGAATTAAATCCGTAGCCTCGTCTCACAAGCAAAGATGGCCGGAGGATCGCTTACGCGGCATCGCGAATGATGTCGGCGATCTCGAACGGCAAACCGGAGGCGGACGAGCATGAACGTGCGTGAAGCAGTTCTCACTGTCGACGAAACGCAGACGAACCTCCTCGAGCAGGGCCCCTCCCTGATCGAGCGCGTCGCCCGAACCGCGGTAGCGGCAGCGGCCGACGCAGACGGGGTCGATCGCGACGCCCGCTTCCCGCACAAGGCTTTCGACGTCGCGCGTGAGCAGAAATTGCTCGGCGTCATGATCCCGGTCGAGTTCGGCGGCTTCGGCGCCTCGATCTACGACGTCACCGACATCTGCTACACGCTCGGGCGCGCCTGCGCCTCGACCGCGATGATCTACGCGATGCACCAGACCAAGGTCGCCTGCGTCATCAGGCACGGCCACGGCATTCCCTGGATGGAAACCATGATGCGCCGGGTCGCCCGCGACCAGTGGCTGCTCGCCTCCTCCACCACAGAAGGCCAGAACGGCGGCAACATCCGCGCCAGCGCTGCCGCCGTCGACGTCGCCGGCGACACCGTCTCGCTGGTGCGCGACGCCACCGTGATCTCCTACGGCGCCGAGGCCGACGGCCTCGTCACCATCGCCCGCCGCGCCACCGACGCCGCCGCCTCGGACCAGGTGCTGCTGGCGCTCGCCAAGGACGATTATTCGCTGAAGCGTACGCTGGGCTGGGAAACGCTCGGCATGCGCGGCACCTGCTCCACCGGATTCGAGTTGAAGGTCGACTGCCCGACCGACCGCGTCTTCCCGGAAGCCTACGACAAGATCCATGCCCAGACGATGACGCCGTTCGCACATCTGTGCTGGTCCTCGGCCTGGGCCGGCATTGCCGCCGCGGCCGTGACGCGCGCGCAGGCCTTCATCCGCAAGGCGGCCCGCAGCTCCGGGGGCCAGATGCCGCCGGCAGCAGCGCACTTCACCGCGGCAAAAATGTCGCTGGCAAAGCTCCGCGCGCTGATCGCCGCCAATATCGAGGCCTTCGCCCGCGCCGAGCATGACGAGCGCGCACTCGGCTCGCTCGACTTCCAGTCGTCGATCACGCTGCTGAAGGTGCAAGCTTCCGAGCTCGCGGTCGAGACCGTGATGCATGCGATGCGCACCGCGGGCCTCTCCGGCTACCGCAACGACGGCGAGTTCACCATGGGCCGCCACCTGCGCGACGTGCTGTCGTCGCCGATCATGATCAACAACGACCGTATCCTGGCCAACGCTGCGACCTCGACGCTGATGAGCGGCATTCCGGCGAGCCTGCGGGACTGACAAGTTTTCGAGACTGACGTGCCTTCGTCCAACAAGAATAATTTCAGATAGCAGGAAGTCGAACATGAACATTGCTGTTCTCCCCAACTCGCCTGACACCGCACCGCAAATCGCCGATCCGCTCGATCATCTCGCCGACAAGCTGTTCCACAGCATGGGCTCGGACGGTGTCTACGCCCGCACCGCGCTCTATGAGAGCATCGTCGAGCGGCTCGCCGCGCTGATCACCAGCCATCGCGAAGCCGGCACCGAAGCGCTGCGCTTCCCACCTGTGATGAGCCGCGCCCAGCTCGAGAAGTCCGGCTATCTCAAGAGCTTTCCGAACCTGCTCGGATGCGTCTGCGGCCTGCACGGCACCGAGCGTGAGATCAACGCCGCGGTGAGCCGTTTCGATGCCGGCGGCGACTGGACCACGTCACTGTCGCCGGCCGACCTCGTGCTGTCGCCGGCCGCCTGCTACCCTGTCTATCCGATCGCGGCGAGCCGCGGCCCCTTGCCGAAGGGCGGTCTCCGCTTCGACGTCGCCGCCGATTGCTTCCGCCGCGAGCCGTCGAAGCATCTCGACCGGCTGCAATCGTTCCGGATGCGCGAATATGTCTGCATCGGCACGCCCGACGACGTTTCCGATTTCCGCGAGCGCTGGATGGTGCGCGCGCAGGCGATCGCCCGCGATCTCGGCCTGACCTTCCGTGTCGACTACGCCAGCGATCCCTTCTTCGGCCGCGTCGGCCAGATGAAGGCGGTGAGCCAGAAGCAGCAGCAGCTCAAGTTCGAGCTCCTGATCCCGCTGCGCTCGGAAGAGCAGCCGACCGCCTGCATGAGCTTCAACTATCACCGCGAGCATTTCGGCACCACCTGGGGCATCCAGGACGCCAATGGCGAGCCGGCCCACACCGGCTGCGTCGCCTTCGGCATGGACCGGCTCGCGGTCGCCATGTTCCACACCCACGGCACCGATCTTTCCGCCTGGCCCGCCAAGGTGCGGGACATCCTGGGCCTGCAGCCGCATGTTGCGGCCGGCGCCCATGGCGAAGGCTGGCGCTAGAGCATGATCCGGAAAAGTGCGAAGCGGTTTTCCGAAAAGATCATGCTGAAACGATAGACCAAACGAGGCCGACCATTTCCACGGGTAAGACGAGCGTGATCCACACCAAGGTTCGATGCCGCGAGATTACCGAGTCCGATGTCGATGCCATCGCGGACTTGCTGACGCGCGGCTTCGTGGGCCGCTCGCGCAACTATTGGATCCAGGGCCTGCGCCGGCAGGCCTTCCGGCCGGTGCCGGAGGGCTATCCGCGCTTCGGCTACATGATCGACAATGACGGCACGCCGGTCGGCGTGCTGCTGCTGATCTACACGGCACGGAAGAACGGTGAAGAGACCGCGATCCAGTGCAACCTGTCGAGCTGGTATGTCGATCCGGCGTATCGCAACTACGCCCCGCTGCTGACCAAGATCGCGCAGCGGCACAAGGACGTGACCTATCTCAACATCAGCCCGGCGCCGTGGACCTGGCCGATCATCGAGACGCAGGGCTTCCGTGCCTATTGCCGCGGCATATTCTTTTCGGTGCCAGCGCTGGCGCGGCCCCCGCGCTGGAGCAAGATCGAAGTCATCTCGCAGCACGCCAAGACGATCGAGGGACTTTCCGAGGCCGAGACCGAACTGCTGACGCGGCATGCGCGCTACAATTGCCTTAGCCTCGTCTGCCGCACGCCGCAGGGAACCTTCCCCTTCATCCTGCAACCGGTGCGCATCCGCCGCGGCTTCATCGCGCCGCCCGCGATGAAGCTGATCTACTGCCGCAGCGCCGCCGAATACGCCGCCTGCGCAGGCCGCATCGGCCGGCTGCTGCTGCGGCTCGGCAAGATCTCGGTGGCGGTCGATGCCAACGGCCCGGTTCCCGGCCTCGTCGGTATTTATACCGAGCGGCGTGGCCGCAAATATTTCAAGGGTCCGCACCAGCCGCAGCTCGCCGATCTCACCGACACGGAACTCGTGCTCTACGGGCCGTGAGGGCAGATGCCGCCACACTCAGTGTCGTCCCGGCGAAGGCCGGGACCCATACCGCGTGATCTGTCTGTAAGCGCAGGGTGCTAGTACCGCGGGAAAACCTGTTCACTACTAGTCTTCGCCAAACCTCTCCCTATGGTTGTGGGTCCCGGCCTTCGCCGGGACGACACCAGAAAATATGTTGCGCCCTCTCGGCCAACTCTTGCAGGCACCTTTGCAATCCGGAGACGCTCTCCACCGCCGGTCACCCTCCGTAAACTACTGCGCTTAAGGGAATTTTCCGGGGTCTCCGTTACCCTCGGCGCTCGAATTACGCTGCGTTAAGTCTATTGCCCGCCGAGATCACGCCGACCCCATGACGTCGACCCGCGACAACGAGCTTGGTGCACGCCGCGAGCAGGGCCCGGAGGCCCTGGTCGCGCTGAGCCAGCTTGCGCTCGACCACATGGAGCAGGGTGTCTGCGTCTACGATGCCGACAACAGGATCGTGCTGGTCAACCAGCGCTACCTGTCGCTGTTCGACATGTCGGCCGATGTCGTGCGGGTGGGCGCGAGCTATCGCGAGGTGCTCGCGCACAGCGCGACGCGTGGGAATTTTCCGGAAAGCGAGCTCGACTCGCTGTATTCGACGCGGATCGCGCAGATCGCGGCGGGCAAGCCGTTCCGTACCGAGCAACGGCTGGCGACTGGCCTCGTCATGGCACTCGAGCTGAAGCCGCTTCCCGGCGGCGGCTGGATGACGATCTGTGACGACGTCAGCCGCCTCGCCCGGCTCGAGGCGGAATTGCGCGTGCAGACAGAACGCAGCCAGCATGCGCTCGCCAACATGTCTCACGGCCTCATCATGTATGACGCCGACAGCCGCGTCGTCGTCTGCAACGAACGCTTCCTGAAACTCTACAACCTCGACCCAGAAGTCGTGAAGCCGGGCGTCACGCACAGCGCGGCCATCGAACACTGGCTCTCGCGCGGCAACACGCCGGGCATGTCGGCCGACGAATTCCACGACACCAGGCTCGAGGACGTGCGCAGCCGGAAGGCGAAGACGCTGCTGGTGATGCGCTACGACGGGCGGATGGTGCAGGCGGTCTCCCGCTTCCTGCCCGACGGCGGCTGGGTGACGGTGCACGAAGACGTCACCGAGCGGCTGAAATACGAGGAGACGCTGAGGCAGCAGAACTTCATCCTCGACGCGGCGATGGAGAACATGGCGCACGGGCTCGCCTTCTACGACAGCGACATGCGCCTGCGCGTCTGCAACACCACCTACCGCAAGATCTATTGGCTGTCGCCGGAGGAAACCAGGCCCGGCACGCATCTCGGCGAGCTGATCGAAAGATCGATGGCGAACGGCGCGTTCGTTTCGGAATACAGTCCGCGACAGCTCCTGGAAGCCGCCAGCGCGAAGATCGCGAACCGCGATTCCTCGCCGATGCGCCGGCGCATGACGAACGACACCGTGATCTCGGTGCGCTACTGCGCCCTGGCCGAGGGCGGCTTCGTCGCCACCTATGAAGACATCACCGAGCGCGAGCGCGCGATCGAGGAACTGAGCGAACAGTATCGCCGCTTCGACGCGGCGCTGAACAACATGAGCCAGGGCCTGTGCATGCTCGATTCGAGCCTGCGCGTGATCGTCTGCAATCGCCGCTATATCGAGATGTACGGGCTGTCGCCCGACGTGGTGAAGCCGGGCATTTCGATGCGCGAGATCATGGATCACAGCTGCGAGCTCGGCATCCATCCGGACACGACCGGCGCCAAGCTCTATGCCGATTATGTCGAAAGGCTGCGCGAGGGCGAACACACGCTGCACCGCCATTTGAGCGACGGCCGTATCATCAAGCTCAACCACAAGCGGATGGAGCTTGGCGGCTGGGTCGTCACCTATGAGGACGTCACCGAGCGCCACAAAGCCCAGGCCCGCGTCGCGCACATGGCCCGGCACGATTCACTCACCGACCTGCCCAACCGCACGCTGTTCCGCGAGAAGATGGGCGAGGGACTGAACCAGGTCGCGATCGCCGGCGGCGCCATGGCCGTGCTGTGCTTCGACCTCGACAATTTCAAGACCGTCAACGACAGGCTCGGCCATGCCGCCGGCGACCGCTTGCTGCGCTGGGTCGCCGCGCGCCTGAAGGAGAATGTCGGCGAGCACGACACCGTCGCCCGCCTCGGCGGTGACGAGTTCGCCGTTCTCCAGCGCGGCCCGCAGCCACAGTCGGCCGAAAAGCTCGCCCGCCGCCTGGTCGAGATCATCGGCCACCCGCCGCCGCTGGAAAGCCAGTCGATCCATGTCGGCGTCTCCGTCGGCATCGCGATCGCGCCCGACCACGGGCTCGATGCCGACGAGCTGATGAAATGCGCCGATCTCGCGCTGTACCAGGCCAAGGCAAGGGGGCGCGGCGCCTATCAGCTGTTCGAACCCGAGATGGAGGAAGAGGCCCGCAGCCGGCACGCGCTCGAGCACAACCTGCGCGGCGCACTGGAGGCGCGTGAATTCCACCTGGTGTTCCAGCCACAGGTGCGGCTCGAGTCCTCGGAGCTCACCGGCTTCGAGGCGCTGCTGCGCTGGAAGCATCCCTCGCGCGGCTTCGTCTCGCCGGCCGAATTCATTCCGATCGCCGAAGAGAACGGACTGATCGTTCCGATCGGCGAATGGGTGCTGCGCACGGCCTGTGCGACCGCGGCGTCATGGCCCGATGTCACGGTCGCGGTGAACCTGTCGCCGGTGCAGTTCCGCGCGCGCGGGCTGGCGGCGATGGTCACAAGCGCGCTCGCGGAAGCCGGCCTGCCGCCGCAGCGGCTCGAGCTCGAGGTCACCGAGACCGCGCTGCTCGACGACAGCGAGGCGACGATCGAGATCTTGCACCAGCTTCGCGCGCTCGGCGTGCGCGTCAGCCTCGATGATTTCGGCGTTGGCTATTCCTCGCTGAGCTATTTGCGCAAGTTTCCGTTCGACCGCATCAAGATCGACCGCTCCTTCGTCGGCACGCTCGGCGAAAGCCCGGAGAGCGTCGCCATCGTTCGCACCATCGCAAGCCTTGGCTCCGTGCTCGGCGTCGAGACCACGGCTGAGGGTGTGGAGACCGAGGAGCAGCTCGACTTCGTCCGCGAATGCGGCTGCACCGCGGTGCAGGGCTATTACTTCGGCAGACCGTGCCCGGCGGCCGAGGTTGCACGTACCATCGAGACGCTGAACGCGGTTCGCCGCGTGGCGTAAGGACGCCCACGTCAAATTCCGTGCCTCGGCACGCCTCCAAACGACCAATTGTCGCACATACCGTTTCCAGCTGGATAGCCGCGTCGACCGCTGCGCACGGTCCGCGCAATGCGCTTTTCTTCTCTGGTGATTTCAGGGACAATCCCGTCATAACAAAGAGAGACGGCGGCCCGAACGAGGCCGCCGCGGGGGAGGTAACCCGATGTCGCGGTATGGGCTGAGGACGGCTGTATTCGCCGCCATACATATTGCCGTGGGAGCGCTGCTCGCGACCGCGGCCGGCGCGCAGGACTATCCGAGCAAGCCGGTCACGCTGATCGTGCCATGGCCGGCCGGCGGCTCGACCGACATCTCGATGCGCGCGATCGCGGACAGCGCCTCGAAAGTGCTGGGACAGCCGATCGTGATCGACAACAAGGCCGGCGGCGGCGGCACGGTGGGCCCCGCGACCATGGCAGCGGCCGCCAAGCCGGACGGCTACACCATCTCGCAGATCCCGATCACCGTCTTCCGCTTGCCCTTGATGCAGGACGTGTCATGGGACCCGGCGAAGGACTTTACCTATATCATTCACCTCACCGGCTACACGTTCGGCGTGACCACCAGCGCGGAGTCGCAGTTCAAGTCCTGGAAGGACGTGGTCGAGTTCGCGAAGGCGAATCCGGGCAAGGTGACCTATGCGACACCGGGCACCGGAACCTCGCTCCATATCGGCATGGAGCAGATCGCGGCGATGTCCGGCATCAAGCTCACGCAGGTGCCGTTCAAGGGCGGCGCCGAGACCAACGCCGCAGTGCTGGGCCAGCACACGATGCTCCAGGCCGATTCCACGGGATGGCGGCCCTTGGTCGATGCCGGCAAGCTGAAGCTTCTGATGGTGTGGACCGGCGCGCGATCGCCGAACTATCCCGACGTGCCGACGCTGAAGGAGCTCGGCTACCCCATGGTCTACGATTCCCCGTTCGGTATCGCCGGCCCGAAGGGCATGGACCCCAAGATCGTCGCCAAGCTGCACGACGCCTTCAAGAAGGCCGTCGAAGATCCCGCGGTGATCGCCACGCTCGCCAAGTACGACATGGTGCCGAACTACAAGAACACCGAGGACTACAGGAAGTTCGTCGTCGAGGTCACGGAGTCCGAGCGCAAGGTGATCGACACGCTCGGGCTCGCGAAGAAGTAGAATCGCGAGAACAACTTGGGCTACTGCAAATTCTGACGTCATCCTGAGGTGCGGGCCGCCCTTGCGGCTCGCCTCGAAGGATGGACACGGGCACCGTCGCCCTTCGAGGGCCGCTGAAGAAGCGGCCGCCTCAGCGACACCGGCTTCGCCGTTGCGCGGGGGTGACGGTGGTCTAGGAGTGGTTCACATGGGCGACCAAACCAACGTCAAACTCCGCCTCTCCAACTCCGAACTCTGGGGCGGGCTGATCGGGCTCGGGCTCGGCGGCTTTGTGATCTGGCAGGGCTTGAGGCTGAAGCTCGGCACGATCAACGATCCCGGCTCCGGCTACGTGCTGTTCTACACCGGCATCCTGATGTGCGTGTTCGCGGCCTCCATCATCGTCTCGGCCGTCGCCGAGGGCGGGCCGACGCTGGCCTCGCGCTGGGAAAATGTGCGCTGGGGCAAGCCGCTGCTCGTCATCGCCTGCCTCGTCGCGTTCTCCTTCGCGCTGGAGCCGCTGGGATTTCTGCTGTCGTCGATCCCCTTGCTGCTGCTGATGTTGCGGCTGATCGATCCGGTGCGCTGGACGCTGGCGATCCCGATCGCCGTGCTGGTGCCATCAGGCATGTGGTGGGTGCTCAAGCGCCTGCTCCTGATCCAGTTGCCCTCCGGCCTGTTCGGGATCGGCTGATCGCATGGATACGCTCGTCAACGTCGCGCATGGGTTCGGCGTCGCGCTGCTGCCGATCAACCTGCTCTATTGCTTCATCGGCGTCTTCATCGGCACGCTGGTCGGCGTGCTGCCGGGCATCGGGCCGATCTCGGCGATGTCGCTGCTGCTGCCCGTGACGCTGTCGGGTACGCCGGAATCCGGCATCATCATGATGGCCGGCATCTATTACGGCTCGATGTATGGCGGCTCGACCACCTCGATCCTGGTCAACATCCCCGGCGAGGCGGCCTCCGTCGTGACCTGCATCGACGGCCACCAGATGGCCAAGCAGGGTCGCGCCGGCCCCGCGCTCGGCATCTCCGCCTTCGGCTCCTTCATCGCCGGCACGTTCGCGCTGGTGGCGCTGATGCTGGTGGCGCCGAGACTTGCCA
Source organism: Bradyrhizobium diazoefficiens USDA 110 (assembly GCF_000011365.1). Lineage (GTDB taxonomy): Bacteria > Pseudomonadota > Alphaproteobacteria > Rhizobiales > Xanthobacteraceae > Bradyrhizobium > Bradyrhizobium diazoefficiens. The sequence goes on along the minus strand of NC_004463.1, from coordinate 1,040,334 downwards.
GCATTGCGATCGCATTTGGCCCGGCCGAGTATTTCAGCCTGATGGTGCTTGGCCTCGTGGTGCTCACCTTCCTCACCCAGGGCTCGATGCCGAAGGCGCTATTGATGGCGTGCATCGGCGTCGTGCTCGGGCTGATCGGGCTCGACAGCATCACGGCGCAGCCGCGCCTGACCTTCGGCCGCATGGAGCTGATCGACGGCATCGGCCTCGTGCCCGTGGTGATGGGCCTGTTCGGCGTCGCCGAGGTGCTGCTCAACACCGAGCAGGCGATCAAGCGCGACATCATCAACGCCAAGATCACGCAGCTCTTGCCGAACAAGGCCGATTGGCAGGCCAGCGCCGGCCCCGTCGCGCGCGGCACGCTGCTCGGCTTCCTGCTCGGCATCCTGCCCGGCGGCGGCGCGGTGGTGGCCTCGTTTGCGTCCTATGCGCTGGAGAAGCGGCTGTCGAAAACGCCGGAACGGTTTGGCCATGGCGCGATCGAGGGCGTCGCGGGCCCCGAATCCGCCAACAACGCGGCGGCCGGCGGCGCGTTCATTCCGCTGATGACGCTGGGCATCCCGCCGAACGTGGTGATGGCGCTGCTGCTCGGCGCCTTCGTCATCCACGGCCTGCAACCGGGGCCGCTGCTGATCACGCAAAACCCCGGCCTGTTCTGGGGCATCGTCGCCAGCATGTATATCGGCAACGTCATGCTGCTGATCCTCAATCTGCCGATGATCGGCATGTGGGTGCAGCTCCTGAAGCTGCCCTACAACATCCTCTTTCCCCTGATCATCCTGTTCACGATCCTGGGCGTGTACTGCTCCAGCAACAACGTGTTCGACGTCTACGTGATGATCGCGTTCGGGATCATCGGCTATTTCATGCGCAAGCTCGGCTACGAGCCGGCACCGCTGGTGCTCGCCTTCGTGCTCGGACCGATGCTGGAGAACAATCTGCGCAAGTCGCTGATCCTGTCGCAGGGCGATCTCTGGACCTTCGTGCAGCGGCCGATCTCGGCGGCGTGCCTTGCGCTGGCGCTGGCGCTGCTGGTCGCCCCGCTGCTGCCGTCGCTGCGCAGGAAGCGCGAGCTGGTGGCGCTGGATGAGGGAGCGTGAGGGAGGGGAAGCGAGATCGCAGCGCGATTAAACGATGAACTCCTACCCCGCCGCAGGCAGCGCGCTGTCCGGCGGCGCACTCCACGGGCGTTCGGCTGACGCCAGCCCGATCAGACGGCCCTGGATGTAGTCGCAACCCCAGTCGCGCAGCATGTTTGCGGCCTCGTCGTCCTGCACCCATTCGGCCACCGTCTTGATATCGAGGCGGCGGGCGAGATCGATCAGGGTCTGCACGAAGGCGCGATCGTCGGCGGAACGGGTAATGTTCTGCACGAAGGCGCCGTCGATCTTGACGATGTCCACGCCGAGCTTGCGCAAATTGCGGAACGAGGTGTAGCCGGCGCCGAAATCGTCGATGGCGATGCGGCTGCCGAAATTCTTCAGCCGCGTGACGAAGCCGCGGACATCGTCGATGTCCTGGATCGCGACCGTCTCGGTGATCTCGACGATCAGCCGCTCGGCGACCCCGGGATGCGCCAGCATCAGCGACTCGATTCCCGCCCACCAGTCCGGATCCATGGTGGTGTCCGGCGAGATGTTGAGGCTGAGACTGACATCGGGCGCGGCCGCAAGCTCGGCGACCACGAGCTCGAGCACGCGGTGATCGACCAGGCGGATCAGGCCGAGGCGCTCGGCAACCGGCACGATGTCGGGCGCGAGCAGCACCTGGCCGTCACCCTGGTCCATCCGCACCAGGCATTCATGGAATGCGCGCTCGCGCGAGACGGCCGAGACCACCGGCTCATAGGCGAGCTTGATGCGGCGCTCGTTCAGTGCGGTGACGATCTCGTCGGTGACGCGGATGTTGACGCGGCGCTGCGCGTCGCGCGTGGCATCCGGACGCCACGCTGCAAACGACCCGGCGCGGCGGCGCTTTGCGGCGTCCAGCGTCTCATGGGCGCGGTTGACCGCCTCGTCGGTGTTGCGGGCATAGCGCGGCACGCTGACCGCGCCGATCGACGCGGTGACCGAGACCGGGCCGGATTTGGTCGGCACCACCTCGTCCCGGATGCCGGCGAGGAAACGCTCGGCGGCGACGTTCATGTCGTCGATGGTGCAGTTCTTCAGGATCAGGCCGAACTTGTTGCCGGAGAAGCGCCCGAGCACGTCGCCGCCGCGCAGCCGCGCGCGAATGCGTTTGCCGACATCGAGAATCACGGCATCAGCAACGTCGAAGCCGAAGGCGTCGTTGACGCGGGCGAGATGATCGATGCCGACCAGCATGAAGGCCGAGGTCGAGCGGAAGCGGGTCGTCTCCTCGATCGCCTCGGCCAGCGCCGCGATCAGATGCGAGCGGTTGAGCTCGCCGGTCAGCGGATCGAGCCGGGCCAGCCTGGTCAATTCCTCGTCGCGGGCGTGGCGCTCATTGTTGATGCGGACGGAGCCGATCGCGCGGACCGGGCGGCCGTCGGGGCCGGCGAACCAGCGGCCGGTCTCCTCGACCCAGACCACGGGATCGGAGGTGCTCATGCGCACGCCGTATTCGACCCGGTAGGGCGTGCCGTCGGCGCCGTGCACGGCGGATGTCTGCGCCAGCGCGGCGGTCCGCAGCGACGGCGCGGGCTCGATCAGCTTGGCGAATTCGGCGCCGGTCGCGAGCCGCTCGGCGGGGATGCCGGGGAAGACGGCGCCGGCGTGCTCCCCCCAGACGATGACGTCGCTGGCGATGTCCCAGGCGAACACGGCCTGGCCGAGCGCGGCCAGGATGTCGGAGGCTTGTGGCAATGCGGGGGTCAAAATCGCCTCATTTCGGGACAGCGGGGAGTCCTGAGCCGGCACAGGATAGAGCCAGATTCGCCCCCAACCCTAGGCAAAGTTGATAAACAATTTGGAAACCATGTTTCGGGGCAGCGCGGAACCAAACCGGCCCGGCCGGCATAGGCCTTGCGAGTACGTGACTCGCACCGGCGCCCGCGTCCCGAAACGCGACGATCTTCGCCGGATCAACGGTGATTGCGATGTTGAGTACTGATCGATCGGACTTGGCGGACTACGGCACAGGCTCGGCCCTCGTGCCGCTGCTGCCGACGTTGCAGTGGGTTATCAAGGCGCCGCTGCCTCGCCCCGATCCGAGCTTCGTCACCCAACTCATCGCCAATGCCGAGCATTTGCCCCAGGCCAGCCGGCTCCGCCGCGCCTCCCCTGAAGATGCGCGGATGGCCTATGGCAGCAAGCGCCCGCTCGGAAGCGTCAGCGCGCGCACGCGGCAGGTGGCTTAATCCAACTTGCAGGACAATTGTTGCCTCACGCTCGCTGCACCTCTCCCGCCTGCGGGAGAGGTCGACGCGCTCGAAGAGCGCGGCGGGTGAGGGCTCTCTCCTCTTGGGGATTCCCTCTGCGGAGACACCCCCTCCCCAACCCTCCCCCGCAAGCGGGAGAGGGAGCACACCGTCAAAGCGGCAACAGGGGTAACGCGCTCGATCAGCGCGGCGTGTCCGGCGACGACGGCGTGCCATTGCCCGGCTGCAGATGCGGCGAGGGAATTTCCGGCGAGGGCGGGCTCACCGGCTTCGGCGCCGGATGGTCCATCAGCACGGATTCGGCGACCGATTGCGCGGTGGGCGCGGGCGGCACCGGGGCTGCTTGCGGTGCCGACACCGGCTCGAATTTGGGCTCGGACGCGACGTCATCCGCCGGCGCCTCGGCCTGGCGCTTGGCCTTGCGCGGCGCGGGCACCGTCGTCTCGGCGACATAGGTGACGCGGCGGCGCGTGCGCTGGGCGATGCCGCCGAGGAAATCGGCCATCGCGAGCAGCACCAGCAGGAAATAGGTGGAGTTGCCGAATTTGGGCCACATCACGAATTCGGCGGCGGCCGCGCCGAACACGATCAGCGACAGCAGATGATCCATCAGGAATTTCGAGCCGGGCCGCGCGCCTTTGACCACCTCGAGCAGCAGCAGCACGATACCGAGCGCAAGCATCAGATCGGCGAGCGTGACCGGCCAAGTCTCGCCCGTGATCATCGGCACCTTGAACAGCACGTCCGAGAAGGACACGCTGGGCATCAGGAAGGCGATGATGTTGTAGACCGCGAGCGGAATCAGGAGCAGCGGGAAACCGACCATCGGCGAAATGCCTTCTCGATCAAGATATCCGGACAGAACAATGCAGCGGCGAAGCATTCGCTCCGCCGCCGTCACCGTCATATCTCATGGGTTGGCCGAAATCAGGCAGGTCACGTCATCCTGATTGAGGATAACCCTGCCCGAAGAAGAGTCCGACCTCAGGACTCTTTCTTCTTCAGGACCTGACGGCCCTTGTACATGCCGGTCTTGAGGTCGAGATGGTGCGGACGACGGAGCTCGCCGGAGTCCTTGTCTTCCACATAGGTCGGCTTCTTGATGGCGTCTGCCGAGCGGCGCATGCCACGGCGCGACGGCGAGGTTTTTCTTCTCGGAACGGCCATTTCAGTATCCTCTAGGGATTGGTGTCATCAGGGCATCGTCCGCGAGGGACGGCTCAGCACCCGCAATACGAGGCGAGCTGAATGCCGATCAAGGCCGCGCTTATAGAGGAAGGCTGGCCGCAAAGCTAGGCTCTTGGGCCGGAAAATGCGCCCGAAAAGGGCCCGAAATCAGCGATTTTCTCGCCAGCAGGTCGCAAGCGTCGAGGCCTGCGCCCTTGCCACATAGGTCCCGGCGAGCCGCCGGACGCCCGGTCCGGGGGTCCTGGCGCTGCGTTTGACTGGATTCGGCAGGATCGAGGCCAGAAGTGCCGCCTCCCGGGGGGAGAGGCTGGCGGCCGATTTACCGAACGCATAGGCGCTGGCCGCCTCCACCCCAAACTGGCCCTGCGGACCGAGCTCGGCGATGTTGAGGTAAATTTCCAGGATCCGCGGCTTGGGCAGGACGAAATCGATCCACAACGCCAGCGGGAATTCCAGCGCCTTGCGGATGAAGTCCCGCCCCTGCCAGAGGAACAGGTTTTTCGCCACCTGCTGGGTGATGGTGGAGGCGCCCCGGAAGGCGGTGCCGTCCTCCTTCGCGTCGTCGATCGCCTCGCGCAACGCGCCCCAATCGATGCCGTGATGCTTGCAGAAATGAGCGTCCTCGGCCGCCACCACCGACCGCGGCAGGTAGGGCGACATGGCCGCGAGATCGATCCATTCCCGCTGCATCGGCGCGCCCCGCAAGCTGCGCCAGGCCATCAGCGTCGAAACGGGATGGCCGGTGCGGTAGAACGGCGCGATCACATAGGGCGCGAGAACCACGACCGCGAGCGCTACCAGCAGGATTTTAACGATGCGCAAATCGACCTTTCCGGCGCAAAATGAAACGCAGCCACGGGCCCAGCCATTAAGTCTGTGATAATTCGGGTCTTTTCCAGCACTTTTTAGGCCTTCCAAACGATTGACTGAGGCGGGCTCATAAAGGATTGTCCCGCCGAATTTTAGTTCTGGAGCCCTTCTTGATGACCGGCACGTCCCCGTCCGATTTCGCCAAACGTCTGGACAAGACCGCTGATGATACCGAGGCCCTGCTCGGGCGCCTCCTCGCGGACGACATCCTGCCCGATGAAATCGCCCGTCCCAAGCGACTGATGGACGCAATGCGCTATTCGAGCCTGAACGGCGGCAAGCGCCTGCGGCCGTTCCTGGTGGTTGAAAGCGCAGCCGTGTTCGGCGTGCCGCGCGAGGCGGCGCTGCTCGCCGGTGCGGCGCTCGAATGCATCCACTGCTATTCGCTGATCCATGACGACCTGCCGGCGATGGACAATTCGGACCTGCGCCGGGGCCGGCCCACCCTGCACAAGAAGACCGACGACGCGACCGCGATCCTCGCCGGCGACGGCCTGCTGACGCTCGCCTTCGATATCGTCACCCGCGACGAGATCCATCGCGACGCCAATGTACGGCTGCTGCTGACGCGCGCGCTGGCGCGCTGCGCCGGCATCGGCGGCATGGTCGGTGGCCAGATTCTCGACCTCGCAGGCGAAGGCCGTTTCGGCGGCAACGAGCCGATCGATGTCGCCCGCATTCAGCAGATGAAGACCGGCGCGCTGCTGCGCTACGGCTGCATCGCCGGCGCGATTCTCGGCCAGGCCACGGCCAAGGAATATCAGGCGCTCGACGATTACGGCCGCGCGCTCGGCGAAGCCTTCCAGATCGCCGACGATCTGCTCGACGTCGAAGGCGATGCCGCGGCGCTCGGCAAACCTTCGGGCCAGGATGCTGCGCTCGGCAAGACCACCTTCGTCACCCAGCTCGGCATCGAAGGCGCCAAGCAGCGCGTGCGCGACCTGCTCGCGCGGGCCGACAGCGCGGTCTCGATCTTCGGCGACCGCGCCGCCGTGCTGCAAGCCGCCGCGCGGTTCGTCGCCGAGCGCAAGAACTGACCGGGCGATGACGGGCATCGACAAGGAAGATCCCGTCCTCGCGCGCTTCCAGAGAATGTCGCGGCCGATGCGCGTGATTTACGCGCGGCCGCGGACTTTCATTTCACTCGGCTTCGGCATTCTGGTCTGCCTGCTGTTGCCCGGCTCCCTGCGGCTGGCGACGCGGCTCGTGCTCGGCTGGGATGCGCTGATCGCGGCCTATCTGGTGCTGGTCTACGTGATGATGCTGAACAACGACCACCAGCACATCCGCCGCAACGCTGCGATGCAGGACGACGGCCGCTTCGTGATCCTGCTGGTGACGGCGATCGGCGCATTCGCGAGCATCGCGGCGATCGTCGCCGAACTCGGCGCCCATCGCGGCGCCACGGAGCTGACGATCGCGATCACCACCATCGCGCTGTCATGGGCCGCCGTGCATACAACCTTCGCGCTGCATTACGCCCATGATTACTATCGGCACCCGCCGGGCGGGTTGCAATTCCCGAGCGGCGACAAGGAAGATCACGCCGATTATTGGGACTTCGTCTATTTCTCGTTCGTGATCGGCATGACCGCGCAGGTCTCCGATGTCGGCATCACCGACAAGACCATCCGCCGCACCGCGACCGCGCACGGCATTATCTCGTTCATCTACAACACGGCCTTGCTGGCGCTGACGGTGAACATCGCGGCGAGCGCGATTGCGACTTAGATGTCGTCCTGGCTTTCGCCACGACGACCATGTGGAATCATCTCGGCTTCAATTACACACCTCGGCGTTGGCATCGTTGCCGGGGCCGCCGCCACCGCGATACTCGAGATGGCAACCGCGGTTGACCGGACGGCAGCCGCCATTAGTGCAGAAGACCTGCCCGCCGCCTGAGGCGCGCCGCGCACCGGTCGCGATGCCGGCAGCGTCGCCGCCCAAGCCACCGAGGCCGCCCGCGGCGCCGATCTGCGGACGCTGCCGTGCCGGGCGATCCTCGCTGTCGTCACGCCGCGAGGTCGCAGGTTTGGAAGCCGTCGGCTTGCCGGCGCGCTTCTTCTCGCATTCGTTGTCGTCGTTCAGCGCATAGCCGTCGCCGCAGACGATCCTGGTGCACTTGTCGCCGTCGGCCTTGAAGCCGTGCTCGCAGACCAGCGGGCAGACGCGCGACGGCTTCGACTTGACCGTATCGAGCGCATCGGTGCTCGCCACTTTCACGTCGAGCTTGGTGCCGGCATAGCGGTTGAACTGCGACAGCGACCGCTGCGAGGACGTGTTCCAGTTGCCGTCGGCCTGGCCCGAGAAACAGCCGACGCGGCCGAGCTCGGTCTGGACCGAGCGGCTGAGATCGGCCGGCGTGGTCGCCGGCGTCAGGGACGCAACGTTGGTCCCGGCGGGGCTCGCCGTGCTGGCCGGCGCAGCGCTCGGGGCCGCGGCGGCGAGGTTGACGCGCTGCTGCTCGGCGGCGGCCGCCTGCTGCTGCGCCTGCTCCTTTGCCTTCTGGGCGGCAAGCTGCGCCTGCTCGGCGGCCTTCGCATCGGCCGCAGCCTTGATCTGCGCATCCTTCTGCGCGCCGACGGCGGCAAGACGATCGCGCTCGGCCTCGGCCTGCTTCGCCTTCTCGATCGCCGCCGCATGGGCCTGCTCGGCACCGATCTTCTCGAGCTGAAGCTTGGCGAGGCTGGAATAGAAACCGTCCGGATGCTGGGCGAGGAAGGCGTCCCATGCCGCCCTGTTGCCGACCTGGAGTGCGAGCTCATAGTCGCGGCGGATGTCGGCCTGCGGGTTCGCCACGGGCGACGCTGCAGCCGCCACCTTGACCGGCACCAGCGGGACGTCGTCGCCGCCGAGCGAGCCATAGACGAACGGCTCCTGCTTGTTGCCGGTCGACTTGAGCACGTCGTCGCGCACGAAGCCGAAGGCGCGGCGGACATCGAGGCCCGGCGTCGTCAGGTGCTTCGACAACGCAACCGTAAACGGGCTGTTGGCACCGTCGCCGTCCTGCGCCGTGAAGCCGGCCTTGGCCGAATAGGCAATCAGCGTGTTGGGGCTGGTCGGCTCGACCTGGGCGAGGCCCCGGCCAATGCCGCGCGAGGCCACCGAGCGCTTCATGGTCTTGCCGAACGGATTGTCGCGGCAGGCATCCAGGATCACCAGGCGGAGCTGCTTGGCGGGTTCGACGGCGACCAGGACGCGGTCGAGCGAGAGTGCTTCGTCATAGACGTCGGTATCGCGCTCGAGCCTGGCGTCAACAGGGATCAGATAATTGGAGCCTTCGACCTCGATGCCGTGACCGGCATAGTAGACCACGGCGATGTCGGCATCGCGGGTCGCGTCCGCGAAGTCGCGCAGCACGCGCCGCGTCTCGAGGGCCGACAGATCGTGCCGGGAATCGACAATGTCGAAACCGGCATCCTTCAGCGTCTTCGCGATCACCGAACCGTCATTGACAGGGTTGGTGAGTGACGGCGCGTGCTGATAGGCCGAATTGGCCAGCACCAGCGCCACGCGCTTTCCGGCAAAAGCAGGTTCTGCGCCGAACAGCAGCGCGAGGGCGAGGAGAAGCGGGCAAAGTCTGAGCAAATTGCGCATGACACGAATTCCGAAGTTCAGGGCCGTTCGAGCCCCCTTTGGGATCGTTCTAGCAGGCTCCAGCGCCGGTGCTTGTCAGATCGAATGCCCCCTTTGGTTTGTCGCGCCAGCGCCATCGCGGTTCGCTGGGGTCCCGGCTGGGTTCCCTTATCCGTCCCCGACGTGCCCCCGATATTGCGGCAGATTGTCCGTAATCTCATGCCAGGGCGCCTTCGAGCCGACGAAAATGTGGGCGCTCGGCCGGATCGAGGGGGCATCGACCAGGGTTCCCATGGCGACATGAACCCATTTTCCGTCGCGCACCCGGGAATAAAGCAGCGAGCCGCAACGGGCGCAGTGGGCGTCATGGGTGGTGTCGTCCCCGAAAATGATCCGCTGGTCGTCACCCCGGACGATGCGGAGCTTCTCTTGCGCGATGCCGGCGAACGGCTTGAAGGCGGAGCCGGTGGTGCGACGGCAATTCGAACAGTGGCAGTTCATGGCGTAAGAGAATTGGTCCGCGACCTCGTAGCGCACGGCGCGGCAGTAGCATTCGCCGGTGAGGATACGAGCATTCGAATTTTCTGATCCGGTCATGGCAACGCCTGCGTGCAAATGGTTGACACACCCATAGCGCATTTTTATGCGTACGACTAAATTCCCGCCGAGCCATCATTCAAAGGGATGACCCATGAGCCAGAATCGTTCGAGCGTCGAGGCCGTCGTGCAAAGCTATTTTGACGGGCTCTACGAGGGCGACGCCGACAAGCTCGGCGACGTCTTCCATCCGTCCGCCGATCTGCGTTGGGTGGAAAAGGGCGAGCTGAAGATCCTGACCGTGCCGGACTGGCTCGCCTGGGTGCGCAAGCGCCCCTCGGCCAAGGCGGAAGGCAAGCCGCGCGAGGATTTCATCGTCACCATCGACCGTTCGGACGACAAGACCGCCTTCATCAAGGTCCGGTGCCAACTGCCGCCACGTTTTTTCACCGATTATCTGGTGGCGATGAAGCTCGCCGACGGCTGGCAGATCGTGTCGAAATCGTACCGGTATGACCTGAGGGAGTGAGGGAGCCTCAATCTCCCGCTGCCCAATATCTGCCGCGCTCGATGCCCATCCTCCGTCATTGCGAGCGTAGCGAAGCAATCCAGAATCTCTCCGCGGAAACACACTGGATTGCTTCGCTACGCTCGCAATGGTGGGACAATCGTGCGCGACCTTCCCTCCCCCTGTTCCATCTGTCCCAAAGGTCCCCCATGCTGCTCGACCGCCGCTCCCTCCTCGCCTCGCTGTGCTGGATGGCCGCCACTCCCGTGCTCGCCGCCGACGCGCCGCCTGAGCTCGAAGCCTATGAGCGCGAAAGCGGTGGACGGATCGGGCTGTATGCGGAAAACTTGGCGACCGGCGCGAAGATCGCCTGGCGCGCCGACGAGCGGTTCGTCATGTGCTCGACATTCAAGGCCTCGCTCGCGGCCTGCGTGCTGGCGCGGGTCGATCGCGGCCAGGAGCAGCTCGCGGCCGTGATCCCTTACGGCCAGGCCGACCTTCTGAGCTATGCGCCTGTTGCCAAGCAAAATCTCGCGGCCGGCAAGATGTCGGTCGCCGAGATGTGCAAGGCGATCGTCGAGCTCAGCGACAACACCTGCGCCAATCTGCTGCTGGCACGGATCGGAGGGCCGGCCGCCCTCACGGCGTTCTGGCGATCGCTTGGCGACACCACCTCACGGATCGACCACAACGAGCCTGAGGTCAACCGCTCTCCGCCCGGTGATCCCCACGACACCACGACGCCGGCGGCGATGGCCGGCAATCTGCGGCGACTGGTGACGGGCGAGGCATTGTCGCCGGCGTCGCGCGCCCAGCTCACCGAATGGATGGTGGGCTGCAAGACCGGTGCGAACCGGCTGCGCGGCGGCCTGCCCGCGAGCTGGACCATCGGCGACAAGACCGGCAACAACGGCAAGGACGCATCGGGCGATATCGCGGTCGCCTGGCCCAAGCCAGATACTAAGCCCGATACTAAGCCCGATGCGCCGATCCTGATCGCGGCCTACACCCAGGGCGGCTCGCCGACTGCCCCGCAGATCGAGGCCGTGTTCGCGCGCATCGGACGCATGGTGGCAGGGCGCCTGGCGTAAGGCCCCCGCATTGACCTCTTGGCCGCTTCCGGGCGAAGACAGGCCATGATCGCAGCGAAATTCCAGACCTTCCTCATCCTGCTCGCGGTGCTGGCGGGCACCGCGCTCGTCGCCCGCCGTTTCAACATCGCGCCTGCGATCTTGCTGATGCTGTCCGGCGTCGGCCTCGCCTTCGTGCCGGGCATGCCGCCGGTGGAACTGCCGCCGGAGCTGGTGCTGCTGATGGTGCTGCCGCCGCTGATCTACTCGGCGAGCGTCGCCATGAGCTGGCGGGAGTTCCGGAACAATCTGCGCCCGATCGTGCTGCTCGCGGTCGGCGCGGTGATCTTCACCGCGGCGATGGTGGCGGCCGCCACGCACTATTTGATCGGCCTGCCATGGGCCATCGGTTTCCTGCTCGGGGCCATCGTCGCGCCGCCCGACGTGGTGGCGCCGCTCGCGATCGCGCGACGGCTCAACATACCGCGCCGCCTCCTGGTCATACTCGAAGGCGAAGGGCTCGCGAATGACGCCACCGCGCTGATCCTCTACCGCTTCGCGCTCGCCGCCATCATGGTCGGCCATCTATCGCTTCCGATGGCGGCCGGCGAGTTTGTCCTCATTATCGCCGGAGAGATCGCCTTCGGCATCGGCGTCGGCTGGCTTTCCCTGCGCTTCCGCAGATGGGCGAAAGATCAGCAGGTCGAGCTGACGCTGTCGCTGATCACGCCTTACGTCTCCTACTGGCTGCCCGAGCATGTCGGCGGCTCCGGCGTGATCGCCACCGTCGCCTGCGGCCTCTATGTGAGCTGGAACGGCCCGCTGCTGATCTCCTCGGCGACGCGCCTGCAAGGCATCTTCTTCTGGGACCTCATCATTTACCTGATCGAGGGCCTGCTGTTCCTGCTCACCGGCTTCCAAATGCGCGCGCTCTACGAGAAATCGAAGGCGTTCCCGCTCGACGACATTCTCATCGCGACCGCCGTCGTGCTGACGATCATTGTGACCGCGCGTTTCGCCTGGCTCTATCCCGCGACCTATCTGCCGCGGATCCTCTCCAAATCGCTGCGCAAGCGCGACCCGTCGCCGCCATGGCAATGGCCGTTCGTGCTCGCCTTCACCGGCGTGCGCGGCGCGGTGTCGCTGGCGGCGGCGCTGGCGCTGCCGTTCACGCTGCCTGATGGCAATGCCTTTCCGTATCGCGACCTGATCCTGTTCGTCGCCTTCGGCGTCATCTTCGTCACGCTGATCGGCGTCGGACTGACGCTGCCGCCGGTGGTGCGCTGGCTCGGCGTCGCCGAAGCCGGCCGCAACGAGCATGTCGCCGAGCATGAGGCCGAGATCGCGGCACGCCGCCAGGCGCTCGACGCTGCGCTGAAGTCGCTCGATGCGCTGACCGAGGCGAAGGAGGTGTCGGACGAGGTGATGCGGCTGCTGCGCGCCCGCCACGAGATCCGCGTCAACCAGCTCCCTGATTCACTCGATCCCACCCATCACGACGTCTCCGCCGCCGGCACCGCGCTGACCCGCGAGCTGATCGCCGCCGAACGAAAATTCATCCACGACCTCCTGCGCGACGGCCAGATCACCGACGAGACGCGGCGCCGGATCGAGCGGGATCTGGATCTGGAGGAGGCGAGTCTGGCGAACCGGGAGTATCGGGGCGTGCCGCTGTAGCTTCTCGTCATTGCTGAACCGGCTGCGCAAGCTACCACTTCTCGCAGAATTTCCCCATCGCCGCCGCGACGGCTCCCGCGATCAGCTCCTGCCGCTCCAGGGAGTTCATCGCCATCTCCTCGTCGCGGTTGATGATCGAGCCGGCTTCGAGCAGCACCGCGGCGCTGTTCGTTCGCGACAGCACGACGAGCCCGTCGTAGCGGTAGACACCGAAATCCCTGTCCAGCAACTGGCGCCGGTAGCGCCCCATCTCCGGCAAGGTGTATTGGCTGGCATAGTGCAGGCCCTGCTCTTTCAACTGCCGGCCGATCATCCGGGCCAGCAACAGGCTGGTGGCGAAGTGCGAATTGCGTTCGGAGACGAACAGCGAATGGCCTGAAAACCGATCGCTGAAATAGCTCATCGCGCCGTCGAATTCCCAGGTCTCGAGCAGCTTGTCCGGCACCGAGTCGTGATGGATCGACAGCAGGAGATCGGCCCGACCGTCATTCGCGGCGCTGACGCGCTTGAACAGGCTCGGCCGCGCCTTGCCGTCAGTGACGAGCAGGCGGGCTGCGGCAAAGCCTTGGTCCCTGAGCTTCGCCGTGATCAGCCGTCCGAGCCGGAAGTTGAAGCCGAATTCCGGATCATTGCGTGCGCTCAGCGCGCCATAGGAGTCCGGGGTGTGCCCGACATCCACGACGATCCGGAATTTCGGCATCTCGCATTTGGCCGATGACGCCGGCGGCTTCGTCATTGTTCGCGCGGCAGCGGCATGTCCGCGCTCGACAGGGGCAAGCGACGACAGCAGGGTCGACGCGACCAATCCGGCGATGATGCTGCGCAATTGGCCCAAGCGCTACTCCGCTGCTGCGACCTTGGGACGGCCGACGAAGCCCGCGACATCGCCAAAACGTTCCAGCATCACCGCGGGCAGGTCCTTGGCCTTGCTGGTGACGCAGGCGCCGGAGCGCACCGCGTAGCGATCCTGATGCGCGGCCTGCGGCGGCGCTTCGCCGCGCTGGAGCGCGCGGGCCAGATCCATCACGACTTTCCGGAAATGCATGATGCCGAGATCGGTCGGGCCGAGATGCTCGCGGGTGCGGTCGGCGATCGGCCCCTGGCTGTCCTGCACGGCGGCGTCCTGCTCGGAGACGCCCTTGATGCCGGTATAGCTCCTCGTCTTCTGGAGCTTGCGGTCGATCAGATAGTCGTTGCCCTTGTGGCGCAGCGGCACGTAATTGTCGTCGACCTCCGCGATCACGCCATTGCCGCGGTCATAGGCGTCGCGTTCGGCCTGCGTCAGCGGCCGCTCCGGATTCCAGGCGTAGGTGTAGATCCAGCAATTGGTATCGCTGACCGGCACGAAGGTCTGGCCAAAGATGTTCTCGCCCGGCATCGCGCTCGGTGCGTAGGCGTGGAACGGCATCAGGAACTGCGCGATCCGCCAATAGATGTTGTCGCTGCCGGTGAGCCGGCCACCGGCAATGGAGAGGCCGGCGTCGTGCGGGGCGATCTTGATCACCGGCCGCGGGTCCTCGGCGATCCAGCGCATGTGGTCGCTCGACATCCGCGCGATCGGATTCACAAAATGCTTCTTGATGTCGAGGATCTCGTTCTCCTCCTTGTCGAAGGAGAGATGCGCAAAGGTGAAATGCGCGGTGTCGATCGAGCCCTCCAGCGCCTGCACCCAGTTGCAGTCCTGCCATTTCTTGCTGACGTAACGATGCGAGGCCGGCAGCATCGCCATTTCGAGATCGGGCAGCTCGGGCATGACGTCCGCCGGGCCCATATAGGCCCAGATCATCTCGCCCCATTCGCGCACCGGATAAGACTTGATGCGGATGAGATCCTTGGCGTTGAGATCGGGATAGGAGGTCGGCATGTCCACGCAGCGACCGTCCGTGTCGAACTTCCAGCCGTGATAGACGCAGCGGATGCCGCATTCCTCATTGCGCCCGAGCCAGAGATTGGCGCCGCGATGCGGGCAGTATTGATCGATGACACCGACGACGCCGCGCGAATCGCGGAAGGCGAGCAGCTCCTCGCCGAGCACGACGATCTTCTTCGGCTCGCCATCGGCTTCAGGAAGCTCCTTCGACAGGAGCACAGGAATCCAGAAGCGGCGCAGCAGCTCGCCCATGCCCGTCCCGGGGCCGGACTCGGTCAGGAATTTATTGTCCTCTGCGCGGAGCATGGAAAATCCTCCCGATTTGTTTTTGGGAAGATTGGCGCGGACGTGAGACGACGTCAACGCAAGAACGGTTTCGTAGGGTGGGCAAAGGCGCGCTCTTCGCGCGTCGTGCCCACCGTCCTGTTGCATGCACAGCGAGATGGCGGGCACGGCGCTGACGCGCCATTTTCACCCTACGGCAGCCATGCCTAAACCGGCCGCTCCCCCTTCACCGTCACCCGTGTCCCCGAGCGCGTGTGCGGCCAGTAGTCCCACATCGCACGGTGCTGGGTGCAGCGGTTGTCCCAGAAGGCGATGGCGTTCTCGGTCCAGCGGAAGCGGCACTGGAACAGCGGGTTCTCGGCGTGCTGGTAGAGATAGGCGAGCATCGCGTCGCTCTCGTCGCGCGGGATGCCGTTGATGTGGCGAGTGAAGCCGCGGTTGACGTAGAGCGCCTTCCTGCCGGTGACCGGGTGCGTGCGCAGCACCGGATGCTCCGCGTTCGGATAGGATGGACGATCGGCGACGCCATAGTTGGCATAGAGGCCGCGATAGATCGGCTCGCCGTCATGCAGTGCGGTCAGGCCGTCGAGATAGGCCTTCATGCGATCCGACAGCGCCTCATAGGCCGCATACATGTTGGCGAACAGCGTGTCGCCGCCGCGGGGCGGGCACTGCTTGATGTAGAGGATCGAGCCCATCGGCGGCTCGAGGTCGCAGGACACGTCGGAGTGCCAGCCCTCGCCGTTGGCGCGCGGCGAGTTCTTGTCGGCATAGATCTTCATCAGTGCCGGGTCTTCGTCCTCGTGCGGCGCTGCGGGATGGAAATGCAGCTCGCCGAACTTGCGGCCGAAGGCGAGATGCTGTTGTGGCGAGATGTGCTGGTCGCGGAAGAAGATGACGAGATTTTCCGCGAGCGCGCGATGGATCTCGTCCATCTGTTGATTGGAACGAACGTCATCGGAGACGAGCCTGCCGATGTCGACGCCGGAGATTTCCGCGCCGATGATCGGTGTGAGCTTTTCGACCGCGATGGTTTCGTAAGGCGCGCCGTCCTCGGCCATGTGGCGATAGCGCGGACCCTGCTTGCCGGCGAGTGAGCTCATGGCGTGTCTCCCGATCATTTTGATTGGAGACATCGTAGCGCGGATGGAGCGAAGCGCAATCTGGGCTACGACCCGCGCAAAAAATAAGGCGGGTTACGCTTCGCGAACCCGCCTCACGATTCCAATGTTTGGGAACGACTACTCCGCCGCGGTCACCGGTACCTTGGCGCCCTGGCCGTAGCGCTGGTCGATGTAGTCGATCACCAGCGCCTTGAAGTCGTCGGAAATGGTCGGGCCGCGCAGCGTGCGGAACTTCTTGCCGTCGACGAAGACGGGCGCGGCCGGCGCTTCGCCGGTGCCCGGCAAGGAGATGCCGATATTGGCGTGCTTGGATTCGCCGGGGCCGTTGACGATGCAGCCCATCACCGCGACGTTGAGCTCTTCCACACCCGGATATTTCGTCTTCCAGGCCGGCATCTCGTCGCGGATGAAATCCTGGATCGAGCGCGCCAGCTCCTGGAACGTGGTCGAGGTGGTGCGGCCGCAGCCGGGGCAGGCCGCGACCAGCGGCACGAAGGTGCGGAAGCCCATGGTCTGCAGGAGCTCCTGGCCGACCTGCACCTCACGGGTGCGGTCGCCGCCGGGCTCCGGCGTCAGCGAGATGCGGATGGTGTCGCCGATGCCCTGCTGCAGCAGGATGCCGAGCGCGGCCGAAGAGGCGACGATGCCCTTCGAGCCCATGCCGGCCTCGGTGAGACCGAGATGGATGGCGTAGTCGGAGCGCGATGCGAGATCCTGGTAGACCGCGATCAGATCCTGCACCGCCGAGACCTTTGCGGAGAGGATGATGCGGTCCTTGGGCATGCCGAGCTCTTCGGCGCGCGCGGCCGAGAGCAGTGCCGACTGCACCATGGCCTCGCGCGTCACCGCGCGCACGTCGCGCGGATTGGCGGACGCGGCGTTCTCGTCCATCAGCTTGGTCAGCAGCTCCTGGTCGAGCGAACCCCAATTGGCGCCGATGCGGACCGGCTTGCTGTTCTTGTTCGCGATCTCGATGATATCGGCGAACTGGGTGTCGCGCTTGTCCTTGAAGCCGACATTGCCGGGATTGATGCGGTACTTGGCGAGCGCCTCGGCGCAGGCCGGATAGGCTGCGAGCAGCTTGTGGCCGATATAATGGAAGTCGCCGATCAGGGGCGTGGTGATGCCGCGCTTGGCGAGGCCGTCACGGATGTGCGGGACGGCGGCCGCGGCCTCCTCGCGATCCACGGTGATGCGGACCATTTCGGAGCCGGCGCGCGCGAGCGCTGCAACCTGGGCGATGGTGCCGTCGATATCGGCGGTGTCGGTGTTGGTCATCGACTGCACGACGATCGGCGCACCGCCGCCAACGGCGACGTCTCCGACCTTGACCTGGGTGGTCCGGTGCCGGGGCGCGGGGCCCGCGATGTCTGAATCGATGGTGTTTTCGAGCTTGTTCATGGGGTCCAAATATCAGGTTTTGGTGACGTTCAGCAATGCATCGCGCGGCGCCGCAGCCGTTTGGCTGGGACGGTTAACCAGAAAAAGCCCAGCAATTACAAGGACCGCGGCGGCCCCGAATGTCAGGCTCAAGGTGTCGTGCATGATGAAATAGCTACCCACCACGCCAAACAGAGGGGTGATGAAGGTAAAAGCGGACAATTTGCTGGCCGAATAGGCCTTCACCAGCGCGAACCAAAGCGTGAACGTGGTTCCCACCACCCAGATCGCCTGGAAGGCCATCAGGGCGAGGGACAGCGGCGCCGGGGTGTGGGTGATGGATTCGCCGAACAACCAGGCCGCCAGGCCCAGGATCGGGATCGAGGTCGCAACCTGGTAGCCCAGCGCCTTCTCCGGCGCGGCGAAGCGCAGCCGCGTGCCCTTGGCAACCAGCGTGGTGGCCGCCCACAGCGCGGCACCGCCGACGATCATGAGGTCGCCGAGCAGCACCTTGGCATCGACATCCGGCTGCGGCACGCCGATCGCGAGCGCGACGCCGGCAAAGCTCACCGCGAGCCCCAGCCATTGCGTGCCGCCGAGCCGTTCGCCGAGCACCTGGTAGGAGCCGAGCGCGACGAAGAACGGTGCGGTGTAAAGAAACACCACGGCCCGGGACGCCGGCGTGAGGCGCAGGCCCTGGAAGATCAGCACGAACTCGATGCCGAACATCAGCCCGGCGATCAGGCCGGGCTTCCACGTGCCGTCCTTCTCGAAGAATTTGACGCCGCGCAGCGTGCCGATGATGAAGAGTACCGGCAGCGCGCCCATCGAGCGGATCATCGCCTGGAGCATCGGCGGGATGTCCGGCAGCACCAGCTTCACCGCGATCTGGTTGAACCCCCAGGTCAGGCACAGCATCAGCATCAGGGCGATGGCGCCGGCACTGAGGGGGCGACCGGCGGACGGTATGGCTTGAGGTGAGGACATTTCTTCCCGATATCGGCTTTGCGCCGTTGTTGCTTTATGCAGTTTTCTGACAATGGGTGCAGATGCCCGTGATCTCCACCACAGACAATTTGGGGGCAAAACCTGAGCTGCGCGCAGCGGCGTTGATATCCTTGGCGAAGGACGCCGACGGGATCTCGCCGACCAGACCGCAGCGCTCGCAGATCAGGAACGCCACCGCGGAGGTCGCATCGTGGTCGTGGGCGGCGCAGGCGAGATAGGCGTTGCGACTTTCGATGCGGTGCACGAGGCCGTTGGCCATCAAGAAATCGAGAGCACGGTAGATCGTGATCGGGGCCGGCCGCGGCATCGACTTGGCGAGTTCGTCGATCACCTCGTAGGCCCCGAGCGGGCGGTGGCTGGAGAGCAGCGCCCCGAGCACCTGGCGGCGAATCGGCGTGAATTTCTGCGCGCGCTGCTCGCAAACCTCCTCGGCATGCGCCAGCGCGTCCGCAGTGCAGCGGCCGTGATCGTGGTCGGGCGCGGGGAATGCCGGCTTTGCGAGGGTCATTTGGCCTGCCTTCTAGCATTTCGGCGAGGGAACCCAAAGCACGACCGGCGAACGGCGGTCAGCCATGCTCTTGCAGCGGGACAGCGTCCCGTTACCCCGCCATGAAAAAATCATAAGCTTGCTTATAGTATCTCAAGCTTATAGGAGACCAAGCTCATGAGCCGCGGGCCCGTGGACCAGAACTTCCTGTTTACGCTCGCCGAGCTCTATCGCCTGCTGCGCGTCTATGCCGACAAGGAGGCGTCGCGCTTCGGCATCACCCGCGCGCAATGGGCGGTGCTGGCCAAGGTCGAGCGCAGCGAGGGCATGAAGCAGTCGGAGCTCGCCGAGCTCCTCGAGGTGCAGCCGATCACGCTGACGCGCCTGATCGACAAGCTCTGCGACAATGACTGGATCGAGCGCCGCAGCGACGCCTCGGACCGGCGCGTCAAGCGCCTCTACCTGAGGAAGGCCGGCCGGCAATTGCTCGGCAAGATGAGCGGGCTCAGGTCCGAAATCACGGCCAACGCGCTCGACGGTATCAATCCGGCGGATGCCCATCGCCTCCTCACCCAACTCGAAGCAATCAAGGAAAACGTGCGTACCGCGATCCAGACATCCGGAGCGGAACAAGCACGTAAGGAGCAGCGCTATGGCTGATCAAGTCATCAAGTTCCAGCCCGAGCAGAAGATCGACAGCGGCAAGCCCACCAAGAAAGCCGGCACCGATCCCCGCCGCCGCATCATCGCAGGCCTGCGGCGCTATCGCCGCTTCCTGCTGATGGTCGTGCTGCCGATCGTCGCCGCCATTGGCGGCTTGACCCTCTATCTGAATGGCGGCCGCTATGTCGGTACCGATGACGCCTATGTCGGTGCGCAGAAGGTGCTGGTGACGCCCGACATCTCCGGCAAGATCGAGAAGGTCGTCGTGAGGGAAGGTCAGCTCGTCAAGCAGGGCGATGAGCTGTTCGAGATCGATCCCGTGCCGTTCCGCCTCGCGGTGGACGAGGCCAGGGCGCAGCTCGCGCAGGCGCAGTCGACCTACGACAATCTCCGCGCCAACATCAAGATCTACGGCGACATGCTGAGCCTCGCCCAGCAGGGCGTCGACCTCAAGCAGCGCGACGTCGAGCGCAAGCAGGCGCTGGTCAAGAACAGCTACGGCTCGCAGCTCGACCTCGACAACGCGGCGAACGCGCTGGTCACGTCAGGCTCGATCGCGCAATACGTCAAGCAGCAGATCTCGGCGGCCAAGACGCAACTGCTCGGCGATACCGACCTGCCGCTGGAGAAATTCCCGCCCTACGCGCAGGCCAAGTCCAAGCTCGACAACGCCGAGCGCAATCTCGATCACGCCGTGGTGCGCGCGCCGATGGGCGGCGTCGCGACGCAGGTCGAGCAGATTCAGCTCGGCCGCTACGTCACGGCCGGCACGCCGGTGTTCTCCATCATCGACGTCGCCCATCCCTGGGTCGACGCCAATCCGAAGGAAAGCGACCTCACCTACGTCACCGAAGGCCAGCCTGTTACCCTCGAGGTCGACGCGTTCCCGAACCACGTGTTCAAGGGCAAGATCGGCTCGCTCTCGCCCGGTACCGGCGCGCAGTTCGCGATCCTGCCGCCGCAGAACGCCACCGGCAATTTCGTCAAGGTGGTGCAGCGCGTGCCGATCCGCATCTATTTCGACGAGACCGACAAATACGTGCGGAAGCTGAAGGCCGGCATGAGCGTCTACGCCACCATCGACACCGGCCATCGGCGCTCGCTCGCCGGCCTGTTCGGCCTGTCGGCGACCGCGGGCCAGGACAAGGACTGATCCGATGTCCGGCCCCAATGCCAGCCTGATGGTCCCCGGCCTGCGCCGGAACATGGTGACGATCTGCGCCATGACCGCGACCATCATGCAGGCGCTGGACACCACCATCGCCAATGTCGCCCTGCCCTACATGCAGGGCACGCTGTCGGCCTCGCAGGACCAGATCAACTGGGTCTTGACCTCCTACATCGTCGCCGCCGCGATCATGACGGCGCCGGTGGGCTGGATCGCCAACCGCTTCGGCCGCAAGCGCATCTTCATCATCTGCTCCGCCGGCTTCACCATGGCGTCGGTGCTGTGCGGCCTCGCGCAGGACATCAACCAGATGGTGCTGTTCCGCCTGCTGCAAGGCGTGTTCGGCGCGGCGCTGGTGCCGCTGTCGCAGTCGGTGATGCTCGACTATTACACGCTCCAGGAACGCGCCAAGGCGATGTCGATCTGGGGCATGGGCGTGATGATGGGCCCGATCATGGGTCCCTCGCTAGGGGCATGGCTCACCGAGACCTATTCCTGGCACTGGGTGTTCTTCGTCAATCTGCCGTTCGGCGCCATCACCGTGCTCGGGCTGATCATCTTCATGGACGAGACCAGGAAGGACATCAGCCTCAAATTCGACTGGTTCGGCTTCGCTGCGCTGGCGGTCGCGATCGGCTCGCTTCAGCTCGCGCTCGACCGCGGCGAGCAATTGGGCTGGCTCGAATCCAATGAGATCGTCGCGGAGTTCATCGTCTCCGCCGTCGCGTTCTACTTCTTCGTCGCGCACTCCTTCACGACCTCGACGCCGTTCATCCGCTTCGCGCTGTTCCAGGATCGCAATTTCGTCACCGGCTGCATGTTCATGGTCGTGATGGGGCTCGTGCTGTTCTCGACCATGGCGCTGGCCTCGCCCTACATGCAGAACGTGATCGGCTACCCCATCATCACCGCCGGCCTGCTGCTGGCGAGCCGCGGCTTCGGCACCTTCTTCGCCATGATGCTGGTCGGCCGCATGATGCGTTATTTCGAGGCACGCACGCTGATCATCTCCGGCCTGACGCTGACCGCGGGCTCGCTGTATCAAATGACCGGCTGGACCGACCTGACCCAGGTGCCGGAGATCGTGACCGTCAGCGTCATCCAGGGCTTTGGCTTCGGCCTGGTCTTCGTGCCGCTCTCGACCGTTGCGTTCCTGACGCTGTCGAACGAGCTGCGCACCGACGGCACCGCGATGCTGACCCTGATGCGCAACGTCGCGAGCTCGGTCGGCATTTCCGTCGTCATCGCCCAGCTGACGCAGGGCACGCGGCGGACCTATGCGATCCTGTCCGAGCACGTCAACCCGTTCAACCACGCGCTCCAGATGCCCAGCGTCAGCGGCATGATCAACCTATCCACCGACGCGGGCCGCGCCATGGCCGACAGGATGGTCAGCGTGCAGGCGCAGATCATCGCCTTCGCGCACGACTATATGCTGGTGATGGTCTTCATCCTCTGCACCATCCCGCTCGCCCTGTTGATCGGCTCGACCAAGGCCACGCTGCGCAGGCAGGCCGCGGGGCCGGAACATGCGGTGATGGAGTAAGGGGAGGGGCGTCACAAGCTCCGCCGTCGTCCTGGACAAGCGAAGCGCAGATCCAGGACCCATTACCCCAGGGAGGAGTTTGGCGAAGACTCGTGATTACCAGCTTCGCGCCACAACCTCGCCCTGGGGTAATGGGTCCTGGCTTTCGCCAGGACGAC
This sequence comes from Bradyrhizobium diazoefficiens USDA 110, assembly GCF_000011365.1. Lineage (GTDB taxonomy): Bacteria > Pseudomonadota > Alphaproteobacteria > Rhizobiales > Xanthobacteraceae > Bradyrhizobium > Bradyrhizobium diazoefficiens. The sequence continues at coordinate 1,017,879 of NC_004463.1, read as the reverse complement.
AGCAAGTATGTAGCGTCGCCTACCCCAACAACTCCTCACACCCCAGATCCTCGACCGCCATCATCACCCGCTCCAGATTGTTCCACCAGATCAGCGGCGGGATGTTGATGCTCCACTGCCAGACCGGCCCCGTGATGTGCCAGAGCACCGACAGACGATAGTCCTGATCGAGCGCGCCGCGCGTGTAGCCGCTGACGCCGTTGGCGACCAGCGTCTCGTGATAACGATTGAGCAGCGGCCGTTCGAGCGCCTGCCTGCGGTCCGGGTACCATTGCATCGCCATCATGTAGGCAAGGTCACTCGTCGGCACGTTGATGCGCCACTGGTCGAAATCGAAGATGCGCACGGTATCCGCGACGCCGGGGCGCGGCAGCATGAAATTCCAGATATGGGCATCGCCATGGGCAATGCTGATGTGACGCCGCGAATGATAGCGCTGGGATAGCCGAGCCGAGTGCTCGATCAGGCGGCGATAGAGGGTACGGCGCTCTTCGCCGAGGCGATCACCGAGCAGATCGGCGAAGCGGTCGTAATGGCCGGCGAAGGTTTCCATGTGCTGCGCGCGGTCCTCGGCGCTCGCCCAGGTGCCGACGGTGTCGCCAAGACCGGGATGGTCCCACCATGCCGCATGCCAGCGCGCCAGTGTCGTGACGATCGCCATCGCCTGCTCACGCGACGGCGGCAGCGGCCACTTCGTTGCGATCTCATGGCTGTCGGTAAGGTCCTCGAGCAGCAGGTGCCAGGTGGGGCCGTCCTCGTCGAAATGCCCGTCAAAGCAGCGCGGCACCAGTCCCGGCGGCATCTTCGGCGCAAGCTGCGTGTAGAAGTCCACCTCGCGCCGGCCGCCATTGGCGAGGCTCTCGGCGAAAGCGGAATTGGGAGTCTTGAGGATCAGCGACTGCGGGGCGCCAGCGGACTCGCCGACATAGCGCAGCCCGAGCCTGACGATCTGTGACACGAGGGTGTCACGCTGATGCAGCACCTTCACCTCGCGCACCGCGCCCGCGTCAAGCACGCCGCCCCTGCGCAGCGCCGCCGTCAGTTGGGCGGACTCAACGACCGCCGGCAATTGTGGAGATGTCATAGCCACGATGCCCCTGTCCCGCGCCATACTGCACGATCACGCCCCCGGGCACCAGCGGCCGACGCGATGCCGGGCTCAAGCCGCGGCGGTCGAGTCGCGCACAGTCCGGACCACGACCGACCGCAGCTGTTCGAGATTGGACGCCATGCCGGCGATCGCCTGCCTGACCTCCGCGGCGCGCTCGTTCACGGAGGCGGCGTCGCGGCTGACATTGCCGATCTTGGCCGAGACCTCCTTCGCGGCGGACGCCGATTCGGAAATCGACCGCGCGATCTCCCGCGTCGCGGCGTCCTGCTGTTCCATCGCGGCAGCAACCGAGGACGCCACGCCGTCGATCTCGACGATGTGGCCCCCCATGGTCTCGACGGCATCGACCGCGGCCTGCGTCGAGGCCTGGATCTCGGCAATCAGCCGCCCGATCTCCTCCGTGGACTTGGCGGTCTGGTCGGACAGGGATTTCACTTCGGCGGCCACCACCGCAAAGCCGCGGCCGGCCTCGCCGGCGCGCGCCGCCTCGATCGTGGCGTTGAGCGCCAGCAGGTTGGTCTGGCCGGCGATGCCGCCGATGAGATCGGAGACCTCGGCAATCTTCTTCACCGATCCCGCCAGCGCTTGAATGGTCGAACGCGCCTGCTCACGGCCGGCAACGGCCGATCTGGTGACCGTGCTGGTCCGCGCGACCTGGCCCGCGATCTCGCGGATCGAAACACTCAGTTCTTCGGCCGCGGCCGAAACGGTCTGGGAACTGCCGAGGGCCTGGGTGGAGGCCGCGGCCACCGCCTGCGACTCCGAGGACAGCGATCGCGCGATCTCGGACAGGCTGGAGACGGCCCGCTCGACGCCCTGGCTCGCCGCGCTCGCGGTGTCGACCGAGCGCCCGGTCTCGCGCTCGACGGTCTCGGCCATCTGGTGCAGGGCGCCGCGCTTGGCGAGCGCGGCCTCCTGCTCCTTCTGCAACTGCTCCTCGCGCAGCCGCGAATTCTCGGCCGCCGCCTGCTTGAACACCACAAGCGCGCCCGCCATCGAGCCGACCTCGTCCTGGCGGTGTGCAAATGGAATGTCGGCGGCGAGATCGCCGGTCGCGAGCCTTTGCATCGTATCCGTCATGCGCACGATCGGGCGCACCACGCCGAGGGCAACGCCAAGCAGGCCTGCGGCAACGAAGGCCAGGACGGCGGCGGAGACGCCGAGGAGGATATAGAGCATGGTGCTGTCGCGCTCCGCGGCCAGCTTCTCCATGTCGGCGTTCTGCTTGTTGGCGCTCTCGACGATGCTGTCGATGACGGCGCGGTGGGCCGTGTAGGCGTCCTTGAGCTGCGCGTAGGCGCCTTCGGCAGCGGCGCTGTTCTTGGCCTTGAGGGCCGGCAGGAGCTGATCGGACAGGACTTTCCAGAACTTCTGCACCTCGGCATCGGACTTCGACACCAGCGCGTTCTTCAGATCGGCCGAGAGGCTGGAGGCGATCCAGAATGCCTTGCGCTCGTCGTAATCCTTGCGGAGCTGGACCAGGCGCTCGCCATGGGCCGCCAGCTGATCCGGCTCGCGCATGGCGAGGGTCGCTTCGAGATAGGCCTCGATGACATATTCCGGCGGCGGCAGGATGTCCGCGATGAGGTCGTTGCCCAGCTTGATGTCGGAATAGAGCGGACCGCCGACCTTGAGCTCGCGCAGGGCGTAGAGGCTGGTGGAAACGACCGCCGTGAAGCCGATGGCGAGAACGATCCCGAATGCAATGACCGCAGAAGAAAGCGAGAGACGAAATTTCATGGAACAATCCAATGCCGCTGGTCGAAATCCGAACGGACCCTAAACGATTGCGGTAAACACGGGATTGCTTCGCGCGGAAATTGTATTCCGCGGAGACCGGAAAATTACGGGAATTGGATGTCGAACGGTCGGTTTTCAGGCAGCGAGACCGACTCACGGCGCGAAGAGAAACGACTCAGGCCCGATGCGGAGCAGCAGCCGACTCGGTTGCGCTGGATGAGAAACGCGTGCCGGCCGTCGATATCGCCGCCACGCGTGCCGCCTCACACGTCGAAGAACACCGTCTCGTTGTCGCCCTGCAAACGCAGGTCGAGGCGATAGACCGCCTTCCCCGCCTCGCGCGTCGCAATCAGCGTGGCGCGGCGCTCAGTGGGCACCAGCGCCAGCACGGGATCGGCGGCATTGCCGGCCTCGTCGCTGAAATAGATCCGGGTGTAGAGATGCCGCAGCATGCCGCGGCCGAACACCGCAAGGAGGATATGCGGCGCCTGCAGCTTGCCGTCGAGATCGGGCACCGCGCCCGGCTTGACGGTGTCGAAGGCGTAATTGCCGTCCTTGTCGGTGCCGCAGCGGGCGAAACCGCGGAAGCTGGCATTCGGCAGCGCGCGCTTGTCCTGCGGGTCGGCGAAGCGCCCTTGAGCATCCGCCTGCCAGATCTCCAGCATGGCATCAGGCACGGCGACGCCGTCACCGTCGAGCACGCGGCCCTCGATGTGGACACGATCGCCCGTGACGTCGGGCGTCAGCGTCGAGTTGGTGAACGCGTCGTTCCAGGCGTAGTCGCCGGTCGGCGTCAGGCCGTATTTGAAGAACGGACCGACGGTCTGCGATGGGGTGATCCCCTCGGGCTTCACAGAATCCTGCACTTTAGTGGCTCTCCATGGGCGTGGCGTTCTTGCCGCGCAGCACGATGTCAAAGCGGTAGCACAGCGCCCATTCGGGCTGGGTGTTCTCGAGATCGAACGACGAAACCATCCGCGCGCGCGCCTTCTCGTCCGGCACCGAATTGAAGATCGGATCGAACGGGAACAGCGGATCGGCCGGGAAGTACATCTGCGTCACCAGGCGCGTGACGAAGGAATGGCCGAACACCGAGAGATGGATGTGCGCGGGACGCCAGGCGTTGTGGTGATTGCCCCACGGATAGGCGCCGGGCTTGATGGTGACGAAGCGGTAGTAGCCGGAGGCATCGCTCTGGGTGCGGCCTGCGCCGGTGAAGTTCGGATCCAGCGGCGCCGGATGCTGGTCGCGGACATGGACGTAGCGGCCGCAGGAATTGGCCTGCCAGATCTCGACCAGCGAGTTCGGCACGCCGCGGCCGTCCTCGTCGAGCACATGGCCGTGCACGATGATGCGCTCACCGATCGGCTCGCCGGTATGCTGTGTGGTGAGATCGTTGTCGCCCTCGCGCACGGTCTCGTGGCCGTAGACCGGGCCGGTCAATTCCGACAGCGTGTGGCGCATCGGGATCAAGGGCTTGTTCGGTGCGCGCTTGATCGAGCTCTTGTACTCGGGCGACAGCGGCAGCGGATGCGCCTTGTTGCTATCGACGGGATAGATGAATGTCATTGGCGAACTCCTCCCCCGGCCATTTTCGGTCCGGCCGGTCAACACTTCCGCCAATCATTATAGGATATAACTAATTGGGGGAAGCGGGTTTGGCGGCCTCTTTGCGCCGGCACATGGCACAGGCGCGCCCTATTTGATCGGCGGACGTGGCAGCACGGCCTCGCCGGTCTCGAGCCGGTAGGTGTGGTCGAGCGAGTACCAGGGCGTCGCGACGTCGCGCGCGGTCGGATGCGGCGTATCGTGGCGCAGGAACTTGCCGATCAGCGCCTGCGTCACCCCGAACTGCACGTCGCTGTCGATATGCGGATCGGCGGGGTCGTAGACCTGCGAGATCAGCACCTTGAATCCGGGCTTGAAGATCAGCGCGTGCAGATGCGCGGGACGATAGGGATGCCGGCTCTGCGCCTTCAGCAGGCGGCCGACCACACCACTGGTCGGAATGGGATAGCCAACCATCATCACCGAACGGAAGGCGAAGCGCCCGTCCTGGTCGGTCGTGAACTTGCCGCGCAGGTTCATGTCCGCTTGCTCGGGGTCCTGGTTCTCGTAGAGACCGACCGGCGAGGCATGCCAGACATCGACCTCCGCCCCAGTGACGGGACGGCCATCCTTGTCCACGACGCGGCCGCTGACGAACAGCGGCGCACCCGGGGTCTCGGAGCGAACGATCGATCCGCCGTTCTCGACCCGCGGCGAGTTCAACCGCCAGAACGGTCCGAGCAGCGATTGGTCGGTTTCCGTATTGCCCTGATCGCCATTGTTGAGCAGGCACACCAGCGGCGAGACGCCGAGCGAGCCGGCCATCAGCACGACTTCGTTATGCGTATCGGTGGTCAGCTTGCCGAGCTCGGCCACGATCGCCGTGGCGTCGCGGAATTCCGCCTCGGTCAGGCGAACATCGCGGACGAAGGCGTGCAGGTGCTTGACCAGTGAGACCATGATCTGGCGAAGCCGCGGATCGGACGTCCGCTCCATCACCGCCAGTGCCGCGGCCGTGACGTCCTGTTCACGTTCGATCATCATGCTTGCCTCCCGGTCGCCCGTCATTCCGGGGCAGCCCGACAGGGCTGAACCCGGAATCTCGAGATCCCGGATTCCGCTCTAACGAGCGGCTCCGGGATGACGGGACGCGCAGCGTCCCGTCAGTTCAGCTTCTCGATCGCCACGGCAACGCCCTGGCCGACGCCGACGCACATGGTGGCGAGCGCGAGCTTGCCGCCGCGCTTCTCCATGCCGTGCACGGCGGTGAGCGCCAGGCGCGCGCCGCTCATGCCGAGGGGATGTCCGAGCGCGATGGCGCCGCCATGCGGATTGACGAAGTCGGCATCGTCGGCAACACCGAGTTGGCGCATGCAGGCGATGCCCTGCGAGGCGAAGGCCTCGTTGAGCTCGATCAGGTCGAAATCGCTGATCTTCTTGCCGAGCCGCTCCATCAGCTTGCGGGTCGCAGGCACGGGTCCAATGCCCATGATGCGCGGCGGCACGCCGGCCGAGGCGAGGCCGAGGATGCGGGCGCGCGGCGTCAGGCCATGCTTCTTCACGGCAGCTTCGGACGCCAGGATCATCGCAGCCGCGCCGTCGTTGACGCCGGATGCGTTGCCGGCGGTGACCGTGCCGGGATTGCGCACGATCGGCTTCAGCTTGGCGAGACCTTCCAGCGTGGTCTCGGGACGCGGATGCTCGTCCTTGTCCACCGTGATCGGACCGGTCTTGCCGCCGGGAATGCTGATCGGCGTGATTTCTTCGGCGAAATAGCCGGCCGCGATCGCGGCGCCTGCGCGCTGCTGCGAGCGGATGGCGAAGGCGTCCTGGTCGGCGCGCGAGACCTGGAATTCCTCGGCGACGTTCTCGCCGGTCTCCGGCATCGCATCGACGCCGTACTGCGCCTTCAGCAGCGGATTGATGAAGCGCCAGCCGATGGTGGTGTCGAAGATCTCGGCCGAGCGGGAGAAGGCCTCCTGCGCCTTGCCCATCACGAAGGGCGCGCGGGTCATGGATTCGACGCCGCCGGCAATGGCGAGCTCGATCTCGCCGGAGCGGATGGCGCGGCCGGCGGCACCGACTGCATCGAGGCCGGAGGCGCACAGGCGGTTCAGGGTCTGGCCGGGAACCGAGTCGGGGAGGCCTGCGAGCAGCAACGCCATGCGTGCGACGTTGCGGTTGTCCTCGCCGGCCTGGTTGGCGCAGCCGAAGAACACCTCGTCCACCTGCGCCCAATCGAGATTGGGGTGCTTGGCCATCAGCGCCTTGATCGGCGCGGCGGCGAGGTCGTCGGCACGCACCTTGGCGAGCGAGCCGCCGAAACGGCCGATCGGGGTCCGCACGGCATCGCAGATAAAGACGTCACGCATCGTTGTTCTCCCTGAATGCCGCGGTCCGGCCAAATTCTTCAATTCCGGCGGAGTTTTAGGAGGGCGCCCGCGGCAGGTCAATTGACTGATACGCGCGTGTTCCGAGGGGCGTGCACGCCTGCCACGCATGCCGCAGTGCGGACAGCGTGGAAAACCTCCCTTCCCCGGCCAAACCGATAGGAGCGCGGGACGAAATTTTGTAGGTTGCGCCGCCCATGACGATGCAACAGCCGATACCCGTACCGCCGCCCGACGAAACGCCCGCGCCGCAGGCGGAAGCCGCCGCGCGCGTCACGCCGATGATGGAACAGTACCTGGAGATCAAGGCGGCGCATCAGGGCCTGCTGCTGTTCTACCGGATGGGCGACTTCTACGAATTGTTCTTCGAGGACGCCGAGATCGCCTCCAAGACGCTCGGCATCGTGCTGACCAAGCGCGGCAAGCACCAGGGCGCGGACATCCCGATGTGCGGCGTTCCGGTCGAGCGCGCCGAGGATTATCTGCACCGCCTGATCTCGGCCGGCCACCGGGTCGCGGTCTGCGAGCAGACCGAGGATCCCGCCGCCGCGAAAGCGCGCGGCAACAAGAGCGTGGTGCGCCGCGGCGTGGTGCGGCTGGTCACGCCCGGCACGCTGACCGAGGACACGCTGCTCGATGCGCGCGCCAACAATTACCTGCTGGCGATCGCGCGCGCCCGCTCGTCCACCGGCGGCGACCGCTTCGGGCTCGCATGGATCGACATCTCGACCGCCGAATTCATGGTGACGGAATGCTCGGGCGGCGAGCTCGCCGCAACGCTGGCGCGGATCAATCCGAACGAGGCGATCGTCACCGACGCGCTCTACAATGACAACGAGCTCGGACAGACCTTGCGCGAATTGCCGGCGGTGACGCCGCTGACCCGCGACGTCTTCGACGGCGCCACCGCCGAGAAGCGGCTGTGCGACTACTTTGCCGTCGCGACCATGGACGGGCTGGCACAGCTGACCAGGCTCGAAGCGACGGCCGCTTCCGCCGCCGTCACCTATGTCGACCGCACCCAGGTCGGCAGGCACCCGCCACTGTCACCGCCCGCGCGCGAAGCCTCGGGCGCGACCATGGCGATCGATCCGGCCACGCGCGCCAATCTCGAGCTGACGCGGACGCTCGCCGGCGAGCGCCGCGGCTCCCTGCTCGATGCGATCGACTGCACCGTGACCTCGGCGGGCTCGCGCCTGCTGGCGCAGCGGCTGGCGGCGCCGCTGACGGATGCGCCGGCGATCGCGCGGCGGCTCGACGCGGTCGGCGCCTTCGTTGCCGATTCCGCCGCGCGCGAAGACATCCGCAGCATCCTGCGCGGCGCGCCCGACATGTCGCGGGCGCTGGCCCGTCTCTCGGTCGGCCGCGGCGGACCGCGCGACCTCGCGGGCTTGCGCGACGGCATCATCGCCGCCGACCAGGTGCTGGCGCGGCTCGGCGAACTCGACCAGCCGCCGCAGGAGATCGCGGCGGTGATGGCGGCCTTGACGCGACCATCGCGCGAGCTCGCGGCCGAGTTTGCGACAGCGCTCGACGAGCAACTGCCGCTGATCAAGCGCGACGGCGGCTTCGTGCGCCAGGGCTATGAGCCCGCGCTCGACGAAGCCCGGAACCTGCGCGACGCCTCGCGCCTCGTGGTGGCCTCGATGCAGGCGCGCTACGCCGACGACACCGGCGTCAAAGGCCTCAAGATCCGGCACAACAACGTGCTCGGCTATTTCGTCGAGGTCACCGCGCAGCATGGCGACAAGCTGATGTCGGCACCGCTCAACGCGACCTTCATCCATCGCCAGACGCTTGCGGGCCAGATCCGCTTCACGACCTCCGAGCTCGGCGAGATCGAAGCCAAGATCGCCAATGCCGGCGACCGCGCGCTCGGCCTCGAGCTCGAGATCTTTGAGCGGCTCTGCGCCAAGGCGCTCGAGATCAGCGACGACCTGCGCGCCGCCGCGCAAGGCTTTGCGCTGCTCGATGTTGCGACTTCGCTGGCCAAGCTTGCAGTCGACGAGAACTATGTGCGGCCGGAAGTGGACTCCTCGCTCGGCTTTGCGATCGAAGCCGGCCGTCATCCCGTCGTCGAGCAGGCCCTGAAGCGCAACGGCGAGCCGTTCATTGCCAATGCCTGCGATCTCTCGCCGGCGCCCGCGCAAAAGTCCGGCCAGCTCTGGCTGCTGACCGGTCCCAACATGGCTGGTAAATCGACCTTCCTGCGCCAGAACGCGCTGATCGCACTGCTGGCGCAGATCGGCAGCTTCGTGCCGGCGACGCGCGCCCGCATCGGCATCATCGATCGCCTGTTCTCGCGCGTCGGCGCCGCCGACGATCTCGCGCGCGGCCGCTCCACCTTCATGGTGGAGATGGTCGAGACCGCGGCGATCCTGAACCAGGCCGGCGAGCGCGCGCTCGTGATCCTCGACGAGATCGGCCGCGGCACGGCAACCTTCGACGGCCTCTCGATCGCCTGGGCCGCGATCGAGCATCTGCACGAGAGCAACCGCTGCCGCACGCTGTTCGCGACGCATTATCACGAGCTGACCGCGCTCTCGGCCAAGCTGCCGCGGATGTTCAACGCCACCGTGCGCGTCAAGGAGTGGCAGGGCAATGTCGTGTTCCTGCACGAGGTGCTGCCGGGCTCGGCCGACCGCTCCTACGGCATCCAGGTGGCAAAACTCGCAGGCCTGCCGCCGGCCGTGATCACGCGCGCCAAATCCGTGCTGGCGAAACTCGAGGCGCAGGATCGCGGCCAGACCGCGCGGGCCCTCGCCGATGATCTGCCGTTGTTCGCCGTGCCCTCACGCGCCGCCGCGGAAGCCGCGCCGCCGAGCGAGGCGGAGCTGCTGATGGACGCGGTGAAGGCGCTGCACCCCGACGAGATGTCTCCGCGCGAAGCGCTCGATGCACTGTATGCGTTGAAGGCCAAGCTGCCGAAGCAGTAACGGCGCCGTAGGGTGGGCAAAGCGTAGCGTGCCCACCATGCAACGACGAATTCGCGGATGGATGGTGGGCACGGCGCGCGAAGTGCGCGCGCCTTTGCCCACCCTACGATACTGCCCTACGCCCGCGCCGCGATCGCGGCCGCTTCCGCCGCGGCGCGCTGCATGCTGGTCGACATCTCGTTCGTGACCGTGCTCTGCTCCTCGACGGCGGCGGCGGTCGATGTCACGTATTCGCTGACATTGTTGATCGCCTGCTTGATGGAGCCGAGCGCGCTGACGACGTCGCCGGAGATGCCGTTGAGGCTGCCGATCTCCTGGCCGATCTTGTCGGTCGCCTGCTTGGCCTGGTTGGCGAGGCTCTTCACCTCGGAGGCGACCACGGCAAAGCCGCGGCCGGCTTCGCCGGCGCGCGCGGATTCGATCGTGGCGTTGAGCGCGAGCAGGTTGATCTGCCCGGTGATGCTGTTGATCATCTCGACGATGCCGCTCATCGCCTGCGCGGCCTCGGTGAGGCGCTGCGCCTGGGCGTCGGCGGCGGCGACCTGATCCACCGCGCTCATCGCGGTTTCGCGCGACTTGGTCATCGCCTCGGAAATCTCCCGCACCGAGGCGTTGAGTTCCTCCGAACCCGCGGCGACCGATTCCATCATGCCGCGGACACGCTCGTTGCCCATGCGGACGAGCACCTGCTTCGTGGTGTCGGTGGCATATTTCACGACCTTGAACGGCTTGCCGTTGAGATCGAGGATCGGGTTGTAGGAGGCCTGAATATAGACCTCCTTGCCGCCCTTGCCGATGCGCTTGTATTCCGCCGCCTGGTACTGGCCGCGGTTGAGCGCGGCCCAGAACTCGCGATAGGCCGCGCCGTCGCGCTCGGCAGGCTCGACGAACATGCTGTGATGATGGCCCTTGATCTCGGCGAGTGAATAGCCGAGCGTTCCGAGGAAGTTGGCATTGGCGGTGATGATGGTGCCGTCCATGTTGAACTCGATCACCGCCTGCGCCTTGTCGATCGCCGCGATCTGACCGGCGAGATCGGCGTTCTTCAGCTTCTCCGCGGTGATGTCGGTCGCGAACTTGGCGACGCCGAACGGCTTGCCATTCTCGTCGAGCAGGGGATTGTAGGAGGCGAGGATCCAGACCTCGCGACCGCCCTTGCCGATGCGCTTGAACTCGCCGGCCTGGTATTCGCCGCGGTTGAGCGCGGCCCAGAATTCGCGATAAGCGCCGCCGTCACGCTCGGACTGAGCCACGAACAGGCTGTGGTGCTTGCCCTCGATCTCGGCCAGCGAATAGCCGAGCGCCTTGCAGAAATTCTCGTTGGCCGTGACGACGGTACCGTCGAGCTTGAACTCGATCACGGCCTGGGCGCGGCTGATGGCGGACACCTTGGAGGCTTCCGTCATGGCGCGGACCTTCTTGGCGGTGATGTCGGTCGCGATCTTCACGACCTTGACCGGCTTGCCGGCATTGTCGGGCACCGGATTGTAGGACGCCTCGATCCAGACCTCGCGGCCGCCCTTGGCAATTCGCTTGAATTCGGCGGCCTGCGGCTCGCCGCGGTTGAGCTGCGCCCAGAACGCCTTGTATTCGGCGCTGTCGCGCTGATCGGCCGGCACGAACATGGCGTGCTTCTTCCCCTTGATCTCGTCGATGGAGTAGCCGAGCGCCTTCAGGAAGTTCTGGTTGGCCGTAAGAATCGTGCCATCCATCGCAAACTCGATCACGGCCTGCGACCGGCCGATCGCGGCGAGCTGTGCGTCTGCATCACTGCGGGAGTTGCGACCAAACATCAAAGAATCTCCATCTCGAAATAACACCGATCGGGACGTGCCCGTCGGAACCAGGGGGATGTGACCGCGCGGCAGCGATGCCGTATTCCAATCAGCGGTTCCCGCAGGTCCGATCGCTTGAATAGAGATCCGCCAAAATATACGCGGGCGGTGTCGGACGCGGGTATGCAAGTTGATTCGTACGGGAAAAGCTCGAACAAAGTTCTAATAGAAATGTCGGAAAGCAGCAGCCGGGGAAAATCGCCGGTGCACACGGCGCCCCGCGGCGGTCTCGGCCCGAATTTGAAATGAGATTTGTCATTCAACGGCTTGCGGGACGCCGCGCTGATTGCTCGAATGAACTAGCCGCAGATATGTCTTCGACGTCATCTCGCGTTCATCCGTGGTCTCACGGCTTCTGCCGAGCCTTGCGCATCGCGCGCCGGCCGATCCCCCACAGCGTCAGGTTCCAGGTGACGCAGGTACCGAGCGCAAGACTCAAGCCGACGGCCAGGCCGAACTGCACCACCGCGACGTGCATGACGGCGACCGCCATTCCGAATCCGAGCAGGCCCCAGGCGGAGTTTGCGAGTACGGCGGCGGTCGGCGGGCCGCCGATGCGCGGATGCAGGATCACCATCATGCTTGAGAACACCACGGGATACAGCGCGATGATGCCGCTGATACGGGGGCCGACCCAGCTGGAAGTCGAGACCACGATGGCGACGAGGGTCGCGACCAGCGCGGCCCGCATCGGGACGTCGTACCAGCGCCGCGTCACCAGCGGCATCTTCACGTGGCGATAGCCTGCGAGCAGCGGAATGCAGATGCCGAATGCGATCAGATTGGCGGCAAGCCCGGCGGTGAGCGACCAGTCGAACTGGCGGATGATCGAGGCCAGCCCGATCCACACCGCGACGGCGCTGCCGCAACTCACCGCGAGATTGTGCCGCTGCGACAGCACGACATAGGTGAGGCACATGAAGATGGTCGCCGCGTTCACCGGCAGGCTCGCCAGCGCGCCCTGCGCGATGAAGGCGGCGTCATGGTCGATCGCGAGGAAGACGTAGGACGGACCGGCCGAGACCGGCAGGGTCGCGATCAGCGCACCGATCACCGGACCCGAGCGTTCGGTGATGATCGAGGCCGTCACGACGAACGCCGCCGCGATCGCCATGCGCAGGAGCAGGAAGAGGATGAAGTGGAGCTCGGGGGACATTTTTTTGTTTGTCGTGCCGGACAAGCGAAGCGCAGATCCGGAAGGAAGGCATTCTGTCCGTCATTCCGGGGCGCGCGAAGCGCGAACCCGGAATCCATAGCCACAGGGCGTTGTGATTCGAGAGCTGGAGCTACGACCGTCCGAAATCACGACGGCCTGGGGTTATGGGTTCCCGCCTACGCGGGAACGACACCAATTGTAGAGCAGCGACTCTCGCGCCTCACATCCGCTGCATCGACACCGAAACCTTCGGGCCGTTCTTGATGGTCTGGTAGACCACGCAATAGCGCTCGGTGAGCTTGAGCAGCAGATCGAGCTTGTCCTGCGGCGCCGGCGTGTCGACCTCGAAGCGGAGGCGGATCTCGGCGAAGCCGACCGGCGTCTCCTTGTCGACGCCGAGCGTGCCGCGGAAATCGAGATCGCCCTCGGCATAGACGTTGCCGGTCTTGAGCGGCACCTCGATCGCGGTCGCAACCGATTTCAGCGTGACGCCGGCGCAAGCAACCAGCGCCTCGAGCAGCATGTCGCCGGAGCAGAGTTCGAGGCCGGAGCCGCCGGTGGCCGGATGCAGGCCGGCAAGCGCGATAGCCCGGCCGGTCTCGACCTTGCAGGCGATGCCGTCGCTGTCGGTCGAGCCCTTGGCCTTCAACGTGATCAGCGCGGTCTTGGGATCGGTCTTGTAGCGTTCCTTGATCGGGGCCTGCATCTGGCGCAGTTGGGCAGCGTCCATTTTCGTTCTCTCCCGGAAAAATCGCCCCTCGATGTACCGGCTTGAGGAGAAATTGTCACCACCACATGGCCTGACCGGGACCCTGGGTTGCGTCACGGTCGGGCACGCTGCGGTCGAGCGAACGGTCGAGTGACGTCAGCACACTTCGCTTGAAGTTCTCGAACAGCGGCGAATTGCGGTCGCGCGGCCGCCCCAGATTGATCTCGATCTGGTCGAACAGGCGGCCCGGCCGCGGCCGCATCACCAGCACGCGATCTGCCAGCACCACGGCCTCGTCGACGTCATGTGTGACGAGGATCAAGGTCGGGCGCGTGTCGGCCCAGAGATCGAGCAGATGATCCTGGAGATCCCTGCGGGTGAATGCGTCGAGCGCGGTGAACGGCTCGTCGAGCAAGAGCACCTCGGGCTGCGGCACCAGCGCGCGGGCGATCGCGACGCGCTGCGCCTGCCCGCCGGAGAGCTCGCGCGGCCAGGCCTGCGCCTTGTCGGCGAGCCCGACGCGCGCGAGCGCGCGCGCCACCTTCTCGCGCCGCTCGGCCGCGGGCAGATCGGCAAGTCCAAAGCCGATATTGTCGGCGACGCCGAGCCAGGGCAAAAGCCGCGGCTCCTGGAAGATGATGCCGATCTTGGCATGCGGCGAGGCGATCGCCTCGTCGTCGAGCGTCACCGTGCCTGAGCTGGCGCGATCGAGGCCGGCGATGGCGCGCAGCAATGTTGATTTGCCGCAGCCGGAGCCGCCGATGATGGCGACGATCTCGCCTTGGCGGATCGCGGCCGAGAAACGCGCCAGCGCCTCGACGCCGTTGGGATAGGTCTTGCTGACCCTGTCGAGCGCGAGCATCGCGTTACGCTCCCCTGGGACGCCCGAAGCCGTCCTGCCAGCGCAGGAAGGGCGCGGACCCGACCTCGATCAGCCAGTCCGTGAGCTTGCCGAGCATGGCGAAGATCACGATCGCGGCGAGGATCTGCGCGGGCTTGCCGAGCTGCTGGCCGTCGAGCAGGAGATAGCCGAGACCTTCGGACGCCCCGATCAATTCGGCCGCCACCACGAACATCCAGCCGAGACCGAGGCCGACGCGCAAGGACACCACATAGGCCGGCAGCACCGCGGGCAAGAGGATGCGGCGGATCATCGCCGGGCCGGAGAGGCGGAAGGTGCGCCCGACCTCGACGATCTTGCGATCGACCGAGAGGATGGCACCCATCACGCCGAGATAGACCGGGAAGAACACGCCGACCGCGATCAGCGCGATCTTCGATGTCTCGAAGATACCGAGCCAGAGGATGAACAGCGGCACCCAGGCCAGCGAGGGTATCGCGCGCAGCGCCTGCACGGTCGGATCGAGCAGCCGGCGCGCCAGCGACCAATAGCCGGAAATCGCGCCGAGCAGCGTGCCGGCGACCACTCCGAACGCGAAGCCAAGGCCGACACGCCACAGCGTCGCGGCGATGTGACGGACCAGCTCGCCGGAGCGGGCGAGGTCAGTGATGGTGACAAAGACGCGCGAGGGCGGCGGCACCAGCCGGCCGTTGGACCAGCCGGACCACACCACGAGCTCCCAGCCGAGCGCGAGCGCGAGCGGCAACAGCACACCCAGCACCGGCCGCGCGTAACGCGCGATGCGCGAGGGCGCGGCGGCGCCCTCGGCCGGTTCAGAGGATCGTTGCAAGGCAGGCGCGTCGGAGATCATGGCCATAGCAAGCGCGTCTTGTGAGGGAATGCAACAGTGTCGCCACACCCACGACCGTCGTCCCGGACAAGCGCGCCTCAAGCGCGCGCCGATCCGGGATCCATAACCACGGGGAGGAGTGGTTACGGGGATTCGGAATGACCGCCTTCGCGCAACAACCACTCCCTGTGGTGATGGGTCCCGGCCCCCCGTGCGCAATTGCGCAACTAGGCCGGGACGACGGCGGAGCTTGATGCACGCGCGGCTGCCTCTTCCTGCCGACTAATTCGTCGGCAGCGGAATCTGGTCGTCGATCAGCGCATCCAGCGTCGCCTTCACGTCAACCTTGGCGTCGACGACGCCCGCCTGCTGCAACGCCAGGCCGGCGGCGAGGATCGACTCGCGCTGGGGCGAGCCGATGCGGCTGTGGGTCAGCTCGGTGCGCTCCTTGAGCTGCTTGTCGACGACGGCCTCGGGAAGCTTCGTCACGGCGATGAAGGTCTTCTTCAGTTCGTCATAGTTCGCCAGCGAATATTTGCGCGCCTCTTCGTAAGTGGCGAGCACGCGGCGGGCCACGTCCGGATAGTCCTTCAGGAACTGCTCGCGCACATTGAGGATGCCCCAGGTGTTAGCGTCCGCCTTGCGATAGAACAGCTTGGCGCCCTCCTCCACTTCGGCCTGCGCCATCATCGGATCGAGCCCGGCCCAGGCATCGACATCGCCGCGGATCAGCGCGGTCTTGCCGTCGGCGTGCTGGAGCAGCACCGGCGTGATGTCCTTCTCGGTGAGGCCGGCGCCAAGCAGCGCGCGCACCAGGAAGATGTGCGGATCGGTGCCGCGCGTCACCGCGACGCGCTTGCCCTTGAGATCCGCAACGCTTGCGATCCTGGACTCCTTGCCCGTCACCAGCGCGGTCCATTCGGGACGCGAATAGACATAGATCGACTTGATCGGGTTGCCGTTGATCTTCGCCACCAGCGCCGCCGAGCCCGCGGTCGAGCCGAAATCGATCGAGCCGGCATTGAGGAATTCGAGCGCCTTGTTGGAGCCGGCCGATTGCACCCAGGTGATGGTGATGCCGTCCTTGGCGAACTCCTTCTCCACCAGCGCCGCCGAGCCCGCGGTCGAGCCGAAATCGATCGAGCCGGCATTGAGGAATTCGAGCGCCTTGTTGGAGCCGGCCGATTGCACCCAGGTGATGGTGATGCCGTCCTTGGCGAACTCCTTCTCCAGCAGCCCCTTCTGCTTCAGCACCAGCGACACCGGATTGTAGGTCGCCCAGTCGATGCGGATTTCCTTGAGCGGATCGGCCGCCCGCGCCGCGGGGGTCATGGCGAGCGCCATCGCGCCCACCAGCAGAATGCGTCGTGTCACCTTGGTCATGCCCGCCCTCCTCAAAAACTTCATTGTTTTTCAATGAGTTATACCTAGAGGTCAACGAGAAAATCCCTCCCTTGAAAGCGGGTCGCCCGAGAACAACTTTGCCCGATGCCGGGCTTTTCAAGCATGGAACGACTATTGCCAGCGAATGGCGGGTGACAGCGCCTGTCACCTCTTATATCCGGTGTGACATGGACAGCGTCACGACAGAGCACAAGCAAGAGGTGGACGATCGCTTCGACACCGCGCGGATCACCGCCGCGGTCGATGCGCTTGCCGAAAAGCACCAGGGACGCGAGGACGCGTTCCGCACGGCCATGGCGCAATTGCTCAAGGCCGAGCTGATCGCGGCGCGCGCCGCCGCACAGGCGATCCTGCTGAAGGACCGCCATGGCCGTCGCTGCGCCGAGCGGCTGTGCCATGTGCAGGACGAGATCATCCGCATCCTCTATTCGGCGGCGACCCGCCATCTCTACCGCTCGCCGATCCCGAGCGGCGCCGAGCGCATGGCGGTGGTCGCGACCGGCGGCTATGGCCGCGGCCTGATGGCGCCGGAATCGGACATCGATCTGCTCTTCATCCTGCCCTACAAGCAGACCGCCTGGGGCGAGCAGGTCGCCGAGGCGATCCTCTATTGCCTCTGGGACATGGGGCTGAAGGTCGGGCACGCCACGCGCTCGGTCGACGAGTCGATCCGGCAGGCGCGCGGCGACATGACGATCCGCACCGCAATCCTGGAGACGCGCTTCCTGACCGGCGACCAGCCGCTCTATGACGAGCTGGTCGAACGCTTCGACAAGGAAGTGGTGCAGGGCACCGCGTCCGAATTCGTCACCGCAAAACTCGCCGAGCGCGAGGAGCGGCACCGGCGCGGCGGCCAGTCGCGCTACCTGGTCGAACCCAACGTCAAGGACGGCAAGGGCGCCTTGCGCGACCTGCACACGCTGTTCTGGATCGCCAAATACGTCTACCGCGTCCGCGACACCGACGAGCTGGTCGAGCGCGGCGTGTTCGACGCGCAGGAATACCGCACGTTCCGCCGCTGCGCCGATTTCCTGTGGTCGGTGCGCTGCAACCTGCACTTCTACTCCGGCCGCGCCGAAGAGCGCCTGTCCTTCGATCTCCAGCGCGAGATCGCGGTCCGGCTCGGCTACACCTCGCATCCCGGCATGCAGGACGTCGAGCGGTTCATGAAGCACTACTTCCTGGTCGCCAAGGAAGTCGGCAACCTCACCGCCATCCTCTGCGCCAAGCTCGAGGACCAGCAGGCCAAGCCCGCGCCGGTCCTGAGCCGGATGATGGCGCGGCTGCGCCCGACCCCCGCGAAGCGGCGCGTGCCTGACAGCGACGACTTCATCGTCGACAACAACCGCATCAACGTCGCCGCGCCCGACGTCTTCAAGCACGATCCGGTCAACCTGATCCGCATCTTCCGCCTGGCGCAGAAGCACAACCTCGCCTTCCACCCGGATGCGATGCGCGACGTGACGCGCTCGCTCGGCCTGATCAACGCCCAGCTTCGCGAGAACCCCGAAGCCAATCGGCTGTTCATGGAGATCCTCACCTCCGACAACGCGGAGATCGTGCTGCGTCGGATGAACGAGACCGGCGTGCTCGGCCACTTCATCCGGGCCTTCGGCAAGATCGTCTCGATGATGCAGTTCAACATGTATCATCACTACACCGTCGACGAGCATCTGATCCGCTGCGTCGGCTTCCTCCAGGACATCGAGCGCGGCGGCATCGAGGAATTCGCCGTAGCCAGCGACCTGATGCGCAAGATCCGGCCCGAGCATCGCTCGGTGATCTACATCGCGACGCTCCTGCACGACGTCGCCAAGGGCCGGCCGGAGGATCACTCCATCGCCGGCGCCAAGGTGGCGCGGCGGCTCTGCCCGCGGCTCGGCTTCAGCCCGGCCGACACCGAGCTCGTGGCCTGGCTGATCGAGGAGCATCTGACCATGTCCACGGTCGCGCAGTCGCGCGACCTGTCGGACCGCAAGACGATCGAGAATTTCGCTGCCGTGGTGCAGTCGGTCGAGCAGATGAAGCTGCTGACGATCCTCACTACCGCCGACATCCGCGGCGTCGGTCCCGGCGTGTGGAACGGCTGGAAGGCGCAGCTGCTGCGTTCACTGTACTACGAGACAGAACCGGTGCTGACCGGCGGCTTCTCGGAAGTCGACCGCGGCAAGCGCCTCACGGCCGCATACGCCGAATTCCGCAACGCCTTCGCCGAATGGCCGGCGGACGAGCTCGACGCCTATATCGCCCGGCACTACCCGGCCTACTGGCTCAAGGTCGAGCTGCCGCGCAAGATCCGCCACGCGCGCTTCGTCCGCTCCAGCGAGCAGGCCGGCCACAAGCTCGCGATCAATGTCGGCTTCGACGAGGTGCGCGGCGTCACCGAGCTGACTATCTTCGCGGCCGACCATCCCTGGCTGCTGTCGATCATCGCGGGCGCCTGCGCCTCCGCCGGCGCCAACATCGTCGACGCCCAGATCTACACCACGACCGACGGCCGCGCGCTCGACACGATCTCGATCTCCCGGGAATACGACCGCGACGAGGACGAGGGAAGGCGCGCCACCCGTATCGGCGAGATGATCGAGGACGTGCTGGAAGGCAAGCTGCGCCTGCCCGAGGTGGTGGCGCGGCGCACGGTGCGCAGCAAGGCACGGCCCTTCGTGATCGAGCCTGAAGTGACCATCAACAACCAGTGGTCCGACCGCTACACCGTGATCGAGGTATCCGGCCTCGACCGGCCCGGCCTGCTCTACGAGCTCACCACCGCGATCTCGAAGCTCAATCTGAACATCGCCTCCGCCCACGTCGCGACCTTTGGCGAGCGCGCGCGCGACGTGTTCTACGTCACCGACCTGCTCGGCGCGCAGATCAACGCGCCGACCCGCCAGTCCGCGATCAAGAGCGCGCTGACCCACGTGATGGCCGGCGACAAGGCGGTTCAGCCCGCGGCGTGACGGCGGTCGCGCGCACCTCTCTCCCCTCGTCATTCCGGGGCGCCGCGCAGCGGCGAGCCCGGAATCCATCGAGCCACTGGTGACGCGGATAAATGGATTCCGGGTTCGCGCTACGCGCGCCCCGGAATGACCACGGGAGTGAGAACCTAGACCTCCACTCCCTCGTGCCGCAGCAGCCAGCGCTTACGCTCGAGCCCGCCGCCGTATTTCACCAGCGAGCCGTCGGCGCCGATCAGGCGGTGACAGGGCAGCACCACGCTGATCGGGTTGGAGCCGTTGGCATGGCCGACGGCGCGAATGGACCTGGGCATGTCGATCCTTGCGGCCAGCGCGCCGTAGCTCATCGTGGTGCCGGCGGGGATTTGCGCAAGCGCGGTCCAGACCTTTTGCTGGAACGGTGTGCCGGCGATGCGCCATGCGATCGCTGATAGCCTTCCGAGGTTACCTGCGAAGTAATCCGACAGCGCGGCCTTGATCGCTGCCGGCGCGGAGCGCTGGCTCAGATCCACCGCGCCGTAGTGCAGGCGCAGCAGCTCGCGCATGCGGTGCTCGTAGTCGTCCCAGTCGAGCGCACGCAAGGCGCCCTCGGCATCGGTGACGAGCAGGGCGGTTCCGATCGGCGTCGCCAGACGATCGAGGCCGAAGCGTTCCGGCAGGCTGGTTGATCGAGCGGCCATTGCGACTCCATCACTTCAAATCATGGGATCGCACTTGCCATGCCGGGCGTGCTACCGTCCACCCGAAAGCTGACGCTTTGGGGGAGCTCAACTTGAGTCTGATCGCGAATATCCTGGTGGCGCTGGTCGCCGCACTGCACGCCTACTTCCTGATCCTGGAGATGTTTCTCTGGGACAAGCCGCAGGGCTTGAAGGTCTTTCGCAATACGTCGGAAAAGGCCGCGATCACGAAGGTGATGGCTGCCAATCAGGGCCTCTATAACGGCTTCCTTGCCGCCGGCCTGATCTGGGGCCTGCTTCACGGCAACCCGGCCTTTGCATTCCAGATCAAGGCGTTCTTCCTGCTTTGCGTGATCGTGGCCGGCGCCTATGGCGCGGCGACCGTCAGCACGCGCATCCTGCTCGTGCAGGCACTGCCGGCGGCGATCGCGCTGGTGGCATTGTTCCTGGCCTAGGACCGCTGGCCTAAGATCCTTGGCCCAGGATCTTTGGCCTTAAGATCCTTGGCCTGAGACGCTACGGCGCAGTGCCGCGATCCTTGCGCGGCGGCGAACGTTCCTCCACACTCTTCGGCAGCGATGGCGACCGTTGCAACCAACGGAAAAGACCATCGGCCGAAAATTCCGTCAGGAGGAACAACCCAACATGAGCAATCGCAGAGTCTTCATGGCTGCCACGGCGGCGCTCGCCTTCGCGTTCTCCGCCAGCCAAGCCATCGCACAGAAGAAATATGACACCGGTGCGAGCGACACCGAGATCAAGATCGGCCAGACCGTGCCGTTCTCCGGCGCCTACTCCGTCTATGCCAATATTGGCAAGACCCAGGCCGCCTACTTCAAGATGATCAACGACCAGGGCGGCATCAACGGCCGCAAGATCAACCTGATCCAGTATGACGACGCCTATTCGCCGCCGAAGACCGTCGAGCAGGTCCGCAAGCTGGTCGAAGGCGACGAGGTGCTCTTCACCTTCCAGCTCATCGGCACCGCGGCCAACGCCGCCGTGCAGAAATATCTCAACGGCAAGAAGGTGCCGCAGCTGCTGGCCTCGACCGGCGCGGCGCGTTTCAACGATCCGCAGAACTATCCCTGGACCATTGCCTACAATCCGAACTACGTGTCCGAGGGGCGCATCTACGCCAAGTACATCCTCAAGGAGCATCCGAACGCCAAGATCGGCGTGCTCTACCAGAACGACGACATGGGCCGCGACTACCTCGCGGGACTCAAGAGCGGCCTCGGCGACAAGGCCGCCAGCATGATCGTCGGCGAGGTGTCCTACGAGGTCACCGATCCGACCGTGGATTCGCAGGTGGTCAAGCTGAAGTCGATGGGCGTCGACCTGTTCTATGATGCCTCGACGCCGAAATTCGCCGCGCAGGCCATCAAGAAGCTCGCCGACCTCGGCTGGACGCCGGTGCACATCCTCGACATCAATGCGAGCCCGATCTCGGCGACGCTGAAGCCGGCCGGCCTCGAGATCTCCAAGGGCATCATCTCGACCCAGTATGGCAAGGAACCCAGCGATCCGCAGTGGAAGGACGATCCGGGCGTGAAGGCCTTCTTCGCCTTCATGGACAAGTACTTCCCGGAAGGCGACAAGCTCAACACCGTCAACACCTATGCCTATTCGGTGGCCGAGCTGCTGGTGCAGGTCCTGAAGCAATGCGGCGACGACCTCACGCGCGAGAACGTCATGAAGCAGGTCGCCAACATCAAGGACTTCACCCCGAGCTTCGCGCTGCCCGGCATCAAGATCAACACCGGGCCGAACGACTACCGCGTCAACAAGCAGATGCAGATGATGAAGTTCAACGGCGAGCGCTGGGAGCTGTTCGGACCGATCATCGAGGACAACGGTCCGTCGGGCTAGCGACTCGGAGACGTCACAGGGTGGGTTGGCGAACCGCAGCCCACCCTACGAACTGCGGGCACATCCCCGCCTTGCGTTGCAGCAACGCCTCCTCCACACTCCCCGGCAGCGATGGCGCCGGGCGCGCAACAGTGCGTCCGGCAGATCATCGGCAATAACAAGCTGAGGAAATTGCGAATGAGGAATGGAATGCTGCATCTGGCCACGGCAACGGCACTGACCCTGGCGCTGTCGGTCTCTGCGGCCAATGCCCAGAAAAAATATGATCCGGGCGCCAGCGACACCGAGATCAAGGTCGGCCAGACCGTGCCGTTCTCGGGGCCAGCGTCGGCCTATGCGTCGATCGGCAAGACCCAGGCCGCTTACTTCAAGATGATCAACGACCAGGGCGGCATCAACGGCCGCAAGATCAATCTGATTCAATACGACGATGCCTATTCGCCGCCGAAAGCGGTGGAGCAGGTCCGCAAGCTCGTCGAGAGCGACGAGGTGCTGCTCACCTTCCAGATCATCGGCACGCCGTCGAACGCGGCCGTGCAGAAATATCTCAACTCCAAGAAAGTGCCGCAGCTGTTCGCGGCCACCGGCGCCTCGAAGTTCACGGACCCCAAGAACTTCCCGTGGACCATGGGCTACAATCCGAACTATTTCGTCGAAGGCCGCATCTATGGCCAATACATCCTGAAGGAGCATCCGAACGCCAAGATCGGCGTGCTCTATCAGAACGACGACCTCGGCAAGGACTATCTGAACGGCATCAAGGCCGGCCTCGGCGACAAGGCTGCCAAGATGATCGTGACGGAGGCGTCCTACGAGGTGTCCGACCCGACCGTCGATTCGCAGATCCTCAAGATCAAGGATGCCGGCGCCGATTTGTTCTTCAGCGCGACCACGCCGAAGCAGGCGGCGCAGGCGATCAAGAAGATCGCCGAGCTCGGCTGGCATCCGGTGCAGATCGTCGACATCAACGCGACCTCGGTCGGCGCGGTGATGAAGCCGGCAGGGCTCGATGCCGCCAAGGGCGTCATCAGCGTCAACTACGGCAAGGACCCGCTCGATCCGACCTGGAAGGACGATGCCGGCATGAAGCGGTATCTCGACTTCATGGCGAAATACTACCCGGACGGCGACAAGGACTCGAACTTCAACACCTACGGCTACGGCACCGCGCAGCTTCTGGCCCATGTGCTCCAGCAGTGCGGCGACAACCTGACGCGCGAGAACGTCATGAAGCAGGCGGCGTCGCTGAAGGACGTGACCGGCGACATCGCGCTGCCGGGCATCAAGGCCAACACCTCGCCGACCGACTACCGCGTCAACAAGCAGCTTCAGATGATGAAGTTCAACGGCGAGCGCTGGGAGTTGTTCGGCCCGATCCTGGAGGATGCGGGGCCGGCGGGTTAGTTTCCTCCGCTGTCATTCCGGGGCGATGCGACAGCATCGAACCCGGAATCTCGAGATTCCGGGTTCGGCTCTTCGAGCCGCCCCGGAATGACTGAACAAGAAGGCGTGGATGGCTGGGTCAAGCCCGGCCGTGACGGCAGAGAGAGTGTCGCTCCGCGGCTCTCAAGTCGGCACCTCGCCAAAATTCTTCCCCACCGGCAGCACCGCGTGCCGGATCAGCCGCGAATCCTCCACGGCGGCCTGGCGGTGCTTCACCGCCTCGCGATAGACGGGATCGCGGATCATCTCGACGAAGGCGGCGACGCTTGGGTATTCGGCGATGAAGCAATGGTCCCAGCGTTCCTCCTGCGGGCCGATCAGCATCAGCTCGAACCTGCCCTGCCAGACGATGCGCCCGCCGAGGCGTTCGAACACCGGGCCGCTCTCGCGGCCATAGGCCGCGTAGGCCTCCGCGCCGCTCGCCTTGCGGCCGTCCGGGTAGACGGCGTCTTTGCGCAGCCGCACCAGATTGAGCATGTGGATCGGGCCCGGGCGATCGTTGTCCCGGAACTGCGCGAAAATCTCCTTGGTCGGATCGATGTGGCCCATAGGTACTCCCTCGTGTGTTCCCTCTTGTTTTGTGGCGGCGATCCTAGCTTCGCCGTCCGATCAGCGGAACTGCGGCGGACGAATGCCGCACCTCCTAATCGCGCGTTAACGCCTGGGTAACCGGGCCTTAAACAGCGACCGCTAGCGTGCGGCGGGGCGGGCTGACCGGGCGTTTTGCGTATGGCGTGGGGAAAGAAAAAGGGTGGGCGGAAGGAGCCGCTGTTCGGCTTGCCCGCGGCGCTCGCCGACCTGCGCCTGACCGCGGCCGACCGCGTCCCGGGCGGCGAGGACAAACCGAAGAAGTCAGCGAAATCATCCGCCAAGCGCAAAGCTGAGGATTCCGGCGACGAGCCGCCGCGCGAGCGGAAGCCACCGGCCGGCCGCAGCGGCGCCAAGCGCCGGTCGAAGTCGCGTATCGGCGCCAGCCTTGGCCGCCTGGTCTACTGGGGCGCGGTGGTGGGCCTGTGGGGCGCCATCGCCGTGGTCGGCGTCGTGATCTATGTCGGGGCCCATCTGCCGCCGATCCAGTCGCTGGAGATTCCCAAGCGTCCGCCGACGATCCAGATCGTCGGCATGGACGGCAGCATGCTGGCGCAGCGCGGCGAGATGGCCGGCGCCAATGTCGCGCTGAAGGATCTGCCGCCATACCTGCCCAAGGCCTTCATCGCCATCGAGGACCGCCGCTTCTATTCGCATTTCGGCATCGATCCCGTCGGCATCCTGCGCGCCCTCGTCACCAACGTGCTCCATCGCGGCGTGTCGCAGGGCGGATCGACGCTGACGCAGCAGCTCGCGAAGAACCTGTTCCTGACCCAGGAGCGCACCATGCAGCGCAAGCTGCAGGAGGCGGAGCTCGCGATCTGGCTGGAGCGCAAGCATTCCAAGGACGAGATCCTGGAGCTCTATCTCAACCGCGTCTATTTCGGCTCCGGCGCCTACGGCGTCGAGGCCGCCGCGCAGCGCTATTTCGGCAAGTCGGCGAAGAACGTGACCATCGCGGAAGCCGCGATGCTGGCCGGCCTCGTCAAATCGCCCTCGCGGCTTGCGCCGAACCGCAACCCGGAAGGCGCGGAAGCGCGCGCGCAAATCGTGCTCACGGCGATGGCGGATGCAAGGTTCATCACCGAAGCGCAGGCGCAGGCCTCGATCGGCCATCCCTCCTACAACGTGAAGCCGGTCGGCGCCGGCACGGTCAATTACGTCGCCGACTGGATCGGCGAGGTGCTGGACGACCTCGTCGGCCAGATCGACGAGAGCATCAAGGTCGAGACCACGATCGATCCGAAGCTGCAGGGCGTGGCGGAAGCCGCCATCATCGACGAACTCGCGGCCAAGAGCGTGAAGTTCAATGTCAGCCAGGGCGCGCTGGTGGCGATGACGCCCGACGGCGCCGTGCGCGCCATGGTCGGCGGGCGGAACTATTCCGAGAGCCAGTACAACCGCGCGGTGACCGCCAAGCGCCAGCCGGGCTCCTCGTTCAAGCCGTTCGTGTACCTGACCGCGCTCGAGCAGGGCCTGACGCCCGATACCGTGCGCCAGGACGCGCCGATCGAGGTCAAGGGCTGGAGACCTGAGAACTACACCCATGAATATTTCGGCGCGGTGACGCTGACCCAGGCGCTGGCGATGTCGCTCAACACGGTCGCGATCCGCCTCGGCCTCGAGGTCGGGCCGAAGAACGTGGTGCGCACCGCGCACCGGCTCGGCATCTCCTCGAAGCTCGAGCCCAATGCCTCGATCGCGCTCGGCACCTCCGAAGTCTCGGTCGTCGAGCTGGTCGGCGCCTATGCGCCCTTCGCCAATGGCGGCTTCGCGGTGACGCCGCATGTCGTCACGCGGATCAGGACGCTCAGTGGCAAGCTGCTCTACATGCGCCAGCCCGACGAGCGCAACCAGGTGATCGACCCGCGCTATGTCGGCATGATGAATTCAATGATGCGGGAAACGCTGATATCAGGCACCGCCAAGAAGGCCGAGATCCCCGGCTGGCCGGCGGCCGGCAAGACCGGCACCAGCCAGGATTACCGTGACGCCTGGTTCATCGGCTACACCGCCAACCTCGTCACCGGCGTCTGGCTCGGCAATGACGACAACGCGCCGACCAAGAAGGCCACCGGCGGCGGCCTGCCGGTCGAAGTCTGGTCGCGCTTCATGCGCACCGCGCACGAGGGCGTGCCGGTCGCGAACTTGCCGAACTCGCAAGCGAGCTGGGGCCTGTCGAACCTCGCGCAGGCGGCATCGCAGGTGTCGCCGCCGACGGCGGCCGCGCCCGGACCGGCGCCGGCGAGCAATGGCGGCTATCGCCCGCCACCGACGCGCGCCAATGCGCGGCCGGAAGCGGCGGCGGGGCTGGATGGCTGGCTGATGGACCGGCTGTTTGGCGGCAATCGATAGGTTCGGCTTGAGGTCTCCATGACCTCAAAACAAAAACTGCGAAAACAACCCCATGCACAGTAGCCGGTGATTGGCGGCGTGATGCTGGGTGGATTGTGCGAGGTCATTGATACGTCGGGCAAATCAAAAGCCGTAGCGCAAGGCGCTGACGTCGCCCCACTCTCCGCCGTCATTGCCCGCGAAAGCGGGCAATCCAGTACGCTGCGGCCTCTCGATTCAATAACAACCGCCTCGGAATACTAGATCGCCCGCTTTCGCGGGCGATGACAGCTCCAATTTGGTTAGCAGCCGACGCTAATCCTCGACCCCGTACCGGTGCAGGTCGTTCCCGCACGTGTCGAGCCACTTCTTGGCGCGCTCCATCGAGGGGCAGACCTTGCCGCACACGCGCCAGAACCGCGCCGAGTGGTTCATCTCGACGAGATGGGCGACCTCGTGGGCGGCGAGATAGTCGAGCACGAAGGGCGGCGCGAGGATCAGGCGCCAGGAGAACGACAGCGAGCCGGCCGAGGTGCAGGAGCCCCAGCGGCTGGATTGGTCGCGGATCGACAGCCGCTTGACCCTGACACCAAGCTCGGCGGCATAGGCTTCGGCCGAACGCTGAAGATCGTGGCGCGCCTCGCGCTTGAGGAAGTCATGGACGCGGCGGTCAGCATGCTCGACGCCGCCGGCGACGCAGAGAATGCGTTCACCGCTGTCGCGCACTTCGGTCCACACCGTGCCGCGCGCACCGGCGCGATGAACGATACGATGGGGAACACCGCGAAGCGGTATCACTGTGCCAGGCTGGAACGGCGCGGCCTTCGGCAAACGCCCGAGACGTGCCGCAATCCATGCACCGTGACGCTGCGCGAAGTCTTTTGCTTCGGCGAGCGTGCCGCGCGGCGGCATGGTGAGGATGGCTTCGCGATCGCTCGGATGAATTCTGAGCGTGTAGCGGCGCGCACGCCTGTGCCGGCGCAGCCGAATCGCAAAAAACTGCGATCCATGGGTGATGACGAGGGTCTTTGGCTCGTGGGGCCGCCGATAGAGGAGTGCGCGAGTGGCCATGTCTGTCAGTCCGGGGAGCAGGAGTTCGCCCGGATTCTGCCATAACCGCCGCCAGGGAAAGCGCTCGGCGCAAAAACAAATCATTTGCCCAATATACAGGGGTCTGGCGTCCGGGAGACCCTACAGACTGGGGTTGGAACCCGCTTTTTTCGCCCCCTCCGGACGCATGCGACACCCCCAAGGGGTGAGGGCTGACTCACTCCTATAAAGCTACCTAAATACCGCGAATCTGGAGGGAACCAAGCCCTGCCGGAACCTCCGGCAGCACCCGAATTTTCGACGGGAAAGCCGAAAAACGCGTCGAGAGCGATGTCCGCTCCGATGTGATCGAACGGAGATGGCTCTCGATTCCACTTCTGACGCGTTTTCTTTGCGCGGACCGGTCCCGCTTCGCTCGAAAACGCTCTATTCGGCCGCGAGAGCCTGCAACGAGCTCGGATTCGCAGCGGAGACCATGAAGTCGTGAATCCTCGGCACGATTTCCGACTTGAAACGCGAGCCGTTGAACACGCCGTAATGGCCGACGCCCTTCTGGACGTAATGAACGCGGCGATGATCGGGGATCGAGCGGCACAGTGTGTGCGTTGCTTCGGTCTGACCGAGACCGGAGATATCGTCGTTCTCGCCTTCGACCGTCATCAACGCCACACGCTTGACCTTGGAGAGATCGACGCGGGTTCCACGATGGGTCATCTCGCCCTTCGGCAGCGCGTGCTTCACGAACACGGTGTCGACGGTCTGCAGGTAATACTCGGCGGAGAGGTCCATCACCGCGAGATATTCGTCATAGAACTCACGATGCTTGTCGACGAGATCGCCGTCGCCCTTCACCAGATGGGCGAAAAGCTGCTTGTGGGCATCCATGTGCCGGTCGAGATTCATGCTGATGAAGCCGTTGAGCTGCAAAAATCCCGGATAGACGTCGCGCATCATGCCCGGATGCGGGAACGGCACCTTGGTGATGACGTGGTTGCGGAACCAGTCGATGCCGCGCTCCTGGGCGAGGTTGTTCACCGCGGTCGGATTGCGGCGGGTGTCGATCGGGCCGCCCATCAGGGTCATCGAGGTCGGCACGAACGGATCGCGCTGCGCTTCCATGATCGAAACGGCGGCGACGACGGGCACCGAGGGCTGGCACACCGCCATGACATGGGTGTTGCCGCCGAGGACGTGCAACATCTCGATGATGTAGTCGATGTAGTCGTCGAGATCGAAGCGGCCGTCGCTGAGGGGCACCATGCGGGCATCGGCCCAGTCGGTGATGTAGACATCATGCGCGGGCAGCAACGCCTCGACCGTGCCGCGCAGCAGCGTCGCATAGTGGCCGGACATCGGGGCCACGATCAGCACGCGCGGCTGCGGGCTGCGCAGCGGACGGGTGAACTTGCGATCGAAGTAGAGCAGCCGGCAGAACGGCTTTTCCCAGACCGAACGGATCTCGACGGGGACGCGGATGCCGTTGACCTCGGTGTCGTTGAGGCCCCATTCCGGCTTGCCGTAGCGGCGCGTGGTGCGCTCGAACAATTCGCAGGCCGCGGCGACCGACTTGCCGACCTCGGTGCGCGCCCAGGGATTGAGGGGATTCTGAAACAGGAACTTGGTCGCGTCGGTGACCGCACGTGCCGGATTGAGAGAGGCGTGGGCCATCTCGTACATCCAGTACATCGGCGTCGTCAGGACCGGACTGCCTTCTGCAGCCAGGGGCGGCGCGCCGCCAAACTCACCAATAGGCATCGCTATATCCCTCTTCGCATCGCAGCATACTGCCGAATGCGTAATATTGCGTCAATGCACCGTCCCCGTACATCTACGTGGCGGAGACGGTTAAATCAGCCTGAATCCACGGGAAAGTGAAACTATTCGCCGCTGGACAGCAGCGAGCCGTTCTTCCTGGCGCTGCGCAAAAGGGCAAGGAATGCCCAAAAAGATGCAATCAGCAGCCCTAAATTGATGGCCAGCGCCTCCAGCATCAGGTCGGTGCGGAAGGTGTTCTCGATCAAGAGCGCCCGCATCCCCTCGAAAACGTAGGTCGGCGGCAGCGTCCAGGCGACAGCTTGCAGCCAGACCGGCAGCACGCTGACCGGATAGTAGATGCAGGCGAGCGGCATGATCGCGAACATCAGGGTCCAGACGATGCTCTCGGCGCCGAGACCGTTTCGCAGCACGAGTCCCGAGACGAAGATGCCGACCGACCAGCTGGTGAAGATCAGATTGCAGAAGAACGCGATCAGCGGCAGGCCGAGGGCGTAGACGTTGAAGTGAAACAAAAACAGCGCGAGCAGCGTCATCGGGATCACGCCGATCGCGAGCCGGATCAGGCTCATGATCATCAGCGACAGCAGAAACTCGATCGGCTTCAGGGGGCTCATCATGAGGTTGCCGAGGTTGCGCGCCCACATCTCCTCCAGGAAGGAGATGGAGAAGCCGAGCTGGCCGCGGAACAGGATGTCCCAGAGGATGACGGCGCCGATCAGCGTGCCGCCGGCGCGCGCGAAGAAATTGGCGTTTTGCGCGATGTAGAGCTGCAGGAAGCCCCAGGTGATGACCTGGAGCGCCGGCCAGTAGAGCAGCTCGAGCAGCCGCGGCCAGGACGACATCAACAGGTACCAGTAGCGCAGGATCATCGCGCCGATGCGCTGCATGGAGATGCCGCGATGGAGGGTGATGTCAGTCATCGCGGCACCGTGCAGCCCGGATGAAGCTTCGTCATTCCGGGGCGCGCGGAGCGCGAGCTATGATGCGCAATTGCGCATCTGAGAATCCATAACCACAGGCGGCGATTGTGGGGCGAGGCCGGTAACCCCGAGTCTTCGCCAAATTCAATCCTGTGGTTATGGATCCCGGGCTCGCGACTATGTCGCGCCCCGGGATGACGGAATCCATCCGGGCTAGGACCGAAAGATCGGGACTCCCTCATCGTGCCGCCTCCTGAGCTCCGTTCACCCGGCCGCGCGCAACGTCCAGGAACACCTCCTCCAGCGTGGTGCGGTTGTAGCGGGCCATGATGGCCTCCGGCGTGTCGTCGTCCTCGATGCGGCCGCGCTTCATGATGATGACGCGGTCGCACAGACGCTCGACCTCGAGCATGTTGTGCGAGGCCAAGAGGATGGTGGCGTTGTTCTCCTTGCGATAGCGCTCCAGATGGCCTCGCACCCAATCGGCGGTGTCAGGGTCGAGCGAGGCGGTCGGCTCGTCCAGGAGCAGCAGCTCGGGCTGGTTGATCAGCGCTTTCGCCAGCGCGACGCGGGTCTTCTGGCCGGCGGAGAGCTTGCCGTTGGCACGGTCGATGAATTCGGTGAGGTCGAGATCGTCGGCGAGCCTGGCGATGCGGCCCGCGAGATTCTTCACCGCATAGAGCTTGCCGAAGATGGTGAGGTTCTGCCGCACCGTGAGCCGCATCGGCATGTCGACATAGGGGCTTTCGAAATTCATCCGCCCCAGCACGGAAGCGCTCTCCTCGGGCATCTTATGCCCGAGCACCTGCACGCGGCCGGAGGTCGGCAGCACCAGGCCCATGATCATCGCGATGGTCGTGGTCTTGCCGGCGCCGTTGCCGCCCAGGAGCCCGGTGATGCTGCCGCGCGGCAGCGAAAAGGAGATATCGTCGACGGCGCGGGTCTGCTTGTAGACCTTGACGAGGTGATCGACCGCAATTGCCGCAGAGGAGCTGCGCTCCGCGACAGTCGGCGGACTTGAAGCTTTGTCGTTCCCGGTCATGCTGAGCCGTTCTTCTGCTATTGCAGCTGACAGCGCAAGGCTTGTAATCCGGGTGGTTCCACCAGCCGCGCGTTCGTGACCAGAAGGCACCGCCACATTGGCCGACATGACCGAAATTGCCGCTTCCGACTTTCGCCCCGCGCAGCGGCATATCCGCCTGGACACCATCCTGCGGCTGCGCTGGCTCGCGGTGCTCGGCCAGCTCGCCGCGATCTTCATCGTGGCGCAGGGGCTGGAGTTCAACGTCGAGATCGTCCCCTGCGTCAGCATCATCGCCCTGTCGGCCTCGCTCAATCTGGCGCTCCAGACCGTGTCCAATCCGCTGCAGCGGCTGGAGCCGATGCAGGCGGCCGGACTGCTTGCGCTGAACATCGTGGAGCTGGCCGGCCTGTTGTTCTTCACCGGCGGGCTCCAGAACCCGTTCTCGTTCCTGTTCCTCGCACCGGTGCTGATCTCGGCAACCGCGCTGCCGGCCCGCTTCACCTTCGGGCTTGGCGTGCTGGCGGTCGCCTGCGCCTCGGTCCTGTTCTTCTTCCACCTGCCGCTGCCCTGGGATTCCGACGATCCGCTGGTGCTGCCGCCGATCTATCTCGTCGGCGTCTGGCTCTCGATCGTGCTCGCGATCGGCGTCACCAGCCTCTACTCGTTCCAGGTCACCGAGGAGGCGCGCAAGCTCGCGGATGCGCTCGCCGCGACCGAGCTGGTGCTGACGCGCGAGCAGCATCTGACCCAGCTCGACGGCCTCGCCGCCGCGGCCGCGCACGAGCTCGGCACGCCGCTCGCGACGATCTTCCTGATCTCGCGCGAGCTGGAAAAGACGGTGAAGGACCCGATCTTTGCCGCCGATTTGAAAACCCTGCGCGAGCAGACCCAGCGTTGCCGCGACATCCTTAGCAAGATCACCCAGCTCTCCTCCACCGGCGCGCCGTTCGACCGCATGAAGCTGTCGGAGCTGATCGAGGAGGTGGTGGCCCCGCACCGCGATTTCGGCGTCGACATCAAGGTGCGGATCGCGGTGGCCGCCTTCGCCGAGCCGGTCGGCTCGCGCAACCCGGCGATCCTCTACGGCGTCGGCAACATCGTCGAGAACGCAGTCGATTTCGCCCACACCACCGTCGAGGTGAACGCCTGGTGGAACAAGGACACGATCGAGCTCCTGATCTCCGACGACGGCCCCGGCATTCCGCCCGATATCCTTAACCGGATCGGCGAGCCCTATCTGTCGCGGCGGCGCACCCCGGATGACGCCGGCGGCGAACGGCGCGGCCTCGGGCTTGGCGTGTTCATCGCGCGCACCCTGCTCGAACGCACCGGCGCCAAGGTCTCGTTTACCAACCGGATCTTTCCGGAACACGGCGCGGTGGTCCAGATAACGTGGCCGCGACAGCGTTTTGAGGCTATCGAGACGCTTGAAGAAACAATAGGATAGGCCGCGACCTTGCGTCGCACAGGCCGGCTGATCGACTATTGGCGGCCTTGGCGCCGCCCGTTTGCGACGCCATATGTGGATGCGCAGGAGAGAGGACGAAACCTTGAACGCCATCGCCGAACTGAACGAACAGACCGACCGCTCGCTTCTCATCGTGGAGGACGACAAGCCGTTTCTGGAGCGCTTGTCGCGTGCGATGGAGACCCGCGGCTTTGCGGTGACATCGTGCGACACCGTCTCGGACGGTCTCGCACAGATCGGCAAGGCGGCACCGGCATTCGCCGTGGTTGATTTGCGCCTCGGCGACGGCAACGGCCTCGACGTGGTCTCGGCGCTGAAGAAGAAGCGCCCGGATGCACGCGCGATCGTGCTGACCGGCTATGGCAACATTGCCACCGCGGTGACCGCGGTGAAGATGGGCGCGATCGATTATCTCTCCAAGCCCGCCGATGCCGACGACGTCGTCGCCGCGCTGCTGTCGACCAGCGCAGAGAAATCCGAGCTGCCGACCAACCCGATGTCCGCCGACCGCGTCCGCTGGGAACACATCCAGCGCATCTACGAGATGTGCAACCGCAACGTCTCGGAAACGGCGCGGCGGCTCAACATGCACCGCCGGACGCTTCAGCGGATCCTGGCCAAGCGCGCGCCGCGGTAACGGTTTCGTAGGGTGGGTAGAGCGAAGCGAAACCCACCTTCCTTGCTTACCTGACCGCCTTGCTTACCTGACCGAAAGTGATGGGTTTCGCTTCGCTCTACCCATCCTACGGACTCATTCCCAGAAATCCGCGTGCCCCTGCGGATCGACCAGCCGGTTGATCCGCAAAGCCGCCGCCATCGCAAAACGCACCGTCATCTGCTTGCGCGTGGCGGCCGCGATCTTGTGCTCGGGCGCCTCGCAATGCAGATGCGCGCCATAGGCGTCGGCGATGATGAGGCCGGTGCCTTGCGGAAAGATCTCGCACGGCAGGTCCTGCGTGAAGGCGAAGAACAGCCGGTCGCAGTGGGCGCGGTATTCGTGCCATTTCTGATCGGCGCGCAGATCCTCGACCGACGACTTGATCTCGACGATCCAGATCTCGCCGCGCTCGTTCAGCGCCACCAGATCGGCGCGCCGGCCCGACGGCAGCGGCAATTCGCTGATGCAGGAAAATCCGAGCGAGCGCAGCAGCCGCGCCGTGCCGCGCGCGATCGCCAGCGCCGTCTCGGATTGACGGCGGTCCGGCGGCGGCACGAGGGCGATGTTGCGGGCGCTGCTGTCCATGGCGCGAGTTTAGCCGATTCCATTCCACCCGTCATTCCGGGGCGCGCCGCTTGGCGCGAGCCCGGAATCCATAACCACAGGGAGCGGTTGTGGCGCAGGACAGGTAACTCCGAGTCTTCGCAAAACTACTCCCTGTGGCTATGGGTCCCGGGCTCGCGCTTCGCGCGCCCCGGGACGACGGTGGCGCAGGAACCTCCCCCTGCCCTCGCACTTATCACGCAGCCGCCGCACCCCGGCGGGACCTGTGAGGCCGCTCGCGCATGATCGACGATCTCTGGTACAAGAACGGCGTGATCTACTGCCTGTCCGTCGGCACCTATATGGATGCCGACGGCGACGGCGTCGGCGACTTCAAGGGCCTGCTGCGGCGGCTCGACTATCTGCACGGCCTCGGCATCACCACGATCTGGCTGATGCCATTCCAGACCTCGCCCGGCCGCGACGACGGCTACGACATCGCCGACTATTACAGCGTCGATTCCCGCTACGGCACGCTCGGCGACTTCGTCGAATTCGCCCATGGCTGCAAGCAGCGCGGCATCCGCATCATCATCGACCTCGTCGTCAACCACACCTCGGACCAGCATCGCTGGTTCAAGGACGCGCGGCGCGACAAGAACTCGCCCTATCGCGACTGGTACGTCTGGTCCGACACGAAGCCCGCCAATGCCAACAAGGGCATGGTGTTTCCCGGCGTGCAGAAATCGACCTGGACGCGCGACAAGGACGCCGGCGCCTGGTATTTTCATCGCTTCTACGATTTTCAGCCCGACCTCAACACCTCGAACCCGCACGTGCAGGCCGAGATCTTGAAGATCATGGGCTTCTGGATCCAGCTCGGCGTCTCCGGATTCCGCATGGACGCCGTGCCCTTCGTGATCGCGACCAAGGGCGCCAAGGTGAAGAAGCCGGTCGAGCAATACGACATGCTGCGCGCGTTCCGCGAATTCCTGCAATGGCGCCAGGGTGACGCCATCATCCTCGCCGAAGCCAATGTGCTGCCGGAAACCGACATGGAATATTTCGGCCGCGATGCCGACCGCATGCACATGATGTTCAACTTCCACGTCAACCAGCATCTGTTCTATGCGCTGGCGTCGGCCGACTCGCGACCGCTGGCAAAGGCGCTGAAGGCGACCAAGCCGCGGCCGGGCTCGGCGCAATGGGGCCTGTTCCTGCGCAATCACGACGAGCTCGATCTCGGGCGCTTGACCCCGGCGCAGCGCGACACCGTGTTCAAGAGCTTCGGCCCCGACAAGGACATGCAGCTCTACGACCGCGGCATTCGCCGCCGCCTCGCGCCGATGCTCGGCGGCGACCGCAGGCGGCTCGAGCTTGCCTACAGCCTGATGTGCACGCTGCCGGGAACGCCCGTGATCCGCTATGGCGACGAGATCGGGATGGGCGACGATCTCTCATTGCCGGAGCGCAATTGCGCGCGCACGCCGATGCAATGGTCGACCGAGCCGCATGGCGGCTTCACCAAGAACGACAAGCCGGCCTGTCCCGTCATCGACAAGGGCCCTTATGGCTTTCCGCACGTCAACGTCGCCAAGCAGCGGCGCGATGCCAATTCCATGCTGAACTGGACCGAACGCATCGTCCGCATGCGCAAGGAGGTGCCGGAGATCGGCTGGGGCGATTTCGCGGTCATTGCGACGCGTGATCCGGCCGTCTTCATCATGCGCTATGACTGGCGCAACAATTCGGTGCTGTTCGTGCACAATCTCGATGAGAAGCCACGCGAGATCGCGTTCTCGACGGGGCTGCCTGATGATGCCGGCGCGCACCTGATCAATCTGCTCGCGGAAGACCACAGCCACGCCGACAAGCGCGGCCAGCACCGCGTCGTGCTGGAGCCGTATGGCTATCGCTGGTATCGGGTCGGCGGGTTGGATTATCTCTTGAAGCGGAGCGATATCGACGGGGATACTGCGGGTAACAAGCATCCGGGGTAGGTGCATCCACACACTCCGCCGTCGTCCTGGCGAAAGCCAGGACCCATTACCCCAAGAGGTCGTTGGCGCGTGAGCTGATAACCACCAGCCTCCGCCACACTGCGTCCTGTGGTAATGGGTCCTGGATCTGCGCTTCGCTTGTCCAGGACGACGTTGGAGAATGACGCTGTCGCCTCGCCCTACTTTTTAGGGCGGCTGCACGATCACCCCTTCATTCCCGCGCAGATCCAGCACCCCTTCCAGCCGCTCACCCTCACGATCCAGGAACGTCGACAGCAGGATCTCGCTGCCGAAGCGGATCGCGCTGGTGGTGACGGCGATCGGGTCGGGGCCGAGATTGAGGGCCACGATCACCGCCCTGCCCTCGGCCTCGCGGCGGTAGATCAGGAGATCGCCCTGCGCAGCGATCGGATGATAGTTGCCGGCCACCAGGGGCGGGCTGCTCTTTCGCAGCACGATGAGCCGCCTGTACAGGCTGAGGATCGAGCGCGTGTCGGCTTCGAGATTGACGACATTCTCGT
Organism: Bradyrhizobium diazoefficiens USDA 110; assembly: GCF_000011365.1. GTDB lineage: Bacteria > Pseudomonadota > Alphaproteobacteria > Rhizobiales > Xanthobacteraceae > Bradyrhizobium > Bradyrhizobium diazoefficiens. The sequence goes on along the minus strand of NC_004463.1, from coordinate 981,528 downwards.
GGATATGATCCTCAGGCAGCGGCAGCCACGGCCTGACGTTCGAGAAGCCGGCGAAGTTCGAGGAATCCCACTGCATCGGCGTGCGGCAACCGTCGCGGCCGACGCCGATGCCGGGCACGTTCTTCTCGAAGGGATCGCGCACGTCCTCGGGCGCGATCGCGAGCTGATGCATGCCGATCTCGTCGCCGTAATAGAGCGTCGGCGTGCCGCGCAGCGTCAGCAGCAGCATGGCGGCGACGCGGGCCTGCTCGGGCCCGACACGGCTGGCGACCCGCGGGCGGTCGTGATTGCCGAGCACCCAGTTCGGCCAGGCGCCTTTCGGCAGCGCCTTCTCGTAGTCGTCGATGATCGTCTCGATCGAGCGCGCGCTCCAGAACGTCGAGAGCAGCGCGAAGTTGAACGGCGGCTGGTCGGTGGAATATTGCGTCAGGATCTTCTCGTTCGGCGGACGGCCCTCGACGTAGTGAGGATTGAGCGGATTGTCGCGGAATTCGGCGTCCTTGATCAGGTGCCAGATCACGTCGACGCGAAAGCCGTCGACGCCCTTGTCCAGCCAGAACCGCATCGCGTCGTAGATCGCCGCGCGGACGTCCGGGTTGCGCCAGTTGAGGTCCGGCTGCTGGGCGAGGAAGGCGTGATAGTAATATTGACCCGTCGTCTCGTCGAACTGCCACGCGCTGCCGCCGAACTCGGACAGCCAGTTGTTCGGCACGCCGCCATCGGGCGCCGGATCGCGCCAGACGTACCAGTCGCGCTTGGGATTGTCGCGCGAGGACCGGCTCTCGACAAACCAGGGATGCTGGTCCGAGGTGTGGTTGGGCACGAGGTCGAGGATCAGCTTGAGACCATGCTCATGCGCGGCCGTGAGCAGCGCGTCGAAATCCGCCATCGTGCCGAACAGCGGATCGATGCCGGTATGGTCGGAAATGTCGTAGCCGAAATCGGCCATCGGCGAGGGGAAGATCGGCGACAGCCAGATCGCGTCGACGCCGAGCGACTTCACATAAGGCAGCCGCCGCAAGATGCCGGCGAGATCGCCGACGCCGTCACCGTCGCTGTCCTGAAACGAGCGCGGATAGACCTGGTAGAAGATGCCGTCGCGCCACCAATTCACCTCGCCCTGTGCCATGTCGGAGAACCCACCCGAAAATCCGCCTCGCGCGAGAGAACGCGGAAGCAACGCCCCGGTTCAAACCAGCAGGCCAATTGGGACGGCCGTGTGACGGCCGAGGCGGCTGTTCCGGGGCCGGGCCACGAATCTTTTGCTTGGCGGCATGGCAAAAATCGGCATTGTGGCGCCATGACCGAGCAAAATGATACCCAAGGATCCTCGCAAGAGTCCTCGCAAGCCAAGGCCGGCGCGATCATCGTCCCCGTGACGCTGTTCGAGCAGAACTGCACCATCATCTGGGACGAACCCGGCAAGAAGGCCGTGGTGATCGACCCCGGCGGGGACGTGCCGAAGATTTTGGAGGCGATCAAGCAGACCGGCGTCACCGTGGAGAAGATCTGGCTGACCCACGGCCATATCGACCATGTCGGCGGCGCCGCGGAATTGCGCGATGCGCTGAAGGTGCCGATCGAGGGACCGCATCAAGCCGACAAGTTCCTGCTCGACAATGTGGTGGAGAGCGGCGCGCGCTTCGGCATGACCGGGGTGCGCAACTTCGCACCGAACCGCTGGTTAGAGGAGGGCGACACCGTGTCGATCGGCGGCTTGCAGTTCGACATTCTGCACTGCCCCGGCCATTCGCCCGGCAGCGTGGCGTTCTTCAACAAGGAATTACGTTTTGCCCATGTCGGCGACGTCCTGTTCGCAGGCTCCGTCGGCCGCACCGACCTGCCCGGCGGCAGTCACGCCACGCTGATCAGCTCGATCAAGACCAAGCTGTTGCCGCTCGGCGACGATGTCGGCTTCATTTGCGGCCATGGCGCCGGCTCGAGCATCGGCCAGGAGCGGATGACCAATCCGTTCATCACCGGCGAGATGTAAGCTCTATTCAGCGATGCAGCGGCGTCGCCACAAACAGAGCTGTCATCCCGGACAAGCGTAAGCGCAGATCCGGGACGACGCGTGAGGGCTGAGCTACTTCATCAACCCCGCGGCGGTGAGCGCGCGCGTGATGATCTGGCCGAGGTCGAAGCCGCGGGCGTCCTCGCGCTTCGGCTCAGCCGGCGGTTCGGCGACCGCGTCGCGGATCGAGCGGGCCAGATGCGGCGCTGGCGTCAGCGCCGGCTTCGGCGCTCCAGGCTTTGCCTCCGCCTTCTTCTTCGCCGCGTCCGGAATCCAGCCGGTCAGGCCGAAGAACTTTGCGATGTGGTAGGACGAGGAGATGCCGGCCTCGATCAGGAACGCGCCTTCGACGCCATAGCGCTGGTCGTTGTCGGCTAGCCCGAGCGGCGTGCCGTGCGCCATGTCGGTGATGGCGTAGGACTCGACAAGCGTCTCACCGTCCTTGTTCCACCAGGCCTGGCGCGGATAGCCGTCGACATTGGTCTCGGCCATCGGCACGTCAGGCAGGTCGTGCAGGTCGAGCCACTGCTTGACGATCTCGTTGGCATTGCCGGGATTGACGGTGCGGTCGGCACTGCCGTGCCACACCGACATCTTCGGCCAGGGGCCGCGATAATCGGAAGCGTTGCGCACGAGATCGCCGAGCTCGCGCGCGGGACGCGCCGGCGAATGGAACATGCCGTCCAGCGCCTCGCGCAAATTCGAGGCGATGCCATAGGGCAGGCCTGCGATCACCGCGCCGGCCGCGAAGACTTCCGGATAGGTCGCGAGCATCACGGACGTCATGCCGCCGCCGGCGGAGAGGCCGGTGATGAAGACGCGCCTGGGATCGATGCGGTGCGTCTTGACCATATGCGCGATCATCTCGCGGATCGAGCGCGCCTCGCCGCTGTCGCGCGCAGTGTCTTCCGGATTGAACCAGTTGAAGCAGGTGTTGCCGTTGTTGACGCGCTGCTGCTCGGGCATCAGCAGCGCGAAGCCGTAGTGCCGTGCGAGCGTCGACCAGCCCGCGCCGAGATCGTAAGCCGCTGCGGTCTGTCCGCAGCCATGCAGCACGACGACGAGCGCGCGCGGCATCTGCAACTGCGCCGGCGCGAACGCGAACATGCGAAGATTGCCGGGATTGTCACCGAAGTCCGCAACCTCTTGCAATGGACCGGGCGCATCCGCGCTGCGGCCGAAGTCGGCAAAGCGCAGACCATCCACCTTCGGCAGGCGTCTCAAGAGATCGATATTTCTGGCAAGCGACACGGCAACTCCTGGCAGGCGACGTTCAACGTCCACCCAAACCAGATAGTTGCTGCACTGCAAAATGAAAAGTGTGTGTGCTGTCAATTACCAGAAATTCACGGAGAAACCGCACGCATTAACCGCAATGCCTCAACTTCGTGCAGATGCGCGGCGCATCCACGCCAGAAATGCGGCGCAGATCATTATTAATGTCACAAACAGCGCGAGCGAGACGAGAAATCCTGCGCGCGGTGATTGCAGAGCTTCGAGGGCGAAGAACAATGCGCCGATTGCGGCCACTCCGGCCGCATTTCCGATCTGCGCAATGGTGCCGTACATGCCGGACGCCGAGCCTGCGGCGACGGGCTTCACGGTGGAAAGCACCGCGCCGGACAGCGGCGCCATCACCAGGCCCTGACCGTAGCCGAAGATGATCATGGTGAGCGCAAGCCCGATCGGCGTCGGCGCATCGAGATCGACTACAACAAGCGCGAGCGCGGCGAGGCCCGCGATCTGAAGCGCGCAGCCCTCGATCAACACCTTGGTGCCGCGATGGCGCGCCCGCACACCGCTGTGACGCGAGGCCACGATGAAGGCGAACGCGAGCGGAATGAAGGCCATGCCGGCTTCGAGCGGCGGGATCTTCAGGCCGCGCTGCATGAACAGCGTCATGACGAGATAGAACGAGAGATTGGCGACGAAGAAAAAGAAGGCCGCGCCGAGGCCGCGCAGGAACGCCGCATCCGCCAGCAGCGTGAGATCGATCAGCGGCATGCCGCCGGCGCGCCCGACTGCGTGCTCGAGCTTCAGGAATAGCGCGAGGATCACCCCGCCGATCGCCATCGCCGCCCACAGCCACGGCGCCCAGCCGACGTCGTGGCCGAACAGCAGCGGACCGATCAGGCACAACAACCCTGCGAACAGCACAACACTGCCCTTGATGTCGAGCTTCGTACCGGCCCGGCGAGGCACCGACGGCATGATGCGCCAGGCAGCACCGGCGATGACGAGGCCGCTGGGAACGTTGACGAAGAACACCGAGCGCCAGCCGGTGCCGGCGAGATCGAGCGTGACGAGAAGCCCGCCGAGCAGGAAGCCCGCGGCGCCCGCAAGCCCGAGCACAATGCCGTAGACGGCAAAGGCGCGGTTGCGCTGGCCGTCGGTGAACAACAGATGCAGCGTCGCCAGCACCTGCGGCACCATCAGCGCGGCGGTGGCGCCCTGCGCCAGCCGCGCGATGATCAGCTCCGCGCCTGATTGCGCCAGCCCGCACCACAGCGAGGTCAGGGTGAAGCCGAGCACGCCGGCCAGGAATACGTTCTTGGTCCCGTGGATGTCGCCGAGCCTGCCGCCGGTGACGACCAGCGTGGCATAGGCGATCAGATAGATCGCGATGACGGATTCGATCTGCGCTGGCGTCGCGTGCAGATCGACGGCGATGGTCGGAATGGCGACGTTCACGATGAAGGCGTCGACGCCGAACATGAACTGGGCGGCGACGACGATGCCGAGCACCCACCAGCGGCGCGACGAATCGATCTGCTTTGTGACGGTTTGATGCATCGGCGCGCGGCCCTTCCGGAATTTATTTGCGCGCGATGCTCGCAGATCGGCGTCATCGGCGCGATTACCTCCGAGGTAGGACTTGCCGCCTTCTTGCCGCCTTGGCCCGATTGCTGCATGTCGGTTCCCGCTGGTCTCGCGGGGTTCGGAAGTCTTCCGATGTACGACTACGACATGGTGGTGATCGGCTCGGGCCCGTCGGGGCGCCGGGCCGCAGTGCAATGCGCCAAGCTCGGCAAGGCGGTGCTGGTGGTGGAGAAGGGCCGGCGGGTCGGCGGCGTCTCCGTCCACACCGGCACCATTCCCTCCAAAACCCTGCGCGAGACCGTGCTCAATCTGTCCGGCTGGCGCGAGCGTGGCTTCTACGGCCGCTCCTACCGGGTGAAGCAGGACATCGCGGCAAGCGATTTGATGACGCGGCTGCAGAAAACCCTCGATCACGAGGTCGAGGTTCTCGAGCATCAACCTCGAGACCGCCGGCATCGCCGTCGATCAACGCGGGCGCATCACGGTCGATCCCGTGACATTGCAGACCAGCGTGCCCCACATCTACGCGGCCGGTGACGTGATCGGCTTTCCGAGCCTCGCCTCGACCTCGATGGAGCAGGGCCGCGTCGCCGCCTGTCACGCGCTCGGCATGGAGCCCCTGGCGCCGCCGGAGTTCTTTCCCGACGGCATCTATTCGGTGCCGGAGATCTCGACCGCCGGCCTCACCGAAGAAGAGGTGCGCACGCGCGGCATTCCCTACGAGGTCGGCATCGCCCGCTTCCGCGAGACCTCGCGCGGCCACATCATGGGGCTGAACAGCGGCATGATGAAGATGATCTTCTCGACCAAGACGCGCCGCCTGCTCGGCGTGCACATCCTCGGCGAAGGCGCTACCGAGTTGATCCATATCGGCCAGGCCGTGCTCAACCTCAAAGGCGGCATCGACTATTTCATCCAGAACACGTTCAACTACCCGACACTGGCGGAGGCGTACAAGATCGCCGGCCTGGATGCGTGGAACAGGATGACGCGGTGATCTTCCTTCGCCTCTCCCCGCTTGCGGGGAGAGGCCGGAATTCAAACGCAGTTTGAATTCCGGGTGAGGGGGAGTCTCCGCGAGTCGACTGTCCATTGGAACGACGCCCCCTCGACACGTCATTGCTTCGCTGCGCTCGCAATGACGGCGTGAGGCATCTCGAAACCCCACTGCCTCCGTCCCCGCGGAGACTCCCCCTCACCCCGACCCTCTCCCCGCAAGCGGGGAGAGGGAGAAGATGAGCGCATGCCTGCATTCCGCCGCGCGGGACATCGCGCGATTGCGTTCGCGCCATCGGGCACGTAGCCTCACCGTCTCAACAAACAAAAAATCCAGCCGGAGAGAACGCCATGGCGCGCCTGAAGTTCGGAGCCTTCCTTGCCCCGCATCACCCGATCGGGGAGCATCCGATGCTCCAGTTCCGGCGCGACCTCGACCTGGTCGAGCAGCTCGACGCGCTCGGTTATGACGAGTTCTGGTGCGGCGAGCACCATTCCTCCGGCTGGGAGATGATCGCCTCGCCCGAGATGTTTTTGGCCGCGGCCGGCGAGCGCACCAAGCGGATCAGGCTCGGTACCGGCGTGGTGTCGCTGCCCTATCACCATCCCTTCAACGTCGCCCAGCGCATGGTGCAGCTCGATCACATGACCGGCGGCCGCGCCATCTTCGGCTCCGGTCCCGGTGCGCTCGCCTCCGACGCGCACACGCTCGGCATCGACCCGATGACGCAGCGCGACCGCCAGGACGAGGCGATCGGCGTGATCCGCCGCCTGTTCAACGGCGAGCGCGTCACCGCCAGGAGCGACTGGTTCACCATGAACGATGCCGCGCTCCAGCTCCTGCCCTTGCAGGAGGAAATGCCGTTCGTGGTCGCCTCGCAGATCTCGCCCTCCGGCATGACGCTCGCCGGCAAATACGGCATCGGCATCATCTCGCTGGGCTCGATGACGACACAGGGCCTGATGTCGCTCCAGCAGCAATGGCAGTTCGCCGAGGATGCCGCCAGGAAGCACGGCACGACGGTGAATCGCGCCGACTGGCGCGTGCTCCTGACCTGGCACGTCGCCGAGACCCGCGAGCAGGCCCGCCGCGAGGCCGGCGCCGGCCTGATGCGCTGGCACAACGAATATAATGTCGGCACGCTGCAGCGGCCGGGCCTCACCGCGTTCACCTCGCCCGACGAAGCCGTGGACAAGACCGCCTTCGTCGAGGGCGCCGCCTCCGTCATCGGCACGCCCGACGACCTCGTGAAAATGATCAAGAACGTGATGCAGGTCTCCGGCGGCGTCGGCGCCGTGATCGGCTTCGTGCACGACTGGGCCAACCCGGAGAACACGCGCCGGAGCTGGGACCTGGTCGCGCGCTATGTCGTGCCGGAGATCAACGGCTATATCGATGGCCTCCGCAAGTCGCAAAAATTCGTGATCGAGAACCGCGCGATCTTCGAACGCGCGGGCCAGGCCGTGATGGCCAAGATCATGGAGAACGAGAAGGCTGCCGAAGCGCTGAAGGTCACCGGACCCGGCCGCGTCGCCATTCCCGCCGTCAACGCCCCGGATCTGCAGAAGGAAGCGGCGAAGCGGTAGGGCTCGTTGGCGTTACACGTGTAACCACGATGTCAAGCAAGCGATATCGCCCTGTGCTATGCTGCCCCGGTCAGCTGGCGCAGGCCGCAATAAAGTTGCGGTCGCGCGATGTCCGTTCGGTCAGCCAACCGGAGCACTCGTCATGTCGATGCAGAATGTGGCCGCCCCTGCGCTTCAGTTCACCGCCCCCAGGCGTAACGAGCTGACGCACATCCCGGGCGACGAGGGCTGGCCGGTCATCGGCAAGACCTTCCAGGTGCTGGCCGACCCCAAGGGGCATATCGAGGCGAACGGCGCCAAATACGGCCCGGTCTACCGCACCCATGTCTTCGGCGAGACCAATGTCGTGCTGCTCGGACCCGAAGCCAACGAGCTCGTGATGTTCGACCAGCAAAAACTGTTCTCGTCGACGCACGGCTGGAACAAGGTGCTCGGCCTGCTGTTTCCGCGCGGATTGATGCTGCTCGATTTCGACGAGCACCGGCTGCACCGCAAGGCGCTGTCGGTCGCGTTCAAGTCCGGACCGATGAAATCCTATCTCAGCGACCTCGACCGCGGCATTTCCGCGCGCGTCGCGCAGTGGAAGGCCAAGCCCGGCGAGATGCAGCTCTATCCGGCGATGAAGCAGCTCACGCTCGATCTCGCCGCCGCGTCCTTTCTCGGCGCCGATATCGGGCCGGAGGTCGACGAGATCAACCGCGCCTTCGTCGACATGGTCGCGGCCGCCGTCGCGCCGATCCGCCGTCCCCTGCCCGGCACGCAGATGGCGCGCGGTGTCGCGGGCCGCAAGCGCATCGTCGCCTATTTCCGCCAGCAGATTCCGCTCCGCCGCGGCAATCACGGCGGCGATGATCTGTTCTCGCAGCTCTGCCGGGCCACCCATGAGGACGGTGCGCTGCTGTCGGAGCAGGACATCATCGACCACATGAGCTTTTTGATGATGGCGGCGCACGACACGCTGACCTCGTCGCTCACCTCCTTCATCGGCGAGCTCGCCGCAAACCCGGACTGGCAGGACAGGCTGCGCGCCGAGGTTCTGGCGCTCGGGCTCGCCCCGGGCGCGCCAAGCAGCTTCGACGATCTCGAGAAGATGCCGCTGTCCGAAATGGCGTTCAAGGAAGCGCTGCGGATCAAGCCGCCGGTGCCGTCGATGCCGCGCCGCGCGATGCGCGACTTCACCTTCAAGGGTTTCAGGATTCCCGCCGGCACCGCGGTCGGCGTCAATCCGCTCTATACGCATCACATGAAGGACATCTGGCCGGAGCCGGACCGCTTCGATCCGCTGCGCTTCACCGAGGAGGCCCAGCGCAACCGCCACCGCTTCGCCTGGGTGCCGTTCGGCGGCGGTGCGCATATGTGCCTCGGCCTGCACTTCGCCTACATGCAGGCCAAATGCTTTGCCCGGCACTTCCTGCAGAACATCGAGGTGTCGCTGGCGCCGGGCTACAAGCCGGACTGGCAGATGTGGCCGATCCCGAAGCCGCGGGACGGGTTGAAGGTGCGGGTGAAGGCGGTGTGATGACAAACACCGTCATTCCGGGGCGCACGAAGTGCGAACCCGGAATCTCGAGATTCCGGGTTCGCACTTCGTGCGCCCCGGAATGACAGCAAATAGCTGGGCCGCCTTACGCCCCCTGATCGAACGCCTTGCGTAGCGCCACATACCCCTGCTGCTGCTGGCTCCAGTTGCGGCCGCCGGTGATGGCGCCGTCGATGACGAGGTCGTGGCCGTTGATGAAGCTGGATTCGTCGCTCGCCAGGAACACCGCGGCATGGGCGATGTCGTCGGGAATGCCGGCGCGCGGGATCGGCTGGGCGGTCTTGTAGACTTCGCGCATCACCGCCGGCGTCTTCTCCGCGGCGGAGGTCGCCAGCCCAAGCGCCTTGCCGAAAATGCCGGTCGCGATCGCGCCGGGCGAGATCGAGTTGACGCGGACGTTGGATTCGCCGAGCTCCATCGCCACGCATTTGGTGAGATGGATCACCGCCGCCTTGGCCGCGCCGTAAACCACCGACGAGGAGAAGCCGGCGAGCCGGCCAGCGATGCTGCCATTGTTGATGATGCTGCCGGACCCCTGCTTCTTCATGTAGGGCGCGGCGTGCTTCATGCCGAGCATGACGCTGCGCACCAGCGTCGCCATCGCCGCGTCGAAGCGCTCGACCTCGAGGCCCTCAATGCCGCCGGTCTGCGCCGGCCCGCCGGCATTGTTGAACAGGCAATCGATCCGGCCGAATTTGTCTACCGCGAGCGCGATCAGCGCCTGCATCTGCGCTTCGACCGTCACATCGGTCTGGCGGAAGATGCAATTGGCCCCGAGCTGCTTCGCCAGCGCCTCGCCTTCCGGTAGGCGCCGCCCCGCGATCACAATTTTGGCACCTTCGGCAACGAAGACTTCAGCGGTCCGCAATCCGATCCCGCTCGTCGCACCCGTAATCACCGCGACCTTTCCGTCCAGCCTGCCCATGGAATGTCCCTGTTTTCGAACCTCTTGACGCCAAATGGCGGATACCGATCGACGACGGCGCCGCGACAGTCGGCACCGCGACGGTCACTATTCCTGCCGGCTCCCGACAAGGCAAGCTTTGCTTGCGCTGGCGAGATGCGTAACATTCGCAACGAACGCACCTCGCAACCGGGCGGCGCATGGAGAAGCTGATCGACGAATTCCGCAAGGGCTGGCAGGGCGCGGCACCTCCGTCGCTCGGCTTGAGCATTGCCTTTGCGGTGGCCTGCCTGCTCGTTGCGACGCTGGCGCGCTGGGGCCTCGCGCAAGTGCGGCCCGACGTCTACTTCACCCCGTACTTTCCGGCCGTGTTCTTTGCCGCCGCGTTCGGAGGCTTCCGGATCGGCATCGTGACGGCGATCGTCGGCGGCGTGCTCGGCGTCGTCGTGAATTTCAGCGATGCGCTTGCCGATCGCGCGCGTTTTGCCCTGCTGGCGCTCTACTGGGCCGTGAGCGCGCTGACCATCTGGGGCGTCGAGCACTACCGCACCATGCTGGCGGAGCAGCGCCGGATCTCCAAGCGCCTGATCGAGGAAGAAGACTATCGCAAGCTGCTGGTCGACGAGCTCCAGCACCGGCTGAAGAACAAGCTCTCGACAGTGCACGCCGTGATTCACCAGGTGCTGCATGACCAGCCGCAGGTCTGGGCCCGGGTCGATCCGCGGCTGCGATCGCTGGCCGCAACCGACGATCTGATCTCGCGGATCGACAAGGCCGGCTGCGACATCCGCGATCTCCTGATCTCGGAGCTCGGCCCCTACGGCCACGTCCGCTTCACCCTCAACGGCGACCGGCTGTTCCTGCCGGCGAAGCTCGCGGTCACGCTGTCATTGATGTTTCACGAGCTCGCTACCAATGCAGGCAAATACGGCGCATTCTCTGCGCCGCGCGGTCTGCTGCAGGTGTCGTGGACCGTCAGCGACGATCGCCTGACCATCACCTGGGACGAGACCGAGGGGCCAACCGTGGACAAGGTGTCCGAGCCTGGCTTCGGCACCAAGCTGCTGAAATCGGCGCTTTCCGCCTTCGATGGCAGGACCGAGATCTCGTATCTGAAGACCGGGCTGCATTGCATCATGCAATGCCGCATCCCCCAAGGCGAAAGCCGCTAAAGCGAAAGCAGACCCGCGCGCTCCGCTCGCGATTTCGCTGGGCGCATTGACCCTCTGTTAATGACGATCGGCGCGCGTGCCGCATCGCCGCAAGACACCACCGTATTTCTCCGGACCCCTTAACCAAACTTAAGAGGGAACCACGCAAGATCGCGTCCATTGCAAAGGCGCGCTGAAACAACAAGATTCATGACTTCTATGAACGACAACAGATATTCCGGCGCGAGCGAAGCCGAACTCGGATTCCTCAAGGAAATCGTTAGAATGCTGCCGGCCGGCCTGACCGTTCAGGACGCCCATGGCGAGCTTCTGCTGGTTAACGATGCCGCAGCGGCGCAGCTCGGCATGGACGGCAGCCGTCCCTCGCCCGATCTGACGCCGCGCCGGGAAGCCTGCCGCCGGGCGCTGAGCGCCGGCCAGGCGGTCGTCACCGAGGAAGCCCTGCACGACGGCGCGGCGCGCCAGGTGCTGCTCACGACCCATCGCCCCGTTCGCCTCGCCGGACGAGAGCTCCTGATCTCCGCCTCCTCCGACATCACCGAGCAGAAGAATTTCGAGGACCAGCTGTTCCGCTCGGCCTATTTCGACGAGCTGACCGGCCTGCCCTCGCGGCGCGTGATCGAGCACCGCGCCAACAACCTGCTCGCGCGCGATGGCGGCGAGCGCTTCGCGCTCGCCTTTCTCGACGTCGACAATTTCAAGCACATCAACGACTATTACGGCCACGCCGTCGGCGACGCGCTGCTGGTCGAGCTGGCGAAGCGGCTCGGGCGCGACCTGCGCGATTCCGACATGCTGTCGCGCATCTCGGGCGACGAATTCCTGCTGCTGCTCTCCCCGATCCAGGGCCAGGAGGAAGTCGCCGAATTCATGCAAGCGACGCTGGAGCGGCTGACCGCGCCGTTCTTCATCGACCATTCGGAGGTCTTCGCCTCGACCTCGGTCGGCATCAGCATCTATCCCGATCACGGAAGCAGCTTCGAGATGCTGCGTCAGAACGCCGACATCGCGATGTACCGCATCAAGAACGACGGCAAGGGATCGGCCGCCTTCTTCGACGCCAGCATGGAGCGCGAGGCGCTGGCGCGCACCAAGATCGAGCAGTCGCTGCGGCTCGCCATCCTGGAGAAGCGCTTCTGCTGCGCGTTCCAGTCCAAGGTCGACATCCGCACGCAGGCCGTGAAGGGCATCGAGGCCCTGGTGCGGCTGCGCGACGACGAAGGCGTGATCCAGGCGCCGGGCTCGTTCATCAACCTTGCCGGCGAGCTCGGACTGATCGACGAGCTGACCCATCTCGTGCTCGCCGAGATCGTCAAGTCGATCGACCTGATCAACGACACGTTCGGCGCGGACGCCTCCATCAGCATCAACGTCGCCGCCAGGCAGGCCGGCAATCCCGAGTTCATGCGCAGCTTCGCGCAGGCGCTGGACAACACCGGCTTTCCCCAACGCTTCATGATCGAGCTGACGGAAGAGGCCTTCGTCGCCAAAAGCCATTTCCAGTCGGAAATCCTGCCGATGTTCCGCAAGCTCGGCGTCGGCATCTCGATCGACGATTTCGGCACCGGTTATTCCTCGCTCTCGGCGCTCGCCGACATCACGGCCGACGAGATCAAGATCGACCGCTCCTTCATCACCGACATCCATAAGCGGCCGCGCAGCCAGGGCATCCTGCGCGCGATCGAATCCTTGAGCGAAGCGCTCGGCATGACCGTGATCGCCGAGGGCCTCGAATCCTACGAGGAGCTCGCCTACCTGCAGGCCGCGACCAAGATCCGCTACGCGCAGGGCTATTATTTCTCGCGGCCGATCTTCCTGGAGGAGCTGAAGCTCGCAACACCCGTCGCCAGCGAGTCCCGCGCCAGCGTGGCCAGCCGCCCGATGCAGCAGAACCGACACGGCTATTCGCGGGCGGGCGGGTATCGGCGGTAGGGCGACAGCGGCGCAACAAACACCGCCGTCGTCCTGGCGAAGGCCAGGACCCATTACCCCAGGCAGGTGCCGTGGCGCGGGATGGTGACCACGAGTCTTCGCCAAACAGCTTCCTGGGGTAATGGGTCCTGGATCGGCGCTCGCTTTGCTCGCTTGTCCAGGACGACGACCGAGAATGGGTCGCGAAGCCAGCGCCAATTCTCCCCTTTGAAATTGCTGCCCTTTTGGTAATAAACAGGCGGGCTTCCCGCGAGGCACGCCATGTCCGGTCCCTCTTCCGTCGTCAGCGATCCCGCCTATATCCGCGCACGCGCCATGGAGACGCTGTTCGAGCGGCTGGAGCATCTGTGCGAGGGCGCCATCGCGATCGATCGCAGCGGACGCGTGGTGTATGTCAACGAAAAATACGTCACTGCGATGGGCCTCTCGCACGAATCCGAGGCGCTCGGCCGCCCGATCGAGGAGGTCATCCCCAACAGCCTGATGCGCAGGGTCGTGGAAACGGGTGAACCGATCATCCTCGACATCATGGAGCTCGGCGGCGAGCAACTCGTCGTAACCCGCATGCCGATCGAGGACGAGAAGGGGAATATCATCGGCGCGATCGGCTTCGTGCTTTACGACCGCCTCGAGGGCCTGAAGCCGCTGCTCGGTCGCGTCGCCCAGCTCGAAAACGATCTGCGGCTGGCGCGGCGGCAATTGTCGCATGCGCGCGCCGCCCGGTTCACTTTCGACGACTATGTCGGTGCAACCGCCGGCATCGCACAGGCCAAGGAGCTTGCAGCGCGCGCCGCGCGCCAGAGCGTCACCGTTCTGCTCACCGGAGAGACCGGCACCGGCAAGGAGATGCTGGCGCAGGCCATCCACAACGCCTCCGCCCGCGCCGAAAAGCCGTTCGTCAGCGTCAACGTCGCGGCGATCCCGGATACGCTGATCGAATCGGAGTTCTTCGGCGCCGCGCCGGGCGCCTATACCGGCGCGGACCGCAAGGGTCGCGACGGAAAATTCCGGATCGCCGACGGGGGCACGCTGTTTCTCGACGAGATCGGCGAGATGCCGCTGCAATTGCAGGCCAAGCTGCTGCGCGTGCTGCAGGAGCGCGAGATCGAGCCACTCGGCTCCGACAAGGTCACCAGGGTCGACGTGCGCGTGATTGCGGCCACCAATGTCGACCTGCACAAGCGGGTCAGCGAGGGGACATTCCGGGCGGATCTCTACTACCGGCTGAACGTGCTCTCGATCGAGCTGCCGCCCCTGCGCCACTGCCTGGACGACCTGCCCGAGATCTGCGGACGGCTGCTCGAAGACATCAGCGCATCCGGCGACTACCTCAATGCCAGGATCACGCCGAGCGGTCTGGCTGCGCTTGCGCGCTATGGCTGGCCCGGCAATGTCCGCGAACTGCGCAACATCCTGGAACGCGCGCTGATCCTGAGCGATTCGGGACGCCTCACCAGCGACGATTTCGATCGCATTCTCCCCGTCGGCGCGGAGACGGTGCCCACGGCACCATCGCGGCCGGCCGGCCTCGTCCTGCCCTATGCGGAAGCCGAGGCCGAGTTCGAGAAGCACACGCTGGAACAGGCGCTCGCCGCCAGCAACGGCCAGATCTCGGAGGCCGCCAAGATGCTCCAGATCTCGCGCGCGACCTTCTACAAGAAGCTCGCCAAGTTCGGCCTCGCCTCGGGAGCCGCATCCGTCTGAGTTGCGAGACATCGCGTGTCCGGAGTCTCGGACTCCAGACACGGCGCGCTGCCGCTCTGTCCCGGGGCGGGCGCTGAAACTGCTGGGTTTTCAGCCATTCTGCGCAAACCTGCGGCATCTGGCGCGGAGCTTGCTCTTCGCCCTGCACAATGACGCATGCTGCACATGCGCATTCGCAACCAGGGAGGACGCAAGATGAGTGAAGCGATCTCAGTCCATCAGCTTGAGGCGAGACAGCCCTCGCACGTGACCGTCGCCACCGCGAGCCTGATCGGCACAGCCATCGAGTGGTACGACTTCTTCCTTTACGGCACCGCCGCGGCGCTGATCTTCAACAAGCTGTTCTTCCCGACCTTCGACCCCATGATGGGAACGCTGCTGGCGTTCGCGACCTACGCGCTCGGCTTCATCGCGCGTCCGCTTGGCGGCGTCGTGTTCGGCCACTACGGCGACAAGATCGGCCGCAAGACCATGCTCTATCTGACCCTGCTGATCATGGGCGCGGCGACCGCCGCGATCGGCTTCCTGCCGACCTACGAGACCGCCGGCATCTGGGCCGCGGTCCTGCTGGTGACCTGCCGGCTGATCCAGGGCTTTGGCCTCGGCGGCGAATGGGGCGGCGCGGTGCTGATGGCGGTCGAGCATGCGCCCGCGGACAAGAAGGGATTCTACGGCAGCTGGCCGCAACTCGGGGCGCCGCTCGGTCTCGTGCTCGGCACGCTGGTGTTCTCGGTGGTGTCCGCGATGCTGACCGACGCACAGCTTCTTTCCTGGGGCTGGCGCATCCCGTTCCTGTTCTCGATCGCGCTGGTGCTCGTGGGCCTGTGGATTCGCTTCACCATCGCGGAATCGCCGGAGTTCCAGAAGGTCAAGGACACCAAGCAAGAGGTCAAGATGCCGATCCTCGAGGCGATCCGGATGTATCCCAAGAACATCCTGCTCGCGATGGGCGCGCGCTTTGCCGAAAACGGCTTCTTCTACATCTACGCGACCTTCGTGCTCGCCTATGCGACGCAATCGCTCGGCATGAACAAGCAGGACATGCTCAACGGCGTGCTGATCGGCGCGGCGATCGAGACCTTCACCATTCCCGCCTTCGGCGCGCTCTCCGACCGGCTCGGGCGGCGGCCGATCTACATCTTCGGCGCGGTGTTCTCGGCGCTGATGTCGTTCCCGCTGTTCATGCTGCTTTCGACCAAGAACCCGCAATATGCCTGGATCGCGATCGTGCTCGGCCTCGCCGTCGGTCACGCCGCGATGTACGGCCCGCAGGCGAGCTTCCTGTCGGAGCTGTTCGGCACCAAGGTGCGCTATAGCGGCGTCTCGCTCGGCTACAACCTCGCCTCGATCTTCGCCGGCGCATTGTCGCCGCTGATCGCGACGGGATTGATGACGGCGTACGCGCCGGCAACCTGGCCGATCTCGCTCTACATGATCGCGCTGGCGATCATCACCGTCGTGTCGGTCTATTTCGCCACCGAAACACGCAAGATAGTGCAGTCCTGAACGTCCTGACGATACCTCTTGTCGCGAGGAGCAGCCTGTTCCGGGCCTGCTCCCCGCGCTAGGATCGACGCACAGCAACGACGGCATACCGTCCAGGGATCGGGAGGAACGCCGTGAGCCATCATCCAGCTCTGCCCTATCTGCGCAATTCCGAGAAAGGCAAGGTCGTCACGGCGGCCGAAGCGGTCATGCTGATCCGCGACGGCGACACCGTCGCGACCGGCGGCTTCGTCGGCATCGGCTTTGCCGAGGAGATCGCGATCGCACTGGAGGAGCTCTATCTCTCACACGAGGGCGATGCGCCCTACACGCAGGGCAAGCCGCGCAATCTGACGCTCGTCTACGCGGCCGGCCAGGGCGACGGCAAGCATCGCGGCCTCAATCATTTCGCGCATGAAGGCCTGGTCCGGCGCGTGATCGGCGGGCACTGGGGCCTTGCCCCGAAGCTCCAGCAGCTTGCGATCGCCAATCAGATCGAGGCCTATAACCTGCCGCAGGGCGTCATCACGCATCTGTTCCGCGACATCGCCGCGCGCCGGCCCGGCCACATCACCCGCGTCGGCATGGGCACCTTCGTCGACCCCCGCAATGGCGGCGGCAAGCTGAATGCGCGCACCACCGAGGACATGGTGGAGCTGATCAAGATCGGCGGCGAAGAATGCCTGCTCTACAGGACGTTTCCGATTCAAGTCGGGATCATCCGCGCCACGACGGGCGATCCCGACGGCAATCTCACCATGGAGAAGGAGGCGCTGACGCTGGAGGCGCTCGCGATCGCCATGGCGGCGCATAATTCCGGCGGCATCGTCATCGCCCAGGTCGAGCGCGTTGCCGAGAGCGGCAGCCTCAATCCGCGCCAGGTCAAGATTCCCGGCATCCTCGTCGATTGCGTCGTCGTGGCGAGACCTGAGAACCACTGGCAGACCTTCGGCACGCAATACAATGCGGCCTTCTCGAGCGAGATCCGGGTCCGCGCCGCCTCCCTGCCCGTGATGCCGGTCAGCGAGCGCAAGATCATCGCCCGGCGCGCCGCGCTCGAGCTCAAGGCCAATAGCGTGGTCAATCTCGGCATCGGCATGCCCGAAGGGATCGCTTCGGTCGCAAATGAAGAGCGGATCATCGATCTCATCACGCTGACGGCGGAGCCCGGCGTGATCGGCGGCATCCCGGCGAGCGGGATCGATTTCGGCGCGGCGATCAACACCCAGGCGGTGATCGATCAGCCGTATCAATTCGACTTCTACGACGGTGGCGGCCTGGATGCCGCCTTCCTCGGGCTCGCCCAGGTCGACCGCGCCGGCAACCTCAACGTCAGCAAGTTCGGGCCGAAGCTCGCGGGCGCCGGCGGCTTCATCAACATCAGCCAGAACGCCAAGGAGGTCGTCTTCGTCGGCACGTTCGGCGCCGGCAAGCAGCGCATTGCGGTGAACGACGGAAAGCTCGCCATCCTCGACGAGGCGAGGTCTCGTAAATTCGTCGACAGCGTCGAGCACGTCACCTTCAGCGGCCCCTTCGCCGCGACACGGGGGCAGCGCGTGCTCTATGTCACCGAACGCTGCGTCTTCGCGTTGCGGCCCGACGGGCTCGAGCTCATGGAAATAGCGCCCGGCATCGACATCGAGCGCGACATCCTGCGCCTGATGGATTTCAAGCCATTGATCCCGCGCGACCCTATCCTGATGGACACCCGCATCTTCCGCGACGGCCCCATGGACCTGCGCGAGCGACTGCTGACCATTCCGCTCGACCAGCGCTTCACGCTCGACGAGCAGCAGAACCTGTTCTTCGTCAACCTGGAACGCTATCCGCTGCGCAGCAAGGCCGAGATCGATGCGATCGCGGCGCTCGTCGAGGCGAAGCTCGCCCCGCTCGGCCGCCGGGTCTACGCCATCGTCAACTACGACAACTTCTCGATCCTGCCGGAGCTGATGGACGACTATTCGGCCATGGTGCGCAGCCTCGTCGACCGCTTCTATTCCGGCGTGTCGCGCTACACCACGTCCGGCTTCCTGCGCATCAAGCTCGGCGAAGCCCTGGAGAAGCGCGGCGTCGCGCCGCACATCTTCGAGAGCGCGGAAGAGGCACAGTCGTACTGGCGGCAGATCGAGTCTGCCGGCAGACCCGCCGCATCAGGCGACACGCGCGTGACACGGCAGGCCTAAAAATGATGCATGCTCATGTGCCGGCGCAGTCCGCCGGAAGGATGAATTGCAATGTTCGTAACGTTGTGCAACTCGCTGTTACCGAGAAACTTTGAATCAGGAGGGACCATCGTGCGTCGATCACTCATCATAACAACAACCATCCTCGCCCTCGCCGCGGGCACCTCCGCTCGGGCCGACGACCTCAAGGTCGCGCTGATCTACGGCAAGACCGGTCCGCTCGAGGCCTACGCCAAGCAGACCGAGACCGGCCTGCAGATGGGTTTTGAATACGCCACCAAGGGCACCATGACGCTCGACGGCCGCAAGATCGTCGTCATCACCAAGGACGACCAGGGCAAGCCCGATCTCTCCAAGGCCGCGCTCGCGGAAGCCTATCAGGACGACAAGGCCGATATCGCGATCGGCACGACATCGTCGGCCGCAGCGCTTGCCATTCTCCCGGTCGCCGAGGAGAACAAGAAGATCTTGATCGTCGAGCCGGCGGTCGCGGACCAGATTACCGGCGAGAAGTGGAATCGCTACATCTTCCGCACCGCGCGCAACTCCTCGCAGGACGCGATCTCGAATGCGGTCGCGATCGGCAAGCAGGGCGTCACCGTTGCAACGCTGGCGCAGGACTATGCCTTCGGCCGCGACGGCGTCGCCACCTTCAAGGAGGCACTCGCCAAGACCGGCGCGACGCTCGCCGCCGAAGAATATGCCCCGACCTCGACCACCGACTTCACCGCGGTCGGCCAGCGCCTGTTCGACGCGCTGAAGGACAAGCCGGGCCGCAAGGTGATCTGGGTGATCTGGGCCGGCGCCGGCAATCCGCTGGCCAAGCTCCAGGACATGGATCCGAAGCGCTACGGCATCGAGCTCTCCACCGGCGGCAACATCCTGCCGGCACTCGCCGCCTATAAGGGCCTGCCCGGCATGGAAGGCGCCACCTACTACTTCTACGAGATCCCGAAGAACCCGGTGAACGACTGGCTGGTCGCCGAGCACCAGAAGCGCTTCAACGCGCCGCCGGACTTCTTCACCGCGGGCGGCTTCGCCGCCGCGATGTCCGTCGTCGCCGCCGTCACCAAGGCGAAGTCGACCGACACCGAGAAGCTGATCACGGCGATGGAAGGCCTGGAGTTCGACACGCCGAAGGGCAAGATGGTGTTCCGGAAAGACGACCATCAGGCGCTCCAGAGCATGTATCACTTCAAGGTCAAGGTCGATCCGAACGTCGCCTGGGCCGTGCTCGAGCCGGTGCGCGAGCTGAAGATCGAAGACATGGACGTTCCCGTCCGCAACAAGCGCTGAGCTTTCTTGCTTCACCTCCCCCGCTTGCGGGGGAGGCCGGGTGGGGGCTCTTCTCGCTCGGGGGTTCTCGATTGCTGAGACACCCTCTCCCCAACCCTCCCCCGCAAGCGGGGGAGGGAGCGCAGCGTGATCGCGGATACATCTCCATTTTATTCGCCAAACTCGGTCGAAACATCGAATGACGCTCTCTCTCGAAACCCGCGACCTCACCATCCGCTTCGGCGGCCACGTCGCGGTCAACAACGTCTCCTGTACGTTCCGCCCCGGCGAGCTCACCGCCATCGTCGGGCCGAACGGCGCCGGAAAGACCACCTATTTCAACCTGATCTCGGGCCAGCTACGCGCATCGAGTGGCAGCATCCTGTTCGACGGCACCGACATCACCCAGCATTCCGCGCCGCTGCGCACCCGCGCGGGCCTCGGACGCGCCTTCCAGCTCACCAACCTGTTTCCGAACCTCACCGTGGAAGAGAACGTCCGCCTCGCGGTACAGGCGGCGAACGGCACCCATTACGACATGCTGCAGCCGTGGATGGTCCGCCGCGACCTGATCGCGCGCGCCGACGCCATCCTGGACCAGGTCGCGCTCGGTGGCCGCCGCGGCGTCGCCGCAACCGCGCTGTCGCATGGCGACCAGCGCAAGCTGGAGGTGGCGCTGATGATCGCGCTGGAGCCGAAGGTGTTCATGTTCGACGAGCCGACCGCCGGCATGAGCATCGACGAGGTGCCTGTCGTGCTCAACCTGATCGCGCAGCTCAAGCAGGACAGGAGCAAGATCATTCTCCTGGTCGAGCACAAGATGGACGTGGTGCGCTCGCTGGCCGACCGCATCATCGTGCTGCATAACGGCCAGCTCGTCGCCGACGGCGTACCTGCCGAAGTGATCGCCTCGCCGATCGTGCAGGAGGCCTATCTCGGCATCGCACCGAAGAGCGCAGCATGACCGAGCTGTTGAAACTCTCCGGCGTGCACACCCATATCGGCCGCTATCACATCCTCCAGGGCATCGATCTCGTCGTCCCGCAAGGACAGACCACGATGCTGCTCGGCCGCAACGGCGCCGGCAAGACCACGACGCTGCGCACCATCATGGGCCTGTGGCAGGCCTCGAAGGGCGAGATCAGCCTCGCCGGGATGCGCATCGAGAGCCGCGCCACGCCCGACATCGCCCGGCTCGGCGTCGGCTACGTGCCCGAGAGCATGGCGGTGTTCTCCGATCTCACGGTGAAGGAGAACCTCGTGCTGGCGGCCCGCGACGGGCCGCTCGACGACGCTCAGCTCGACTGGATCTTCGGCTTCTTCCCGGCGCTGCGCCGGTTCTGGCTGTCGCGCGCGGGAAGCCTCTCGGGCGGGCAGAAGCAGATGTTGTCGATCGCGCGCGCCATCATCGAGCCGCGCAAGCTGCTGCTGATCGACGAGCCGACCAAGGGGCTGGCGCCCGCCATCGTCATGGCGCTGATCGAGTGCCTGAAGGAGATCAAGCGCAAGGGCGCCACCATTCTCCTGGTCGAGCAGAACTTCTTTGCCGCGCGCGAGCTCGGCGACAACGTGCTGGTCATGGACAACGGCACCATCGTTCATCGCGGCGAGATGGCGGCGCTCGCCGCCGACGTGCCGCTGCAGGAGCGGCTGCTCGGCCTGAGCCTGGAGGCGCATCAGTGACAGAACTTGCCGCAAACGATCCGCTGCCGAAGCCGAAGCGCGACATCGCGCCGATCCTGCTGCCGATCGCGCTCGCCCTCCTGGTGATCCCGCTGGTCGGCTCGCCCAGCACCTGGCTGACGCTGACCGCCGCGAGCCTCGCCATGGGCATGATGATCTTCATCATGGCCTCCGGGCTGACGCTGGTGTTCGGCCTGATGGACGTGCTCAATTTCGGTCATGGCGCCTTCATCGCCGTCGGCGCCTATGTCGCAACCCTGGTGCTGGCACCGTTTGCGGCGTCCATTCAGGCCGATTCGCTCTGGATGAACCTCGCGGTGCTGGCGCCGGCTGCGCTGCTGTCGATGGCGGTGTCCGGCGCGCTCGGCCTGGTCGTCGAGCGCGTGCTGATCCTGCCGGTCTACGGCCAGCATCTGAAGCAGATCCTGATGACGACCGGCGGCCTGATCGTCGCCGAGCAGACGCTCTATGCGCTGTGGGGGCCGCAGATCATCCCGATGCCGCTGCCCACCTCGCTGCGCGGCTCCTTCATCCTCGGCGACGTCGCGATCGCCAAGTACCGCGTGCTGGCGACGCTGATCGGCCTTGCCGTCTTCATCGCGATCCAGCTCGTGCTCAACCGCACCAAGCTCGGCCTGCTGATCCGCGCCGGGGTCGAGAACCGCGAGATGGTCGAGGCGCTCGGCTATCGCATCCGCCGCCTGTTCCTCGGCGTGTTCATGACGGGCTCCGCGCTCGCAGGCCTCGGCGGAGTGATGTGGGCGCTCTATCGCGAGCAGGTCCACGCCTCCATGAGCGACGACCTCACCGTGCTGATCTTCATCGTCGTCATCATCGGCGGCCTCGGGTCGATCGGCGGCTGCTTCATCGGCGCGATCCTGGTGGCGATGGTCGCCAATTACGGCGGCTTCCTGGTGCCGAAACTCGCCCTCGTCTCCAACATCCTGCTGATGGTCGCCATTCTGATGTGGCGGCCGCGCGGCCTCTATGCGGTGACCAGCCGATGATGATCCTCTCAGGCGATCCGCCGCGCAGCCGCGTTCTCACGCTCGTCCTCGTCCTCATCATCCTGGCGCTTGCGGCGACGCCGTTCCTGTTTCCCGGTGCCAAGGCGCTGAACGTTGCGGCCAAGATCTGCGTCTTCGCCGCGCTGGTCGCCTCCTACGACCTGCTGCTCGGCTATACCGGCTCGGTGTCGTTCGCCCACACCATGTTCTACGGCATCGGCAGCTACGCGATCGCGATCGCGCTGTACGGGATGGGTCCGAACTGGGCCGCGGTCGCAACCGGCATCGTCGTCGGCCTGCCGCTGGCGGCCCTGCTCGCGCTCGCGATCGGACTGTTTTCGCTGCGGGTCGCAGCGATCTTCTTTGCCATGATCACGCTGGCGGTCGCCTCCGCCTTCCAGGTGCTGGCCTCGCAGCTGTCCTGGCTGACCGGCGGCGAGGATGGCCGCAGCTTCCAGCTGCCCGAACTGCTGCGCCCCGGCACGGTGCTGATCTCCAGAAACCTGTTCGGCTTCGAGGTCAACGGCCGCATTCTCACCTATTACCTCGTGCTCGCCATCTCGGCCCTGATGATCCTCGCATTGCTGCGCGTGGTGAACTCGCCGTTCGGCCGTGTGCTGCAGGCGATCCGCGAGAACCGTTTTCGCGCCGAGGCGCTCGGCTTCCGCACCGTGTTCCACCTGACCTACGCCAACTGCCTCGCGGCCCTCGTCGCCGCCAGCGCCGGCATCCTGAACGCATTGTGGCTGCGCTACGCCGGCCCTGACACCTCGCTCAGCTTCTCGATCATGCTCGACATCCTGCTGATGGTGGTGATCGGCGGCATGGGCACGATCTACGGCGCGATCATCGGCGCCACCATCTTCATCCTCGCGCAGAACTATCTCCAGTCGCTGATGGGCGTCGCCTCCAAGGCGGCGTCGGAAGCCGGCTTGCCGCTGCTGCCGGGACTTCTGCATCCCGACCGCTGGCTGCTGTGGCTCGGGCTGCTGTTCATTGCCAGCGTCTATTTCTTCCCGACCGGCGTGGTCGGACGGCTGCGCAGTGGCGGCGGCGACAAGAGCGCGGGCGCCTCGCATTAAGCTGCCGTTAGTGATGCAGCGCAGCGATTGTTACGCGCATCGCGCAACCGCGGAGCGATTCCCGCCCAGCTGCATGCGGCCTGGCCGTGCAACCGCATTAATGCTCAGGTAACCGGCTTTCCTAAGGTTTGGGCCATTTGTGCGGTGTATTCATGTTCCTCCAGGGAGGGGGAATGCGCCAGGTCTTTTCCACGGTGGCAGCCGGAATGTCCTTAGCCGCGAAGAACGGCTGGGCGGCCTTGGCGCGGCGTGGTCCTGTCCTGTGGCTGACCCTGTGCGGCGTGTTGCTGGTCGCGGGGATCTTCGCCGTGACCGCCATGGCCGTCGGCGAATTCCGCGAGCGAACCCTCACCAACCGCGAGCGCGAGCTGGAAAACACAGTGCAGCTGATCGCGCGGCATTTCGATCAGCAATTCGAGGATTCCGACGTCGTCGCCGCCGATCTGATCGGGCAGATGAACCTGCCGGGCATCGCCTCGCCCGGGATGTTCCGCGAGCGCATGTACGGACCTGCCACAAACCAGATGCTGCGCAGCAAGGTCAGCTCGGTCTCCTATCTCGGAGACATCGCGATCTACGATGCCGACGGCGAACTGATCAACTGGTCGCGGGCCCAGCCGTTGCCGAAGATCAACATCTCCTCGCGCGCCTACTTCCAGACCTTCAAATCGGACCCGATGGCCGAACCGGTGCTGCTGGAGTCCGTCCGCAGCTTCATCATCGGCAAATGGACCACGGTCGTCGCACGCCGGCTGAGCCTGCCGGACGGCACCTTCGTCGGTGCGATGGTCCGGCGGATCGATCCGGACAGCTACCAGAACTATTTCGCATCCGTGGCGCTCGCCGAAGGCACGGCGATCTCGCTGTTCGATCGCGAAGGCAAGATGCTGGCGCGATATCCGCATGTCGAGGAGCTGATCGGCAGGAGCTTCAAGACCGCGCCGCTGATGCACAAGGTGCTGACCGAGGGCGGCCATCAAACGCTTCGCGTCAGGAGCCCGGTCGACGGCGAGGAGCGGCTTGGCTCAGCCGCGTCGCTGAACCATTTCCCGCTGGTCATCGTTGCCACCAACACCACGGCGGCGGCGCTTGCCGACTGGCGGCAGCAGACCGGCTTCATGGTCACGACGGCCGCGCTTTCGGCCGTGGTGATCGCGCTGATCCTCTTTCTGATCATCCGCCAGATCAACCGGCAGAACCGCGAAGCCCAGGAGGGAATCGAAGCGGAGCGGCTGCGGCTCGACACGGCCTTGAACAACATGTCGCAAGGGCTGATCCTGTACGACGCCGCCGGATACATCGTCACCTGCAACCGCCGCTACGCCGACATGTTCGGCCTCTCCCACGACGTCATCAAGCCCGGCTGTCACATCCGCGAGGCGATGTACCATCGCAAGGAACGTGACGCGTTCGACGGCGACGTCGAGGAATTTTGCGACGACGTCATGAGGACCGTCGCCGAAGGCACGGTCTCCACGAGAACCCATCAGATCGCCAACGGCCGCGCCTTCCAGGTCATCAACACCCCGCTCGCGCAGGGCGGATGGGTCGCCACGATCGAAGACATCACCGAGCGCCGCAACCTGGAACAGGAGCGCGATCGCAACCACACCTTCCTGCGCGAGATCATCGACCATATTCCCTCGCGCATCACCGTGAAGGACGCCCACACGCGGCGCTACCTCCTGGCCAACGAGGTGGCCGAGGAGCAACTCGTCACCGCCCCCGAGACGATCGTCGGCAAGACCGCGTTCGACCTTTATCCGACGGACGCCGCCGAGATCATCACCCGGGACGACGACAAGCTGCTGCAATCGCCGGACGGACTATTTCTGGATGAGCACATCTGGAGCACCCCGACCATCGGACGGCGCTACATCACCTCGACCCGGATCGGCATTCGCGACAAGTCCGGCGAGCCGCGCTACATCATCAATGTTGTCGAGGACGTCACCGAGCGGCGGCGCGCCCACGAGAAGATCGCGCATATGGCGCACTACGATGCGTTGACCGACCTGCCGAATCGTACGTTGTTCCGCGAGCAGATCGAACGCGAGCTGGCGAAGGTCGCCGACGGCGGGCAGTTCGCGCTGCTCTACATCGACGTCGACGAATTCAAGGGCATCAACGATTCGCTCGGCCATCACGTCGGCGACGAGCTGTTGAAGGCGATCGCCACCCGCCTCCGTGGCTGCCTCAAGAAGAGCGACCTGATCGCGCGGCTCGGCGGCGACGAGTTCGCGGTGATCCAGACCGGAATCCAGTCCCGTGCCGACGTGCTGTCCTTCGTGACGCGGATCTACGAGGCGATCCGGCAGCCCTATCACTGTCTCGGCCACCAGCTCTCCACCGACGCCAGCATCGGCATCGCGCTGGCGCCGCAGGACGGCAACGATCTCGACCAACTCATCAAGAACGCCGACCTCGCGATGTACGGCGCCAAGGCCGAGGGACGCCGCACCCACCGCTTCTTCGAGCCGGAAATGGACGCGTGCGCCAAGGCGCGCCTGACCATGGAGCAGGATCTGCGTCAGGCCCTGGTGAACGGCGGCTTCGAGATCCACTATCAGCCGCTGGTCGATCTGCGCTCGGGCGAGGTCTCCGGCTGCGAGGCGCTGCTGCGCTGGCGCCATCCCGAACGCGGCGGAATCTCGCCGGCGGAGTTCATTCCGATCGCCGAGGATACCGGCCTGATCAACGAGCTCGGCGACTGGGTGCTGCGCATGGCCTGCAACGAAGCCGCGACCTGGCCGGCGCATGTGCGGGTTGCGGTCAACGTCTCGCCGGTGCAGCTCAAATGCGACACGCTGGCGCTCAGGATCGCCGGCGCGCTCGCCGCCTCCGGACTCGATCCGCGCCGGCTCGAGCTCGAAATCACCGAGGCCGTGCTGATCCGCGACGACGAGGCGGCGCTCGCGATCCTGCACCAGCTTCGCGCGATCGGCGTGCGGATCGCGCTCGACGATTTCGGCACGGGCTACTCCTCGTTGAGCTATCTGAAGCGCTTCCCGTTCGACAAGATCAAGATCGACCGCTGCTTCGTCGCCGACATCGCGGAGACGAGCGGCGCGCCCGTGATCGTGCAGGCGGTGGTGAACATCGCCGCCGCGAGCCACATGACCACGGTCGCCGAGGGCGTCGAGACCGAGGCCCAGCGCGAGCTGCTGCGCGCGCTCGGCTGCACCGAGATGCAGGGCTATCTGTTCAGCGCGCCGAAGCCCGCCAGCGAGGTGCGAAAGCTGTTCGGCCCGAGCCACGCCGTTCCGGTGGCGGCGGTGGCCTGAGATGGCGAGATCCGCATCGCCGTCATGGCCTTGCGGATCGCCCATAGCGCCAGGAAGCCGGCGACCACGTCACACTCAGCGTCGGCGTCGCCAGCCACATTCCCGGCGAGGCCGACGGCACCCCCGACCGGCTGCTGGGCCTGGCCGACCAGGCGCTTTATGCGGCAATACGGCTTGGCTGCGACAGCCTGCCGGTTCCTGGCCGCATTGCCCGCAAATCAACGTGGCCGAACACGGCGGAAGCGGTTGCCCACCCCTCGCCAATCGGCTAAATGAGGCCCACTGCACCCGTAGCTCAGCTGGATAGAGCGTTGCCCTCCGAAGCTAGACCGGTGCTTGCCCAATCCCTTTAGATCTAAGCTTTTGTAGCGGCGGGAGCGTCGTTTCCGCGTTAAAGGCACACCCGGGCCACGTTTCGCAGCGCCCGAACCAACCCTCAAGCCGTTAAGAGACCAATCCGAGACCTGGCTCGGCCTAAAGGTAGCACTTCGAATCTTGCGCGAGCTATGGCAGGGTCCAAACCTCAAATTGCCAGCAATCGACCGGATGGACACGTCAAATCTCGACACGCCAATGCGAATGGCCGCCTTCGACCGCGTGCGAGGGTTAAATGAAGTTCACGACCATCTGACCGCCACCGAGTTACAGCCCGGTTTTCTTTTTCGAGGAGAACGCATCCCGTTGGTCAATCCCCAGCGAGGGATTTTTAAACCTCATCAGATGCGGTTCCTATTGTCGATCAAGACAGTATTTCCGAAGCCGGGCGGTAAGGTCTGGTATGATGACCAGAGGGACATCCAACGTCAGATCTTCTATGGTGATGAAGCAATTGACTACGCGTTCATGGGCAAAAATCCGGACGCCGCGGATAATCGCTGGTTGAAGGAGGCATACGAGAACCAGATCCCGGTCGTCTATTTCCTCGGGATAGCACCTGGCCGCTACCAAGCCCTTCTTCCCACCTTCATCTCTGGCTGGGATGGCCAAGCCTTGAAGGCCCGGATTACGTTTGGACCTAATCCAGAGAAGCTGGCTCCCCCCTCGGACAGCGCGGAGCGGCGATATGCGCTTCGCACGGTCAAGCAGCGACTGCATCAAGCTACTTTTAGAGAGGCGGTAATTTCGGCTTACGATGGACGCTGTGCATTTTCTGGCCTACCCGAGCCCCTGCTGCTCGACGCGGCGCACATCATTGCAGATAAGGACGAGCGGCTTGGACATCCCGTGGTCACGAATGGAATTCCCCTTTCGAAAATCCACCACGCGGCTTTCGACGCGCACTTAATTGGAATCGATCCGGACTTCCGTTTGCATGTGTCAGATCGGCTTCTCGGGCAAAATGACGGCCCGATGTTAGAAGCACTGAAACAATTGAACGGCAGGAACATTCGCCTGCCGGGCAGGGCGAAAGACCATCCTGACAGAGATCGATTGGCTATGCGTTTCGAGCGCTACAAGTCTGTTGCGTGACAGCAATGCGCCTCTTGCCAAAACCAGATTAAAGCGTGTTGAGCATCATCGGCCTCAAGCGCCTTGCAAATGCACTCCGTCCTGACAGATTGATCCCGATTCATACGTTCGAAGGCGACAGCTTCTCGAACTTTTTTAGCAACGTTACTTGCCGCAATGACGGTGAATGGTGGGATGTTTAGAATGATCTTCAGGCGCGGAATTCGAAACGAATCATTTCTCAAGGCGCTTGAAGCGCTGGCTCAGCAAGATAGCTGGTGGAGGGATGTCTTAGCCGACAACTCGCTCATCATCGGAATTCGGGATGAATACCTAAACGTCTATTGGCAGGGGCAATCCATCTTCAGAGTCTCTTTCAAGGCCGGAACGGTGACCGCCTCAACGCATCAAAAATATCTCTTGAATCCAGGCATTAAGGGTCAGATTTCGCTCATCGGCGGAAGCTTCGACCTGAGCAAAGCTGCAGAGACGATGCTGACGCGCGACTATGAAGGCGTCACGACGCTTGAAAGACTCAAGAAGGCTGCCGCACTTTACTCGGGACGTGAAAAGGAGGGCGTGCACGAAATTGCGATCTCCAATCCCACAATTGTCGACGTAGAAATTGCGATCAATGCGGCCGCCGTCTCCGACGTTCTCAGGAAACTTCCTCGTATGGATGTTGCAAGCTTTGAAAAAGCGGATACGGGCGTGGATCTGGTATTTTGGGAAGCGAAAACGTTCAGTAACCCTGAGCTGGAAACCGGTGAGGTCGTTAAACAGGTCAAAGAATATCGGGCGGTGATCGCCGCTCATCACGCCGATATCGCCGAAAGCTATTCGTGTGTGGCCAAGAACCTCCTGGATATGGGAAAATGGAGCAATGGCTCCCGGCCCATTGCCCAAACGACTCGCGACGTGGCCGCTGGCGCCAAAATTAACGTTACGGGCACAACTATCGGCCTGCTGGTATATGATTTCACTGCAGATCAGCGCGACCGCGAGGACAAGGATGGCAATACGCTGCGCAAAAAACTCGAGAAGCTATTTGAGCAGAACGAGTTAGGCATCGATCGCTTTAGATTCAAAGGCACGGCGAAGGGCCTAGCTCTCTGATTGACAATCGAGTGAGGAAGCGTAGTCACGAACAGTTGTGGATGATTCCATAACATTCGCGATCGGCGATATTCACGGTTGCTCGGGCAAGCTGCAGTCGCTCCTCACCCAGTGCGACACTGTTCGCTGTGGGAGAAATGCCCGCTTTATCCTCTTGGGCGACTACGTCGACAGAGGATCGGAAAGCCAGGACGTCCTCGACTTGTTAATGCGGCAGGCCGCCAGCTTACCCGTCAGTGCAGCGCCGTTCCAACCTGTCGCTCGGTGAGCGCTTGGTAGACTAATTCCAGGTGCTCTGCTGTCTTCAAAAGATCGTCGTCGTTGGCGAGAATAGATATCATTCTTTTGCGCTGAGGTTGCATCGCGCCAAGGTTAGTGCTGGCCAATTGATGGAGAAGATAAGCAGCATCAGCTAGGTCATCTCGACTATTTTCACTGCAAAGGTTGACGAGGCGATTTCTCAAATCGGTGAGAATTGTAGAAGAATGGCGGCGATCAGGTTTCGCGTTCGTGCTGGAGGTGCGCTCTACTTTGGTATCTCCCGACACAGTGGTCTCCTTTGTCTCCGAGATGGGAAACCCTCCTGGGCCGAGACAGCCAGGAGGACCGGATGAGAGAGCCCGCGCGCTTCGAGCTCTGGTTTTGCCGTATAGTCGGTGAACCTAGGCTTGCCGGTCACGAAATGTTACAGCCGACGATCGCTCATACTCCTACGGGCCTCGCCGCGATGGTGCTCAGGCCCAATGTCCCCGGTCTCGCCATCATGATCTCGTCCGTAGTGACCTTGCCTGCGAACGGGCATGGCTCACTTGACCGGCGCTTTGACCAGCTTCCGGTAGCGATCGTCGGAGAGATAGATTTCAATTTCGATCCGCATTGCTCAGAACACCTCGCCTGCTGCGGACATAGTTGGCGTCAGAAACGCTTGGTCCAGTTATAAGGCCTCTGCGCTCGCAGCTAGCCGTAGAAAGTCCTGAACTTAGGCACTGCATTCTTTCCTTTGACTGTCCCGCCACGCGCCGGTGGCGGCTAGCTATTCGGCGACGACTGGTCGAAGGCTGTCATCGTCGATGACAACGACGCATATGACCGCACCATCGACTTCACTCTACTATCGGCAATCTAAGCAATGAATAGAGCTCCGTAGCCGATGATGTTATCCCGTTTGCGCCCAGTTTCATCGCCTCATCCCTGTTCTCGTGAACACTTCGTGTGCTGCAAAAAATGAAGAACGGAGTATCTGAGTTTCTTTCACGAATTACCCTCAACAATTCCAAGCCAGCCCGCCGATTATACCTGCCTCCCTCTCGGCGACCCATGTCGGAAATCACTACGTCATATCGCTCTTTGTTAAATTTGATCAGTCCATCGGCAGTGCTTTCGGCTATATCAACTTGGACGTTTAGTCGATTTAGCGTGTCCACAAAGTAGCTATTATGCTTTGGTTCATCGTCTACCCACAACACTTTGGATAAGTCGACAGGTTCACGTCGAGCGATCTCAGTCTTCGGTGGCGTTAAGGCCGTGCTTCCTATCGCTTCGATTCTGCTTTCGATTTGCACTATTTTAGACTGCAGATCTTGAATGAGCACACGCTGTTGTTCATTCGCCTCATCCATCGAGAGCTCTTGACCGCCGATCTTTAGCGCAAACTTTCTCGATTTTGCGGACCGCAAAAGCTCCAGAAAAGAGCGTCCAAAAGTCACTAGAATTCCGATTGCGATGAGCGGCCACAAGAGCCCCGCTATCGCGGATATTAGAACCGCAGCCGACTTCATATGTCCTCCCGCCCCGCGCGCAACTCAAGCTAGAGGATCCCAGTGCATCCGTCCACGACCATTCAGTAACGGGGTTCGCTGCAAATTCGCAGAGAACCTGGCATCATTCTCGCGAGCTATCTAACTCTAGGGGGTTCGTCTGACGAGGCCACTTGAGAGCGCCTGCAGCACTACGCAAATATATTCTTACCGTCGCCGCAGGATCTCTAGCAATTCGGCTAGGCGACGTTCGATGTCTCCAATTTTTGCACCAATGAGGAGTTGATCACGATCGGCCATCGAAAGAACTGCCATTAATACCGCGTCGCAATGTTTGATCAGCGTAACCAGATGGTCTCCGCTCGGACCGTAGTGTCCAGCGAACCAATTCTTCACGGTGCGCTCATTGGCTCCTGTCCAAGCCGCGACGATCTTCACATGCGCACTGGTCTTTCCAAGCTCCTCGTTTAGTGCAGATGCAACCTTCGCCGCGAAGAACTTGGAATGAGTTCCACGTTCGACGCCAAGGCCATCATTCTGCTCACCAGGAAACATCTTGCCCTTTTTTGGAAACGACATTCCCTCCCCCTGGTTCTTATGATCGTTGAGCCCGGCGGCCGCTACGTGACGGCACGAAAAGGGAAACGATGGGGCGCCGCTTGATACGTCGACTTTTCAAAGCCGAAGAACGCGATGGCGACATTAAGCGCGCAGCTGCTTATGTCCGCATGTCAACTGACCATCAGAAGTATTCGACCGAGAACCAACTTGAGACGATTGAAAGATATGCCGCAAACCGCGGGTTCCGAATTGTCGAGACCTTTGAAGACTCGGGCCGAAGCGGCCTAAGAGTTGATGGCCGAGAAGGCCTCCAACGCCTTATGCACGAAGTGCAGACTGGCCAAGCAGCCTTTTCAGCTATTCTTGTTTACGATGTCAGCCGATGGGGACGCTTCCAAGACGCAGATGAGGGGGCTTACTACGAATACGTCTGCTCTCGTGCCGGAATACGTGTTCATTATTGCGGCGAACAATTTGACAATGATGGCAGCATTGGATCGGTCCTGCTTAAAAGCGTAAAGCGGGTGATGGCCGGCGAATATAGCCGAGAACTATCCGTGAAAGTCTTCGCCGGCCAATGCAGACTGGTCGAGCTAGGCTTCCGACAGGGAGGACCCGCTGGGTTTGGTCTTAGGCGTCAGCTGATTGACGAAAATCGCGTGCCGAAGGCAATGCTGAGCCGCGGAGATCGGAAAAGCCTTCAGACAGATCGAGTTGTCCTTACCCTCGGGCCAGTAGAGGAAGTGGAGGGGGTTCGTCTCATCTATCAGATGTTTGTTGAACAAGGATTGTCCGAGAACGAGATCGCCACACGGCTTAACTTAGCCGGCACTCTCACAGATCTGGGGCGTCCTTGGACACGAGCTTCGGTCCACCAAATCCTCACCAACGAAAAGTATATCGGTAACAACGTCTTCAACCGCGTCTCGTTCAAGCTCAAACAGAAGCGCGTTGTAAACAGTCCAGATACCTGGGTTAGAGCCGAGGCCGCATTTCCACCTGCGGTCAGCCGCGAACTCTTTGAGAGAGCTCGCGCGATCATCGATACTCGTAGCGCTCACTATTCTGACGAGGAACTACTGGCTCTACTGCAGGAGGTTCTGAAGGACGAAGGCTATCTTTCCGGGCTCATTATCGACGAGCGAGAGGATATGCCTTCGGCGAGCGCCTATCGGCATCGCTTTGGCAGTCTGATCAGGGCATACAGTCTAATCGGATATATTCCGGATCGCGACTATTCGTATATCGAGGTAAACCGCCGGATAAGAGATACTCACCCCGCAATTGTCACCACCATACTTCGCGGCTTCGAGCTAGCTGGCGGTCGTATCGCGGTTGATCAAAATCAGCTTCTAACCATAAACGATCAATTCACGGCAGCCGTCGTGATCGCGCGAGCGTGCATTTCCGGCGGCGGATATCGTTGGCATGTGAGGTTTGACACGAGTCTCGTCCCAGATCTTACGATCGCAGTCCGCTTGTCTACCTCGAACTCAGAGATATTGGACTACTACGTTTTTCCTTGGCTCGACCTTACGGCGTCGAGGCTGAAGCTTGCTCAGGACAACGCGCTTCAATTGGATGCATATCGATTTGACGCGTTAGATTCGCTGTATGCCCTAGCGAGACAGTGCCCCTTTGAGGAGGTCGCATGACTACGCGAAACACAACGGACGGTTCCGGGCTAGAGATCAAAACCATACCGATCAACGAGATTCGTATTCTAAATCCTCGGGCGCGCAATCAACGAAATTTTCAGGATATTGTAGAGAGCATAGCGAAAGTTGGCCTCAAGCGCCCCATCACCGTCAGCCCATGCACCTCGGCCGAGGGACCTTATCGATATGATCTGGTATGCGGGCAAGGCCGAATAGAAGCGTTCCTTCAACTAGGTCAGCAAGAGATTCCGTCTATCATAATTCATGCAGAAGAGAGCGACTGTCTCGTTATGAGCTTAGTCGAAAACTGCGCTCGTCGTCATCACCGCGCAATCGATCTCTTGGACGAGATCAACACCCTACGAGGTCGCGGTTACGATGAAAGAGAAATTGCTCGCAAGATCGGGGTCAGTCCCGATTACGTTCGGATGATCAGCACACTCCTCTCAAAAGGGGAGGAACGCCTCGTCCATGCTGTCGAAACCGGTATTCTGCCTCTCAATATGGCAATTGAGATCGCCCGGTGTGACGACAATGAGGTTCAACGCGCTTTAACACAGGCCTATACGGAAAAGAAGTTGCGCGGCAGCAAGTTGGTTGCGGTCAGGCGCGTCATCGAACAACGCCAAAGGCGCGGCAAACATTTGCACGGTCAGAGTTTTGGGCGGCCGCCTTCCAAGAGGCCCCTCACGAGCGAATCCATGATTAGGGTCTATCGGCAGGAGGCCGATCGCCAGCGCCTATTGATCAAGAAAGCCGAAGTAACTCAGAACCGATTGCTGTTTGTGGTCGAGGCTATCCGAGCCCTCCGCGAAGACACGGACTTCGTCAGATTATTGCAGGCCGAAGACCTCGCGATGATGCCATCAATCTTACAAGAACGACTCACAGCAAGGCCAAACCAATGAATCGATACTTCAATCCGGGTGAGATAGTGCAGGCATTTAGCTCAGATGCCGTCCTTATCGATATCGCCGCTATCCTGCCTGTCCGGGCGATCGGGAAGGCCGTGAAATCAAGCCGCAAATACGAACAAATTGTTTGTTCTATCAGAGAGATCGGCATGGTTGAACCGCCGGTTGTTTGCCGAGACAAACAGGCGACCGATAGGTTTCTTTTGCTCGACGGACATCTTCGGATTGAAGCACTGAAGGACCTTGGCGAAACGCAAGTGGAATGCCTGTTGTCTAACGACGACGAGGCCTTCACCTACAACAAGCGGATAAGCCGGCTGTCAGCTATTCAGGAACAGCGAATGATAGCGAAAGCGATCGAACGCCATGTCCCAAAAGAGAAGATTGCCAGAGCGCTCAGCATCAACGTGCGTAGCCTGGTCCGCAAGGCAACGCTTGTTGAAGGCATCTGCGAAGAGGCCGTGGCACTTCTCAAGGATAAGATGTGCCCGATGGCAGTCTTCGACGTATTGCGGAAGATGATTCCGATACGGCAAATTGAGATGGCAGAGCTTCTGATCAACGCAAATAACTATTCGGTGGGATACGCCTCGGCAATACTTGCCGGCACACCTCAAGCGCAGCTCGTCAACTCGACTACGCCGAAACGGATAAAGGGCATGACTGCAGAAGCTCTTTCGCGGATGGAAGGTGAGCTCTCGAGGCTCCAGCAGGCGATAACATCTATCCAGGACACCTACGGCCAAGACCACCTGCACCTTACGGTGCTTAGAGGTTACTTGGCCAAACTCGTCGACAACACAAAGGTTGCTAAATATCTAGAGAGGCGCCACCCCGAATTCTTCAGCGAATTCAGGAATATCGTTGAGACGACGGCATGACTGCGAGACATGCTGAAGTCTCCTTTTGCGTGTGAGGGGACCCGGACCCAGTAAGCGCGGGGACCACGGGAGAAGCCGCACTTGGAGGCGGAGCAATCGTGGCGATGGGGATAGCGGCGAACCCGCGCGGAGCCCATCAGGCCGGCGAGCTTTCGCTGGCTATAGCAACTAGTTCGGAGTGCCGGCCGCTCGGACGGCCGGCACTCCGGCTTGAGCAGGTCAGATGGACCGTGGCTCTGGCAGGGCAACGCCCTCTGACCGAACTTCTCAATGATTATCAAGACTTTCCTAGATTGGTAGTCCTGTTGACATCGGCTCTGGCACGTCCACGGCACGATTGAGGTTGCCAGTTTGAATTGGCGCTTGATTTGACAAACGATCATACAGGCAAAGACTTCTAGCCGCCTGAGCACGTCGCTGCTTCCAGGCTCACTCAAGCCACAAGTGGACGTTTTGCCTCACACGGCACGTAGCTTTGCTGTTCGTCCGTCATCTGTCACCTACTCTGATACTCTCTCGTGGGCTTGCTTTACGAGGTGAAGTGCGGATCCTAGATGTTCAGATCTAGATACTCTGAAGAGCACGCCGCCAACTTCAGTTGCGCGGATGATAAAAGCTCGCTCCGTTGGAGCTAAAAGAGCCCAACTCACTTTCCTGAAATGTCGCGGACCAGATTAGCGATCGCGTCTTTCCATTCGGCTGGAAACTGAAGGAGTGTTGGCAATCTGATCGAGCGGTCGTCTGAACCACGAACATCGATTGTTCCATTTTCGTATCGCTTCACAGAGCCATGTATCAGACTCGCCACCTTCTCCAAGTATCGCTCGGCAGCTTCTTGATTACCGGCAATTCTAGCGTCGGTTACGGTCTTCAGGAGCCAAATGCTACCAGTTGGTTCGATCGTGCCTGCAGAGAGAGTTGAGCCATCTTGGCTCTGCCATCTCAGAAAGAGCGATTTGCCGAATTCGGGCTCGATGCCAAATGGTTTCAGTGAGAGCACAAAGCCCTTGAGCTTGTCGGCTTGGCCGGGCAATCGCTGGTCCAACTGAGCATAAAATTCCGACTCTGAAGCGGTCGCCGTTTTGAGCATACTCGTTGACGACGAAGCCGGTTGAGGAGCGATGAATCGCCCTCTCTCGCCTTCCAAGGTCACAATTCCTCGTTCAACCAATACTGTTCTCAATGGGATTCTGGGGACAATCAAATATCCGCCGCCGACGCCCTCCCAAATCGAGAGGTCTAGCAACGCCAGACTGGCATGCACCCCGGCATGAAGTTGAAGATAGGAAGCTAGCGCCTCAACACCTTCATGAATTCCGTCGCTGATAATAAGAAGCATAATGCGACCAAATCGCAATCGCCGTTCGATCGCATCGCAAAACTGTTCCTCTTGGAGGTCTGTCTGCTCTCTGACCAGGTTCCAAAGAGAGAAAGCTTGATCTTTACGAGCGTTTCGCGCGGCGTTTTGCAGATCTTCGAAGTGCCATCCGGTCACAGCGCGAGCATAATCAAGTGCCTGCGCCACAACTTCTCGTCGCGACTGAGGGTTACGAATAAGCTTGCACTCTCCGAGGATTAGCCCGCCCTCGGGCGTGATCCATACGTTGTCTACAGAGCCGGCTGAAGTATTAAGCTCTGTGCAGACTGAGACCAACGGTCGATAGGCCGGCTCGATTTCCGCCATGGGAATTACGTCAGGGTGATCATAAACTAGGGTCTGGAGAAACTCCTCGCGATGATCTCCCTCGTGCCCTCGTTGTCCAAGCCTGAGATTTGTAAGAGGAATCGCTGGTCGACCATCCTGATAAAAGATTGGGTTGCCGTGTCGAGATGTCATTCCAAGAGGCTCCTAGCCTTAAAACAAACGAAGAAGTTAATTCCGCCTGCCTAAGGCGCCCACCTGCCGGTTAAGTTCCGCAACCGAGGAGCTAATCTGCTGCACTAGCCGCTCCCGGGCAAAGCGATCATACCATCCAGTTTCCCGGCCTATCAGCTTTGCAATCTGCTGCAGTCGGCCAATGCATTTCTGCAGCTCGGCTCTAGTTCCTCGAACGCCTGCGAGCGAGCTGACCGCGGCTCCAAGAGGATCCTCCAAAGGGTCAAACTTTAGGTTCTCGCCGCCGAGAATCCGGACGATAGCTGCGAAGAGGTCGTCTCGTCGGTGATTTCCGGTGAAGAACTGAAACAAAACAAATGCAGAGTTACGGGCGTATTCCTCGACCTTATTGAGCCGGTTCGACCCGCCCTCGAATGCCTTCTCGTAGCACACGAGATGTAAATTCAGAGCGGCTTCCAAATCCTGGGCACCACGGGAGGGATCAAAATGTATGTTTTCTCTGCCACGATTAAACAACAGAGTGGCTTTCCTGCTTAAAAAGACGAACTTCGTATCCTCATCGTATGTCTTGCCCGAGGAGACGAAGTCGGCAATCTTCAACGATTGCTCCAATCCGTGACCAGAATCGCGCTCTGCGAAATACCACGAAGTAATTTGGTCGATATCGGGCTCGAACTTCATCGCGAAGGCTCGTCCAAAATAGACACGCGCGTCATCGAGTTTAGGCGGCACCTGACTTGCGCATACAAACCCTTGAAGCGAGTTGAACCTTGGATCTTCTGTAACGGAGGGTGCAAGCGTCTTATCCACTGTCAAGGCGAGCGCTTGCCTTAGCGCGTCCTTGTCATTGAACCGACGACCTTTCGAGATCAACGTTTCCGCTCTGTGTCGGAGACGGGATAGGACCGGATTGTCGGGGAAGAAACTTCGACGATATTTCGCCACTCTCTCTTTCAGAGCGGGATATTGGTCCAGCTTTTTAGACTGCTCAAATACGAACGCTCGTGTCAAAGAGCCAAGCTGATATGTCGCCTCTTCGCCAACCTCAGCCACCTGCAAAAACATCTCACGAACAGCAGCCAGTGCATCGCGCACTCGTCCAGTTTCATAACGAGTTAGAGCGACTATGTCTGCGAAACCGACAGGGTCGCTGTGTAGTGCGAGAACCGCCAAAACATACCGCCCATGATTGTCGGCAGGTAGAGAATTCCACTCTCGTTGAAACACGTAACCCCGAACATCTTCACCCGCCCCCTCTTCGAAGAGTTCGACGGCCCGCTTGTAGCTTCCTGCTGTTCGGGCGAGCGCGACGATGCTTTCGATCACAAGGGGTCGTCGCTCAGAGATTGCGGACAGTTTGCTTTGAACGAAACCTGCGTCCGGCACTGGGACGCGAAACTGCGCCGCGCAGACTTTTACAAACTCCTCATAGTCGCCGGCTTCAAGCCCCGGAACTTCTATCGCGTTAGCGAGTGAGTGAGTCGGAGCATTCCGTAGCGTATAGAGAATCCTGGACTTGCGTTTCGATCTCCATAGCACTCCGTAAAGATAGTCGAATCCCGCCTCGACCCCTTCGGTGGTGAGGGTGTCGACATCGTCAATGACCAGAAAGTTGGATGTCAGATCAAAGAACTGACGAATTTCTTCTCTCAACTGTGCGAGCGTTAGCTCACTTAGAGATTCTGAGGTCCAACTACCCAAGGCAAGGATTGCCTCGTATAGTTCTCGCTCGTTCGAAAAATCGAGACCAACGAACTTCTCGGCAGTCTGCGACATCACATTGAGCATCTGCTGCTTTGCGGAAACGAATATGACGTTGTCGAGAGTTTCACCTCCATTTATTCGAAACTGAGGGCCCGCGAGACGTAGAGTTCGAGCAACCTCATACGCGATTGTTGTTTTTCCCGAGCCACCTTTGCCGTAAAGAAAATTCCTTGGCTCGTCAGACAGTTTCAACCAGCGGAACACGTCGTCCACCGTTTGAATACGCCCCACAAATTTTCTGATTGTTGACGGACTTGGGGGCAGTCCACCCCCCAGCATCCCATCGTCGTCCTGATTACCGGTCCCCCGCCGATCGATCCGGCAATAGAGACTGGCGATGTGGCGTGGCTCTGCTGCGACTACTTCGTGACCTTGGCGCACCCATATCACGCCGGCTTTGTAGTCGCCGACGGTTTTCAAAAACCGCAAAGGCATTGCAGAGGCATCGTGAGGTGAGACAAGTAATACGTCCACCGCCTCGGCCGTGCCGGTCTCATAGCGGCGAAGTTTGAGGCTTGGCTTTTCTGATAGGAGCTGGTTTAGCGCTTGCTGAAGGCGGTCCATATTGGGAGCGACTTTGTTGTGGCCGGCCGTTCGCTCCGTGTCGTGAACACCGAATACGATTATTCCGCCATCCGAATTGGCGAATGCACATACCAGTCGAGCGATTCCGCAAAAGAAGTCGTCCGAATATGAAAACGGCCACTCCCTCTTGAAATCCCAAACCGGCCCCTCTTGCGAGATGAATTTTTCCGAATCTTCCAATAAATAGCTGAGAAAGGGCAACCTCTCGCTCGGGAGCTCGCCACGACGGATTACATCATAGATCTGATCGACCATTCTGTTATCTCAGCTACCTAGTTTTGCTAACCGAATGATTCGCGAGCAATAAAGGGAACTGTAACCCCTGCTTGAATCGTCAGGACAGTTCAACCCCCTCTTTTGACTAACCAGCGCAAAATTCCTACGGCCGTTGATCCTTCTTAAATCCGAGAGAGCGTTGCCTCACCACGGCAACGTGGCTCCGTCGCGACCGCAACAGACGCCGTCCGGTCCCCATTGATCCCTAAGGCTTTTCCGCAACCTGGCTCAGACAGTAGCTTGGAATAGGCACAGAAGCGGCACACCCCACATTTCCCGCACCGCGCCGGGATAATCCTTGGCACCGAGTCGCCGGCGTCCTTGTATCGAGAAAACAAGGTGATCCGAGCAAGCGACTGTGGCGACTATTCGAAAACTCAGAGGGCGTTGGCAGGCGCAGGTGCGTCGGCGAGGGGTCCCTCCACGGGCCAAGTCGTTCGACACTAAGACCGCGGCGGAACGTTGGGCGCGTGACCTAGAGGCGGAAGCTGACCGGTCTGGCTGGGTGGCTGATACACGCGCTGCCGAGAAGACGACGCTGGGGGAGCTTCTTTCGCGCTACGCCAACGAGGTGACGCCTGCCAAGCGTGGGGCCGTCTCCGAGAAGGCTCGGATCAACTCGATTGTGCGCTGCCCCATATCGCACCGCACGCTCGCCAAGCTGACGAGTTCGGACGTCGCAGGCTATCGAGACGAACGGCTCAAAACGGTGGCGCCTGCGACCGTCGTCCGAGAG
Organism: Bradyrhizobium diazoefficiens USDA 110; assembly: GCF_000011365.1. GTDB lineage: Bacteria > Pseudomonadota > Alphaproteobacteria > Rhizobiales > Xanthobacteraceae > Bradyrhizobium > Bradyrhizobium diazoefficiens. The sequence goes on along the minus strand of NC_004463.1, from coordinate 941,326 downwards.
CTTAATACCATTTCGCACGCGATTGAGGTTGCGACCCGCGAGTGGGGTCTCTGGGTCCCCCGCAACCCGGTCAAGCTGGTCCGACGTCCACCAGTCCCGCGTGGTCGGACCCGCAGGCTCAAGGAAGGCGAAGAGCAACGTCTGCTCGACGCCTGCGACCGCGGCCGAACTCCGCTGCTTAAGCCGCTGATCATCCTCGCCATAGAGACGGGAATGCGGCGAGGCGAACTATTGGACCTCAGGTGGGAGCACATCGACCTCAAGCGAGGCGTCGCCCATTTGCCGTTGACCAAAAATGGCGACAGCCGCGACGTTCCCTTGTCATGCCGCGCCGTTCAGACTCTGCAGGAGCTGCGAAGCGCCGGCGTAAGACACGATCGAGTGTTCTCCATGACCGGGAATTCGGTGCGTTTGGCGTTCGAGCATCTTCGAGTCCGCGCGGGGATGTCAGATTTGCACTTCCACGATCTGCGCCACGAGGCAATTTCCCGGCTCTTCGAGAAAGGTCTCAACATCGCCGAAGTCAGCGCGATCTCGGGACATCGAGAGCTCAAGATGCTGCAACGCTATACGCACCTGCGCGCGGTCGATCTGGTCGCTCGCCTTGGATAGCGATCCATCCACTCATTCCACCCGAGCAAACAGGAAAAGAGAGAATGCTCAGAACTACACTTGCACTCGTCGTCATAGCCACCATTCCGGGCCGCACTAGCTACGCCCAACAACGCCCGCTGACGGATGCTGAGAAGAAGATCATCACGAGCACGTATGGGAGCCGGTTAAAGGATCCACTATCCGCTCAATATCGATGGCCCAATCTGATCAAGGCTCAAGCTGACGCCCCTGACTACTGCTTCCAAGTCAACGCCAAGAACTCTTACGGTGGCTATGTAGGTTTTCAGACTGTCTTGGGGTCAGTAACGCAGCGGAACGGCACTGTCGTGGGCTATCGCTACAAAATGGGTGCCGAAAGCAGCTCGATGATGAATGATACAGCAAGCGAATTTTGCGCGATCGGCGGCTACAGATTTCAATAGCCTGCTTTTGCGGTTGTTGCTCTAGGGCTTTGCGACAAGCGAAGTCCTAGAACTTTTTTCTGAAGTCCAATCCATTGCGCATTGGCGCCACCGGACATTTATCCCTTATCCTTGGCCATTGCCCCTCCCCGCTGCCCTGTTGAACGGCTGCACTTCGTGTGGCGGGAGTTTGGCGTCTAGGCAGCGAAGAAGCCCAAGCGGGGCATTTTCGAGCCGCTCGGGCGAAAAACCTCGTGCAACAAGATTTGCTGTCCGACCACCTGCTCGCTATCTCGCAAGGATTTCGATTAGAAGCCCACTGGCGCGTTGAGGTTGCCGACCGCTGTCGGATAGCGGCCGAGCCCAAATAACGAATCCTGCGTCACGCCTATTGATTCCGCCGGGGGTTTGGTCCGGCCGGGGGGCGTAAAGGTGAGGGTCCCGTCTGTTCGGACCTGGGAGAGCCGCCGAACCAGCGCGGGCCGGAGGCGGTCTTTACTTCGCGACTAAGGCTGCGCCGCCGGAGACGGCGATGGCCGGGACCGGAAGCATTCCTTCATAACCGGACGCCCTCTCCTATCAGGAGATAGCTTCAGGAGTGGGGCGCCGGAGGCGTCCCACGCTCCTCTCCTTCTTACAACTCTTATAGACACTACTAATTATATATAGAGAGGAGCGTGACATAAGACCGTTCCGGGACTTAGTTGGAATAAGGTCTAAAATCAATGCCTTACAAAAATCAATCAAGTGCAGTCTGGTGCAAAACCTGCACCAGAATGATCGGGTCGCACCAGACTGCACCGAACAGGGCTGCGGTCTGCATCAGACTGATTTGAAGGTTGCAGCAAACTGATTCAGGGCTTTGCACCAGACTGAATTGGCGTCCAGATGCCGGCCGCAACGAGCTGATCCACCAGCTTCTTCCGATTCTCCGCTGGCTTCTTGTCCATGGGGAGGCTGGTCTTAGCAGTGTAAAGTTTGCCAACTTTGGCAACGGACAAATCTCTATTGGTCCAAAGGAGGATCGCGAACTTGACGAGTTCCTTTTGCTTGTCCTCACGCATCAGCTTCTCAAGTCGGCGGTCGTTCGGACGCCGATTAGCTACTGCCTTCTGAAGATTCAGCAACATGGCCTTCGATATCGACAAGGGTGGCGTAGCCGAAGGCTCAGGGGCTACCGGCGCTTTTGAAACTGGTGCAGTTGCACGCGCCTTCTCTTTGGCACGCTCCGCTCGCTTGCGCTCGCGGGCCTCTCTCCGCTCACGCTCGATCGGCAGTTCGCATCCCTCCGCCCGCAACATCGCCAGTTGCTGTTCGCCAGCCGGCTTACAGGGAGGGGCGAAAGGGCAGGTTGAGCATTCGGTCGAGCCCTCGCGGCGCAGCAGAGACATGCCGTAGCAACCAGGCGCGAGAGAAATGTCCAGCGTTTTGGATTGATTGTCCCGGTCAAACGCTTCAATGAGCTCAAGGTTCGCCTGATCGAGCTGTTGAGCAGGTGTCGGTTCCGAGACGCAACCATCAAGTCCAGCTACAGGCGCATCGATTTTGGCTTGCGTCGTCGTCTCGGAGAGAGAGAACTCGGTAGGACCGAGATCGTCGTCAGTCTTTTTGACGACCGGCGCCTGATTGGACGCGCAACTGAGCGCGGATCTGCTATAATCCATCATATCGATACTTTCTGTCCGACAACGGCAAAGGTCGAGTTCTGCGAAGCCACGCGCTGCCCGGCGCGTGGTTTCTCTTTTTCACAGGTCTATAGCGCCGCTGAAGCGGACTGCGCTGTGTTTCTCAGCGGATCCGTCTAAAGTTCAGTTCTGCCCATTTTGCGAATGGCGCCGACAGTTCCCCGTTCGCGTATGGTCCGCATCACCCATGCCTGCACCGTCACGGCGCTGGATGAGCCGATGGTGGTGTCGTCAACGAGGGGCACCTGCCGTCAGCACACTTCCAAACGCATAATTGGACGAGAAACAGACAGAATGACGAGCGGGCTCTGTAGTTGGAAACAGAAATTCTGTGCAATTCGCACAGAAAACAGCGCTCCAAACTCTGTGGATCGACAGAAAATCACCGCTACGAAGCTATCTCATAGAAACGTAACTTGTGAATTTCCGCTGAAACTCGCGAACCGAGCACAAATCAACCGTAAAAAATTTTGCACTCGACCTCGGTAAGAGGGCGAGGACGGGAGCACTCTGGGCCGGGAGGAGCCTCGCTGGCGATCGAAAAGACTGTAGCAAATAGGTTCGGATTTCGGGAGCTGATGAGCTCGGAGCCGGCATGAGAATCGCCAGAGACCTCTATTCCTCAAGCTCGAATACATATTAGCTGCTCGCGACGGCAGACCTCTTTGTTGCTCGCTTCAGCATTCCTCGGGCCCCCAAACGCTGCTAGTCAGCGCTTGAGCTCACGCAACGGACGGCCAACTGAAAACGGAACCGAATAAATCGCTGATCTTCGTCGAAGCAGCTGTCTCGATCCACGCCGAGCCTTGTCCCTTTTTTGGCCTTGGGGTTTGCCATCCCCGCTCAACGTAGGCGATGTTAGTAACGATCTTCCGTCAGATCTGGCGTCGAGATAATATTGTTACCAGTGATCAAAAGAACGCCTCGCCTGTCGCAGACATCGTGGCGGTCAGAAGCGCTCGATCCAGGTATAAATTTCGGCTTTCGCAGCTCGTCTCCGCGATGAGCAAACAGCTATGGCAAGCGGCTCCGTGGGTTGCGCGATCGCCACTCTGGGTGTCGGGCTCGTGATCAGAGCAAACCGGATCGTTCGAGCATATCGCAACTCGATCCAAGGCCGCCTTGAGGATGGAGGCAAATCGAGGGGCGGTCGCGACGAGACCTCCCAAGGTTCCCTGTGCTCCGGCCGTCGCGGTATAGATCAATATCCCGAAGCGGCCTCCGTCGCCCTCGGGCAACGCGTAAATCCTTTCCTTGAGGGCACTGGCTGGATATCCGCAATCAAGGGCAATTTCAGACATGAGCGCGTGCGACAGGCTATGCAGCAACGCGTATGGCAGGCCGGGATACTTCGGGCCTTTGCCGCCGAATCGGAGCGACCAATGCTGAAACCCAGCGATCAGCTTCGAATCTCGCTCCTTGGCCGGCCCCTCGTTCATCCAAGCGCGGATTTTGGCCTCGTCAAAGTGCACAAACAGGCCTTCGCCAAACTGTTCGATCGCAGGTAACCAGTCGGCGTCTCTCGATATTGGCGCACCGTCGACCGCTAGGCTCACGTCCTCAATGTCACCATCGCTAGACGTGGGTGCGGCTTCGAACCTTGTAAAACCATAAAGGCAGGAAACCTCCCGAAGCCTGTGGACCGCAACAAGGCTTCTTACGCTCGATAGATCAATGTCCGAGGCGCCGGCCCAGGCCAAACGTTTCAGAGTTTGAGCGTAAAGTTTGGCCGCCGGATGATTCTGACCTATCTCCTCGCGTCCGCTGGCGAATACGTCGAACTCAGCCACCTTGGGGGATTTTGAGGCGTCAGCTTTTGCCCCTTCGCGAATCCTGATCAGACGCTCAAAGATATCGCCGTCGGCGAATTCCCCGAGTGACGCGGCAATCTTTGGATTAAATTGCTTTGCGGCAGCGACGTGCTCCATCGATTTGACGTTGGTCAACTCGCCCGAGAGCTCCGCGACAAGCTTCGTTAATTCATCCTCTTCTGATGGAAGCGAAATGATCGTCAGAACCTGGGGGAAATAGGTATTCGTCGCGGTTCGGGTGAGGAGCTTCAGATTCAGGTCGCATCCATCCGGGTCCTTGTCGAGCAACCATGGACGCTCGCCACGGCATTTTCCAAGCCTGCCGGGGATAAATGCCTCTTGGAGGGATAGCCGCCTGCCGCAGCCGCACACGACGGAAGTATCCGCGGGGTCGGCACTCGTCCCCTTTTCTTCTACCCACATCGGCTCCTGGCAAACCGTGGTGCCATGCACGACCCAGCGCCAATCGATGTCCTGCAAGTGCCCCTTTGTGCAGGCGCAAACGAAGCGGATTGGCGTTACTTCACTCTTTCGTCCGTCATCAAAATTGAAGCGCTTGCGACCCGTGGCGTCCAAATCCTTCCACCGCACCAGTCGGCGGCGGCGAAATCCCGCAGGCCCCGTTCCTACAACGTCGACCTCCTCGCAGACGAACCAGGCCGGAAATATCGCCGATGATATACCGCGAGGCTCTCCATTCGGTGCTGCCTCGGTGGTCGGAGGCGTTCGAAGAAAAAGACTCTTGCTTTGATCCAGCCGGTTCCGGTCTTTCAAGAGCTTTTCGAGGCGCTCCTGGAGGCGCGGCTCCGACAGAGTTGTAAACCCGCCGCCTTTCATATCCCATTGCTCGAGTCCCCCGATGACCACGGATCGCGTTGGCAAATCCACCATGGCCCCCGGGCCGAACGTGGAAATGACCTGGCTGAGGCGCTGCGTATTCTTGCTCATCAGACGTCATCCGCGTTGGCTATGACTTTTCCATCGGGGTCCTTCACCTTCAGCGTCACACTCGGCTCAACATCCCGCATCGACCGACCAGCAATGAAAAGCTGATGGCCTTGCGAGAGGTTGGGTATTTCCGGTGCTAGCGGCATATGAAGCAGTCGATTTGGACTCTTTTTGTGGGCGTAGGCGAAGACGTTTCCGCCGGCCGCCTGATCTTGCGCAGTCGCTATCCATGCGTCGAGAATGGCGTCAATCTGCAGGGCGAGGGCCGCCCTACCCCCGGCAATCGCCCTGTCAGGAGCCCGACTGAGAATTGCATCACGGACGCGTTGTCGCGTCAGAGGATGGTCCTTCAGCACCCCAACGGCGGTATCCGGAGTTAGGCTCTCATCCACGTGACGGGCGGCGGCGACCACGATTGCGGCCAAGGCCCTATCGAGCGCCCTCGCTGCCCACGGTGTTACGCTGGTGGCTTCAACCGCTCGATAGAAGGTTCGGTGAAATTGGCAGAATTGCTCAAAGTGCATTCGGTCGCGTGGCTTGTGCACGTTAAGCACAACAACCACCAAACCAGGACGGTCGTGATCGCGACCGACGCGGCTCGTAGCCTGAATATACTCTGCCGCAGTCTTCGGCTGGCCCTGGACCAGCATCAAGCCTAGGCGGGTGATATCCAGACCGACCGAAATCATGTTGGTGGCAAGCGCGACGTCCACGACCTCACTCGGCGAACCGAAGACGGCCTCAAGCCGCTGCTTGGCCTCGGCCACTTTGTCGGTCGACTCGCGCGACGTCAGCTCCATCGGAGCTTTGATTTGTCGATCTGCGAAAATGACGTCAGGTGGCTCGATCCGACATCGCTGAGTTCCGTAACGGCTGACGCGATCGCGGATCTCGTCTTCGACGATCCGTCTGGCTCCACCCAGTTCGCGGAGAGCGTTGAAGTAACATAGCGCCGTCATGTATGGATCGGCTGGATTGTTCTTGCCCGGCAGAACAGATGCCGCAGCCTGGTCGTAAGCAGCTTGCGCCGCGGACAACAGGGTTGTCAGGGCACGCAGATAGACAAGCTTGGGGCCCTTCCCTTGCGCGGCGATGCCTAGATACCAGCGCGCAGGGTTCTTTGACGACGGGACCGTCTGGGCAAAAAAGCTATCCGTGCGGTCGATCCCCGGTGGCGGAAAGATCTGTGTCGAAGGCCGGTCGAAAAGCGCCTCGATCTGCGCCGCAGCGCGTCTAACGGTTGCGGTTGAGGCGACAATCTTCGGTCGGATACGCTTGTCGCCTTTCGTGCGTGTCGCAAGCTGATCAATCGCGCATTCGTAGAGACCCGCGACGGTGCCAAGTGGCCCGGCGATCAGATGAAGCTCGTCCTGAATGATCAAGTCCGGCGGATCGAGCGACCAACCATTTCCCAGCGGCTGTCCTTGTCGAGGTTCGGCTGCTCCAAAAAAGCCGAGCCCCTCCTGAAATCGATCGACGTGTCCAAAGAACGCGCCCGTCTGCCCTTCCCAAGGCAAGCTCGCGAATTTATCGACGGTCGCGATCAGGAACGCGGGCAATCGGCGATAGATTGGCTCGTCGACGGTGAGCACCGGCAAAGCGCGGTTCCCGGTGAAATCGCAGGAAAGATTGTCGCAGCGGATTTCGAGGTTGGTCGGGGCCGTCTCGTTGGGACGGCAAGCAAAAGAGTTCTTCGTAAAGGGCGTTCCACACCACGGACAAGCCTTTAGGGGAGCTGGCGCCCTTTTGTCCTTGCCATTGCGGTAGCGGCGAACACGTCCGACAGCCGTATGTTCGTCCGTGTTGCCTTTCCCGCCCAGCTTGTTCGGCGACGCATCAGAACCGACCCAAAGCCCGATTTCGATCGGCCAATCACCCAGGAGTCGTCTCCCCTTCTGATCGAGATTAGTCGGACTTGTGCGCATTAGCTCGAGGGCGCAGACCACGCCCGCGGCGCGGGCAAGCTGGTCGAGCGTCAGGAGGCGCAACGTGTAGCGCATAATGACTGCCACGCCGGCACCCAGAATGCCTGGGCCGGTCAGCCGTCGGAATGCGATGACGAAAGCAGCAAGACCCAGATAGGCCTCGGTCTTGCCGCCGCCCGTCGGGAAAAACAGCAGGTCCGCCTTCTCTCTATCGGGATGCGTCTTGTCCACAAGACCGGACAGATTCAATAGAATGAAAGCGAGCTGAAACGGTCGCCATTCAGGCTTGCGCTGGGCCGCCGGGTCTCCATTCGGACCGGCGTTGCGCCGGCGGGCAGCCATAGCGATGGATGCATTCATGAAGCGAAATGCGGTCCGCGCAATGCTGTTTGAGCTTACGAGATTGATGCCGGCCGCGATACGGTCGCGTGCAGTTTCCATATCCTCTATCAGGCGATCTGCCGTCGCTTGACGTTGCCCTGAAAGACCCTTGCCTTTCGCACGTTCGAGTCCAATCCAAACCTCGTATAAATCAGGAAGAGCTGCGAGAGCGTCGGCGAGAGGCTTCTCGCCTTCATTTGCCTTCTCGACAAGGTCCTCCATGCCGAAAACGACGCGAGATGTCAGCGTTTTATCTTCGTTAGGCGCCACGCGTTCGACCTCTGCAACCGGAAGCGGGTCGGTCCAGACGCGCTGAACGGCTGTTGCCTCGTTCTCTGGCGCACTCCAGCCCGCGGCTGCATTGCGGCCGACGGCCCATTCGCGGATATCGCGATAGTGCAGGTCGGCAAGTTGCAGATCGCCATCTTTGGTTCTCATGCCGGACAAGTCACGACGCGGCTGAAAACCGGACGGGCAGACAAGTTCAAGCCGCGCCTGAAACGCGAAGGAAACATCGGAGTAACTGCTTTGAGGCACGATAGCCCGCCGATTGACAAGGAAGACGGTTAGCGCCCGCACCCGCTCTGGAGTGCCATCCGGTGTCACGTAGTCAAAAATGCGCGAATGGGATTCGAGCTGAAGTCCGCCGCCGCGTCGTTGCTCGGCGGCGCTTTCCCGAACGACAATCGGATTAGCTCTCCCCTCCTTCGACAGAATGATAGTCTCGGTGCGTGCCTTGGGAATTCGAACCCATTCGACCGCAACGCGGGCCTTCCGCTTCCGTTTTCCGTCCGTGCCGACTTCTTCGGGCTCAGATTCGCCGATCAGAACGCTCTCAGGAAGCGGGGGCTCTGTCCGGTAGTCGCCCCAACTGACGTTCGCTTCGATTTCAGTCACGTCTGGGGCAAGCAGAACTGTAAGCCCGATCGACGAGGGTAAGAAACGGCGCGATGTATTCGGAGCATCCGGAGTTTCATTGTCTCCCGCCGCGCCACCAGCGCCAGCCGGATCCGGAGCATCTGTCTCAGGATCGAGCTCTTCCTGTGCATTGGGATCGACGCCTTCATCTTCAGCGGCATCGAGCGCCATGGGGTCGTCGGTCGGCGCGATGAAACCAGCAAGATACCATCGTGAAGGTCTGTCTCGATCACTGAGCCGCTCTCGCTCCAAATCCGCATCGGCGGGCTCAACATTGACGGGCAGTGGGCCGATCAAGTCACGGCGGAAGGTATTGACGATACGACGTCGGATTTCGTTACTGGCCGTCATAGCTCCCCCAGATACTCTTGTTCATTCCGCGTCGTAGTCCCCTTCGCCGCTCAGCTTTTTGCCGTTCATGCGCGGAGCGATGCCGAGGCGAACTTCCTCGGCATGCCGTTCCGCGTTGAGGGCGAGGAGGCGCGCAAGAACTTCATCCCGGAAATCAGATGGCCAGAATAGGCGGCCCTGATACGTGTGGTCATCCTCATTGGTCTCATTGAGAAAGACAGGCTCAGCTCGCGCGGCTAAGTCATGCCAGCCATAAGCGTCCAGCAGCGATCGATCCATTAAAGCATGCAACTCGCGCAGGTGCTGAATGTCGTCCGCAGTCTCGGCGCGCTCATGGAAGCGATTGTAGGTGCCCGTCAGGCCCGTATTGCTTTCACGCATAATCCCAGCGCGCGCCTCGTAATACGACCGACCGACCGTCTCCACCGAGACACGCGCCTGCCAATCTGCGGGAAATGGAAATGTTTCAAAACAAGAGGTTGGAGAATACCTGATCAAATCTAGGGCTGAGCCGCTGAAAGAGCGGGCCCAACATTCATGAATTCTACTTTGCAGTATCGCGAATGCCGCGTCCTGCTCAAAGGGAAAAACAACAAGTTGCTCCGAGAAAATCGTCTTGGCTGGCACGAATGCGAAACCAGTTGCTCTGACCCGAGAGATTACAAGCACGCGCTCGCTTCTAGCTATTGCTGCATAGAGGCCCGGACGCTTTTCGGCATATTGCCACCAGCGTTCACGGTTGGCGTCCCTCTTCTGTCGATCCCGGAGAGGCTTCACTTTCGTTCGAACTATCTCTAGAAGATCAGGCCAGCGCGACGCCTCCGCTAAGTCACGATCAAAAAAGTCTATCGCAAATCGGCGAGGCTCATGTCCGGGACTGTCATTGACCTCCTCCCCGCCGATATACGGGCGTATTAATTCCGCATTCTTGGGATCCCTACGTATCAGCTCAGTCTTCAGGGCAATTGGATTTGCCTCTCCACTAGAATCGTTGTCGTCAAACGTAAAACCCATTCCCAAGAGAATGCTGCCCTGAAAACTCTTCTTAGCATTTGCAGAAAGACGCGCAGGATCCGTGTGGTTTCCAGCATGAAAGAGGAAAGCGGTGATTTTTGGAACGACCCGGCCATTGAGGATAATCGGCATCGTGGCTTTGCCTTTGACGACATGGATCACACTAACCACCACGGACGCGCCGCCAGACCAGCGCACTCGAGACTGCGCTGAGTAGATCGTTCCTCCGTTGAGGCATATCCAGCGGAGGCCTGACCTTCGAGTGTCGCCTTCGCGAATAGTATTCGTTGCGACTAAACCAAACGCGCCGCGCGAACGAATTAAGCGGAAAGCGAGGCGGAAAAAATGAGCAACGAGGTCAGCAGTTGCTGTTGATTCTGTAGCCGCTGTTGTCAGCCATTGATGATAGGCAGGCCGGTTTCCGGCGACAACGGTGTTTTTGCCCGCGAAGGGGGGATTTCCAACTATTGCGTCAAATCCGCCATCGTCAGCGAATACCTCCGGGAATTCGATTTGCCAGTGAAACGGTGCGAGCGGATGTTCCCCTTGCTCAAGGGTCTTGGCTATGACCGTAAGCTTGTTCCATGCCGCCTCAAGTGATCCTGTCAGCCAGCTCTCGACTTCCGTCCGTTTCACCTCCCGATCTTTTGGCTTATCTGCAGCAAAGAACGCCGCGATCACCGCATCTCCAATGAGGCGGATGTCTCGCAACCGCCCCTCTAACGAACGGTGACGCGCCTCTTGAATCGCGCGCGTAGTGTCGTCGGGCGCAGCTCGAATTTCGGCGCGCCCATTCATTACTTCTGCAACGCGATGCTCGACGAGTTGTCGGAACAACGGAAGTCCCGGCTTGGACGTATCCCAATGCACCGCAGCTATTTGTGCTTCCGTCAGACTCACAAGGCTATCACCCGATTTGAGCGCGTGATCCAGGAAAGTGAATTCGTGATCACGAGCGAGCGTGGCGAGCCACAGCGACAGCTTGGCGAGATCGGTAGCCAGCGGATTTTTGTCAACGCCATAGAGGCAACGCTGGGCGACGAGGCGACGCGCATGCAGCTCCTCGTCCTCATCGGCCGGAATGATCGGCTTTCTCTCCGGCCAGTGCGCCCATGCAACAACGAGCTTGGCCGCGAGCGCGCGGCAAGCCTCGACCAAGAACGCGCCTGAGCCCATGGCAGGATCGCACACCTTGAGATCGAGTATTTGCTCCGGCGTCGCATTCGCCCCGAGCTGCTCGAGAGCTGGCTGCAGCGCGTAACGCACGATCGGCCCGGTGAGGCTGCGCGGGGTATAGTGGCTACCCGTGCGGCGGCGCTCATCGGTCGGCTGCAGGATCGGCGTGCCGGAAGGCAATTCACGCTTGCGGGGCGAGGCACGCTCATCAACGATCGAATCCAACGCCGCGACCGCCTCGGCGATGGACCTGGCCGCCTCGACGGCCTTGGCCTGCGCGGCGGTCAGCGCACGGTCACCGTCTTCCTTCAGATACTTGACGCGATCCTTTCCGCTTTTGACAAGCAGCGCGTCAAGATTCACGAATACCGGCGTGTGGTTGTTCTTACCCGCCTTGATGGCGAGCACGCGGCCCGCCGCCGGCTCGACCGTAAAGCCCATCACGGTCTCGTAGACCGAGCCGATCTGTTCGACATCGAGAGTGCGATAGGAAAGTCGTTCGCGGGTGCTGTCGGAACCACGTCCCTTGGCTTCCAGAGTCATCAGACCTTCGAGCACACGTAGGACGCAGCCGTCGGAGACCGTCATGACCGCCGGCTTGTCGGAGTCCAATGTGCGTCCCTCGAGAAACGGAAAGATATCCGGATCAAACAGCTTGCCGCCGCGCGCCTGAATGATGTGCGAGGGGTGACCGCCATGGATCAGCCGAAACAAAGCCAAGAGGCGGCCCCAGCCGCCCCGCCGTTCATCCATGGTGTCGGGGTTCAGCGCAGCATCTTCGGTCAGCTTGGCGTAAAGTCCGCGGACGGAGTAGCCGTTGTCATAGAGCGCGCGCGAGCGGCCGTCGGTGCGCGATGGCAGGAGATCGCGATCCTCGGCATAGAGCACGAACACCAACCGCATCAGGACTGTGAGCAGGCCTTCGTAGAGATGACCGGGCTGCTCGGCGGCGAGCTTCCGGATCGCGCCCGGATCGGCGGCGCTGAGGCCGCGCAACAATTCATGCAGCGCACCGAGCACCTGCTCGGCGAGCGCGGTCGATACCGCAGCCTGTGCCTCGCGGCTCTTCTTCAGGACTGCCGGCAGACGGCGATCTTCGGCGTCGGTGAAGAGCCGTCCGCGGTCGAGCATCAGCTTGAGCCCACCGAGCATGGCGCGACCGCCGACGGTCGCAAGCGACCGGATCGGGAAGGCCAACCAACCGGAGGTCTCGCCCTTCGGGGCATAGACCAGCCGGATATCCTTGTCGGTGATCATCAGCCCCGCGGAGACACCGGTCTCGCGCAACAACCGCTCAAAACGTTGATGCGGGGTCGCCTCCCATCCGCCGAGCGCACCGCGCTGATCGGGATCGATTCCCGGCCCTTCCAACCTGACAAGCAGTTGCCACGGCAGCTCACCGCCCGAGGGATCGACGACGGCCCAATCCGGCGAAAGTGTCGTGTCATACTCCGGCAGGCGCAAGCTAAGGCTGTCGGGTAGAGCAGGACCGCCGGGCGCGCCTGCGACCATCCGCGCTTCCCATCCGAGAATCACTTCCGCGAAGGCCCATGGATCGATCAGGGCGAGCTTGGCCGGATCGGGATCAACAAGCAGCTCGACCTCGGCGCTGTCGATCTGACTCTGCGGCGTCGGCTCAAGGATCAGGTCCTTGACCACGGCTGGTGCGACCACAAGGCCGACCGGCTGCACGTGGTCCAGCCATTCAAGCGCGGGATCGCGGTATGTCTCTCGCATCGCTTAACCTGAAACCGGCCAGAGATAGACAATGCCGACCGGTTCGAGTCGATGCGCCGTCACGTCGTAAGAATGCATGATGCGCTCCGGCTCCGTTTTCATCTCCTGATCGAGCCGTTCAAGCCGCGTTCGCCAATGACGACGATCCGCCTCCTGTTCCCGCCGCTCCTCCTCGGCGATTCCCGGGAGGGAAAGCTGATTGGGATCGAATTCGTCCGCCGCCTTGGAAATTCGGCCACGTTGGCGCTCCAGCAATTCGCGCAGGGACTTTGACTCCTCCTCGCCACGCTTGCGCAACAACTTGGTATTAGTTGCAATGCGCTCGCCGGCGATGCTCTCAAGCGCGGGGCGCAAATCCGTGATGTCTTGCTCAATTAATGTCTGAACGCGCGCAACCGCCATCGCGGGCGCAGGCGTCGCCGTTCTCAACGCCTGCTCCAGCTGATCAAGCGTCCGCGCCTCGCCGCTCTCGCCCAGAGCTTTCAAGGGCCTCTTAGCGCGCTCGGCCTCCGACCAGATCGCAGCGATTGGAATGACCTCCTCGTGCAAGCGCGTCGCTCCGCTGCCATACAGGCTGAGGCGTCCCATCAGGACGATGCGCGGCTGCGCGCCCGGCCCCATGATCACCGAAACGCGTGACAAGCTGGATTCGAAGCCTTGCGAAATGAACCGTGACAACAGCCTTCGGACAAGACGGTGTTCGAGATGGACCTGGACGACATTCGGCGCGTCGCGACCGTCCGCCAGCACCGGAGGTTTGAAGGAAATCGAGCGGATCGGCGCGTTACGCCGCCAATCCGAATAACGTTCGCCGCGCTTTCGCGGCCGGATTCGCAGATCATCGAACGCATCGCCCCAGCCGCCCTCGCCCTTGAAGGCCAGATGAGAGGGATCGAAACGATAGGTTTCGACCGGGCCGACAGCTTCCGCTCGGGCCTCGTCGAAATGATAACCCGCACGATCAAGCGCGACAGCCACCACATGCCTCAGATCGTCCTGGTTGACTCCCACCTTCTCTTGCGAGTCTTCCAGCACCCGTTGCAGCTCGCGCTGCTCCTTGGTGATCTTCTCGAAGCGGACGCGCTCATCATCGTCCATCTCGGCCCGCGCCCGGGCAAGACGCTCGGCATCGCTCTCCGCCTCGATGGCTTTGGCGATCTCCGCGGCCGCACCTTGACGGATGCCACTTTCCGCCAGACGTTTCGTCACGCGCTCTTCGATCAGTTGACCGACCGAGCCGAGCTGATTGCGGATCGATTCGGTCTTTCGCACAAGGGCGTCGAGAACGATGTCTGCTTCGCGCTGCTCATATTTGAAGTAGCGGCAAATGATTAGCTTTGCCGGCTGCAGCTTGCGATCTATGCGCCCGTTGCGCTGTTCGAGACGAGAGGGGTTCCAAGGTAAGTCGAAGTGGATCAAGTCCGAGCAATAAGTCTGGAGATTGATGCCTTCGCGGGCAGCGTCGGTGCAAAGCAGTATCCGGACAGGCTCAATCGCTGGGTCGGTGTTGAAGGCGCGCTTGACGGCCTCGCGCTTGTCCGTGCCGGTGGCGCCCGAGAACACAAGGATGCGCTCGTCCGATCTATCGGTGGCATCGATTGCCTCAAGCAGCCGCCGTTCCAACCATCGGCGCGTGTCTTCGTATTCGGTGAAAATGATCAGGCGTCGATTGTTCCATGTCTTACCCGCGAGCATATTGGCTTTGACCCATTCGACCAGCCAGCGAACCCTGGCGTCGGGGCGGCTTGCGGAAGCCTCGGCAATCGCCAGCATGTCATCGACCGCGGCAAGCTCTGCTTCAAGCGCGCTCTTTGTGGCTCCGAGCGCCCCCGCGCGAGACGCCGCCTCGGTCGCGGAGGCTTCGTCTTGATCCATGGTTGCTTCGGCTTCCGAATCCTCGAGGTCAAGCTCGGCAGTGACCTCACCGCTCGGCGAAGCCACGAATGTCAGCGCGGCTTGTGATTCACGCGCAGTAATCTCCCCGTCGATCAGCTTTGCCAGCGAACCACGATGAACCTTCAGCGTTTTGGCAAATGCAGCGTTTGATGAAAGCAGGCGTTGCTGCAATCCCACGAACGCAAGCTTGGCTAACGCAGCCTTTTGGCCCGGCAGGGTCGATATGCGTGCCATCCGTAGTTCGCCATACGCGGCGAGCCGACGAGCGAGATCGAGTTCCGGCGCATCGGCCGGGAGGCCCGAAATTGGAACTGCCTCGATACGGCGCTCTGGAAACGCCTCGCCGAGTCGACGGAGATCCGACTTCAGCCGACGGACCATGACCGGCTCAAGGTCCCTTGGTCGGACCTCGACGCCACGCGTAAACCGCTGGGGGTCGAGCATCTCAAGCAACGCCGAAAAGCTGTTGCTATGCCCATTATGCGGCGTGGCGGAAAGGAACAGGCGATGCTCGAAGCGCTCGGAGATGTTGCGGACAGCCTTGGTGAACTGGCTTGAGATCGCATAACGCGATCCTCCGGCGGGGGCCGCATGATGGGCTTCATCAAGGATCAGCAAGGCACGGGCGCGAAACTCTCCAAGGACATCCCTTAGTCCGGAGATGTAAATCTCGTCGGTGAGAAGGCGGTGAGAGATGATGAATCGCGAGCCTGTTCGCCACGGATTGACGCCGAAGCCGTGCAACCGCCTCATCTCTGCAAGATGCTCTCGGTCGACAATTTGGAAGGAGAGACCGAATTTCGCTTGCAGCTCGTCTTTCCACTGCAATGTCATGGACGGCGGCGCTGCCACAACGATGAAGTCTATGCGGCGGCGCAGCAAGAGCTCCCGTGCGATCAGGCCGGCTTCAACAGTCTTACCAAGCCCGACGTCATCCGCGATCAGCAGATTTACGCGGGGCAGCCTCAGGGCCTTCCGCAAGGGTAGAAGCTGGTAGGTATCTAACCGAATTCCCGCCCGGAAGGGCGCTTGAAACAAGTCCCGTTCAGCGGCCGTGGAGGAATTCCAACGAATCACCCGCAAATGGGCCGCGAACACGTCTGCTGAATCCGGTCCGCTTGCCCCGACACGTTGCCAGTTATCCTCGCCCAGGATCTTTGGCCCGATCTCGGCATCCCAGATGACCTCGAGTTGCTCGCCCTGGGCGTCGTCGGCAATGCACGAAAGCCTCAGCGACTCGAACTCTCCGCCCCCTTTTACCGTCTCCTCGACCAGCCAAGGCCGCCCACGGAGCTCGACAAAAGCTCCCGCCTCAAGTTTCCCTGCCATTAATCGCTTCCAGATCAGCTTTGGTCGATTGGATAGGACAATAGTTGCGGCAATTGCGCCACACAACTAAATGCTAGAATGTGGAAGCGATAGGTATTTTGGCTCGCCATCGCAGGTAAGGTGATCCTTGAAGCCGCTCCGGCCTATCGCGGATCGCTCCTAGATGTCGCGAGACTGCATTGGTTGATGCGCCTCTGGGGCTTTTAAGACTATTTCTCTTTGGATCGATATATGCCTCCCCAACCCCTCTCAAGAGTGCGATCGAGCGCCAAGGTATTCGCAAGCCCGGAGGCTATCCAGCGGCGCCCAAAATTGGCGCCATTCGTTGCGGAGATCATAGTCAGGTGGGCTGATATCGAAGCCAACGTCGGTTCGATTCTAGCCTTCCTGCTGGCAGCTGAGGCAGGGCCTACGATTGCAATGCTGCAGACTGTCCGAAGCGCGAGCGCGCAGATGGACATGATAGTATCTGCGGGCAAAATAAAGCTGATAGATCCCGAATTGGAGATGTTCGAGGCGGTCGTGAGGCTTGCTCGATCCGCCGCCCGGAAACGAAACAATGTTGCGCATCACATCTGGGCTTTTTGTGACGAACTTCCCGACGCGCTCTTGTTAGTTGAGCCTGTTGCATACCTCGACATATTCGTCGCGGTTTCCGAAGCAAATCTAGATCCAAAGTTTGAGACGCTAAACAAGAGCCGGTTTGAACCTGATAACTCGCGAATATTGGTCTACCGTCAGTCGGACTTTGTCGAAATCATTGAAGAGCTGAAATCAATCGCGAGATGCACGACGTTCTTGATAAACTATCTTCACCCGGAACACCCGAGCCGCGACCAAATGTATTCGCTCCTATGGAACGAACCCCTCATTGAATCGGCGGTTAAGGCAGTTCGTAAGAGTCGACCTTCCGTCCCTGAGCCAGAGTAACGACGCGGGCGTAATCGCTGCAAAGCAGCGATTTAGATCCGCCACAGTCCCGGCACGTTCGGCACGTGCTTTCCTGGCGCACCCGACACGATTCGAACGTGCGACCTTGGCCTGAGGAGGGCTACGCGGCCATCCAACCGAGCCCACCAAGGCAAACGTAGCGGTTGCCCACCCCTCGCCAATCGGCTAAATGAGGCCCACTGCACCCGTAGCTCAGCTGGATAGAGCGTTGCCCTCCGAAGGCAAAGGTCACACGTTCGAATCGTGTCGGGTGCGCCAGCCTTGTCGCCGTCTTCACGCCAGCGCCTAGCTGAGCATCGAGATCATCGTCTGGATCTGGTCCGAGGCGGACGCGACCAGGCCGTCGTAGGACGTCTGGCCGTGTGCGGCGGCCTTCAGGATGCATTCGGCCACAGCCGCTTTCAGACCGAAGACCGATTGATGGGCCGGTACGCTCGCCATCACGGTCTCCAGCGCTTGACGCATCGTGCGAATGAGCTCGGAGCTGTATTGCATGGATTGTCCTCCGCGCCCTCATATTAGATCGCGTGCCCCTGCTTGCCACTCACAAGCCTGAGACTGTTCTTTGAACCTGGTCGAGACTGAACGCCTCAATTCAAACGCCAGATGGCCGCATTGAGCAGGCCGGCCAACGCGACCCAGGCTGCGTAAGGCGCGAAAAGCATCGATCGCCTCGCGCTTCTCCTTGCACGATTGTATCATCTCTCCATGAGCGATTCCGGCACGGTGACGGGCGAAACCTCGCCCGTCCGCAAGATCATCCATATCGACATGGATGCGTTCTATGCGTCCGTGGAGCAGCGCGACAATCCGGAGCTGCGCGGCAAGCCGGTCGCGGTCGGAGGCTCCGCCGAACGCGGCGTCGTCGCGGCCGCCAGCTACGAGGCCCGCAAGTTCGGCGTTCGCTCTGCCATGCCGTCGGTGACGGCGAAGCGGCAATGTCCCGACCTGATCTTCGTCAGGCCGCGCTTCGAGGTCTACAAGGCGATCTCCAGGCAGATCCGCGAGATCTTTGCCGAGCACACGCCGATCATCGAGCCGTTGTCGCTCGACGAGGCCTATCTCGACGTGACGGAAAACCTGCAAGGCATTCCGCTGGCACGGGACGTCGCGCTGCGGATCCGCGAGAAGATCAAGGCCGAGACGGGGCTCAACGCTTCGGCGGGCATCTCCTACAACAAGTTTCTGGCCAAGCTCGCCTCCGATCATCGCAAGCCCAACGGCCAGTTCGTGATCTCCCCGGAGATGGGACCCGCCTTCGTCGAGGCGCTGCCCGTCGGCAAGTTCCACGGGATAGGCCCGGCGACCAGTGCGAAGATGAACGCGCTCGGCATATTTACCGGTCGCGACATGCGTAACCAGACGCTGGAGTTCATGAACGCGAATTTCGGCAAGGCGGGTGCCTATTACTATTGGATCTCACGCGGTGTCGACGAACGTCCGGTGCGGGCCAACCGGATCCGCAAGTCGATCGGCGCGGAGACCACGTTCCAGGCCGACCTCGACGAATTCGACGCGCTGGTCGCCGCGCTCAAGCCTCTCGTCGACAAGGTCTGGCGCCATTGCGAGGCGACCGGCAATCGCGGCCGCACCGTCACCTTGAAGATCAAATTTGCTGACTTCGAGATCATCACACGCAGCAGGTCCGCACCAACACCGGTTGCAGGCCGGGACGATCTGGAGCGGCTGACCTGCGGCCTGCTCGAAGTCGAGATGCCGCTGCCCAAGCGCGTCAGGCTGTTGGGCGTATCGCTGTCTGCCCTCCAGGACGGGGATGATCCGGAGCCGCAGCTGACTTTCGGTATCTGAACCTGATGGTCGGTGACGGGATTTTTCAAAAATCGCTTTCGAATGTGCCGCGCGCAACGACGGCTAGGAAACCAGCCTGGTGCGAAGCCGCCTGTACTCGTCATCCGTTACGGATCCCGCCTTTCTGAGCTGATCAAGCTTGGTAAGCTCGTCTGCAACGCTGAAGCCGACGATGTGCCGCAACTCCTCGCGCGCCCGCTGAGCTTGCTCGGCGTTACGTTCGGCCATGCTTCGCCCTTGCGTAATGAGGTATGCAAAGATGCCGAGGTAGGAGGTCAGAACCAGCGCGAGCACCCATAGTGCCTTGCCCCACCCGGAGATGTCGTGGCGCCTGAACAGGTCGCCATAGATGACGATGAGCAGCCAGAACCAGACGACGAATGCGAATATCGCAATCATGTCCATCAGGAAATTTCGGTACGTGAATCCCTCTTGAACGAAGAACATTGCAATCCCCTCGTTGAATTACCGTTCTCGATCCGTCGCTCCACTTAACGGCAGTACCGATGCGACACGCGGTGCGATCTTCCGCTGCTCGAGCGGTACCAGCAGCTGCCGTTCCGCCAATAATATCTATGCCAATGCCGATGCCGCCGGTGGGCGCCGGCGATCGCTCCGGCCGTAGCTCCTATCGCAGCGCCGCGACGACCACCGACGGCACCGCCGATGACCGCACCCCGAAGCGCGCTCTGAGGATACGATTCGCTGGAAGGGAACATTCCCGCGAACGCGAGCAGGATGACGAACAGTGCAAGCTTTCGCATCTGAGCGTGCCTTTCCTGATTGGACGCGTCTGCCGCGCAGATAACCGCAGAACGGTTTATCTCTGAGGGTGATCAGCGCCGCCGCGGAGCGGCATAGCGTGGATTGATGCCGCAATATGCGTTCGTGCCGGAAGCGGCAGCCAGACATTGCGGGCGTGTGGCGAACTGGCAATTGCCCGGAAAGCCCCAGTTGCGACCACGCAGGCAGTAACGATCCGCCTCGGCGGCCTGGGCCGGCCCCGAGAATACAACGGATAAAAATGTGGCAAGCATCGGAACGGCACGATGCATCTCGACCTCCATGGATGGATGGAGGCGAATTATATCGCCGACGCGTCGGCCATACCGCCAGTAAAAGCCCTTGCCAGACGCTGCGGCGTTTATTGATGCGACCTGAGGCGAAAAGCGCCCACGCTATCGCGAAAATCTCAAGCTCGGGGCTGCATGAAGGCGGCCGTATCGATTGACGGCGCCACACCTTCACGGCGGGAGTCTCCCCCGCCGATCTGATCTTCCTTCACGACCAGCAATGGTCAATGCCTCACGTGCTCGAACACGACGATCACACCCGTCGGCTCCGGCTCGTGGGCCATCAGGCGCGTGAGGTCGGCATCGCTCCAGTCGGCGAGGCTGACGACTTCGCCGGTCTGGCGCTCGGCGCCAAGCGACGGGGTCGGCTCGAGGACCTTCAGGCCCGTCTCGTCGACGAAGAAGGTGTGCTCGCCGAACATGCTGTTGAGCTGCGGCATGGCGGGATGCTCGTCGGGCAGCACCTGGGCGCCGAGTTGGTTGACGGTCTGCTTCACCTGTTCGGATGTGAGCTTCATGGGCTGCTCCGTTTCTGTCGTGCCGGGTTTCATTGAGTTGAGCTAGGACGGGCGTTCCCTGCGCCTGTGTCGCCTGGCTCAAATTCCCGAACGGGTGCTGCGCACAAATGTTCCGGTGAAATGTATTTCGTGATCGCGAGCTTCATCCGCCGCGCTCACGGCACGGGTTCGCCACACGATGTCCACGATCTGCCTGTGAGCGGCTTTAATCGGCAGCTTCGACGATCCGGATGTCGCGGTCCGCGCCGTCGCCGAGCAAATCATGGGCAGCCTGATAGGCTTCTCCTGATGCCTTTTGATCCGTTACTCGCTCCTGACCTCGCCGACCGAGAGCGCGCAGATGCGTGACAGATATGTGTAGGGCAGACCGGTCTCCTCGGCCCACGCGTTGAACTGCGCCTGCACTTTTGCGAGATCGCCCTTCGACTTCACCTCTTCGCCGATATCGAGGCCGGCACCGCGCAGGCAGGCCACGACATCCCTGGAGGTGACGAAACCGTCCCAGCCGACGAAGCGCAGCAGCATCTGGCCGGTATTGCCGCCGAGCCGGCTGCCGCGCTTGGTGAGGAGATCGAGCAGGCCGATTTCGTCGGACGACGGCCACTTCGCCAGAAACTTGCCGAAGCTGCCGTGCTCCTTTGCGATCGCCTGGACGAAGGCGGCGTTGTCGCGCACCGACATGATCTTGGCGCCGTTGCGCACGATGCGCGCATCGCGCAGCAGACCTTCCCAATAGTCTTCCGGCTGGAAGGTCAGCTTGGCCGGCTGGAAATGCAGGAAGGCCTCTTCAAAGCCGTCCCATTTCGAGTCGATCACGCTCCAGGCAAACCCTGCGCAAAACACCCGCCGGGTCATCTCGGCGAGGATGCGGTCGTCGCCGAGCTTGGCCAGACGCTTGAGGTCGGGCTTGTCGGGCATCAGCCTGTCCAGCGCCTTGGGGCCGCCCTTGCGCTTCTCGGCGCGGGCACGAATGGTCTTGAACGGGGTCATGCGGACACGAGCGATTGAGGATATGCCACGACAGCAGAATTCGATGGTCCGGTCCAGACCTGCGACGCCCGATGCCCTGCATGCCGCGATACGCCGCGGCATGCTCCGGCTCATTGGATTGACGCGAGGGGGCGGCCGTGCTGGTCTGCTTCTTGCTTTTTGCCGTTTTGGAATTCCCAGACAATTTCAATCGCGAACGGATTTCAAATGCGCTGCCTGGTCGTGGCTGACCTGCACTACGCGCTGCCGCAGTTCGACTGGCTGGTCAGCGCGGCGCCGCAATTCGACCTGGTGATCTTCGCCGGCGATGCGCTCGATATCGGCTCGATGGTGGATTTTCGCGCGCAGATCGTGGTGGTGAAGAAATACCTCGCGCTGCTTGCCGGGAAGACCCGCGTGATCATCTGCTCCGGCAATCACGACCTCGACGAGCGCAACGCGGAAGGCGAGAAGATCTCGCGCTGGATCTCGGAGGTGCGCGAGCTGGGGATCGCCTGCGACGGCGACAGCCTCACCATCGGCGACACCCTGTTCACGGTGTGCCCGTGGTGGGATGGACCGCTGGTCAAGCAGCGCATCGCCGAACAGCTCCGCGATGCCGCGGCGAGCCGGCCGCAGCGCTGGATCTGGGCGCATCATGCGCCGCCGGCGAATTCGCCGACGAGCTGGGGCGGCAAGCGCTTCTTCGGCGATGTCGAGGTGGTGCAGTGGATCATGCAGTATCAGCCGTCGATGGTGATCTCGGGACATGTGCATCAGTCGCCCTTCATCACCGACGGCTCGTGGTTCGACCGGCTGGGCCAGACCTGGGTCTTCAACGCGGGCCTGCAACCGGGCCGGCCGCCGACGCATATCGTGCTGGATCTCGATGCCAACAAGGCGTTCTGGCTGGCGGCGGGCGAGGCGCAATGGATCGATCTCGACGCGCCGCTGAAGCGGCCGGCGGCCTTGGTCGAGGCACCGCCGGACTGGCTTACATTCTTGGATCGGATTGCCGATCCGAGCCTGGCGAGACCTCAAGCGGCGGCAGGTTGATCATGCTCTGAAGCACTTCGCCGACCATGGCCAGATGCGTGCCGTGGCCGGCATATTGCCGCTTGAGATCGGCAAGATAGGTGTTGGCGACGTTGAGCCGCTGCGCCAGCATCTTCGCGATCAGCAGCGCCACCCCCGGCTCCTGCTTCAGGAACGAGGCGGCATCCTCGAACTCGTAGACGATTGCATCGGAGCAGGCCCTGACCGTCGCGGTGTGCGGCTGGCCCAGCAGCACCGACATTTCGCCCAGCACCGCGCCCGGCTCGGTGACGGTGGCGACCACCATCTCACCCTTGAGCACCTCGAGCTTGCCCTGCATCAGCACATAGAGATGGCCGCTGGTGCCGCCCTCAGTGACGACGACCGTACCGGCCGCAACCTGCCGCTCCGTTCCGCCGGTGCAATAATCCAGGACTGCGCGCATCGCCGAAAGCTCCCATCGCTGGGGATACCCATTGCCGGGATTACTAGAGCACGATCCGTGCCACGCGGCAATTCGACCTGCGTAGAGCTATCGCGACAGGTGCTTTGCGAGGTGAACCGACTGCCAGTCGCCGAGCCCGGTATCCCTGAACCCGGCCTTCTTCGCCAGGCCGCGCATTTCAGCATTCGTTCGCGCGGTTTCGCCGGCGATCATCTCGTGGCCGAGATCGATCGCGCGCGTCTCCATCGCCGTCATCATCTGGAGGCCAAGGCCCAGGCGCTGGAAGGCGTCGGCGACCGAGATGGCAAACTCGCCGTGCCGTGCGGCCGCATCGTAGGCGTAGTGCGTTTCGCCGATGATGTTGCGCTGCCCCTCCTGCCTGAACTCGGCCAGCAAGGTGAAGTGACCGGGACGGTCGGCCTTCGCCACGCATTCGGCCGCGACCACGGCGAGGTCGGCGCGCGCACCCATGAAACGCTTGTTGCGCGATGACGTGGACAGGCCGGCGAAATAGACCGACAGGTCCTCCACATCGGACGCACTGGCGGTCCTGATGCAGACCATCCCCTTCGCTTCGGCCAGTTCAACCGGCGCGACGACGGCCCCCGGAAACAACTGTAGCATGCGTGACGCTCTCGGCAGGTTGCGTGGACCGCACACCTAGCCGAGGCCGTGCACGCAGCGCTTGGACATCGCTGCCAATCATGCGGCTAAAAACGAACAGCTCGTCTCCCTGTGCCCCGCGTCACACACGGGAGGGTGAAAGCGTCGAAGCGGGCGCGATCGTCTTCAGGCCGCGGTCACGCGGCCTCTCGCCTCCCGACGCGGCGCTCCGGCCGCGTGGCTGTCATCGACTGCTCCTCGTCGTCCTGCGGAGCACCCCAGAACTCCCTGACCGAAGGCCCCCATTTCAATCGACGTGCACGCAAGAATTCCAGAATCTCGTGCGGCCAGACCCTGCGGCCCATCTGCGTGTACCAGCGCATGGCGTGGCGCAGGCCTGCGTCGCGCTGGAACAGCACCCGCCAGATCGCCTTTGGGCGACACTGCAACACCATTTCCGTGAACTTGAACCAGGCCAGCACGCGCCACGGCGCCATATGGCGCGTGGCGAGCACCTGATGCTTGTAGTCCCATCGCCGGCGATCGGGCTGGATCACGCGGCGCTCGGCCGCGAGACGGAAGTAAGGCGTCCAGCGATGCGGCGTGACGTAGAGCAGCTGAACCTGATCGGGATCGTAGGCAAGCAGCTGCTTCAAGCCGCGCCAGTGATCGCGATCGGTCTCCTCCTCGAACCCGACCACCCAGGTCGCCATCGACAGAATGCCGTGCTGCCGCAGCAGGCGGATGGCCTCACGGTCGACGGCCGTCGTCGCGCCCTTGCGGATCAACTCCAGGGTCCTTTCGTCGGTATTTTCAAGCCCGAGCAGGAAGCGCTGCCAGCCGGCCTTCTTGTAGAGATGCAGGATGTCGGCGTCGCGCACGATGTCGTCGGCGCGAGTCGAGCCAACCAGGATGAGGTCGACGTTCTCAGCGATCAGCGCTTCGAGGAACGCGCGCCAGACTTTCTTCGAGACGGTCGGGTTTTCGTCGGCGAAGTTGATGACCTTGACCCCCTGCTCGCGATGCAGGCGCGCAAGCTCCTTGGCGAAGCGGACCGGATCGCGGTGACGCCAGCGCGTCCAGAACCCGCGCTGGCCGCAATAGTTGCACAGATGCGGACAGCCGCGCGAGAACTGGACGACCACGGCGCGCAGGCCGCCCCAATAGCTGTAGCGCGCATGATCGATCAATTCCCAGCCGATGCGACAGGCGTCGAGGTTTGCGATCACCGGCGCCGGCTGCGTCGCGCGGGGACCTGAGACATCGCGGAACGCGATGCCGGCTATGTCGGCGAGATCGCGACCGTATTCCAGCGCGCGCATCAGGCGCCGCGCGGTCTCTTCACCTTCGCCGCGCACGATCGCGCTGACATAGGGTTCATCGTGCAGAATTTCGCGCCAATGGTAGGTCGGGAAGACGCCGCCGTAGACGATCAGCACGCGCGGCATGACCTTCACCAGGGCACAAGCAACCGCCGCGATCACGGGATGTCCGGAAGTCGAGCCGGAATGGCCGAACAGCACGGCATCCGGGGCGAAGCCCGTCGCTTCGCTGACGACCTCGGCGATCGACATGGGGCCGAATTCGGCGTCGATCAGCCGCACCGCATGGCCGTCGTCGATCAGCGGTCCGCCGATCGCGAGCAAACCCAGCGGCGGAAGATGATCATCGGGAATTCGGCTTCCGATCGAGGGATGAGGCACGTTGACAAGAAGAACACGCATGGACTTTCGCTCCCGCTTTGGTTGGCGTGATCGTCCGTCCCACTTCTATGAAGAAGCCCAATCCCCCGACTGAACCCGAAGACATTCGTGCGTGACTGCTGCGGAGACCCTTGCTCTGCCCCGCCTTGGCGTCATACCCGCGAGAGTGACGGCACCTCCTCGGGCATGATCGCCTGGAGGCCGCCGAAGCGCCGCTCACGGCCGTGGAACGCGGCGAGCGCCTCGGCGAGATCGCCCGCATCGAATTCCGGCCACATCCGCTCGGTGAAGTGCAGCTCGGCATAGGCGCCTTCCCACAGCAGGAAGTCCGACAGCCGCTTCTCGCCCGAGGTGCGGATGATGAGATCGACGTCGCGCAAACCGGCCTCGCCGGTGACGAGCTGCGAGAACGCTTCGCGGGTGAGGCTGGTCAGCGCCGCCGCCTTCGCCGCCGCGTTGAGGATGGCATCGCGCGCGGAATAATCGACGGCGATGCGCAGGTGAAGCGTGCTGCCGTGGGCGGTGGCCGCTTCGGCCCGCGCGATCGCATTCGCGATGCCGTCAGGCAGCCGGTCGCGGCGGCCGATCACGGTGAGACGCACCCCGTTCTTCACCAGGCTCTGCACCTCGTTGGCGAGATAGAAGCGCAGCAGGGTCATCAGCGCTGCGACCTCGGCCTTCGGCCTTCGCCAATTGTCGGTCGAGAACGCATAGAGCGTCAGCGTGCCGATGCCCTGCTTGGGCGCCGCCTCGACGATGCGGCGGATCGTCTCGACGCCGGCCTCGTGGCCGCGCAGCCGCGACAGGCCGCGCCGCGTCGCCCATCTGCCGTTGCCGTCCATGATGATGCCGACGTGAAGCTTCTCGCTGCGAGAGGTCATGTCACTTTGCATTGCAAAGTCTCCGGTCAAAAAAGGGGAGGATCAGGTCGAGATGATACCGAGACGGCCGAGCGGCGGCGCTTCGCGACCGGCGGCCTTGGCGGCGTCGCGCACCAGGCGCTCGAGCACGGCCAGATAGTCGAGGAAGCGGCGGCGGCCTGCCCTGGTCAGCCGGCATGTGGTGTGCGGGCGATTGCCCTCATAGCCCTTGGTTACCTCGACGAGGCCGGCCTCCTGCAGCACGGCGAGATGCCGGCTGAGATTGCCGTCGGTAAGGCCGCAGAGCTGCTTGAGGTCGGCGAACGCCAGCCCCTTCGGATGCGCCATCAGCGAGGTCAGAAGCCCGAGCCTCGCCTTCTCGTGGATGACGCGGTCGAGCCCTTCATAGGAAAAAGGCGCGCTGTCAGTCTTCGACATCATGATCTCCGGACGCAAAATACAGAATGCCCGCCATCACCGACTGGCCGATCACGAAAGGCAGGCCCATGGTCCACGGCGACAGCGTGTGGGTTTGGCTCGCGAGCACCACGACCGCGAAACCCGAAACGAAATACCAGGCGCCGGCGAGCGCGACGGTGCGCGGCAGCGAGCGAATGGAGGCGAAGATGCCGAGCGACACCAGGATCTGCCACAGACCCGGCAACAGCCACAGCGTCTCACTCGCGAACTTCCACATCACCACCGCAAGCAGCACGCCGGCGACGCCTGCCGGAAGGAACTGCTCGACCGCCTGGTGGATCATGGCGTCGGCAAGGCCGGAATGATGGCGGCGCGAACGCGCGCGCATCTCGATCCCGATCATCAGGCCGGAGACCACGGCGGCAATGAACCAGCCGAAGAAAAAGCCGAGCGGCTCTCCGGTGGGGTCGCCGAGCAGCCAGAATTGCAGGATTGCCGTGACCAGCGCGACACCGCCGGTCGCGACCATGGTTGCCGGGCCGTAGCCGCGGAACGCCGTGCCGGCCGCAATCTGGCTGCGGATCGCCACGATGTCGGCCAGTGCCTTGTCGAGATCGCGCATCGGCAACGCCAGAACCTCGCTCGACCCCGCTTGTCGGGATCCGTTACTTTGCATTGCAAAGTATATAGCATTGCAAAGTAAGCGCAAGCCCGAAGGCTGCCCCGAGGAAACACGCCCCAACCGAACAACTGCCGGTTGCACCAATGGGGACCGGCCGGATAAGACGAGCCAATAGCGTTCCGGGGGCGTGGAGATGTTCAAGACGACTGTTGTTGCGTGCGTGCTACAGATGGTCCTGGCCGGTGTGGCCCATGCGGCGGGGCCTTTCGGCACGATCCGCGTCGGCAACTGGAACGGTGGCGCCTATTCCAATGATTCGACCGGCGCGTTCTCTCACTGCGCCGCAAGCACACCTTACGCCAACGGCGTTACCTTGCTTGTTGGCCAGGATGCAAACAGCTCGTGGCTGCTCGGCTTTGCCAATCCGGCATTTCGCTTCAAGAAGGGTGAGAACCTCACGATCGACGTAACCTTCGACGGTCAGGCCGAGGTGAGACTCTTCGCGACCGCGTTTTCGGAGGTGATGGTCTCGGCAGTTCTGCCCACCAACGTCGCCCGCGCGCTCCAGAAGGCGAGTCTGATGGTGGCGGTGGCGAGAGGTACGCCCTTTCAGTTCAGCCTGACGTCGACTGCGCCTTTGGTGGCTGCGATTACCAATTGTGTGACCAGAGTCAAAGCCGACGGCCTGGATAAGGCCGGCGATTTTACAAAGATTGCCGCCAAGCCGCAGACCGCGCCGGACAAGCAGGCATCACCGGCAACCGGCGGCAAATCTGCTCGAACCAAGAGCGGCACCGGCTTCGTGGTCAGCGCCAACGGCCACGTCGTCACCAACAACCATGTGATCGACGGCTGCGTCGGCGACATCAAGGGCAACCTCACCGGCGAGGCCTCGATGGCGCTGCGCGTCGTGTCCAGCGATGCGAACAACGATCTCGCTTTGTTGCAGGCGCCGTCGACGGCGGCTTTCAAGGACTTTGCCCGTATCCGCGACCGCTCGATCCGCTCCGGCGATTCCGTCATCGCGATCGGCTTTCCTTACCATGGAATGCTGACCTCGGACTTCACCGTGACGACCGGTATCGTGAGCTCACTCAGCGGCATGCGCAACGACACGCGCTTCCTGCAGATCAGTGCGCCAGTGCAGCCCGGCAACAGCGGGGGCCCGCTGTTCGACGCCACCGGGCAGATCGTGGGCGTCGTTACCGGAAAGGTCGACGCGCTCCGCATCGCCGTAGCGACCGGCAACATTCCCGAGAACATCAACTTCGCCATCAAGACCGGCGTGCTGCGCGACTTCCTCGACAATTCCGTGGTGCCCTATCAGACCGCCGAGCCTAAGGCCGAGCTCAAGACCACCGACATCGCCGGCAACGCGCGGCCCTATACGATGCTGATCTCGTGCAACGCGACGGAGCAGGCCGACGCGAAGCGGTAGCCCTCACGAGCAAGGCAAGCTGCCGCGCCGACCACTGCTGTCATTCCCCGCGAAGGCGGGGAATCCAGTACGCTGCGGCCTCTCGTCTCTATCACTCCCCTCTCGGAGTACTGGATCGCCCGGTCAAGCCGGGCGATGACACCTTTGATGTGGGCAGGGCGTACCCGCCCCCCTCACCCGTGGCAGCACGCACCCTTCGTCGCCTGCGGCTCGTACTGGTCGCGCAGGCGCACCCAGTCCATCGGATAGGGCAGCCCCTCCTCGTGACGGCCGAGCGGGGTGAGGTCGAGGTACTGATAAGCGGCGTTCATCATGTCGAGGCCGCGGGCGAAGCAGGAATAGGTGTGGAAGATCTCACCGGCCTCGTTGCGGTAGAACACGCTGATGCCCGGCAGCTCCGGCCCGTAGATCTTCGTGGTGCCGAAATTGTACATCGGCTTGCCCGTGGCGATCTGCTCCGGCGAGAACGTCACGCCGTAATCCCGGTTGAAGTCGTTGCTTCCCGACGAGACCCAGTCGAAGGTCCACCCCATCGGCGCCTTGAAGTCCTCGAGCTTTGCGATCGGCGCCAGCGAGATTGCGACCGTCGCGGTATCGCGCGCGGCCAAATGCGGCACCATGCGATCAAGACCGTCGGCCCAGAACGAGCAGCTCTTGCAGGCCGCTTCCCAGTCGGGCGCGAACATCACGTGCTGGACGACGAGCTGCGGACGCCCCTTGAAGAGATCGCCGAGCGTCACCTTGCCGTTCGGTCCGTCGAACACGTAATCCTTGTCGACCTTGACCCAGGGCAGCGCGCGGCGCTCCTCGGCGAGGCGCTCGCGCGCCGCTGTGAGCTCCTTCTCATGCGCCATAAGGGTTTTGCGAGCCGCGATCCATTGCTCGCGCGAAACGATCTGATGGGGTTGCATGACGGTCTCCTCTGACAGAAATCAGGCGACGAAGGCATCGAGCTTGTCGAGGAACGAGCTCCAGCCCCGCCGATGGTTGTCGCGTGCGGCCTCGTCGAAGAACTGGGCGTGATGAAAGATCATCAGCGTGCCGGCGCTATCCGGCTTGAACGAGATCGTGACCAGCGATTCGCGCTCGGGCGTCGAGTGCCAGGCCCAGGTGAAGACCAAAAGCTCGTTCGGCACGACCTCGCGATAGGTGCCGCCGGCCTCGAAATATTCGCCGTCGTCGCTGACGAAGCTGATGCGGTAGCGACCGCCGCTGCGAACGTCGAGCTCGGCGGTCAGCGTCGCCGGTTTCATGTTCGGCGGCCCGAACCATTGCGCTAGCTGCGCGGCCTGCGTCCAGGCGGCGTAGACTTTTTCCGGCCGCGCGCGGAGCCGGCGCGTGAGCGTGAGGCTTGGACGTTCGCTTGGACGTTCTGCCGGGCGCTCGGCGCTGCGGGAATCGGCGTTGACGGCTGTGTTGGCCATGTCTCTTCCTCCACGAAGGCGGCAAGACGATCTAGATTGTCGGACCAGAACTGCGCGTAACGATTGAGCCAGTTCATCGCCTGCTCCATCGGCTGCGCGGTGAGCCGGCACGAGACCGTGCGACCGGTTTTCTCGCGCACGATCAGGCCTGCGTCCGTGAGCACATCGAGATGCTTCATGATCGCCGGCAGCGAGACCGGAAACGGCGCGGCCAGCTCGCTCACCGACAAGCTGTCCTGCTCGCCGAGGCGGGCGAGAAGCGCACGCCGCGTCGGGTCGGATAGCGCCGCAAAGGTCCGGTCCAGCGTCTCGTCCTGATACTTAACCATGTGGTTTAGTATAGACGTGAACGAGAAGGCGTCAAGCAGGAACCCGCGCGCCCGGATCTGCACAATCA
This sequence comes from Bradyrhizobium diazoefficiens USDA 110, assembly GCF_000011365.1. Classification (GTDB taxonomy): domain Bacteria; phylum Pseudomonadota; class Alphaproteobacteria; order Rhizobiales; family Xanthobacteraceae; genus Bradyrhizobium; species Bradyrhizobium diazoefficiens. Next base: position 910,872 of record NC_004463.1, on the reverse strand, counting down.
GGTGATCAGGCAGACGTCAATGAGAGGCGCCGCTAGTATGGCGGAGCGTGCCGGGCTCGCGGAGCCGGCTGAGGTGGCGCTCGCGTGACCAAGGCGGGATTCTGACCGCAAAAGCCCTTGCGGCCTGAGGCGCTCAGCAGACACTGCTCCCGGGTTTGATAGGAGCAGTCGCCGGGATAGCCATATTCCGAATCCTGAATGCACCACGCATAGTCCGCCCGCGCCGGGCTGCCGCCGGCGAGCCACACAAGGACCATGGTGCCCAGCACGAATTGCGCCTTGCGCATGACCGACCTCCCATGTTCGCCGCGCGACATGCGACCTCACAGAGAGAAAGGCTCGCGGAGCCAGTTTATTCCGGAGCGATCACGCGAAAATGCGCCGCTGCGGGCTTCGCGATGACTTCGTGCGGCTAGTACGGCGCGACGGGCCGCGTGCGCCGGCGCGGCTGCGGTTGGCGCTGCGGCACCTGGCCATAGGCCATGAGCGGATTGGGGCCGCAGTACAATAGCCGGCCGGACACACTGGCCAGACACTGCTCGTAGGTGCTGTAGGCGCATTCGCCGGGATAATCATATTCGCCGCCCTGGGCGCACCAGGGATAGTCGCGCGCCGCGGCGGGCGTGACGGTGACGACACCGGCAAGGGCCGTCGCACCCAATGTCAGCAGGACCAGTTGCGTCTTGCGCATGTCCCAACTCCTCTCTTCACGGCGCCAGATACGGCGCCATACATCATCAGGTTTCGCCGGGCCGCTTTATTCCAGATCAACGAGACAACGCGCGCAAGAAAAAAAGCCCTGCCGAACGGCAGGGCTCCAATTCCGATCATCACAAGATCGCTACTCGACCTTCAGGCCGGCGAACTCGACGACCTTCTTCCACTTCTCGGTCTCGGCCTTGATCTCCTCGCCGAACGCCTCGGGGGTCTGCACCCGCGGCTCGCCGCCGAGCTCGACCAGACGCTTGGTCATGTCGGGCTCCTTCATCAGCGTGTTGATCTCATCGTTGAGCTTGGCGATGATTTCCTTCGGCGTGTTCTTCGGCGCCCCCATGCCGAACAGCGCGCTCGCCTCGTAGTCCTTCACGGTCTCGCCGATCGCCGGCACGTCGGGCAGTTGCGGCGAGCGCTGCGCGGTGGTGACGCCGATCGCACGCAGGCTGCCCGAACGGATGTGCTGGATGATCGAGGGCATGTTGTCGAAGATCACCTGCACCTGACCGCCGAGCATGTCGGTGATCGCGGGCGCCGCGCCGCGATAGGGCACGTGCTGCATCTTGCAGCCGGTCATCGCCATGAACATCTCGCCGGACAGGTGCACCGAGGTGCCGTTGCCTGACGAGGCCATGTTGACCTTGCCGGGATTGGCCTTCACGTATTCGATGAACTCGGCGACGGTCTTGGCCGGCACGTCCTTGTTCACGGTCATCACGTTCGGCACGCGCTGGAACGAGGCGACCGGCGCGATGTCGCGCACGAAGTTGAACTTCAGGTTGGTGTAGAGCGAGGCGTTGATGTAGTTGGCCGGATTGACCAGCTGCAGCGTGTAGCCGTCGGGCTCGGCATTGATCACGGATTCGGTGGCGATATTGTTGCCGGCGCCCGGCTTGTTCTCGATCACGAATTGCTGGCCGAGCTTTTCCGACAGCCGCTGGCCGATCAGCCGTGCCAGGATGTCGGTGGCACCGCCCGGCGGATAGCCGACCACCCATTTCACCGGGCGAGCCGGATAATCGGCGGCAAGGGCCTTCGACAGCGGGCTGGCTGCAAGAGGAGTGGCGGCAAGCAGGCCCAGCGCGGTACGGCGAGTGATCATTTCAAGGGTTCTCCCAACGTGTTGTTCTTGAAAGCCAGATATCTTGAAAGCGTCGTCGGCGGCGTTGTAACAAAGCCGGAAGCACGCGGAAAGTGCGCAACGCACATGGCGACGAAAGGATAAGGCATGCCGGTCAAGGTCGAGGCCCTCGATCACCTCGTGATCAACGTCGCCGACGTCGCGGTGACCGCGGAGTGGTACCGCAAGATTCTCGGCATGGAAGTCAAGGTGTTCGACCCCGGCGGCGGCAAAGCGCCGCGGACTTCCCTTCAATTCGGTAACCAGAAGATCAACGTCCGGCCGCGCGATGCCGACAAGGTCGAGTGGTTCACCGCCGATCACCAGACCGCCGGCAGCGAGGATCTGTGCTTCCTCACCTCCGCCGCGCCCGACGAGGTGGTGGCGCATTTGCAGGCACATGGCGTCGCGATCGAGGAGGGCCCGGTTCCCAAGCAGGGCGCCCGCGGCACGCTGCGCTCGGTCTATTGCAGGGATCCGGACGGCAGCCTGATCGAGATCTCGTCGTACGAAAACTAGACTCGTCATTCCGGGGCGATGCGAAGCATCGAACCCGGAATCTCGAGATTCCGGGTCTGGTCCTTCGGACCATCCCGGAATGACGAATGAGAGAACGAGCGCGCGGCCACTGCACAGCGCACACCGCCCCCGATTTGCTCCCCGCGCCGTCCGGTGGCAGGAAGACGCAATAATCAAAAGGCAGCCGCCATCAAGATGCAGGCTGCACGGGAGGACGCATGCCCAATCAACAGACCGCAGCCGGAATCGTGGGCCCGTTTGACGGGCTGGATGTGCCCTGGCTCCTGAAGATGCGCGCCGAGGTGCGCAGCTCACATCCGTTCCTGATCTGGGCGCCGTTCGACGCGCCGGCGCGGCACTGGAGCTATGGCGAGTTTCACGAGCGGGTCGGCGCGCTCGCGGCGGGGCTGGCGAAGCGCGGCGTCAGGCCGGGCGAATATGTGCTCATTCACCTGGACAATTGCATCGAGGCGCTGCTGGCCTGGTTTGCCTGCGTCGAGCTGGGCACCATCGCAGTGACCACAAACACGCGTTCGGCGCCGGCCGAGATGGAATATTTTGCGGATCATTGCGGCGCGGTTGCCGCCATCACGCAACCGTCCTACGCCGAGATCCTTGCAAAGCACTGCCGCAATCTGCGCTGGATCGCGGTGACCTCGCACGATGCGGGCGCGGCGCCGGCACAGCCCGTCGCGCACGGCGACAGCTTCGAGGCGCTGTTCGCCGACAGCGCCGACCGCCCGAGGCGCGTGGCCGATCCGCTCGCGCCGTGCAGCGTGCAATACACCTCCGGCACGACATCGCGGCCGAAGGCGGTGCTGTGGACCCACGCCAACGCGCTGTGGGGCGCCAAGGTCAACGCCGCGCATGAGGATCTGCACGCCGGCGACGTGCACCAGGCCTATCTGCCGCTGTTTCACACCAACGCGCTGGCCTACTCCATGCTGGCGACGCTTTGGGTCGGGGCGACCTGCGTGATTCAGCCGCGCTTCTCCGCAAGCCGGTTCTGGCGCGTCGCGCGCGAGCACGGCTCGACCTGGACCTCGACCATTCCCTTCTGCATGAAGGCGCTGCTCGAGCAGGAGATCCCGAAGGACCACAAATTCCGCCTGTGGGGCAGCGCCGTCAACGAGCCGCCGGCCTTTGCCGCGTTCGGCGTCAAGATCATCGGCTGGTGGGGCATGACCGAGACCATCACCCACGGCATCGTCGGCGAGGTCGATCAGCCCAACATCCCGATGTCGATCGGCCGCGCCGCGCCTGAGTACCAGATCCGGATCACCGACGATGACGGACGGCCGACCGAGGTCGGCGACACCGGCAATCTCTCGATCAAGGGCATCCGCGGCCTGTCGCTGTTCGCCGAATATCTCCACAACGAGAAAGCCACGCGCGAGAGCTTCGACGCGCACGGCTTCTTCCTCACCGGCGACCGCGTCGAGCGGCTGGCGAACGGCTTCATCAGGTTCGGCGACCGCGCCAAGGACATGCTGAAGGTCGGCGGCGAGAACGTCGCGGCCTCCGAGATCGAGCAGGTGATCGCGCTCGTCCCCGGCGTGCGCGAGGCGGCGGTGGTGGCGAAGAAGCACCCGATGCTGGACGAGGTGCCGGTCGTCTTCATCATCCCGCACGGCGGCGTCGCGGGCGCAGCGCCGGACCTGCATGACAGCGTGATGGCCGCCTGCCGCAAAGGCCTCGCCGACTTCAAGGTGCCGCGCGAGATCAGGCTGGTCGACGACATGCCGCGCTCGACGCTAGAGAAGGTGGCGAAGGCGGAGCTGAGGAAGATGGTGGGGTGACCACAGTCGTTCCGGGGCGGTGCAAAGCACCGAACCCGGAACCTCGAGATTCTCAGGTGCGCAACTGCGCACCATAGTTCGCGCTGCGCGCGCCCCGGAATGACTCGTCAAGAAGTCAAAACGACCCCAGCGCCACGGGCCTGAACGCCTGCAGCAGCTGCTGGTCGAGCTTGCCGCCCATGCCTTCCATCATCGTGAAGGCGCGGGAGTGGGTGAAGGGCATGCGGTAGGCGCGCTTCTCCACCAGGGCGGCGTAGATGTCGACGATCGTCGTCAGCCGCACGATGTCGCTGATCTGGTTCGACGACAGGCCGTTGGGATAACCGCTGCCGTCGAGGAATTCGTGGTGATGCAGCACGACGTCGAGCATCTCCGGCGGGAAGCCGCCCTGGGCTGCGAGCGCGTCATAGCCGCGGCGCGGATGCTGGCGGACCTCGTCCATCTCCTCGTCGGTGAGCTTGCCGGGCTTGTCGAGCAGCGCGGAAGGAACGAAGGCCTTGCCGACGTCGTGCAGCAGCGCGGCACGGGTCAGGCGGCGCTGGTCGTCCTCGCGCATGCCGAGATGCTGCGCGAAGGCGACGGCAAATCCGGTGACGAACAGGCAGTGGCGATAGCTGCCGACATGGTGGCAGCCGACCGTGGTGAGCCACTCGCGCAGCGAGGAGTGCTTCATCGCCTTCAGGATCTTGCTCTCGGCGGCGATGACGTCGTCGAAGGTCAGGGGCACGCCGAGCGGCAGCTTCTCGAACATCTTGGCGAGCACCGCGTGCGCCGCCTCGACGCCGCGGTTGAGTGTCTTGCCGCGATCGGTCGCGTCATAGGTGGCGGTGTCGGGAAACGCGGCGCGGATGCGCTGCAGGATCGCGTCGGCCTGAAGCGGCCGCGAGATCGTGTCGGTGGCGCCCAGCGCCCAGGCCTGCATGGTGCCGTGGTGCAGGGCATCGGCGAGCACGAACAGCCGCGGCATCGAACGATAGGCATCGCCGCGCAGCTTGTTGCGCACCCGCTGCACGCTCTCGGGCGAGCGCAGATTGATGTCGACCACGAGGCCGGAGAGATCGCGCGAGGGCTTCTCGGGGATGTCCTGGGTCGTCACCGTCGAGACGTCGCCGACCGCCTTCAGGATGCTGGCAAGCTCGGTGCTCTCGTCGCTCCGGTCAGAGGCGAGCAGAAGCCGGCGTTTGGCGGCGGGTTTCACTGAGGCGTTCATGGCTTCCCCAAGAGAACGGGAGTGTTTCGGGCGAAAGCCTAAGCCGGATCAGGTTCTCCGGCCCTTAAGAGGCGTGCTCAATGGAACCTTCCGGAATTGCGCGCAATTTTACGGATTTCTGTTCCCGAGACGGGAACTGCAAAACAGTCAAAAACAACCCCATGCACAGTAGAACGGCCATTGAAGATAAAGGGGAATTTGGGTCCCACTGTCATCACCCGCGAAGGCGGGTGATCCAGTATTCCAGAGGCAGCGTGAGGATACGGAAAGGCCGCGGCGTACTGGATGCCCCGCCTGCGCGGGGCATGACAGCGAATATGTGGATGCGGCGTTCCGCATAACAACAAATCCGCCGGAAGTTGCCCTCCGGCGGATGATCTCTGGCAGCCTTCGACCGGCTTACGCCTTCATTGCGCCCTTCACGGCCTCGGCCGTGATCGGCAGCGCGCGCACGCGGGCGCCGGAAGCATTGAAGATGGCGTTGCCGATGGCGGGGGCGATCACCGTCACCGCCGGCTCGCCGACGCCGGTGGCCTTCTCGCCATTGGCGATCACGGTGACCGCGACCTCGGGCATCTGGCTCATGCGCAAGGGCGTGTAGCTGTCGAAATTGGTCTGCTCGATGCCACCGCCCTTGAGCGTCGCCTTCTCGTACATCGCCAGCGACAGGCCCCACAGCGCCGCACCCTCGACTTGGGCGCGGATGTTGTCGGGATGCACCTGGGTGCCGACATCGGTTGCGACCGTGAGCTTCTTCACGGTCACCTCACCCGACGGCGCCACCGCGACATGGGCGACGCACGCCGTCCAGCTTGCGGTCGCGCGCTCCTGCGACGAGACGCAGGCGACGCCCATGCCCTCGCCTTTCGGCAGTTGCCTGGTGCCGTAGCCGGACAGTCCCATCGCGGCGAGCAGCGTGTTGCGCAGCCGCTGCGCGCCGCCGTCGTTCTTGCCGGCACCGTCGAGCAGCGAGATGCGGAACTGCGCGGGATCCTTGCCGGTCGCAGCCGCGATCTCGTCGATCATGCTTTCGACCGCCCAGAAGGTCCAGCCGGGCGCCACCGAGCGAAGCTGCCCGGACGGCGTCGCATTGTGCGCGAGCTCGTTCTTGATCGCGCGCACATAATGGTTGGGCACGGTGTAGAAGAAGTCGGCACCGTTCACCGTGAAGCTGTCGAGCGGCCCCTTCTTGTCGACCGATGGCGTCAGGAAATCGGGGATTCCCCAGCGCGCGGTCGGCCAGGCGGAGACGACGTCGTGGCTGAGCGCGATGAGCTTGCCGTCGCCGTCCACGCCGGCCTTCACCTTCTGGTAGGTGAGCGGACGCGAGAAATCCATCGTCATGTCGTTCTCGCGCGAATAGATCACCTTCACCGGCTTGCCGACCGCCTTTGCCGCCTGCACGGCCGGAATCATCATGTCGGCATCGAGACGCCGGCCGAAGCCGCCGCCCAGCCAATGCTGGTGCATCACCACGAACTTCGGATCGATCCCGGCCGCGCCCGCGGCGATCGCGCCGGAGCGCGTCGCGAACTGGTTGCCGGAATAGATGTGCAGGATGTCGCCCTTGAACTCCGCGGTGGCGTTCATCGGCTCCAGCGGCGCGTGGATGTTGATGCTGGTGGTGTACTCGGCCTCCACCACCTTGGCCGCCGAACCGAAGGCCGCATTGGGATCGCCGTCCTTGACGAAGAACTGGCCGGAATCCTCGAGGCCCTGGAGCCGCTTGGCCTCGTCGAGCAGCGACTGGCTCGACAGCTTGGCGTTCGGACCGCCGTCATAGGCGATCTTCAGCGCATCCGCCGCCTTGCGCGCGTTGGCATAGGTGCCGGCCACTGCGACCACCCAGCCGGAGGTGGTTCCGGTCTTGTCGTCGAGGATGATGGCCTTGATGAAGCCGGGCACCTTCTTTGCTTCGCTGTCGTCGACCGATTTCACCGTGGCGCCGAAGCGCACCGGCGGGGTCACCACCTTGCCGTAGACCATGCCCGGCAGCATCACGTCGATGCCGTACTTGGCGGTGCCGTTGGTCTTGGAGGGGATGTCGAGCTGCGGCACCGACACGCCGATCATGGTGTATTGATCCGGCGTCTTCAGCTTGATCGCCTTGAGCTCGTCCGGCGTGAAGGTCTTGGTCGCCTTGCCGCTCTTGACGATGTCGGCAAACGACATCTGCTTCTTCGACTTCGGATGCGAGACCATGGAGTCGCGCACCACCAGCTGGTCCTTGAAGTAGGGCGGCAGGCCCATGGCTGCGGCCGCCGCTTCCGTCAGCGCGATACGGCCGGCAGCGCCCGCCCGGCTCATCGCCTCGAAATTCATCATGGTTGACCAGCTGCCGCCGGTGATCTGCGCCCCCAGAACGGGATCGTTGAACTTCGGATCGTTGGAGGCGAGCTGCACTCGCATGTCGCTCCATTTCGCGCCCAGCTCCTCGCAGACGATCTGCGCCATGGTGGAGGCGATGTGCTGGCCCATGTCGGCCTTGCCGCAGGTCACGGTGACGAGACCGTCAGGCGAGATCGCATACCAGACGCTCGGCTCGAAGTTCGAAGGCGCAGCAAGCGCTTCGCCGACGCCCGGCACGCCGGCGTAGCCGAGCACGAGGCCGGTCGCGGCGGCGCCGACGAGGAAGGAGCGGCGACTGAGATCGGTCGTCCCGGGGGCGACGTTGTTCACGTGCTTATTCATGTGGGCCTCCGCTCATTGCCGGAGGCGGATGCAGTGCGCATCTCGGTTGCAGCACGCATGATTGCCTTCTGGATCCGCGAATAGGTCATGCAGCGGCAGAGATTGCCGTCCATGTGTGCGACGACCTCTTCCTTGGTCGGATTGGCATTCTTCGCGAGCAGCGAGGCTGCCTGCATGATCTGCCCGGACTGGCAGTAGCCGCATTGCGGAACCTGCTCGGCGATCCATGCCTTCTGGAGCGGATGATCGCCCTTGGCGGAGAGGCCTTCGATGGTGGTGATCTTCTTGCCGGCAACATCGCCGACCATGGTCTGGCACGAGCGCACGGCTTCGCCGTTGACGTGCACGGTGCAGGCACCGCACAGGCCGGCACCGCAGCCGAACTTGGTGCCGGTCATCTGCAATTGCTCGCGGATAGCCCAGAGGAGCGGCGTGTCGTTCGCCGCATCCACGGACAGACTCCGCCCGTTGATGGTGAGAGTTGGCATAGGCGTCTTCCCCTGCCGGTGCATGAAGCCGCTTACGGCGGCAACTTGTATTGGCGGACGCCCACCGGGCTGGCGTCGACCTTGATCGCAAGAATGATCGCGTTCCGCCGCAGAGGCAAATGCAATCTGGAATTGATCGAAGCCATCTCGGCCTTTGCATGTTGTGCGTTGCGAGAACGGAACTGACGCAGCGCGCATGATGCAAAGGAAAGCGGCAGACCTCGCGTCAAGCATGCATGCCATCGCCTTCAGGCGGTTTCTTCGAGGTAACCCGGCGGCTAGGATGGCCGCGACGAAACAAACAATAAAGGCGGGAGAAATGCCGAAGATCGATCGGGACGGCGTCGGAATCTATTACGAGGTCCATGGCGACGGGCCGCCGCTGCTGCTCACGCACGGCTACTCATCGACCTCAGCGATGTGGCGTGAGCAGGTCGACGCGCTGGCGAAGGACCACAAGCTTGTCTTGTGGGACATGCGCGGCCACGGCCAGTCCGACTATCCCGACGACCCCAAGGCTTATAGCGAAGCGCTCACCGTCGGCGACATGGCGGCGATCCTCGATGCCGTCGGCTCGAAGCGCGCCGTCATCGGCGGGCTGTCGCTCGGCGGCTACATGTCGCTCGCCTTCACGCGCGCTTATCCGCAACGCGTCCGCGCGCTGCTGATCATCGACACCGGCCCGGGCTTCAAGAAGGACGATGCGCGCGAGGCCTGGAACGCACGGGCGCTTGCCACCGCCGACAGGCTCGAGCGCGAAGGTCTCGACGTGCTGAAGGCGGCGACGCGCGAGCGCGCCTCCGCTAGTCATCGCAACGCCAGCGGGCTGGCGCTCGCCGCACGCGGCATGCTGACCCAGCGCGATGCGAAGGTGATCGAGCTACTTCCCGATATCACGGTGCCGTCGCTGATCGTGGTCGGCGCCGACGACACGCCGTTCCTGGCCGCATCCGACTACATGGCGGCCAAGATCCCCGGCGCACAAAAGGTCGTGATCCCCGCCGCCGGACACGCCGTCAACATCGATCAGCCCAAGGCTTTTGTTGACGCGGTCGTGCCTTTCCTGAAGAACTTGCCGCAATAGGCCGGCCGAACGAGGATTTGAGCCGATGAAGCAAGCGATGTTGGTTGCGGGCGTCGTGGCGACACTTTTCTCGGCGCCTGTTCAGGCCGAACCGTTTGGCACCGTGCCGCCGCGCCGGCCCTTCGTCGCGACCTTATCGAACAACACACCGCTCGCCTTCGGCATGGACGCCGAGCAATCCGCACGCGCTTTGGGGCAGCCGCTGCAATATGTGCGGGGACGTCCCGGCAACGAAATCTACCTCGCGCTTCGCAACATCGGCGGCAGCGGCTTGATCCCCTACCGCCACCGCCTGTTCCTGCAATTCCGCCACGGACGGCTGGCGGGATGGAAGGAGGACTACGGCGAGAACTGGATGTGGGAATAACTGTCACCCCTCATGGTGTGGAGCGCGGAACGCGCGTCTCGAACCATGCAGGCCCGCCTCTCGCAGCTCGGCCTCTATCCTTCGAGACGCGCGCGAAGGGCGCGCTCCTCAGGATGAGGGGAGAGAGCTGAGTTCGCAATAACAAAGAAGGACAACCCGCGTGGGACAAGACATCAGACTGACGGCCTCCGACAATTTCCAGCTGGGCGGCTATCGCGCCGATCCCGCAGGCAACCCGAAGGGCGCGGTGGTGGTGATCCAGGAGATATTCGGGGTCAATCATCACATCCGCTCGGTCTGCGATCGGCTGGCGAGCGAAGGCTATGTCGCGATCGCGCCGTCGATCTTCGACCGCACCTCGCCCAATTTCCAGTCGGGCTATACGCCCGACGAGATCGCCGAGGCGCGCAAGTTCGTCGCCAGTCCCGACTGGGCCGCGATGCTGCGCGACACCCAAGCCGCGATCGATGCGGTGAAGGGCGTCGGACCGGTCGGCATCATCGGCTTTTGCCTCGGCGGCAGCGTCGCCTTCGTCGCGGCGACGCGGCTGTCGGGCCTGAAGGCGGCGATCGGCTATTACGGCGGCGCGGTCGTGCGCTTTGCCGACGAGACGCCGAAGGTGCCGACGCAACTGCATTTCGGCGAGAAGGATGCCGGCATTCCCCTGACCGACGTCGAGACCGTCAAGGCGAAACGGCCGGACGTGGAGGTCTTCATCTATCCCGGCGCCCAGCACGGCTTTCATTGCGACGAGCGCGCCAGCTACGACAAGGCGAGTGCCGACATCGCCTGGCCACGCAGCATGGAATTCTTCGCGGAGCATTTGACGTAAGGCGCACATCTCTCATCCGTCATTCCGGGATGCGCCGCGAAGCGGTGCAGGCCCGGAATCCATCGGGCCGCAGAAAATGGTGGCGCGATGGATTCCGGGTTCGCGCTACGCGCGCCCCGGAATGACCAGAGGAGAGAGCGGGAATCGGGTGGCCGCACCTTGCCCCCCCGGCGATAGAGCTGGCCGATCAAGCCAACACACGCCGGGAGATCGTCATGCAGCAGATCAACACGAACCGCGTCATCCGCAATCCTTTCGGCACGATGGACGTCCCGGGTCCGGACGATTCTGACGTCATGAGCTACGCCGCGGCCGCCACGCTTTCCGGCGATGCAGCCGACGGCAATGCGGCGCATTGGGCAGACATTTCTTCGCGCGCCGATCCGCTTGAAGGCATCTGGGCAAGCCGCTGGAACGGCGGCGCTGATCCAACCATTGCCGGCGACACGCCGGAGACATGGAAGCGGGGCCGCGCCGACGTTCGCGTTGCGGGGAACCGGATCTATCTGCGTTTCGACTGGGACAATGGCCGCCGACACGGGCTGATCGATGCGGCGCGCGAGGGCGCGGATCGCCTGGTTGGCAAGTACATCAACCTGACCAACCCTGCGATCACGCGGCCGTGGGTCGGGCGCGTGGTCGATGCCGCGCGCATCGACGGATGTTTTCCGGAAGGGCGGCTGGATTTCAGGAGATAGGTCGCGAGGTCGACGACATCATCCCTGCCGTCATTCCGGGATGCGCCGCGCAGCGGTGCAGGCCCGGAATCCACCGTGCGTCAGAGATGGTGGAGAAATAGATTCCGGGCTCGCGCTACGCGCGCCCCGGAATGACGAGAGAGCTAGAACCAGCGCTCGCCGACGAACACGGTGTCGCCCGGTGCCAACGGCGTGCCGAGCGGAACCACGGCGCGCATCGAGCCGCCGGCTTCGGTGTGCGTGACGGTGACCACGTCGCGCTTGGCGCGGGGCGAGAAGCCGCCGGCGATGGCGACGGCGCTTTCGACCGTCATGTTCGGCACGTAGGGATATTGGCCGGGCGCCGAGACTTCGCCGAGAATGAAGAACGGGCGATAGGCCTCGATCTCGACGGCGACCGAGGGCTCACGGATGTAACCGTTGCGCAGGCGCGCGGCGATTTCACCGGCGAGGCCCGCCGTGGTGCGGCCACGGGCCGGCACCGCGCCGATCAGCGGCATGGTGATGGAGCCGCCGGCATCGATCGCGTAGCTGTTGGTGAGACCTTCCTGGCCATAGACCACGACGCGCAGCTTGTCGCCGGCATCGAGATGGTAGGAGGCGTCATAACGGACCGGCGCTCCCATCGGCGCGGCGTAGCCGACCGGCATCGGCGCAGGCGCGGAGGCAAAGGAGTTGCGCAGCGCGCCGATGGCGCCGCCACCGTCGGCGACGACAACCGGCTGCGGCGCGTTGTAGGGCTGGCCGTAGGCCATCGAATCGAGATCGGCGCGCGGCTGCATCACCGCGACGGGGCCGGCGGTCTGCATGCAGCCGCCAAGGGCAAGCGCGGCGGACGCTGCCAACATCGACCATCGAAACGCGCGTGCAACCGGCACCGGACCTATCCCTCGAAACGAGACGGCTCCAGTGATGCACCGGTTATGGTTAATAAAGCGTTGAGGGGGCTGGAGCGCCGCGAGCAACGGGCACACTGCGCTCCCTCTCCCGCTCTTGTCCGCCGAAGCCTTGGCGAAGGCGGATGCGGGGCGCGACGAGCTTCGCTCGCGCTGAGAGGGCTGGGGAGAGGGTGTCTCCACAACGGGACAGTCCCCCAGGGGATAGAGCCCTCACCCGGCGCGCGGGACGATGCTTCGCATCGCCCGGGCACGCCGACCTCTCCCGCAAGCGGGAGAGGTGCAGCGAGTCCGGAGCTGACTTACGCGCTCACACCGACGCCGATCGGGCAGGACACGCCGGTGCCGCCGAGGCCGCAATAGCCGGCGGGGTTCTTCGCCAGATATTGCTGATGGTAGTCCTCGGCGAAATAGAATGCGCCGGCGGGCGCGATCTCGGTGGTGATGGCACCGAGGCCCTTGGCCGCGAGCGCCTTCTGGTAGAGCGCCTTCGACTCGTCGGCCGCTTTCTTCTGCGCATCCGAGTAAGTGTAGATCGCGCTTCGGTACTGCGTGCCGACGTCGTTGCCCTGGCGCATGCCCTGCGTCGGGTTGTGGCTCTCCCAGAACGTCTTCAAGAGCTTCTCGTAGGAGACCTTCTTCGGATCGAACACGACCAGCACCACTTCGGTGTGGCCGGTGCGTCCCGAACAGGTCTCCTCATAGGTCGGATTCGGCGTGTGGCCGCCGGCATAGCCGACGGCGGTGGTGTAAACGCCATCGCCAAGCTCCCAGAACTTGCGCTCGGCGCCCCAGAAGCAGCCGAGCCCGAACACCGCCTGCTCGAGGCCGGCGGGATAAGGCGGCTGCAACTTGCTACCGTTGACGAAATGGGTGCTCGCGGTCGGGATGGCTTGCGCACGGCCCGGCAGCGCCTCAGTTGCGCTCGGCAATGCGGTGGTCTTGCGCATGAACAGCATGGTCGGATCTCCGAAGAACGAGCTGTCCGTCGCTTGTGCCGACTCGAAAAGCCAGGCGCTCAGGCGGCGTGCTCGCGATCAGGTGGGAATATAGGCGTTTACGCGCGAAGGGGCAGCCTTGTTACGCGGCGCCGCGCGCGGGACTCAGTCCCGGGAATAGCCGATCAGCGGCTTGCGCGGGCGGAACAGGATCATCAGGAGGATGCCCAGGATGCCGAGGACGGCAAACACCGGCTGATCCAGCACAAGGCGGATCACCGAGGTCCAGAGCCAGGGCGCCTTGGCCTCGACCCAGGTCCGGAACGCCGACTGGCTGGCCTGATTGATGTCGTTCCAGAACTGGCCGAACCGGGTGAACTTGAGGGTCTGGTCGGCCACCCAGCGGGCGCCGTCATAGACCATGAAGATGAACCCGCCGGCGAGCAGCAACAGCCCAATCAGTCGGAAAAAGCCGCGGATCATGCCTCACCTTATATGGTCGTCCGGTCGGAGGACCCAAAGAAACGCCGCCAGCCAATAGCCGGGCGACGGCAGAAATTCAACCTCTTCAGGGCGTTACGGCACCCATTCAGGCCGCCAGAGCCGGTTTTCCGGGTCTTGAAAGCGTTGACGGTGCCAAAGACCCTCTCTATAAGGGCGCCAACTGGCGGCGGGCGCAATCCTGCCGCCGCTGTTCTTTGAGCAGTTGCAGGCTCTTTGAGGCCTCATGTTCCGGGAACAGCCTTGAACCGAACACCCTAAATCCGAGCGTCGATTACGCGGTCAAGCAAGCCGGCGCTACCCGACCAAGACGCGACCGGTACCCGCAAAGGACATTGAGACCATGGCCAATACCACCTCCGCCAAGAAAGCGACGCGCAAGATCGCCCGCCGCACCGCCGTCAACAAGTCGCGCCGCACCCAGATGCGTGGCGCCGTGCGCAACGTCGAGGAAGCCATCAAGACCGGCGACCGCGCCGCCGCCGTGAAGGCGCTGGCGAATGCCGAGCCCGCCTTGATGCGCGCCGCGCAGCGCAACATCATTCACAAGAACAATGCCAGCCGCAAAGTCTCGCGGCTCACCGCGCAGATCGCCAAGCTCGCCAAGTAAGTTGGCGAAGCAAGTTCGCTGACCAGGCTCGCCAAGCGACTGGTTGCAATCATCCGATCGGTTGATCCGCTCGACATCACGTTCGTCAATCAGCCCGGCCTCGCGCCGGGCTTTTTGCTGCCTGTCATATTCACGCAAGCAGTCACGCGCCAATCCTCGATTGGAGGATTTGCATCTCCGCACTATGATGCGTTCCGCAATTTTACCTCCAGCCTCGTTGCGGGTGATATTGCAACAGCGGAAACTTTCGCTGCGCTGCGCTGCGAAAAACCCTTGCGAGGCGGGCCCAACTCGCACCTGCACGCGCGCCAGGTTCTGCACACCGTAGTTTCACCGGGACACATCGTGCGATGGAGTTACCCTGTGAAACGAGACTCAAAAAACGGTGTCTCGCTAATCACTTATCGACATAGCGATCGCAAGCATTTGAAAAATTCGTCTGCACGTCGCGCGCGTGACGATTCTGTAAAAAATTTTTGGCTGTGACGAGGATTTGTCACATGACGCGGCGCATTTTCGATTCTGTGCACGAATCCAAAAACTTGGTCACGAGCCTGTGCACAAGTCGCGCGCGGCGTTAACGCTGGTCAAGTTTTTTGATGCATCGAGTGTGAATCAATTTCGTTGCGAGTCTTTCCGCTTAGTGTATTCCTTAAGTCGTTCGCGGCGCCCACGATCTTGAGACCAGCGCGGTTTTGGAAACGGGGCGAGCGTGCAAATCGGCGGCGGTGTGCACGTTGGCGACGCTTCAACAAGCGATTGTCGGTTCAAAACCCATAGCAACATGGGAATGGTAGCTCTTTGTCTGAATGTCTCCAAGCGAGATCCAAGCGCAAACGAGAGACATCTTGAGACTACCCCGACACGCGTGATTGGCGAAGCCGGGCGAACGAACAGTGCAGACGGGCAGGACATCGGCGACTTTAGCCGCGGATGTCTTCAGGACACGCAGGACCTTGCCGTGAGCAATCACGGCAGGACGGGGAGGTATCATGTCTTACGGACAGAACGCGGTATTGAAACAGGTTTCCCATTCCAACGATGCCGTTTTAAATCCGTCGGACACCCAGCCTCCCGCGTGTGACGGAGCGCCGAGTACGCGCTGACCTCGCGACCCCTCCATCTCTGACATCGCTGATCGGACGCGGCGTTCTCGCCGAACGGTCGAGCCATGCCTGACGATGGACTCGCTTTGAGGTCGCGCCATGCCAGGAACCCTATGGCAGGAACCCTGCATGGCGCTCACAACGCAACTATTATCTCTCAAGAGAAGTTTTGACGATGAACACATCGGAACAGGATCGCTGGTCACGCGTGAAGGGTCGGCTGCGCTCGAGCGTCGGCGAAGACATCTATACGAGCTGGTTTGCGCGCATGGATCTCGAAGACGTGCAGGATGAGAGCGTGCGGCTCTCGGTTCCCACGCGCTTCCTGAAGAGCTGGATCCAGGCCCATTATGCCGAGCGCGTGCTGTCGTGCTGGCAGGCCGAGATGCCGGAAGTGCATCGCATCGATCTCACCGTGCGCTCCGCGGTGCGCCCGGTCGCGCCGCCGAAGGAAGCGCCCGCACCCGTCGAGACACGCCGCGCGCCTGCGCCGGAGCTGCGCTCGACCGCGACCGCGCCGGTCTCGGCCAATCATGACGCGCTCGGCGGCTCGCCGCTCGATCCGCGCCTGACCTTTGCGAGCTTCGTCATCGGCCGCTCCAACACACTGGCCCATGCAGCCGCGCGCCAGGTTGCCGAAGGACGTCGCGGCGATCCCGTCATGTTCAACCCGCTCTACATCCATGCCGGCGTCGGCCTCGGCAAGACGCATCTGCTCCAGGCGGTGACCTGGGCCGGCAATTCCGGCAACGAGCGTAAGGTGCTGTATCTCACGGCCGAGAAGTTCATGTACGGCTTCGTCGCCGCGCTGAAGACGCAGACGGCGCTCGCCTTCAAGGAAGCGCTGCGCGGTATCGACGTGCTGGTGATCGACGATCTCCAGTTCCTGCAGGGCAAGTCCACTCAGGCCGAGTTCTGTCACACGCTGAACGCGCTGATCGACGCCGGCCGCCAGGTCGTGATCGCGGCCGACCGTCCGCCGTCCGATCTCGAAAGCCTGGATGACCGCGTGCGCTCGCGGCTGGCCGGCGGCCTCGTGGTCGAGATGGGCTCGCTCGGCGAGGAGCTGCGCCACGGCATCCTCAAGTCGCGCGTCGCCGCCGCCCGCGCCCATCATGCGACGTTCGACGTGCCGGAGGAGGTGCTGCATTATCTCGCCCGCACCATCACCCATAACGGCCGCGACCTCGAAGGCGCGATCAACCGGCTCTTGGCGCATTCCAAGCTCAACAACCAGCCGGTGACGCTGGAGATGGCCGAGCGCGAGGTGCGCGACCTGGTCCGGCCGCAGGAGCCGAAGCGGATCAAGATCGAGGACATCCAGCGCGTGGTGGCGCGGCAGTATAATGTCAGCCGCTCCGACTTGCTGTCCTCGCGCCGCACCGCCAACGTGGTCCGTCCGCGCCAGGTGGCGATGTACCTCGCCAAGACGCTGACCCTGCGCTCGCTGCCCGAAATCGGCCGCCGCTTCGGCGGACGCGACCACACCACGGTGCTGCACGCCGTGCGCAAGATCGAGGCGCTGGTCTCCAAGGACACCGCGCTGTCGGAGGAAGTCGAGTCGCTGAAGCGCCAGCTTCAGGAATAAACGCCTATTTCTTTCACCTCTCCCCGCTTGCGGGGAGAGGTCGGAATACGCGCGCAGCGCCGATTCCGGGTGAGGGGACTCTCGGCGCGTCCAACTCTCACCTCCCTTGCGGAAACTCCCCCTCACCCCAACCCTCTCCCCGCAAGCGGGGCGAGGGAGCAGACCTATGCCTGAGCGGCGGCGGTGTTTTTGCCTGTAAATCGTGGGGAACTGCCCCCCGATCCCTTGAAACCGGGGGCCATCCGCGCCACCTTGCGCGACCCTGACGGCTTTGGTCATATCGGCTGGAGACCCCGGCCTGTCGGGGTCTTCGGTGCCGCGGCGCGCTTTTCGGCCGCCCGGCTTTTTCACCGCTGTATTTTCTTGGGGATCGGGCGAGTAGTGCAATGAAGGTTACGGTCGAACGCGCGCAACTCCTGAAATCGCTGGGCCATGTCCACCGCGTGGTCGAGCGCCGCAATACGATTCCGATCCTCGGCAACGTGCTGGTCCGGGCCGAGAACGCGAAATTGTCGCTGAAGGCGACCGACCTCGACCTCGAGGTGACGGAAACCCTGCCCGCGGAAACCGCGACTGCCGGCTCCACCACGGTGCCGGCGCACATGTTCTACGACATCGTGCGCAAGCTGCCGGACGGCTCCCAGATCGTGCTCGAGGCCGACGGCGACCGCGCCGTGCTGGCGATCCGCGCCGGCCGCTCGCGCTTCACGCTCCAGACCCTGCCGGAGAATGATTTCCCGGATCTGGCCGCCGGCGACATGTCGCATTCGTTCTCGCTCGCCGCCAAGGACGTCAAGCGGCTGATCGACCGCACCCAGTTCGCGATCTCGACCGAGGAGACGCGCTATTATCTCAACGGCATCTATCTGCACGCCGCCGGCACCGCCAAGGCCGCGACCCTGCGCGGCGTCGCCACCGACGGCCACCGCCTCGCCCAGCTCGACCTGGTCCAGCCCAAGGGCGCCGACGGCATGCCCGGCGTAATCGTGCCGCGCAAGACGGTCGGCGAGGTGCAGCGCCTGATCGAGGACACCGAAGCCGAGATGACGATCGAGCTGTCGCAGGCCAAGATCCGCTTTACGATCGGCAACGTCGTGCTGACCTCGAAGCTGATCGACGGCACCTTCCCCGACTACGGCCGCGTGATCCCGCAGGGCAACGACAAGGAGCTCGTCGTCGACAAGAAGGATTTCGAGAACGCGGTCGACCGCGTCTCCACCATCTCCAGCGAGCGCGGCCGGGCGGTGAAACTGTCGCTGTCGCCGGGCAAGCTGGTGCTGTCGGTGACCAATCCGGATTCCGGCAGCGCGACCGAAGAGCTCGAGGTCGAATACGCCTCCGACGCCCTCGATATCGGCTTCAACTCCCGCTATCTGCTCGACATCGCCGCCCAGATCGAAGGCGAGGTCGCGACCCTCAGGCTCGCCGACCCCGGCTCGCCCACCCTGGTCCAGGACCGCGACGACAAGAGCGCGCTCTACGTGCTGATGCCGATGCGGGTGTGAGGGACGTGCTCCCTCGCCAGCACACACTGCCCTTAGAACCGCGCGCGATGCACGTTACTGCGCCCTCTCCCCCTGTGGGAGAGGGCTGCACCAATGTTTGACGCAAGCTCACTTGGGTGAGGGGTTGGTGCCACGAGACCCGTCCCATCGACCGATCGCCCCGCCTCTCCGCCAATTTGCAAGGAAGATGCGGCACGAGCCGACTGACGCCGAGAGGGCAATGTGGCGCTTGTTGAGGGATCGTCGGCTCTCCACTTTCAAGTTTCGCCGACAGGAGCCGTTCAAGAACTACATTCTCGACTTTGTCTGTTTCGAGAAGAGGCTCGTGATCGAGATTGACGGAAGCCAACATGCGGAATCACAAGGCGACGCAACTCGTGACGCAGCCTTGTCCGCGGCAGGTTTCGCCATAGCGCGTTACTGGAACAACGAGGTGTTGCAACAGCCCGCGGCTGTGCTGGAAGACATTCTTGCAAAGCTCGCCACGCGGTAACATACCCCTCACCCGTCGCCTCACTTCGTGAGGCGCCACCCTCCCCCACAAGGGGGGAGGGAAAGGCACTGCCCGGCAATGACGAGTTAAAATGACCCCCTCCCGCATTCATCGCCTGACGCTGACGCATTTTCGCAATTATCGGGCGGCGGGGCTCGAGACGGCGGCTGACATGGTGGCGCTGGTCGGGCCGAACGGGGCGGGCAAGACCAATTGCATCGAGGCGATCTCGTTCCTGTCGCCGGGGCGCGGCCTGCGCCGTGCGACGCTGGAGGACGTTGCCGACAATCAGGGCGACGGCTCCTGGGCCGTGTCTGCGCAGGTCGAGGGCGCATTGGGCCTCGCCACGCTCGGCACCGGCATCGAGCCGCCGCGCGCCGACGCTGCCGTGAGCCGGCGCTGCCGCATCGACCGCGAGCCGGTGAATTCGGCGGCCGCCTTCGGCGACCACATCCGCATGGTGTGGCTGACGCCGGCGATGGACGGGCTGTTCATGGGCGCGGCCTCCGAGCGACGGCGCTTCTTCGACCGCCTGGTGCTCGCCATCGACAGCGAGCATTCCAGCCGCATCAACGCGCTCGAGCGCTCCCTCCGCTCGCGCAACCGCCTGCTCGAGACACGCAATTACGACGACCATTGGTGTGACGCGATCGAGCGCGAGACCGCCGAGCTTGCGGTCGCGGTCGCAGCAACCCGCGGCCAGACCGCAGCAAGGCTGACCGGCATGCTGAGCGCGCGCGCGCAGGCTTCCGCCTTTCCTTCGGCGCAGATCGCGCTCGACGGCTGGATGGAGAACGCGCTGCTCCGGGAGACCGCGACGTCGGTCGAGGACCGCTACCGCCAGATCCTGCGCGACAACCGCCCGCGCGATGCGATTGCCGGCCGCACCACCGACGGCCCGCATTTGACCGATCTCCAGGTCATCTACGCGCCGAAAGGAATGCCGGCGCGCGATGCCTCGACCGGCGAGCAGAAGGCGCTTCTGATCGGCCTCGTGCTGGCGCACGCGACGCTGGTCGCCGAGATGACCGGCATCGTGCCGCTGCTGCTGCTCGACGAGGTCGTCGCCCATCTCGATCCGAACCGCCGCGCCGCGCTGTTCGAGGAGCTGAAGAAGCTCGGCGCGCAGGTCTGGCTGACCGGCGCGGACCCCGCCGCTTTCGCCGAGATCGGCGCCGGGGGCGAAGTCTTTGACGTCGAGAGCGGACGCGTCTCCGCCCGGCGCTAGAACGCCATTGAACCCGACGATTTCCCGCCGCGACTAGCTGTCGGAGGCCGCGCCGACGACGTCGCAGCCGTGACTGCGCGATGACATGAATCGCAATCTCTTGGAGAGTGAGATGCGGACGGTAAGGCCCGGGGCGCAAGCCCCGGCACGATGGCGAGCGTTTGCGTGCGGCCTCGCCCTGCTCGCAAGCTGCATGCTCGCGGCAACCGCCGGCGCCTTTGTGCCGGATCTGCCGCGGCTGTTTTCGGCAGAGCTCACGCCGGACCCCGAGGCCAAGCTGCCCGCGCCGACCCGTTACAGCTACAGGGGGACCCACACCACCGTGGTGCAGGGCGTTAAAGCGCCGCTTCGCATCAGACTGGAGGCCACCGTACCCGCCGAGCTCGGCAACGTGCTCGCCTTCTACCGCACCGAGCTAAGCAAGCTCGGTTGGCAGGAGCAGCGCGACGGCGCGGTGATCGCCGCCGATCACGTCCAGCTCGCCTTCGCCTCCCCGCTGGGACCAGCGCTGCTGGAGCTCCACCGCAAGGACAGCAGCACCACGGTCAAGCTCGTACAGAAGAACGCATTGGTCGCGACCGACGCGAACGTCATGCCCGAACCCGGCCAGGCCAAGCTGGTGTTCGCCAATATCAGCAAGACGGACGCCACGCTCACGATCAATGAGCAGACCATCAAGCGCGCCGCCGGCGCCCATGCGGTGTCGCTGGATCTGCAGCCCGGCAAATATTCCTACGAGATGAGCGTGCCGGGCCATCCAGCCACCACGAATGTCCTCGACGTCGCTGTCGGCGATACCTGGGAGCTCACCGTCGGGCCCGACGGTGACGCATGGTCGCCGCTCCTGCTGTATTGAGCCCTTTTGAACCTCACGGGTTCCTGCCGCGACTTCTCATCCGAGGCCGCGCCGACGGTGTCGCAGCCTGCAATTGCGCGAGGGATCAAGACCCGCGCGAAATCCAGGAGTTTTGGCGATGTCGATCATCAAGCGCGGGACGCAGGTCCCGGCACGCTGGCGGCTGCTTGCCTGCGGCCTTCTGCTCATGGCGAGCGCGTCTCTGCCCGCACGCGCCGACGATGGCATTGTCGACGTTCACGCGCTGCCGCAGCTCGAGGGTGCGGTGGAGGATAATTCGCGCCCCGATCCCTACCGCGTCGAATATCGCATGCCGACGCCGGAATCCGTGACGTCGCCGGCGGTGAAGAAGCTCCTCGGCGCCGCCGGCTGGGTGCCCTATGTACGGCCACTGGAGGAGAAGAGCACCACGCTGAATTTCAAGAAGGGACGGCAGGGCCTGTCCGTTCATTTCACGCAGGCCCTCGGCCGGCCCGACCAGTCCGTGGTCTACTATTCGACCGACCGGATCTACGGCAACGTGCCGTTCCCCGACGGCGCGAGCGACATCGTGTTCGATGGCACAAGGCCCTATCTCGGCTGCATCGCGCCCAGCGCGCTCGATACGACATCGGACTTTTACGCCAGCCAGATGGAAGCGATCGGCTGGCGCAAGCTCACGCCGGAAACGGCCGCGCGCTGGACGACCAGCCTGGATGAGACCGTTCCCAACGGCTTACGCGTGTTCTACGAGCATCCCGACAGTGAGGTCACCGGCTTCTACAAGCAGAAGCCCGTCATGCTGACGTTGACGCGCCGGGACGACGGCCGCACCAATGTCGACATCCGCGTCGCGCCCTTCGCGCTTCCCTTCGATCTCAAGGCCGACAGCGACGCCGCCGGGCTGCCGCGGCCAACTTTCACCAAGTCGTCGAGGGGGCTCGGCAGCGCAAGCTCCAACAAGCGCGAGATGTCGGCGGCCGCGATGGCCGAGCTGCCCGCGGTGCTGGCCTTCTATCATCGCGAGCTCGCCGCGCGCGGCTGGCAGGAGGACGGCAGCGCGCCGCTCGCGCCCGGCGACGAGGTGGCGATCAAGATCTCCAACGCCGAGGAAGCCGGCGTGCTGCGGCTTGGCCGCAAATACGATTTCACCATGGTCAGCCTGACCGCGCAGGTGAAGGAATCAGCCCTTGCCGCCCGCGCCAAGGCAAAGAAGGAGGCTGACGACAGATTCTTCAGCGATGCCGCGGCAGCCGCAAAGCAGGTCATCGCCGCCGACGAGGCGCGCCGCAAGGTGCAGGCGGCCGCGCTGTCCGATGCCCCGCTCAACGCGCTCGCCGACAGCAAGACGCCGGTGCCGCTGCCGGAGAACGCCGAGGGCGTGAAGTTCGAAGGCAGCGACGGCAGCCTCGAATTCTCGTCCACATCGAGCGTGAAGGCGCTGACCGCGTTCTACCGGGCCTCGCTGAAGCCATTGGGCTGGAACGAGCGGCCTTCGGTCATCAACCAGCCCAACATGGCGATGCTGGAGTTTGCCAGAAGCGGCAAGTCGATCTCCTTCACCGTGATGCAGATGGGCCCCGAGGTGCGGGTGAGTGCCGAGGGTTCGGGCCTCAGGGTGGCTGCGGCCAAGCCTGCGGATAAGCCTGCAGAGGTGCAGGCCAAGTCATCCGAGCCGCTCAAGCCGGACACCGAGTCCCAGCTGCCCGTGCCGACGCAGCGTTCGTCGACCTCGCTCGCCACCACGAAACTGCCGGGCACGGAGACGCCGTTCCGCCGCGAGCTGGAGGCCAGCATCCCCGCCCCGCTCGGCGACGTGCTGGCGTTCTACCGCACTGAACTTGGAAAGCTCGGCTGGCAGGAGAAGGCCGACGGTGCCGCCGTGTCCGCAGATAGCGCGCAGATCGACTTCACCTCGCCGCAAGGCCCGGCCGTGCTCAAGCTCGGTCGCGCCAAAGGCGAGACCATTGTCAATCTGGCGCAGAAGAATCCGGATGCCGCGACCAAGGCGGACATCATGCCCAAGCCGGGCCAGGCCAGGGTGATGCTCGGCAATATCGGGGCGAAGGAAGCATCGCTCACGATCAACAAGCAGACCATCAAGATCGCGGCCGGCGCCGGCGGCCCGCAGTCGCCGAAAGGTCCGATGCTCGATCTGGCGCCCGGCAAGTATCAGTATGCGCTGCGCGTACCGGGGCGTCCCGCCCGCACCGAGACCCTCACGGTCGCCGCCGGCGATGCCTGGGGCCTGATGGTGGGTCCGACCGGCAAGGTGCTTCCGCTGCAGATGTATTGATCCCGCCGCCTGTACCTGTAACGGCCAGGTTGAACCTGTCCGGTTCCTGGGGCGACTAGTCGTCTGGAAGCGGCGGCGACCGTGTCGCAGCCGCCGCATCGCGCGAAGATCACCACGCGCGACATTCTCGGAGATGGAGCATGACAACGGTCAAGCGCGGGACGAGAGTTCCGGCACGATGGCGGCTGCTGGTGTGCGCCCTCACGCTTCTCGCAGGCTGTTCGAAGGAGCCGCTGACGGCAGATCCCGACGTCGACATGCCGGCACCGAAGCAAAGCAGCTTCAGCCAATTCCGCACCACGCACGCGCATGACGCCAAGGTCCCGCTCCGGCTCGAGATCGAAGCGCGCGTGCCCGCGGAGCTCAGCGAGGTGCTCGCCTTCTACCGCAGAGAGCTCGGACAGCGCGGCTGGCAGGAGAAGCCGGATGACGCAATGATCGCCGCCGATCGCGTGCAACTCGCCTTCGTCTCCCCGAAGGGCCCGGCCGTGCTGAAGCTTGGCCGCGCCAAGGGCGAGACCACGGTCAGCCTAGCGCAACGGAATCCGGAGGCTGCAGCCAAGGCCGATGTCCTGCCGATATCAGGACAAGCGCGGCTGATATTCGGCTATCTAAGGCCGGATGTGGCTTCGCTTGTGATCAACGATCAAACCATCAAGATCGCGGGCGGCGAAAATCATCCACAAGTGCTGGATCTGCCACCCGGCACGTATTCCTACGAGCTACGCGTGTCGGGCCTTCGGGTGCGCACCGATACCGTCACCCTGGCCTCAGGCGAGGCCTGGGGCCTCAGCGACGATAAGAAACCGTCCCAGATATACTGAACCCAGTGGCCTGGTCCGGCGCGCCACGGCGCCCGGAACGCCGTTTCCCACCCCGCAAAATCCACGCCTTCGAGGGGGTGAAAAAGAGGGTCCGAATCGCGCTTTTTGCGGCGCCCAGAATCGGCCTTTGCGAGGCTTGAAAACCGGCCAAAAATCCCTATTTAGTCAAAGGGTTGCCGGAGGATACTTTGCGCTAGGCGCAAGCGGTCTTTCATGGCACAAATAGCCTCACATCAGCGCCTTTTGCGCGGCTGATTCGGGCGACATCTCGAAGGCCTCTTATGACAGAACCTGCTCGGCAGACGCCTGCCGAAAACGAGCCCTCAAATCCGAGCGATTACGGGGCGGAATCGATCCGCGTGCTCAAGGGTCTCGATGCCGTCCGCAAGCGCCCGGGCATGTATATCGGCGACACCGACGACGGCTCGGGCCTGCACCACATGGTGTACGAGGTCGTCGACAACGCGATCGACGAGGCGCTGGCGGGCCACGCCACGCGCGTCGATGTCGTGCTCAATGCCGACAATTCCGTCACCGTGCGCGACGACGGCCGCGGCATTCCCGTCGACATCCACAAGGGTGAAGGCATCTCGGCGGCCGAGGTCATCATGACCCAGCTCCATGCCGGCGGAAAGTTCGACCAGAACTCCTACAAGGTCTCCGGCGGCCTGCACGGCGTCGGCGTCTCCGTCGTGAATGCGCTGTCGAGCAAGCTCGGCTTGCGCATCTGGCGCGACAACAAGGAGCACTACATCGAGTTCGCCCATGGCGATGCCGTCGCACCGCTGGTGGTGGTCGGCGACGCGCCGGGCAAGCGCGGCACCGAGGTGACGTTCCTGGCCTCGCCCGACACCTTCAAGAACATCGAATATGATTTCGCGACGCTCGAGCACCGCCTGCGCGAGCTCGCCTTCCTCAACTCCGGCGTCAACATCGCCCTCTCCGACATGCGCCACGCGGTCGAGAAGCGCGAGGAGATGCACTATTCCGGCGGCGTCGAGGAATTCGTCAAATATCTCGACCGCAACAAGAAGGCGATCGTGCCGGCGCCGATCATGGTGCGCGCGGAAGCCAACGGCATCGGCGTCGAGGCGGCGCTGTGGTGGAACGACAGCTACCACGAGAACGTGCTGTGCTTCACCAACAACATCCCGCAGCGCGACGGCGGCACCCATCTCGCCGGCTTCCGCGGCGCGCTGACGCGCCAGGTCAACGGCTATGCCGAGGCCAATGCGAAGAAGGAAAAGATCGCGCTGACCGGCGACGATTGCCGCGAAGGCCTCACCGCCGTTCTGTCGGTCAAGGTGCCCGATCCGAAGTTTTCGTCGCAGACCAAGGACAAGCTGGTGTCCTCGGAAGTGCGTCCCGTGGTCGAGAACGTGCTCAACGAGGCGCTCCAGGCCTGGTTCGAGGAGCACCCTAGCGAAGCCAAGATGATCGTCGGCAAGGTGATCCAGGCCGCAGCCGCCCGCGAAGCCGCGCGAAAGGCGCGCGAGCTGACGCGCAAGAGCCCGCTCTCGGTCTCCTCGCTGCCCGGCAAGCTCGCCGACTGCCAGGAAAAGGATCCGGCCAAGTCCGAACTCTTCATCGTCGAGGGTGACTCGGCAGGCGGCAGCGCCAAGCAGGGCCGCAACCGCGAATTCCAGGCGGTGCTGCCGCTGCGCGGCAAGATCCTCAACGTGGAACGCGTGCGTCCCGACAAGATGCTGGGAAGCGAGCAGATCGGCACGCTGATCACGGCGCTCGGCACCGGCATCAGCGACGAGTTCTCGATCGAGAAGCTGCGCTATCACAAGATCATCGTGATGACGGACGCCGACGTCGACGGCGCCCACATCCGCACGCTGCTGCTCACCTTCTTCTACCGGCAGATGCGCGACATCATCGACGGCGGCTATCTCTACATCGCCCAGCCGCCGCTCTATAAGGTCTCCAGAGGCAAGTCCGAGCAGTACCTGAAGGACGAGCGGGCGCTGGAGGACTATTTGATCGAGACCGGTCTCGATGATTGCATATTCACGCCCGGCACCGGCGGCGACCGCAGCGGCCGTGACCTGCGCGGACTGATCGACGACGCCCGCGTCGTTCGCAGCATCCTGCGCAATCTGCACACCCGCTACAACCGCAAGGTCGTCGAGCAGGCCGCCATCACTGGCGTGCTGAACAAGGACATCTACGGCGATCCCGACAAGGCCGCCGCGGCCGCCCAATACGTCGCCGGACGGCTGGACAAGCAGGCCGAGGATGTCGAACGCGGATGGGTCGGCCACTACGTGGAAGGCCAGGGCTTCCAGTTCGAGCGCACTGTGCGCGGGGTCAAGGACGTCGCGATCATTGACTCCGCGTTCCTGGGTTCGGCCGAGGCCCGCAAGCTCGACGAATTTACGCCCAAGCTGCAGGATGTTTATGCCCGCCCCGGCAACCTTCGGCGCAAGGACGTCGAGCACACGGTCCACGGTCCGGTCGATCTGTTCGAAGCGGTCACCGACGCCGGCCGCAAGGGCGTCACCCTGCAGCGCTACAAAGGACTGGGTGAGATGAACCCGGAGCAGCTCTGGGAAACAACGCTGGATACCAATGCGCGCTCGCTGCTCCAGGTGAAGGTCAAGGAGGTCGACGAGGCCGACGACATCTTCACCAAGCTGATGGGCGACGTGGTCGAGCCGCGCCGCGACTTCATCCAGGAACATTCGCTGAGCGCGACGATCGATATCTAGCCCCGACCTCGTTGCACCTCTCCCGCTTGCGGGAGAGGTCGACGCGCCCCGGGCGGTGCGAAGCATCGTCCCGCGCGCGGCGGGTGAGGGCTTTCTCCTCGCGGGGATATTCTCCGTAGATTTCGACAACCCCACCGCTGAAGCACCCCCACCCCAGCCCTCCCCCGCAAGCGGGAGAGGGAGCGCACCTCCTTCGTGGCGGCCATCAAGCCCGAATTGCTACCGTGCCCAATTCTCGGTAGTTTCCGCCTCCGAACCACCCCGCCCCACCCAACAGGACAGCGAGAACCACCGTGGCGCCCATCCAGTACATCGTCGAGGGCGGTCACCGGCTCTCGGGCTCGATCGAGCCGTCCGGCAACAAGAATTCGGCGCTGCCGATCATCGCCGCCGCGCTGCTCACCGAGCATCCGGTGACGCTGGAGAACGTGCCGCGGATCCGCGACACCGAGACGCTGGTCGAGCTGATCCGCTCGGTCGGCGCGGCGGCGGAGTGGACCGCCCGCAACACGCTTCATATCCATGCCAAGAGCATCCGCGCTGCGGATCTCGACCCCGAGCTCTGCGTCCGCATCCGCGCCTCGATCCTGCTCGCGGGCCCCCTGCTCGCCCGCTGCGGCGAGGTGATGCTGCCGCCGCCCGGCGGCGACGTCATCGGCCGCCGCCGGCTCGACACCCATGTGCTGGCGCTGGAACAGCTCGGGGCCAAAGTCACCGCGACCGACCGGCTCGAATTCCGCGCGCCAAAGCTCGCCGGCGCGGACGTGTTCCTGGACGAGCCCAGCGTCACCGCAACCGAGAACGCGCTGGTGGCGGCGGTCGCGGCCGACGGCGTCACCTATTTGCGCAACGCAGCCTCCGAGCCGCATGTGCAGGACCTCGCCAACTTCCTGGTCGCGCTCGGCGCCAAAATCGAGGGCATCGGCACCAACACCATGATCATCCATGGTCCGGCGACGCTGGGGGAAGCGACCTACCGGATCCAGCCCGACCATATCGAGGTCGGCTCGCTGATCGGGCTTGCCGCCGTAACGCGCTCGCCGCTTCGCATCGTGCGCGCCGGTGTCGAGCATCTGCGCTCGATCCGCATGGGTTTCGAACGGCTCGGCATCGTCTGCCGCGTCGAGGGCGACGACCTCATCGTGCCCTCGAACCAGACGCTGAAGATCCAGGACGATTTCGGCGGCCACGTGCCGAAGCTGGAGGACCAGCCCTGGCCGGCCTTCCCGGCCGATCTGATGTCGATCGCGATCGTCACCGCCACGCAATGCGAGGGCGTGATCCTGATGTTCGAGAAGATGTTCGAATCGCGGATGTTCTTCGTCGACAAGCTGATCGCGATGGGCGCGCGTATCGTGCTCTGCGATCCGCATCGCGCCATCATCGCCGGCCCCAGCCGCCTGCGCGGCGCGCCGATGACCTCGCCCGACATCCGCGCCGGCATGGCGATGCTGCTGGCCGCGGTCTGCGCCGAGGGCACTTCGACCATCAACAACGCCGACCAGATCGAGCGCGGCTACGAGCGCATCGAGGAGCGGCTGAACGCGCTGGGCGCGAAGATCAAGCGCGTGCCGGAAAGGAAGAGCTGAGGTCTTTGCCTCTCCCCGCTTGCGGGGAGAGGCCGGATTGCATCGCAGATGCAATCCGGGTGAGGGGGAGCCTCCGCGAATCCAACTGCCATCTTTTCTGCGGAAACAGGCCCCTCACCCCAACCCTCTCAGCGCGAGCAAAACTCGTCGCGGCCCCGTGAGAACGGCGAGAGGGAGAAGAGACACGGGCCATGTTTTCGTCGCTCAGTGATGCTATTGAGTGACCATGCTCGACACCGTGCAACATCATTCGCAGCCGCAATCCGGCGTGCCGCAAAACCATCTCGCCGATGAGTTCGTCGAGACGCTGCGGCTGGCCGTGCCGATGATGCTGACGCAGCTCGGGCAGATCGCGATGATCACGACCGATCTCGCGCTGATCGGCCGGCTCGGCGAGGATGCGGTCGCCGCCGCCGCGCTGGCGCATACAGTTTATTTCGTCAGCTTTACCTTCGGGCTCGGATTGATGGCTGCGGTGTCGCCGCTGGTGGCGCAGGCGTTCGGCGCCGGCGACGTCAGGCGCATCCGCCGCGCCTTGCGCGTCGGCTTGTGGGTCGCGCTGCTGATCTCGCTGCCGATGATGGCCTCGCCGCTTTACGGCGAGCACATCCTGATCGCTCTCGGACAGGTGCCGCAGTCGGCCGCGCTCGCCCAGCGCTACCTGAACGGCCTCGCCTGGGGCATCGCGCCGGCGCTCGGCTTCATCGCGCTGCGCGGCATGATGAGCGCGGTGAACCGGCCGCAGCCGCCGCTGTGGATCACGGTCGCAGCGATCCCCGTCAATGCCGCGCTGGTCTATGTCCTGATCCACGGCCTGTTCGGCCTGCCGGAGCTCGGCCTGTTCGGCGCGGGGCTTGCGACCACGCTCGTCAATCTCGGCACCTTCCTCGCCGTGCTCGCCATCGCCGCATGGCGAAAGCCATTTTCGGACTACCGCCCGCTCGCCCATCTTTGGCGGATCGACTGGCCCCTGGTGCGCCAGCTCATCGCGCTCGGCGCGCCGATCTCGTCTTCCCTGCTGCTGGAATATGGCCTGTTCTCGTCCGCCGCGCTGCTGATGGGATTGATCTCGACCACGGCGCTTGCCGCGCACCAAATCGCGCTCCAGGTCACGGCCGTGCTGTTCATGGTCCCGCTCGGCATCGGCATGGCGGCGACGGTCCGCGTCGGCCACGCCTTCGGCCGCAACGACCCGGCCGCGGTGAGACGTGCGGGCCTCGTCGCGGCGGTGCTTGGCGTGGCGTTGGTCTCGGCCCTGACCGTTGCCATCATCCTCGGCCGCTACGAGCTCGGACGGCTGTTCTTCGGCGGCAGCGAGGCCAGCGCGGCAACGGTCGAGCTGACGGCGACACTGCTGCTGGTCGGCGCGACCTTCTTCATCGCCGACGGTCTCCAGACCATCATGGGCGGCGCACTGCGCGGCATCAATGACACCCGGATGACGCTGGCGTTCGCGGCGATCGGCTATTGGTGCGTCGCTTTTCCCGTCGCCTGGGTCCTGGCTTTCCACACCGGGCTGGGCGCAGTCGGCGTCTGGATCGGATTCTCGATCGGCACGTTCGTCTATGCCGGCCTCCTGGTCTTGCGCTTCCGGATGCTGGCGCGCAGACTGGTGGGATGATCGGCACAGTCCGCGAAGTTCCTCCCAATGTCGACGCCGGCACGCTGCTGGCCGGCGCGCAGTTCGTGGACGCATTTCGCGTGGAGATCGGCGCGACGGCGGTGAATGCCCGCGAGGCCTGCGTGCGGATGGTGCTGCACGGGCCACGCTGGGTCGATGCGCTCATACGCCTGCGCAACATCCTGGTGAGACCGTTCGGACTGAAGACCTCGGGCGAAGGTGCGCCGGCGCCGTATGGCCTGATCGGATTGTTTCCGGTGGTCAGCGAAACACCCGAGCGGCTGGTCGCGGGCTTCAACGATTCCCATCTCGATTTCCGCCTCGTCGTCGATGTCGCCGGAACGGAGGCGGACCGCCAGGTGACATCGACCACGCTGGTGCGCACCCACAATCTGCTCGGCCGGACCTATCTCGCCCTCATCATGCCCTTCCACAAGTTCGTGGTCCGCGGCATGATGAAGCGCATCGCGGAACCGGCGAGATGACCCTGTCCGTCGACCTCTTCTACTCCTACCGCAGTCCCTTCAGCTATCTGGCGCTGCCGAAGACGCTGAAGCTCGTCGCGGAGTATGACCTCGCGGTGAACCTGCGACCGGTCTATCCGCTCGCAGTCCGCGTCCCCGGCTTCTTCAAGAAGGCCAGCCCGAACTTCATTCGCTATGTGGTGCTCGACAGCACGCGCGTCGCGCAGCACGAGGGCATTCCGTTCCGCTTTCCGAGGCCGGATCCGATCGTGCAGGACAAGACGACGTTCGATGTCGCGGCCGAGCAGCCCTACATCCACCGGCTGACCCGGCTGGGCGCGATGGCGCAGCTCGAGGGCCGTTCGCTCGCATTCACCGATGCGATCGCGCGCGTGCTATGGGACGGCTCGGTGGCGGGCTGGAACGAAGGCGATCATCTCGCCCGCGCTGCCGAGAAGGCCGGCTTCGATCTCGCCGCGATGGATGCTGCAATCAGCGCAGATCCGGATCGTTACGAGCAGGTGATCGCGGAGAACGAGAAGGACCACGCCGCCTCCGGCCATTGGGGCGTGCCGACCTTCGTGTTCGAGAACGAGCCGTTCTTCGGCCAGGACCGCATCGATCTCTTGGTCTGGCGCATGCAGGACAAGGGCCTGACGAAGCGGTAGGGCAAGTCCTGATGCGTACCGGCCTCGGCCCATGACCGACATAGGTCAACATGCCGCGGCCGGGCGTGCATCCGCGTTGATCCCGGTCAAATGATGCATCTCGCCGGCTGCATAGCGTCTCCTCGCGGAAGGAGCCGCGATCATGCTGCCGTTCACGATCGAGCAATTCCTAGGTGTTTTTGCGAGCTACAACCGGGCAATCTGGCCGATGCAGGTTCTCGCATATCTGTTGGGCGGGCTGGCCTTCGTGCTGGTGTTTCGCAAGGACAGATGGGCCGATCAGATCGTCGCCGGCATTCTTGCGGCGATGTGGGCATGGACCGGGATCGTCTATCACCTGACCTTCTTCGCAACGATCAACAAGCTGGCCTACATTTTCGGCGCATTGTTTGTCGTCCAGGCTGCGGCCTTCGTCTATTTCGGCGTGTGCCAAAACCGGATCGATTTCGACTACAATGAGGAATCAGCGGGGGTTATCGGAGTCGCGTTCGTGTTCTACGCGGCGGCGATCTACCCCCTGTTCGGCCTCGAGATGGGTCAGCACCCCAACGAACTGCCGATGTTCGGAGTCACGCCGTGTCCCGTCACCATCTTCAGCTTCGGCATGTTGCTGCTGACAAGGCAGCCGGTCCCGCGCTGGCTCCTTGTGATCCCGTTTCTATGGTCGCTTGTCGGCGGCAGCGCCGCGATACTGCTCCGCGTGCCGCAAGACTGGGCGCTGTTGGTGGCTGGAGCTGTCTCTCTGGCACTGCTGATCCAGCGTGACCGGCGGGTCGCATCGGCCTGCTAGTTCCAGCACCGGCTCACTCCGCCACGCGCGCGGGCTTGTCGCTTGCTGCCTCCGACCACTCGCCGACGACGCGGTCGAGATCGCAGAGATTCTGGTGCATCTGCTCCAGCGAGAATCCGATAGCGAAGAAGCGCTCGGCGGTGTCGCCGGAATGGCCGCGGATCAGACCGTCCTGGCGCACCGCGGCAACCGCCTCGGCGTAGTGCTGAAGCGCGACATGCACGGGATGGATCGGCGGCGCGCCGGCGCCAGCCCGCAGTGCTTCGGCCGCCGACCGCAGGAAGCGCACGATCGCCGCACTGACCTCCGCCAGCGGCGCGGCGAGCCGCATCTGCACCTCGACCGGCAGCGGGACGACGGTGGCGCGGCCGATCATCACGACGTCATGGCGCAGCCGCAGCACCGTTCGCAGCAAGGGACCGGTATCGGGCCCGCTCGACAGGCGCGCGGCACGCTCGCGTTCGGCTTCTGCACCGATGGCATTCATGCCCACCATCGCGGTGCCGATGCCGTCCTGGATCCGGTGCAGCGCATCGTTGTCGCGGCCGCGCGTGAGACCCGCGAGCAGCTCGGTGAAGGCGTCCGCGATCAGTTCGAGCAGTCTTGCCGCGCTGGCGCGGATCTGCCGCACCGCGCGTGAGGGCAGCACCAGGAACGAAACGAGCAATCCCGTGATGGCGCCGACCCCGACCTCGCTGACGCGATCGATCGCCGAGGTCATGGGATCGGAATGATGCATGGTCGGAACCAGCAGCACGATGATCGCGGTCACCGTCGCCGCGTTGAGGCTTGGGTTGATCGCGGCCACGAAGGCGAGCGGCGCGACCGCCAGCACCAGCAGCGCCAACAGGCCCGCCTCGGTAGAGTAAGGGATCAGGATCGCGATGGCGCCGCCATAGATGGCGCCGCCGATCGTGCCGAGCACGTAGTCGCGCGTCGCCTTCAGCGAGCGGCCGACGCTCATCTGGGTCACGATCAGCGAGGTCAGCACCGCCCAGAGCGGCAAGAGCAGATGCAGCGCGGTGGCAATGGCATAGGCCGCCACCGCGGCGACCGTGACCCGGATGGCCAACCCCAACTGCGTCCGCCGTGATCGGATCCGGTCGAACATTTGTCTTGCGAGTGCCATCGTCGAATGTCCCGGTCCGATCCTCTTGCGCCTGCCAAAAGCATAGCTGATGCCCGCGGCCCCAAGGCCGCTTGAAAGGCCAAATCAGCCCGCCTAACTTGCGCGCCAAAACGAGGAAACACGATGGCCCACGAAACCGCAACGCTCGCCGCCTATGTCTTCAATCTGAAATACCGGGATATTCCGGCGGAAGTGCTGGATCGCGCCAAGGTGTTGACGCTGGATTTCCTCGGCAGCGCGATCCGGGCCAGAAGCGAAGCGGAATCCACCCCCTCGATCCTGAAGATGCTGGAGGCGCTCGCGCTCGACACCAGGGGCGAGTCCACCGTGTTCGGCGACAGCAAGACCTGGACCCCGGCGGTGGCGGCGCTGCTGAACGGCGCACTCGGCCATTCCCTCGATTTCGACGACACGCATGCGGATTCTTCGCTGCATCCGAGCGCGCCGGTCGTTCCGGCCGCGTTCGCCGTCGGCGAGATGGTCGGCGCTTCCGGGCGCGACGTGCTGACCGCGATCGTGGCGGGCTATGAAATCTGCTGCCGGCTCGGCAACGCGCTCGACCCGACCTCGCATTATGCGCGCGGCTTCCATCCGACCGCGACCGCCGGCACCTATGGCGCGGCCGCCGCGGCCGGAAAACTGTTCGGCCTCAGCGAAAAGCAGATCATCGCCGCCTTCGGCGTCTCCGGCAGCCAGGCCGCCGGCTCGCTGCAATTCCTGGTCAACGGCGCCTGGAACAAGCGCTACCAGGTCGGCGCCGCCGCGATGAACGGCGTGATCGCCGCGACGCTGGCGCGCAACGATTTCGTCGGCGCGACCGAATCGGTCGAGGGCAAGCACGGCCTGCTCGCCGGCTACACCGACGACGCGCATCCCGGTAAGGCCGTCGCCGAGCTCGGCAAGACCTATGAGACGATGAAGATCGGCGTGAAGCCGTATCCGAGCTGCCGCTACACCCATGCCGCAATCGACGCGCTGATCGCGATGCGGCGCGAGCACAATCTGACGCCAGACCAGGTCAAGCGCGTCGAGATCGGCCTGCATCGCAACGGCATCACGCTGACCGGCGATGCCGCGACCAAGCGGCATCCGACCTCGATCGTCGGCGGCCAGTTCTCGATGTTCTTCACCGGCGCGCTCGCGCTCGATCAGGGCAGCTTTGGTTGGGATGACTACAACCGCCTCGGCGATACCGCCATCGACGCGCTCGCCGACAAGTTCGACGTGGTGCAGGACGACCGGCTCGAGATCGGCCGCACCCATCCGTTCGGCGCGCGCGTCAGCATCACAACGGACGACGGCGTGCACGAGCGGCTGTATGCCGATCCCTCCGGCGAGCCGAATTCGTTTCCCGATGCGCAGGCGATGCAGCAGAAATTCTTGACGCTGGCGCGTCCGGTGCTGAATGCGCGCGCGGAGAAATTTGCCGACGCGATCCTGACGCTGGAGCGGTTCGACCGCGTGGCGAAGGCGACGGAATTGGGACGGCAGTAGAGAGAGATATCGCCTCTCCCCGCTTGCGGGGAGAGGCCGGAATCCAAGCGCAGCTTGGATTCCGGGTGAGGGGGACTCTCCGAGCATCCAACTCTCACCGTCCTCGCGGAGACTCCCCCTCACCCCAACCCTCTCCCCGCAAGCGGGGCGAGGGAGAAGAGGCGGCGCTCGACACCTCAATTCACCCCCGCCAGCTTCCCGTTCTCGCGCGTTGCGGCCACCACGTCGCGCACGAGATCGAACACGCCGTCCGCCTCCGGCGGCCAGTTCGGCGAGCGGCCGAGCCGCACGATCACGAGTCGCTCCGAGGGAATGACGATCGTGTACTGCCCGATCGTGCCCTTGGCGAAGAAGGCATCGCGCGGCCAGCCGTGTGTGATGCGAAGGTTCGCGCCAAAGCTGGCGCCGTGGTTGGTCCAGAAGCCGGCGCCGATGCCGACCCACGCGTTTGGCGTCGCCGTCGCCGAATGGTTCACCCATCCCTCGGGGAGGATGCGCTTTCCGCCGGCGAGGCCGTCATTGAGATAGAGCTGGCCGAACCGCGCCCAGTCACGCGCGGTCGCCAGCATCTCGCTGGAGCCCTCGACCGTGCCGGCACCGTCGAGCTGGAGCGTGACATGACGCATGCCGAGCGGAGCGAACAATTCGCTGCGCGCGAAGCGCAGCGCATCTTCGGGCGTGCCGCCGGCAGCAACGCGGATCAGATGCGCGAGAATGATGGTGTTGCCGTCGTGATAGTTCCACGCGGTGCCCGGTGCGGTCTCGAGCGGGATGCTCTCCGCATAGGTGGCCATGTCGGATTCCATGAACTTCATCCGGTTGACGGGCTCGAAGGCGGCGCCGAGCGAAGCCTCCAATGAGCTGCCAAGCGCAAGGCCCGCGGTGTGGCGCAGCAGCTGATCGACAGTGATGGCGTGGCGCGGATCGTCAGGATCTTTCCAGGCCGCGACTGGCGCAGGCCCATCGAGCTTCAGCTTGCCTTGGCGCACCAGCACGCCCGTCAGCGCCGAGATCACCGATTTTGTCATGGAGAAGCCGAGCAGCGG
This sequence comes from Bradyrhizobium diazoefficiens USDA 110, assembly GCF_000011365.1. Lineage (GTDB taxonomy): Bacteria > Pseudomonadota > Alphaproteobacteria > Rhizobiales > Xanthobacteraceae > Bradyrhizobium > Bradyrhizobium diazoefficiens. The sequence continues at coordinate 875,012 of NC_004463.1, read as the reverse complement.
AGTCTCCGGTCCGATTCCGTCCGCATAGCGCTCGGCGATGATGCGGCCCGCCTTCAGCACGACGACCGCGCGGGTGCGGCGATAAGGCGGCTGCGCGGGCTCCGCGAAGGCGTGGTCGAGCGCGGCGGCAAGCTCGGGGCTCTGCGGCGGCACGATCGCGGGGCCGGCGATCTCGGGCAGCAGCGCCGGCTGCCTGTCGTCCGCAGGCACGGTGACGTCGGCGATCGCCGCGCCGTGCTCCAGCGTGCAGCCGAGCCCCTCGCGATAGACGGCATGGCTGCGGCCGATGCCGAACAATGTCACCGTGACGTCCTTGCGCGCGCGATCGACCTGGTAGTCCATCGCCCAGGTGATCAGACTGGTGCCCGGCATGGCGTCCATGGTTTCGGCGAAGGTCCGCCTGATATCCAGGCCCGAGACGAACGTCTCGGAGCACAGGATGTCGGCGACGAAGCCGGTGGCGATCCTGGGCACGTCGTGCGCCCGCGCCGCGCCGAGCGCGAGGCCGGCAGCGACGATGGTGGTGGTGAGGAGGATGATCTTGCGGCGGCGGGTCACGGGCTTTCTCCGGCTTCGGGGCAGGTGCGGGAGAGCAGGCCGGATGCGGGCGACACGCGCTCGCCGGATTTGGAAAATAGCGTGGCTGAAACCGAGCGGGTGCTGGCCGATTCCGAAATAACTCAAATATTTCAAAGCAATGCGAGGATGCAGTCACGACGGTGGTCCGCTCCCCCGCCCCGCTTGCGGGGAGAGGGTTGGAGTGAGGGGGAGCCTCCGTGGGGGCGGTGAGAGTTGGACTCGCGGAGGCTCCCCCTCACCCGCCGCGCTTCGCGCGTCGGCCTCTCCCCGCACGCGGGGAGAGGCGAAGAGCCGGTTACGCCGCATTCACCTTCAGCCGCCGGTATTCCGTCGGCGTCACGCCGGTGACCGCCTTGAAGGCGCGGTTGAACGGGCCGAGCGACTGGAAGCCGGCGTCCATGGCGATGGTGATGACCGGGACCTCGGCCTGGGCGGGATCGGCGAGCGCGGCCTTGGCTTCCTCGATGCGGTGGTTGTTCAGGAAGACATTGAAGTTGCGGTAACCGAGCCGCTGGTTGATCAGCCGGCGCAGCCTGTATTCGGGAATCTTCAGCCGGCCCGCCAGGACGCCGATGGTGATGTTCTCCTGGCGATAGATCCGCTCGTCGGCCATCAGCCGCATCAGGGCGTCGATGAGCTTTTGATCGGCCGCGTCATCGGCTGCAGGCTGACTGAAAACAATCGGCGGCGCGGGCTCCGCCGCAGCCGGAAACAGATCCGCCCCGTCAACGCGCATCATGGCATAGACGATCGCCGCGACGGTGCAGGCAAGCACGCCGGCATTGATGGTTTCGGCGACATCGCCGACGTGGTGGCCGGCGACGACGATCTGGAGTACCGCGTTCAGCCCGCCATAGAGTGCGGTTACGCAGACGATGAAGACACGAACGTGGCGGCGGCGCTCGACCAGGTCGGCCGGCCAGGAGGCGATCATCTCCCCGACCGCAAGCGCGATGAAGCCGAGCACGATCAGATTCACCACCGTCACCGAGAACCGCACATGGCCGCTGGGTGCAATCCAGACGCAGCCTGCGAAGCTGAAGGCGGTCACCAGCGCCCAGACCCATCCGTGCCACCAGCGGAGGCGAAACTCGTCGTCGAACAGGGAGCGTGTGAACAGCCAGAACACCACGATGGTGCCGGTCGAGAGCGCGATCAGCGGTGCATGCTGGAGCGGGATCCGCGACGTGACATCTACCGAATAGCTCGCCGCATGCGCCGCTGAGCCCAGCGCGAAGGCCGCACCGAGCCGGGCCGCCAGCACATTGCGGAAATCCGAGACCAAGGACGCCGCAAGCACCAGCAGCAGCGCCACGGACGCGGCGCGAAATGCAAGCTCTGTTGCGGCAAGGGTCATCAGTTGTGGCGGCCGTCTGGTGTAATCGACCGACCATCGTTCGTCAGGCCGATTTTTTCAAGCACCATCCGCACCACAACCGTCATCGCCCGGCTTGACCGGGCGATCCAGTACTCCGAGACGGCAATGATTAAATCGATGGTCCGCGGCGTACTGGATCGCCCGCCTTCGCGGGCGAAGACAGTTGAGAATGTGGCACCGCCGCCCCCACGACATCTTGTCCGGCTTTGTCGCGACGGCGACGCCAAATCCTGCTACGATCGTGCCCAAGAAAGTTAAAAGGAGTCCATCATGAGCTGGCAACCCTCCAACGATCCCGTGCTCGGCGATCCCATGTCCTGCGATGCGCTCGATCTTGTCATCGTGCCGCGCACGCGCGACCTCGGCGACGGCTTCGTCGTGCGGCGCGCGCTGCCCCATGGCAGGCGGCAAATGGTCGGACCCTTCATCTTCTTCGATCATTTCGGCCCGGTGCAGTTCGTTTCCGGCAAGGGCATGGACGTGCGGCCGCATCCGCATATCGGACTTGCCACCGTCACCTATCTGTTCGACGGCTCGATCATGCACCGCGACAGCGAGGGCAACGTCCAGGAGATCGCGCCCGGTGCGATGAACCTGATGACGGCGGGCCGCGGCATCGCGCATTCCGAGCGCACGCCGGATGCGCAGCGCGCCTCGGGCCAGCAGATGCTGGGCCTGCAAAGCTGGATCGCGCTGCCGGCCGGATCGGAAGAGATCGCGCCATCGTTCCAGCATTACGGCGCCGGCGACCTGCCGATGATCTCCGAGCGGGATTTCACCGCGCGGGTGATCGCGGGCTCCGCCTTCGGCATCACGTCGCCGGTGTCCATGGTCTCGCCCTGGTTCTACACCGAGGTCACGGCGGTCGCGGGCGCGAGCGTGCCGCTTGACCCCGATCACGAGGAGCGCGCGATCTACGTGGTGGACGGCGAGGTCGAGATCGCGAACGAGCGCTATGAGGGGCCGCGGCTGCTGATCTTCCGCCCCGGTGACCGCATCACCGTGAAGGCACTCAAGGCCACGCGAATGATGTTTCTCGGCGGCGATGCACTGGAAGGCCCGCGCCACATCTGGTGGAATTTCGTCTCCTCCAGCAAGGATCGGATCGAGCAGGCCAAGCAGGACTGGAAAACCGGCCGCTTCGCGGCGGTTCCTCAGGAACATGAGTTCATTCCGTTGCCGGAATAGGCTAATCCGGTTTCCGGCCGTGCCGTCAGGCGCGGCCGGATTTCCCGCCTGAAGGCCATGCCTTCGAAAGATCTGTCTGCGAAAGCTTTGCCGATGACCACCATGCTCTCCAGCGACCTGCCGCTCCCCAAGATCGGGCGCGGCAAGGTGCGCGACATCTATGCCGTCGACGACGACCGCCTGCTGCTCCTTACCACCGACCGCATCAGCGCCTTCGACGTCGTCATGGGCGAGACCATCCCGATGAAGGGCGCGGTGCTGACCCAGATCAGCGCGTTCTGGTTTGGCGAGCTTGAAGGCGTGGTGCCGCATCACATGATCAGCGCCGACACCGACGAGATCATCGCGGCCGTGCCCGCCTTGAAGCCGCATCGCGCCGAGATCCTCGGCCGCGCCATGCTCTCCCGCCGCACCACGGTGTTTCCGATCGAATGCGTGATCCGCGGCTATCTCTCGGGATCGGCCTGGAAGGAATACGCCACCAGCGGCACGCTCGCGGGCGAGAAGCTGAAGGCCGGCCTCGTCGAGAGCGAGAAGCTGGAGCCAGCGATCTTCAGCCCGGCGACCAAGGCCGAGACCGGCCATGACGAGAACATCACGATTGCGCGGATGCGCGAGGTGGTCGGCGACGAGACAGCCTACACGCTCGAGAGCATGACGCGCGCGATCTACACGCTCGGCGAGGAGCTGGCGCGCGAGCAGGGCATCATCATCGCCGACACCAAGTTCGAGTTCGGCCGCGACAAGGACGGCCGCATCATCCTGATCGACGAGGTGATGACGCCGGATTCGTCGCGGTTCTGGGCCGTCGATGCCTACAAGCCCGGCCAGCCACAGGCGAGCTTCGACAAGCAGCCGCTGCGCGACTATCTCGACGTCGAGCGCCGCGCCGGCCGCTGGAACGGCGACGCCCCGCCGCCGCCGCTGCCGGCGAGCGTGGTGGAGGCGACCAGCAAACGGTATCTGGAGGCGTATCGGCGCGTGACGGGGAAAGAGCTGAAGATTTAGGCGCAGTTGCTGCCACAAACTCGTCATTGCGAGCGCAACGAAGCAATCCAGAGTCTTTCCGCGGAGGGATTCTGGATTGCTTCGCTACGCTCGCAATGACGTGGAGGGGGTCGGTGCGCCGCTCCGGCATTGTCCATCCGGCTCTATTCCCTCACGCATGATTGGCCGTTCACATGCCATCGCCGAAACTGTCGGATATTTCATAGTTACAAGAATCCTGTTGCGCTAAGTCCGCAGTCGTCTACGTCTCGGACGGGACTTTTTCAGGGGCGAGCGCAACCGCGTGACCGATCCAGCAATTATTTTCAGTCCGGCTGCCCGTTTCAACCCGGCCCTCAGGCGTGCGCTGAATGATATATTGGGCGGGAGCGCCGCCAGCGTCCTGGCCGTCACTTTCGGGCTATCCTACGCGCTGCTGATCTTCACCGGGCCGCTGTCGCCTTATCTGTCCTACGGCATCGCCGCGACTTTCATCAGCTCCGCGGTCCTTGCGGCTGTCATCGGGCTGGGAAGCTCCCTGCCCTTCGCGGTCGCCGGCCCCGACAGCTCGACCGCCGCAGTGACGGGCATCTTGGCCGCCTCACTGGTCGAACGCATTGAAGCGGCCAATCTGTCGGCGCCGCTGCTCTCGCCCGTCCTGATCACGCTCGGCCTGTCGACCATGCTGACCGGGATCGTGCTGTGCGGACTGGGACTGACGCGGATGGGCCGCGCCATCCGCTACGTGCCTTATCCGGTGATCGGCGGCTTTCTCGGCGCCACCGGGCTCTTGATCGTGATGGGCGCGATCCGGGTGATCACCGATCATCCCGTGCAGTTTGCCACCCTGCCGCGCTTCACCAACGGCGTCACGATGTCGGAGCTGGGCGCCGCCTGCGCGATGGCGCTGGTGCTCTATCTGACGTGGCACCGCTCGCGCAACGCGTTCGGGTTGCCGATCATCCTGGTCGGCGGCATGCTCGCCGCGCATCTGGCGTTCCGGATCGCCGGGATTTCGCCGGAGGAGGCGCGCGCTTTGGGCTGGATGTTCCAGCCGCCGCCGCCGGCGACCTTCATGTTGCCCTGGCACATCGACGACCTCGCGCACTATCCGTGGTTCGCCGTGCCGGACCTGCTCGGCAACGTCGTCGCCGTCATCTTCGTTAGCGCCTCCAGCACCCTGTTCAACACCACCGGCATCGAGGTCGCCGCTCACCGCGAGGCCAATCTTGAGCGGGAGCTGAACACTACCGGCGCCGCCAATATCCTGTCCGGCGCGCTCGCCGGCTATGCCGGCTGCATCTCGGTCAGCCGCTCGATCCTCAATTTCAGCAGCGGCGGCCGCGGACGCCTGTCCGGCTTCACGGTTGCGGCCATATCACTGCTGATGCTCGCGATCGCACCGGAGCTGCTCGGCTTCATGCCGAAATTCGTGCTCGGCGGCCTGCTGCTCTATCTCGGCGCCGATCAGCTCCACAAATGGCTCATCGAGTCGCGCAAGCGGCTCTCGAAGCTCGAATATCTGTCGCTGGTCGCCATCATCGCGATCATCGTCATCTGGGGTTTCGTGCCGGGCATCCTGATCGGCGTGATCATCGGCTGCGCGACCTTCGCATTCAGCGCGGCGCGGGTCGAATCGATCAAATACAGTTTTGACGGCGCCGAATATCGCTCCTCGCTCGATCGCTCGCGCGACGACCAGGAGGTGCTGCTCGCTCATGGCGGCAAGATTCAGGGCCTGAATCTCCAGAGCTATCTGTTCTTCGGGTCCGCCAACCGGCTCTATCAGCACGTCAAGAAGCTGCTGCACGAACGCCCGGAGTGCCGCTATCTGCTGTTCGACTTCAAGCTCGTCACCGGCGTCGATTCGTCGGCCGCCTACAGTTTTGCCCAGATCAAGCGCAGCGCCGGCGACCTCGGCGTCGAGCTGATCCTGGTGTACCTGCCAGCCGCGGCCGAGAAGGTGCTGCGCTCCAGCGATTTCCTCGGCGACGGCGTCACCGTCATTCCCGAGCTCGATCATGCGCTGGAGTGGTGCGAGAACGAGCTCATCGCGCAGCATCAGGGCCTGGCGCAGGAAGAGGCGAATTTGCGCGACTGGTTCGCAGGGATTCTCGACAGCGAGGACGATGCCGACGAACTGATCCGCCGCTGCCAGCGCCTCGAGGTCGAGGCCGGCGAAATCATCGTGCAGGCCGGCGATGCCGCCGATTCCATGCACTTCATCCTCGACGGCCGCGTTGGGATCATGATCCCCGCGGAGCAGAATGGCATGACGCGGGTCCGAAGCCTCGGGCGCTACACCACGATCGGCGAGATGGGCCTGGTGTCGCAGACGCCGCGCAGCGCGACGATCCAGGCCGAGGTCGACAGCGTGCTCTACGTGCTGAACACGCACCAGTTCGACGCGATCAGGGACGAGGCCCCCGCGCTCAGCCGCAAGCTGCTGACCTATTTCGTGTCGGTCATGGCCGAGCGACTGACATTTGCGAACAGGACGATCGCGGTGCTGCGGCGGTAACGACCGCGTAGTCCGGACGGAGCGAAGCGCAGTCCGGGCTACGGCACTTCCGTCTCATGAGATTGCGCCACCAAGCATTGCAATGAGGCAGTTGGCGTGACCCATTGCGGTGCATTGGGACAATAGCGGGCGTCGCCGATCTGCAATATGATCCTGCCTGCCATTGCTCTCCGAGTACGATACGGCGTGCCTCCGATGAAGCTTTTCTTATCGCAAGGGCCCCCGCTTGCGCCGAGCGCAAACGGCGTCGGTTGCACGCCGCTCCAGACCAGCGCGAGAAGACCGCCAGGGATCGCGCAACGGACCCCGGACAGCGAAAGCGCATTTGGAAGACAGCAATGGAGGAAAAAACATGACACGTACATGCGCGACAAGAATTGCAATAGCAGTCTCGACCTTCGCCTGCGCGACGTTGTTCTCCTTCGCCTGGTCTGAGGAGCACGGCGTCTCGATGTCGGTCGACAGTGCACAGGCGCGGGTCGGTCGCCCGCTGACTCCCGTGAGCGTTGCCGGCGTAGCGCGTCGACAGACACGGCGCGCCGTATATGGTGCCGGCGCCTACGGTGTCGGAGCAGGTGTCGCAGCGGTTGGCACAGCCGCCGCGATTGCCGCAACGTCACCTGGATGGGGGGCCGGTCCGGGCTATTATGCGGGCGGCGGTCCTTACGCGTCTTACGCCTACTCGCCGGAGGACTGGCGCAGGCGAAACGGCATGGTCTGCACACCCGGTACGCTGACCAAGATGGAGGACGGCCGCATGTATCGCTGTCAGTAATGGCACAGTCGCATCAGCGGGAGGCGGCTTTCGAGCCGCCTCCCGCATCTTGCACCTTTGCCAGACGGCGCACGCCTCGCAACAGCGAGCAAGCCGCTTTGCAATTCCTGTGCTCCATTGATCCAGATCAAGCCGGGAGCAAATGACCAGAGAATGCTGATCGCTCGGCTTTGATACCCGAGGGAGATTGCCATGAAGCTGGCCGGCACCAAGCGAATGCTACTTGTTGCAGCCGTTCTAGGCTGTGGAATTTTCGGCTCGATCAATTGGTCACACGAGGACGGCATCACGCTCGTCGTTCAAGCCGCTGAAGCCAGGGTCGGACGACCGGCAACCCCGGCGAGCGTCGCCGGCGTCGCACGTCGAACCACGCGGCGCGCGGTCGTAGGGGGAGCGGCGGTAGGCGCGGCAGCGGTCGGCACAGCATGCGTCCGCGTATATGTGAACGGCGCCTACGTGTGCCGCTGATGCATTCGCGCCGGCGAGTTCAAATCGCCGGCGCGCAGCATCGATTGCCGGTTAGACCCCCGCCATCATCACGTATTTGATCTCGACATACTCTTCCATGCCGTGGCGCGAGCCTTCGCGCCCCAAGCCGCTTTCCTTGACGCCGCCGAACGGCGCGACTTCCGTGGTGATCAGGCCGGTGTTGACGCCGACCATGCCGGACTCCAGCGCTTCGGCGACACGCCAGACGCGGCCGAGATCGCGGGAATAGAAGTAGGAGGCGAGCCCAAACGGCGAGGCGTTGCACATCGCGATGACGTCGGCCTCGTCCTTGAAGCGGATCACCGGCGCGAGCGGGCCGAAGGTTTCCTCCTGCGCCACCAGCGAGTCCGGCTTGACGTCGGCGAGCACCGTGGGCTCGAAGAAGGAGCGTCCGAGCTCGCTGCGCTTGCCGCCGGTGACGACCTTGGCGCCGCGCTTCACGGCGTCGGCAATGTGGCGCTCGACCTTGTCGACCGCCTTCAGGTTGATCAGCGGGCCCTGCGTCACGCCGGCTTCTGTGCCGTCGCCGATCTTCATCACCGCGACCTTCTTCGACAGCTTCTGCACGAACTCGTCGTAGATCTTGTCCTGGGCGTAGAGGCGGTTGGCGCAGACGCAGGTCTGGCCCATGTTGCGGTATTTCGAGACGATCGCGCCTTCGACCGCCGCATCGATATCGGCGTCGTCGAACACCACGAAGGGCGCGTTGCCGCCGAGCTCGAGGCCGAGCCGCTTCACGCCGACGGAGGCCTGCTGGTAGAGAATCTTGCCGACGGCGGTCGAGCCGGTGAAGCCGACGAAGCGCACCGCCGGATGCTCGCACAGCACCTTGCCGATCGGCGGCGCATCGCCGGTGATGATGTTGAGCACGCCCTTGGGGATGCCGGCCTTCTCGGCGAGCACGGCCAGCGCCAGCGCCGACAGGGGCGTCTCGTTGGCGGGCTTCAGCACCACGGTGCAGCCGGCCGCCAGCGCCGGCGAGACTTTTCGCGTGATCATCGAGTTCGGGAAATTCCACGGCGTGATCGCACCGCAGACGCCGATCGGCTGCTTGATCGCGAGCAAGCGCGCATCAGGACGTTGCGTCGGAATGGTTTCGCCATAGACGCGGCGGGCTTCCTCGGCGAAGAACTCGATATAGGCGGCGCCGATGTCGACCTCGCCCAATGCCTCGGAGAGCGGCTTGCCCTGCTCGGAGGTGAGGATCAGCGCAAGGTCCTCGCGATTGGCGATGATCAGCTCGAACCATTTGCGCAAAATGTTGGAGCGCTGCTTGGCGGTGTGCTTGGCCCAGGCGGGAAAGGCCCGCTCGGCGGCTTCGACCGCTTTGGTCGTATCGTCCGCACCAAGCTGCGGAACCTTCGCAAGCTCGACGCCGGTGGCGGGATTGTTGACGGCAAAGACCGGCGTGCCGACCCAGGCGCCGTCGATGTAGCAGGCCTCCTTCAGCAGCGACGGGTCCTTCAACCGGTCGCGCAGGGTGGCGGTGGCGTGCTGAGCGCGTGCGGCGGCAGTCGGGGTCATGGCGTTACTCCTCGGAGCGCGATCGGATCGGCCCGGAATATAGGGACAGACGGCGCGTAATGCACCGCCCCGCAACGCACATCAGATGGGAGCTAAGCTCGTAGCGGCGAACTTATTGTTTGAGCATGATCTTTCCGGAAAACCGCTGCACACTTTGCGCTAACGCGGCCCTTCGGGTCCGGATCATGCTCAGGCCGCGCCGCTCATATAGGTCTCGCGCCGGCCGATCATGCGCTCGGCGGCGGCTTTGGCGTCGGACTTCGAGGAGGTCGCACAGGTGCGATATTCGAGATCGGGAACGCCCGTGGTGTCGCGGCGGCCAAACCACGATTTCGAGCCGACCGGAAGCAGCGCCAGCGCCTGCGCCAGATTGTCGACCGCGCCGAAGGAATAGAGCGCGCCGCTGCCGGCGATGCGGACCTCGTAAATGCCGGGCGAGATCGGCGCCTCGAGATTGTCGCCCCGTCCGGGACGGGGATAGCGCTTCCATTCGCTCCAGGTTGAAATCATCAGAGGTCCCCCTCGCGGCCGGTGCCGGCCGCCAAATTTGTATCAAGTCCTAACGTCCGCGGCTGATTGGGCCCGTTGCCAAACGCCGCAACGCACAAAATGTTTCAAGTGCTTCAAACACGCGAAACATATCGCCGGAGCCCGTCCACGGTCACGGTTCGTTGCGGCCATCCACCGCAGATTGTGACGGAGTGTTTCAGTTTAGACGTCTTGTCGTCCTGCGCGCGGCGCGGGTCGTCAAGTCACGACATCGCGACCGGCGGAGACATCGCGACGCGCTTGCCGCGCGGGGCATGCAGGAGGACAATCGATCACTTCCAACAATAATCAAACCGGAGGAAACGCGTATGCAAAGCCAAGCCCAGATCGACGAGGTTCTGCGTAAGACAAGCGACGCCAAGGAGATTCCCGGCGTCGTGGCCATCGCCGCCAGCGGTAACGACGTGCTGTATCAGGGCGCGTTCGGCAAGCGCGATCTGTCCAAGCCCGACGCGATGACAGCGGACAGCGTGTTCTGGATCGCATCGATGACGAAGGCGGTGACGACAGCGGGCGCGATGCAGCTGGTCGAGCAAGGCAAGCTGTCGCTGGACGCGCCGATCGGTGAGGTGCTGCCCGATCTCGCCAAGCCGCAAGTGCTCGAAGGCTTTGACGCCAAGGGCGAGCCGAAGCTGCGGCCGGCCAAGGGACCGATCACGCTGCGCCAGCTCATGACCCACACCGCAGGCTTCTGCTACGACATGTGGAACGGCAATATGGGCATCTATCTCGAGAAGACCGGAACGCCGGGTATCATCACCTGCCAGAACGCCGCGTTGAAGACGCCGATCGCCTCCGATCCCGGCACGCGCTGGGAATACGGCACCAATATCGATTTCGTCGGCAAGGCGGTGGAAGCCGTCAGCGGCAAGCGGCTGGACGCGTATTTGCGTGACAGTCTGTTTACCCCGCTCGGCATGAGCGACACCGGCTTCAAGATCACCGACGACATGCGCAAACGGCTGGTCGGCATGCATGCGCGCGGCGAGGACGGCCAGCTCGGCGCGATCCCGTTCGAGCTCGAGCAGGCGCCGGAATTTTGCATGGGCGGCGGCGGCCTCTATTCGACCGCGGCCGACTACATCAGGTTCACGCAGATGATCCTGAACAAGGGCCGCGGCAACGGCAACCAGGTGCTGAAGGCCGAAACGGTCGCGACGATGGGGCAGAACCACATCGGCGATCTCAACGTCACCAAGATGACCTCGGTGGCGCCGATGTACACCAACGACGTCGACCTCTATCCGGACCAGGTGAAGAAGTGGGGCCTCAGCTTCCTCATCAACACCGCCAAGACGCCGGAAGGCCGCAGCCCGAACAGCCTCGCCTGGGCGGGCCTCGCCAACACCTATTACTGGATCGACCCGGCGCGCGACGTCACCGGCGTGATCCTGATGCAGGTGTTGCCGTTTGCGGACGGAAAGTGCCTGGAGGCGTTCGCGGGATTCGAGCGCGGCGTCTATGCCGGGCTCGATGCGGGGAGCGGGCAAAAGGCGGCGTGAGGGGGCGACTTCGCGCACGGCTCTCACCACACGACGACTGTCATCCCCCGCGAAGGCGGGGGATCCAGTACGCCGCGGCTTCTCAATAAATCACAGGCGTCTCGGAGTACTGGATCGCCCGGTCACGCCGGGCGATGACAGCGGAGAGCGAGGCGCGGGCTTGCGTTACGCCGTCAGCCCGCGCTGCTCCGCCAGCTCCTTCAGCGACACTTGCGGGCGCGCGCCGATGTGCTGGATCACTTCGGCGGCCGCAAGCGCGCCGAGCTCGCCGCACTGCTTGTACGGCAGGTTGCGCGCCAGGCCATAGAGGAAGCCGGCGGCGAAGAGATCGCCGGCGCCTGTGGTGTCGACGAGCTTGGCGATGGGAGCCGCCGGCGCGGCGACGGCGTCTTCCGCCGAGACGACCATGCAGCCCTTCTCGCTGCGGGTGACCACGCCGAGATTGACGTCGTTGCGCAGCTGCTTCAGCGCCGTGTCGAAGTCCGAGGTCATGTAGAGCGAATGCAGCTCGGACTCATTGGCAAAGACGATGTCGACGGTGCCGTTGCGCATCAAGGACAGGAACTCGTCGCGATAGCGATCGACGCAGAAGGAATCCGACAATGTCAGCGCCACCTTGCGCCTCGCGTCATGAGCGATCTTGGCCGCCTTGACGAAGGCCTCCTTGGCGTTCTTGGGGTCCCAGAGATAGCCCTCGAGATAGACGATCCCGGCGCTCGCGATCTCGGCCGGATCGATGTCAGCCGGCGACAGATCCTGCGCCGCGCCGAGATAGGTGTTCATGGTGCGCTCGCCATCGCCCGTGACCAGGATGTAGGAGCAGCCGGTGGCGGGACCATCCTTCGCGGCGGGCGTGTTGAAGGCAACGCCGGCGGCACGGATGTCGTGGACGTAGAGCTTGCCGATCTGGTCGTCCTTGACCTTGCCGACATAGGCGGCGCGGGCGCCTAGGCTGCCGATGCCGACGATGGTGTTGGCGGCAGATCCCCCCGAGACTTCCGTCGCCGGGCCCATGTCCTGGTAGATGGCGGCGGCCCGCGCCTCGTCGATCAGCGACATGCTGCCCTTGGTCATGCCGTGCTTGGCGAGAAAAGCCTCGTCGGTCCTGACCAGCACGTCGAACAGCGCGTTGCCGATCCCGAGAACGTCATATTTCACGTCAGCCATTCACCTTGATCCTGTTTGGCGGATTGCGATTGCCGGGAAAATCCGCTTCCTGTCGGCCTGAAATCTGGCTCGCGGCCTATCACGACCCGGCCTTCGCGGGCAAGCCACGGTATTATGCACGCGCAATGATCCGCTCCTTCCTGACCGTCTCGACGGGAACACTGGCCTCGCGACTGCTGGGCTTTGCGCGCGATTCCATGATTGCCGCCCTGCTCGGCACCGGCGCCGTGGCGGACGCCTTTCTGGCGGCGTTCCAGCTCGTCAACGTGGTGCGGCGGCTGCTCAGCGAAGGGGCCCTGAACGCGGCGCTGATCCCGGCCTGGCTGCGCGTCCGGGATCGCGACGGCGAGGTGGCCGCCTCCGCCTTCGCGGGACGCGTGCTCGGCACGGTCAGCGCGGCCCTGATCGCGATCTCGGTCGTCATTGCGCTGCTGATGCCGCTGATCATCACGGTGATCGCGCCGGGATTTCTCGGCAGCAGCAGCCTCGATCTCGCCGTCCAGAACGCGCGGCTGATGCTGCCCTATCTCGCTTTCGCCGGCCCCGTCACCGTGCTGATGGGGCTGCTCAACGCGCAGGGGCGTTTTGCGCTCACGGCGTTCTCGCCGCTGCTGTTCAACATCGCCCTGATCGCCGCAATCGCGACGCTGCTGGCCTGGCATGCCGATGCGACCTTCGCGGCGTGGATGCTGGCGGCGACCGTCGGCATCGCCGGGCTACTGCAACTCGCCATGTTGCTGTCGCAGCGAAGCGGACGGCTTGCCGCACCGTTGCGCGCAAGCTTCGACAAGGAGATGCGCGGCTTCTTCGCCAAGGCCATTCCCGGCATGATCGCAAGCTCGGGCCCGCAATGGCTGATGGTGGCCGGTGCGATCATCGCTTCGGCGACGCCCTCTGCCGTCTCCTGGCTCTATTTCGCCAACCGCCTGATCGAGCTGCCGCTCGGCATCGTCGGCGTCGCCATGGGAACGGTGCTGGTGCCGGAGCTCACGCGCGCCGTCACCGGCGGCGACCGCGACGCGGTGGCGCATGCGGAATCGCGCGCGCTGGAACTTGCGACCGGGCTCGCGCTGCCGGCAACCCTCGGCCTGATCGTGCTGGCCGAGCCGATCGTGCGGCTGCTGTTCCAGCATGGCGCCTTCGGCGCCGATGACAGCACGGCCACCGCGCGCGCGCTGATGTGGCTGGCGCTGGGCCTGCCGGCCCACGTGCTGATCAAGGCGCTGTCACCGGCCTTCTATGCCCGCAGCGACACGATGACGCCGCTGCTCGCAACGGCCAAGGGTTTTGTGGTCGCGGTCGCGCTTGCGGTTCTGCTCGGCCATTTCTTCGGCGCAAGCGGGATCGCCGCGAGTATCGCGGCCGGCGCCTGGAGCAGCGCGCTCTCGCTGCTGCGGAAGGGCACGGGCGAATTCGGCTTCTCGGTCGACACCGCCGCCCGCAAGCGACTGCCGCGGATCGTGCTCGCCGCTTCCGCCATGGGCGCCCTGCTCTGGCTGACCGCTGGCCTGGTGCCGCCCGAAGCGCATGGCGTCATCCAATTCATCGTGCTGGGCGTGCAGATCGCGGCCGGAATCGCCGTCTACGGCCTGCTCCTGCAAATCCTCGGCGCGGCCTCCTGGCGCGAGGCGGCTGCCGCCTTGCGGCGGCCCGCCTAGCCCGACCTCGGCGCGCAGGATGATCGAATTGCCCTTGACGAGGCAGCGCCGCTGTTGGAAACGACGGCCGGTACCTTCCAGGAAAGCTTGCCATGCCATTCGTTGAACGGGTCTTCTCGGGCGTCCAGCCGACGGGCAATTTGCATCTCGGCAATTACCTCGGCGCGATCGTCAACTTCGTGAAGATGCAGGAAACCCATAACTGCATCTATTGCGTCGTCGACATGCACGCGATCACGCAGGGCGTGGACGTCTGGGGCGGACCGGTCGAGCTCGCGCGCAACACCCGCGAGGTGACCGCCGCGTTCATCGCGAGCGGCATCGATCCAAAGAAGCACATCGTGTTCAACCAGAGCCAGGTCTCGGGTCATGCCGAGCTCGCCTGGATATTCAACTGCGTCGCGCGCATGGGCTGGCTCGGCCGCATGACCCAGTTCAAGGAGAAGGCCGGCAAGGACCGCGAGAACGCCTCCGTCGGGCTGTTCGACTATCCAGTGCTGATGGCGGCCGACATCCTGCTGTACCGCGCCACCCATGTGCCGGTCGGCGAGGACCAGAAGCAGCATCTCGAGCTCTCGCGCGACATCGCGCAGAAGTTCAACAACGACTTCGGTGACTCGATCCGCGCCCAGGGCACCAATGACGGCCTGTTCTTCCCGCTGCCGGAACCCTTCATCACGGGCCCGGCGACGCGCGTGATGAGCTTGCGCGACGGCACCAAGAAGATGTCGAAGTCGGATGCCTCGGACAATTCGCGCATCAACCTCACCGACGACGCCGACACCATCGCGCAGAAGATCCGCAAGGCGAAGACCGATCCGGAGCCGCTTCCGACCGAGGAGAAAGGCCTGGAAGCCCGGCCCGAGGCCGACAATCTCGTCGGCATCTTCGCGGCGCTCGCCGACCGCTCCAAGGCCGACGTGCTCAGGGATTTCGGCGGCGGACAGTTCTCCAGCTTCAAGAACGCGCTGGCGGAGCTGTGCGTCACCAAGCTCGCGCCGATTGCCGGCGAGATGAAGCGCCTCGTCGCCGACCCCGGCCATATCGACGCGATCCTGAACGAGGGTTCCGACCGGGCCCGCGCGATCGCCGACGAGACCATGAAGCTCTCGAAGGACATCGTCGGCTTCATCCGCCGGCGCTGATTGTCGCATTCGCAAAACGCGGCCGGCGCGCCGACGTCGGCCGCTTCCCCTCTCCCAAACGTTGCGGGAGTGTGGCAGCATGCCGGCCGCGCACACGCCGGGACATGCATGACCAGCAAGCGACTTTGCTTCGAGCCGGGTCACAAGCCCAAATGCCTCGTCATCGTCGACGACACCGCCGAATGGGACCGCGCGGTCTACTACGCCAGCCGCTGGGCGATCCGCGCCGGCGGCGGGGTGGTGATGCTGCGCATCATCGAGCCCGAGCAGCGGACCCAGGAATGGCTTGGTGTCGCCGACATCATGCGCGCCGAGGCGCATGAGGCGGCGGAAGCCGCGCTCGACCGCGCCGCCGGCCGCGCCAACGGCATTGCCGCGATCACGCCGGAGCGGGTGATTCGCGAAGGGGCCGCGATGGAACAGCTGCTCGCGGTGATCGACGAGGACCCCGACATCGCCATGCTGGTGCTCGCCGCCAATCCCGGCGCGGAAGGTCCGGGACCCCTGGTCGCGCTGCTCGCGCATGAGCTGGGCACGTTCCCGGTGCCGGTGACGATCATCTCCGGCGCGCTGAGCGACCAAAGCGTGGATTCGCTGTCGTAGGCCGGGCGCTCGTCATGCCCGGGGCTTGTCCCGGGCATCCACGTTTTTGGTTCCGCGAAGTAAGGCGTGGATGGCCGGGACAAGCCCGGCCATGACGAGGTTGGAATATCTTGGCACCTTAACCCACTGATATAACAACGGAACGGCCATCTCGCCCCTTGATCGTGCGTTCCCCGTCGCCATCTGCTAGTGGATAGCTTGCGCGCCGGCCTTGAACCGGCGACGTCTGGAGAAAACCATGTTCATTCAAACCGAAGCCACCCCCAATCCCGCCACGCTGAAATTCATTCCCGGCCGCGTCGTGGTCGACGGCAGCCCGATGGAATTTGCGAGCCGCGAATCGGCAGCGCGTTCGCCGCTCGCCGAAAAGCTGTTCGAGGTGCCCGGCGTCACCGGCGTGTTCTACGGATCGGACTTCATCACCGTGACCAAGGCGAACGGTGAATGGCAGCAGCTCAAGCCCGCGATCCTCGGTGCCATCATGGAGCACTACATGTCGGGCGCGCCGCTGCTCGCCGACGGCGCCGCGCAAAGCGATGCCGATCTCGACGACGAGGACGAGTTCTTCGACGAGGCCGATGCCGAGACGGTCGACATGATCAAGGACCTGATCGAGACCCGGGTGCGGCCGGCGGTCGCCAATGACGGCGGCGACATCACCTTCCGCGGCTTCAAGGACGGCATCGTCTATCTCAACATGAAGGGCGCCTGCTCCGGCTGCCCGTCATCGACCGCGACGCTCCAGCACGGCATCCAGAACCTGCTCAAGCATTTCGTACCCGACGTGGTCGAAGTCCGGCCGATGTGACGACGAAGTCGTCATTCCGGGGCGGTCCGAAGGACCGAGCCCGGAATCTCGAGATTCCGGGTCTGGTGCTGACGCACCATCCCGGAATGACAGCTTGCGTGGGGCATTTTGGAGGCCTGCAAATCGTGCGTGATGAATGGCGGATTGGCGCGTGGTTCGCTACACTACTCGTTATTCGCCACTCGCCATTCGCGTTCTCATGCTGATCCTTGCCATCGATACCGCGCTCGAGGCGTGCGCGGCCGCCGTGCTCGATACCGACGCCGGCGAGCTGCTTGCGCAGGAGCAGCTTCTCATGAAGCGCGGCCACGCCGAGGCGTTGATGCCGATGATCGCGCGCGTCATGCAATCGGCCAATCTTTCCTTCACCGCGCTCGACCGCATCGCCGTCACCGTCGGCCCGGGAAGCTTCACGGGCCTCCGCGTCGGCATTTCGGCAGCGCGCGGCCTTGCACTCGCGGCCAAGCGGCCGGCCGTCGGGCTGACGACGTTGTCGGCCTATGCCGCCACCGTCGTCGGCCAGAGCAAATCGGCCCCGGTCATCTCCGCTATCGATGCGCGGCACGATCACGTCTATTTCCAGATCGTCGCCGGCGACGGCAGCCAGCTGGTGCGGCCGGGCGTCGTCTCCGTCGACGAGGCGATCGCGGCCTCGCAATTCGGCGCACCGCATCTGGTCGGCAATGCCGCAAACATCCTTGCCGATCGCTGGCCGAAGGATGCACCGCAGCCGGTCGCGGTCGACGCGCAGCCCGCGCCCGATATCGGCTGGGTCGCATGGCTTGGCGCTGCCGCCGATCCCGAGACAAATCCGGCGCGGCCATTCTATCTGCGCGCCCCCGATGCAAAACCGGCAACGCAGCCGCCGCTCGCAGCTCAAGCCGCAACTTCATGATGAGCTGGCTGTCGGAATGGTGGCGCGGCGGCACGGCCGCCGTCGAGCCGGCTTCCGCGCGCGATGCCGCGCGGCTCGCGCAGCTTCATGGCGCCTCCTTCGCGCACGGCTGGGGCGAAGGCGAATTCGAGAGCATGATGAGCGAGCGCAATACGCTGGTGCATCGGCTGCGCCTCGGCCGCAAGACCATCGGCTTTGCGGTGTCGCGGATCGGCGCGGACGAAGCGGAGATCCTCTCGATCGCGGTTGACCGGGCCCATCGCGGCCGCGGCCTCTCCCACACGCTGCTGATGAGCCATCTCGGCCACCTCGCCGGGCGCGGCGTGCGCACGATATTTCTCGAGGTCGAGGAAAACAACCAGCCGGCACGGCGGCTCTACGCGAGGTGCGGATTCATGGTGGTCGGCCGCCGCGAACGCTACTATAAACAGCCGAACGGGGAACAATTGAACGCCCTTCTGATGCGGCGTGACTTGTCGTAACATTGATGGCAGAAAGCGCCCCGTCAGGCAGACAGATCATGACCGCACTGAAACCTTCTTCTGCATCCAAGGCGTCCGGCATCGAGGCGCGCTGTGCCGCCACCGGCATGCGCATGACCGAGCAGCGCCGCGTCATCGCCCGCGTGCTCGCGGAGGCGGTCGATCATCCCGACGTCGAGGAATTATACCGCCGCTGCGTCGCCGTCGACGACAAGATCTCGATCTCAACCGTGTATCGCACCGTCAAGCTGTTCGAGGATGCCGGCATCATCGAACGCCATGACTTTCGCGAGGGACGCGCGCGCTACGAGACGATGCGCGACAGCCATCACGACCACCTCATCAATCTGCGCGACGGCAAGGTGATCGAGTTCACCTCCGAAGAGATCGAGAAGCTCCAGGCGGAGATCGCCCGCAAGCTCGGCTACAAGCTGGTCGACCACCGGCTCGAGCTCTATTGCGTCCCGCTCGACGACGACAAGCCCACAAGCTAAGTGCCCGTCGATCTCATCATCTTCGACTGCGATGGCGTGCTCGTGGACAGCGAGGTGATCTCCTGTCGCGCGCATGCGGATGTGCTGACCCGCCACGGCTATCCGATCACCTCGGAGGAGGTACTAATCCGCTTTCTCGGCGTATCCGAGAAGGACGCGCGGCGGATGGTCGAGCAGGAAATCGGCCGCAGCCTCCCCGACGATCTGGAGAGCCAAGTGAATGCGGCCACGCTGCAATTCTACGCCAGCGACTTGCAGCCGATCACCCATGTGGCCGCGGCGATCGCCGCAATCGATCTACCGAAATGCGTCGCATCGAGCGGCACGCCGGAGAAGATCCATCACGGCCTGACGTGCGCCGGGCTCTACGACCTGCTCGCGCCGAACATCTTTTCCGCGAGCCAGGTCGCCCGCGGCAAGCCCGCGCCCGACCTGTTCCTGTTTGCCGCCGCGCAGATGAAGGTCGCCCCGGAGCGCTGCCTCGTGATCGAGGACAGCCTTCCCGGAGTGACCGGCGCGCACGCCGCCGGGATGACCGTGCTGGGCTTTCACGGCGGCAGCCATTGCCCGCCGGGGCACGCCGAAAGGCTGCGGGCCGCCGGCGCCGGACTGACGTTCGACGATATGCGGCAATTGCCGGAGCTGGTCCGGCGGGTCGAGGCGGACGCTTTGGCGGGCTGATTTCGCCCCCTTGCCCGTCATTCCGGGGCACGCGCAAGGCGCGTGAACCGGGAATCCCGTGCTTTTGGAGCGATTCCGGGTTCGCCCGCCTTGCGGGCGCCCCGGAATGACCGCCTCGGGCTCCATTCGCTGGATTTTCCCCCCTCCAGCCTATATCTGAGGGCCGTCCTCCACCTCCATTTTCGGGTTCCATGACGCCGCCGCGCAAGCTGCACATCAAATCATATGGCTGCCAGATGAACGTCTACGATGCCCAGCGCATGGTGGACACGCTGGCTCCGGAAGGATTCGTGGAGACGGCCAGCGCCGAGGACGCCGACCTCGTCATCCTCAACACCTGCCATATCCGCGAGAAGGCCTCCGAGAAGGTCTATTCCGAGCTCGGCCGGCTGCGCGTCGCCAAGGACGAGGCCGCCCGCGGGGGCCGCGCGATGCAGATCGCCGTCGCAGGCTGCGTGGCGCAGGCCGAGGGTGAGGAGATCGTGCGCCGGGCGCCGGTGGTTGACGTCGTGGTCGGCCCGCAGAGCTATCATCACCTGCCGGAGCTGCTGAAGCGGGCCGGCAACGAAGGCCGCGCGGTCGAGACCGAATTTCCCGCGGCCGACAAGTTCGGCTTCCTGGCCCAGCCGAAACCCGATGCGATCCGCGCGCGCGGCATTTCCGCCTTCGTCACGGTGCAGGAAGGCTGCGACAAGTTCTGCACCTTCTGCGTCGTGCCCTATACGCGCGGCGCCGAAGTGTCGCGCCCGGTGGCCAGGATCGTCGACGACGTGAAGCGGCTCGCCGACAACGGCGTGCGCGAGCTCACGCTGATCGGGCAGAACGTCAACGCCTATCACGGCGACGGACCCGACGGAAAAAGCTGGCCACTCGGCCGGCTGCTCGAACACCTGGCAGGGATTCCCGGCATCGCGCGGCTGCGCTATTCGACCAGCCATCCCCGCGACGTCGATGACAGCCTGATTGCGGCCCATCGCGATCTCGCGGCCCTGATGCCGTTCGTGCACCTGCCGGTGCAGTCGGGCTCGGACCGGATTCTGGCCGCCATGAACCGCAAACATACCGCCGATGATTATCGGCGTGTCATCGACCGTTTCCGGGCCGCGCGCCAAGACATTGCTTTTTCATCAGATTTTATCGTCGGATTCCCGGGTGAAAGTGAGCAAGATTTTCTCGCCACCCTCGCGCTTGTCACGCAAATCGGCTACGCTGCCGCTTATTCGTTCAAATACTCCGCCCGGCCGGGAACGCCGGCCGCGGATATGCAGGAGACGGTGTCCCCCGCCGAGATGGACCAGCGATTGGAGCGGCTCCAGGAACTGATCGACAGCCAGCAATCGGCCTTCAACAAGGCCGCGATTGGCTCAACCGTCGATGTGCTGTTCGAGCGTCCGGCGCGCAAGGACGGCCAGATCGTCGGCCGCACCGCCTTCCTCCAGCCCGCGCATGTGATGGCCTCGCCCGGCATCATCGGACAAATCCTTCCGGTGCGGATCGACAGCCTCGAACGCTACAGCTTCCTAGGGGAGCTCGTCACACCGCGCGTTGCGCGCGAGCCCGCTTTATCACCCATCGCCACTGGAGCCTGAACCCTTGCCAAAAAGCGCATCGGATTCGTCTTCTATCGCTCCCAGCCGCAAATTTGACCGCGACATGCAAGTTCCGCCCGAAACCCAGGTCGTCATCGACTTCGACGACAACCGCGCCGCATCCGCACTGGTCGGCCCGTACGGCCAGCACCTCGCGCAGATCGAGCGCCGGCTCGGCGTCGTCGTCGATTCCAAGGGCAACCACATCACCATCGGCGGCACGCGCGACGGTTGCGATGCCGCGCGCCGCGTGCTGGAGGTGCTCTACGCCCAGGCGGTGAAGGGGCAGGATCTCGACCAGGGCGAGGTCGAGGGCGCGATCCGCGCCGTGATCGCACAGGGCTCCCTGTTCGAGTTCGACGCCAAATCGGCCAAAACGACCTTCGACAGCATCAACTTGCGTAAACGCCCGGTGCGCGCGCGCACCGCCGCGCAGGACTCCTACATCCGCGCGCTGAAGCGCCACGAACTGGTGTTCGGCATTGGACCTGCCGGTACAGGCAAGACCTGGCTCGCGGTCGCGCATGCCGCGCAACTGTTCGAGCGCAAGGAAGTCGACAAGATCATCCTGTCGCGCCCGGCGGTGGAAGCCGGCGAGCGGCTCGGCTTCCTGCCCGGCGATCTCCGTGAGAAGGTCGATCCCTATCTACGCCCGATCTACGACGCGCTCTACGACCTCATGGACGCACGCATCGTCGAGCGAGCGCTGCAAACCGGCGAGATCGAGATCGCGCCGCTCGCCTTCATGCGCGGCCGCACGCTGACCAACGCCGCCATCATCCTGGACGAGGCGCAGAACACAACATCGATGCAGATGAAGATGTTCCTGACCCGCCTCGGCGAGAACAGCCGCATGATCGTGACCGGCGATCCCTCGCAGATCGACCTGCCGAACGGCCAGACCTCGGGCCTCGCCGAGGCAACCCGCCTGCTGAACGGCGTCGAAGGCATTGCACAAGTTCATTTCAAAGCCGAGGACGTGATCCGCCACGAACTCGTGGCGCGGATCGTCTCCGCCTATGAAGGGCAGCCGCAGCGGCCGGCCGCCGGTAAATCCTGACGGGACAACAACCGGACCATATGGGCGCGGACGCGAGCGCCTTTTCGTTCCGAACAAAGACAATGTCACACCCCAACCTTCCCATGACCGAGGTCCTCGTCGTCGCCGATTGCTGGCAGCGCGAACCCGATTCCGAAGCCGTGATCCAGCGCGCGGTCGCGGCCGCCGCCGAGAGTGTCGACGAAGACGTCGCGGAGGCGGAAGTGGCGGTGATGCTGACCGACGATGCCGGCATCCGCACGCTCAACAGCAACTGGCGTGGCATCGACAAGCCGACCAACGTGCTGTCGTTTCCCGCGCTCCAGCCGGAGGGCGAATGGAAGGAAGGCGATGCGCCGCGCATGCTCGGCGACATCGCGATCGCCTACGAGACCATGCGGCGCGAGGCGGACGAGGAAAAGAAGCCGTTCGACCACCATCTGAGCCATCTGGCCGTGCACGGTTTCCTGCACCTGATCGGCTACGACCACGAGAACGACGACGACGCGGAGGAGATGGAAGCGCTGGAGACGCAGATCCTGGCCCATCTCGGCATTCCCGATCCCTATGCCGACCGCCCGGGGACGCACTGAGATGCCGGATTCCGACCCGATCCACGACAATCCCCGCAACACGCCCAATTTGCCGGTCGTGGTGGCACCCGGCGAGGTGCTGCGTCCGACCGCCGAAGGCTGGCTGCTGCGCGCGATCCGCACGCTGTTCGGCTGGAAGGCGGGGTCGGTGCGCGACGATCTCCAGGTCGTGCTCGACGCCTCGACGCCCGACGACACCGGCTTCTCCGCCGTCGAGCGCACCATGCTGCGCAACATCCTCGGTCTGCACGAGCGCCGCATCGCCGACGTCATGGTGCATCGCGCCGACATCATCGCGGTGAAGCGCGACATTCCGCTCGGCGAGCTGATGGACCGCTTCGAAAGCGCCGGCCATTCGCGCCTCGTCGTCTACAACGAGACGCTCGACGATCCCGTCGGCATCGTCCACATCCGCGACCTGCTCGCGTTCATGACCGCGCGGGCACGCGTGTCGGACGCCACCAAGACCAAGCGCAAGAAGCCGCTGCCGGCCGGCCTCGACCTTCGTACCGTCGATCTCGCGATGCCGCTCGAGGACGCGCGCATCATTCGCAAGCTGCTCTACGTGCCGCCGTCGATGCGGGCGATCGACCTGCTCGCGCAGATGCAGGCCACGCGCATCCACCTGGCGCTGGTGGTCGACGAATATGGCGGCAGCGACGGGCTGGTCTCGCTCGAGGACATCGTCGAGCAGATCGTCGGCGAGATCGACGACGAGCACGACAGCGACGAGCCGCCCTCGATCGTGCGCCTGCCCGACAACGCCTTCATCGCCGACGCCCGCGCCAGCCTCGATGACGTCCGCACCGTGATCGGCGCGGACTTCGTCACCGGCGAAGCCGGCGAGGAAGTCGAGACGCTGGGCGGCTATCTCGTCAGCTTCGTCGGGCGCCTGCCGGTGCGCGGCGAGGTGATCTCGGGCCCCGGCAACTATGAGGTCGAGGTACTCGATGCCGATCCGCGCCGCGTCAAGCGGCTGCGCATCTCGACGCGGAAGGAACGCCCCGCGCCGCGCACCCAGCGCGAGAGCCGACGCCGCGAGAGCGCGCCGGAGAGCGGTCAACCGCCGGCCAGTGATACGCCGACCCCGCCGCCAAGCGACGGGACCGGCCCGCAGTGAGCGCGTTCCAGCGACTCCGGCAGATTGCGCTTGCCATCATCCTCACCTGGGGATGGAAGCGCGCCCTCGTCGCCATAACCGCCGGCGCGCTGTCGGTGCTGGCGCTGGCGCCGTTCAATCTCTTCCCCGTGCTGTTCATCACTTTCCCGGTGCTGGTCTGGCTGATCGACGGCGCCGGCGCGGGGCGATACCGCGGCATCCCCGCCGCGGCGCTGACCGGCTACTGGTTCGGGCTCGGCTATTTCGTCCCCGGCCTCTACTGGATCGGCTATGCCTTCTTCGTCGACGCCGATGTGTTCGCCTGGCTGACGCCGTTCGCCGTGCTGGGCCTGCCGGCCTATCTTTCCATCTTCACTGCGATCGGATTTGCGCTCGCCCGCCTGCTCTGGACCAAGAACGCCACGCGCGTGCTTGCGCTCGCGGCAAGCCTCACCATCGCCGAATGGCTGCGCGGTCACGCGCTGACCGGCTTTCCCTGGAACGCGTTCGGCTATGCGCTGTCCGAGCCGTTGCCGCTGGCGCAGACGGCGTCGCTGATCGGCCTGTGGGGCATGACGTTCCTGACTGTTGCGATCTTTGCAAGCCCCGCGACGCTGATCGACCGCACGCCCGATCGCCGCGTGGCGTGGCGCGCGCCGGCCGCGGCAGTCGCGCTTCTGATTGCCATGAGCATCTTCGGCGCGATCCGCCTGTCGCTGCATCCGACCACGATGGTCGCGGGCGCCAAGCTGCGCCTGATGCAGCCGAACCTCCAGCAGGACGCGAAGTTCAACTACGCCGCCAAGACGGAGGTGATGAAGAAATACCTGGCGCTGTCGGACCGCGCCTCCGGACCGCAATCGACCGGCGTGCGCGATGCCACCATCCTGATCTGGCCGGAATCCGCCTTTCCGTTCTTCCTGACCCGCGAAGCCGACGCGATGGCCGAGATCGCCGAGCTGCTGCCGAAGGGCACGGTGCTGATCACGGGCTCGGTTCGCGCGCCCGATCTGCCGCGGGGAACGCCGATCACGCGTGCCTATAATTCGATCTACGTGATCGATCACGACGGCAGCGTGCTCGCGGTCTACGACAAGCTGCACCTGGTGCCGTTCGGAGAATTTCTTCCCTACCAGGATCTGATGGAGAAGCTCGGCTTCGAGCAGCTCACGCGTGTGCGCGGCGGCTTCATCGCCGGCACCGTGCGGCACGCGCTGCCGATGCCCGGCGCGCCGTCAGCGCTGCCGCTGATCTGCTACGAAGCGATCTTTCCCGGCGAGGTTGCCGGTCGCAACGAACGTCCGGGCTGGATCGTGAACCTCACCAATGACGGCTGGTTCGGCATCTCGACCGGACCCTATCAGCATCTGGAGCAGGCGCGGATGCGCGCGATCGAACTCGGCTTGCCGCTGGTCCGCTCCGCCAATACCGGCATCTCCGCGGTGATCGATCCGGTGGGGCGAACCGTCGCCAGCCTCGGTCTCGGCGTCGAAGGCATTTTGGATGCAAGCCTGCCCGCCGCGATCCCGCCGACGATCTATGCACGGGTGGGCGACGTGCCCGCGGCCGTGCTCGTCGCGCTGGCCGTGCTTCTCGCGGTCCGCCGACGTGTGGCCAAACGGCACCCCTGATCCCGCCGTCACCGCCGAAGCGGCCGGAATCCTTTGACAACCGCGGTCCCACGGTTGACAGACTGCACGCGGGTTCCTCATTCTGCACCAGCTGCAAAAGACAGTGGGCATTGCTAAATTTCTCCGCAATGTTTCCCAATAACAGGGTCTGATTTTTATGATGCTGGCACCTGAGGCATTCCGTCGATTGCGCTGAGGGTGGTGTTTGGAGGCTGAGGAAATGTCGAAAGCGCCCAACCCTGTTGACAAATATGTCGGCAGCCGCGTGCGCATGCGCCGCATCATGTTGGGCATGAGCCAGGAAAAGCTCGGTGAAGCTTTGGGCCTGACTTTCCAGCAGATCCAGAAATACGAGAAGGGCACGAACCGGGTCGGCGCGAGCCGCATCCAGCAGATTGCCGAAATTCTCCAGGTGCCGGTGTCGTTCCTGTTCGAAGGCGGACCGAGCGGTGTGGCCGGCCCGAACGGCTTCGCGGAAGGCGCCTCGCCCTCTTACGTCTCGGACTTCCTCGCGACCTCCGAGGGACTCGCTTTGACCAAGGCGTTCACGCGAATCACTGATGCGAAGATGCGCCGCTCGATCGTCGATCTCGTCGAGCAGATCGCGGCACGCGAAGGTCCCGACAAGCGCTGAGGCGCGCCAGCTCAATCGATTTGAGGCTGCGCCAAATCTGGCCTATGTCGTCATTTGCGGCCGCGCTTTGACGCGCGTCCTCCCGGATGATGCGATTCAAAGGCATAGATGCGCCCATGACGAACTCCAACTGGTTCGATAACCAAACTATTCTCGACGGCATCCGGCGCTGGGTGGAGATCGAGACGCCGACAGAGGCGCCTGAACAGGTCAACAGGCTGGTGTCGTTGGTCGCGGATCATTATCGCGATCTGCCTGTCACGCTCGAGCGCATCGCCGGCGTCGACGGCTGCGGCGATCATCTGCTGGCACGCTCGGCCTGGGGCCAGGACCGGCCCGGCATCCTGGTGCTGAGCCACCTCGATACCGTTCATCCCCTGGGATTCATCGAGCGCCTGCCGTTCAAGGTCGAAGGCGACAGCGCGTTCGGTCCCGGCATCTACGACATGAAGGGCGGCGCCTACATCGCCCATCACGCGTTTCGCGCGCTTTGCGCCACGGCCGAGCGCTCGCCACTCGGCATCACCCACTTGTTCACCTCCGACGAGGAGATCGGCAGCCCCACCTCGCGTGCGCTGATCGAGAAGGAAGGGCGCAAGGCCAAATACGTGCTGGTGACGGAGCCGGCACGCGACGGCGGCAAGATCGTCACCGGACGCAAGGGCGTCGGACGCTTCCAGGTGTTCATCAAAGGCGTGCCGGCGCATGCCGGCTCGCGACCCGAAGATGGTCGCAGCGCCGTCCGCGAGCTCGCCAATATCATCCTGACGCTGGAAGGGATGAACGACCCGGCGCGCGGCGTCTCCGTGAATGTCGGTGTGGTGCGCGGCGGCACGCGCCCCAACGTGACGCCGGAAGAGGCCTATGCCGAAATCGATCTGCGCGTGCCGAGCTTCACCGATGCGGACGAATTCGTCGGCAAGATCCTCGCCCTGAGGTCGAAGACGAACGGCGTCACCGTCAGGGTCACCGGCGAGCTCAATCGTCCGCCCTACGAGAAGGGCAATGCAGGTGCCTCGCTGTACGAGCATGCCAGGACGCTCGCCACGGAGATCGGCTTCGAACTGATCGACACCTACACGGGCGGCGGCTCGGACGGCAATTTCACCGCTCCCCACACCGGCACGCTCGACGGGCTCGGCGTCGACGGCAAGGGCGCACACACCCATTATGAGCAGCTCTATGTCTCGTCGCTCGAACCGCGCGCGCGGCTGCTCTATCGCCTGTATCAGACGCTGCGATGAGCGAACGCAAGTCAGATCCCGATCGCGATGACAGCGAGCGCGCCTTCTTCGGGCGCCGCAAGGGCCACAAGCTCAGGCAGCACCAGGCCGAGCTGATCGATCATCTGCTGCCGCATCTTGCGCTCGACATCGCGGGCGAGGCGCCGGGGAATGCGTGCGAGATCTTCGATCCCGCGGCGAGCGACGTGCGGCTCGAGATCGGCTTCGGCGGCGGCGAGCATCTTGCGGCCGAGGCGCAGAACTTCGCCACGACCGGCTTCATCGGCTGCGAGCCCTATGTCAACGGCATGGCGAAGATCCTCGCGCAGATCGAGGCCGGCAACATCGCCAACATCCGCCTGTTCGCGGGCGATGCCGCCGAGCTCCTGGCCTGGCTGCCGAAGGCCTCGCTGTCGCGGATCGACCTGATCCACCCGGATCCCTGGCCGAAGCGGCGGCACTGGAAGCGGCGCTTCGTCCAGGACAGGACCATCGCCGCAATGGCGCGCGTGCTGAAGGTCGGCGGCGAATTCCGCTTCGTCTGCGACATCGACGATTACTGCGCCTGGACGCTGTCGCATCTTGCGCGCTCGGCGGACTTCAAATGGCTTGCGGAGCGCGCCGACGATTTCCGGCAGCCATGGGACGGCTACACGATGACGCGCTACGGCCGGAAGGCCGCGCGCGAAGGACGCAAGGCCGCGTATTTGCGGTTCAGAAGAAGCTGATTGTCGTTCCGGGGCGCGCGAAGCGCGAACCCGGAACCTCGAGATTCCGGGTTCGATGCTTCGCATCGCCCCGGAATGACCAACACAGTAACTTCAGATCGTCTGCCGGTTGCGCCAGAAATTCACGACGCGTTCCGCCGTCGTCGGCATCAGGCGCGTGAAGTTCATGCGGGCGGCCTCGATGTCGGCATCGGCCGGCGTGCGATGCGGACCGTACCAGAGCAGGATGAGCGCGCGCACCGTGGGCCAGCCGAGATTGAGCACGCGCCCCAGAATCAGAATCGGATCGTAGCGGTCGCCCGCGATCAGGCGGTCGAGGATCGAGAGGCGGACGCCGGACATCGCCGAGAGCGAGGCGATCGCTTCCTCGTATTTGTTTGCCTTGGCAAAGCCGAGCAGCGCGCTCTCGCCGAGATGGCCCTCGCGATGCAAGCCGAGCACCGTGCGCTGTGCCGCCGTGAAATCGCGCCGCGGCCCGGGCGGCAGCGCGGCCTCCTCGATGGCCGCCATGGCGCGCTTGATCTCGACCTGGCGCACGGGATTGACCACGCTGGAGAGACGGCGGCGAATGACGTCGAGCGTGCCGTTGAGCAGCTCTTTCAGGTGCTCGCCCGAAAGATCGTTGCGCTGGCCGATCTTGAGCGTCAGCACGCCGTCCTGCGCGGCACGCTTGATCAGCTCGGAATAGCCGCCGGGTGAGAACATCGCACCGGCATTGCCTGCGGCGCGACGCACCACGTCGCGATCGCCGCGCTCGACCAGTACGTCGGTGACGACAGACGACAGGGCGGGACGCTCCGTCATCGCCAGCAGATGACCCTGGCCCTTCAGCCGCGCGATCTCGACCAGCGCCGCTTCGTCGAGCACGGGCGAGCGGCGCAACACAGGGGCCGCCACCATGATCTCGTTTTCGCGCGCGAACTGGTTCACCAGGTGCCGCGGCGCGTTGTCCAGGCGCGAAAAGCGCTCGGCGAGATCGACGCGCGAGGCGAGCTCGGCATGCGGGACGAGATCAATCAGGAGATCGTCGAAGAGATCTATGAGCTCGGGACGGAGCTTGGCGGGATCCTGGAAGAACAGCTCGGCGATGGCACGCGCGATCTCGCCACGGCGCCGGGGGTCGCCGCGTTTGACGATATCGTCCAGTCCGGGAATGAGCGACGTGGCAACGGTCATGAAAACGCAAACTCGTACAGGGCACGCCGCGGGTGCGCCCTTGGTCCAAGTCGCCCCACAATCAGGGAATTTAGGCCCCGTTGATGAAGGAAGCGTTGCGCGGGGGGCCGTTGGAAAGGCGCAAAAAGCCTCGCCTGCCCTGCGATGGGCCTTGTCCGCGAGGGTGGAAAGGGCTATATCAGCGCCAATTCATCTTCTCATACGATCCGCGTAGTGAGAGTGGGCCCGAAAGGACCCGCTCTTTTTTATTACCTGAGCGCGGCTTGGCGGAAGATGCGGCCCGGCGAGCTGCCGGGAGAGTTCCGAAGCGGGCTTTGAAATCGTAACCAAGCCTTAACCATCGAGCGCCTTGACCCTGGATATGACCGAACCGACCGTTGGTTCCACGGATGCCGAGTTGCTGGCCGAGCCGAGGCTCGTGGTCGAGCCGGGCGTCGCGGCACGGGTGTCCGCGGTGGCGGGTCCCGTGCTCCAGGGCATGGGCTACCGCCTGGTGCGGATCCGCATTTCCGGCGAGGCCGGCTGCACCGTGCAGATCATGGCCGAGCGCCCGGACGGCTCGATGCAGATCGAGGATTGCGAGGCGATCTCGCGGGCGCTGTCGCCCGTGCTCGACGTCGCCGACCCCATCGATCGCGCCTATCGGCTGGAAATCTCCTCGCCGGGGATCGATCGCCCCCTGGTGCGGCGTTCCGATTTCGAGCGCTATGCCGGACATCTGGTGAAGGTCGAGATGGCGGTCGCCCATGAGGGGCGGAAGCGGTTCCGCGGCATGATCGGCGCTGTCGAAGGCGACCGCGTGCATCTGCAGCGCGACGACGTCAAGGCGGGCGAGGAACGCAACGTTCTCCTGACGATGGAGGACATCAGCGAGGCCCGGCTGGTACTGACCGACGAGCTGATCGCGGAATCGATGCGCCGTGGCAAGGCCGCGGCGCGCGAGATGCGCCGCAATCTCGGCCTGGAGCCGCCGGCTGCGCCTCACGCGAAAATCAGCGAAAAAACGACCAAGAACACCAAGCCGAAGAAGAAGCCGGCACCGACCAATACGAAGAAACATCGCTTGGCCGCCGAACGCGCGCGGCGCGGCGAGATCGAGCCTGACGAAGGAGACTAGCCATGGCAGTCAGCGCCAATCGACTTGAACTGCTCCAGATCGCCGATGCCGTCGCGCGCGAGAAATCGATCGACCGCGGCATCGTCATCGCGGCGATGGAGGACGCCATCGCCAAGGCGGCGCGGGCCCGTTACGGCAGCGAAACTGACGTTCACGCCGAGATCGACCCGAAGAAGGGCGAGCTGCGGCTGTCGCGCCACATGCTGGTGGTCGAGAAGGTCGAAAACCACTCCAACCAGATTTCGCTGGTGGATGCGCAGCGCGCCAATCCCGGCGCCCAGGTCGGTGACACCATCGCCGACACCCTGCCGCCGCTCGAATATGGCCGCATCGCTGCGCAGTCGGCCAAGCAGGTGATCGTGCAGAAGGTGCGCGAGGCCGAGCGCGACCGGCAATATCAGGAATTCAAGGACCGCATCGGCGACATCGTCAACGGCGTCGTCAAGCGCGTCGAATATGGCAGCGTGATCGTCGATCTCGGCCGCGGTGAAGCCATCATCCGCCGCGACGAGATGCTGCCGCGCGAAGTGTTCCGCAACGGCGACCGCGTCCGCGCCTATATCTTCGACGTCCGCCGCGAGACCCGCGGCCCGCAGATCTTCCTCTCCCGCACCCATCCGCAGTTCATGGCGAAGCTGTTCGCGCAGGAAGTGCCGGAAATCTATGACGGCATCGTCGAGATCAAGGCGGTTGCCCGCGATCCCGGCTCGCGCGCGAAAATCGGCGTGATTTCCCGCGATTCCTCGGTCGATCCGGTCGGCGCCTGCGTCGGCATGCGCGGCTCGCGCGTGCAGGCCGTGGTGAACGAATTGCA
Organism: Bradyrhizobium diazoefficiens USDA 110; assembly: GCF_000011365.1. GTDB lineage: Bacteria > Pseudomonadota > Alphaproteobacteria > Rhizobiales > Xanthobacteraceae > Bradyrhizobium > Bradyrhizobium diazoefficiens. Next base: position 843,944 of record NC_004463.1, on the reverse strand, counting down.
GGGCGAGAAGATCGACATCATTCCCTGGTCGCCCGACATCGCGACCTTCGTGGTCAACGCGCTGGCGCCGGCCGAAGTCTCCAAGGTCGTCATCGACGAAGACCGCGAGCGCATCGAGGTCGTGGTGCCCGATACCAACAACCAGCTCTCGCTGGCGATCGGCCGCCGCGGCCAGAACGTGCGCCTCGCCTCGCAGCTCACCGGCTGGGATATCGACATCCTGACCGAGCAGGAGGAATCGGAGCGCCGCCAGGCCGACTTCGAGAACTCCACCCGCGTCTTCATGGAATCGCTCAACGTCGACGAAGTGGTCGGCCAGCTGCTGGCGTCCGAAGGCTTCACCTCGGTCGAGGAACTCGCCATGGTGGACATCAAGGAGCTCGCCGGCATCGAGGGTTTTGACGAGGAGACCGCGCAGGAGCTCCAGAACCGCGCCCGCGAATATCTCGAGCAGCAGGAAGCCGAGCTCGAGGCCAAGCGCGTGGAACTCGGCGTCGAGGACGCTCTCAAGGACGTGCCCGGCGTCACCTCGAAGATGCTGGTCAAGTTCGGCGAGAACGACATCAAGACCGTCGACGACCTCGCCGGCTGCGCCACCGACGATCTGGTCGGCTGGACCGAGCGCAAGGAAGGTGGCGAAACCACCAAATATCCGGGTGCGCTCGACGGTATCGAGATTTCCCGTGACGATGCCGAAGCGATGATCATGCAGGCCCGCGTCAAGGCCGGCTGGATCACCGAGGCCGATCTCGCCAAGCCCGCTGAAGAGGCTGAGGCGAGCGAAGATCAGCCGGCTTAAGGACGAAGGAGAATGTCGCCCGGATGCTCGCAGATACTGACCACGATCTCGACCATGGGCCGCGGACCGAAAGGTCCGCGACCATGCGGATGTGCGCGGTCAGCCGCGAGGTCCGGCCGATCGACGAGCTGATCCGTTTCGTCGTCTCGCCGGAAGGGCACATAGTTCCCGATCTCAAGCGCAAGCTGCCCGGACGCGGCATGTGGATCACCGCCTCGCGCGAGGTGGTTGCGGAAGCGGTGCGGCGTCACCAATTTAGCAAGGCCTTCAAGCGCGAGCTGCGCACCCCTCAGACGCTTCCCGCCGACATCGAGGCGCTCCTGGTCCGGAGCGTGACGGAAGCCCTTGGGATTGCCGCCAAGGCGGGCCAGGTCGTGGCCGGCTTCGGCAAGGTCGAGAGCGCGCTTCGGGAAGGCACGGTCGAGGTCCTGATCCACGCCAGCGACGGGGCCGCGGACGGAATCCGCAAATTGGACATGCTGGCGCGTCAAAATGCCGGAAATCGCGGCGCCAAGCCGCAGATTCCCGTCGTGACCGGACTGAAATCGATAGAATTGGATTTGGCACTGACCCGGTCAAATGTGATACATGCTGCGCTGCTCGCGGGCCCGGCGAGCAGGTCATTCCTGTCACGTAGCCAGATGCTGGTCCGATACCGGATGGCGGACGATGACAAGACTGCCGAAAAGCGCGGCCAGGATTTCTGAGAGACAACGACCAACCGACATTACTGTGCGGCAACGCACAACGACAACAAGATCAGGATTAGGACTGCTGAATGGTTGATACCAAGACCCCTGGCGACAAGAAGCTGAGCGTTCCGAGCAAGACGCTATCGCTCAAGCCGCGCGTCGAAACGGGCACCGTGCGCCAGAGCTTCAGCCACGGCCGGAGCAAGCAGGTCGTGGTCGAGAAGCGCGGCAAGCGCCGTATTGGCGACGGTCCCGAGCCGCACGCGCCCGAGGTGACCGCAAAGCCGGCGCCCGCCGCGCCTGCCCCGTCGCGCCCGGCTCCGCCGCCCGCCCCGCCGCGCAATGCCGGTTCCGGCGTGGTGCTGCGCACCCTGACCGAGGACGAGCGTTCGGCCCGTGCCAGCGCGCTGGCCGATGCCAAGCTGCGCGAAGTCGAGGAACGCCGCCAGGCCGAGGAAGAGGCCCAGCGCCGCGCTGTCCGCGAGGCCGCCGAACGCGCCGAGCGCGAAGCCGCCGAAGCCCGCCGCAAGGCCGAGGACGAGCGCCATCGCCACGAGGACGAAGCCAAGCGGAAGGCCGAGACCGAGGCCAAGAAGCGTTTTGGCGAGGGCGAGCAGCCGGCATCGGCCGCGCGTCCCGCGACCGCAGCGCCGGCCGCGCCCGCACCGCGCCCCGGCGCCCCCGCGGCACGGCCCGGAACCACGACGACCCGCCCGGGAACAACGACCGCGCGTCCTGCAACGACGACCGCGCAGCGTCCGGGTGCACCGGCAGGTCGCGGCCCCGCAGTTGCGGCCGAGCCGGACGAGGACGAGGCGCCGCGCCAGATCCGTCGCGGTCCCGGCGGCGCCGCGCGTCCCGCGCCGCCTCCCAAGACCACTCACAAGCCCGGCCCGCAGAAAGAGCGCGGCCGTCTCACGGTGGTCACCGCGCTCAACGCCGACGAGGTGCGCGAGCGCTCGATCGCCTCGTTCCGCCGCCGCACCCAGCGTCTGAAGGGCCATGCCTCGAACGAGCCGAAGGAAAAGCTCATCCGCGAGGTGATCATTCCGGAAGCGATCACGATCCAGGAGCTCGCCAACCGCATGGCCGAGCGCGCGGTCGACGTCATCCGCATGCTGATGAAGCAGGGCGCGATGCACAAGATCACCGACGTGATCGACGCCGACACCGCGCAGCTGATCGCCGAAGAGCTCGGTCACACCGTCAAGCGCGTCGCCGCGTCCGACGTTGAAGAAGGCCTGTTCGACCAGGTCGACGATTCCACCGACACCGAGACGCGTTCGCCCGTGGTGACCGTGATGGGTCACGTCGACCACGGCAAGACCTCGCTGCTCGACGCGCTCCGACATGCCAACGTGGTCTCCGGCGAAGCCGGCGGCATCACCCAGCATATCGGCGCCTATCAGGTGGTGTCGCCCGAAAGCGGCAAGAAGATCACCTTCATCGACACGCCCGGCCACGCCGCGTTCACCGCGATGCGCGCCCGCGGCGCCAAGGTCACCGACATCGTCGTGCTGGTGGTCGCGGCCGATGACGGCGTGATGCCGCAGACCGTCGAAGCCATCAACCACGCCAAGGCGGCGCGGGTGCCGATCATCGTTGCCATCAACAAGATCGACAAGCCCGATGCCAAGCCCGAGCGCGTGCGCACCGAGCTGCTCCAGCACGAAGTGCAGGTGGAATCCTTCGGCGGCGACGTCGTCGACGTCGAGGTGTCCGCCAAGAACAAGACCAATCTCGACAAGCTGCTCGAGATGATCGCGCTCCAGGCCGATATCCTCGACCTGAAGACCAATTCGGAGCGTCCGGCCGAAGGCACCGTGATCGAGGCCAAGCTCGACCGCGGCCGTGGCCCGGTCGCGACCGTGCTGGTTCAGCGCGGCACGCTCCGTGTCGGCGACATCATCGTTGCCGGCGCCGAGATGGGCCGCGTCCGCGCGCTGATCTCGGACCAGGGCGAGACGGTGCAGGAAGCAGGTCCGTCGGTGCCGGTCGAGGTGCTCGGCTTCAACGGTCCGCCGGAAGCCGGCGATCGCCTCGCCGTGGTCGAGAACGAAGCCCGCGCCCGCCAGGTCACGAGCTACCGCGCGCACCAGAAGCGCGAGAACGCGGCAGCCTCGATCTCCGGCATGCGCGGCTCGCTCGAGCAGATGATGTCGCAGCTGAAGACGGCGGGCCGCAAGGAATTCCCGCTGATCATCAAGGCCGACGTGCAGGGCTCGCTGGAAGCGATCCTCGGCTCGCTGGAGAAGCTCGGCACCGACGAAGTCGCCGCCCGCATTCTGCATGCCGGCGTCGGCGGTATCTCGGAGTCGGACGTGACGCTCGCGGAAGGCTTCAACGCCGCGATCATCGGCTTCTCGGTTCGTGCCAACAAGGAAGCCGCTGCGGCCGCCAAGCGCAACGGCATCGAGATCCGCTACTACAACATCATCTACGACCTCGTGGACGACGTGAAGAAGGCGATGAGCGGCCTGCTCGCGCCGACCTTGCGCGAGACCATGCTTGGCAATGCCGCGATCCTGGAGATCTTCAACATCTCCAAGGTCGGCAAGGTCGCCGGCTGCCGCGTCACCGACGGCACCGTGGAACGCGGCGCCAATGTGCGCCTGATCCGCGACAACGTCGTCGTGCACGAAGGCAAGCTGTCGACGCTGAAGCGCTTCAAGGACGAAGTGAAGGAAGTCCAGTCCGGTCAGGAATGCGGCATGGCCTTCGAGAACTATCACGACATGCGTGCCGGTGACGTGATCGAGTGTTATCGCGTGGAGACGATCCAGCGCTCCCTGTAAGTCCAAATCTTACCGAAGCGCCCGGATCTTTTTGAGCTGAAATAGCGGGAGTGAGATGGCCGGATTTTTTCCGGCCATCCGCGCCTCTTCGTTTCAACGGACAAATGACAATGCTCGTGTCCCAAACGCGGGCACGACGAGGTGATTTCCAGAATGCCGCGCCACCACCAGAAAAAAAGTTCCGCGTCCGGCGGAGGCTCGCAGCGCCAGTTGCGCGTCGGCGAGCAGGTTCGCCATGCGATGGCCGAGATTCTGGCGCAAGGCAACGTGCATGATGCGGACCTCGAAGGTCACATCGTCACCGTGCCGGAGGTGCGGATGTCCCCCGACCTGAAGCTCGCGACAATCTACGTGATGCCGCTCGGTGGCCGCGACACCGAGATCGTCATCGCTGCGCTCGAGCGCAACAAGAAATTCCTGCGCGGCGAAGTCGCGCGGCGCGTTAACCTGAAATTTGCACCTGACGTTCGCTTCCGCGTCGACGAGCGATTCGACGAAGCAGAACGGATCGAGAAGCTTTTGCGAACACCTGCGGTGCAGAAGGACCTGGAACAGGATCCGGATTCGGATCGGGAAGAAGAGCAATGACGATGGACCCGGCTCACGGCACGATCGGCGGCGAACAGGCCGATCAGCGCGACGTGCAGAAAAATAATTTTGCGGACATGGGCGGCAATTCCCAGCCGCACCAGGAGCCGCGCCGCGTCAACAACGATCCCCGCGCCAAGCAGCAGAAGGGCAACCAGGTTCGCCGCGACCGCCGCGACGTCCATGGCTGGGTCGTGCTCGACAAGCCGATCGGCATGACCTCGACGCAGGCCGTCGCCGTGCTCAAGCGCCTGTTCAACGCCAAGCGCGCCGGCCACGCCGGCACGCTCGATCCGCTCGCTTCCGGCGGCCTGCCGATTGCGCTCGGCGAAGCCACCAAGACGGTTCCCTTCGTCATGGACGGCCGCAAGCGCTACCAGTTCACCGTGTGCTGGGGCGAGGAGCGCGACACCGACGACATCGAGGGCCGGGTGACCGCGACCTCCGAGCTGCGCCCGACCCGGGAGGCCATCCTGGCGCTGTTGCCCCGCTTCACCGGGGTGATCGAGCAGATCCCGCCGCGCTATTCTGCGATCAAGATCCAGGGCGAGCGCGCCTATGACCTCGCCCGCGACGGCGAGGTCGTGGAGCTGGCTCCCCGCCCGGTCGAGATTCACCGATTAACCCTTGTGGATCAACCGGATAACGACCGGGCCGTGTTCGAGGCCGAATGCGGCAAGGGCACCTATGTCCGCGCGCTGGCCCGCGATATGGGCCGGATTCTCGGCACTTATGGCCATATCTGCGCGCTGCGGCGGACCCTGGTCGGCCCATTTGGCGAAAACGACATGATTCCGCTGGATCAGTTGGAGGCTTTGTGCGATAGAGCCGCGTCCGGCGAGGGCAGCCTCGCCGACGCGCTTTTGCCCGTTGAGACCGCGCTGGACGACATCCCGGCACTGGCCGTCACTCGGGCTGATGCGGCAAGGCTCCATCGGGGCCAGGCCGTTTTGTTGCGCGGACGGGATGCGCCCACTTGTAGCGGCACAGTCTATGTCACGGTGGCAGGCCGCCTTTTGGCGCTTGCCGAAGTCGGCAATGGCGAAATCATCCCCAAGCGTGTGTTCAACCTGACCGGCCTGACTGCCAGCCCCGGTCGCAACGAGAGAAATTGACGATGTCGATTGCCGCAGAACGCAAAGCGGAAGTCATCAAGACGAATGCCACCAAGGCCGGCGATACCGGCTCGCCCGAGGTTCAGGTCGCGATCCTGTCGGAACGCATCAACAACCTCACCAGCCATTTCAAGACCCACGTGAAGGACAACCATTCGCGTCGCGGTCTCTTGAAGCTGGTCTCGACCCGCCGCTCGCTCCTCGACTACCTCAAGAAGAGGGACGAGGCGCGCTACAAGGCACTGCTCGAGAAGCACAACATTCGTCGTTAAGTGTTCCTGCGCGCGCCACTGGCGCGCGTTTTCGCGCGTGGTTTCGAACGAAAGCGTTTGTTTGAAGGTTTTTGATCGAGGCTGCGTGCGCGTCGGATGCAAGCCCAAAGCGCGAAGAATCGCACTTTGGATTGTTGTTTGAGCATGATCTTTTCGGAAAACCGCTTCGCACTTTTCCGGATCATACTCGAGTGACGGCCAGCATCCGGGGCACGATCGGCGAAGACCGCAGTTCGGTGTTCGCGTTCGTGCCGACTGACAGTCCAGCAGCAATCCGGCGGCTGGGCACAACGGGCAAGGCGCCCGTATGACCCGAAAGGATGGACGCCATCCGAAATCCAAAAACCATGGCAGGATCGCAGGACGCTGATCATCCGCTCCGATCAGCGTCCCGCAATCTTGCGCATGGTTTTTGTTTTTCGAAGCGTCCCTCGTTTCGAGAACCCATGAAAGAAGACCTCTATGTTCAATAAGCATTCAGTCGAGATCGACTGGGGCGGACGCCCTCTCAAGCTCGAAACCGGCAAGATCGCCCGCCAGGCCGACGGCGCCGTCGTCGCCACCTATGGCGAGACCGTGGTGCTCGCCACCGTCGTCGCGGCGAAGGCGCCGCGCGAAGGCGTCGACTTCCTGCCGCTGACCGTCGACTACCAGGAGAAGACCTACGCCGCCGGCCGCATTCCCGGCGGCTATTTCAAGCGTGAGGGCCGTCCGACCGAGAAGGAGACGCTGGTCTCCCGCCTGATCGACCGCCCGATCCGTCCGCTGTTCGTCGACGGTTGGCGCAACGAGACCCAGGTGATCGCCACCGTGCTGTCGCACGACATGGAGAACGATCCCGATATCGTCGCGCTGGTGGCCTCGTCGGCTGCGCTGACCCTGTCGGGCGCTCCCTTCAAGGGTCCGATCGGCGCCGCGCGCGTCGGCTTCGTCAATGACGAATACGTGCTCAACCCGACGCTCGACGAGATGGTCGACACCCAGCTCGACCTCGTCGTCGCCGGCACGGCCGACGCCGTGCTGATGGTGGAATCGGAAGCCAAGGAACTGAACGAAGACATCATGCTCGGCGCGGTGATGTTCGGTCACCGCCACTTCCAGCCGGTGATCAACGCGATCATCGAGCTCGCCGAGAAGGCCGCCAAGGAGCCGCGCGAAGTCACCGTCATCGACAATGCCGCGCTCGAGAAGGAAATGCTCGGCCTCGTCGAGCAGGAACTGCGCGCCGCCTACGCCATTCCGGTCAAGCAGGATCGCTACGCCGCGGTCGGCAAGGTCAAGGAAAAGGTGATCGCCCATTATTTCCCCGAAGGGCAGGAACCGAAATACGACAAGCTGCGCATCGCCGGCGTGTTCAAGGAGCTCGAGGCCAAGATCGTTCGCTGGAACATCCTCGACACCGGCAAGCGCATCGACGGCCGCGACTCCAAGACCGTGCGCAACATCATCGCCGAAGTCGGCGTGCTGCCGCGCGCCCACGGCTCGGCGCTGTTCACCCGCGGCGAGACCCAGGCGATGGTCGTGACCACGCTCGGCACCGGCGAGGACGAGCAGTACATCGACGCGCTGTCGGGAACGTACAAAGAGACGTTCCTGCTGCACTACAACTTCCCTCCCTATTCGGTCGGTGAGACCGGCCGCCTCGGCGGCACCAAGCGCCGCGAGATCGGCCATGGCAAGCTCGCCTGGCGCGCGATCCACCCGGTGCTGCCGCCGCATCACGAGTTTCCGTACACGATCCGCGTGGTCTCCGAGATCACCGAATCCAACGGCTCCTCGTCGATGGCTTCGGTCTGCGGCGCCTCGCTCGCGCTGATGGACGCCGGCGTGCCGCTGAAGCGGCCGACCGCGGGCATCGCAATGGGCCTGATCCTCGAAGACAAGCGCTTTGCGGTTCTCTCCGACATCCTCGGTGACGAGGATCATCTCGGCGACATGGACTTCAAGGTCGCCGGCACGGAATCGGGCATCACCTCGCTCCAGATGGACATCAAGATCGAGGGCATCACCGAGGAGATCATGAAGGTCGCTCTCGGCCAGGCCAAGGATGGGCGTATCCACATCCTCGGCGAGATGGCCAAGGCGCTGACCAACGCCCGCGCCGAGCTCGGCGAATACGCGCCGCGCATCGAGACCTTCAAGATCCCGACCGACAAGATCCGCGAAGTGATCGGCACCGGCGGCAAGGTGATCCGCGAGATCGTCGAGAAGACCGGCGCCAAGGTCAACATCGAGGACGACGGCACCGTGAAGGTCGCCTCCAGCGACGGCGAGGCGATGAAGGCCGCGATCAAGTGGATCAAGTCGATCGCGTCCGAGCCCGAAGTCGGCCAGATCTATGACGGCACCGTCGTCAAGGTGATGGAGTTCGGCGCCTTCGTGAACTTCTTCGGCTCCAAGGACGGTCTCGTTCACATCAGCCAGCTCGCTTCGGCGCGCGTGCAGAAGACCTCCGACGTCGTCAAGGAAGGCGACAAGGTCAAGGTCAAGCTGCTCGGCTTCGACGACCGCGGCAAGACCCGCCTGTCGATGAAGGTGGTCGACCAGACCACCGGCGAGGACCTCGAGGCCAAGGACAAGGTCGCCGAGGGCGAGAAGGCCCCGCGCGAAGCGGCCGGCGAGTAAGTCTCGCACCAGTCCAGAAAAACGAAGGGCGGCCGAGAGGCCGCCCTTTTTGTTTGTGTTCGTGCTCGCCCCGGGAGAGCTGCGCTCGCTCTCCCGCTTGCGGGAGAGGGCTGGGGTGAGCCCGCGCCTTCGGCGCGACCTCTCCCGCAAGCGGGAGAGGTGTAACACCGCCTTACGCCGCGAGATCGAACCGGTCGAGGTTCATCACCTTGGTCCAGGCCTTGGCGAAGTCCTTCACGAACTGCTCCTTGGAGTCCGAGGTGGCATAGACCTCGGCGTAGGCGCGGAGCTGCGAGTGCGCGCCGAAGATGAGATCGGCGCGCGTGCCGGTCCACTTCACCGCGTTGGTCTTGCGGTCGCGAGCCTCGTAGGTGCCGTCGGCCGCCGGCGCCCACTGCGTGCTCATGTCGAGCAGGTTGACGAAGAAGTCGTTGCTCAGCGCACCCACCTTCGCGGTGAGGACGCCGTGCTTCGAACCGTTCGCATTGGCACCGAGCACGCGCAGACCGCCGACCAGCACGGTCAACTCGGGTCCGGTGAGCTTCAGAAGCTGTGCGCGATCGACGAGCGCTTCTTCCTGCTGCAGGAACTGCTGCCGCTTGCCGACGTAGTTGCGGAAACCATCGGCGCGCGGCTCCAGCGGCGCGAAGGAAGCCGCATCCGTCTGCTCCTGCGAGGCGTCCATGCGGCCCGGCGTGAACGCGACCTTGACGTCGACGCCGGCGTCCTTCGCGGCCTTCTCGACCGCGGCGGTGCCGCCGAGGACGATCAGGTCGGCGAGCGAGACCTTCTTCGCGCCGGCCGAGGCGTTGAACTCCTTCTGGATCGCTTCGAGCTTGCCGAGCACCTTCGAGAGCTGAGCCGGCTGGTTCACCTCCCAGTCCTTCTGCGGGCTGAGACGAATGCGCGCGCCGTTGGCGCCGCCGCGCTTGTCCGAACCGCGGAACGTCGAGGCCGACGCCCATGCGGTCGAGACCAGCTCCGGCACCGAGAGGCCCGAGGCCAGGATCTTCGTCTTCAGCGCAGCGATGTCCTGATCGCTGACCAGCTCGTGATTCACGGCCGGGATCGGATCCTGCCAGATCAGCGTCTCCTTCGGCACCAGCGGGCCGAGATAGCGCTGGATCGGACCCATGTCGCGATGGGTGAGCTTGAACCAGGCGCGGGCGAATGCATCCGCGAACTGATCCGGGTTCTCCAGGAAGCGCCGCGAGATCTTCTCATAGGCCGGATCGAGGCGCAGCGAGAGGTCGGTGGTCAGCATCGTCGGCCGGTGCTTCTTCGACTTGTCGAAGGCGTCGGGAATGATCGCCTCGGCACCCTTGGCCGTCCACTGGTTCGCGCCGCCCGGGCTCTTCGTCAGCTCCCATTCGTACTTGAACAGGTTCTCGAAGAAGTTGTTGCTCCACTTCGTCGGCGTCGTCGTCCATGTCACCTCGAGTCCGCTGGTGATGGAATCGCCCGCCAGGCCCGAAGCGTGCTTGCTCTTCCAGCCGAGCCCCTGATCCTCGAGTGCGCCCGCTTCCGGCTCCGGTCCGACCAGCGACGGATCGCCCGCACCATGGGTCTTGCCGAAGGTATGACCGCCGGCGATCAGCGCGACGGTTTCCTCGTCGTTCATCGCCATGCGGAAGAAGGTCTCGCGGATGTCCTTTGCCGCGGCGATCGGGTCCGGCTTGCCGTTCGGGCCTTCCGGATTGACGTAGATGAGGCCCATCTGCACCGCGCCGAGCGGCTCGGCGAGCTGGCGCTCGCCGCTGTAGCGCTCATCGCCCAGCCAGGTGCCTTCGGGACCCCAATAGAGCTCTTCCGGCTCCCAGACGTCGGCGCGGCCACCGGCGAAACCGAACGTCTTGAAGCCCATCGACTCCAGCGCGACATTGCCCGCGAGCACCATCAAATCGGCCCAGGAGATCTTGCGGCCGTATTTCTGCTTGATCGGCCAGAGCAGCCGGCGCGCCTTGTCGAGGTTGGCGTTGTCGGGCCAGCTGTTGAGCGGCGCGAAACGCTGCTGACCGGCACCGGCGCCGCCACGGCCATCGGTGATGCGATACGTGCCCGCGCTGTGCCAGGCCATGCGGATCATCAGGCCGCCATAATGACCGAAGTCGGCGGGCCACCACTCCTGCGAGTCCGTCATCAGAGCGGTCAGGTCCTTGATGACCGCGTTCAGGTCGAGCGTCTTGAATTCCTTGGCGTAGTCGAATTCCTCGCCCATCGGATCGGACAGGCCGGAATTCTTGTGCAGCATCTCGATGCTGAGCTGGGTTGGCCACCAATCGCGGTTCGCCGGCACGCGTTTTCCACCCGAAAACGGGCACTTTGAAGTGTCGTCCATGAATACCTCCTCTGGTGGCGTCGAACTCGCGCCTTTGACCAGGTAGAACCACTCTAAGCCCCGCATTCCATCAGGGGAAGTTGACTTTAATGATCGCTGCGATAGGATTTTCTGATGGTCAACGTGACGATGCGCCAGCTCCGGTATTTCGACGCGCTGGCGCGTCACGGCCATTTCGGGCGCGCGGCGGAGGCGAGCTCGATCTCGCAGCCGGCCCTGTCGATGCAGATCAAGGAACTGGAGGAGGCGCTCGGCGGCCTGCTGCTAGAGCGCACCGCCCGGCAGGTCGCGCTGACGCGGTTCGGCGAAGAGCTCGCCCCCCGCGTCCGCGACATCCTGCGCTCGGTCGATGAGCTCGGCGATTTCGCGCGGGCGTCGCAGGACCGCTTCGCCGGCCGACTGCGCATCGGCATGATTCCGACGATCGCGCCGTATTTGCTGCCCAAGATCACCAAGAATCTCACGCGCATGCATCCGGAACTCGACATCCGCGTGCGCGAGACGATGACGCCGCGGCTGATCCAGGAACTGGTCGAAGGCCGGCTCGACACCGCCATCGTCGCACTGCCGGTGTCCGAGCCCTCGCTCACCGAAGTTGCCCTGTTCGAGGAGAAATTCCTGCTGGTGCGGCCGGGCGCGGATGAGGGAACGCCCGCACCCTCGCGCGAGATGATGCGGGAGATGCGGCTCCTGCTGCTCGAGGAGGGACACTGCTTCCGCGACCAGGCGCTGTCCTTCTGCAACATGCAATCGGCGCCGCCGCGCGAGATGCTGGATGCGAATTCGCTGTCGACGCTGGTCCAGATGGTCAGCGCCGGCATCGGTGTCACCTTGATCCCGGAGATGGCGGTGCCGGTGGAGACGCGATCGGCCTCGGTCTCGCTCACGCGCTTTCGCGACCCGCAGCCCTCGCGCACCATCGGCATGGTCTGGCGCAAGACCAGCCCGCTGGCGCGGCAGCTGCTGCAGATTTCCGAGGTGGTGTGCCTGTCGGCCGGCAAGGTGCGCGCACGGCAATCCGTGCGCAGCCAACGGGCCTGACTTCCGATGCCGGCACCCGTCATCCGCCCCGCCCGCGCGGACGAATATGACGAGATCGCCCGCGTCTGGATGGAGAGCTGGGTCTCGACCGGGCTTGCCGAGGCGAGTGAATTCCTGCTGGCAAACCTGCGCGCACGCATCAGGCGCGAGATCGAGAACGGCTGGAGCCTGTTCGTCGCCGACGACAACGGCGCCATCGCCGCGATGCTCGCACTGCATCTGCCCAAACTCTATCTCGATATGCTCTTTGTCGGGCCCGCCTATCAGGGGCAATCCCTCGGACGAAAACTGCTCGCCTTCACGCGCACGCAAATGCCTGACGAGATGTACCTGCGCTGTGTGCGCGAAAACGAAAAGGCCTGGCGCTGGTACGAGCGCGAAGGCTTTGTGTTTGAGAAGGAAAAGGTCGAACCGTCGAACGGGTTCGTGATGAAGTATTACCGTTGGAAGCGGCCGGCTGCGGGATAGACCACGATCTCTGGATGCAGCTTGCGGTTGTCACGATCCCCACCTAGTGTGGCGGGACCGATGACCCCTGCTCCCGGAATCCATGCTTCGCATTGCTGTCTCGCTGATCGCGCTCCTGTCCCTTCTGACCCCGGCAGTCGCACAAACTCCTCCCGCAACAACAGCGCCCGTCGCTCAGTCCGCACCACAGGCAAAGCCGGTTGCCAAGAAAGCGGCGCCGAGGGCCAAGCCGACTGCGAAGCCGCCGGTCGCGGCAGAGAGCGGCCCGTGTCGGCTCGGTGTGATCTCGGTGATCGGAGATCGCTACTCCGTACAGAAATTTGGCATTACGATCTTCGAGGCTGAGGCAAGCGAGGTCCCGATCGACTGGGGCCTCGACGATCTCGTCTTCGCACGGGTGCGCGCGGCAACGAATAACGATCCCGGGGTACGTAGGATCGCCTATCCCAAGGGCGTCTTCGAGCCCTTCTATAATCCGAAAACGATCCTGATCCGCGATCCCGGAGAGCGTCTGCCGGACATCGTACGAAGCTTCACCGCGAATGCGAATTGCGAGCGCTATCTTGTCGCAACCACGTTCAAGGCGGAGCTGCCAAATTCGCACATGACGCTAAACGGCATCGGCACTTACAATCAGGGGGTCGGCGGCATCCTCCGTCACTCGCATCTTTTCGCCAATGTTGCGATCACACTGATCGACGGAAGGAGCTACGAGGAGATCAAGCGCCCCTTTGTGAATTTCGGCGCTAACTTCGCTGCGAGTCTGCGACTGACCGAAGACCCACTCAACAAGCTCGACAACTCGCTATTTCCCGACCCACCCGCGGCAGCTTCCGCCAGCGCGGCGCTGCGCGAGAGGACGCGCGCGCTCATCACCGACAGGCTCGACCGGGGCCTGCCGGGCTATCTAAAGGAAGAGTAAGCGCCTTTGCCGACGCGACACGCCAGAGAATCAAATTTCGCTGCGCTTGCGAACACAGCCGTGTTCAGCATCATGACCCTGCTGTTCGTCGTCGCGATCATCCTGTGGTGTTTTTCAACTCAGGCGCGGGCACAAGCCCAATTGGAGACGGCACGACCAACCGTCAAACAAGCCATCGGCAAGATAACCACGCGGCGTGAAGCGACGGGCAAGCCCGCTCCCGTGGCCGGCGGCTCGTGCGACTTCGGTGTCGTGGTCACCACCGGCGATGAGTTCACCGTGCTGACGATCGGCCTCACCGTATTCCAGAACAAGACGATGGTGGTCCCGATCCCAGGCTGGGGGCTCAACGATCTGATCTTCGCGCGGACTCGCGCCGCGATCCCTGCCGGCGTGTCCGTTCTGAGAATCCCCTACAACCCAGCGAAATTTCCTCCCCGCGATGAGTCCAAGGACACATTGAAGGACAGGCTGTTCCGCGATCTCAACGCGGAGCTGGCCGGATACATGCGCGAGGTCGCGAAAGGAACGAATTGCCGGCACTACATTCAGGTCCTCAATTCAGTCAGCCCTATCGGGACATCGAACTATACGGTCCGCGGGTTCGGCATCCTCAACCAGGATGTAGTGCTAGGGCGTCGCATCTATCTTTATGCCCTGGCGTTTATCCGCATCTTTGACGGGCGCGACTTCTCCGTTGTCAGACAGAGCTCTGCGCTGATCAACGTGCATCATTCCCTGGTGGTGCAGCGGCTTCTGGGGAGGCAAATCGGCGGCCCCTATCGCGAATTACCCGCAGAATCGTTTCCAACGCGCCCTGAAGATGCCGCCGACAATCCCGCACTGCGCGACGGCGTGCGCGCCATGCTGGCGGAAAGCCTCGACAAAACGCTTCCGCTCATGCTCGGGGTTCGACCAGCAGCGCGTCAAAGCGACACCAAGGAACGTTGACCCACATGTCGTTCGCGCCGCTTGCCTTCTGCCTAGGCGTATTGCGTTGCGGATACACGGCAAACGCGACATGAATTGCGCGCTGTTGGCCTTCCGCCGATGAAAGGTTCCCCCCATGATCAAGCTCTATTGGTCGCCCCGTTCTCGCTCGTTCACGACGCTCTGGCTGATGGAGGAGAGCGGCCTGCCCTATGAGCGCGTACTGACCGACATCTCGACCGGTGCGCAGAAGGCGCCGGACTATTTGAAGGTCAACCCGATGGGCAAGGTGCCGGCGCTCAGCGACGGCGACGCTGCGCTCGGCGAGGCCGCGGCGATCTGCGCCTATATCGCCGACCGCTATCCCGAGACCAAGCTTGCGCCCGCTGTGACCGATCCGCGCCGCGCGCGCTATCTGCAATGGCTGTTCTTCTCGCCGGGCTGCATCGAGCCCGCCATCATCCAGATCTTCACCAAGATCGAGATCCCGACCTCGACCGCGGCGTGGGGCAGCGCGACGCAGGTGTTCGACGTGCTGGAAGCTGCGCTCGCCAAGGGGCCGTGGATTCTTGGCGAGGAGTTTTCCGCCGCCGACATCACCGTCGGCTCCGGTCTGAACTTCGCGGTGCGCCTGTTCAAGATGGTGCCGTCGCGCCCGGCCTTCGATGCCTATCTGGCGCGCTGCATGGCGCGGCCGGCGTTCCAGCGCGCGGAGAAGATCGCGGCGGGTTAGAGCGTTTTCGAGCGAAGTGGATGCCGGTTCGCGTAAAGAAAACGCGACAAAACAAGAATCCGGCTCAAAGCCTGATCTTGAGGACGGCGAGCCCGGACTGCTGGAGCAATCCGGAGGATGTCGCCGCAAGGCCGTAGCGGAGGCCGAGATCGAAACGGTTGTTGTCGGCCGCGACGATGCCCAGCGCGGTCGAGTAGATCCACGGCGACAGGGCAAGGCCGCCGGTCGTGAAGGTCTCGCCGCCGCCGGCAAACGCTGACTTGATCTGAAGTCCCTGATTCAGCGCGTTGTAGCCGACGCCGACATCGCCGGTAAGATAGACGTGCTGCGCGATCCTGTAGGCGCCCTTCAGCCCTGCCGTCAGCGTCAATTCGCGATAGGTTTGCGAATCCACATT
The DNA here is from genome assembly GCF_000011365.1 of Bradyrhizobium diazoefficiens USDA 110. Lineage (GTDB taxonomy): Bacteria > Pseudomonadota > Alphaproteobacteria > Rhizobiales > Xanthobacteraceae > Bradyrhizobium > Bradyrhizobium diazoefficiens. The sequence continues at coordinate 828,229 of NC_004463.1, read as the reverse complement.
GAGGCTGAAGCCGCCTGCGCCGCCTTCCTGATAGGCTGGCGAACGAACCTGTCCGTAGTCCAGCCGCAGCGACGGCGCGATCGCAAATCCAGACTCGATCGGGATCAGCTTGCGAACACCCACACCGGCGTGCCCGCTATAGGACCGATAGCCGGCCGCAGCCGTATTGTTGATGAACGTGAGCGAGCGGCTCTCGCCATTGTCATTCAACGCACCGTCGAGCTGGCCATCGACCTGAACGCCATGGCCGAGCGCATAGGCGCCGTAGAGTCCGGCCTGATAGGAATCGATGGCGAGCCGGTTCGGGACGGCATCCTCGCTGCCGGTGATCGTTTGATGCGAATAGGCGAACACGCCGCCGATCATCGCGCGCGTGGAGATTGTCGTGTCCGCGCCCACGGCAATGCCGCCGCCGGACGCGTTATAGCCGGGGACGCCATCCACACTGCCCTGCCGGACACTGCCGCCGAGCGGCTTCATCCAAAGATTCCGCTCAGGCGTTGCGCCCGCGTTCAGCCCGAGCACGTCGTCCAATCGTCCTGTCATCGCCTGCTGAAATGTGCGTTGCGTGGAATAGGTCGCCTGCGACGCCGCGCCGGTGAGGACAGGCAAGGTCTGGTTGACGGCGTTGACGAGACCGGAGCCGCTGAGATTGTCGAGCGCGGTGAAGCCGGTCGCCATGCTGCCGGTCCAGCCGAGTGACGTCGCGGACAGGCGATAGAGCATATCCGCCGCGCCTAGGCCCGCACGGCTGTTCTGGGCCTGAAGCGTTTCGGCATAGGGCCGCACCAGGGAGAGATAGGCGATGCCGCCGGTCGGGTTGCCCGAGAGATCATAGCTGCTGACCAGCATCTGTGCGCCCGATGCGTCGCCGCTCGCAGCGCCATAGAGACTACTAAGAGTGCCCTTCGAGAGTGTGTTGAAGAGCACGTTGCCTTCCGGCGTCACCGACCCCAGCAGCGTGAAGTTCGCAGCACCGCTCCCCGCGGGCGCAATGCCGGCGCCCCAGAAATATCCGTTCTGGTAATTCGTGATGACGAAGCGACCGGGCGCGGACGTGCCGAACAGCGTGGAGCTGACGATCCGCCACGGCGTGCCCGACGTCCAGGCCCATTGCGGGACGGAGTTCGCCGGAACGGCCTGCGAGGCCGGCGGCGTGAAGGTCGCGGGATCGTAAGGAAGCATGTAGGCCCAATGCGTCACCAGCAGGCTGTCGCCCGTGATCATCTGCATTTCCATGCCGGTCACGCCGTTGACGGTTCGCATGTGGCCGAGGCCGACGGTCACTGCACCGCCCGCGGTCGGCGTGAACAGCATCGTGATCTGGCCCGCGGTCGTGACGAACCCCTGGATGGTCGAGGTATCGGTCAGCAGCGCCGGACCAAGCTTGAGCTGCGCCACGCTCGTTCCGGTGAAGGCGCCGTTGGTCGCGGTCGCCAGCGACCACAGCGTCTGGTCGCCGATCGGGATCGGATTGGAGAAGCCGGTCTTGGGCGCGGCGTAGGCCAGCAGCTGCGCTGTCGGCACGTACCAGTTCGTGTTGGAGAGGGTCGCATCCCAGATCGCCGACTGCGCTACAGCGCGGGAGCTGCCGCAAACCAGCATCGCACCGGCAACAGACGCCAGCACGCCTACGCGACTGATCGCACGTATCCTCGGCAAGACCGCTCTCCCGAACCGCGGGATACGACCCCGCGGCGCCACCGGGCGCAGCAAACATTATTTCTATCGCCGAGTCTGCCCCATGATCGTGGGGTGCGAGGAAACGGTCGCGGCCTCAGGCGGCCTGCGAACGCTTTATTCCGACTTCAGATCGTCAGGCCTCGGCATCAGGACGATGTTGTAGCCGGAATCGACGTAGTGGATCTCGCCGGTCACGCCGCCGGACAGATCCGACAGCAGGTACAGCGCCGAACCGCCGAGCTCGTCGAGCGTGACGCCGCGGCGAAGCGGCGAGTGTTTTTGCATGAAGGCAAACATCGCGCGCGCCTCACCGATCCCCGAGCCGGCAAGCGTGCGGATGGGACCGGCGGAGACCGCGTTGACGCGGATGCCGCGCGGTCCGAAATCGGAGGCGAGGTAGCGCACGGAGGCTTCCAGCGCCGCCTTGGCCACGCCCATCACGTTGTAGTTCGGCATCGCGCGCTCCGAGGCGCCGAAGGTCAGCGTGATCATGCTGCCGCCCTCCGTCATCAGCTCGGCGGCACGTTTTGCGACCTCCGTGAACGAGAAGCAGGAGATCACCATGGTGCGCGAAAAATTCTCGCGGCTGGTGTCGGCGTAGCGGCCCTTCAGCTCGTTCTTGTCGGCGAAGCCGATCGCATGGATGACGAAATCGAGCTTGCCCCATTTTTCGCGCAGCACATCGAAGGTCGCGTCGACACTGGCGATGTCCTCGACGTCGCAAGGCAGCACCAGTTCGACGCCGAGCTGCTCCGCCAGTGGCTTGACTCGCTTGCCTAGGGCTTCGCCCTGGAAGGTGAAGGCAAGCTCGGCGCCATGGGCATGCAGCGTCTTCGCCATGCCCCAGGCAATCGAATGATCATTGGCGATGCCCATGATCAGACCGCGCTTGCCCTTCATCAAACCTTCCATGTCAGCCGTCGCTCCTATTTTCGACGTCATCGCCCGCGCAGGCGGGCGATCCAGTATCCAGAGACCGTCGTGATAAATGGAGAAGCCGCGGCATACTGGATGCCCCGCCTTCGCGGGGCATGACAAAATCAGAGATCACACGTCCAGCCGGCTGAACACCAGCGTGGCGTTGGTGCCGCCGAAACCGAAGGAGTTCGACAGCACGGTGCCGATTTTGACGTTGTCGATTCGCTTGCGCACGATCGGCATGTCGGCGAACACGGGATCGAGCTCCTGGATGTGCGCACTCTCGCAGATGAAGCCGTTGTTCATCATCAGCAGCGAGTAGATCGCCTCCTGGACGCCGGTGGCGCCCAGCGAATGGCCGGTCAGCGCCTTGGTCGCCGAGATCGGCGGGCACTTCTCGCCGACGCCGAACACCTTGCGGAGCGCCTCGATTTCCGGCGGATCGCCTGCCGGCGTCGAGGTCGCGTGCGGATTGATGTAGTCGACCTTGGTCTTCACCGTCGACATCGCCATGCGCATGCAGCGCTCGGCGCCCTCGCCCGACGGCGCGACCATATCGTAGCCGTCCGAGGTCGCGCCATAGCCGACGATCTCGCCGTAGATGCGCGCGCCGCGCGCCTTGGCATGTTCGAGCTCTTCCAACACCAGCACGCCGGCGCCACCGGCGATCACGAAGCCGTCGCGGTTGACGTCGTAGGGACGCGAGGCGGTCGCGGGCGTGTCGTTGTACTTCGACGACATCGCGCCCATCGCGTCGAACAGCACCGACAGCGACCAGTCCAGCTCCTCGCAGCCGCCGGCGAAGATGATGTCCTGCTTGCCGATCTGGATCGTCTCATAGGCATTGCCGACGCAATGGTTCGAGGTCGCACAGGCCGAGGAGATCGAATAATTCACGCCCTTGATCTTGAACCAGGTCGCGAGCGTCGCGGACGCCGTGGACGACATCGCCTTCGGCACTGCAAACGGTCCGACGCGCTTCGGGCCCTTGGTGCGGGTGATGTCGGCGGATTCGACGATGGTGCGGGCGGACGGTCCGCCGGAGCCCATGATGATGCCGGTGCGGATGTTGGAGACGTCTTCGGGCGACAGACCGGAGTCCAGGATCGCCTGTTCCATCGCGATGTGATTCCAGGCCGCGCCCTGGCCGAGGAAGCGCATCGCGCGGCGGTCGACGACCGTCGCAGGGTCGAGCGTCGGCGCACCTTGCACCTGCGAACGGAAGCCGAGCTCGGCATATTTCTCAGCCCGCGAAATGCCCGACTTCGCCTCGTGAAGGCTCGCAAGCACTTCCTGGGTGTTGTTTCCGATGGACGAGACGATGCCCATCCCGGTGACCACAACCCGCCTCATGACAGCCTCGCCTAAATCGTTGTCTTTCTTTGTGATGCGTTCAGCCCAGGCTCGTGCCCTGCTTGAACAGGCCGACCTTCAGATCCTTCGCGCGATAGATAATCTGGTCATCGACCGAAAGCCACCCGTCGGCGATACCGAGCACGAGCTTTGCCCGCATCACGCGCTTGATATCGACGTTGTACACAACCTTGCGGGCCTCGGGCAGCACCTGGCCGCTGAACTTCAGCTCGTTCAGGCCAAGCGCGCGACCGCGACCTTCACCGCCGCTCCAGCCCAGGTAAAAACCGACCATTTGCCACAGCGCATCGAGGCCGAGGCAGCCGGGCATCACCGGATCGTTCTTGAAATGGCAGCCGAAGAACCAGAGGTCGGGCTTCACGTCGAGCTCGGCGCGCACCAGGCCCTTGCCGAATTCGCCGCCATTGTCGTTGATGTCCGTGATGCGGTCGAACATCAGCATCGGCGGCAGCGGCAGCTGGGCATTGCCCGGGCCGAACATCTCGCCGCGGGCACATGCCAGCAGATCTTCGTATTCGTAACCGTTGCGCCTGTTCAGCATGCATGTGCCTCTGTTCAAAGTCCGATTGAGCGACGTTTTTTGGCGAAAATGGGCCCCGTCCCGGTCGGAGAGTAACGCCAATTGCCATCGTCAGGCGCAACTCCCACAAGCCCCGATGGACTGCGGACCGGGCCTCGATGCCCGGGTGCACCAAAATCGGCTAAGCGGAACCGCGCGCTCTCTAACACAGGCCATTTCGGTGGCAAAGCGCTCTCATGAAGGTAAAATGACGGGCTCCTCGCTCGGTTCCACTCCGATTAGAACCTCTCTAGTTGCGAGAAACTTGCATCTGCATCTATCTGTTCTTATATTGCAGGGAGTTATTGTTCACGCGTGCCCGAAATCTGGAAATGAGCGAGAATACCGCGCCCCATCACGACGACGACGTCCATGCCGCGGCCCTCCTGTCCGGCCGCCAGCCGGCTTTGACCGGCTGCCCGTGGCACGACGTTAACGAAATGCTCCAGTCCGCCGGGCTCCGCCCGACGCGGCAGCGCATGGCGCTGGGCTGGCTCCTGTTCGGCAAGGGTGCTCGCCACCTTACGGCTGAAATGCTGTACGAGGAAGCCACGCTGGCCAAGGTTCCAGTGTCGCTGGCGACCGTCTACAACACGCTGAACCAGCTCACCGACGCCGGCCTGCTGCGCCAAGTCAGTGTCGACGGCACCAAGACCTATTTCGACACCAACGTCACCACGCACCACCACTATTACCTCGAGAACAGCCATGAGCTGGTCGACATCGAGGATCCGCATCTGGCGCTGTCCAAGATGCCGGAGGTGCCCGAGGGTTACGAGATCGCGCGCATCGACATGGTCGTGCGCCTGCGCAAGAAGCGCTGAGATCTATCCTAAACTGTTGATTTGGTCGTGATGGCCGGGCTTGTCCCGGCCATAATTGTTTACGCCGTCATTCCGGGGCGGTGCGTAGCACCGAACCCGGAATCTCGAGATCCCGGGTCTGGCGCTTCGCGCCATCCCGGGATGACGCCTGCAGCGTCAATTCACCTGCTCGTCCGAATACACGCCCCAGAGGCGTTCCTGCTGGATCCAGCCGTCAAAACCGTTGCCGGTGACGCGGCACCAGTTTGCGCTGCACTTCTTCACCTGGGTGACGACGCCGGCCTGGAGCTTGGCCGCAACCGCGCTGTCAGGATCGGCGCGGTCATAGATCGGCGCGAGCTCGTCCTTGTGCTTCATGGTGACGACCGCGGTGCGGCGGCCCGACAGCAGCGAGTGATAGACCCAGCCCTCGGCGCCTTCGGAATCGCGCACCCGGCGCCAGTTCTCGAACTCGGCTGTGATTTCGACCGGCAGGCCGGCGCGGGTATAGACCCAGGCCACGTCATTGTCCTTGGTCGGACCGGCACGGACGTTCACGTGATCCGACTTCAGGCTGACATAGCGCGGCACCGGGAGGCCGCTGGCGCTCTGGGGGGTGTTGTCCTTCGCCGAATGCGAGGGGCTGACCGAGGCGCTCAACCAGGTGCAAACGAGCGCCATCACCGAACAAAAACGCCCCAACGCCATCAACCCGTCTCCTGTCGAGGACCCGGCCGAGCCGGACCCTCACCCCAAAATTCCAAAATACCCTGCCGCGGTCGTCCCTGACCCGCCCCACGCGGGTGTTCCGCCAAGCCTTACCCCGTGGTTCTTGTCTTGGCCCGGCCTTCTGCTAGAGAGGACGGACGCTTGAACAACCAGTTTGGCCCGATTTTCCGGATGGAAATATCGGGAGAGCTTGAAGGAAACGCCGGGGACGACACGGCAAGGGCAGTGTCGAACAACCGGGTTAATGAGGCCTGAACGGCCGGCCTTTGGCGACAGAGGCGGGCTTGCCACGCCTCATGAGAGCAGGACATGTCGGTGAAGAAAAAGCCCCTCGTCGTGGTAACGCGCAAGCTGCCGGATTCGATCGAGACGCGGATGCGCGAGCTGTTCGACGCGCGGATCAATCTCGACGACACGCCGATGTCGGCCGACCAGATCGCGGAAGCCGCGCGCACCGCCGACGTGCTGGTTCCGACCGTCACCGACCACATCACCGCCGACATCGTCAACCAGCCCGACTGCAAGCTGCGCCTGATCGCCAATTTCGGCAACGGTGTCGACAATATCGATGTCGAGGCCGCGCATGCCCGCGGCATCACCGTCACAAACACGCCAAAGGTTTTGACCGAAGACACCGCCGACATGACCATGGCGCTGATCCTGGCCGTGCCTCGGCGGATGATCGAAGGCGCCTCGATCCTGACGGAAGGCAAGCCCTGGCCCGGCTGGTCGCCAACCTGGATGCTCGGCCACCGCATCGGCGGCAAGCGCCTCGGCATCATCGGCATGGGCCGCATCGGCCAGGCAGTGGCGCGCCGCGCCCGCGCCTTCGGCCTGCAGATTCACTATCACAACCGCCGCCCCGTGGCGCCGAAGATCGCCGAAGAGCTTGGCGCGACCTATTGGGAAAGCCTCGACCAGATGCTGGCGCGGATGGACATCCTCTCGGTGAACTGTCCGCACACGCCGGCGACCTATCACCTGCTCTCGGCGCGACGGCTGAAGCTGATCCGCAAGGACGCCTACATCGTCAACACTGCGCGCGGCGAGGTGACCGACGAGGACACGCTGATCAAGCTGATCGAAGGCGGCGAGATCGGCGGCGCCGGGCTCGACGTCTACGAGCACGAGCCCGCGGTGAACCCGAAGCTGGTGCGGCTGGCCAAAGCCGGCAAGGTGACGCTGCTGCCGCACATGGGCTCGGCCACGATCGAAGGCCGCGTCGAGATGGGCGAGAAGGTGATCATCAACATCCGCACCTTCCTCGACGCGCACAAGCCGCCGGATCGCGTGCTGCCGAGCATGCTCTGAGGCGCTGTGCGCCAGGGCTCGCAGACTTGAACGGAGCGGCCGGCAAACCGCGGCCGCCCCGAGCCAGTCACTGCCCCGGCAATCTGAGCAGCGGCTTGGCTCCGCGCCTACTCGCGATGGATGCTTAGATCGTCGAACACGGGACCATCGCCGTTGAGCGGATTGGCCGGATCGCGCGAATAGCGCAGCGTCTCGAAGCGCATCGCGCGCGCATCGATCATCAGGAGGCGGCCGACGAGGCCGTCGCCGAAGCCGACGATCTCGCGGATCGCCTCCAGCGCCATCATCGAGCCGAGCACGCCCGCGAGCGCGCCCATGACGCCGGCCTCGGCGCAGGCCGGCACCGTGCCGGGCGGCGGCGCCTCCGGAAACAGGCAGCGATAGGTCGGATTGAATTCACCAGCCTCGTTCTTTTCATGCGCGCGGATGGTGGTGAGCGAGCCGTCGAAGGTGCCGAGCGCCGCGGTGATCAGCGGCTTCTTCGCGAAGAAGCAGGCGTCGGAGACCAGATAACGCGTCGAGAAATTGTCGGAGCCATCGAGCACGAGGTCGTAGTCGCCGATCAGGCTGAGCGCGTTGTCGGCGTTGAGCCAGGTGGCGTGACCGACGAAGCGGACATGCGGATTGAGAGCGGAAATGCGCTCGGCCGCGCTCTCGATCTTGTGCCGGCCGATATCGGGCGTCGTATGGATCACCTGGCGCTGGAGGTTGGACAGCGACACCACGTCGTCATCGACCACGCCGAGCGTGCCGATCCCGGCTGCAGCCAGATACATCAAGGCGGGCGCGCCGAGCCCGCCGGCGCCGATCACCAGCACGGAGGCCCGCTTCAGCGCGGCCTGGCCCGGGCCGCCGACGTCGCGCAGCACGATATGGCGGGCATAACGTTCGAGTTCGTCCGGGCTCAGCATTCTCAGCTCTTCCTAGATTGCTGCCGCTCCCCGCGAGGAGCGCGGAAGTCGCACATACTGTCATTCCGGGGCGATGCGAAGCATCGAACCCGGAATCTCGAGATTCCGGGTTTGGCTCTTCGAGCCGCCCCGGAATGACCCTGTAACACTCAGATGAGGGTCCGGCCTGCCCGCAGGCCTGAACCACCCCGAGATTGTTCGCGACCAACGAGATGTGCTTCAATGGCATTGCGTTCAATGGGCTGGCTGGATTTGTCATGAGATCGATGCTTGCGGCAACACTGATGTTTGCGGCCGCCACAGGCGCAAACGCCCAGATGACGACGCCGCAGATCCCCGGCACCAAGCCGAAGACGGTCCAGACCGTTCCGATCCGCCCGCCCGCACTTCAGACACCGTCGGAAACGGCCGATGCCATGGCGCAGGCCGAACGCCTCTCGCTCCAGTCCGACCTCGCCTGGGTCGGCCAATATAACGGCGCCATCACCGGCGAGGTCAGCGAGCGCATGGTCAATGCCATCAAGGAGTACCAGAAGAACAAGGGCGGCAAGCCGACCGGCGTGCTCAATCCGCAGGAGCGCGCCGCGCTTGCCGAGACCGCGCGGCGGAAGCAGGACAGCGTCGGCTGGAAGATCGTGACGGAGATGACCAGCGGCGCCCGGCTCGGCATTCCCTCAAAACTGGTGCCGCAGCAGGCGACCGATGCCAACGGATCGAAATGGACCTCGCCGACCGGAACTGTGCAGGTGCTGCTCAGCCGGCGCAAGGAGGCGAACCCCACGACCGCGAAGCTCGCGGACGCCGAGAAGAAGGAGCCGGCCGGACGCAAGGTCGACTACACCGTGGTGAAGCCCGACTTCTTCGTGCTGTCGGGGCTCCAGGGCCTGAAGAAATTCTACGTGCGCGGCACCTTCAAGGGCGACGAAGTCCGGATCATGACGATCCTCTACGACCAGGCCACCGAGAACACGGTCGAGCCGGTCGTGATCGCGATGTCGAGCGCGTTCAATGCATTTCCGGCAGGACCGCAAGCCGGACCGCCGCCGCGCAAGACCGTCGAATACGGCACCGGCATCGTCGTCAGCGACGACGGCGCGATCCTCACCGACCGCCTCGTCACCGACAGCTGCCTTGCGATCACCATCGCCGGCTACGGCAGCGCCGATCGTCTTGCCGAGGACAAGGAGCACGATCTTGCGCTCCTGCACATCTACGGCGCGCGTGGCCTGAAGCCACTCGGCCTCGCTGGCGGCGGGGCGAAGACCAATGTCGATGTCGTCGGCATCGCCGATCCGCAAAGCCAGGGTGGCGCGGCCGGGGTCTCGAGCGTCAAGGGCGCGCTCGCACGCGTCACGAGCAGCGATTCCGCGCTGTCGCCACCGCCGGCGGTCGGATTTTCCGGCAGCCCCGCGATCGACGCGGACAGCAAATTCGCCGGCATTGCGCTGTTGAAGCCGGCGATGGTGGCGGGACCCGCGACGTCGGTGCCGGCGTCGCAGGCCGTGATGGTCTCAGCGGAGACGGTGCGCGATTTCCTGAAGGCCAACGGCGTCACAGCAAACGGCAGTTCAGCGGATGCGAAGGCCGCCGTCGTCCGCGTGATCTGCGTGCGGAAGTAAGCCAGGCGACAATCACAATCTCTCGTGTCTATCGGCGCACATCGCACGTACGACTACGGGTCCAGTAATGGTACGGATTAGCTGGCATTCCCGATTCCGACATCATTGTTACCGTTGATTCGGACCTCCGCGATCCCCTTTGGATCGGGCCGGCACGTCCTGAGCGAGAAGAGCTCAGCATCCAGAAGCGATGCACGTTCGCGTGGCGTATTCCTGACCCAGGCACTCCAAAGGATTTATCTTCCCATGCACACGATCGTACTGGCCACCCAAAAGGGTGGCAGTGGCAAGAGCACGCTCGCCGTCGGCCTCGCGCTGGCGGCCAAGCAGGCCGGCTTCACCGTCCGCCTGATCGAGACCGACCCGCAGGGCACCCTGTCCAACTGGCAGCGCCGTCGCACCGCCGAGGATCTCGTGGTCGAGCCGATCTATCACGCCGCCGACATCGCGCCGCGCCTGAACATGCTGGCCGACAGCGGCCTCCAGCTCGCGATCGTCGACACCGCGGCCGGCCTCAGCGCCGCGACCACCGCCGCGATCCGTCATTCCGATCTCTGCCTGATCCCGGCCCGCCCGAGCGTCGCGGACATCGAGGCGACCGCCTCGACGCTGAGCGTCGCACGCGCCTGGAAGCGGCCCTACAGCTTCGTGCTGAACCAGACGCCGATCCGCGGCCAGCGCATCGACAATGCCGCCAACACGCTCGCCGAGGAAGCCGCGCTCGATCTCGCCGAGGTGCTCGCGCGTCCCCTGATCGTGATGCGCAACGACCACCAGGATTCACTCGCCGGCGGCCTCGCCGTCAGCGAATTCGCGCCGAACGGCAAGTCGGCGGACGAGATCCGCGGCCTCTGGCAGTGGATCGAGACCCGGCTCGAGCTCAGCGCCACGACCAATGCCCTGATCGACCAGGTCATGTCGGCTCCGGACGGCCTGCTGCATGCCGCCACTGGGCTTTCCACGGACGAGACCACGACACTGGCGTCCTGAGCGGGGCGATCGATCGGGCGTCAGTCGGCCCTTCACCATCCGGAAGGGCACCAGCGTCGAAGCAATCCGGCCACCAGCCCGGCCGGATTGCTTCACTGCACTCGCAATGACGTCGTGGTGAGCTCGTCACGCTCGCAGAGACTCACAGCCTCGCGGTCGCGAGCCTGATCCTCACTTCTGACATTTCGGACACCAGAAGGTCGAACGGCCGTTCTGGGTGAAGCGCTTGATCGTGCCGCCGCAGGCAGGCGTCTTGCAGGTCTCGCCTTCGCGGTCATAGACCTTGAACGAATGCTGGAAGTAGCCGAGCTCACCTGTGGTCTGGCGATGGTCGCGCAGTGACGAGCCGCCGGCCTTGATGGCGTCGTTCAGCACGGTGTGGATCGCACCGACCAATCTCTTCGCGTGATCCGTTGGCTCGCCCTTCCTGGTCGCCAACGTCGCAGCGATCCGGCGCGGCGACAGGTGCGAGCGATGCAGCGCTTCGCAGACATAGATGTTGCCGAGCCCTGCCACCACACGCTGGTCGAGCAGCGCGGCCTTCAGGCTGGTGGCCTTGCCTTCGCAAGATCGCGCCAGCATCGCGGCATCGAATTCGTTGCCGAGCGGCTCGGGGCCGAGGCCGCGGAGCAGCGGCTCGTCCTCGAGCGCGTTGCGCGCGATCACTTTCATGTAACCGAAGCGGCGCGGATCGTTGAAGACGATGTCGGCGCCGGAGGACATCCGAAACAGCACGTGGTCATGGGTGGTGTCCTTACCCCGTGGATAGTGAAACTCCCCAGGTGCGGCATCATTGTCCGGCTTGATGACGCGAAACGAGCCCGACATGCCCAGATGCATCAAGAGCACGTCGCCGGAGGCCAGATCGGCCATGAGATATTTTGCGCGGCGGCCGAGCCCCGTGACGACCTGCCCCTGGAGCCGGGCCACGAAGTCCGGCTGGAACGGAAAGCGCAAGTCCGGCCTGCGGGCCTCCGCGACGACGATTTTCGCACCCTCCATGACGGGCTGAAGGCCGCGGCGGACGGTCTCGACTTCGGGCAATTCAGGCATGGTCAGGCATTCACCTTATGAGGGCGGTGTGATAGCGCCATTGCGGCGGGCGCGCTATGGTCCGCCTCGTGGAGTAGAGTAATGGATCGGCCGGGCGAAACCACGCATTTTGGCTTCAGGGACGTTCCCCTGGGGGACAAGCAGACGCTGGTGAACGATGTGTTTCACAGCGTTGCGTCGCGCTATGACCTGATGAACGACTTGATGTCCGGCGGCCTGCACCGGGTCTGGAAGGACATCATGATCAACGCGCTGGATCCGCCGAGGGGCGACCGGCCGTTCGCGTTGCTCGACGTCGCCGGCGGCACCGGCGATATCTCGTTCCGCGCCGCCAAGGCCGCCGGCCCCGGCTTCCACGCCACGGTCTGCGACATCAATTCCGACATGCTCGCCGTGGGCCGCGAGCGCGCCGCCAAGCGCCATCTCGAGACCCAGGTCGATTTCGTCGAAGGCAATGCCGAAGCGCTCGCCTTTGCCGACCGCAGCTTTGACGCATATACGATCGCTTTCGGCATCCGCAACGTGCCGCAGATCGACCTGGCGCTGCGCGAGGCCTATCGCGTGCTGAGGCCCGGCAGCCGCTTCCTGTGCCTGGAATTCTCCACCGTCGAGATGCCCGGCCTCGACAAGCTCTATGACCTGTTCTCGTTCAAGGTGATCCCGCCGCTCGGCCGCATGATCACGGGCGACGCCGAGTCCTACCAATATCTCGTCGAATCGATCCGCAAGTTTCCCAAGCCCAACGCCTTCGCCGACATGATCCGCGACGCAGGCTTTGCCCGCGTGAACTGGCAGACATTGTCCGGCGGCATCGTCGCACTGCATTCGGGCTGGCGTTTGTGATTTCTGCAATTACCCACACCGCGCGCCTCATGCGCGCTGCGTTCGTGTTCGCGCGCGAAGGCGTGTTCGGCTCCGTCGATCCGAGCCTGGTGCCGCCGCCCGGGCAGCTCGCGCTGAAGCTTGCGCGCATCGTCGAACGGCGCGGTCCAAAGCACGGGCCGCGACTGTCGCGCGCGCTGACCCGGATGGGCCCGGCCTATCTCAAGCTCGGGCAGTTTCTGGCCACGCGCCCCGACGTCGTCGGCGTCATCATGGCGCGTGACCTGGAAAGTCTCCAGGATCGCCTGCCGCCGTTTTCGCAAGCAGAAGCGGAAGCTGCGATCGCAGCCTCCCTGGAGCGTCCGCTCAAGGACGTGTTCGCGAGCCTCGGCCCGCCGGTCGCCGCCGCCTCGATCGCTCAGGTGCATCGCGGCGAAGTGGTACGTGACGGCATCCGCAAGGCAGTCGCCGTGAAAGTGCTGCGCCCGAATGTGGCCTCGCGCTTCCGGCGTGATCTCTCCGATTTCTTCTACGTTGCGCACAAGGCCGAGACCTATTCGGCCGAGGCGCGGCGGCTGCGCCTGATCGAGGTCATCAACACCATGTCGCGCTCGGTCGCGATGGAGATGGACCTGCGGCTGGAAGCGGCTGCAATGTCAGAAATGGCGGAGAACACGGGCGACGATCTCGACTTCCGCGTGCCCACGGTCGACTGGGACCGTACCACGCACAACGTGCTGACGATGGAGTGGATCGACGGCATCGCGCTGAACGATCACAAGCGCCTGGCAGAGGCACAGGTCGACCTGCCCGATCTCGGCCGCAAGGTGATCCAGAGCTTTCTGCGCCACGCGCTGCGCGACGGCTTTTTCCACGCCGACATGCATCCGGGCAATCTTTTCCTGGACGACACCGGCCGCCTCGTCGCGGTCGATTTCGGCATCATGGGCCGGCTCGGGATGAAGGAGCGGCGCTTCCTCGCGGAAATCCTGCTCGGCTTCATCACCCGCGATTATCGCCGTGTGGCGGAGGTGCATTTCGAGGCGGGCTACGTGCCCGCGCACCACTCCGTCGAGAATTTTGCGCAAGCCATCCGCGCCATCGGCGAGCCGATCCACAACCGCACGGCCGAAGAGATCTCGATGGCGCGGCTGCTGACGCTGCTGCTCGAGGTCACCGGCCTGTTCGACATGACGACACGGCCCGAGCTGATCCTGCTCCAGAAGACCATGGTCGTGGTCGAAGGCGTGGCGCGCGGCTTCGATCCCAGGCTCGATATCTGGAAGACCGCCGACCCCGTGGTGCGTGAGTGGATCGAGCGCAATCTCGGGCCGATCGGCCGGGTGCAGGGCGCGCTCACCGGCGGCGGCGACCTCGCCCGCGTGCTGATGCGCCTGCCCGATATCGCGCAGCGCTCCGTTGCAGTGCTCGAGCAGCTCGAGACCATGACGCGGGAGGGCCTGCGGCTGTCGCCGGAGAGCATCGCGGCGATGGGCCGCAGCGAGGGCCGCAAGAACCGCTGGCGCACCGTGGCGCTCTGGATCATCGCAGCGACCTTCATCGGGATCCTGATCGCCGTCCGGAATTTGTGATTGCATTGCAATCACTTGATTGATAGCATCGCTATCATTCCGTGCCGGAGGGCGTCATGGCGAGCCTAACCATCCGCAAGCTCGACGAACACGTCAAAACCTATCTGCGGCTGCGTTCGGCCAAGAATCACAGGTCCCTTGAGGAAGAGGTCCGGGTCATCCTGCGGGAGCTGATCGAGGGCCGTGAGGAGCCGTTGACGCCCTTTGCGGTGCCGCCTACGGCATCCACCGCTCCGACGCCTCAGCGCACCGGCGCCCTTGCCGAGGCCAGCGTCACTCTGATCATCGGCGGCGGGATCGCGGCCTTTAAATCGCTCGACCTGATCCGAAGGCTGAAGGAGCGGCGCATCGAGGTCCGCTGCGTGCTGACCAACGCGGCCCAGCAGTTCGTCACGCCGCTCTCGGTCAGCGCCCTTTCGCATGAGCGCGTCTATACCGACCTGTTCGATCCCCAGAGCGAGTTCGACGCCGGCCATATCCGCCTGGCCCGTGACTGCGACTTGATCGTGGTGGCCCCCGCCACGGCCGACCTGATGGCCAAGATGGCGAACGGCCATGCCGACGACCTCGCCAGCGCCATTCTGCTCGCGACCAACCGCAAGGTGCTGCTGGCGCCGGCGATGAATCCGCTGATGTGGAACAACGCGGCGACCCGACGCAACGTCGCGCAGCTTCAGCGCGACGGCGTCGTGCTGATCGGGCCGAATTCCGGAGAGATGGCCGAGGCGGGTGAAGCCGGTATCGGCCGCATGTCCGAGGCGTTGGAGATCGCCGCCGCCGCCGAGCGCCTGCTGCGGCCGCCGGTGCCGCGCCCGCTCGCCGGCAAGCGCGTGCTGATCACCGCGGGCCCGACCCACGAGCCGATCGACCCGGTGCGCTACATCGCCAACCGCTCCTCCGGCAAGCAGGGTTTTGCCATCGCCGCCGCCGCGCAGGCCGCCGGCGCCGAGGTGATCTTGGTGAGCGGCCCGGTCGATCTCGGCGATCCCCAGGGCGTGACGGTGAAGCATGTGGAATCGGCGCGGCAGATGCTGGAGCAGGTGCAGGCGGCCCTTCCCGCCGACATCGCGATCTTCGCCGCCGCGGTCGCCGACTGGCGCGTCGCCAATGAGGGCGAGCAGAAGCTGAAGAAGACCTCGGCCGGCATGCCGCCGCTCCAGCTGGTCGAGAACCCCGACATCCTCGCCACGATCGCGAAGCTGACCGACAAGCGCCCGCCGCTGGTGATCGGCTTCGCCGCCGAGACCGAGCACCTCATCGACAACGCCAAGACAAAACTTGCCCGCAAGGGCTGCGACTGGATCGTCGCCAACGACGTCTCGCCGGCGACCGGCGTGATGGGCGGCGACCGCAACACTGTCCACCTCATCAGCCGCAAGAATGGTGAGAAGAACGGCGAGATCGCGGTTGATTCCTGGCCCGCGATGACCAAGGAACAGGTCGCCACCGAGCTGATCGCGCATATCGTCAAGAGTGTGATCGGCAAATCCCTGGAGCCCGCATCTTGAGCACGAAAGTCACGGTCGAACTGCAACGCCTGCCGCATGCCGAGGGCCTGCCGCTGCCGGCCTATCAGACGGCGGAGGCCGCCGGTCTCGACCTGATGGCCGCGGTTCCGGAGGACGCGCCGCTGACGCTTGCGTCCGGCCGATATGCGCTGGTGCCGACCGGCCTTGCGATCGCCTTGCCGCCCGGGCACGAGGCGCAGGTGCGGCCGCGCTCGGGGCTTGCCGCCAAGCACGGCGTCACCGTGCTGAACTCGCCCGGAACCATCGACGCGGACTATCGCGGCGAGATCAAGGTGATCCTGATCAACCACGGCGCAGCGGCCTTCGTGATCAAGCGCGGCGAGCGGATCGCGCAGATGGTCATCGCGCCCGTGGTTCAGGCCGCGCTGGTTCCGGTGGCGACCTTGTCGGCGACCGATCGCGGCGCCGGCGGCTTCGGCTCGACCGGCCGCTAACGCACGGCAGCGAGTTGGGCTTCACCTCTCCCGCTTGCGAGAGAGGTCGCGGAGCGAAGCGACGCGGGTGAGGGTTCTCTCCTCTCGGGGATTCCCACCGCGGAGACACCCCCTCCCCAACCCTCCCCCGCGAGCGGGCGAGGGAGCGCACCTTCATCGGGGCAACAGTTCGCATGGGCCGCTAACGCACGGCAACTCCAGCCGAATTCTCCGAAGAACTACGTGAACCCGGAACGCCACGTCCCGCATTTTTTTGGGGCCGCCTTTGCGTTCACGATCTGGACTCTTACCGGTGGAGTCACGGTGGGGGTATTGTCGTTTGATTCGCGCGCGACGGGGGTCGCCGCGCGTAAATTCGTGCGGTCTTGGGGCAACTATGTCAGGCGTGATCGTGTCGATGCGTCGGACGCTGCTATCGTGCACATCGCTCGTGCGCGACGGCCTGATCGGGAGCGCTCTCGCGGCGCTGCTGCCGGCTGCGCCGGCCGAGGCCGCCGACTTCGTTGGCACACTTTCGGAATTGCTGGACTTCAACCGGCAGGAACTTGCGGTGCTCGCCACCGCGCTGGCGCTGCTCGGCTTCTCGGTGATGGCCGCGATCCTGCTGATGCGCACGCGCGTGCGCACGGCGAAGAACGAGGCGCGGCTGCGCGCGCGGATCGGGGAACTGCAACTCCAGGCCGACCGCTTCGGCGCGCTGCTGTTCGCCGAACCGCAGATCCTGATCTCCTGGCCGGCGGGCGACAACCGCGCGCAGATTTCGGGCGACGTCTCGATGGTGCTGCCGCGCGACTCCTCCCCGCAGCGCGTGCTCGCCTTCGGAACCTGGCTGCCGCCGGAACCCGCGCTCCAGATGGATCACGCTGTGGATGCGCTGCGCGACCGCGGCGACGGGTTCCAGCTGACGCTGACCACCGCGCATGGCCATACGCTGGAAGCCATCGGCCGCGCCATCGGTGGCCAGGCCATTGTCAGGATTCGCGAACTCTCGGGCCTGCGCCGGGATCTGGCCGAAACCAATCTGCGCTACAAGGCGCTCTCCGACGAGACCGAGATGCTGCGCGGCTTCGCTGCGGCGGCACCCTGGCCGATCTGGGCCAAGGGCGAGAACGGTGCGCTCACTTTCGCCAACCCGGCCTATGTCCGCGCGACCGAGGCTGCGAGCTTCAGCGACGCCCACGAGCGCAAGCTCGAGCTGCTCGACAGCGCCGACCGCGGCGCCATGGAACGGGGACTGAAGGACGCGGCCAATTTCACCTCCCGGCTGCCGATCGTGATCGGCGGCGAGCGGCGCATCTACGACGTGCGCGCCGTCAATGTCGGCAGCGGCAGCGTCGGCGTCGCGATCGATGCCAGCGAGGCGGATGCGCTGAGCTCGGCGCTGGTGCGGATGGCGGAGGCGCATCGCCGCACGCTCGACCAGCTCTCCTCCGGCGTCGCCGTGTTCGACGGCCACCGGCGCCTTGCCTTCTACAACGATTCCTACCGCCGGCTATGGGACCTCGACCGTACCTTCCTCGACGCCAATCCCGATGATTCCAGCGTGCTGGACCAGCTCCGTGCCGCGCGAAAACTGCCGGAGCAGCCCGACTTCCGCGCCTGGAAGGCCAAGCTGCACGAGGCGTATCGCGCGGTCGAGGCCGCCAAGGATACTTGGTATCTGCCCGACGGCCGCGCCCTCTCCGTCGTCACCACGCCGAACCCGGAAGGCGGCGTCACCTATCTGTTCGACGACGTCACCGAGAGCCTCGAGCTCGCCCGCCGCTTCGACGGCATGATCCGGGTCCAGCGCGAGACGCTGGACAGCCTCGCCGAGGGCGTCGCGGTGTTCGGCAGCAACGGCAAGGCGCAGCTCTTCAACCCGGCCTTCGTCCGGATGTGGAAGCTGTCGAGCGACGCGATGCGCGACGAGCCGCACATCCAGACCGTCGAAGGCTGGTGCCATCAACTGTTCGACGATCCCGTGGTCTGGCGGCAGATCCGCGAGGCCGTCACCTCGATCGAGAGCCGCGCCGACGTGCCGCTGAAGCTGGACCGCAAGGACGGCAGCGTGCTCGACGGCATGATCCGGCCGCTGCACGACGGCGCCACCATGCTGACGTTCCAGGACATCACCGACACCGAGAACGTCGAGCGCGCGCTGCGCGAGCGCAACGAGGCGCTGGAGGCCGCCGACCAGATGAAGGTGGATTTCGTCCACCACGTCTCCTACGAGCTGCGCTCGCCGCTCACCACCATTATCGGCTTCGCGCATTTCCTCAGCGATCCCTCGACCGGACCGCTGACGCCGAAACAGGCCGAATATCTCGACTACGTCACCAAATCGACCAACGCGCTGCTGGCGCTGACCAACAACATCCTAGATCTCGCCACCATCGACGCCGGCGCGATGAAGCTGGAACTCGGCCCGGTCGACGTCAGCAAGACCATCGAGCTCGCCGCCGAGGGCATCCAGGACCGGCTCGCCACCGACCGCATCCGCCTGAAGGTCGAGATCGCGCCCGATATCGGCAGCTTCATCGGCGACGAAAAGCGCGTGGTGCAGGTGCTCTATAACCTCCTCGCCAACGCCGTCGGGTTTTCTCCACAGGATTCCACCGTCGGCATCAGCGCGCGCCGCACCGAGCACAGTGTGGTCTTCACTGTGACAGATTCCGGGCCTGGAATACCTGCCGACATGAAGGACAAGGTGTTCAACTGGTTCGAAAGCCGCTCGCAGGGGTCGCGTCACCGCGGCGCCGGGCTCGGCCTGTCGCTGGTGCGCTCCTTCGTCGAGCTGCATGGCGGCAAGGTGCGGGTGGATTCGATCGTGGGCCGGGGCACGGTCGTGATCTGCGACTTCCCGACCGACCAGGCGGCGCATCGCGACGCCGCCGAATGAGCGCGCCAACCACATTCTCCGTCGCGCTTCACAACGAGACGGCCACCGCGCAACTGATGGCTGATCTCGCGCTGCTGGTCGGGCCGGGCGATGTCATCACGCTCACCGGCGACCTCGGCGCCGGCAAGACCGCGGCCGCCCGCGCCATGATCCGCTACCTCGCCGACGACGAGGCGCTGGAAGTGCCGAGCCCGACCTTCACTCTGGTGCAGGGTTATGAGCTGCCGCCGTTTCCGGTCATGCATGCCGACCTCTACCGCGTCGAGGACGAGAGCGAGCTCGAGGAGATCGGGCTGTCGCCGCTGCCGGACGCCACGCTTGTCCTGATCGAATGGCCGGAGCGTGCGCCGTCGGCGCTGCCCGAGGATCGCATCGACATCGCACTCACCCATCGTCCGGCTCTGGGCTCGAACGCACGTGCCGCCGACATCACCGGTTACGGCAAGAGCGCAGCCCAGGTCGCGCGTCTGAAAGCGCTGCGCGAATTCCTCGACGCATCCGGCTATCTCGACGCAATGCGGCGGCGCATGGCCGGCGACGCCTCGACACGGTCCTACGCGCGGCTGCTGCGCGACGACGAGATCGTCATCCTCATGAACTTTCCGCAGCGCCCCGACGGCGCGGCGCTCTACAACGGAAAGTCCTACAGCGCCGCGGTGCATCTCGCCGAAAACGTCAAACCCTTCGTCGCCATCGACGAAGGCCTGCGCGCGCAAGGCATCTCGGCGCCCGCGATCCATCATGCCGATCTCGACCACGGCTTCCTGATATCGGAGGATTTCGGCAGCGAAGGCGTAATCGAAGGCAACCCGCCGCGCCCGATTCCCGAGCGCTACGAAGCCGCGACCGACGTGCTGGCGGTGCTGCACGGCAAGACGCTGCCGGAGACGCTGCCGCTGGACGGGCAGAGCTACGCCATTCCGGTCTTCGACACCGAAGCGATGCTGATCGAAATCGGATTGATGCCGGAATGGTATCTGCCCGATCGCAACGCGCCGCTGAGCGAGCCGAAGCGAGCGGAATTCTTTGCGATGTGGCGCGAGCTGCTGAAGAAGCCGCTGGCCGCGCCGAGGACGTGGATCATCCGCGACTATCACTCGCCCAATTTGATCTGGCTCGGGATGCGCACCGGCATCGAACGCGTCGGCGTGATCGATTTCCAGGACACCGTGCTAGGGCCGCAATCCTACGACGTGGTGTCGCTGCTCCAGGACGCCCGCATCGACGTGCCCGAGAATCTCGAGCTGACGCTGTTGTCGCGCTACATCAAGGCGCGCCGCGCTGGTGATGCGAGCTTCGATCCGGCCGGTTTCGCCGAGCTCTACGCCATCATGTCGGCGCAGCGGAACACCCGCCTGCTCGGCACCTTCGCCCGGCTCAACCGCCGCGACGGCAAGCCGCATTACCTGCGCCACCAGCCGCGGATCTGGACCTACCTCCAGCGCTCGCTGGCGCATCCCGCGCTCAGCCATTTGCGCGACTGGTATCTCGCCAACGTCCCGCCACCCCAAAGGCCGTCACAAGAACCGGCACCAGAACCGCCCCAAGGCTGATTCGGGCCCGATTTACCGGCTGTTAGCCAAGACGTCGGTATTCTGGCGGCAAGGAGCCAAATAATTACCGGGCTGGAGCAAGGGCAGATGGCGGTGAAGACAGACCAGCGCAGCAACAGCCGGGTTGTTTTCGAGCGTGGGATTCCGGCCCAGATGATGGGAATCGACGGCACGTGGCGGCGCGACTGCACCATGGAGGACGTCTCCCAGAGCGGCGCCAAGCTGACCATCGACGGTTCGGTCGAAGGGCTCCATCTGAAGGAATTTTTTCTCCTGCTGTCGTCCACCGGACTCGCGTACCGGCGCTGTGAGCTTGCCTGGGTCAATGGCGACCAGATCGGCGTCAACTTCCTCAAGCTCGGCGACAAGAAGAAAAAGGCGCGTTCCGCATCCGTCGGGGCGTAACGGCCACACCCGTCGTACAACCGTCACGGCAGGTGGCTAAGGCGGTTGAGATGCGGTGCGGCTGAATGAGTCCCGTGCTAGGATTGCCGCGAACGCGAATTCCAAGGGCAATTTCGAGAGTAATTCCAAGAGTTCTAATCCCAAGAGTTCTGAGTCCACGAGGCTGAGAAAGACGAATCTGAGAAAGCAAACGATGTCCGTCAAACCGACCAAAGCCATGGTGCTCGCCGCAGGGTTCGGCCTGCGCATGCGTCCACTGACGGACAAGATGCCGAAGCCGATGGTGCCGGTGGCGGGCCAGCCGCTGCTCGACCACGTGCTCGACAAGCTCGGCCAGGCCGGCGTGAGCGAGGCGGTGGTCAACGTGCATTACCTGCCGGACCAGATCATCGACCACGTCGCATCGCGCCAGCATCCGCGCGTGACCATCTCGGACGAGCGCAACCAGGTGCTCGGCACCGGCGGCGGCGTGGTCAAGGCGCTGCCGCTGCTCGGCAACGCGCCGTTCTTCCATGTCAATTCCGACACGCTGTGGATCGACGGCGTGCGCTCGAACCTGGCGCGGCTTGCCGAAAACTTCGATCCCGCGCGCATGGACATCCTGCTCTTGATGGCGCCGACGGCGACCAGCATCGGCTATAGCGGCCGCGGCGATTACGGCATGCTGCCCGACGGAGCCCTGCGCAAGCGCAAGGAGAAAGAGGTCGTTCCGTTCGTCTATGCCGGCGCGGCGATCCTGTCGCCGTCGATCTTCGCCGATGCGCCGCAGGGCGAGTTCTCGCTGACCAAGATGTTCGACCGCGCCAACGAGCAGGAGCGCCTGTTCGGCCTGCGCCTCGACGGCGTCTGGATGCATGTCGGCACGCCTGATGCGGTGCATGCGGCGGAAGAGGCATTTCTGGAGAGCGTGGCGTAGGCCGCGAACACGGTGCCGTAGGGTGGGCAAAGCGAAGCGTGCCCACCGCACAAGCTAACTCCAATGACGAATACGGTGGGCACGGCGCAAGCGCGCCTTTGCCCACCCTACGAGGCTGGAGAGCGTGGCGTAGGGGCTTCCCGTCATTCCGGGGCGCGCGCAAGCGCGAACCCGGAATCTCGAGATTCCGGGTTCGATGCTTCGCATCGCCCCGGAATGACAGTGGGAGAGCGGGGAAGACCCCGCCACAGCCAATGACCATTTGTGTCCGCCTCCCTATATTGGCGCCTGATCCCGAATCAGGCAGCCGATGCGCGTTTTCAGTGTTCCCATCTCAGTTCCGTTCCTGCGCACGGTCGTCACGGCCCTGCTCGACGGCCGGCTGGTCGCGGGATTCGAGGCGCGCAGGGAGCCGGCGCGGCTTGCGGACACCACGCTGTACCTGCCGACCCGGCGCGCCATGCGTATCGTGCGGGAGATCTTCCTCGACGAGATGAAGGCTGACGCGGTCGTGCTGCCGCGCATCGTCGCGCTCGGCGACATCGACGAGGACGAGCTCGCCTTCGCCGATGAAGGCGAGCAGTTTTCCGGCGCAACGCCGCTCGACATCCCGCCGCGCCTTGGCGAGCTCGAGCGACGGCTGACGCTGGCGCAGCTCGTCGCGGCCTGGGCCAAGGGGCCGGTGCTGTCGCCGCTGGTGGTCGGCGGCCCCGCCTCGACGCTGGCTCTCGCCGGCGATCTCGCGCGCCTGATCGACGACATGGTGACGCGCGGGGTCGACTGGAGCGCGCTCGATGGTCTGGTGCCGGACCAGCTCGATCGCTACTGGCAGCACTCGCTCGAATTCCTGCGCATCGCCCGCATCGCCTGGCCCGGCCATCTCGCCGAGATCAACAGGATCGAGCCCGCGGCGCGGCGCGACCTCCTGATCGCGGCGGAAGCGAAGCGCCTGACCGCGCATCCGCATGGGCCCGTGATCGCGGCCGGCTCGACCGGCTCGATGCCGGCCACCGCAAAATTCCTGCATGCGGTCGCCTCGCTGCCGCATGGCGCGGTGGTGCTGCCGGGCCTCGACACTGATCTTGACGAGGATGCCTGGCGGACCATCGGCGGCGTGCGCGATGCGCTCGGCAAGTTCGCGGAGCATCCCGCATCGAACCATCCGCAATATGCCATGCACGCGCTGCTGGAGCGCTTCGGCATCAAGCGCGGCGACGTCGAGCTGCTTCAAGCGCCGGCGGAAGGTGGCCGCGACCTGCTCGCATCCGAATCGATGCGGCCCTCCGCCAAGACGGAAGTCTGGCACGACCGGCTGAAGCAGCCGGATGTTGCGGCAAAGATCGCCGGCGGCATGACAAACCTCGCAGTCGTCGAAGCCCCCAATCCTGAAATGGAAGCGCTGGCGATTGCGATCGCGATGCGCGAGGCGCGGCACCTCGACAAGTCAGCAGCGCTGGTCACCCCGGACCGCGCTCTGGCGCGCCGTGTGATGGCTGCACTCACCCGATGGGACCTCGCCTTCGACGATTCCGGCGGCGACGTGCTGATGGAGACGTCCGCCGGCGTTTTTGCGCGCCTTGCGGCCGAAGCGGCGACCAAGGGATTGGAGCCGCCGACGCTGCTGGCGATGCTGAAGCATCCACTGTGCCGCCTCGGCCGCGCGCCGGATACATGGAAGGCGGCAATCGAAGGCCTGGAGCTCGCCGTCTTGCGCGGCACGCGCCCGCCCGCGGGCACGGCCGGCCTGCTGCGTGAATTCAACCGCTTTCGCGAGGAACTGGCCAAGCTGTGGCGCAGCGAGGTCTCCGCGCTCCACAAGGCCGAGCCGCGCGCACGCCTCAAGGCGGAGGATCTCGATCGCGTCCAGGCCCTAATCGATGCTTTGCGACAAGCCTTGGCGCCGATCGAGAGTCTGGCGCCGTCAAAACCATATGACTTCGCCGAGCTCGCGCACCGGCATCGCGAGATCATGATCGAGCTGTCGCGCGACGAGCAGGGCATCCCGCTGGCCTTCGAGGAGCGCGAGGGCCTCGCGCTCGCCGGCGCCTTCGACGATCTCCTGCGCGGCGGCACGACCAGCGGATTGATCGTGCCGCTGCCTGATTACCCTGATGTCTTCCAGACCGCGTTCGGCGATCGCGCGGTACGGCGGCGTGACAAGCCGGGCGCGCGGCTCCAGATCTACGGCCCGTTGGAATCGCGCCTGATGCAGGCGGACCGCATCATCGTCGGCGGCCTGATCGAGGGCGTCTGGCCGCCGGCGCCGCGCATCGATCCCTGGCTGAGCCGCCCGATGCGGCACGAGCTCGGCCTCGATCTGCCGGAGCGCCGCATCGGCCTCTCCGCCCACGATTTCGCGCAGCTGCTCGGCGGAGATGAGGTGATCCTCACCCATTCCGCCAAGGCCGGCGGCGCGCCAGCGGTGGCTTCGCGCTTCCTGCATCGGTTGGAGGCGGTTGCGGGCGACGATCGCTGGAAGGCGGCCATCCGCGCCGGCGAGAAATACGTGCGGTTCGCAGATCGGCTGGACCAGCCCGACGAGGTCAGGCCGATCAAGCAACCCGAACCGCGACCGCCGCGCGCGACACGGCCGCTGAAGATGTCGGTCACCGCGATCGAGGACTGGCTGCGCGATCCCTACACGATCTACGCCAAGCACATCTTGCGGCTGGATGCACTCGATCCCGTCGACATGCCGCTGTCGGCCGCCGACCGCGGCTCGGCGATCCACGATGCGATCGGCGAATTCACGGAACGCTATGCGACGCGCCTGCCCGACGATCCCGCCCGCGTGCTGCGCGCGATCGGCGAAAAGCATTTCGCGCCGCTGATGGAGCGCCCCGAGGCGCGCGCGCTGTGGTGGCCGCGCTTCCAGCGCATCGCGCGCTGGTTCAGCGAGTGGGAGACGGCACGGCGCGACGTGGTCGAGGCGATCACCGCGGAGACTCGCGGCGAGATCTCGATCACGCTCGACAATGAACGCAGCTTCCGCCTCTCCGCGCGCGCCGACCGCATCGAGCGCCGCCAGGGCGGCGGCTACGCCATCCTCGACTACAAGACCGGCCAGCCGCCGACCGGCAAGCAGGTCCGCATGGGCCTGTCGCCGCAGCTCACGCTGGAGGCGGCGATCCTGCGCGAAGGCGGCTTTCCCGACATCGACGCCGGCTCATCCGTGAGCCAGCTCGTCTATGTCCGCCTCAGCGGCAACAATCCGCCGGGCGAGGAGCGCATCCTCGAGCTCAAGTACAAGCAAGGCGACGAACCGCAGCCGCCGGATATTGCTGCCGCTGAGGCCCGGGCCAAGCTGGAAGCGCTGATCCGCGCCTTCGAGGACGAGAACCAGGCCTACACCTCGCTGAACCTGCCGATGTGGTCCAACCGCTACGGCACCTATGACGACCTCGCCCGCATCAAGGAGTGGTCGGCAGCCGGCGGATTGGGGATCGAGGAATGGTGAAGGCGCCACGCCCAATCCCCGATGAGGTGCGCGCCAGGCAGGCGCGTGCATCCGATCCGACCGCATCGGCCTTCGTGTCGGCCAATGCGGGCTCGGGCAAGACGCACGTGCTGGTGCAGCGCGTGATCCGTCTGCTGCTGTCGGGCGTGCCGCCGGAAAAGATCCTCTGCATCACCTTCACCAAGGCCGCCGCCGCCAACATGGCCGAGCGCGTGTTCACCACGCTCGGCCATTGGGTGACGCTGGACGACATCGCGCTCGATGCCGCGATCCGTGCCGTCGGCATCCCGCATCCCAGCGCAAAGCTGCGACGCGAAGCGCGAAAGCTATTCGCCTGTGCGCTGGAGACCCCCGGTGGATTGAAGGTGCAGACCATCCACGCGCTGTGTACCCGCCTGCTCCAGCAGTTTCCGTTCGAAGCCAACGTGCCGGCGCGCTTCTCCGTCATCGACGAGCGCGACCAGACCGACATGATGGAGCGCGCCAATCTGAAGGTGCTGCTGGAGGCCGCGCGCGACCCGGAAACGGTCACAGGCCGCGCGCTGCTGACCGCGATGGCCAGCGCCGCCGACGTCACCTTCAAGGAGGTCGTGCGCGAGGCCTGTCTGAGCCGCGATCATTTCATGGCCTGGACCGACGAGGCCGGCAACGCAGAAGCTGCCGCCGCGCAGATGGCGGCGGTGCTGGGCGTTGACGCCGCCGACCGCATCGAGGACGTCGAGACGGAGATTCTCGACGGTCCATTCCTGCCGCGATCGCGCTGGGACGACATCGCGTTTGCGCTGGAAGATGGCAGCAAATCCGACAACGACCAGGCCAGCCGGCTCCGCGAGGCAAAAGCGTTTTCGGGCGGCGCGCAGGTCGACGCCTATCTCGGCGTCTTCCTCACCGACGAGAAGCTGCCGCGCAAGGCGGTGCTGACCAAGAAATTTTGCGATCACAATCCCTCCGTCGCCCGCCTGTTCGAGAACGAGGCCCAGCGCCTCGCTGGACTGATCGAGAAGCGCCGCGCGGTAACCATGCGTGACCGCACGGCGGCTCTCTTGCATATCGCGACCGCTGCTGCCGCGAACTACCGGCGCGAGAAGCAGGAGCGCGGCCTGCTCGACTATGACGATTTGATCGACAAAACGCTGGCGATGCTCAACCGCGTCTCCTCGGGCTGGGTGCATTACAAGCTCGACCGCGGCGTCGACCACGTCCTGATCGACGAGGCGCAGGACACCAGTCCGCGGCAGTGGGACATCGTCGCGCACATCATCTCCGAGTTCACCGCGGGCGAAGGCGCGCGCGAGGGGCTGAACCGCACCATCTTCGCCGTCGGAGACGAGAAGCAGTCGATCTTCTCGTTCCAGGGCGCGCAGCCCCGGGAATTCGACGCGCGCCGGCGCGAGCTGCACCGCAAGTTCACCGCCGCCGGGCTGAAATTCGATCCGGTCGCCTTCACCTATTCGTTCCGCTCGGGCGCCGCGATCCTGCACTCGGTCGACCACGTCTTCCGCGACCCCGCGATCTACAAGAGCATCCATTCGGTCGAGATCGGCCATCCCCTGCACAATGCGCTCGCCGATGCAGGGCCAAGCGTGATCGAGCTGTGGGACCTGGCTGAAGCCGACGACAGGCAGGACATCGAGGGCTGGCGCGCGCCGTTCGACGGCGTTGCCGTCACCAGCCCCGAGGTCAAGCTCGCCCGCCGCATCCAGGCCGAGATCAAGCGGCTGGTCGAAAGCGGCACGCTCACCGGACATGAAGGCGAGCGGCGGCCGCTGCGCTACGGCGACATGCTGATCCTGGTCCGCCGACGCGGCAACGCGTTCGATGCCGTGATCCAGGCGCTGAAGCACGCTGGCGTGCCGGTCGCCGGCGCCGACCGGCTGAAGCTCACCGAGCACATCGGCATCATCGACCTGATGAACCTTGCGGACGCGCTGCTGCTGCCGCAGGACGATCTCGCGCTTGCGGTCGCGCTGAAGAGCCCGCTGTTCGGGCTCGACGATGACGATTTGTTTGCGCTTGCCTGGGGCCGCAAGGGCTCGCTGCGCCGGGCGCTCGGCGAGCAGGCGGCCGGAAGCGAGAAATTCGCCGCGGTGCTGCGGCGGCTCGAGGCCTGCGAAACTCGCGCGCGCGAGGAGACACCGTTCGCCTTCTACGCCTGGCTGCTTGGCGGCGACGGCGGACGCGCGCGCATCCTGCGCCGGCTCGGCCACGAGGCCAATGACGCGCTCGACGAATTCCTGGAGCTGGCGCTGAACTACGAGCGCAAGGCGCCGGCGTCGCTGCAAGGCTTCATGGCCTGGCTGCGCTCGGCCGACACCGAGGTGAAGCGCGACATGGAAATCTCCCGCGACGAGGTGCGGGTGATGACCGTGCACGGCGCCAAGGGCCTTGAAGCGTCCGTCGTGTTCATGGTCGACACCACGTCGTCGCCCGCGGACTCGCAGCGGGTCCGTCTGATCCAGGTGCCGCGCGGCAACGGCGGCGAGGTGGTGGTGTGGGCGGGCCGCAAGGCCGACGATCCCAAGCCCGTCGCCGAGGCCCGCAAGGCCATGCTCGAGGAGACCGAGGACGAATATCGCCGCCTGCTCTATGTCGCGATGACGCGCGCGGCCGACCGGCTGATCGTCGGCGGCTGCATGCCCGGCAATATGAGGACGGTCCGCAAGCTGAGCTGGTACGACCTGGTCGACACCGGGCTTACCGGCTCGGGCCTGGAGAAGCAGACGCTGGAAACGCCGCTTGGCAAGGTGACGCGATTCGCCCGGCCGGAGGACGTCGTTGCCCTCGGCACGCCCGCGACATTCGTGGATCAGACGATCGCGTTGCCGGACTGGCTGCGGACGCCGGCACCGCGCGAGATGCAGGACGACGATTCCGTGCGCCCCTCGGGCCAGTCTGCGGAGGGAGGCCGCGCGGTCCGGTCAGGCGAATCGGTGCAGTCGCGCGCGCTCGCGCTGCAACGCGGCACGCTGGTGCACCGGCTGCTCCAGTCGCTGCCCGACATCGCCGCCGAGCGGCGGCGCGAGGCCGCGCGCGGCTTCATGGCGCGCAATGCCTCCGACTGGGCGGAGGCCGACCGCACCGCGCTGGCCGACAAGGTGCTCGCGCTGATCGCCGAGCCGCGCTTTGCACCGGTGTTTGCCGCCGGCAGCCGGGCGGAGGTCGCCATCGTCGGCCGGCTGGAGCGGCCAGGCCTCCAGCCTGCGCTGGTGTCGGGGCAGATCGACCGGCTGGTCGTTCGTCCGGATGAGGTCCTGATCGTCGATTTCAAGACCAACCAGGCGGCGCCCAAAAGCGCGACTGAGGCGCCCGCCGTCTATGTCCGGCAGCTTGCGCTGTACCGGGCGGTGCTGGCGCGGCTTTATCCCCAAAAGCCGGTCAGGGCCGTCCTGCTCTGGACCGAGGCCCTTGAATATATGGAGATTTCGGCCCCCGCGCTGGACGCGGCGCTGGCATCCCTTCATCTCGGTGTGAGCGTCCTTGACCCGGCAAGGGGCCGTTCATAGGTTGACGCCATGATCCCGGGCGCGATTCCCATCCGCGCCGATTCTTTCAACCGAGTGAGGTACTCCCATGGCCGTTGGCAAGGTTTCTGACACTGATTTCGAAGCCGAAGTGCTCAAGGCGAACGGCCCTGTGGTCGTCGATTTCTGGGCCGAATGGTGCGGTCCCTGCCGCATGATCGCGCCCGCCCTCGACGAGATCGCCGGCGCGATGGGCGACAAGGTCAAGATCGTGAAGCTCAATGTCGACGAGAGCCCGAAGACCGCGTCGAAGTACGGCGTGATGTCGATCCCGACCCTGATGATCTTCAAGGGCGGCGAGATGGCCTCCCGCCAGGTCGGCGCGGCGCCGAAGGCAAAGCTGCAGCAGTGGATCACGTCGGCGGTGTGATCCGCCTCGCGAGTAACTGAGAATTCTGCAACGGCCGGCAACACGCCGGCCGTTTTGTTTTTTGTCGGCGGCAATCATGCCGATCTCGTTTCGGCGAGTTTGGCGAGACTGGCGAGAACATCGGGAAAGTCCGACGCGACAGCCGGACCGATCTCGGACGCTTGCGGCCCTCGCGCGTCCGCGGCGTAAACGATGCGCGTGCGCGCCGGTCCAGGAGAATCGCCAAGCGGTTCGATGCGATGGGCGACTGTGATGACGAGATCGCCGACTCGCGTTTCATCGATGAAGCACACGTTCTCGCGAACCTCGATCAGTTGCGAGCGTAGCGTCTCCTCGCCGGGGGGCTTCATCGTGAACCAAGTGCCGGCCGCGAATGGCCCGTCGATGTCGATCTGCTCGATACCCGCATTCCAGTTTTTCCAGCCGGGGACATCGCGAAAGATGCCCCAGATCGTCTCTGCGGTTGCAGACGTCTCGATGGTATATTCGTTTCGCCAGACATGGCCGTCGTCCATGGCGCGCTCCCACTTTGATATGTACGCTTATAACAAGCGCCCTTATCAAGGAGTCAAACCCGCCGCCCGGATGGAGCGAAGCGGCGCTACTTGATCCATCCCGTCGCGAGCGCGTTCGCGAGCTCCGGCTGATTGTTGCGGCGTGCGAGCGCGGCCATCGCCTCGTGATCATAGACGACATGGCGGAAGGTCACTTGCCAAGCAGCATCGACGAGTTCGAGGATCGCGTAGCGCGCGTGCGGCGTGCCGGCCTCGACGACATGCGGGAACGGATGCTTGTCGCGATAGCCCGGGCTACCGACGCTGCCGGGATTGACGATCAGCCGGCCGTCACGAAGCCGCACCGTGCGGGCGAGATGGGTGTGGGCGCAGAGGATCAGGGACTGCGTGATGCCTTGCGCGAACTGCTCGATGCGGTCGAGCGGCGATAGCGCCACCGTGCCGTCGGGATGCACGGTATCGAGCCAATAGACCTCGTCGTTCTCGGGCGTCGCATGGCAGAGGAAGACCCGGTCGCGAAACACGCGCGTCATCGGCTGCGCCCGCAGCCAATCGAGTTGCACGGCATTCAGCGCCGCATGGGCGGGACGATCCCACGAGCCCATCTTCTCCGGCGGACGGTCGAGCAGGTAGCGGTCGTGATTGCCGAGCACATGCACGGCGTCGAGATTCATCAGGATCTCGATGGTCCGGCGCGCGTCGAGCGGACCGCTCAGCATGTCGCCGAGATTGACGAGGTCGGCGATGCCCTGGGCGCGGATGTCGGCAAGCACCGCCTCCAGCGCGAGATGGTTTCCGTGAATGTCGGCAATCGCGGCAAAACGCATTGGCATTCTCTCTTGCCCCGGACGCAGCGCAGCGCTTCTTCAGCGGTGCGCTGCAGAGCCGGGGCCCATGTTGCGGCATTCTGGGTCCCGGCTCTGCGGCGCATCGCTTGCGCGATGCGCCTTGTCCGGGACAAGACAGCTCATGCAGGAGGCGTGCCGTTGATGCCGAGCACGTGGCCGGCGAGATAGAGCGAGCCGGTGATCAGGATGCGCGGCGGCACCTCGTAGGCGAGCTTCGACAGCGCGCGCAGCGCGGCCTCGATGCCCGGCGCGGGCTCGACCCGCATGCCGAGGCTGCGCGCGGCGTCCGCGAGGCGGTCGGCCGGCATCGCATTCTCGGTGTCGGGAATCGGCACCGCGATGATGTGACGGGTGAGGCCGGCGAAATTGGCGAGGAAGGCCTGCGCATCCTTGTTGGCCATCATGCCCGCGATCACGACCAGCGGCCGCGACACCCGTTCCTCGAGATCGCCGAGCGCGGCCGCCGCAACGCGCCCACCTTCCGCATTGTGCCCGCCGTCGAGCCAGATCTCCGAGCCCTGCGGTCCCCAGGAGAGCAGCTCGCCCGAGGTGATGCGCTGCATCCGCGCCGGCCATTCGGCACCGACGATGCCGGCTTCGAACGCCGCCTGGTTGACCTTGAATGTCGAAATCGCGCGCAAAGTCGCGATCGCAAGCCCGGCATTGTCGAACTGGTGGCGGCCGAACAGGCGCGGCGCGGCGAGATCCATCAGGCCGCGATCGTCGGAATAAACCAGGCGCCCATGCTCGACATTGACGTGCCAGCTCTCGTTCGCGGCAAACAGCGGCGCGCGCATGCGCTTGGCCTGCGCCTCGATCACGGCCATCGCCTCGCCCGACTGCTCGGCGCAAACCACGGGCACGCCGCGCTTGATGATCGCGGCCTTCTCGCCGGCGATGGAGGTCAGCGTATCGCCGAGGAAGTCCGTGTGGTCCATGCTCACAGGCGTGATCACGGTGGCCGCCGGCGTATCGACCACATTGGTCGAATCGAGCCGGCCGCCAAGGCCGACCTCGAGCAGCACCGCATCGGCCGGATTCTGCGCGAACAGATGAAACGCGGCAGCCGTCTTCAGCTCGAACACGGTGGCAGGCTCGCCGGCATTGACGCGCTCGACTTCTTCCAGCGCGGCGCGCAGTTCGTCGTCGCCGACCAGCACGCCGCCACCGAGGCGACCAAGCCGGAAACATTCGTTGATGCGGACCAGATACGGCGAGGTGTAGGCGTGGACGCGCAGGTCTGCCGCTTCCAGCGTCGCGCGCAGATAAGCGAGCGTCGAGCCCTTGCCATTGGTGCCGGCGATGTGGATCACCGGGGGCAGCTTGCGTTCGGGGTGGCCGAGCCGATCGAGCAGACGATGCATCCGCTCCAGCCCAAGATCGATGCGCTTCTGATGCAGGGCCGACAGCCGCCCGATCAATTCGTCGAGCGGCGGCTTTGCGCTGTCAGGAGACGCGTTCACGCGTGCGGCGCGGCCGGCGCCGTCTCGGAAGCCGATACGATCTGCGCCGGGCTGACGACAGGCTGCACCGATTTCGACGCGGTCTCCAGCGCCGGTGCCTTGGTCAACAGGCGACAGAGCCGTGCCAGGGTCGGGCGCAAATCGTGACGATGCACGACCATGTCGACCATGCCGTGCTCTTTCAGGTACTCGGCGCGCTGGAAGCCTTCCGGGAGCTTCTCGCGGATGGTCTGCTCGATCACGCGCGCGCCGGCAAAGCCGATCAGCGCGCCGGGCTCGGCGATCTGCACGTCGCCCAGCATCGCGTAGGAGGCGGTGACGCCGCCGGTGGTCGGGTTGGTCAGCACGACGATATAGGGCTGTTTTGCCTCGCGCAGCATCTGAACCGCGACGGTCGTGCGCGGCATCTGCATCAGCGACAGGATGCCTTCCTGCATGCGCGCGCCGCCTGATGCGGCGAACACGATGAACGGCGACTTCTTCTCGACCGCGAGTTCGAGCCCACGCACGATGGCCTCGCCCGCGGCCATGCCGAGCGAGCCGCCCATGAAGTCGAAATCCTGCACGGCGATGACGACGGCGGCGCCTTCGAGCTTGCCATAGCCGACCTTGATCGCGTCGTTGAGGTTAGTTCGCGCGCGGGCATCCTTGATGCGGTCGACGTATTTCTTCTCGTCGCGGAACTTGAGCGGATCCGGCGTGACATCCGGCAGCGCGACGTCGTACCAGGTCTCGTTGTCGAAGATCGACTTCAGACGCGCCACCGCGCCCATGCGCATGTGGTAGTTCGAGCCGGGAATGACGAACTGGTTGGCCTCGACATCCTTGTAGAACACGAGCTGCCCGGAATCCGGACACTTGATCCACAAATTCTCCGGCGTCTCCCGCCGCAGCATGTTGCGGATCTTCGGCCGGACCACATTGGTAAGCCAGTTCATGGTTTGCTCCGATGTGCGATCCCGCTCCGGAGATCGCCTGAAGGGATATATGGCTGCCGGACCCTGCCCCGGCAAGCCGCCGTGTCGTCCGCCCCAAAAGCGGAATTATGGCCTATTCCGCCGCCTGTTGTGCGCCTTTGACGCCTTGGGCCAGGGATGCCGTCAGTTCGGCGACGGCGTTAACGGTTTTGGCGGTGGCCCGGCCGTCTGCATCGAGGCTGTTCTTGAGCGCATCGACCAGCGCGGTGCCGACCACCGCGCCATTCGCATGCGAGGCGATGGCGCGCGCGGTCTCCGGCGTGCGGATGCCGAAGCCGACGCAGACCGGCAGCTTGGTGTGACGCTTGATGCGGGCAACCGCTTCGCTCACCGCCGAGGAATCCGCCGCCGCAGCACCGGTGATGCCGGTGATCGAGACGTAGTAGACGAAGCCCGAGGTGTTGGCGAGCACGGCCGGCAGGCGCTTGTCGTCGGTCGTCGGCGTCGCCAGGCGAATGAAGTTCAGGCCGGCCTTCATCGCGGGCAGGCAGAGCTCGTCGTCCTCCTCCGGCGGCAGATCGACGATGATGAGGCCGTCGACGCCGGCGCTCTTGGCATCGACAAGGAACTTGTCGACGCCGTAGATGTAGATCGGGTTGTAATAGCCCATCAGCACGATCGGCGTCGCATTGTCGTCCTTGCGGAAGCCGCGCACGAGCTCGAGCGTCTTCTTCAGCGTCATGCCGGCCTTGAGCGCGCGCAGGCCCGCCGCCTGGATCGACGGACCGTCGGCCATCGGATCGGTGAAGGGCATGCCGATCTCGATCACGTCGGCGCCGGACTTCGGCAGCGCCTTGATGATCTCGAGCGAGGTGGCGGGATCCGGATCGCCGGCCATCAGGAAGGTCACGAAGGCCGAGCGGCCCTGCTTCGCAAGCTCGGCAAAACGGATGTCGATACGCGTGGTCACTTGCTCTTGCCCCTCAGGATGTCGCCGACCTGCGGGACGTCCTTGTCGCCGCGGCCGGAGAGATTGACGACCATCAGGTGATCTTTTGCGCGCTTCGGCGCGAGCTCCATCACCTTGGCGATGGCATGCGCGGGCTCGAGCGCCGGGATGATGCCTTCCAGCTTTGACAGCAGCTGGAACGCAGCGAGCGCCTCGTCGTCGGTCGCGGAGAGATAATTCACGCGGCCGATCTCGTGCAGCCAGGAATGCTCGGGGCCGATGCCGGGATAGTCGAGGCCGGCCGAGATCGAATGAGCGTCCTGGATCTGGCCGTCCGCGTCCATCAGGAGATAAGTGCGGTTGCCGTGCAGCACGCCGGGACGGCCGCCCGCGATCGAGGCCGCATGCAGCTGCGTGAGCCCGTGGCCTGCAGCTTCGACGCCGAAAATTTCGACGGAGGGATCGTCGAGGAAGGGGTGGAACAGGCCCATCGCATTCGAGCCGCCGCCGATGCAGGCGACCAGCGAATCCGGCAGGCGGCCCTCG
Source organism: Bradyrhizobium diazoefficiens USDA 110 (assembly GCF_000011365.1). Lineage (GTDB taxonomy): Bacteria > Pseudomonadota > Alphaproteobacteria > Rhizobiales > Xanthobacteraceae > Bradyrhizobium > Bradyrhizobium diazoefficiens. The sequence continues at coordinate 793,561 of NC_004463.1, read as the reverse complement.
ACCTCCTGCATCTGCGCCTTGGTCTCGTTGCCGATGATCGACTGGAAGTCGCGCACCAGCGTCGGATAGGGATGCGGGCCCGCCACCGTGCCGATGCAGTAGAACGTGTTGTGCACGTTGGTGACCCAGTCGCGCAGCGCCTCGTTCATGGCGTCCTTCAGCGTGCGCGTGCCCGACTGTACCGGGACCACCTTTGCGCCCAGCATCTCCATGCGGATCACGTTGGGCTGCTGCCGCTCGACGTCGACGGCGCCCATATAGACCACGCATTCGAGGCCGAAGCGCGCGCACAGCGTCGCGGTGGCGACGCCGTGCTGGCCGGCGCCGGTCTCGGCAATGATGCGCTTCTTGCCCATGCGCCGCGCCAGCATGATCTGGCCGAGCACGTTGTTCACCTTGTGCGAGCCGGTGTGGTTGAGCTCTTCGCGCTTGAGGTAGATCTTGGCGCCGCCGAGATGCTCGGTGAGACGCTCGGCGAAATAGAGCGGCGAGGGCCGGCCGACATAGTTCTTGAGATAGCCGTTCATCTCGGCCTGGAAGGCCGGATCGGCCTTGGCCGCGGTGTAGGCCTTCTCCAGATCGAGGATCAGCGGCATCAGCGTTTCGGCGACGAAGCGTCCGCCGAAGATGCCGAAATGACCGCGCTCGTCGGGCCCGCTGCGGTAGGAGTTTGGTTTGGCGATGTTCATCGGACGCTCAACTCTTGACTTGCATCTTGGGTGGCGCGCGCGGCGCGGATGAAGGCCTTGATCATCTCGGGATCCTTGACGCCGGGAGCGCTCTCGACACCGGAGGACACGTCGACGCCGCCGGCGCGGGTGATGCGAAGGGCCTCCGCAACGTTGTCGGCGTGAAGCCCGCCCGAGACCATGTAGGGCAGGTTCAGATCGAGGTTTTCGAGCAGGTGCCAGTCGAACGGCGCGCCCAGGCCGCCGGGCCGCGTCGCGTCTTTCGGCGCGCGCGCATCGAACAGGATGCGGTCGGCGACCGCGGCGTAGCCGGGCAGCACGGCAAGATCGGCTGAGGTTGCGACCGGCACCGCCTTCATCACGGGGCGGCCGAACCGCTGCTTGATGTCGCGCAGCCGCGCGACGGTCTCCTTGCCATGGAGCTGGAAAATGTCCGGCGACAGCGCGTCCATGATGTTGTCGAGCGTGGCGTCATCGGCATCGACCGTGAGCGCAACCTTGAGCGCGCGCCGATTCACCTGGCGGCCGAGATCGCGGCCAAGCTCCAGCGACAGATGCCGGGGCGACGGCGGAAAGAACACGAACCCCACCATGTCGGCGCCCGCGTCGAGCGCTGTTTCGAGCGTCTCGCGCGTGGACAGGCCGCAGATTTTGACGAGCAGGGACATGGTCTCAAAGCAGGTAAAGGCCGCAACTCCGCGGCCGGAAAGCAGGGTTTTCGGTTGCGGCCGCTTCTACAACGTCGCGCGCTGCTTGTCTCGCCCGACGGGCCCGTAAAGGCCCACCCCGACGGGGGCGGGGAGGCGCTGGGAATCGGGCTTCGCCGCGGCCGTCTGGGCCCGCAAGCCGGCCAGTTCGGTCCGGGCGCTGCGCGCATCCGCCTCATGCCGACGGGCCGCGCGGCGCCAGTGCCGCTGGCCGAGCCAGACGGCACAGCCGCCGGCCAGGACGCCCAGCGCCGCCACCAGGATCAGCAGCAGGAACAGCGGCAGCGTGACCGACAATGACGGGTCGTCGGAGACAAAGGGATCGAAGGAGACCGTGACGAAATGCCGGTTGGAGACGGCGAACACCACCAGGATCAGACCCAGCGGAATCACGATCAGCGCGGTCAGGAACTTTCGCATCTCGCTTCGCTCGCCTTGAATCAAGCTTCCGGCCGCATCTTGAGCGACCGCGGGAAACCCTGACGCCGGCCTCAGTCTGCCGCGCCGGGATCCGGATGGTCGCGGTTCAGCCGCTCGCGCATTTCCTTGCCGGTCTTGAAGAACGGAACGCTCTTCTGATCGACGGGTACATGGGCGCCGGTGCGCGGATTACGCCCGGCGCGTGCAGGGCGATGCTTGACCGAGAAGGCACCGAAGCCGCGCAACTCGACGCGATCACCGCGTGCGAGAGCCGCTACGATCTCTTCGAGAATCGCATTCACAATGTTCTCGACATCCCGCTGGTACAGATGCGGGTTGTGCTCGGCGATACGCTGAACAAGTTCGGATTTGATCATCGAGAGATAGGACCCGGAAGCGTGCGGATGACCATTTCCGTGAAAATACCGTGATCTGTCAAGACGCTAAATCAAGGTTGAGCGTCGTGAAAATGCGTGACAAATGCCAAAAAAGCAGGCTGCCCCGACACTCGCCAGGCGAGAAAACCCTTAAGCGCTCGCCTGTCCCAGTCAGTTTGACGCAGCCGGCTGCCACAAGGCCAGCATTCCATCCATTCCGAACCGGTCAACGGCCTGCGCGACGCCGGTTTGCCCGATTTGATGCGCAATCGAGCCTAAACCCAGCGCTTCCAGCGTCACGGCAGCGGCCGTCTTGAGGAACGGCAGATCGCCGAAGCGCGACTGAAGCTTGTAGTCGCGCACCGAAAGCCCCTTCTTGACGCCCTTCTGCTCGACCAGCCAGGTCACCGCCGTCTTCTCGTCGCCGATCTGGTCGATCAGCTTGAGATCGATCGCCTGGCGTCCGGTGAAGACGCGGCCGTCGGCCACTTTCTCGAGCTGCGTGTCGTCCATGCCACGCCGCTCCTTCACCAGTCCCTTGAACCAGGCGTAGGAGTCCTTCACCAGCTCGTCGAGCGCGGCCCGCGCCTCGGGACTGGTCGGCTCAAAACCGTTGGGCGCGGCCTTCAGCGGCGAGGATTTTACCTCCTCGACCTTGACGCCGATGGTCTTCAGGAGTTCGGTGACATTGGGGTACTGGAACAGCACACCGATCGAGCCGACCAGCGAGCTCTGCTGCGCGATGATGTGGTCGCTCGCGATCGCCGTGATGTAGCCGCCGGAGGCGGCAAGACCCTCGACCACGACGACGAGCGGCTTCTTCGCCTTGAGCCGGACCAGCGAGTCGTAGAGCTGCTCGGAGCCTGCGGTGGTGCCGCCCGGTGAGTTGATGTGAACGATGACGGCGGCAGCCTGCGAATTCTCCAGCCGCTCCAGCGCCTGCGTGCGATCGGAATCGCTGCGGATCAGGCCGTCGATCTGGACCCGCGCAATCGAGCCGGCGGCTGCGAACGTGCCGCGTGCGCCGGGCGTCGCAATCAGCGCGAAGCCCGCAATCGCCGCGATCGCGATCAGCGCGGCCATGACGCGCCAGAACGTCAGCTTGCGGCGGATCCTGCGACGATCGACGATGATGTCCGAATCGAGCGACATCGGAATATCTCCAAATGAAAGACCAGGCGCGTTGTGCCGTCACGGCGTGACCAACGGCTTATCTGGATACATCAATTGCGGCGCAATTTGAAGAAAACAAGGCTGGTGCTGGTCGGGCCGAGCCCCCGTCACAGGCTTCTCGTCATCCCGGACAAGCGCCGCGACGCGGAGCGCTGACCCGGGATCCATACCCACAGAATTGAGTTTGGCGAAGACTTGGAGTTACCAGCTCGCGCCAGACCGCTCCCTGTGGTGATGGGTCCCGGATCTACGCGCGCTTTGAGCGCGCTTGTCCGGGACGACAGTTGAGTATGGAGCAACAAAAAAGCCCCGGCTCGCGCCGGGGCTTTGATGTCAGCGAAACGAACGTTTCGCTTACTTGCTGTCGCGGTTCTTGAGCGCGGTGCCGAGGATGTCGCCGAGCGTCGCACCCGAATCGGAGGAGCCGTACTGCGCGATGGCTTCCTTCTCTTCGGCGACTTCGAGCGCCTTGATCGACACCTGGACCTTGCGGGCCTTCTTGTCGAACTGGATCACGCGGGCATCGACCTTCTCGCCGACGGCAAAGCGTTCGGCGCGCTGGTCGTTGCGGTCACGCGCGAGCTCCGAGCGCTTGATGAAGGTGGTGAAGTCGGTACCGGCGATCTTCACCTCGATACCGCTCTCCTTCACTTCGAGCACTTCGCAGGTCACGACCGCGCCCTTCTTGACATCGCCCGGCTCGGCGAAGGGGTCGCCTTCGAGCTGCTTGATGCCGAGCGAGATACGCTCCTTCTCGACGTCCACATCGAGCACCACGGCCTTCACCATGTCGCCCTTCTTGTAGTTGTCGATCACCTGCTCGCCCGGAAGCTTCCAGTCGAGGTCGGAGAGGTGGACCATGCCGTCGACGTCGCCCTCGAGACCCAGGAACAGACCGAACTCGGTCTTGTTCTTGACCTCGCCCTCGACCACCGAACCGGTCGGGTGACCTTCGACGAAGACCTCCCAGGGGTTGCGCATGGTCTGCTTGAGGCCAAGCGAGATGCGGCGCTTGACGGAATCGACTTCGAGCACCTGCACTTCGACTTCCTGCGAGGTCGAGACGATCTTGCCGGGGTGCATGTTCTTCTTGGTCCACGACATCTCGGAGACGTGGATCAGGCCTTCGATGCCCGGCTCGAGCTCGACGAACGCACCGTAGTCGGTGATGTTGGTGACACGGCCGGTGAAGCGGGCACCCAGCGGGTACTTGGCTTCGATGCCCTGCCACGGATCGTCCAGCAGCTGCTTCATGCCCAGCGAGATGCGGTGCGTCTCGTGGTTGATCTTGATGATCTTGACCTTCACGGTCTGGCCGATCGAGAGCACCTCGGTCGGGTGGTTGACGCGGCGCCACGCGATGTCGGTGACGTGCAGCAGGCCGTCGATGCCGCCGAGATCAACGAACGCACCGTAGTCGGTGATGTTCTTGACCACGCCGTCGATGACCTGACCCTCTTCGAGGTTCTGCACCAGCTCCTGGCGCTGCTCGGCGCGGGTCTCTTCCAGCACCGTGCGGCGGGAGACGACGATGTTGCCGCGGCGGCGGTCCATCTTGAGGATCTGGAACGGCTGCGAGTTGTTCATCAGCGGCGCAACGTCGCGGATCGGACGGATGTCGACCTGCGAGCGCGGCAGGAAGGCCACGGCACCGTCGAGGTCGACGGTGAAGCCGCCCTTGACCTGGTTGAAGATGACGCCGTTGACCTTCTCGTTGTTCTGGAACGCCTTCTCGAGCTTGCCCCAGCTCTCTTCGCGGCGCGCCTTGTCGCGCGACAGCACGGCTTCGCCGAGGGCGTTCTCGATGCGATCGAGGAACACTTCCACCTCGTCGCCGACCTTGATCTCGCTGTCACGGCCGGGGCCGGAAAATTCGCGCAGGGCGACGCGGCCCTCGGTCTTCAGGCCGACGTCGATGACGGCCATGTCCTTTTCAATTGCAACCACCTTGCCCTTGACGACGGAGCTTTCCTGCAGGTTGCCACCTGCGAAGGACTCGTCGAGCATCGCGGCGAAATCGTCACGCGAGGGGCTATAGGTATCAGCAGAAGTCGAAGCCATTTGTTCTCCAGTTGCGGATGTCTTGCCGGCCGTTGGGTTCATGGGCGCATCGCACGCGCAGTGTCGGAAGGTCCGCAAGACCTTCGAGCGACCGCTTGCTGCCCCGGCTGGCACCGGAACGGCGGAAGCGGGCCGGCTGAGGCCCGCGCGTTCGATACGTGGAAATCTTTGTCCGGAGCCTCGATCGCACCGGCCCCGAAACAGGCGGACCGGGGTATCGACCTCAAAGAGCGGGAGCGGGCGCTTCCTCCAATGACGGCTGCGGCTTAACCCCGCGACCGGCCCGCTCGGACGGCCTCGATAATGTCGATGGCGGCCCGGACGCCGCCTTCTATATCCAGTTGGGAGTTATCTAGCAAGTAAGCATCGGGTGCGGGTTTCAGCGGCGCAATCGGCCGGTTCTTGTCGCGTTCGTCGCGCTGGATGATGTCGGCGAGCACGGCCGCCTCGTCCGCCGCCTCGCCCCGCGCCTTGGCCTCCATGGTGCGGCGGCGGGCGCGGACCTTGGGGTCCGCCACGACAAAGATCTTCACGTCGGCATGGGGGCAGATCACGGTTCCAATGTCCCGGCCGTCCAGCACCGCTCCCGGCGGATCGGCGGCGAATTGCCGCTGGAAATTGACCAGGACCTCGCGAACCCTTGGGATCGCCGAGACGATCGAGGCGCCCTCTCCGACCTTCTGGGTCTTCAGGGCGGGATCGCCGAACTTTTCCGGATCCAATTCCAGCGCCGCCGCAACCGCGGCCGCCTCGTCGCGGAGATCGTGGCCCGATTGCATCAGGGCATAGGCGACCGCGCGATAGATCACGCCGGTATCAAGATGACGATAACCGTAATGATGAGCGAGACGCTTGCCGAGCGTCCCCTTGCCCGAGGCCGCGGGCCCGTCGATGGCGATAATCATGAAAACTCGGCCCCAAGCGAACGCATCATCGGAATGAAATCCGGGAAACTGGTGGCGATGAAGGCGGTGTCGTCGACGGTCACGGGCTGGTCGGAGGCGCAGCCCATCACCAGCGCGGACATCGCGATGCGATGGTCCATGTGGGTGGCGACGGTGCCACCACCGGGAACGTGACCGCGGCCCTGGACGACCAGATCGTCGCCGGAGACCTCGACCTTGACGCCGTTGACGCGCAGCATCTCGGCGGTGGCCTCCAGACGATCGGATTCCTTGACGCGCAGCTCCTGCAGGCCGCGCATGATGGTCGTGCCTTCGGCGAAGGAGGCCGCCACCGCCAGCACGAGATATTCGTCGATCATCGACGGCGCGCGCTCCGGCGGCACCTCGACGCCGCGCAGCTTCGACGCGCGCACGCGCAGCTGCGCCATCGGCTCACCGGCATCGCCGCGCACTTCGCTCTCCTCGATCGAAGCGCCCATTTCGCGCAGCGTGGTGAACAGGCCGGTGCGCAGCGGATTGGTCATGACATCCGACAGCACGACATCGGAGCCCTCGGCGATCAGCGCCGCAACGACCGGGAAGGCCGCCGAGGAGGGATCGGCGGGCACCACGACATTGGCGCCATGCAGCTCGGGCTGGCCCACGAGGGTGATGCGGCGGCCGTGCTGGCCCTCCTTGGTGGAGGTGATGTCGGCGCCGAAGTGCTTCAGCATCAGCTCGGTGTGGTCGCGACTGGCCTCGCTCTCGATGACCGTGGTGGTGCCCGGGGCGGCGAGGCCCGCGAGCAGCACGGCGGATTTGATCTGAGCCGAGGCGACCGGGGTCTTGTAGGTGATCGGCAGCGGATCGCGCGCGCCCTGGAGGGTCAGCGGCAGACGGCCGCCCTCGCCGCCGGAGACGACCCTGGCGCCCATCTTCTCGAGCGGGTCCAGGATCCGGCGCATGGGACGGCTGCGCAACGAGGCGTCGCCGTCGAAAACCGCCGAGATCGGGCAGCCGGCGACGGCGCCCATGACCAGCCGGCAGCCGGTGCCGGAATTGCCGAAATCCAGCGCCGCCTTGGGCTGGGCGAAGCCTGCGACGCCCACGCCCTGCACCTTCCAGGCGAAATCGCCGGTGCGCTCGACGCTGGCACCCAGCGCCTGCATGGATTTGGCGGTGTTGAGGACGTCCTCGCCCTCCAGCAGGCCCGAAATCCGGGTCTCGCCGACCGCGAGCGCGCCCAGGATGAGGGCGCGGTGGGAGATCGACTTGTCCCCGGGCACCCGTACTTTCCCGGTCAGGGGACCGTTTGCGCGCGACTGAAGCGGCCTCGGTTGGTCGGAATGGGTCAAGATTGTGTCCTTGGATGTGCTCCGGAGAGCTGGGGCGCAGGTACCACATGGTCCGCGCCCCGTCACCGGCATGTCTTTCTCCCGTAATGCGCTATTGACAGCGGGCCGCCAACTAGCCAAGTGAAACACCGCTTTTCAGACATTCCCAGGATTCCTCTGCCGTGGCCAAGTCCGAACTCGGAACCAAACGTATTTGCCCGACCACGGGCAAGAAGTTCTATGACCTCAACAAGAATCCGGTGATCTCGCCCTATACCGGCGAAGTGGTCCCGATCGCGCCCGTGGCGCCTGCGCGCACGACTCGCGGCGCCGAAGCTCGCCACGCAGCGGCCGCGGACACCACGCCGGAGCCGGCGGAGGCCGAGGAATTGGTCTCCCTCGAGGAGGCCGATGCCGAGGAGAACACCGGCAAGGTCAAGGCCGTCGTGCCCGAATCGGAGGACGATATCGAGGTCGACGAGACCCTCGACGACGACGATGACGATGATTCGACATTCATCGCCGACGAAGAAGAGGGCGATGAGGACGTTACCGACATCATTGGTGATGTCGGGGGCGATGAAGAGACTTGAGATCAGCCCTGATCTGTGAAAAAGGGTGCACCGCGCGAGTCGCCTAGGGCTCGCCGGCCGGGACGGATCCCCCAGGATCCTCCCCACTGGAAGACTTAAGGGGCCATAGCTCAGCTGGGAGAGCGCTTGCATGGCATGCAAGAGGTCGGCGGTTCGATCCCGCCTGGCTCCACCAGCCTTCGCGAAGCGAGGGCTGCCGCGCCGAAGCCCGCAGGGCGAAGGCGGGCTTTGAATTAAATCTCAACTACTCCCCGATCACCGCATTGAGCCGGTCGCGCAGCGCGACGATCTCGTCTTTCATCGCCACCAGCTCCGACACCGAGCAGTCCGACGCCGCCAGGATCGACTGCGGCACGGCGCGCGCCTTGTCTTTCAGCGCGTGGCCCTGCGGCGTCAGCGCGATCAGCACCTGGCGCTCGTCCTCGCTCGAGCGGGTGCGCTTGACGAGGTGGGCGGCCTCGAGGCGCTTCAGCAGCGGCGTCAGCGTGCCCGAATCCAGAAACAGCCTCTCCCCGATGTCCTTGACCGGCACGTCGTCGCGCTCCCACAGCACCAGCATCACCAGATATTGCGGATAGGTCAGGCCGAGGCGGTCGAGCAGCGGCTTGTAGACGCGATTGAAGGCGTGCGCGGCCGAATAGACCGCGAAGCAGATCTGGTTGTCGAGCCGCAGCGGCGCGTCCGCTGCCGATGGTTTCCGAGCCATGGAGAATCTCACGAGGTTTGTCCGCATTGTGGGGCCGCGCCGCCGTACATTCAATTGCGAACAATTAAATGTGAGACGTCGCAATTTCAATTGCGCACAATCTAATTGTCTGCGATAGAGATCGCACCCCACCGAAACCCAGGGAGACGAAAATGTCCGTGAACGTCCTTTACAAGACCAGCGCAAAAGCCACCGGCGGCCGCGACGGCCATGCTGCGACCCTCGACGGCGCGCTCGACGTCAAGCTCACCACGCCGAAGGAGCTCGGCGGCGGCGGCGGCGCCGGCAACAATCCCGAGCAGCTGTTTGCGGCCGGCTACGCCGCCTGCTTCATCGGCGCGATGAAGTTCGTGGCCTCGCAGGGCGGCCCGAAGGTTCCCGCCGACGCCGCCGTCACCTCGACCGTCGGCATCGGCCCGCGCTCCGAAGGCGGCTTCGGCCTCGACATCGACCTCGCCGTCTCGCTGCCGGGCCTCGCCCGTGCCGAAGCCGAGGCGCTGGTCGCGAAGGCGCACCAGGTGTGCCCCTATTCCAATGCCACGCGCGGCAATGTCGACGTTCGCCTGACGGTCGTCTGATCAAACGGCGGATTGGCTGGCCCGGGATCCCCCTCGGGCCGGCCGCTTCCGTTTGAATTTGCCACCTCGCGGGATGGCCGCGCCGCGGCGCATACGGCTCCACGCCCGGCGCCATTGCTGGCGCAAAAAAACCTCGCTAGGCCTGTGATCCAACGATCGACACAGGGGAAGCGAAGGCATGACTGAAGCCGTTATGGGTGCAATGAGCGGACTGCGCGTCATCGATCTCACGCGCGTGCTCGGCGGCCCCTACTGCACCCAGATCCTCGCCGACCATGGCGCCGACGTGATCAAGGTCGAGCCGCCCGCCGGCGACGAGGTGCGCGACTGGGGCCCTCCCTTCCACGACGAGGACGCGGCCTATTTCATCGGCATCAACCGCAACAAGCGCTCGATCGGCCTCGACCTCGCCTCCGAGGGCGGCCGCGTCGTGCTGCTCAAGATGCTGGAGACGGCCGACGTCCTGATCGAGAATTTCAAGCCGGGCACGCTGGAGAAATGGGGCATCGGCAACGAGGTGCTGCGCGAGAAATTCCCGCGCCTCGTGCATTGCCGGATCTGCGGCTTCGGCGCCGACGGCCCGCGCGGCGGCAATCCCGGCTATGACGCCATCATCCAGGCCATGACCGGCATGATCGCGGCGACCGGCTCGCCCGAGAGCGGGCCGATGCGGATCGGCGTGCCGCTGGTCGACATCACCACCGGCCTCTATGCGGCGATCGGCATCCTGATGGCGCTGTCGGAGCGGCAGCGCTCGGGCAAGGGCCAGTTCCTGGAGACCACGCTGTACGAGACCGGCCTTGCCATCATGCATCCGCACACCGCGAACTATTTCATGCATGGCAAGCCGCCGGGCCTCACCGGCAACGAGCATCCGAATCTCGTGCCTTACGCGATCTTCCCGACCAAGACCGACAACATCTTCATCGGCGTCGGCAATGACGGCACCTTCCGCAAGCTCGCCAACGAGATCGGCAAGCCCGAACTCGGCACCGATCCGCGCTTTGCCCGCAACAAGGACCGCATCGCCAATCGCGAGGCGCTGCGCGCCGAGCTTGCCGCGGTGTTCAGCCAGCACGAGGCCGAGCCGCTCTGCAATCGCCTGCTCGCGGCGGGCCTGCCCGCAGGCCCGGTGCAGAAGATCGACCAGGCGTTGACGAACCCGCACACGATCTACCGCGGCGATATTATCGAGAAGGACTGGTACAAGGGCGTCGCCTCGCCGATCCGGCTCGATCGCAGCAAGCCGAGCCTGCGCCGGCTGCCGCCGAAATTCAGCCAGCACTCGGCGGAGGTGCTGGGCGAGTTCGGATATTCCAAGGCCGAGATCGACGCGATGGTCGAGAAGGGCACGGTCTGCGGCCCCGAGCGCAAGCGCTAGGGCAACGATGCTGCGCTCCCTCTCCCCCCTGCGGGAGAGGGTTGGGGAGAGGGTGTCTCCGCAATGGGACAATCCCCCAGAGGAGAGAGCCCTCACCCCCGCGCCTTCGGCGCGACCTCTCCCGCAAGCGGGAGAGGTTTTGGAGCCCGCGGCCTGATCGTCGACCTCACACGAGCAATGCCGCACTGCGGCGCGACCCACGCGTGTGCAGCGCGAACGGACGAGGCTGTCCGCGTCGCATTCGCCTATTTGACGGCTTCCCTTTTCCAGCGCTTGCCGCTTTCGTTTCGGCCGCTTACACAGTCATGTGAACGTCATATGGCGCTGCTAGCGCAAGCGCTTCTTTATTGACGGCCAAGGGAGGTTTTCTTGATGGCACTTCGACACTTTGGGGCGGCTGCCGCATTTGCAATCACGGTCGGCATGTCGGCCTCGCCGGCCCTGGCCGTGACCGAAATCCAGTGGTGGCACGCGATGACCGGCGCCAACAACGACGTCATCGTCAAGCTTGCCACCGACTTCAACGCGTCGCAGAGCGACTACAAGGTCATCCCGACCTACAAGGGCAACTATCCCGACACGATGAACGCGGGCATCGCCGCGTTCCGTGCCGGCAACGCGCCGCACATCATGCAGGTGTTCGAAGTCGGCACCGCGACCATGATGGCCGCGACCGGCGCCGTGAAGCCCGTCTACAAGCTGATGGCCGACGCCGGCGAGAAGTTCGATCCCAAGATCTATCTGCCCGCCATCACCGGCTACTACTCCACGTCGAAGGGCGAGATGCTGTCGTTCCCCTTCAACTCGTCCTCGACCGTGATGTGGGTCAACCTCGACGAGTTCAAGAAGGTCAACGCCGAGATCCCGAAGACCTGGCCCGAAGTGTTCGAGGTCGCCAAGAAGCTGCACGACAACGGTCATCCGACCTGCGGCTTCTCCGGCTCATGGATCACCTGGGTCAACCTCGAGCAGCTCTCCGCCTGGCACAACGTGCCGCTCTCGACCAAGGCGAACGGCCTCGACGGCTTCGACACCAAGCTCGAGTTCAACGGCCCGCTCCAGGTCAAGCATCTCGAGAAGCTGGTCGAACTTCAGAAGGACAAGACCTACGACTACGCCGGCCGCACCAACACCGGCGAAGGCCGCTTCACCTCGGGTGAGTGCGCGATCTACCTGACCTCGTCGGCCTTCTTCGGCAACGTCAAGGCACAGGCCAAGTTCAACTTCAACGCCGTGCCGATGCCCTATTATCCCGACGTCAAGGGCGCGCCGCAGAACTCGATCATCGGCGGCGCTTCGCTCTGGGTCATGGGCGGCAAGTCGGCCGAGGAATACAAGGGCGTCGCGAAATTCCTGACGTTCCTCTCCGACACCGATCGCCAGGTCTACATCCACAAGGCCTCCGGCTATCTGCCGATCACCAAGGCGGCCTATGAGAAGGCCAAGGCCGAGGGCTTCTACAAGGACCAGCCCTATCTCGAGACCCCGCTGCTCGAGCTGACCAACAAGGAGCCGACCGAGAACTCGCGCGGTCTGCGCCTCGGCAACATGGTGCAGCTGCGTGACGTCTGGTCGGAAGAGATCGAGCAGGCGCTGGCCGGCAAGAAGACCGCCAAGCAGGCGCTCGACGCCGCTGTCGAACGCGGCAACACGATGCTGCGGCAGTTCGAAAAGACCGCTGTGAAGTGAGGCATTGAAGCGGCAGGCCGCGACCCGGCCTGCCGCTTCTGCTGACATCATGCAAAAGCAAGCCATTTTCCAGTCAAAGCTATTGCCTTACGCGCTGGTTGCGCCGCAGCTCGCGATCGTCCTGATTTTCTTCTACTGGCCGGCCTTGCAGGCGGTGATCCAGTCCTTCCTGCTCCAGGATGCCTTCGGTCTGTCGAGCACCTTTGTCTGGTTCGACAATTACATCGAGCTGTTCAGGGATCCCGCCTATTTCGAGGCGATCGTCCGGACGTTCTTCTTCTCGTTCGCGATCGCCGTGTCGTCGCTGTCCTTTGCGCTGCTGCTCGCCGTCATGGCCGACAAACCGCTGCGCGGCTCGATGCTCTACCGCACGCTCCTGATCTGGCCCTATGCGGTCGCGCCGCCCGTGGTCGGCGTGCTCTGGATCTTCATGCTGCATCCCTCGCTTGGCGTGCTCTCGCGCTATCTGCGCAGCCTGGGCGTCGACTGGAATCCGCTGCTCGACGGCAACCAGGCCGCAGCGCTGATCATCCTCGCCGCCGCGTGGAAGCAGATCTCCTATAATTTCCTGTTCTTCCTCGCCGGCCTGCAAGCCATCCCGAAAAGCGTGCTCGAGGCCGCTGCGATCGACGGCGCGCGGCCGATGCGGCGGTTCTGGACCGTGACCTTCCCGCTGCTGTCGCCCACGATCTTCTTCCTGCTGGTCGTCAACATCGTCTACGCCTTCTTCGACACCTTCGGCATCATCGACACCATGACCCGCGGCGGGCCCGGAACATCGACGGTCACGCTGGTCTACAAGGTCTATTCCGACGGCCTGCTCGGCGGCAATCTCGGCAGCTCGGCGGCGCAATCGGTGATCCTGATGGTCATGGTCATCGTGCTGACGGGAATCCAGTTCCGCTTCGTCGAACGCAAGGTGACCTACTGATGGTCGAGGACGAGGGCATCAGGCGCTACGTCGCCCATTTCATTCTCTGGATCGGGATCGCGATCGTCGCATTCCCGGTCTACATCGCGATCGTCGCCTCGACCCAGGACAACGCACTGATCGCGAACGGGCAGATGTCGCTGCTGCCGGGCGGGCACTTCTTCGAGGTCTACTACCAGACCATCTTCGTCGGCACGAGCGGCTCGACCCGCGAGCCCGTCGGCAACATGATGCTCAATTCGCTGGTGATGGCGCTGGCGATCGCGATCGGCAAGATCGCGATCTCGATCATCTCGGCCTATGCGATCGTGTATTTCCGCTTTCCGTTCCGGATGCCGATCTTCTGGATCATCTTCATCACCCTGATGCTGCCGGTCGAGGTCCGCATCTATCCGACCTACAAGATCGTTGCCGATTTGCACATGCTCGACAGCTATGCGGGCCTGTCGCTGCCGCTAATCGCGTCCGCCACCGCGACGCTGCTGTTCCGCCAGTTCTTCATGACCGTGCCGGACGAATTGCTGGAGGCCTCGCGCATCGACGGCGCCGGTCCCTTGCGCTTCTTCTGGGACACGCTGCTGCCGCTGTCGCGCACCAACATGGCGGCGCTGTTCGTGATCCTGTTCATCCTCGGCTGGAATCAATATCTCTGGCCGCTGCTCATCACCACCCGCGACGACATGCAGACCATCCAGGTCGGCATCCGCAAGATGATCACCACCACCGACGCGCTGACCGAATGGCCGATCGTGATGGCGACCGCCGTGCTGGCCATGCTGCCGCCGGTGTTCGTCGTCGTCGCCATGCAGAGACTGTTCGTGCGCGGCCTGGTCGAGACGGAAAAGTAGGTTCTTGGAAGTGAGTTTTCATGGCTAACGTCACCCTGCGCAATGTCCGCAAGACCTACACCGGCGGCTTCGAGGCCATCAAAGGCGTCAACGTCGATGTCGCCGACGGGCAGTTCTGCGTGCTGGTCGGCCCCTCCGGCTGCGGCAAGTCCACGCTGCTGCGCATGGTTGCGGGGCTCGAGACCGTCACCGGCGGCGAGATCGACATCGGCGGCCGCGTCGTCAACCAGATCGAGCCCGCCGATCGCGACATCGCGATGGTGTTCCAGAACTACGCGCTCTATCCGCATATGAGCGTCTACAACAACATGGCTTACGGCCTGCGCAACCGCGGCATGGCGGAAGCCGAGATCAAGACCCGCGTCGAGGAAGCCGCGCGCGTGCTCGAGCTCACATCGATGCTGGAGCGCAAGCCGCGCCAGCTCTCCGGCGGCCAGCGCCAGCGCGTCGCGATGGGTCGCGCCATCGTGCGCCAGCCGAAGGTGTTTTTGTTCGACGAGCCGCTGTCGAACCTCGATGCCAAGCTGCGCATCGCGATGCGCGTCGAGATCCGCAAATTGCAGCGCCGGCTCAACACGACCTCGATCTACGTCACCCACGACCAGCTCGAGGCGATGACGCTCGCCGACGTTCTCGTCGTGATGAACGGCGGACAGGTCGAGCAGGTCGGCAATCCCTTGGCGATCTACGAGAAGCCGGCCACGACCTTCGTCGCCTCGTTCATCGGGGCACCGCCGATGAATCTGATGTCGACGCGCTCCGACGAGATCAAATCGCAGCTCGGTGGCAGTGCGGCTGAGGCCGGCGTCCTCGGCATCCGTCCGGAAGATTTCGTCATCACCGACCAGACCCCGGCCGGCGGCGTCGCCCTCCCGCTCACGGTGGAAGCGATCGAGCGCGTCGGCGCCGAGACCTTCGTCTACGGTTCCCGCGAGCAGGAAGACCAGCGCGTCGCCGCCACGCCCGGCGAGCTGCCGCCCGGCGAGGTCATCGTCCGCATCCCCGGAACCGAAGCCCCCACCATCGGCGCGAGAATCCGCGTCGCCGCGATACGGCCGAAGCTGCACCTTTTCAGCGGCGACGGGCGGACGCGGCTGGAGGCCTGAGCGGTTCCGCGGGGCCGCTCGATCAAAAACCGCGAAAACAACCCCATGCACAGTAGAAGGGGCCTGTTTTCATTGGGATAAATCGTCGGTCAGATTCGTCATGACCCGGGGCTGCTCCCGGCTACGATGATCCTGGAGCATCTATGCGATGTTGGGCCAGGCGCCGCTGGAAGCAATGAATCCATAGCCCAGCGCTACGTCCTTGAACCACCACGGGGATATGCCCATATTGCTGACCAAGGGGCGCCGCTTCCGGGCCCTGAAATGCCAAAGTCGCTTCGAGAGGACTTTGTAAACTATGTCTCGTGTTCCCACGCTTTCCAGTCCGTTCCTTCTGGGCTTCGACGAGATCGAGCGCGTGCTCGATCGGGTCGTCAAAGGCGCCGACGGTTACCCTCCCTACAATATCGAGAGGTGCGACCGGTCGGACGGCCAGCCCGAGCGTTTGCGCATCACGCTGGCGGTCGCCGGATTCACGCGCGACCAACTCGATGTAACCATTGAGGAAAACCAGCTCGTGATCCGCGGGCGGCAGCAGGACGACAAGACCCGGCAATACATCCATCGCGGCATCGCCGCGCGCCACTTCCAGCGCACCTTCGTGCTGGCGGAGGGGATGCTGGTGCTGGGTGCGGATCTGAAGAACGGGTTGTTGTCGATCGACCTGGCCCGGCCTGAACCGGAGAGGATCGTTAAGACAATCGCTATCAATGAGCACGAATAATGGAACGAGTAGCGGACTCGACCGCTTAGTTTCTGTGAAGGAGTCGAGACCATGAGTGAAGGTCACGTTGCGTTCGAATACGAAGCCAAGAACGTCTCTCCGGAGACGCTGGCAACCCTCGGCGAAGGCCATATCGCCTATGTGAAGCAGATCCGCTCCGAGGACGTGCCTGGGCTATTCCCCGAGGCTCCGAAGATTGCGCCCGGCCTGAAGCTCTTCGCGCTCCACGCCGCCGATGGCACGCCGATCATGCTGACCGACAGCCGCGAAGCCGCGGTCGCCAACGCCTGGAGCAACGAGCTGCAAGCCGTCAGCGTGCACTGAGCGCACGCGCGTCGCACGAATAGGATTTCAGCGGGCATGCCTTCGCACGAAGGCGTGCCCGTTTCTATTTGGGCGACAGATCGCCTGCACTCTCGCAATGACGGAGTGTGAGGCTACTGCCCTACCCACGCGTCATTTCAGAAAGCCAAGCCCTTCGCGCGCGGTGTCGGTGGCCCATTTATCGGTCGGCGGCAGCGCGAGCACGCTGTTGAAATCCGCGCGCGCATGTTTGGCGTCGGACATCATCATGTAGAGCAGGCCGCGATTAGCCAGCACATCCTGGTTTTTGGGATCGAGTCGAAGCGCCTCGTTGTAGTCGGCGAGCGCGCGATCGTGCTGTCCCATGTCGCGAAACGCAGCGGCGCGATTGTTGTAGGCCGTGGAATTTCCCGGCTGAAGCCTGATCGCTTCGTCGAAATCGGCGATGGCATGTTTGTCGTCGCCCTTCTTGTGCCAGGCGACGGCGCGCGCCAGATAGGCCTTCACGAAAGCCGGAGCGATCCGTGTGACTTCGTCAAACTCCCGGATGGCCCCATCGGGGTCGTCCTTTTTCACGAGGACGACGGCCCGGCAATAATGGCCGCCGGCACTCCCGGGCTCCAGACGGACCGCGCTGTTGCAGTCGTCGAGAGCCTCGTCGATCTCGCCTTTGTCGAAATGGACGGCGCTTCGCAGCTCGTAGGGCCACGCGGCCGCCGGATTCCGCTGCATGGCCTCGGTGTAATCGGCGACGGCGTGATCGGTGTCGCCCTTCGCCGCATACGCCTCCCCTCTCATGACAGTCGCAAAATAGGCTTGTTTGGGATTGCGTTCGATCGCCTCGGTGAACCCGGCGATCGCGAGATCGAAGTCGCGCCTGTTGAAATATTCCTGCGCCCGCGATGTGTAAGACGGTCCGTAGCCGGGATCGAGGCGAATGGCCTCGTTGTAATCGGCCATGGCGCGATCGCGATCGCCTTTGGCAGAATAGGCGCGACCGCGGCAGTTATAGGCCCGCCCGAAATTCGGATCGATCCGTATCGCAGCGCTGCAGTCCTCGAAGGCGCGGTCCTTGTCCCGCTTCATGTACCAGGCTTCGCCACGCAGCTCGTAAGCGACCGCATTGGTCGGGTCGGCTACAATGATCTCGGTCTTTTCCGCGATGACGCGGTCGTTGGATGCCTCGTCGGCATGGGCCATGGCCGTGGCGGCGATGGTGACCGAGCAAAGCAGACCGAAGACCCGGCCGATCGAACCGCAAACCATATCTCAAAACTCCTGCGCCGAAGCCGTGCCGGTCGCCGGTGGATATGGTGACGAAATATCACAGCGCCCGGCTGCGAAATAAGTCGCAGACGGCGCGGCTTCGGTTCGAACGGGTGAGGGTTACGCCGCAGGCGCCGCCACAGGTTCGGGCAAGCAAACCTGTGCCGGTTTTGCTTTGCATCTCGCGGCTGGTAGATCGTCGCCATGAACATGATCGCACCCGTCCCGGTCACCAAATTCGAGATTTCGTCCGGCACACCGCTTTGTGACGCCCTGCTTGCGCTCAACAACAGCCACGCAGAGGAGTTGTCATGGCTCGAGCGCGAGCGGCTGCAAGACCTCGTCGCGCAAGCCTTCTACGCCCGCAGGATCGGCAATCTCGATGCTTTCATGATCGCATTGGATCAGGACGGACAATACGACAGCCCGAACTTCCTGTGGTTTCGATCCCGCTACGCGCGCTTTGTCTATGTCGACCGGATCGTGGTCGCAGCTTCCGCTCGAGGCATGGGATGCGCGCGCCGGCTTTATGCCGACCTGTTCGATCGCGCGGCCGAGGCCGGGTACGATCGCATTGTCTGCGAAGTTAACCAGCAGCCTCCGAATCCGGCGTCGGATGCCTTTCGCGCTGCATTGGGATTTGCCGAGGTCGGCCGCGCAAGCATCCACAAGGGCAGCAAAACGGTACGCTATCTGTCGCGCACCCTCTAAACGCACTCAAGAAAGCAGATCGGGCGGCCTTAGGCCGCGGTCGCCGGCGGCAGCGCGAGCACCGAGTAGATCGCCTGCGCGTCGCGCGAGGCGCGCAGCTTCTTGGCGATGTCCTGGTCGCGCAACAGGCGGGCGATGCGGGCGAGCGCCTTGAGATGATCGGCGCCGGCCCCTTCGGGGGCGAGCAGCAGGAAGACGAGATCGACCGGCTGGCCGTCCATCGATTCGAAATCGATCGGGCGATCGAGGCGCGCGAACAGGCCGAAGATCTTTTCCAGCTTGGGCAGCTTGCCGTGGGGAATCGCGACGCCATAGCCGACCGCGGTGGTGCCGAGCTTTTCCCGCTGCAGCAGCACCTCGAACACGGCGCGCTCGTTCTGTCCGGTCAGCTCGGCAGCCTTGGCAGCGAGCTCCTGCAAGGCCTGCTTCTTGCTGTTGACCTTCAATGCCGGGAGAATCGCCTCGGGTGCGACCAGATCGGTAATCGGCATGGAGGGTTTCCGAGGTGAATTAAACCGTCAGGTTCCGAATTGGCCAGCTTGGAGAGAAACCACGCCGGGCCGGCGTCAAGAAGGTGAAGCAGGAGGGGGACTTAGCCCCGGTCCTGATGTGGGGCGCTTCTACTCCAACGCAATCCCGGTGCCAACTCCTGCGTGCGGCTTTGCCCCGGTCATTGTTAAGGCCTGCGGATCGTACGGGGCCCGAATCCGGCCCTAACCGCCCGCTTTGCCATCTGCCTTGCCTCCGGGCGGGTCGACCCAGCCCACATTGCCGTCGGCCCGGCGGTAAATGATGTTCACCCGGCCGCTGGAGCCATGCTGGAACACCAGGCAGGGTGCCCCGCTGAGGTCGAGTTCCATGACGGCTTCGCTGACCGACAGCTGCTTCAGCGAGGTGGTTGCCTCGGCGATGATCACCGGGCTGTAGCCGGTGACCTCGTCCTCGTCCTCACCCTCGCCCGGCGCTTCCAGCACGTAGCTGGTGGCGTCCATGGCCGCGAGAGCGGCGGAGGCGACATGGGCCTTGCGGGCCGAGCGGTCCTTGAGCCGGCTCTTGTAGCGCTTGAGCCGCTTCTCGATCATCACGAGCGCCTGGTCGGCGCTGGCATAGGCATCCGGCGCGTTCGAATCGGCCTCCAGCGTAATTCCCGAATCGAGATGCAGCGCGCAATCGGTCCGGAAGCCGAAGCCATCCTTGCTCAGCGTGATGTGGCCGGAATAATTGCCGTCGAAATATTTGCGCAGGACCTCTTCGGTCCGGTCGGAAACGCGGCCGCGCAGGGCCTCGCCGACACTGACGCTCTTTCCCGAAATGCGGAGAGTCATGTGAACCTCACCTGGTTAGGTTCTTGTCTGCGCGTGATCCATGCGGACAACCGCTGCACACCTGGCGCTGGCGCGGCCCTCCGGGTCCGGATCATGCGCGCGCATGGATCGGTCTCGATGGGAGATTGAGAGTAGCGCGATTTGGCGCCAGCGCAATCAGGCCGGCTCGGGGTTGCGGGAGCGATCGGACATTGCGGTAGAGAGGACGTTACCAAGAGCGCTCTGCTTGTCGCGGCGACGTTGCACCGAGGAAGGAATGCGCATGGCTTCGCGGTACTTCGCGACCGTGCGGCGGGCAATATCAATGCCCGAAGCGCGTAACCGTTCCACGATGGTATCATCCGACAGGATCGCGGCCGGCGCTTCCGAATCGATCAGCTGCTTGATGTGGTGGCGCACGGCTTCGGCCGAATGCGCCTCGCCGCCGTCGGCCGAGGCGATCGAGGCGGTGAAGAAATATTTCAGCTCGAACGTGCCGCGGTTGGTCGCCATGTATTTGTTGGCAGTGACGCGCGACACCGTGGATTCATGCATCTGGATGGCGTCGGCGACGGCCTTCAGGTTCAGCGGCCGCAAATGCGCGACGCCATGGGTGAAGAAGCCGTCCTGCTGGCGCACGATCTCGGTTGCAACTTTCAGGATGGTGCGGGCGCGCTGGTCGAGCGCGCGAACGAGCCAGGTCGCGTTCTGGAGCGCGTCGGTGAAATAGGACTTGTCGCCGTCCTTGCCGATCTTCTTCGACAGCTCGGAATAGTAGGTCTGGTTGACCAGCACGCGCGGCAAGGTGTCGCTGTTGAGCTCGACATGCCAGCCGCCATCCGGACCCGGACGGACATAGACATCGGGCACCATGGTCTGGAGCCGCGCCGCGCCGAATTTCATGCCGGGCTTGGGGTTGAGACGGCGGATCTCGCCGATCATGTCGGCGATGTCCTCGTCGTCGACGCCGCAAACCTTGCGCAAGCCCGCGATGTCGCGCTTGGCGAGGAGATCGAGATGCTCGACCAGCGCCTGCATCGCCGGGTCGTAGCGGTCGAGCTCGCGGAGCTGGATCGCCAGGCATTCGCTCAAATTGCGCGCGCAGACGCCGGGCGGATCGAATTTTTGCAGCACGGCCAGGACGTCCTCGACCTCCTGCTGCGAGGCGCCAAGTCGCTCGGCGGCCTGGCCGAGATCCGGCGGCAGATAGCCGGCCTCGTCGACGAGATCGATCAGGTACTGGCCGATCATGCGCTGTGCGGGTGCGGTGAATGCGACCGAGAGCTGCTCGGCGAGATGATCGCCGAGCGTGACCTCGGCGGCGACGAACGCCTCGAGATTGTAGTCCTCGTCGCCGGAGGCGCCGCCGCCCCATTCCGTGTAGGTGGTCGGCGCGGCGTCCTGGGCGTTGCGCGCCGCGGCCTCGGCCGGCTCCTCGGAGAAGACGTTGTCCAGGCCCGTGTCCAGGGTCTGCTCGATCTCGGCGCGGGTGCCGAGATCCTTGCTCATCCATTCTTCCTGGCCCGGCTCGAACGCCTCGCCCGGACCCCCGCCCGGCTCGTCGTTGTGGCCGCCGTCGGAATCGCTGAACTGGCCGGCCTCGGCCGGGGCTTCGCCGCCGGAGGCCTCGTCATTGGCCCGCTCCAGCAGCGGATTACGCTCGAGTTCCTCTTCCACGAAGGTCGTGAGATCGAGATTGGACAATTGCAGCAGCTTGATCGCCTGCATCAGCTGCGGCGTCATGACCAGCGACTGCGATTGCCGGAACTCTAATCTCTGCGTGAGCGCCATGAAGCAAGAACCGATCCCAAAAAGTTGGTCCGATTTTTGCTTATCCTAGTCTGAGCCTGATGTACACGTCTTGACGTAGCGCAAAAACAGGCTAGAGGCGGAATTCCTCGCCAAGGTAAAGGCGGCGAACGTCCGGATCGGCGACGATCTCATCCGGGCTGCCCTCGGTCAAGATTTCCCCGGCATAGACGATATAGGCACGATCGGTGAGGCCGAGCGTCTCGCGCACATTGTGGTCGGTGATGAGTACGCCGATGCCGCGATTGGTGAGATGGCGGACGAGATCCTGGATGTCGCCGACCGCGATCGGATCGATGCCGGCGAAGGGCTCGTCGAGCAGCATGTAGTTCGGACGCGTCGCCAGCGCGCGCGCGATCTCGACGCGGCGCCGCTCGCCGCCGGACAACGCGATCGACGGTGATTTGCGCAGGCGCGTGATGTTGAATTCGTCGAGCAGCGAGTCGAGCTGCTGCTCGCGCTTCTTGCGCGAAGGCTCGACCACTTCGAGCACGGCGCGGATATTCTGCTCGACGGTGAGGCCGCGGAAGATCGAGGCTTCCTGCGGCAGATAGCCGATGCCGAGCCGCGCGCGCTGATACATCGGCAGCTTGGTGACGTCGTGGCCGTCGAGCTCGATCGCGCCGCGATCGGCCTTGATCAGGCCGGTGATCATGTAGAACACGGTGGTCTTGCCGGCGCCGTTCGGACCGAGCAGGCCGACCGCCTCGCCGCGGCGCACATAGATGCTGACGCCGCGCACCACCTGGCGGCTGCCGAAGGCTTTTTCCACGCTATGCACAGCCAGGAAGCCCGGCCGCTTCAGAAGCTGCGGCCCGCCGGCGCCGTTCGGCCTGGCGGCGGCCCTGACCGGGTGGACCGCCTGCGCCCGCGGCGGCTCGGTTTGATAATCGGCCTGAAAGTGGTCGGGCGCGTGCATCGGCTGGTCCCGGGCGATCGGCGGCGCGTCGCGCACGGGGCTCGCCACCAGCCCGCCGACGCTGTCACCGAGCGCGGTGATGTCCTGACGCGCAAATCCTGGCCGGCCGCGCTTGGCGGGGCGCCGACGGAACATGCTGAAAAGATCGACCATCCCCGCCTTCTAGCCTCGCGCAGTTTTTGCGCGGTCTTCGCGCGATCTGCCGCGGCGGCGTTACGATTCGCCGACGCAGCATGGGTGAAGGGATGTCTCATGCCCAGTGAAACACGCCCGATAAGCGGAGGACCCCGCTTCGAAAGCCCTGCGCGCTAGATACAGTCTCGCCGGGCAAGCTTCAACCTCGGATCGGGAGCGCCCGACACAAGCTGTTGAATTTACTTCGGTTTAGTTGCGCCGGGCAATTGCAGGGCTGGACCTGAGCCAGGGCCCGCCTGCGTTCCGCACTTGCTGTTCTGGTCGAACAGGCCCCGTACCTTGCCGCTGTCCGACTCCACCCGTGAGACGCCTGTGGTCATGTCGACCACCAATCGGTCACCCTGTAGCACGTTCTTGCACTGCGTCAGGACCACCTGACCCGTGCCGCCGAGCATGGTGATGAGGTTGGTCTTGGTGTCGAACACGGCGGTGTCGCCGGTGACCACCTGGTCCTTCTGGGTGACCACGACATTGCCGCGCGCCTCCAGCCGCTTGATCGAGGAACTGCCGCCCGGGCCCGGCGTCGCCGACTGCATCGGGGCCGCCTTGGCTCCCTTCGCCGCGGGCTGCGGCGTCGCCGGCTTGTCGCCGCCGGATTCGTAGAACACCACCAGCGTCTTCGAGGTCATGGTGGTGTCGCCCTGGATGACCTTCACGTTGCCGGCGAAGGTCGCCTCCTTCTTCTTGTCGCGCATCTCGAGCGAAGCGGCCTCGATCTGGATCGGCTGATCGCGGTTCTGCGAGAAGCCCTGCATCGCATTCGGCACGCCTTGCATCGTGCTCTGTGCGATCGCCGCGCCCATTGCCATCAGCGCGACAGTGGCGGCAAGCGCGGCCGCACCGATGGCGGCGCACCGTTTGCTGTCGTTGCGCGGGAAAAACCTGATCATGAAAATCACTTTGAATTGGCGGACTTGTTCTGCGGCGTACGTGTCTTCACCGGCGGCGTCGGCTCGGCCGGCGCGGGCTGAGCAGCGGCGGGGTCATCCAGCTTGTCCAGATGCATCACCACATTGCCCTCGAAGCGGATGAGATCGCCGCCTTCCGTGATGCGCAGCCGATCCGCGGTCAGCGTGCCGTTGGTCAGCTTGACGTCGACACGTTCGTCCGACGAGACCGTGCCCTTGCCCATGTCGACGAAGGCCGAGTTCAGCCGCGCCTCATAGCCGGTCGAGGTGCGCAGAAAGATGTCCTTGTGCAGGTCGAGCTGCTGCTGCTTGTTGTCGAAGCGGCCGGTGCGGGCATCAAGGAACAGGGTCGATTGATCTTCCATCAGGACCTTTGCGCGAAGGTCCGAGAGATCGACATGGTCGGGGTCGGTGATGTCCTGCGTCGCGGTCTTGGCCCAGAGCTCGTACGGCCGCCGGTCCGGCGTGTAGCCGGCGAGGTGCGGCGATTCCATCGTGATCTTGGTGCCCGATACCACCAGGTTTCCGGAATCGAGCGGCAGCTTCGGCAACAGCATGCGAAATGGATTGAAGATCGAGACGCCGACGATGGCGGCCAGGGACAACAGCACCGCGCCCGGGACCGCGACGCGCAGAATCCGCACCAGGCGGCTGTGGCGCGCCGCGCTGGCAAACTTCGCCGCAAGCGCGGCGTCGTAGGTGGGATTCTGGGCCGAATTCACCTGGGCTCCTGAGGTGTCGCTCGCCTGGTCCGGTCAAGTGCGCGCCATTGTACCCGGCGCCGCCTGAATATGCAGCCTCGGACAGGCCGATACGAAAGTGTCCGAAACGGGGCGATTGGCCCAACCTAGCCGCCCGTCGAGGTGTCAGGAATGCGCGAAAATGTCCTCTTCCGCCCAGCCCTGGAGGTCGAGCAAGGCGCGGGTCGGCAGGAAGTCGAAGCAGGCCTTCGCCAGCCCCGTACGGCCCTCACGGACCAGCATGGCGTCGAGCCGCTCGCGCAGGGCGTGCAGGTGCAGCACGTCGGAGGCGGCATAGGCGAGCTGCGGCTCGGTCAGGCTGTCGGAGCCCCAGTCGCTGGATTGCTGCTGCTTGGAGAGGTCGACATTGAGGACCTCGCGCACGAGGTCCTTGAGGCCGTGGCGGTCGGTATAGGTGCGGGTCAGGCGGGAGGCGATCTTGGTGCAATAGATCGGTCCGGTCATGACGCCGAAGCTCTGGTACAGCACCGCGACGTCGAACCGCGCGAAGTGGAAGATCTTGGTGATGGCGGGATTGGCCAAGAGCGCCTTCAGGTTCGGCGCGTCGGTGTGGCCCTTGGGGATCTGCACGACGTCGGCACTGCCGTCGCCGGGCGAGAGCTGCACCACGCAGAGCCGGTCGCGGTGCGGGTTCAGCCCCATGGTCTCGGTGTCGATCGCCACCGCTCCGGTGTAGCGGGACAGGTCGGGCAGGTCGCCGCGGTGCAGGCGTACGGTCATGGCGTTTCAAAACCTCGGGTCGAATCGGTCTGTCGGCACAATAGGCTAATTCGGATTGCCCGCGATGTAGCCATTGCGGGCCGTCCGCGCAACCGCGGTCATGCCCTCACGCGCCCCGGCAGATCGCCGCCAAGCATCTCGCGGCAGGTGCGTGGCATGCGATCAAGGCTGCGAGCGGAGATGGACGGCTTCCGGCCCCCGGGCTGTTGCATGGATCCCACAACCCGGCGCGAGCTTCATGGTCCGGCACAACTTGCGTCATGCGCCCCGTGAAAATCGTCCCCACCCACCCCATCTGTTGCCGATCCCCCGCGCCCTTGCCCCGCTCACCACGAATGAGATGTCATGACCGAACAGACGCTCGCAGCGCCTATCGACGATCAACAGGACCGCCAGCGCGGCTTTTCGCGCTACCAGGCGCTCCTCATCGCGCTGCTCGCGTTCACACAGTTCACGATCATCCTCGATTTCATCATCATGTCGCCGCTCGGCGCCATCCTGATGCCCGCGCTCGACATCACGGCCACCCAATTCGGCGTCGCGGTGTCGGCCTACGCATTCAGCGCGGGACTGTCGGGTATCTTGGCCGCCGGCTTTGCCGACCGCTTCGACCGCAAGCGCCTGTTGCTGTTCTTCTATGTCGGCTTCACGCTCGGCACCCTGCTCTGCGCAATGGCGCAGACCTACCATGTGCTGCTGCTCGGCAGGATCGTGACCGGATTGTTCGGCGGCGTGATCGGCTCGGTCGTGCTGGCCATCATCACCGACCTGTTCCCGCTGCATTTGCGCGGCCGCGTGATGGGATTCGTCCAGACCGCGTTCGCCGCGAGCCAGGTGCTCGGCATTCCCGCCGGGCTGTTTCTCGCCAATCACTGGAACTGGCATGTCTGCTTCGCCGCGATCGTCGGCCTGTCGATCGCGGCGATCGCCATCATTGCCTTCGCCATGGAGCCGGTCGACGCGCATCTGCGGCTGAAGCAGGACAGGAACCCGTTCCACCATCTGATCGCGACCGTCGCACAGAAGCGCTACACGCTGGCCTTCGCGGTCACGACATTGCTGGCGACGGGCGGGTACATGCTGATGCCGTTCTCCAGCGCCTACACCGTGAACAATCTCGGCATCGACATGCTGCATTTGCCGACGATCTATCTGGTCTCCGGCCTGTTCAGCATCGTCACGGGCCCGCTGGTCGGCCGGGCGAGCGACGCGTTCGGCAAATATCCCACATTTGTCTTCGGCAGCGTGGTGTCTGTCATCATGGTGCTGATCTACACCCATCTCGGCCACGTCTCGCTCGCGACCGCGATCCTCGTCAACGTCCTGATGTTCGTCGGCATCTTCTCGCGCATGATCCCGTCGCAGGCGCTGATGTCGGCGATCCCCGACCCCAGCCAGCGCGGCTC
The DNA here is from genome assembly GCF_000011365.1 of Bradyrhizobium diazoefficiens USDA 110. Lineage (GTDB taxonomy): Bacteria > Pseudomonadota > Alphaproteobacteria > Rhizobiales > Xanthobacteraceae > Bradyrhizobium > Bradyrhizobium diazoefficiens. The sequence continues at coordinate 767,058 of NC_004463.1, read as the reverse complement.
GTTCAGCGCGATCAGCGCCTCACTCCAGCAGCTCTCCGGCGGGCTCGGCTCGATGCTCGCCGGCGCGATCATCGCGCAAGCGCCGGACGGCTCGCTGATCCATTTCGACCGGATCGGCTACGTCGTCGTCGCATCGGCGATCGTGTCGCTGGTCGCGATGTATTTTGTGCAGAAGGCGGTGGCGGAGCGGGCGGGGAAAAGGGTGGTCTGAGGGCGGGCGGATTTGTCCCGCTAGGGATCTTCGCGACGGCAACGCAGACCGGGAGCGGCCCCATTTTGGGTCCAGATCCCGCAAAATGGTGCCCAGGAAAGGACTCGAACCTTCACGGCCGTTAAGCCACTGGCACCTGAAGCCAGCGCGTCTACCAATTCCACCACCTGGGCATGCCGTTTGGGGCACGGAGGCGGTTACTACGGTTCGGTGACGCCGTTGTCAATTCATGCTTGAGCCATGTTTCGGCTTGCGGATTGCGCATCGCAAACCGGCTCGATACAAGCCTCGTCAGGCGCACTCTCCCTCAGGAAAAGATCCCCATGGCATCGAATCTGGAAACTCTCGTCACGGTTTTCGGCGGATCGGGGTTTTTGGGCCGAAATGTCGTCCGGGCGCTGTGCAAGCGCGATTACCGGGTCCGGGTCGCGGTGCGGCGGCCGGAACTGGCTGGATACCTCCAGCCCTCCGGCAAGGTCGGCCAGGTCCATGTGGTGCAGGCCAACCTGCGCTACCCCGCCTCGGTCGAGGCGGCGCTGCGTGATTCGGATGTCGTGATCAACCTGGTCGGCATCCTCACCGAGAGTGGCAAACAGAGCTTCGACGCGGTCCAGGCCAAGGGCGCCGAGACGGTCGCCAAGGCGGCGGCCGCCGTAGGGGCCCGCCTGGTGCATGTCTCGGCGATCGGCGCCGACGCGGAATCGCCCTCGCGCTATGCCAAGGCCAAGGCGGCCGGCGAGGCGGCGGTATTGGCCGCGGTGCCCTCGGCCACGATCTTCCGCCCGTCCGTGATGTTCGGCCCCGAGGACCAGTTCACCAACCGCTTTGCGGCGCTGGCCCGGATGTCGCCGGTGCTGCCGCTGATCGGCGGCGAGACGAAGATGCAGCCGGTCTATGTCGGCGATGTCGCCACCGCGATCGCCGATGCGGTCGACGGCAAGGCCAAGGCGGGCGCGACCTACGAGCTCGGCGGGCCGGAAGTGCTGACCATGCGCGAGATCATCGAGGCCATCCTCGAGATCACCGCTCGCAAGCCGACGCTGGTGCCGCTGCCGTTTGGGCTTGCCCGCTTCCAGGCCAACTTCCTGCAATTCGCGCCGGGCGCGTTCAAGCTGACGCCCGACCAGGTCACGCTGCTCCAGCGCGACAATGTCGTGTCGGATGCGGCGAAGGCGGCTGGGCTGACGCTGGAAGGCCTAGGCATCACGGCGGATTCGCTGGAAGCGATCGCTCCGCAATATCTCTGGCGCTTCCGCGCCGCCGGGCAGTTCCAGCGCATGAGCATTTGAGCCCCGCTTAGGCCGCGGGCTCGGTTAACCTCTCCCGCTCGCGGGAGAGGTCGGCGCGTTCCGGGCGATGCGAAGCATCGTCCCGCGCGCCGGGTGAAGGCTTTCTCGTCATCGCGAGTCTCTCTGCGGAGAGACCCTCTCCCCAGCCCTCTCCCGCAAGCGGGAGAGGGAGCGCACCGTCCTTGCGGCAAGGACCGGCGCGTCAGCAAGCTTTCGAGAGTTATCGCCCCAACGCCAGCGCGATCAGGCCGAGCGTGCCGACGATGACGCGCCACCAGGCGAACACCACGAAGCCGTGGCGGGTGACGTATGTCAAAAACGTCTTCACCACGATGACCGCGGTGATGAACGACACCACGAAGCCGATCGCGACGATGCCCATGTGGTCCATCGTCATCTCGGAGCGGTTCTTGTAGAAGTCGTAGGCGAACGCGCCGATCATGGTGGGGATCGCGAGGAAGAACGAGAACTCCGCCGCCGCGCGCTTGTCCGCGCCCAGCAGCATGGCGGCGACGATGCTGGCGCCGGAGCGCGATACGCCCGGGATCATCGCCACGCACTGCGCGATGCCGATATAGAGATACATCAGCAGCGGAAACCGGGTGGCGTCATGCTCGCGCGGCTTGAGGTCGAGTTTGTCGACCCAGAGCAGGATGGCGCCGCCGACGATCAGCGTGAAGCACACGACCCACGGATTGAACAGCACGCTCTTGATGTACTTGCCGGCGACGAGGCCGACCACGACAGCCGGCAGGAACGCCACCAGCACGCCGATCACGAAACGGCGCGAATAGGTGTCGCCCGTGAAGAAGCCGATCACGACATCCCACAGCTTCTTGAAGTACAGCCCGACGATCGCGAGGATCGCACCGAGCTGGATCAGAACCGTAAACGAATCCCAGAAGGCGCCTTCGCCGAGATGAAAGAAGCGCTCCGCAAGCAGGAGGTGGCCGGTCGAGGAAACGGGAAGGAACTCGGTCACACCCTCGATGATGCCGAGGATCACTGCCCGTATTGCATCTGACATATTTACGGTCCATTTCCGCTGGAAAAGCGGGGTTCTTCTCGCCTATTCGCCTTCATGCTGCAATCGCAAAATACGACATCACGCTCTTGCTTCGCGGTTTTGAAGGACTAGTGTGGCGCCGCACAAACATTGATGGATTCTTAAGCACCATCAAATAGTCAAAGGCTTCATGTTTACGCTGTTTCATCATCCGTTCTGTCCGCATTCGCGCTTCATCCGCTTGATCGCGGGCGAATACGGGCTCGACCTCAAGCTGGTCGAAGAGCGCAGCTGGGAACGGCGCGAGGCATTCCTGCTGCTCAATGCCGCCGGCACCACGCCGGTCCTGGTGGACGAGGAACAGCCGCCGATACCGGGCGCGGCGATCATCGCCGAATATGTCGACGAGGCCTACGGCGCGGGGATGGGACCCAAGCGCCTGATGCCGGAGACGCTTCCCGAACGCGTCGAAGTGCGCCGGCTGATGGCCTGGTTCAACGAGAAGTTCTTCGAGGAGGTCTCCCACCCGCTCGTCACCGAGCGCATCTACAAGCGCTTCATGAGCGAGGAGAACGGCGGCGGTGCGCCCTCGGCCGACGTGATGCGCGCCGCCAAGGCGAATGTGCGCTATCATCTGGCCTATATCGGCTGGCTGGCGCAGACGCGTAACTTCCTCGCCGGCGACCGGCTCACCTACGCGGATCTCGCCGCCGCGGCGCATCTTTCGGCGATCGACTATCTGGGCGACGTGCCATGGAGCGAGGACGACGCGGCAAAGGCGTGGTACGCGCGGGTGAAATCCCGCCCGTCGTTCCGCCCGCTGCTGAGCGAATGGCTCGCCGGCGTGCCGGCGTCGCGGACCTATGTGGACCTGGATTTCTGAGCTCTGCCGATCTGTCTGAACTGAAGGCGAAGTTGACGACCGAGGCAAAGGCGCTCGGCTTCGACTGCATCGGCGTGACCGAGCCCGGCACGATCGAGACGGCCGGAAAACACTTCCTCGAATTCATCGCCTCGGGCGGCCATGGCGACATGGACTGGCTCGCAGCACAGCCGGAGCGCCGCGTCGATCCGCGCGGGCTGTGGCAGGACGTGCGCAGCGTCATCATGCTCGGCGTCAATTACGGCCCCGACGCCGATCCCCTCGCGATCCTCGAGCAGCGCACGCGCGCGGCGATCTCGGTCTATGCGCAGGGAGACGACTATCACGATCTGGTCAAGAAGCGCCTGAAGGCGCTGGCGCGCTGGCTGGTCGCGGCCGCACCGTCGGAAGTGAAGGTGTTCGTCGACACCGCCGCGGTGATGGAAAAGCCGCTGGCGCAGGCCGCGCATCTGGGCTGGCAGGGCAAGCACACCAATCTCGTCTCGCGCGAGTTCGGCTCCTGGCTGTTCCTCGGCGCGATCTACACCACGCTCGACTTGCCGCGCGACGCTGCCGAGATCGATCATTGCGGCTCGTGCCAAGCCTGTCTCGACATCTGCCCAACCGCGGCGTTCCCCGCGCCGTACAAGCTCGATGCGCGCCGCTGCATCTCGTATCTCACCATCGAGAACAAGGGCGCGATCCCGCGCGAATTTCGCAAAGCCATCGGCAACCGCATCTATGGCTGCGACGATTGCCTCGCCGCCTGCCCCTGGAACAAGTTTGCGCAAGCGGGACGCGAGGCCAAGCTCGCCGCGCGCGACGAATTGCGTGCGCCTGGCCTCGCCGAATTGGCGCGGCTCGATGATGCGGCGTTTCGTGCGCTGTTCACGAAGTCGCCGGTCAAGCGCATCGGCCGCGATCGCTTCTTGCGCAACGTGCTGATCGCGATCGGCAACTCGGGAGAAGCGGCGCTGGCCGAGGAGGCGCGGCGATTGCTGGGGGATGAGAGCGCATTGGTGCGCGGTGCTGCGGTGTGGGCGCTGGCGCAGTTGGTGGCGCGGGATGCGTTTGAGGCGATGAGATCCGTCGCGATGGGCAACGAGCACGACGAAGGCGTGCGTGAGGAGTGGGACCTCGCCACCTAATTCTCGGTGTCATGCCCCGCGAAGGCGGGGCATCCAGTACGCCGAGGCCTATCGATTGAACCACAACCGTCTCGGAGTACTGGATCGCCCGCCTTCGCGGGCGATGACAGCGGAGAACGAGGAGAACGGGCGCCCTTGATTTCCCCGCGCGTTCCTTCAAGGTCGCGCGTCATGACAGACATGCCTTTCTTCACCCGCGACGGCGATACATTCCATCCGACGGAAGTCGCCAATGGCCCGTGGGATCCGAAATCGCTGCACGGACGCGTCATCGTCGGCCTGCTCGGCTTCGCCATCGAGGAACGCCATTCCGGCCCTGAATTCGTGCCGGCGCGGCTGACCGTCGACATGTTTCGGCTGCCGACGATCGACAAGCCGATCGAAGTGACGACGCGGCTCGTGCGTGACGGCCTGCGCATCCGCGTGGTCGAGGCGGAATTTGTCTCCGGCGGCGTCGGCATGGCGCGCGCCTCCTGCCAGCTGCTGCGCAAGACGCAGAACCCTGATGGCAATGTCTGGTCGCCGCCGAACTGGGACGTGCCGAAACCGGCCGACATTCCAAAGCCGACCGATCCCAGGCTTGGCATGCACGGCAAATGGACGACGCGGCCGATCGTCGGCCATATGGGCTCGCTCGGTCCGCGCCGGCTCTGGATGAGCGAGGTGCGCGAGCTCGTTGCCGGCGTGCCGATGACGCCGTTCGTGCATGTCGCTGTTGGCGCCGATTTCGCCAGCCCCTTTGCCAACGCCGGCGACCAGGGGCTCGGCTACATCAACAGCGACGTGACGATCTATCTGCACCGCCTGCCGGTGACGAACTGGATCGGCTTCGACGTGGTGAACCACCAGGCCACCGACGGCGTCGCGATCGGCGAATGCTGGCTCTACGACGAACAGGGCCCGATCGGCACGGCCACCGTCGCCGCGCTGGCACAGCGCAAGCCGATGGCGAATCCGTCGAAGCGGTAGAGATACGAGGTCTCTCGACTTTGTCATTCCGGGATGCGCCGTCAGGCGCAGACCCGGAATCCATCGAGCCGCAGGCCGAGAGGCGAAATGGATTCCGGGCTCGCGCCAAGTGGCGCGCCCCGGAATGACGAGAGGAGAGAGTCGCGCCTACGCCAGATGCCGCTTCATCTCCGGCCGCGCCTTGAGCTCCGCGCCCTGCCTGGTGACGATCTTCGCAATTCTTTCAGGCGCGAACTTCAAATCGACGAACGCCGGCGCGGTGTTGGCGACCTCGTGATAGCTCGCGATCCTGCCGCCCTTTAGCGTCATGACCGCGACACCTTCGAACATCGCACGCGCGCCGCTCGCTTCCGGCAAGGTCGAACGATAGCTGAAAGTGTAGCGCGCATAGAGCGTGGTGCCGTCGGTTACGGGATCATGCATGTCCCAGCGAAAGTCGGTCGCCGTGCGATAGAACCAGTCATCGATCATGGCGGCGATCTTCTCGCGGCCTGCGAACGCGCCGTAGAAGACATCGTGATAGACGCCGTCCTTGATGAAGAGATCGGCAAACGCGCGGCCGTTGCGCTGTTCGACAGCGTCGCAGAAGGCGCGCAGCATGGCGGTGGTGGTCATCGGCGCTTCTCCCATTCTCCGTCATGCCCCGCGCAGGCGGGGCATCCAGTACGCCGCGGCTTCTCGGTTCAAGCACAACGGCTGCTGGAATACTGGATTGCCCGCCCCAGTGCGCAATTGCGCACAAGGCGGGCAATGACAGCGACGACGACATGTCACCCGATCTCGGCCACCGCGGCAAGAATGCGCGCGATGTCCTGCGGGCGCGAGAGGCGGTGGTCGCCATCCTGGATCAGGGTCAGCACGACGTCGTCGGCCGGCAGACGGTGCGTCAGCGCGAACGCGTGCTGCCAGGGCACATCAGGGTCCTGTGCGCCTTGCAGGATGCGGACGGGACAGCCGAGATCGATGGCGCCGCCGAGCACGAGATGGTTGCGGCCCTCCTCGATCAGATTCCGCGTGATCGGATAGGGCGAGCCGTCGCCATACTCGGACGGCCGCAGCCAGACGCCCTTGGTCTCGATCTCCTTCTTCACCGCAGCCGGAAAATTCTTCCACATCAGCTCCTCGGTGAAGTCGGGCGCCGGCGCGATCAGCACGAGGCCGGCGAGCGACGCGCTCTCTTGCTGGTTCTCTTGCCGGTTCTCCTGGCGCTTCCTGATCTCGCGCGCGAGCAGCAGCGCCATCCAGCCGCCCATGGAGGAGCCGATCAGGATCTGCGGGCCGTCGCAGAACCGCTCGAACACCGCGACGCTCTCCTCCAGCCAGCGCCCGATGGTTCCGTCGGCGAAATCGCCGCCCGATTCGCCGTGGCCGGAATAGTCGAACCGGACCGCGGCGCGGCCGTGATCCCCAGCCCAGGCGTCCAGCGCCAGCGCCTTGCTGCCCTGCATGTCCGACTTGAACCCGCCGAGCCAGACGAGGCCGGGGCCCTTTCCGGCGCGGCGGCGCACCGCGATCCTGCGCGCGGACGCGCCCTCGCCCACATCGATGAAATCGAGCACGGTATCGGGAATTGCATCGGTCATGGAACGTTTACTCTGGCTGTGTGGTTTGAGCTGCCTGGGCGTGTTCCGTGGTGCCGCCGGACACCGGCATTGGCCCTTTGGGACGCTTGCGGAACAGAGGCAAGGTGTCTATGTCGGTCAGCGTGCCCGGGGGCGTGTCCAAAATGCCTCGCATTTGAGGGTTTTTCGCTTCGCGTACGCGACTTGCTTGCCGGCAAACGCATCTTCCTTCAAAATAGCCGCTTCTTTCACAACTTTGGAGAACCACCCATTCGCCGTCCTAATAAAGCTCCGCCCGCTGCCAGCAAAGACGGGCCGCGCATCAATGATGATATCCGCAATGCGCAGATCCAGCTGATCGATCAGACCGGTGACAACAAAGGCACGGTCGAGACCGTCGTCGCCATCAAGATGGCCCAGGAAGCTGGCATGGATCTGGTCGAGATTTCGCCGAATACCAGCCCTCCCGTCTGCAAGATCATGGACTACGGGAAGTACAAGTATTCCGCTCAGAAGAAAGCCGCCGAAGCCCGCAAGCGGCAGAAGACCGTCGAGATCAAGGAGATCAAGCTCCGCCCGATGATCGACGATCACGATTACGACGTGAAGATGCGCGCGATGCAGCGGTTCTTCGAAGAGGGCGACAAGGTCAAGATCACGCTGCGCTATCGCGGCCGTGAAATGGCGCACCAGGAGATCGGCACCAAGCTTCTGGACAAGATCAAGACCGACGTCGCCGAGCTCGCCAAGGTCGAGCAGGACGCGCGGTTCGAAGGCCGTCAGGTCGTCATGGTGCTGGCGCCGCGCTGACGCCAGTTATTTGGGATTGAGAGTTAACGGCCCGTCCGGATCTCCGGCGGGCCGTTTGTGTGTCAGCTTCGCGTCGCGTGCCAGGTGCCGCTGCACTGGTCGCCGGAAATGATGCCGCGCCACGAGCCGGCGCCGTTTACGCCGGCAAGCCGGCCGCCGCCGCTGGCATGGGACGCGCCGACGGAGACATAGACCGCCACCATGCCGGAGCGCTTGACCCTGCCCGAGACGCGGCCGCCGCCGGCTGACGAGACGCGGCCGCCGGTCACGGTGAAGGGGACGCTGTAGCCCGAGCTGCAATTGCCACGGGTGGTGGCGAAGGTGACGTTCCAGATGCCGTCATAGCCGCCGGCGCGGGCATCGGCGGTGGACGGCAGCGCAGCGGCGGCGAGCACGGCAAGCAGCGCCAGGCGGCGCGGGCGGGTAAATTGCGGGACAAATTGCGGGATTAATTGCGAGAAATGGGCCATTTTGGTCCTGCTCCAGGCGACACGGCTTGGACATGAGGATAGCAACTCCGGATAGTCGGCGGGCGGGTTTCGGCGGTTCATCGTTGCCAATCGGCTCCCGCTCTGGCATAAGCCCAGCCTTCATCGCCCGGCTGATTAAGGGCTGCCGTGGCGGTGTTTCGTGCGGGTTTCGCGCTTGTTCGTAGAAACCTGAGCACAATCAACGCTCTAACGAGCATTTTTGACGGCCAGCCGCCTTCGCGGGCGGATTTCTGTGGCCATTAGGAGAGCCAAATGCCCAAGCTGAAGACCAAATCGGGCGCTAAAAAGCGCTTCAAGGTGACTGCCACCGGCAAAGTGATGCACGCCCAGCGCGGCAAGCGTCACGGCATGATCAAGCGGACGAAGAAGCAGATCCGTCAGCTTCGCGGCACCCGCGTGCTGTTCAAGACCGACGGCGACAACGTCAAGAAGTACTTCTTGCCGAACGCCTGATCGCGTCCACGATCACTGCCACCTCAGCCGCGCCTTCCGCGGCGATCCGAAAACCAAGTCATCTCTGAAGGATTTTTGTCATGTCTCGCGTCAAACGCGGTGTGACCGCCCACGCCAAGCACAAGAAAGTCTACAAGGCCGCCAAGGGCTTCTACGGCCGCCGCAAGAACACCATCCGCGCCGCCAAGCCGGCCGTGGAGAAGGCCCAGCAGTACGCCTTCCGCGACCGCAAGCGCAAGAAGCGGACGTTCCGCGCGCTCTGGATCCAGCGTCTCAACGCCGCTGTGCGTCCATTCGGCCTGACCTACAGCCGATTTATCGACGGTCTCGCCAAGTCGGGCATCACCGTGGACCGCAAGGTGCTGTCGGATCTCGCGATCAACGAGCCCGCGTCGTTCCAGGCGATCGCCGAGAAGGCCAAGGCCGCGCTCGCGGCCTGAGGTCTCTCGCGCGCGGGCCTAACGATTCCTGACTAGCGGTTCTTGGGGCCCGCAGCCTGCAGCGCGCGTTGCGAGTAACGCTGGGCGACCTCCGCCCGGCAGAATGCTGCGAACGACAGATACATGGTGCCGGATTTATTCCGGTACTTTCGGTCGCAGACGCGCATCTCGCGTTGATAGGCCTGTTTCTGCGCAGCGTTGAGGCCGGGCATGAAATCCGCCTCGCATTTCTTCTCGACGGCGGCGCCGAGCTGGACATCGCCGCTCGCGGTCAACTGGCAATCCTGAAACACCTTCATCGCGCTTTCGCAGCCCTTCTGGGCGTTGATGGTGTCGACGACCTCGTCCAGCGTCATGGACTTCTCCATGCAGACCATGGCGCGTGCCGGGGTGCCGGCAATCGATAGAACGACGGCCAGAATGGCCAGGCAGGACCTTGAGAGCATCACGAAGTCTCCTCGTATCCCCCTTGGTGCCAGCGCCCCGCGCGAGGTTCAACCCAGCCGTTCTTCAGCCCGAAATGACCGGCTTTTCGCTTGACGTTACGGCCTTCCGGCGGCGACAACCCAGCCGAATTTAGCAGCAAGGATTTGACTGTGTCCGACCTCGCAACGCTCGAAACATCCATCCTCGATCAGGTCGCCGCCGCCGGCGACGAAGCCGCCCTCGAAGCGGTACGCGTCGCAGCCCTCGGCAAGAAGGGTTCGATTTCCGCGCTGCTTGCCACGCTCGGCAAGATGTCGCCGGACGACCGCAAGACGCAGGGCGCCGCGATCAACCAGGCCAAGGACAAGGTCACCGAGGCGCTCGCAGCAAGGCGCGACGTCTTGAAGTCGGCGGCGCTCGATGCGCGGCTCGCGTCCGAAACCATCGACGTGACGCTGCCGCTGCGCGAGGCGCCGACCGATGCCGGCCGCATCCATCCGCTGAGCCAGGTCTGGGACGAGCTGACGACGATCTTCGCCGACATGGGATTCTCAGTCGCCGAAGGTCCCGACATCGAGACCGACGACTACAACTTCACCAAGCTGAACTTCCCGGAAGGCCATCCCGCGCGCGAGATGCACGACACCTTCTTCTTCCATCCGAAGGAGGACGGCTCGCGCATGCTGCTGCGGACCCACACCTCGCCGGTGCAGGTGCGCACGATGCTGAGCCAGAAGCCGCCGATCCGCGTGATCTGCCCGGGCCGCACCTACCGCATCGATTCGGATGCGACCCACACGCCGCAATTCCACCAGGTCGAGGGGCTCGTCATCGACAAGCACTCGCATCTCGGCCACCTCAAATGGATCCTGCACGAGTTCTGCAAGGCGTTCTTCGAGGTCGACCACATCAACATGCGCTTCCGGCCGTCGTTCTTCCCGTTCACCGAGCCGTCGCTGGAAGTCGACATCCAGTGCCGCCGCGACAAGGGCGAGATCCGCTTCGGCGAGGGCGAGGACTGGCTGGAGATTCTCGGCTGCGGCATGGTGCACCCGAACGTGCTGCGCGCCTGCGGCATCGATCCCGACGAATACCAGGGCTTCGCCTGGGGCATGGGCATCGACCGCATCGCCATGCTGAAATACGGCATCGCCGATTTGCGCCAGCTGTTCGACAGCGACGTCCGCTGGCTGTCCCATTACGGCTTCAAGCCGCTCGAAGTGCCGACTCTCGCGGGAGGGCTGAGCTCGTGAAATTCACCCTCTCCTGGCTGAAGGATCATCTCGAGACCGACGAGCCGCTGGACAGGCTCGCCGAGAAGCTCACCATGATCGGGCTCGAGGTCGAGAACATCGAGGACAAGGCGAAGGCGCTGAAGCCTTTCACCATCGCGAGGGTGATCTCGGCCGAGCAGCATCCGAATGCGGATCGCCTGCGCGTCTGCATGGTGGACACCGGCGACGGTGGCGCGCCGGTGCAGGTCGTGTGCGGCGCGCCGAATGCGCGCGCGGGTCTCGTCAGCGTGTTCTCGGCCCCTGGCACCTACATTCCGGGCAAGGACATCACGCTGGGCGTCGGCACCATCCGCGGCGTCGAGAGCCGCGGCATGCTGTGCTCGGCGGCCGAGCTCCAGATCTCGAATGACCATGACGGCATCATGGAATTGCCGGCGGACGCGCCGATCGGCGCTGCTTACGCCGAATGGGCCGCGCTCGGCGATCCCGTGGTCGAGATCAATTTGACGCCGAACCGGCAGGACTGCACCGGCGTGCACGGCATCGCGCGCGACCTCGCCGCCGCCGACATGGGCAAGTTCAAGGACCCGACCATCAAGCCGGTCAAGGGCGAATTCCCTTGTCCCGTGAAGGTGACGGTCGAGGACGCCACGCTCTGTCCGGGCTTCGCGCTTCGCCTCGTGCGCGGCGTCAAGAACGGCCCGTCGCCGGAATGGCTGCAGAAGCGGCTGACGGCGATCGGGTTGCGTCCGATCAACGCGCTGGTCGACATCACCAACTTCATGACCTACGACCGCGCGCGCCCGCTGCACGTGTTCGACGCCAGGAAGGTGAAGGGCAATCTCGTGGTGCGCCGCGCCCGCGACGGCGAGACGCTGCTCGCGCTCGACGGCCGCACCTACAATCTCGATCCCGCGACCTGCGTGATCGCCGATGAGCACGGCGTCGAATCGCTCGCCGGCATCATGGGCGGCGAGGCCTCCGGCTGCGACGAGAACACCACCGATGTCTTGATCGAGTCCGCGCTGTGGAACGAGATCAACATCGCCCAGACCGGCCGCAAGCTCGGCATCAATTCCGATGCACGTTATCGCTTCGAGCGCGGCGTCGATCCGGCCTTCATGGTGCCGGGGCTGGAGCTCGCGACCAAGCTGGTGATGGAGATGTGCGGCGGCGCGCCGTCCGAGAACGTCGTGGTCGGCAAGGCCTTCGGCGATGACCGCGTGATCGATTTCCCGGTGACCGAGGTCAAGCGCCTGTCCGGCATCGAGGTGCCGCAGCCGGAGATGAAGCGCATCCTGACCCATCTCGGCTTCATGATGGCGGGCCCGGGTCCCGTGGTGAAGGTCGCGGTGCCCTCGTGGCGCACCGATGTGCACGGCAAGGCCGACATCGTCGAGGAGATCGTCCGCATCTACGGCGTCGACAAGGTGCCGATGACGCCGTTCGAGCGCGGCGATGATGCGCGCAAACCGGTGCTGACCCCGCTCCAGCTCCGCACCCGCCGCGCGCGGCGCGCGCTCGCGAGCCGTGGCATCATCGAGGCGGTGACGTGGTCGTTCATCACGAAGTCTGCGGCAAAACTGTTCGGCGGCGGCCAGCGCGAACTCGAAGTCGCCAACCCGATCGCATCTGATCTCTCCGACATGCGCCCGACTCTGCTGGCGGGCCTGATCGCGGCGGCGCAGGCCAATGCCGATCGCGGCTTCGGCGATGTCGCGCTGTTCGAGGTCGGCCAGGTGTTCAAGGGCGATCGCCCGCAGGATCAGTTCATGGCGGCGAGCGGCGTGCGCCGCGGCTTTGCCTCGTCCGAGGGTCTCGGACGGCACTGGTCGGGCTCGGTGCAGGCTGACCTGTTCGACGCCAAGGCCGATGCGCTGGCGGTGCTGGCCGCTGCCGGCGCGCCGATGCAGGCGCTCCAGATCGTGGCCGGTGGACCCGGCTGGCTGCATCCTGGGCGTTCCGGCACGATCCAGATCGGCCCGCAGAACGTGCTCGGCTATTTCGGCGAGATGCATCCGCGCGCGCTGGAAGCGCTCGGCGCCGACGGTCCGCTGATGGTGTTCGAGGTCATCCTCGACCGCGTCCCCGAGGCCAAGAAGAGGCCGACCCGCGCCAAGCCCTTGATCGAGCTGTCGGCCTTCCAGCCGGTGTCGCGCGACTTCGCCTTCATCGTCGACCGCACCGTGAAGGCCGGCGACATCGTGCGCGCCGCGCAAGGCGTCGACAAGAAGCTGATCACCGGCGTCAACGTGTTCGACGTCTACGAGGGCAAGGGCATCGATGACGGCAAGAAGTCGATCGCGATCGCGGTGACGATCCAGCCGCGCGAGAAGACCCTGACCGACCAGGAGATCGAGGCCGTCGCCGCGAAGGTCGTGGCGGAGGTGACGAAGAAGACCGGCGGCACGCTGAGAGCATGATGCCGAAAAGTGTGAAGCGGTTTTCGGACAACATCATGCTCCAGAAATAAAGCATGAGTCTCACGGACTTCCTCCCCAAGGACGTCAGCTTCACCATTGCGATGGCGCTCTGCGCCGTCGCTTTCGTCTCGGGTACCGCGCGCGGCTTCTCCGGCTTCGGCTCGGCGCTGATCTTCATGCCGCTGGCGAGCAGCTTCGCGGCGCCGCGGCTCGTTGCCGCCCTGCTGCTCGTGATCGATTTCGTCGCAGCGCTGCCGCTGCTGCCCGACGCGTGGCGCAAGGCCGACCGCAAGGCCACGGCCGTGATCGTGCTCGGCGCGCTGATCGGCGTGCCCATAGGCACCTATTTTCTCAGCGTGCTCGAGCCCGTCACCACGCGCTGGATCATCTCCAGCTTCGTCGCCGCGCTATTGCTGCTGCTGCTGTCGGGCTGGCGCTATCGCGGCGAGGACCACGCCTGGCTCTCGGTCGGCATCGGCGGCCTCTCGGGCTTCTGCAGCGGCCTCGCGCAGACCGGAGGGCCGCCGATCGTCGGCTACTGGCTCGGCCGCCCGATCGCATCGATCGTCGCGCGCGCCAACATCCTGCTGTTCTTCGGCGCGTCGGATTTCTTCTCGATGGTCAGTTACGCGACGACAGGCCTGATCAGCCGCGAATCGCTGATGCTCTCGCTCATCGTCGGTCCGGTCTACGCCATCGGCGTCGCATTCGGCGCCTCACTGTTCGGCCGCGCCAGCGAAAAAGTATTTCGCGGCATCTGCTACGTGCTGATCGCGATGGCGGTTGTTTTTGGGCTGCCGGCGCTGGATGGGATTTTGCGCTAACTCCCCAATGTCGTCCTGGCGAAAGCCAGGACCCATTACCCCGGTCAACGCTTGTAATGCGAGCGGGTCACTCCGAGTCTTCGCCAAACTACTTCTTGGGGTAATGGGTCCTGGATCTGCGCTCCGCTTCGCTGCGCTTGTCCAGGACGACAGCTGGATCAATTCCCCTACTGGCGCGGCGCCCGCCGCTTCTTCGTCGATTGCGTCGGCACATCGGCCGGCTCGTCCTTGAGCGCGCCGATCTTGCGCAGCGCTGCGTCCGCGGCGCGCTCGCCGCTTTCCCAGGCGCCGTCGACGGTGCCCCACAGCGTCTCGTGGGTGGCTTCGCCGGCGAGGAACAGATTGCCGATCGGCTCGGTCAGGATCTTTCGCGAGAGCTGACCGCCGGGCGAGGACGCCGACATCGCGCCCATCACGAAGGGCGAGGCATTCCAGCGCGTCGCGCTGGTCTTCTGCACGATGGCCGCGGCCTCGCTGCCGAACAGCTTTGCGATCCATTCCTTCGCGAAGGCCGCCATCGCCTTTTCGCCCTGCTCCGACAGATCGCGGCCGAACGAGCCGCCGACGTCGATCGAGCACAGCGAGGAGCCGCCGATATTGGCGAACAGCAGCGCGGTGCGCGTCGAATTGCTCTGCTCGATGAGGATGTCGTCGCGCGCAAGACCAAGCGGATTGCCCGGCAGCTGCAGCACGATGTGGTCGTAGCTGCCGAGGCTGAGCTTTGACGCCGCGTCCAACGTGCGCTTGGGAATATCGGGTGCGAACTTGATCGCGCCCGCGGTCAGCACGTTGGTCGAGACCGTGACGATGGCGGCACGCGCGGCGATCTTGCCTCCCTGCGTCTCCACACTGACGTCGCGATTGCTCCAGCTGATGCGGCTTGCCGGCGTCGACAGCGCGACCGGCGCCTGCTCGCCGAGCTTCGTGATGAGCGTACCCAGGCCCTGACGGCAGGCGATCGCGGCATTGCGGTCCTGCGCGCGCGCCTTGTCGATCGCAGAAAGCTCCTTCAGGTCCTTGCCGGCAAAGCTCGCGCCCAGCATGAACTCGGCCGCACCCGCCCAGTCGCCGAGATCCTTCGGCAGCACGGAGGCGCAGGAGGTATCGAGCTTGCCACGCGCGGCCTCGTCGATGGCGCGGTTGGCGCGCACCAGCGCCGCCAGGAATTCCTCGGTCTCGCCGGCGCGCGCGTTGCGGCGGCCGATGCGCATCTTCTGGCCCGATGGCGCCGGCAGCACGTCGAGGCCCGCGCTGCGCGCCAGCCGGATCATCGGATTGGTCTCGGGATTATGCATCCAGCGCGCACCGCGATCGAACGGTACGTCGAAGGTCGTGGTATCGGTGATGCAGCGGCCGCCGATCTGCGATGCCGCCTCGACCACCACGACCTTGCGATTGGCCGCCATGATGCGCCGCGCTGCGGCAATTCCGGCGGCCCCCGCGCCGATCACGACGATGTCAGCCTCGCGCGGCAGGGGTGCGGCGGTTGCGCGCAGGACCGGCATCGCGGCAAAGGCCGCCGACGCCGAAAGGAAACCGCGGCGCGTGATTGTCATGTCATGGTTTCCGGAGACTTGCGGCAAACGGGAACAGCCAGCGAACCTTGCCGTATCTCATGTTGCACGGCAACCATCATGGTGAATCAATCGTGCTTGATCTCACAGAGTGATGAACCGAATTGCAACACGTTTCGACCATGATAGAGAAGGGAAAAAAGGCGGCCGGAAAAGGCCGCGGGGGAGCTCGACATGGGGACGGTCCTAGATTCAGTCGGCAAGCTGATTGCCGCGTACCTCTCGAAGGAGGTGCCGGGCTATGAGCCGTTCACGCCGAGCGACCCCGAGCACCTGCGCGGCGTCATCGAGCCCGGCGACGTGCTGCTGGTCGAGGGCAACAACCGCATCTCCGGCATCATCAAATACCTGACGCAGTCGACCTGGTCGCATGCCGCGCTCTATGTCGGCCCGATCGAGGGTGCGGAAGAGCCTAGCGGCGAGCCGCATGTGCTGATCGAGGCCAATATCGGCGAAGGCGTCACCTCGGCGCCGCTGTCGAAATACTTCCCCTATCACACCCGGGTCTGCCGCCCGGTCGGGCTGTCCCATGAGGACCGCACCACGGTCTGCCGCTATGCGATCAACCGCATCGGCTTCGGCTACGACACCAAGAACATCGTCGACCTGATGCGCTTCCTGTTTCCGCTGCCGATACCGCAGCGCTGGCGGCGCCGCATGATCGCGATCGGCTCGGGCGATCCGACCAAGATCATCTGCTCGGCGCTGATCGCGCAGGCGTTCGACGCCGTGCGCTATCCGATCCTGCCCAAGATCACCAAGGCCGGCAGCCGCGCCGCCCGCCGCGAGATCCTGCACATCCGCGATTCCTCGCTCTACATGCCCCGCGACTTCGACATCTCGCCCTATTTCGAAGTCGTCAAACCCACCATCGTGCACGGGTTCGACTACACCACCCTGCACTGGGCCGACAAGCAGAAGCCGCTCGAGGAGGTAGCGGGCACATTCAGTGTGTTTCCAGAAACGATCAGTGCGCCGCCGCTCGTTCCTGAAGCGGCTGACGAAGAGGCGCCGGATGAGATTCCGGCTGAGCAAGTAAGCGCGCAGCCCGCGGAGATGGTCGAATGTGCCGCCGCCGCGGCGCATGTCTCGCTGCTGAAGAAGCTGGCGATGTACCGCCCGCGGCGCCGCAGACGGGCGCGCGAGATCGCGGCTTAACTCCGCCGTCGTCCCGGCGAAGCCCGGGACCCATTACCCCAGGGAGAAGTTTGGCGACGACTCGTCGTTCGGTACCGCTGCCGACCGCGATCGATAGATTCCGCGGTGTGGGTCCTGGCTTTCGCCAGGACGACGTTGGGGAGATACCGTGCCCCTCACAATGACGGGCGAATACGAAACTACCTTTCCGCCCGTCCGATCACCGCCATCAGCTCCGCGATCTTGGCGCGCTGGTCGGCCTTGTCGCCGCTCGTGATGGCGTGCTCGACGCAATGGGCGACGTGGTCCTTCAGGACCTCCTCCTCGACCCGGCGCAGCGCGGCGCGCACCGCCGAGATCTGCGTCACGATGTCGATGCAGTAGCGGTCTTCCTCTACCATTTTCGACAGGCCGCGAACCTGGCCCTCGATCCGGCCGAGACGTTTTCCGACAGATGTCTTGATGTCCTTGCGCATGCCGTCTATATACCCCTACCGGGTATGGGTTGCAAGACCTACATCGAGACCTGGCACAAAGCCGGAGCATGGAAATGAGCGACGCCGAGCACAAGCATCATCACGACGCGGACGGTCACACCGGATGCGGCTGTTCGAGCAAGGCGGCGACGCCGCCGAACGAAAAGCCTGCGGCAGCTTCATGCTGCGGCGGACACGGCGATCATGCCGGCCACGCCCATCATCATGCCCATGACCAAGGCAACGCCGCGACGAAAGTCCTCGACCCCGTCTGCGGCATGACGGTCGACCCCGCGACCTCGAAGCACCGGTTCGACCATCACGGCGAGACCTTCCATTTCTGCTCGGCCGGATGCCGCACCAAATTCGCCGCCGATCCCGCAAAATACCTCGCCAAGGAGAAGGCGAGCGAGCCGGAGATGCCGGCGGGCACGATCTACACCTGCCCGATGCACCCGCAGATCCGCCAGGTCGGACCCGGCAGCTGCCCGATCTGCGGCATGGCGCTGGAGCCGGAGGTCGCGAGCCTGGAGGCCGGCCCCAATCCCGAACTCGCCGACATGACGCGGCGGTTCTGGATCGGCGGCGTGCTGGCGCTGCCGGCCGTGGTGCTGGAGATGGGCGGCCATCTCGCCGGCCCGCACAACTGGATCGACCAGACGCTCTCGAACTGGATCCAGCTCGTCTTCGCCACGCCCGTGGTGCTGTGGGCCGGCTGGCCGTTCTTCGTCCGCGGCTGGCAGTCGCTGGTCACCCGCAACCTCAACATGTTCACGCTGATCGCGATGGGCACCGGCGTCGCTTACATTTACAGCGTCCTCGGCACGGTCGTGCCGCAGATCTTCCCGGACACCTTCCGCAGCCATGGCGGCGCGGTGGCCATCTATTTCGAGGCGGCTGCCGTCATCACCGTGCTGGTGCTGCTCGGCCAGGTGCTGGAGCTGCGCGCCCGCGATGCGACGTCGGGCGCGATCAAGGCGCTGTTGCAGCTCGCCCCGAAGACCGCGCGCCGCGTCGAGGCTGACGGCAGCGAGCACGAGGTCGAGATCGATACGCTCCATGCCGGCGAGCATTTGCGCGTTCGCCCCGGCGAGAAGGTGCCGGTCGACGGCGTCATCCTGGAGGGGCGTTCCTCGCTCGACGAGTCGCTTGTGACCGGCGAATCCATGCCGGTCACCAAGGAAACCGGTGCAAAAGTCATCGCCGGCACGCTCAACCAGTCCGGCAGCTTCATCATGCGCGCCGACAAGGTCGGGCGGGAGACGCTGCTGTCGCAGATCGTGCAGATGGTCGCCGATGCGCAGCGCTCGCGCGCGCCGATCCAGCGCCTGGCCGATCAGGTCGCCGGCTGGTTCGTGCCGGCCGTCATCGTCGTCGCCCTCGCCGCCTTCGCGGCCTGGGCCTGGTTCGGGCCGGAGCCGCGGCTGGCCTTCGGGCTGGTCGCCGCCGTCAGCGTGCTGATCATCGCCTGCCCCTGTGCGCTGGGGCTCGCGACCCCGATGTCGATCATGGTCGGCGTCGGCCGCGGCGCGCAGGCCGGCGTCCTGATCAAGAACGCGGAATCGCTGGAGCGGATGGAGAAGATCGACACGCTGGTGGTCGACAAGACCGGCACGCTGACCGAGGGCAAGCCCAAGGTCGTCGCGATCGTGCCGGCTTCCGGCTTTGCCGACGACGACATTCTCCGCTGGGCGGCCAGCGTCGAGCGCGCCAGCGAACATCCGCTGGCCGACGCTATCGTGCGCGCGGCCAAGGAGAAGCAGCTCACACTCGGCCAGGTCGAGGCGTTCGATTCGCCGACAGGCAAGGGCGCGACGGGCAAGGTCGACGGCAAGACCATCGTGCTCGGCAACGCACGATACCTGTCGTCGATCGGGATCGACACCAAGGCCCTCGACACCGAGGCCGAACGGCTGCGCGGCGATGGCGCGACGGTGATCAACATGGCCGTCGACGGCCGGCTCGCCGGCCTGTTTGCGATCGCCGATCCGGTCAAGGCCTCGACGCCGGAGGCGCTGAAGGCCCTCGCCGCCGAGGGCATCAAGGTGATCATGCTGACCGGTGACAACCGCACCACGGCGCAAGCGGTGGCGCGCCGGCTCGGCATCGCCGAGGTCGAAGCCGAGGTGCTGCCGGACCAGAAGAGCGCGGTGGTGACAAAGCTGCAAAAGGCCGGCCGCAGCGTCGCGATGGCCGGCGACGGCGTCAACGACGCCCCGGCACTAGCGGCCGCCGAAGTCGGCATCGCCATGGGCACCGGCACCGATGTGGCAATGGAGAGCGCCGGCGTGACCCTGCTCAAAGGCGATCTCACCGGCATCGTGCGAGCGCGAAAACTGTCTCAGGCGACGATGAGCAACATCCGCCAGAACCTGTTCTTCGCCTTCATCTACAACGCCGCCGGCATTCCGATCGCGGCCGGCATCCTCTATCCGAACTTCGGCGTCCTGCTGTCGCCGATCATCGCCGCGGCGGCGATGGCGCTGTCCTCGGTGAGCGTCGTCGGCAATGCGCTGCGGCTTCGTGCGACCCGGCTGTGAGGGCGTACTCCCTCTCCCCGTTCTTACGGGGCCGCGACGAGCTTCGCTCGCGCTGAGAGGGTTGGGGTGAGGGGCTGCTACCACGCAGCCGGCAAGAGACGGACTCGCGGAGAGTCCCCCTCACCCGGAATTCAAGCTAGGCTTGAATTCCGACCTCTCCCCGCAAGCGGGGCGAGGTAAGAGGAGCGATACGCGCGGAGAGGACCTGATGCAGCGAATTACGATCACGATCGAGGACGATCTGCTGGCGGAGATCGACGCCGCGGCGGCGGCGCGCGGCTACCAGAACCGCTCCGAGATCATCCGCGACCTCGCGCGGGCCGGCCTGCAACAGACCTCAGAGGACACGGCGCAGACCGGCCCCTGCGTCGCCGGTCTCGTCTATGTCTACGACCACGCCGCCCGCGATCTCTCGAAACGCCTGGTGCAGGAATTCCACGGCCACCACGACCTCGCGCTGGCGACGCTGCACGTCCATCTCGACGACAACAATTGCATGGAGATGACGGCACTGCGCGGCGCGGCCGACGAGGTCAGGCATTTCGCCGACCACATCATCGCCGAACGCGGCGTGCGCTATGGGCGCGTGGTGATGATTCCGACGGGCGAAGGCAAGCCGGCGAAGGCGCGGAAGCACGGGCACAGGCATGAGTAAGTCCGTCGCATAGACGGTGCGTCTCCCTCTCCCCTTGTGGGAGAGGGTGGCTCGCCGCGAAGCGGCGAGACGGGTGAGGGGTATGTCTCAGCGACTACTCCTCTTCGAGCTCGCGGAGACAAACCCCTCATCCGGCGCTTCGCGCCACCTTCTCCCACAAGGGGAGAAGGAAAAAAAGCTCACGCCGCTTTCGCCACCGTCCCGCACGGCAGGCCCGCCCGCGCGACGCCGCCATACAGCGTTTCGTTCGGCATCTCGTCGCGCAAGATCCTGCGCACACCGACCAGCTTCTCCAGGTCGATCCCCGTCGCAAATCCCTTGCTCTCGCACAGGAACACGAGATCCTCGAACACGACATTGCCGGTCGCGCCGGGCGCGAAGGGGCAGCCGCCGAGGCCGCCGAGCGATCCGTCGAGAATGCGCACGCCCTCGTCCAGTGCAGCCGCGGCGTTGGCGATGCCCATGCCGCGGGTGTCGTGGAGGTGGATGCAGATCGGCTTTTGTCCTGCGAGCTTGACCGCGGCGCGCGACAGCTCGGCGACCTGCTTCGGGCCCGCGTAGCCGACGGTGTCGGCGATCGCGACGAAATCGACGCCGGCCTCAAGGCATTTGTCGACCAGCCGCAAGACCTCGGCCGGATCAACCGCGCCGGTGATCGAGCAGCCCAGCGCCATCGAGATCGCGGCATTCACGAGCGGCTTGTGGGAGCTGGCGTCGCGCATCTCGCAGAGCCGCCTGACATTGGCGATCGCGGAGTCGCGCGAGCGATGGGCGTTGGCCTGGCTGTGCTCTTCCGTGGCCGAGACCACCGACGCGATTTCGCCAACACCGGATTCGAGGGCTTCGTTGACGCCGCGCTCGTTGAGTGCAAGCGCGATTCCATGAGCGCCCGGCAGGTTCGCGACCGCCCCGATGACATCGCGCACGTCGACGAATTGCGGGAAGGTCTTGGCCGGCAGGAACGATCCGACCTCGAAGTGCCGCACGCCGGCGGCATATTCCTCGCGTACCCAGCGCTGCTTGGCCTCGGTTGACGGAAATTTCTTCACGAGCTGGAGCCCGTCGCGCAGGCCCACCTCGCGCAGGCTGACGCGATCTGAGGGGTAAATCGTCTCGATCCGGCTCATGCAGGCCTCCCAGCGGCTTTTGACGCGATGTCATCCTTGTCGATCTCGGCACGAACCGCCGATGTGTCGGCGCCGAGCGGTGCGACCTTCAGGCCTTCACCGAGATGGCTGCCGTTCCACTCGACCGGCAGAGCCGGCACATGGAACGGCTTACCGTCGGCCGTGAAATTGCTGACGAGCCCGCCCGGGCGCAGCACATGGGGATCGGTGAGGAGATCCTCGGGCCGGTTGATCGGCGAAAAGCAGATGTTGAGCGCGTCGAGCTTCTGCGACAGCTCTGCCACGTTCCGCTGCCGGATGATCTCGGCGACGCGCGGAAGGATTCGCGGCCGCGCCAGGATACGGTCGGTCGTGGTGCGCAAGGCGGGATCTTCGAGAAACTCGGTCAGGCCGAACTCCCGGCAGAAGCTTTGCCAGTGCCCCTCGGTCACGACGCCGATGAAAATGCGCTCGCCGTCCGCGGCATCGAAAATGTCGTAGATTGGCCAGGCGTGCTCGCGCTCGGGCATCGAACGCGGCTTGTTGCCGGTCATCTCGTATTCGACCATGTGCTGGGCGACCAGGAACAGGCAGTTCTCGAACAGGCCGATGCGAATGTCGGCGCCGTCGCGCTTGCCTCCGCGCTTCTGATAGAGCGCGGCGAGAATCGCGATCACGCCGAACATGCCGCCCATGATGTCGTTGGCGGAGGAGCCGACGCGCTGCGGCTTCTCCTTGGTGCCGGTCATGGCCGCGAGCCCCGACATCATCTGCACGACCTCGTCGAGCGCGGGGCGATGCTCGTAGGGGCCGGACAGAAAGCCCTTGTGGCCGGCGATGATCAGATGCGGATGCCGGCGGCGCAATTCCTCGGCACCTAACCCCTGCTTCTCCAGCTGGCCATCGCGAAAGTTTTCCAGGAACACATCGGCCGTCGCGAGCAGACGGTGCATGCTGTCGCGATCCCCAGGCTTCTCGAAATCCAGCACGACGCTGCGCTTGCCGCGATTGAACAGCGGGAAGAACGCCGTTCCCATGCCGCCAAGGCTCCGCGTCTTGTCGCCGGACGGCGGCTCGACCTTGATCACCTCGGCACCGAGCTGCGCGAGGATCATGCCGCAGGTCGGACCCATGACCATGTGGGTCATCTCGACGATCCGCACGCCTTCGAGCGGCAATCCGGCCTCAGTCATGCGTCACTCCCTGTTCGTCCAACCGGGAGACTAGGCCTTCACAAGCCTTCTGAAAAATATAATCTGTCGAAGATTGCCTTCGCAGTTCTAGAACGCTTGATCGCCCATGGATTCACGCCAGCTCCGCTATTTCATCGCCGTCTACGAGCAGCGGAACCTGTCGCGCGCGGCCGACCAGGTGAACGTCGCGCAGTCCGCGCTCAGCCATCATATCTCGAACCTGGAGGCCGAGTTCGCAACGCCGCTGTTCGAGCGCAAGTCGCGCGGCATGGAACCGACGGCGGCCGGCGAAAGGCTCTATGAGCACGCACGCATCATCCTGCGCGCGATGGCGGAGGCCGAGACCGAGGTGCGCGAGGGCGCCCGCGTCATCGCCGGCGAGATCTCGATCGGCATGGCCAATTCCGGCGTCAAGGCGATCGGTGTCGAACTGATGCGCACGGTGCTGACCAAATATCCGAAGCTCAAATTGTCGCTCACCGAGAGCCTGTCGGGCGCGACGCTGATGCACCTGATGGTCTCCAATGTCGATCTGGCGCTGGTCTACAATCCGCCGTCGGAGAAGGAGCTGATTACGGAGCCCGTGCTCGAAGAGGAGATGTTCCTGGTCGGCATTCCAAAACTGGTCGGCAAGGGCAAGGCCCCGATCCGGTTCGAGGAGCTGAGCCGGATGCCGCTGATCCTGCTTCGCTACGGTCTTGGCCTGTCCTCGCGCGCGCTGCTGGACGATCCCGTCCTGCTCAAGCGGCTGGAGGGCGGCGCCATCCTGCACGCCAACTCGATCACCGGCATGACCGGCGCGCTGGTGGAAGGGCTCGGCTGCACCATCGCGACAAAGCTGTTCGCGCGGGAGGAGCTCGCGGCCGGCCGGCTGATCGCACGCAAGGTGATCGAGCCGAAGCTGACCCGCACGCTCTACCTCTGCCGGCTTCGCAACCGCCCGATGACCTACGCCATGGAAGAGATGCGTCGCCTGATGCTCGCATTCATCGCCGAGCAGGTGCGCAGCGGTGGCTGGCAGGCGGAGCTGGTGGGGTGAGCAACGGTGCGCTCCCTCTCCCGCTTGCGGGAGAGGGTTGGGGTGAGGGTATCTCCGCATCGGAATTGTCCCGTTGCGGAGAGAACCCTCACCCGGCGCTGCGCGCCGACCTCTCCCGCAAGCGGGAGAGGTGACCGAGTTCGCCGAGCGGCTGTCCTGCCTCTCATTAGCCGAGTTCGAAAATCTCGAACGCTCCCATCGATATGTTCTTCTGGATTTCCGCCCTTGACCGGCCAACATGGCGCGATCCGGCAGAGGTCACGACACGCAACACAGATGAGCCGCCGGGAACCGCGTGCGATCCGCGCACCTCGGGGAGGACACCATGAGCGTTGTCGGCATCGACACAGGCTTCGAGCTCGGCGCTGCGCCGTCCGTGCCGGACGAGATCTCGCGGCGGCTCGAGGCGATGCCGGGGTCGCCCTATGTCTGGCGCCTCGTCATCCTGCTCTCGCTCGGCGGCTGCTTCGAGATCTACGATCTGTTCCTCACCGGCTATATCGCGCCGGGCCTGAGCCGCAGCGGACTTTTGAGCACGACGACGCAGGCGTTCTTCGGCTTCGCCGGCATCGGCGCCTTCGTCGCCGCGACCTTTGCCGGCCTGTTCGTCGGCACCTTCTTCCTCGGCTTCCTCGCCGACCGCTTCGGCCGGCGCGCGATCTTCACCTATGCGCTGCTCGGCTACACCGCGGCCTCCGTGATCATGGCCTGCCAGACCTCTCCGGAAGGTCTGCTGTTCTGGCGTTTCCTCGCCGGCATCGGCATCGGCGTCGAGGTCATCACCATCGACGCCTACATCACTGAGCTCGTGCCAAGCCGGATGCGCGGGCGCGCCTTTGCGGTGAACCAGTCGATCATGTTCGTCGCCGTCCCCGTCGTCGCATTCCTCGCCTGGTGGCTGGTGCCGCTCGCGCCTTACGGTGTCGAGGGCTGGCGCTGGGTGGTGCTGATCGGCGCCGCCGCCAGCATGATCATCTGGGTGCTCAGGCTGTTCCTGCCCGAAAGCCCGCTCTGGCTGGCGCGGCACGGCCGCAACGAGGAGGCGCTTCGCATCCTAACGACGCTGGAGGCCGCCAGCGGCGGCGCCGGGTCGCGGCCCGCGACGTCGCCTGCGCGCCAGGCGGTGCGATCGACCACGAATGTCAGCTTCGCCGACCTGTTCCGCCCGCCCTATCTCTCGCTCGTGGTCCTGTTCATGGTGTTCAACCTCTGCCAGGCCTTCGGCTTCTACGGCTTCGCCAATTGGGTGCCGACGCTGCTGGTCGAGAAGGGCATCAACGTCACCAAGAGCCTGCAATATTCCTTCATCGTCGCCTTCGCCTATCCGATCGCGCCGCTGCTCGCTTCGAGCTTCGCCGACAAATTCGAGCGGCGCTGGATCATCGCCGGCGCCTGCGTCGCCATCATCGTCTTCGGCATGGCGTTCGCGCAACTGACCGAGCCGGCGCTGCTGATCGTCTGCGGCGTGCTGCTGACGGCCTGCAACACCACGATGTCCTACGCCTATCACGCCTATCAGACCGAGGTGTTTCCGACCCAGATCCGGGCACGTGCATCCGGCCTCGTCTATTCGATGAGCCGGCTAAGCGCGACGTTCTCGGGCTTCATCGTCGCCTACATGCTGAAGGAGGGCGGCGTCACCGGCGTGTTCGGCCTGATCACCGCGGCCATGCTGATCGTGGTGATCGCGATGGCGCTGTTCGGTCCGAACGTGCGCGGCAAACCGCTGGACGCGGTGTAGCCCGTGTCTCGCTCCGCGTTCGTCATTGCTTCGCTGCGCTCGCAATGACGGGGAGAGAGCGGACGAACAGCTTTCACCATTTCCGCGGAATAGCCCCTCACCCCAGCCCTCTCCCCGTCAGGACGGGGAGAGGGAGAGGATCAATCAGGCCGCGAGCAAATTCTGCAACGCGGCGCCATTGGGGACGCCGAGGCCGGAGCAGGCGTCCCAGCCGGGGCCGGCCTTGTACATGCCGTGCAAATCGCCGGTGATGTCGTTGTTGCCGACCGTGATGTCGCGGAACACGCCTTGCGCGTGCGAGGCGTAGATCAGCGGGTTGATGAAGCCGACCGTCTTGCCGAATTTCTTGGTCGTGGCCTCGTTGATGCGGGCGATCAATCCGGCCATCAGCGGTGCCACCGCGCTGGTGCCGCCGATCGTGGTGCCGACGCCGTTGAGGAAGATCTGGTAGCCGGTCGCCGGATCGGCGTCGCCGGCGACGTCAGGAACACCGCGCCCGACCGAGTGCGACGGCGACTTCGGGACGTGGGCATGGGCCTGGTAGGCCGGCCGCGGAAACACCACGCTGACGCCGCCGCCGCCCGCGCCACCCTGCGTCCCGCCGTTCCAGACCACCTCCTGGATGTGACCGTTCGGCGCCTTCAGGTTGGTGCCACCGCAGGCCAGCGCAAAGGGGCTCGAGGCCGGGAAGTCGGCGTGCGGCTTGCCGTCCCAATCCTCGCCCATATCGGCCGAGCCATTGTCGCCGGAGGCGACGCAGACGGTGACGCCCATCGCGGCGGCATCGCGGATCGCCTCGTTGAGGCCGTCGACGAATTGCTGCGAGCCGTCCTCGTCTTCCGGTCCGCCCCAGCTGATCGAGATCACCGAGGGTTTTCGCGCGGCGTCGTGGACGGCGGCTTTCACCGCGTCGATGAAGCCGTTGGTGGTGTTGGGCGCGAAATAGACCACGATCCTGGCGCCCGGCGCGATGGCGCCGGCCACCTCGATGTCGAGCACGACCTCGCCGTCGGCCTCGGAATGACCCGGCTTGTTGGCGCCGCCGTCGACGCTCGCGGGCGCGATCTGCGGCATCGGGATGCCCGCCTTCTTGAAGAAGGTGCGCAGGTCGGAGGTCTTGTAGCCGGCGCCCGTGGGATGGCCCTTCTGATCGATGTCGTTGAGCTCGATGATGGCGATGCACTGGCCGGCGCCGGTCTCGCCGCCCGGGAAGTTGTAGAGCTCTGCGATCTGTTCGACCGAGAAGCTGCCGCCCTGTGCGGCACGCGCCGTCGCACCCGTCTTCGCCATCTTGCGCCGGAAGTGCGGCTGCGCCACCGGGCGGTTGTCGAGGCCATGCACACCGACCACGATACCTTCGAGCTCGGCCGGGATCGGCCGCGCCGACGAGCTTGGCCCCCTTCGGCAATTTCCTCGCGCTGTTCACCAGCGCAACTCGCTTAGTCGAGCTTGCCATGACTTCCTCCGTTTGTGATTGGAAGGCAGATTGTCGCACCTCAACTATAGGTGTAATCTCAGTCGCCACTTGGTTCAGACATTGCGCAAATTTTTTTCAGAATAACTGTTGTTTGACAGGAGAAATTGTCTGCGACCCGAACCGGCCTCGATTCGGTCAATAGCTCCGACCCATTCGACGCCAATGAATTCGATCTAGGATTGCACCCGTCGGCCCGACTGGCCGACCGATGGAAGACATTTGTCAAAATCAAATTGACGGAGACGATGCGATGTTAGCCGACCGCAAATGGGTTGAGAGAAATCTTGGTTTCGATCCGATCACGACACCGCCCCCGCCCGAGACCTTCGTGGTGAAACGCGTGAAGGATGCCGCGGCGAAGAAGACCGCAAAGGTCACCGCGGAAGACTTTCGGCGCGAGATCATCGATTTCGATTCCGAATCGGCCGAGGGCCGCGCGTTCATGGCCTTCTCGACCTCGACCGGGCTGTCGCGCTTCACCGACATTCCCTGGCCAAAGGGACTCGCGCCGCAGACCGGGCCGAAGCCGAAAGGCAATGGCAAGGGACCGCTGCCGCGCGCCGACGTGCTGGTCGTGACCTGGACCGTCGACGAGGGCCACGCGCTCAGCCGCGTGCTGACGCCGGGCAAGGATTCACGCAACGATTACGTGCCCTATACGCATAACTACGCCGCCATCTCCAAGAAGATGCGCAACGGCTGCCCGGCCAAGGAACTGAAGCGTCTCGGTACCTACTGGACCACAACGATCGGCAAGAAGAAATGCGTGATCTTCAAATCCGACTCGCACATGTCGCAGGACGGTCCGCGATTGCCGAACATCGACGTCTGGCGCCAGATCATCACCGAGGTGCAGCCGACGCTGGTCATCACCACGGGCACCGCCGGCGGTATCGGCAAGGCATTCGAGGTCGGCGACGTCGTCGTCAGCCCGATCGTGCGCTTCGACTGCCTGTCGAAATTCAAGAAGCAGCCCTTCGCGCAGGAACACTTTTCGAGCAGGCCCGCCGTGTCGAAAAAATTCGCGCAGGCCAAGACGCTGTTCAAGGCCAATGCCGGGCAATTGCCGAAGGACAATACCAGGGCGCCGAAGATCTTCGTCGTGAAGCCGAGCGGGCTGTCCTCCTCCGTGGTCACCACCGACTTCTTCGGCTTCGACACCTCGGACAATCATTTCCATCTCCAGGGACTCGGCGACGTCTCCGAGATGGGCGACGCCATCCTTGGCCTCGTGGCCCAGGAGATGGGCGAGAAGGCGCCGCGCTGGCTCGCGATCCGCAACGTCTCCGACCCGCAGATCAAGGCCGAGGGCACGCTGAAGCAGCAGGAGCAGGTCGCCGCCCAGATCTACAAGGGGTTCGGCCGCTGGAGCACGGTCTGTAGCGCCATCACCTGCTGGGCCAGTATCGCCGCGGAGCGGTAAGCCGCAGGGGCTGGCGGGTCAGCGTCCCTTGCCGAAGCGGCCCGGGGTGTCTACCTCTCGCGGGTGGTTTTCGTGAGAGGAACTCCCATGCTGGATGCCGCCGTGAAGGCGCTGTCGCAAATGATCTCGCCGCCGATGCGATCGATCCTGTGGCGATCGATCGGGCTTGCGCTCGTGCTGATCACCGTGCTGGCGATCGGATTGCAGCGGCTGCTCAGCTGGTTTGCGACCTATGGCGAGGTGTGGCTCGAGGGCCTGCTCGGTCCCGGCTGGCACACCTCGCTCGAGGTCCTGGCCTGGATCGTCTCGATCGCGGCGGGACTTGGCGTCGTGTTCGGGGCCGTGTTTCTGATGCCGGCGATCACCTCGCTGGTGGCGAGCCTGTTCGTCGACGATGTCGCCGACCATGTCGAGCGCGAACACTATCCCGCCGAACGGCCGGGCGTGGCGCTGCCCTTCAGCCAGGCGATCTACGAGGGCGTCAAGACCGCCTTGCTGACCATCCTGGTCTATCTGATCGCGCTGCCCTTCGTGCTGCTGGCCGGCGCCGGTTTCCTGATCTTCTTCCTCGCCACCGCCTGGCTGCTGGGACGCGAATATTTCGAGCTCGCTGCGATGCGCTTCCGCTCGCCGAAGGAAGCCAAGGCGATGCGGCGCGACAATGCCGCGACCGTCTTCGCCGCTGGCCTGATCATCGCGGCCTTCGTCTCGATTCCGATCGTCAACCTGGCGACGCCGATCTTCGGCATGGCCTTCATGGTCCACATGCACAAGCGGCTCTCCGGCCCGCGGCCGGAGCTGATCGAGCCGGCGCGGCAGATGCGGTGACGCTGGACTTAAGTCACCTGCGCCCCGCATTTGCGCAGCAGCATCTTGGCGAAGCCGAACGGCGCCGGCGTGAACGGGCCCGGCGGGGCGCGGGTGATCAGCGCGACGACGCCGAGCGCAGCCATCGCCAGCCAGAAGCAGAGCCAGAAGCCGTCGATATAGGCGAGCACATTGGCCTCGCGCTGGACGAAACTTGCGAGCGTCCCCACCGCGCGCGCCTGGGCCAGGCCGGCGCCATGGGCGGCGAAATGGTCGGCGAGCTGTTTCAGCGTCCGCACCACATCGACGTCGCCGACGCCGAGGTTCTGACCGAGATAGAAGGAATGGACCTGCTCGCGGACGCGCAGCCAGGTCCCCATCAGCGCCACGCCGATCTCGGCGCCGCCGAGCCGCATGATCTGGATATAGGCGGCGAACGACGTGGCGCGGCTCGGATCGGAGTTCGACAGCGCCATGATGATGATCGGCAACAGCGTCGTCGACTGTCCGACCGATTGCAGCAGCACGATGCCGATGAAATCTTCGCGCGCCCAGTCATGGGTGAGCTGGGTGCCCCAGAGGTTGGCGGCGGCAAAGCAGGCAAAGCCCAGCACCGTCACCACGCGCGCATCGAAATGACGCAGCAGCCAGATCGAAATCGGCACCAGCACGAACATCGGCAGCGCGCCGTAGGTCAACAGCAGCAGACCGCTCTGCTCCGGCCGGAGCAGGCCAACATTACCGAGGAAGTTCGGCACCAGCGATGAATTGGAAAGGGAAGTCAGCGTGTAGAGCAGGATCACCACCAGCGACAGCCCGATATTGCGCGAGAACAGCACGTTCACATGCGCCCAGGGTTGGCGCACCAGCGACTCGTTGACGAGGAAGCCTGCGAACAGCACCGCGCCGGCGGCGAGCAGCGCCATCACCGTGCCGGAGCCCAGCCAGTCCAGCCGGTTGCCCTGGTCGAGCCCGGCATAGATCATCGAGACCGAGGCGCCGAGCAGCAGCATGCCGCCCCAATCGGCGTCGCGCAGCAGCGCGCGGTTCACCGGCTCGCTCGGTGTGCCCAGATAGACCATCAGGCCCATCAGCGGCGCGATCACGACACCCTGCCAGTACAACCATTGCCAGCCGAGATGGTCGACGTAGAAGCCGACCAGCGAGCTCGACGTGTCCAACGCAAAGCCGACGCGGATCGAGTAGATCGAGATCGCCGGCAGCCACCAGCGGATCGGCAGGTTGCGGAACACGATCATCAGCGTCGCCGGTACGAAGGTACCGAGCAGCAGACCATGCACGACACTGAGCGCAATCAGCGTCGGATAATCGTGCACGAAGGGAATGATCAGCGAGACCGCGGCGTAGACCAGGCTGGGGATCCCGAGCACGCGCCTGAGCCCGAACGCCGTCGCGAGCCACGCCACCGCGGGCGCGATGAAGATCTGCGAGCCGATGCCGGCGGTGGAGAGCCAGGCGCCTTCGTCGAAGCTGAGCGAAAACGCGCCGCGCAGGTCGGGCAGTCCGACCGTGGTGAGACGGCTGTCGAAATTGGCGAGGAACGAGCCGAGCAGCACCGCCGCCACGGCGAACATGGGCTGTGGCGCGACGCCGCCGCGCGAGAGCGGTCCGCGATCGGAATCGTCATTTCCCGCCATTCGCGCCCGCGGTGTTGATGCTGGTGACGACCGACATGCCGGGCACGAGCCGTGCCGTTAGCTGCTGGTTGTCGTCGAGTTGAATCCGCACGGGAATGCGCTGCACCACTTTCGTGAAATTGCCGGTGGCGTTATCAGGCGGCAGCAGCGCGACCTGCGCGCCGGTCGCCGGCGCGATCCGCTCGACCCGGCCGCGCAGCTTCTCGCGCGGAAAACTGTCGACGGTGATCTCGACCGGCTGGCCCGGTGCGACGTGCGTGAGCTGGGTCTCCTTGTAGTTCGCGATCACATAGACCTTCGGCAGCGGCACCACGTTGATGAGGTTGGTGCCGATATTGACGTAGTCGCCGGGCTGCACCTGGCGCTCGCCGACGACGCCGTCGAACGGCGCCGATATCGTCGTGTAGCCGAGCTTCAGCCTCGCACTCGCCAGCGACGCCTTGGTGGCGTCGAGATCGGCGGCGCGCTGTTTCCTGGTGCCTTGCAGGACTTCGAGCTGATGCTGCTGGGCGGCGATCACGGCGCGGCTGGCGCGCACGTCGGCCTGCGCCTTGGCGTAGGCGGCGACCGCCTGCTCGAACCGCTGCCGCGTGCCGGACTCGGTCTGCGACAGTGATTGCTGACGCTCCTGCTCCTGCCGCGCCTCGACCTCAATGGCTTCGGCCGACAGCCGCGCGGCTTGCGCCTGCGCGATCGTCGCATATTGCAGCTCGACCTGGTTGGCCAGATTGTCGAGCGTGGCTTGCGCGGCGGCGACCGCGGCTTCGGACTGCGCGACCTGCGCCTCATAGTCCGCCGGATCGATCTGAATCAGGAGGTCGCCGGCCTTGACGCGCTGGAAGTCGGTCACCCCTACGGTCAGCACCTCGCCGGAGACACGGCTCGCCAGCCGCGTCAGCTCGGAGCGCACATAGGCGTCATTGGTGGTCTGGATCACCGCGTTGCCGACCCATTCGTCGAAGCGCAGCGTCGCCAGCGCGACGAAAGCGAGCGCGACGATCACGGCAAACAGCGGGATCGCGAACCGGCTCCACAGCGAGCTCGCTGGCCGCTGTGTAGGCTTGGGCGGCGGGGCGGGTGTGGCGGCAGGTGGTGGCGACGAGGCTTGTTCCTGCTGACTCACGGTATGCCCCCAAAGCCACTTTGCCCGAATGCGAATCTCACCACTGTCATTCCGGGATGGTCCGAAGGACCAGACCCGGAATCTCGAGATTCCGGGTTCGATGCTGCGCATCGCCCCGGAATGACAGACGATAGCTAATGCCTCACACCGTCTTCTCCGGCCATCGGCAGAGATCGTTGATCAGGCATACCTCGCAGCGCGGCTTGCGCGCGAGGCAAGTATAGCGGCCGTGCAGGATCAGCCAATGATGGGCATGCAGCATGAATTCGGCCGGGATCACCTTTTCGAGACCGAGCTCGACTTCCAGCGGCGTCTTGCCGGGCGCGAGCCCGGTGCGGTTGCCGACGCGGAAGACATGCGTATCCACCGCCATGGTGTGTTCGCCAAAGGCCATGTTGAGCACGACGTTGGCGGTCTTGCGCCCGGCGCCCGGCAACGACTCGATCTCGGCGCGCGTGCGCGGCACCTCGCCGCCGAACTCGCTGAGCACCTTGGCCGACAGCGCAATGACATTCTTCGCCTTGGTGCGATAGAGGCCGATGGTCTTGATGTATTCGCGCAAGGACTCCTCGCCGAGGTCGAGCATCTTCTGCGGCGTATCGGCGACCTCGAACAATGCGCGCGTCGCCTTGTTGACGCCGGCGTCGGTGGCCTGCGCCGACAGCACCACGGCGACCAGCAGCGTGAACGGATTGACGTGCTCGAGCTCGCCCTTCGGCTCCGGGTTGGCCTTGCGGAAACGGCTGAAGACCTCGCGGATCTCGGCGGGCGTCCAAGGTTTCATCGCTTTGAGCGATTTCTTCGCGGGGGCCTTCGGCTTCGCCACAGCCGCCTTTGCTTTTTTCTTAGGCACAGCTGCTTTGCGCGGGACCGGCTTGCGGGTGATTTTCGCCATGATCGGGATATACTGAGGGACGATGAGCACAGGCAACGAAATTGAGCGCAGGGACTCTGAAGATCAGAGCGAAGCTCAAATCTTCTCGGCGCTGCTGACGCCGCACCGCTCGCTGAACCGCACCGGCTTCCTCGCCGTGATGCTGTTCCTGAGCGCCGTCAGCTTCGTCACCGGCCTCGTCTTCCTGATGATGGGCGCGTGGCCGGTGCTCGGCTTCTTCGGCCTCGACGTGCTGGTGATCTGGTGGGCCTTCAAGGTCAATTTCCGCGCCGCGCGGGCCAGCGAGGAGATCGTGGTCACGCCCTCGGAACTGCGGGTGCGGCGCGTCAGCCATCGCGGCCAGGTCGCCGAATGGACGTTCAATCCGCTCTGGGTCCGGCTCGACCTGGAGATCGACGAGGATTTTGGCCTCGAACACCTCTACCTGATCTCGCGCGGCCGCCGGCTCCAGCTCGCCGGGTTTTTGGGACCTGAAGAAAAAACAAGCTTTTACAATGGCTTGGTTGAGGCGCTGAACGCCGCCAAGCGCGGACCGACCTTCAACCCCATTCGCTGAGTTCACGTCGGAAATCGGGTGGTTTCGCACCCTCCCCTCTCCTACATTTCCGGTCATGATGACACTCGCCATACATGACCAGCGCCTGACCAAGCCGGGCCACCAGAACGCCGCGCTGCGCGACTATGACTCGGTGCGCCGGGCGATCGCCTTCATCTCGGAGAACTGGCGCGCGCAGCCGACCATCGAGGCGATGGCGGATGCGGCCGGCGTCACGCCCGATGAGCTGCACCATCTGTTCCGCCGCTGGGCCTCGATCACGCCGAAGGCTTTCATGCAGGCGCTGACGCTCGACCACGCCAAGGGCCTGCTGCGGGATTCCGCGAGCGTGCTCGACGCCGCGCTCGACTCCGGCCTGTCGGGGCCGGGCCGGCTGCACGATCTCTTCGTCACCCACGAGGCGATGTCGCCGGGTGAATGGAAGAATGGCGGCGCGGGCCTCACCCTGCGCTACGGCTTCCATGCCTCGCCCTTCGGCACGGCCATCGTGATCGCGACCGATCGCGGATTGTCGGGGCTCGCCTTCGCCGATCCCGGCGAAGAGAAGGCGGCGCTCGCCGACATGACGCGGCGCTGGCGGAACGCAACTTACGTCGAGGATCACGAAGGCACAGCGCCGCTCGCCCAGCGCATCTTCGACACGAAGCTGTGGCGGCCGGACCAGCCATTGCGCGTGGTGATGATCGGCACCGATTTCGAGGTGCGGGTCTGGGAAACGCTCTTGAAGATCCCGATGGGCCGCGCGGTGTCCTATTCCGACATCGCCTGCAACATCAACAGCCCGAAGGCTTCACGCGCCGTCGGCGCTGCGGTCGGCAAGAACCCGGTGTCGTTCGTCGTGCCCTGCCACCGCGCACTCGGCAAGAGCGGCACGCTCACCGGCTATCACTGGGGCATCACCCGCAAGCAGGCGATGCTCGGGTGGGAAGCTGGGCAGCTGGGGATGCAGTGATTGTCTGATGTCGTTCCGGGGCGATGCAAGGCATCGAACTATGGTGCGCAACTGCGCGCCTGAGAACCTCGAGATTCCGGGTTCACCCTTCGGGCGCCCCGGAATGACGGCGTCTGTTACCCCGCCAGATCCAGCTTCGAGGCCACGGTCGAATCCGCATTCAGGCGGTAGATGATCGGCACACCCGTCGCGAGCTCGCGCTTCAGGATGCCTTCCGGCGACAGCTTTTCCAGCACCATGATCAGGGCGCGCAGCGAGTTGCCGTGGGCGGCGACCAGCGTGCGCTTGCCGTTGAGCACGCTGGGCAAAATCTCCTGCACGTAATAGGGCAGCGCACGCGCCAGCGTATCCTTCAGGCTTTCGCCGCCGGGCGGCGGCACGTCGTAGGAGCGGCGCCAGATCAGGACCTGGTCCTCGCCCCATTTCTTGCGGGCGTCGTCCTTGTTGAGGCCGGAGAGGTCGCCATAGTCGCGCTCGTTCAGCGCGAGGTTCTTCTCCGTGGGCAGACCCTTCTGGCCGAGCTCGCCGAGGATGAGGTCGAGCGTGTGCTGCGCACGCGTCAGCACCGACGTGTAGGCGACGTCGAACACGAGCCCCTGCGCCTTCAGCTTGCGGCCGGCTTCCCTGGCCTCGGCGACGCCCTGCTCGGTGAGATCAGGATCCTTCCACCCCGTGAACAGGTTCTTCAGATTCCATTCGCTCTGGCCGTGGCGGACGAGCACGAGAAGACGTTCGCTCATTGACTGCTTTCCGTTGCTTTCTTTCGTTCAGATATCGGCGAGGCCGAGCACGTCGGCCATGGAGTAGTGCCCCGGCTTCTTGCCATGCGCCCACAGTGCCGCCTTCAGCGCGCCATGCGCGAACAGCATGCGGTCCTCGGCCTGATGCGACAGCGTCAGGCGCTCGAACGGGCCGAGGAAGCTGACGCTGTGGTCGCCGGCCGCGGTGCCGCCGCGCAAGGAGGCGAAGCCGATGTTGCCGGGCTTACGTGCCCCGGTGATGCCGTCACGGCCACGGTCCGCATGCTCGTCGAGCGAGATGCCGCGGCCGGCCGCCGCGGCCTGGCCCAGCATCAGCGCGGTGCCGGAGGGCGCATCGATCTTCATGCGGTGATGGGTTTCGACGATCTCGATGTCGAAGCTCTGGTCGAGCGCCTTGGCGACGCGCTTGACCACCGCGGCAAGCAGATTGACGCCCAGGCTCATATTGCCGGACTGCACCACGACCGCGCGATTGGTGACGCTCTTGATCACGGCGTTGTCGGAACCCGAAAGCCCGGTCGTCCCGATGACATGCACAATGCCGCGCTCGGCGGCGATCGCGACGTTGGCGATGGTCGCGGCCGGCACGGTGAAATCGAGGATGCCGTCGGCCTCCTTCGACATCGCCCAGAGATCGGCCGAGAGCTTGATGCCATTGGCCGGCAGGCCCGCGAGCACGCCGGCATCCTTGCCGAGCATCTCGGAGCCCGGCGCCTCCAGCGCGCCCGCCAGCACCGCGCCTTTGCTCTCGGCAATCGCGCGCGTCAGCGCCCGGCCCATCCGGCCGCCGGCTCCAGCAACAATCAAGCGCATGTCGGACATGGTGTGATCCTCTTCGGGGCCGTTGTAGCGGGGGGACGCAGTTCCGGCAACCGAGGGGGACACCACCGTCATTCCGGGGCGATGCGCAGCATCGAACCCGGAATCTCGAGATTCCGGGTTCGCCCTTTGGGCGCCCCGGAACGACGGCCCCTGTCAGCCGTCCGACGGCTGTGCGCCGTCATAGCCCTCGATGATGATGAGGTCGGCGACCGAGTGCGGCTGGCGCACCTTGATGTTGGCCTGGTATTCCGGTGAGTTGTAGCAGGCGATCGCGGTCTCGTAGTCCGGGAATTCGATCACGACGTTGCGGGTGCGGCTGGCACCTTCGACGGTGGTGAACTTGCCGCCGCGGACGACGAAGCGGCCGCCCCATTTCTTGAAGATCGCGCCGTTGGCGACGGCATAAGGCTTGTAGCCCTCGTCACTGTTCACATCGACGCGCCCGATCCAGTAGCCTTTTGCCATTGTTCTTCTCCCTTGTTGTTGTCTCTATTTGAGCATGATCTCCGCGCAAACGCGTTCCGCGTTTGTCGCGATGGAAAACCGCTGCACACTTTGCGCTAACGCGGCCCTTCGGGTCCGGATCATGCTCCCAGCGCCTGCCCGATCTCGGCCTGGATGGCGTCTGCGATCGCCTTGGGCTCGGCGGCTTCCACCACCGGGCGCCCGACGACGAGATAATCGGCGCCCGCGGTGATCGCGCGGCCCGGCGTCATGATGCGTTTCTGATCGCCACTTGCCGAGCCCGCCGGCCGGATGCCGGGCGTGACGAGGCTCATCTGGTGGCCGACGATCTTGCGCAAGGCGCCCACCTCCTCGGGCGACGACACCAGCCCGTCGATGCCAAGCACCTGCGCCTGCTGCGCGCGCGCTTCGACGAGCTCGGCGACGCCGAGCCGGAAACCCGCCGCGTGCAGATCGTCCTCGTTGTAGGAGGTCAGGACGGTGACGGCGAGGATCTTCAGGTTCGAGCCGCCGCGGCCTTCGACGGCGCCCTTCATGGTCTGCGGATAAGCGTGCACGGTGAGGAAGGTCGCGCCCAGCCTGGTGATGCTCTCGACGCCTTGCGCCACGGTGTTGCCGATGTCGTGCAGCTTGAGATCGAGAAAGACCTTCTTGCCCTTGTCCGCGAGCCTCGCAACGAGCGGCAAGCCGCCGGCATAGGCGAGGCGATAGCCGATCTTGTAGAACGTGACGCTGTCGCCGAGCCTTGCGATCATCGCCTCCGCGGCATCAACGCTCGGCAGATCGAGCGCAACGATCAGGCGGTCCTTCGGGGCGATCTCGGCTGGCGTCATGTCACCTCACATCATGCGTTGGGAAATGTCGATCAACTGCGCTACCAGCTCCTTCAACGCGGCGATATCGCCCTCGTTCTTCAGCCTGTCCATATCGTCATAGGCCTCTCCGGCAAAGGCGAGCGTGAGCTGGCTGGCAATCACATTGGCGTGGCAGGAGGTCAGGATCAGCCGCAACGCCTGGAGCGCGCGGGCGGCGCCGAGCCGGCTCTGCGAGGCGCCGGCGAGCGCGAAGGCGCGGTTGCGGAACACCTCGCCGCGCGCCTCGTGCAGCTCATGCACGCGGCTGACCCAGTCGATCGCGTTCTTCAGCAGCGGCGGCACCGAGGCATTGTATTCGGGCGAAACGATCAGCACGCCATGATGCGCGCCGATCATGCGCTTGAGATTGATCGCGTGCTTGGGCACGCCCGACTTGGCCTGGAGGTCGCCGTCGTAGATCGGCAGCGGAAAATCGGCGAGCGAGATGCGGGTGACGTCGACGCCGGCCTGGGCGAATTCATAGGCGGCGAGCGCGGCCAGCTTCGCATTGTGCGAGCCGGTGCGTAGCGAGCCGGGAATGACCAGGATTTTGGGTGCGGACATCCGCTTCCATGCGTTCGGCGAAACGAGCCCGCCGCGCAAAGAGGAATGCCGGCGGAATTAATCCTTGCGATACACCCAGACGCGGGCCGGCGGAAGGTTCATCCAGATCCGTTCCGAAGCCTCTGTGGACACGCCGGGCAGCGATTTCGGGATCGGCGGCACCACCGCATAGGTGAACTGGACGAAGGGCGCGCCGGGCGCGAGCGCCGTGAAAGCGTCGCGAATGAGCCGCAACCGCGTCAGCATCGGTTTGGTGACCAGCGGCAGGCCGGAGACGACGGCGGATGCCGGCGCGCTCAGCACGTTCCAGAGCGTGTCGCGCAGGCGATAGGCATCGCCCTGCACGACCTTGGCCTGCGGATAGCGGTCGCGCAGCAGCGCGCAGAAGCCGGGATTGTACTCGACGAGGACGAGACGCTTCTGGTCGACGCCACGTTCGACCAGGGCCGAGGTGATGGCGCCGGTACCGGGGCCGAGCTCAACCACAGGGGCGTCCGAGTTGACGTCGACGTAATGCGCCATGGTCCGGGCCAGCAGCTTGCCCGACGGCATCACTGCGCCCATGTGGAGCGGCTTTTCGATCCACGATCTGAGAAAGCGCACCTCGTCATCGAGACGAGGCTTCTTCAACGCACGCGCGGACGATGGCAATGGCATGTCTGGACCGGACGGGACCGCAGGACGCGGCGTGTCAGAAAATGGTCATAAAGACGTATAGGCCGAAGGCGATACGGTCAAGACGAGTCAATTCGCCCGACTGCCGAAGAAATCCTTGACCTTGGTGAAGAAACCCTCGGATTCCGGCTGGGTGTTGCCGGAAGAGAGCTTTTCGAACTCGGCCAGCAATTCCTGCTGCTTCTTGGTGAGATTCTGCGGGGTCTCGACCACGACCTGAACGTACATGTCGCCGGTCTGGCGCGAGCGCAGCACCGGCATGCCTTTTGATGCAATGCGGAATCGACGGTTGGACTGGGTCCCGGCCGGCACCTTCACCTTGGCCTTGCCCTTCTCGATGGTCGGCACCTCGAATTCGCCGCCAAGGGCGGCCGTCACCATCGAGATCGGCACCCGGCAATGCAGATCGGCGCCGTCGCGCTGGAAGAACTGGTGCTGGGCCAGCGACAGGAAGATGTAGAGGTCGCCGGGCGGGCCGCCGCGGACACCGGCCTCGCCTTCGCCGGCGAGCCTGATCCGCGTACCGTCCTCGACGCCCTGGGGAATGTTGACCGACAGCGTCCGCTCGCGGGTCACACGGCCCTGACCCGAGCAGGACGGGCAGGCGTCCTCGATCATCTGGCCGCGGCCCTGGCAACCCGGACAGGTCCGCTCCAGGGTGAAGAAGCCCTGCGACTGCCGCACGCGGCCGGCGCCGCCGCAGGTCGAGCAGGTCTTCGGCTTGGTGCCGGCCTTGGCGCCGATGCCCGAGCAGGCCTCGCAGGTGACCGAGACCGGGATCTCGATCTGCGCGGTCTTGCCGCCAAAGGCTTCCTCGAGCGTGATTTCCATGTTGTAGCGCAGGTCGGCGCCGCGCTCGCGGCCGCCGCGGCCGCGCTGTCCGGCCATGCCGAACAGGTCCTCGAAAATATCGGAGAAGGAGGAGGCGAAGCCCGCGCCGAAACCGGCGCCGCCGCCAGGACCGCCCTGCTCGAAGGCCGCATGGCCGAAACGGTCATAGGCCGCGCGCTTGTCCTTGTCCTTCAGGACCTCGTAGGCCTCGTTGATTTCCTTGAACTTGACCTCGCTGGTGTCGTCCCCCGGATTGCGGTCGGGATGGAACTTCATCGCCAGCTTGCGGAACGACGACTTCAACTTGGATTCGTCGGCGTCACGTTCGACTTCGAGGGTCTCGTAGTAGCAGCGCTTGGTGGACGTGGACATGTTGAACTCGGTCTATCCAATCGCGATTCAAGTCGGGGCAAAACAATGCTGCCACGCGACGATATAGGCGTCCCTCCGCCTCGCGGCAGAGGGCAGCATGGCAGCGTTGAGAATAACGGCTGGAAATTGATCGATCGTAACGGGAGCGTAGCCCGCCGACCTCGACACGGGAGCCTCCCCCGCGAAGGGGGAGGCCGAAGGAGTGTGTGGGGTCCAAGCCGTCCGCATCATCACCCTCTTGGGGTTCAGGCGGACTTCTTGTTGTTCTTGTCGTCGTCGACTTCGGTGAACTCCGCGTCGACGACGTCGTCCTTGGCCGCGTCCTTCTTGGCGTCGGCCTCGGCCTGCTGCTTGTACATGGCCTCGCCGAGCTTCATCGAAGCCTGGGCCAGCGTCTGGGTCTTGGCCTTGATCGCCTCGGCATCGTCGCCCTTCAGCGCTTCCTTGAGGTCGCTGACGGCATCCTCGATGGCGCGGCGCTCGGTCTCGGCGACCTTCGAACCGTGCTCGGCGAGCGCCTTCTCGGTCGAATGCACCAGACCGTCCGCCTCGTTCTTGGCGGTCACCGCCTCGCGGCGCTTCTTGTCCGCTTCGGCATTGGCCTCGGCGTCCTTGACCATCTTCTCGATGTCGGCTTCCGACAGACCGCCGGAGGCCTGGATGCGGATCTGCTGCTCCTTGCCGGTGGCCTTGTCCTTCGCCGAGACGTTGACGATGCCGTTGGCGTCGATGTCGAAGGTCACCTCGATCTGCGGCATGCCGCGCGGGGCCGGCGGAATGCCCATCAGGTCGAACTGGCCGAGCATCTTGTTGTCGGCCGCCATTTCACGCTCGCCCTGGAAGACGCGGATGGTGACCGCGTTCTGGTTGTCCTCGGCGGTCGAGAACACCTGGCTCTTCTTGGTCGGGATCGTGGTGTTGCGGTCGATGATGCGGGTGAACACGCCGCCCAGCGTCTCGATGCCCAGCGACAGCGGGGTCACGTCGAGCAGCAGCACGTCCTTGACGTCGCCCTGGAGCACGCCGGCCTGGATCGCGGCACCGATCGCCACGACTTCGTCCGGGTTGACGCCCTTGTGCGGCTCCTTGCCGAACAGCTGCTTCACGACTTCCTGGACCTTCGGCATGCGCGACATGCCGCCGACCAGAACCACTTCGCCGATCTCACCGGCGGTGACGCCGGCGTCCTTCAGCGCCTTGCGGCAGGGCTCGACGGTCTTCTGGATGAGGTCGTCGACCAGCGCCTCGAACTTGGCGCGGGTGAGCTTCATCGTCAGATGCTTCGGGCCGGTCTGGTCCGCGGTGATGAAGGGCAGGTTGATCTCGGTCTGCGTCGTCGACGACAGCTCGATCTTGGCCTTTTCAGCGGCTTCCTTCAGGCGCTGCAACGCGAGCTTGTCGTTGCGCAGGTTGATGCCCTGCTCCTTCTGGAACTCGTCGGCGAGATAACCGACCAGGCGCATGTCGAAGTCTTCGCCGCCGAGGAAGGTGTCGCCGTTGGTCGACTTCACCTCGAACACGCCGTCGCCGATTTCGAGAATGGAGATATCGAACGTGCCGCCGCCGAGATCGTACACGGCGATCGTGCCGGTCTTGGTCTTGTCCAGACCATAGGCGAGCGCGGCCGCGGTCGGCTCGTTGATGATGCGCAGCACTTCAAGGCCCGCGATCTTGCCGGCGTCCTTGGTCGCCTGGCGCTGGGCGTCGTTGAAGTAGGCGGGAACGGTGATGACGGCCTGGTCGACCTTCTGGCCGAGATGGGCCTCCGCGGTCTCCTTCATCTTCTGCAGGATGAACG
Organism: Bradyrhizobium diazoefficiens USDA 110; assembly: GCF_000011365.1. GTDB lineage: Bacteria > Pseudomonadota > Alphaproteobacteria > Rhizobiales > Xanthobacteraceae > Bradyrhizobium > Bradyrhizobium diazoefficiens. The sequence continues at coordinate 725,415 of NC_004463.1, read as the reverse complement.
CCGAGACCTGCGAGGGCGAGTAGGTCTGGCCGTCGGCCTCGACCCAGGCGTCGCCGTTGGAAGCCTTCACGATCTTGTACGGAACGAGCTTCTTGTCCTTCTCGACCATCGGGTCGTCGTAGCGGCGGCCGATGAGGCGCTTCACTGCGAAGAAGGTGCGCTCGGGATTGGTGACGGCCTGGCGCTTGGCCGGCTGGCCGACGAGGCGCTCACCGTCGTCGGTGACGGCGACGATCGAAGGCGTCGTGCGCATGCCCTCGGAATTCTCGATGACTTTGGCGTTCTTGCCATCCATCACGGCGACGCACGAGTTCGTGGTGCCGAGGTCGATCCCAATGACCTTTCCCATGGTCCTGATATCCTTCTTTTTGCGGCAGGTTGGTTGGGCCCAGAAGGCACCCGAACCGAAACCCCCTAAGATCAAACATTCGCGATATTGCGATGGTTGAGGCTCATATAGGAGGGGGGGAGGGGCCCGCAAGGACCGAACGCAAGTTTCGGCCGTGAAAACATTGGGTTTTGGAAGATCATATCCGGGCCCAGCCGCCCTTGCGGGTGAGGAGTTATTAACAGGTCCGGGCTTCGGCAAGCCCCCGTTACCGCGATCCGGCCTGCCCTGTTGCGGCAGGGCCAAACCGGCTAAAAGGCGGACCGGCCGGAGCGCCGCACCCAGGCTGCTTCGCGCGACAAAGCGGCCCGGTGGCCGACCATCGAACGGCCTCAATGTGAACCAATCAGAGTGCCCATGAAGCTGATCCGTCCCCTCGCCGCGCTCGCCCTCCTCGCCGTCTCCGCGCTTCCGGCCTTTGCTGCCGACGCCGTTTTCCCGCCCGGACTGCGCCTCGGCATGGTGCCGCTGGTCGGCCTCAGCACGGCCAAGACCTTTCCGGGCTTCGAGAGCGAGGACGGCACCGTCAAGGTGCTGATCACCGAGCTGCCGCCGGCGGCCTATGGCGAGGTCGTGAGCGCCTTCAATTCCAATCCGGCCGGCACGGGCGGCGTCAAGCAGGACAAGATCGAGACCCCCGCGGGCCTTGCCTATTTCACCACCGAGAGCGGCAAGGCCGGCGAGACGGCGGTGAAACGCTATTCGATGATCGTGCCGGGCGCCGGCTTCTCCGGCTATGTCGCGGTGCAGATCCCGGAGAACGCGACCAAGATCTACACCGACGAGGCGGTGCGGCAGATGTTTGCGAGCACCGTGACCCGCAAGCAGGTCTCGGCCGAAGAGCAGATCGCGCTGATGCCGTTCAAGATCACCGATCTCGCCGACTTCAAGGACATCCGCACGCTGGCGCCGGGCTCCAGCATCATCCTGGCCGACGGCAACGAGAGCACGGGCTACGAGTCGAAGCCGTTCATGATCCTCGGCCTGATCGGCGCCACCCCGCAAGCCGCCGACGACCGCGCCCGCTTCGCCCAGGAGGCGGCGCTCCAGATTCCCGGCGTGCGCGAATCGCGCGTCACCATGTCCGAGCCGATCCGCATCAACGGCCAGCAGGGCTTCGAGACCCGGATCGACGGCGTCAGCGGCAAGGACAAGACCCCGGTGACCGTGGTGCAGTGGATCCGCTTCTCGAGCGGCGGCGCCTCGCTGCGCATCATCGCCAGCGCCCCGCGCGACCAGTGGCAAGCCGCCTTCACCCGCTTCCGCGCCGTGCGCGACGGCATCCAGCCGAAGGGGTAGCTGCATCCGCAAGCGAGATGCGCTCCCTCCCCCGCGTGCGGGGGAGGGTTGGGGAGAGGGTGTCTCAACAACGAAGACTCCCCCAGAGGAGAGAACCCTCACCCGGCGATACGCGCCGACCTCTCCCGCAAGCGGGAGAGGTGCACCGAGTACGCGGCTGAGCCCACCCTCTCACCAAAACCGGCTGCATTTTCGGGCTTCTGTTCGTGCACAAGCGGAACTAGGCTCCTGCCCAATCGAGTTCATCCTGGAGGGAGGCGAACGATGCTAGATCGGCGGCAAGTCTTGGCGGCGCTTGGGACGAGCGCCCTCGTAGCCCTCGCGCCAACCGCACTTCTTGCGGCCGCATCGATCAAGCCGGACGATGCGTCCGCGCTGCTCGTGATCGACGTGCAGAACTGCTTCCTGCCGGGCGGCAGCCTCGCGGTGAAGGAAGGCGAGCAGGTGGTGCCCGTCATCAACAAGATCTCGAAAGCGTTTTCGAATGTGGTGATGACGCAGGACTGGCACACGCCCGGTCACGTTTCGTTTGCGTCGGTCCACTCCGGCAAGAAGCCGTTCGAGACCATCGACCTGCCGTACGGCAAGCAGGTGCTGTGGCCCGACCATTGCGTGCAGGGCACTGACGGCGCTTCGCTGTCGAAGGACCTCGCAATCCCGCACGCCGAGCTCATCATCCGCAAGGGTTTTCACAAGGACGTCGACAGCTATTCGGCCTTCCTCGAAGCCGACGGCAAGACTTCGACCGGCCTCGCCGGCTATTTGAAGGGCCGCAAGATCAAGCGCGTCTTTGTCGCTGGCCTCGCGACAGATTTCTGCGTCGCCTGGACCGCGCTCGACGCGCGCAAGGCGGGCTTCGAAGTCTATGTCGTGGAAGACGCCTGCCGCGGCATCGACACGCAGGGCTCGCTGGCAAAAGCCTGGGCCGACATGGCCAAGGCCGGCGTGAAGCGGATTCAGTCGGCGGATATCGCGGCGAGCGCGTAAGACCAGCCATCAGTCGTTCCGGGGCGGCTCGAAGAGCCGAACCCGGAATCTCGAGATTCTCAGGTGCGCAGCTGCGCACCATAGTTCGATGCTTCGCATCGCCCCGGAATGACGTCAGAACTCAGTTCGCCGCTCAGTTCACTTCATTGCTGTTCGCCGCGGACGCAGCCTTCGCGCCGCCCTTGGCGACGCCAACGAGAGCCGGACGCAGCACGCGCTCGCCGATGGTGTAGCCGGCCTGCATGACCTGCACGACCGTACCGGCGGGCACCGACGCATCAGGCACTTCGAACATCGCCTGCTGGAAGTTCGGGTCGAACTTCTGACCCTGCGGATCGAACTTCTTCACGCCGTGCTTTTCCAGCGCGTTGAGCAGCGAGCGCTCGGTGAGCTCGACGCCCTCGATCAGCGAGGTCAGGCCGGGATCGGCCGCGGCGCGAGCCTCGGCGGGAACCGCGTCGAGCGCGCGCTGGAGATTGTCGGCGATGTCGAGCACGTCGCGGGCAAAGCCGGTGATGCCGTAGAGACGGGCGTCGGCGACCTCCTTGGTGGTGCGCTTGCGCAGATTTTCCATCTCCGCCAGCGTCCGCAGCATACGGTCGCGCGCCTCGGCGGCTTCCTTCTGCAACAGCTCGACCGAGCCCGGCTCGGGATCGTCGGGCATGATGTAGGGCTTCGACACCACGGGCTCGCCGGTCGGCGCGGTCGTGTCTTCGGGTTGCCGGTCTCGATCGGTCATCGGCTCTCTTTTCGAATTTGTCTCAGGGATTTTTCTGGCCCGGATATCGTGCTTCGGACGCCGAAAATCAAGCGCCCGTGATCGCCTCAGCCGCCGGTCAGCCCCCCAGAAGGCGGCTGACGATCCGGGCGGCGTAGTCCACGGTCGGGATCACACGGGCATAATTCAGCCGTGTCGGCCCGATCACGCCCAAAACGCCGACGATGTGGCCAGCGGCATCCCGATAGGGCGAGATGATGGTCGAGGAGCCCGACAAGGAAAACAGCTTGTTCTCCGAACCGATGAAAATCCGCACGCCTTCCGCGGTCTCGGCCCGGCCGAGCAGGTCGATGACGCCGCGCTTGGTCTCGAGGTCGTCGAACAAGAGGCGGACCCGCTCCAGATCCTCCAGCGCGTGCAAATCTTCCAGCAGATTGGCGTGGCCGCGGACGATGAGCTGGCGGTCCTCGTTCTCGCCGCCGGACCAGCTGGCGATCCCGGCCGAAATCACCTTCTGCGTCAGCTGATCGAGCTCGGCACGGGCCTCCCCGAGCGCGGTCTCGAGCTCGAGCCGCGCTTCGGCCAGGGTCCGGCCGCGAATCCGCGAATTGAGGAAATTGCCGGCCTCGGTGATCGCCGAGGAGGGAACTCCGGGTGGCAGCGTCAGCACGCGGTTTTCGACCTGGCCGTCCTCGCCGACCAGGATCACCAGCGCTTTTTCCGGTTCCAGCCGGACGAATTCGATGTGTTTCAGCCGCGCGTTGGATTTCGGCGTCAGCACCACGGCGGCGGCGCGGGTCAGGCCCGACAGCCGCGTCAGCGCCTGGTCCAGCGCCGCCTCGACCGACTGCGCCTGACCGACGGAGGTGAGCTGGCTCTGGATCGACTGCCGCTCGGCGTCATTGAGGTCGCCCACCTGCATCAAGGCGTCGACGAAGAAGCGCAGGCCGAGTTCCGTCGGCAGCCGGCCGGCGGACGTATGCGGGGCATAGATCAGGCCGAGTTGTTCCAGATCGGCCATGACGTTGCGAACCGAGGCCGGCGACAGCGGCATCGCGATCAGCCGGGAAATATTGCGTGAGCCCACCGGCTCGCCGGTCGCGAGATAGCTTTCGACAATTTGACGAAAGATGTCGCGGGACCGCTCATTCAGCTGGGCGAGCCCTGCGCGCGGCGCGATCAGATGGATCGGATCGTGATGGGCCACAGACAGCAACTCCTCTCAGATGCTTATAATTTGGCCATCCGGGAGGTCCCTGACAAGCGTGGTTTTGCACTTGCTCGACAGTTGCTTGGGGACCGAAAAGGCCTTGCCGCTCACCCTCACCCCACCTACAAGCACCGCGAACAGCCTATTCCCGTGAGTTTTGGAGGATTTCCCATGCGGCCAAGCCGCCGTGCGCCCGACGAATTGCGCCCCGTGACGCTGGAGCGCGGCGTGGTCAAATATGCGGAAGGCTCCTGCCTGGTGAAATTCGGCGACACCCATGTGCTGGTCACCGCCACGCTGGAGGACCGCCTGCCGCCGTGGCTGAAGGGCCAGGGCCGCGGCTGGGTCACCGCGGAATACGGCATGCTGCCGCGCGCGACCTCGGAACGCACCCGCCGCGAGGCCTCCGCCGGCAAGCAGAGCGGCCGCACCGTCGAGATCCAGCGCCTGATCGGCCGCTCGCTTCGCACCATCATCAATCTCGAAGCGCTCGGCGAGCGCCAGATCACGGTCGATTGCGACGTGCTCCAGGCCGACGGCGGCACGCGCACGGCCTCGATCACCGGCGCCTGGGTCGCGCTCGCCGATTGCGTCAACTGGATGAAGGCGCGCAACATGGTCAAGGCCAACGTGCTGCGCGACAACGTCGCCGCGATCTCCTGCGGCATCTACAATGGCACGCCCGTGCTCGACCTCGACTATGCCGAGGATTCGGAAGCCCAGACCGACGCCAATTTCGTCATGACCGGCGATGGCCGCATCATCGAGGTGCAGGGCACCGCGGAACGCGAACCGTTCACACAAGACGAGCTCCTGGCGCTGATGGCGCTGGCCCAGAAGGGTATCGCGCGCCTCGTGGACTTGCAGAAACTGGCCGTCGCGTAGTCAATAGGCCCATGCACCGCCGAATCACCGGAAAGCTCGTCATCGCCACCCACAATCCCGGCAAGCTCGCCGAGATGAAGGAGCTTTTGGCGCCTTACGGCATCGAGGCGGTGTCGGCCGGCGAGCTCGGCCTTTCCGAGCCGGACGAGACCGGCAACGATTTCCGCAGCAACGCCGCGATCAAGGCTATCGCGGCCGCGCACGCGTCCAAGCTTCCGTCCTTCGCCGATGATTCCGGCATCGTGGTCGACGCGCTCGACGGCGCGCCCGGCATCTACAGTGCGCGCTGGGCCGGACCGACCAAGGATTTCACCGCGGCGATGACGCGGATCGAGCGCCTGTTGCAGGAGCGCGGCGCGACCGCGCCCGACAAGCGCAAGGCGCACTTCGTCTCCGCGCTCTGCGTCGCCTGGCCCGACGATCATCTCGAAGAGGTCGAGGCGCGCGTCGACGGCACGCTGGTCTGGCCGCCGCGCGGCACCGCCGGCTTCGGCTATGATCCGATGTTTCGGCCCGACGGTCACACGCGCACCTTCGGCGAGATGACCAGCATCGAGAAGCACGGCCTGCCGCCGCTCGGCCTTGCCCTGTCGCACCGTGCCCGCGCCTTCGTGAAACTGGCGGAGATCTGCCTTGAGCCGCGCTAACGAAGCCTTCGGCGTCTACGTGCACTGGCCGTTCTGCCTGTCGAAGTGCCCCTATTGCGACTTCAACAGCCATGTCCGCCATGCCGCGATCGACGAAGCGCGCTTCGCCTCCGCCTTCGCGCGCGAGATCGAAACGACCGCGCAGCGCGCGCCCGGCCGCGAGGTCACCTCGATCTTCCTCGGCGGCGGCACGCCGTCGCTGATGCAGCCCGCGACCGTCGGCGCCGTGCTCGATTCGATCGGCAAGCACTGGCAGGTCGCTCGTGATGTCGAAGTCACGCTGGAAGCGAACCCGACCAGCGTCGAGGCCACGCGCTTCGCCGGCTATCGCGCTGCCGGCGTCAACCGCGTCTCGCTCGGCGTGCAGGCGCTCGACGATGCTTCGCTGAAGGCGCTAGGCCGCATGCACAGCGCGCGCGAAGCGCTGGACGCGGTCGCCATCGCGCGCCGCTCGTTCGAGCGTTATTCGTTCGACCTGATCTACGCCCGCCCCGACCAGACGCCGGCGATGTGGGCCGATGAACTGCGCCTTGCGATCGCGGAGGCGGCCGAGCATCTGTCGCTCTATCAATTGACGATCGAGGAGGGCACGCCGTTCTTCGGCCTGCACCAGGCCGGCAAATTGAAGACGCCGGACGAGGCGGTCGCGCGCGCGCTCTACGACGTCACGCAGGAAACCTGCGACAAGCTCGGCCTGCCCGCTTACGAGATCTCCAATCACGCGCGGCGCGGCGCCGAATGCCGGCACAATCTGGTCTACTGGCGCGGCGACGAATATGCCGGCATCGGCCCCGGCGCGCACGGCCGGCTCGACATCGACGGGATCAGGCACGCCACCGCCACCGAGAAGCGTCCCGAAGCCTGGCTGTTGCGGGTCGAGACCAACGGCCACGGCGTCGTCACCGACGATCTCCTCAACAGCGAGGAGCGCGCCGATGAATTTTTGCTGATGGGACTCCGTCTCGCCGAAGGCATCGATCCCGAACGCTACACCGCCCTCTCCGGCCGCGCGCTCGACCCCAAGCGCATCGCGCTGCTGCGTGAGGAAGGCGCGATCACGGTCGATGCGACGGGACGGCTGCGCGTGACCAGCAGCGGATTCCCGGTGCTGGATGCGGTGGTCGCGGATCTGGCGGCCTGAGCTCTCTCCCCATCGTCGTCCTGGCGAAAGCCAGGACCCATTACCCCAGGGAGGAGTTTGGCGAAGAGTCCCAATTATTCTCGCACTGTAGTCACTCGATAGATCACGCGGTATGGGTCCTGGCTTTCGCTAGGACGACGGCGAAAGAACAGCTAAGCCCCAAAACTCTTCGGCGAACCCGCGACCGCGACGCCGCCGCCGGTCGTCACCTTCATCACCGCAAGGCCGCGTTCGTTGGTGCCGTCGGCGCGGAAGCGGAATAGGCCGTCGATGCCGGCAAAGCCCGAGGGGTTGGTGAGCACGTCGGACGAGAAACGGGTGGTGCCCTGCGTGCGCGCGAGCGCGGCGACGAGGGCGACCGCGTCATAGGCGAGCGTTGCGGTGCGAATCGGCTCGGCGCCGTATTTGGTGCGGTAGCGGCCGGAGAAGGCGCGGAAGCCGGCGGGATCGGGCGCCGCGTAGAGGCCGCCTTGCAGGCTCGCATTCGCGTAGACGCGCGGATTGTCCCACAGGCCGGTGCCGAGCAGCTGGATGTTGCGCAAGTTCGCGCCGGCGGCCGTCATCGCATCGGCGACCGTCACCACCGCATCGCCGTCATCGGCGATGAACAGCGCATCCGCGCTGCCGAGCTGCTGCGCCACGGCGCGCGCCGGCGTGGCGCGGTCGGCGCCGTATTTCTCGAACGCGACGATGCGGCCGCCGCGCCGCGGCACCGCCGCCTTCACCGCGGCCTCGACCACATTGCCATAGGCATTGTCGGGCACGAGCACGGCGACGGAGCGTTTTCCCATGCTGGCGGAATATTCGACGATGCGATTGACGTCGGACTCCGGCAGGAATGAGAGCAGATAGACGCCGCGGCCGGCGATGCTGGAATCGGTCGAGAACGCGATCACGGAAATGCCGCGCGTGCGCGCGACCTGCGCCACCGCCGGCACCGACTGCGCGAACAGCGGTCCCAAAATGATCTCGGCGCCTTCGTCGATCGCCTGCTGCGCACCGGCCTGCGCGCCTTGCGGGCTGCCGTTGTCGTCCTTGATCAGGAGCTGGATGTTCGGATTCTGGAATTCGGCCAGCGCCATCTCGGCGGCGTTGCGCATGGATTGCGCGGCGAGGCCGGCGTTGCCGGCGGCCGAGAGCGGCAGGATCACGGCAACCTTCACCCCGCCGGTGCCGGCGGTGGTGGCCTGTTGCGGCGGCCCGGCCGGCTGAGCCGGGGGCGTAGAGGAGCTGCTGAAGGGATTAGAGAACTGGCTCAGGCTCTGCTGCACGCCGGCGCAGGCCGACAGCAAGGGCGCACCGAGCAACAGGCCGAGCGCGCTCCGCCGGGTCGCACCCGACGATTGGGGCCCCGGATCGGGAGATTTTGGATGACGCGGGCCCAGCATGGTGGCTTCTCTTCTGACCTGCCGTCGCCGGCCGGTCACAACAAACTTGTCGCGACAGAAGCCGCGGATTCAGGCATATTGTCGGCAAATAGTTAACCAAAACAAAAGGATAATGACCGCTTAACGCGACCGTCCCTCAAGTCCCGGCCAGCTGTCCGCCGTCGGTCACCCAGCATCAAGGCGGCGTTTCCGCCGCGAATATGGCGCTGACGCTGCATTCCCTCTGGAATGTGATGCCGGATGGATCACATTCCACTCCTCTTCAGTCCTTGCCCCGCCCCTTAGCCTAGCCGCGATCTTTTTCGGAGGACCGGTTCCCAGCCCCGGGGATCATGCCTAAGTTCGTTTCATTATGCGCGCAAAGCCGGCCCCGATAAATACGCCTGAAGGCCCAGACGCCGCCCCGCGCGGCTTCTCCATCGACGCCCATCGTCTTGCGGCGCCGAAAGCGGCCGCCGGCCTTTACCTGGTCGCGACCCCGATCGGCAATCTCGGCGACATCACGCTGCGCGCGCTTCAGACGCTCGCGGGGGTCGACGTCATCGCCTGCGAGGACACCCGCATCACGCGGCGCCTGACCGAGCGCTACGACATTTCGGCGCAGCTCAAGCCCTATCACGAGCACAATGCCGAGGCGGCGCGCCCGAAGATCCTGGAGCGGCTTTCGCAGGGCGGCTCGATCGCGCTGGTGTCGGACGCCGGCACGCCGCTGATCTCCGATCCCGGCTTCAAGCTGGTGCGCGAGGTGTGCGCCGCCGGCCATGCCGTCTACGCGCTGCCCGGCCCCTCCTCGGTGCTGGCGGCGCTGTCGGTCGCCGCGCTGCCGACCGACCGCTTCTTCTTCGAGGGCTTTCTGCCGGCAAAATCCGCCGCGCGCCGCTCGCGCCTTGCCGAGCTTGCCCGCATCGATGCGACGCTGGTGATGTTCGAGTCCGGCAACCGCGTGCAGGACACGCTCGCCGATCTCGCCGAGATCATGGGGACGCGCGAGGCCGCGATCTGCCGCGAGCTGACGAAGCTGCACGAGGAGATTTCGCGCGCGACGTTGACCGAGCTGGCACGCGAGGCAGATGCGCTGGAGACGCGCGGCGAGTTCGTGCTGGTGATCGCACCGCCTGCGGCGGACGCCGAGATGCTGACATCGCATGCGCTCGACGACCTGCTGCGCGCGCAGCTGGCGACGCACAGCGTCAAGGACGCCGTGGCCCATGCCGTCGAGCTGTCCGGCCGGCCGCGGCGCGAGGTCTATGCCCGCGCACTCGAGCTCGCAAAAGATTTGCGGGGCGGCGATGGCGAAGCCTGAGGGCGGAGCGGAACCGAAAGTCGCCTCGCCCGAGCGCGTCGCCGCGTTCCGCACCGGCATCTCTGCGGAGAGCCGCGCCGCCGCCTATCTCATGGCCAAAGGCTATCGCATTCTCGCCAAGCGCTATCGCACCCCGCATGGCGAAATCGACATCGTGGCGCGCCGGCGCAATTTGATCGCCTTCGTCGAGGTCAAGGCACGCGCCAGCCTCGATGATGCGGCCTATGCGGTGACGCCGCGCCAGCAGCAGCGCATCATCGATGCCGCGCAAGGCTGGCTCGCAGCGCATCCCGAGCATGCCGAATTCGAATTGCGATTCGACGCCATGCTGATTGCGCCGCGATCACTTCCACGCCATGTGTTGGCAGCATTCGACGCCTCGACCTGAAAGGCAGACCATGAAACTGAACGTCGCCGTCCAGATGGACCCCATCGCCCGCATCAATATCAAGGGCGATTCCACCTTCGCGCTGCTTCTGGAGGCGCAGAAGCGCGGCCACGGCCTGTCCTATTACACGCCCGACAAGCTCTCGATGATCGGCGAAGAGCTGGTCGCGCCGGTGCAGCTGCTGACCGTGCGCGACGAGCCCGGCGACCATTTCACCCTCGGGGAGCCCAAGCGCGAGGCACTCAACGGCTTCGACGTGGTGCTGCTGCGCCAGGACCCGCCGTTCGACCTCGCCTACATCACCTCGACGCATTTCCTGGAGCGGATTCATCCGAAGACGCTGGTCGTCAACGATCCGGCCTCGGTGCGCAACGCGCCGGAAAAGCTGTTCGTGATGAACTTTCCGCAGCTGATGCCGCCGACCCTGATCTCGCGCGACCTCGACGAGATCAACGCGTTCCGAGACAAGCACGGCGCCGTCGTGATGAAGCCGCTGCACGGCCATGGCGGCGCGGCGGTGTTCCGCGTGATGCCGCAGGACATGAATTTCGGCTCGCTGTTCGACATGTTCACGGTCACGTTCAAGGAGCCCTGGGTGATCCAGCAGTTCATCCCCGAGGTGAAGCACGGCGACAAGCGCATCATCCTGGTCAACGGCGAGTTCGCCGGCGCGGTGAACCGCGTGCCCGCTGCCGACGACCTCCGCTCCAACATGGTGCGCGGCGGCGCGGCGCAGGAGACCGAGCTCACCCCGCGCGAGCGCGAGATCTGCGCCACCGTCGGCCCGGCGCTGCGCGAACGCGGCCTGCTGTTCGTCGGCATCGACGTCATCAACGGCAACCTCACCGAGATCAACGTGACATCGCCAACGGGCATCCGCGCCATCGCGCGGCTCGGCGGCCCGGACGTGGCGGCGAAGGTCTGGGACACGATCGAGCAGAAGCGGGCGAAGTAGGGCTCGCACGCTGTCTCCCCCAACGTCGTCCTGGCGTTCGCCAGGACGACACCGATGATGTGGCGCATTGCTTCCGTCTTGTTGGCATGACGGCGCGACGCCAGCTCCCACGTCACTAACCACCCATTCACCATGGCGCCGCGCGCATCGTTCGAACGAACGTCCGCCCTGCGTGAATCTACGGAGGCCGCTGGCCGACCGAATAACGCCACGTTCACCATCTGCCCAGAACTCGGGCCGTAGCCGGCCGTCGCATTCGTAACCGCAACACCCCTTATACTTTTACTCCCTACTCATCGACACGGGGAACCCGCCACGTGCGGTTCGAGTGCCCCGCGTAAGAGTAGAGGCGTATGAATACCGCACGCATTGTCGTTCTCGTCATCGCACTGGGCGCCGGCGGCGTCGCTGCGTATCTGGCGAGCGGCTACGACAACAAGCCCGCGCCCGCGCTTCCCGTCGCCGAGAAGCTGCCGACGGTTGAGGTTCTCGTCGCGAAAAACGATATCCAGCTTGGCCAGGCCGTGAAGCCAGAGGACCTGCAATGGCAGTCCTGGCCGGCGGCAACCGCCAGCGGCGCCTTCATCCGCCGCGACAGCAGGCCCGAGGCGCAGACCCAGATCGCCGGCTCGATCGCGCGCGTGCCGTTGATGCAGGGCGAGCCGATCCGCGAGCAGAAGCTGGTGCGGGCCGAGGGCTCCGGCTTCATGGCCGCGATTCTGCCGTCGGGCATGCGCGCCGTTTCCACCGACGTTACAGCCGAGACCAGCGCCGGCGGCTTCATCCTGCCGAACGACCGCGTCGACATCGTCCTGACCCGCCGCCTGAAGAATCCCGACGTCAACGGCCCGACCGCCGGCAACGACCTCATCCTGTCCGAGGTCATCCTGACCAACATCCGCGTGCTCGCGATCGACCAGGCACCGAAGGAAAAGGACGGCCAGAACGCCGTGGTCGGCAAGACCGTCACGCTCGAGCTCAAGCCGGACCAGGTCGCAACGCTCACCGCGGCGCGCCAGGGCGGCACGCTCCAGCTTGCGCTGCGGAGCATCGTCGATGCCAACGCAACCGAACTCACGGCCGAGGACCTGGCGATCAAGCGTTCCGGCGGAGTCAACGTGATCCGCTACGGCGTCCAGGTGCGACAACTGACGTCACAGAAGTGATGGGGATAGCATGAACTACGGGGATGATCGGGCGGGCTTGCGCATTCGGGGGAATCGCGCACGCACGTTCTGGGCGGGGGCGATGTTGACGCTGGGGCTGCTCGCAGCGCCTGGCCTCGTCAGCGCCGCCGAAGCGCCGGTCGGCGACCAGGCGCCGCTGCAGGCGCCGGATCTTGGCGTGGCATCGGTCGGGACGATCGCGCCGGCGAAGACGCGCTTCCTGTCGCTCGGCGTCGGCAAGTCGGTCGTCATCGACCTGCCCCGCGAGGTCAAGGATGTGCTGGTGGCTGATCCCAAGATCGCCAACGCGGTGATCCGCTCGGCCCAGCGCGCCTATATCATCGGCGGCCAGGTCGGTCAGACCAACGTCGTGTTCTTCACCGCCGACGGCCAGCAGGTCGCCGCCTACGACATCGCGGTGAAGCGCGACCTCAACGGCATGCGTGCCGCGCTGCGCCAGTCGTTGCCGGGCGTGCAAATTGAAGGCATCGGCGACAGCGTGATGCTGACCGGCTCGGTGTCGAGCCCGGTCGAGGCGCAGCAGGCCGGTGAAGTCGCCGCAAAGCTGGTCGGCGGCTCCGAGAAGGTGGTCAACAACATCGTGGTGCGCGGCCGCGACCAGGTGATGCTCAAGGTCGTCGTCGGCGAAGTGCGCCGCGACATCGTCAAGCAATTGGGCGTCGATCTCAGCGCCAGCCTGAACGCCGGCACCGCGGTCGTGAACTTCAACAATTCCAACCCGTTCTCGGTCTCCGGCGGCCCGCTCGTCAGCAGCAACGGGCTCGGTGTTACCGGACTCGCAAAAGGCGTGGCCACCGTCAACGCCACGATGCGGGCGATGGAAACCGCCGGCGTGATGCGGACGCTGGCCGAGCCGAGCCTGACGGCGATCTCGGGCGAATCCGCGACCTTCATCGCGGGCGGCGAATTCCCGATCCCGGGAGGATATGCCTGCGATCCGGTCACCCACGTCTGTACCACCCAGATCACCTACAAGAAGTTCGGCATCTCCCTGAACTTCACGCCGGTCGTGCTCAGCGAAGGACGTATCAGCCTGCGCGTGATGACCGAGGTCTCGGAGCTGTCGAACCAGAACGCCATCTCCGTGACACAGGCGGTGTCCGCGAGCCAGACCAGCTCGGTCACCATCCCGTCGATCCAGACCCGCCGCGCCGAGACCACGCTCGAGATTCCCTCGGGCGGCTCGATGGCGATGGCCGGCCTGATCCAGCAGCAGACCAAGCAGGCGATCAACGGCCTGCCCGGCGTCGACCAGGTGCCGATCATCGGCGCGCTGTTCCGCAGCCAGGACTTCGTCAACAACGAGACCGAGCTGATGGTGATCGTGACCCCCTATGTGGTGCGCGCGGTCGCCCAGAAGGAATTGTCGCGGCCCGACGACGGCTTCGCGCCGGCCTCGGATGCACAGACGGCGCTGCTCGGCCGCATGAACCGGCTCTATGGCATCGCGCGCCGCGTCGATCCGATCGACGGCGCCCGCGGCGATTTCGGCTTCATCATCGACTGAGACCGGCGGACGGCTTGGGGAACGGGGCAAGGATCGGGGCAAGAGGGGATCAAGCGATGACGAAGACCATGGCCGATCGACGTCGCGGCTTAAGCGTCGCGCTGGTGCTGACGGGACTCTCCGTCATGCTGGGTGCGTGCAACACCACGGGCGAGATCGTCACCCAGACGGTGCCGACCGATTATCGCCAGCGCCATCCGATCGCGGTGCAGGAAGCCAAGAAGTCGATCGTGATTTTCGTCGGCAAGGCGAGAGGCGGCCTCTCGGCCGCACAGCAGTCCGACGTCGCGGGCACCGCCCGGGACTGGGTGCGCGAAGGCACCGGGTCCGTCGTCGTCGACGTGCCGATCGGCAGCGCGAATTCGCGTGCCGCCGCGACGACCTATCATGAGATCCGTTCCGTGCTCGCATCCGGCGGCGTGCCGTCGCGCGCCATCGTCCAGCATCCCTATCGGCCCGAGGATCCCGGACTGCTGCCGACCATCCGCCTGAGCTATTCGCGCATCGCCGCGGTCGCCGGCCCCTGCGGGCTGTGGCCCGAAGACGTCGGTCCGTCCATCCTCGACCCCGGCTACAACGAGAACCAGCCGTACTTCAATCTGGGCTGCGCCAGCCAGCGCAACCTCGCGGCGATGATCGACAACCCCGCCGACCTCGAGCAGCCGCGTGCCGAAACGCCGGTCTATACCGCACGTCGCGACATCGCCTTCGATCGCTATCGCAAGGGCGCGGCGATCGCGACTCCCAGCCCCGAGGCCGACAAGGCCAAGCTCAGCGACACAGGCAAATGACGAGCGTCAACGACGAAGAAACGGACCATCCGCGGCACCCCGAGGAGCACATTGCGCCGGTTCCTCGCATCTCGGTGCAGGCCTTTTGCGAGACCGACCAGACGCTCGCCGCGGTAACCGCGGCGGGAGAGGATCGCCGGCTGGCCAAGGCGCACCTGACCGCCAAGGAAGGCGGCCTCGCCGCGGCGATCGAAGTCTATGAGACGATGCCGACGCCGAACGTGATCGTGATCGAATCCGACGGCACGCGCGACATCCTCGAGGGCCTGGACGATCTCGCCGGCGTCTGCGATCCCGGGACCCGCGTGGTCGTGATCGGCAATCCCAACGACACCGCGCCCTATCGCGAGCTGGTGCGCCGCGGCGTCAACGACTATGTGGTGGGACCGGTCGAAACGATCGACGTGGTCCGTTCGATCTGCAGCCTGTTCTCGGCGTCCGAAGCCATCATCACCGGCCGCGTCATCGCGGTGGTCGGCGCCAAGGGCGGCGTCGGCGCGTCCACCGTCGCGCACAATGTGGCCTGGACAATCGCCCGCGACCTCGCGCTCGATTCCGTCGTGATCGACCTCGACCTCGCCTTCGGCACCGCGAGCCTCGACTACAACCAGGACCCGGTGCAGGGCATCGCCAACGCAGTGCTGTCGCAGGACCGGCCCGACACGGCGCTGATGGAGCGCCTGCTCGCCAAATGCACCGAGCGCCTCAGCCTTTTGGCCGCGCCCGCCACCCTTGACCGGGTTTACGATTTCGGCGCGGAAGCCTTCGACGCGGTGTTCGACACGCTGCGCATGACCACGCCCTGCATCGTGCTCGACGTTCCCCATCAATGGTCGGGCTGGACGCGGCGCGCGCTGATCAACGCCGACGACATCGTGATCGTGGCCGAGCCCGATCTCGCGAATTTGCGCAACACCAAGAACATGCTGACCGTACTGAAGACGGCGCGGCCGAACGACCGGCCGCCGCTGTACTGCATCAACCAGGTCGGCATGCACAAGCGCGCGGAGATCGACGTCAAGTCCTTCGCCAAGACCATGGAGAGCCAGCCGATCGCGGTGATCCCGTTCGATTCGAAGCTGTTCTCGACCGCCGCCAACAACGGCCAGATGATCGCGGAGGTCTCCAAGAGCCACCGCACCACCGCGCTGTTCCAGAACATGGCGAACCGCCTTGTCGGGCGCGGCGAGGTGAAGAAGCCGAAGCGCTCGCTGCTCGGACCGCTGTTGAAGAAGCTGAAGGGCCGCTCGGGCCGCGCATCCGCGCCGCATCGCAAGGCGTCGTAGGCGCCAGCGTCGAGACAACACGTCAAACAGAAACCAACGAGTTGGCGGACTACTTCTCGGCCCGCTGCTGCTGCTTCTTCGCCAGCAGCTGCCGCAACGCCGTGATCTTCGCCGCCGCCTGGTCCGGCGGCAAATCTGCCTTCACGAGGATTTCAGCCTCGGCCTCGCGGCCCTGCAATCCCAGCACGAGCGCGAGATTGGCACGGATCCGCGCATCGTTCTGATTGCGCTGATGGGCGCGGCCGAGCACCTGTTCGGCCTTGGGCAGATTGTTTTGCAGCACATAGGACAGGCCGAGATTGGACAGAACCTGCGGCTCGTCCGGCACGATCTTCAGCGCGGTCGCGTAATATTGCTGCGCCTCTTCGTTGCGACCGAGCTGGTCGAGCGCCGCGCCCTGCGCCGACAGGATGCGCCAGTCCGGATCCTCCGGCGTATGCGCGCGGCTCAGAACGTCGAAAGCCTGCTGGAAATTGCCGTTGTCGGCGAGCGCGCGGCCGTAGCCGGCGAGCAGCGCCTTGTTGCGGGGATGGCCGAGCACGGCCTGCTCGAGCACCGCGACCGCCTGGGCGCTCTGCCCGCTCTCGCGCAGCGCCTTGCCGTAGTCGAGCGCGACGTTGGGATCGCTGGGCTTGGCGCGATAACGCTCGCGCAGTGCGTCCATGTCCGGCTTGCCGTCTGCCTTGCTCGCGGCTTCCGACTTGCCGCCGAGCGCGCCGGTGATGTCCTCGATGCCAGTGGTCTGACAGCCGCCGAGGGCAAGGAGCACAAGCGCGGACAGCAGATATCTCGCCGGGCGAGAGGCAAGGGACAAACGCTTGGACATACTCTGATCACTCGGCGACTGATCAGGGATGCTTACCGATTAACGCTAAATTCCCGTTAAGGACGTGAGCCCCGCAGTCTAATCGGTGAACTCGGCGCCGAACTCGCACCCGATGCGCCAGCGCAGGCGGCATTGGCGGGAATAGTCCGGCGCGAAGATGATGGTGAATTGCGGCGGCACTTCCAGGAATTCCGCCACGACTTTCACGCCCCCGTCCGAGATATCGGTGATCGTGCAATCTCGCGGCAGCGAGCCCGCGCCAAAGTGAATCTTGGCGAGCCGGCTGCACACCCGACGTTCGCTTCTCCGGCGATTTGCAAGCATTTTGATTGTTCACTTGTTAGATCACGGCCCATCCCGCAGCCCTAGGAGTAGCGGACATTCGTTGGGATGTGCTGAGGACAGAAGCTTGCATTCGAGGCGTAGTGTCCGCGTCCTGTTTACGATTGGTTAGGGCTTGCACGGCGCCGGATATGTTCCCGTATTGTTCTTGCGGAGGGTGGCCGGCTCTGCTACCCTCGATTGTGCGAGAGGGCAGGCTGGTTCGGCATGGTTCAACGGGTTTCTACCGTCGCCTTTGAAGGGATCGAGGCCCGCGCGGTCGACGTGCAGGTGCAGGTCGCGCCGGGCCTGCCGGCCTTTGCCATCGTCGGCCTGCCGGACAAGGCGGTGTCCGAGGCGCGCGAGCGGGTCCGCTCGGCGCTGATCGCCTCGGGCCTGGCGCTGCCGGCGCGGCGGATCATCGTCAATCTGGCCCCCGCCGATCTGCCCAAGGAAGGCAGCCATTACGACCTGCCGATCGCACTCGGGCTGATGGCGGCAATCGGCGCGATTCCGCCGGATGCGCTGACCGGCTTCACCGTGCTCGGCGAGCTCGGCCTCGACGGCTCGATCGCGCCTGTGGCCGGCGTTCTTCCCGCCGCGATCGGCGCCAATGTGCGCGAGGAAGGCTTGATCTGTCCGGCCGCCTGCGGCTCCGAAGCGGCCTGGGCGAGCCCGGACATCCAGATCATCGCCGCACAATCGCTGATCCAGATCGCCAACCACTTCAAGGGCACGCAGGTGCTGTCGCGGCCTTCGCCGAAAGTGCACGAAGCCGCCGCCTCAAAGCTCGACCTGCGCGACATCAAGGGCCAGGAAAGCGCCAAGCGGGCGCTGGAGATCGCGGCCGCCGGCGGACATCACCTGTTGATGATCGGCGCACCCGGCGCCGGCAAGTCGATGCTGGCGGCGCGCCTGCCCTCGATCCTGCCGCCGCTGTCGCCGGGCGAGCTGCTGGAGGTCTCGATGATCGCCTCCGTCGCCGGCGAGATCGAGGGCGGCGCGCTGACCGCGCGGCGCCCGTTCCGCTCGCCGCATCATTCCGCCAGCATGGCCGCGCTCACCGGCGGCGGGATGCGCGCAAAACCCGGCGAGATCTCGCTGGCGCATCAGGGCGTGCTGTTCCTCGACGAGCTGCCGGAGTTCGATCCGCGCGTGCTGGATTCGCTGCGCCAGCCGCTGGAGAACGGCGAGGTCTCGGTGTCCCGCGCCAATCATCGCGTCACCTACCCTGCCCGCTTCATGCTGGTCGCGGCGATGAATCCCTGCCGCTGCGGCAACGCGTTCGAGCCCGGCTATGCCTGCAAGCGCGGCCGCATCGATCGCTGCACCGGCGACTACCAGGCGCGCATCTCGGGGCCTTTGATGGACCGCATCGACTTGCGCATCGAGGTTCCGGCGGTGACCGCAGCCGACCTGATCCTGCCGCCGCCGGCGGAGGGATCGGCCGAGGTCGCCGCACGCGTGGCGGCGGCGCGCGACATCCAGCTTGCGCGCTACGCGGATATCGGCCTGCCGAACGTCCGCACCAATGCCGAGGCGCCCGCCTCGGTGCTGGAAGACATCGCAAAGCCGGACGCGCAAGGCGCCAAGCTGCTGCGCGACGCCGCCGAGACCATGCGGCTGTCGGCGCGCGGCTATCACCGCGTGCTGCGCGTGGCGCGCACGCTCGCCGACCTCGATGGCGCGGACAAGATCGGCCGGCTGCATCTCGCCGAAGCGCTGTCCTACCGCGCACTCGCAGAGGATGTGCGCCAGATGGCGTGATCATTCCGCGCATCAACCCGGCGGTAACGAGTTTCCTTTACGCTCTGCAAACTATAAGGCCCACAAGTTCCCGGACGGGCCCGGCGAGTAGAGTGTCATGTTGCGTTTCAAGATCCTGGCCTCGGTTGTTCCCCTGTTGGCGGCTGCGGTGTTTGCCCGCAGCGAGATCGGATCGGTCTCACATCCCTGCATCGCGCTGGGCGACACCTCCGTCGAGCTGACATCGCTGTTCTGGACGGCCGGCATCCATGTCGCCTTCACCGACGATCCGACACGGGCCACGGTGCGGGTCCAGATCACCGACGATGCGGACGGTGCGGACTTCGCGGTCGTGGACGACGGCCTCGGCGCCGAGCCGGACTCCTGCCAGGCCAATCCGCAGACCCGGCTCATCACGATTGCCGCGCAGCCGGTCGACGGCGGACCGGTGATCTACCTCTCCACCGACGGACCGGCCGACTATCGCATCTATGTGCGCTCGAAGACGTTCTCGCAGCGCGAGGCGGCGGCGCTGATCGTCGGCGCCCACGACGGTCACCGCCCGTTCCAGGCCGCCTCGCTCTGAAGCGCGATGATTATCCCGCTTCAGAGTTGATGTCGGAGCATGATCTTTCCGGAAAACCGCTGCACACTTTTCCGGATCATGCTCTGAGGCGTTAACACCTCGTCAACCTTGTTTGGAGGCGACCCGAAAGCCTCAAGCTGTTCGCAAGGTCGGCGGGACATCGTCGCAGCGGCGAGCGCGGGGTTTTAAGAGTCGGGGTCGGTGGCGATGGGTCGGACGTTCCGGATCAAGGTGCGCATGCGCCGCTTCAGGCGGCAGCACCCCCGCATTGCCTTCGCGATCCGCTCCTTCATGATCTTCTCGGCGACGTTCGGCGGCGCCTATGGCTTTGTCTCCGGCAGCCGCTCCGAGAATTCCGGTTACGATCCCCACACCTTCGCGATCGGCGCGAGCTTCCTGTTCGCACTCGCCTGCCTTGGCCTCGCGACGCTCAGCATGCGGCTGCGCTTCGTCAACAAGCGGCTGCGCAAGCTCGCCGCCCACAACGAGGCCCTGATCGATCGCAATTGGGAGCTGAAGGAAGCCGAGGAACGCGCCCGCAGCCTGTTCGAACAGCAGGGCGATCTGATCGTGCTGCGCGATCACCAGAACCGCATCACCTTTGCCAACGACGCCTATTGCGCGCTCGCGGGACAGGCGCGCGGCGCCCTGGTCGGCACGCGCTTTGATTTCGACGTGCTGGAGCAGGGCGACAGTGCCCGCGAAAGCAGTGGCACACGCGTTCACGACCAGAAGATCGCAACTCCGCTCGGCGCGCGCTGGATCGCCTGGCGCGAGGGCTATGTCCGCCTCGACGCAGGCCAACCGGCCGAGTTGCAGAGTGTGGGGCGCGACGTCACCGACCGCACCGAGACCGAGCGCGCATTGTCCGACGCCCGCGACCAGGCCGATGCCGCCAACCGCGCCAAATCGCGTTTCCTCGCGATGGCCTCGCACGAGATCCGCACGCCGCTCAACGGCATCATCGGCATGGGCGGCCTCTTGCTCGACACCACGCTGACGCCGGAGCAGGCGACCTACGCGAAGGCCGTGAAGACCTCCGGCGAAGCGCTGATGGCGCTGATCGAGGAGCTGCTCGACTATTCCAAGATCGAAGCCGGCAAGCTCGATCTCGAGCAGCGCCCCTTCGCGCTCTCGACCCTGATCGAGGAGATCACCGAGCTGCTCGCGCCCCGCGCGCAGGCGAAGACGCTCGAGATCGCCGCCTATGTCGACGAGCGCCTGCCGCTCGAGGTGGTCGGCGACGCCGCGCGGCTGCGCCAGGTGCTGCTCAACCTCGCCGGCAACGCCATCAAGTTCACCGCAAGCGGCGGTGTCGCGCTGATCGTCGAGCCCGGCATCAGGCCGAACGAGATCAGCTTCCTCGTCCGCGACACCGGCATCGGCATCGCAGCCGAAGCGCAGCAACGCATTTTCCGCGAGTTCGAGCAGGCCGACGAGCGCGTCGCCCGCACCTATGGCGGCACCGGGCTCGGCCTTGCCATCAGCGAACGCATCGTCAAGCGCATGGGCGGCCGGATCACACTTGCGAGCGAACCGGGCAAGGGCTCGACCTTCGAGGTCGCGGTGCCGCTCGCGCCGTCAGAGGCCCGCGCGGGGCAGACCGCATTCCCGAGCCCCGACCTCACCGGCAAGTCGATCCTCCTGATTGCCGAGGGCATCGAGGCCTCGCTGATCGCGCGGCGCCTGGAGCGCTGGGGCAGCCAGACCTGTCTGGTGACCGACGCCACGGTCGCGGAAGCGCTGCTGCCGGAACGCTCATGGCACGCGGTGCTGGTCGATCGCGCGATCGGCCCTGCAATTGCCGACCGGCTGGGCGGAGTGGCCCGCGCTCATGCGCCGCAACGGCTGGTGCTGCTGACGTCGAGCTCGCGCCATGAAAAGCAGTCGGCGGCGTTCACCGGTTTTCTGGTGAAGCCGCTGCGCGCGGCCTCGCTCGCCGCACGCCTCGCCCTGACCCCGGAGGTCGCCTCGCCCGAGCTCGCGCCGGAGCCCCCGGTTGAAGCCACGAGCGCGGCGCCGGCAAGGGGGCTCTCGGTCCTCGTCGCCGAGGACAACGAGATCAACGCGCTGCTGATGCGCTCGCTGCTGACCAAGCTCGGCCACCGCGTCGTCATCGCCGTCCATGGCGAAGCCGCGCTGGAATCCTGGCTCGCTGCCAGCTCGGCCGGCACGCCCTATGATCTCGTGCTGATGGACATCCAGATGCCGCAGCTCGACGGCATCGAAGCGACCAAGCGCATCCGCGCGCATGAGGCAGCCACCGGCGGCCACCACACGCCGATCCTCGCGCTCACCGCCAATACGCTGGTGGAGGACCGCTACGCCTGCTTCGAGGCCGGCATGAACGGATTCCTGATCAAGCCGCTCGACCGCGACAAGCTGGACGAAGCGCTGGCGGGACTGGCGGCGTCGCGGCAGCTGGCGGGCTGATCCGGGATTTCCGGGAACCTCACCTCGGCTGGCAATCGCCAATTGAAGTCAGCTGCACGGCGCGTCACCATCCTCCGGGGCATTTGCAAAGAGGATGTCGCACATGAACGTGCTTTGCCGCCTCGCAGTCATTGTCCTTCTCGCCGGATTCTCCCGATACGCCGCAGCCGACACGCCGGATCTCCTCTCGTCGCTCAAGCAAGGCGGTTACGTGCTGATCTTTCGGCACACTGCGACCGACGATAGCCAAAAGGACGTCTACCCATTCAGGTTCGACGACATGAGCGCCCAGCGTCAGCTCAGTGAAAAGGGCAGGGACATGGCGCGCCAGATCGGGGCGGCGGTCAAGGAGCTCGCGATCCCGATCGGCGATGTCTACACCAGCCGGCTGAACCGCGCGATCGAGACCGGCAAGCTGATCTCCGGCCGCGAGGTCAGGCCGGTCGACGCGTTGACAGACAGCAGCAACGCCAGCGCATCGGGAATGGCAAACCCGGCCGGCGCAAATGCCAAGGCCGGCCAGTCCGTGCGACAGCTCGTCGATGCACCGCCGAAGGCCGGCACCAACACGTTCCTGGTCACCCACAAGACAAATATCGCCGATGCCTTTGGCAAGGATGCCGGCGACGTGCAGGAGGGCGAAGCTTTCGTCTACAAGGCCAGCGGCTCCGGCCCGGCCGCCTTTGCGGGGCGCATCAAGCCTGCGGACTGGAGCGCGAAGGCCGGCAGGTGACAGACCGCATCGAACCCGGCCGCCTGCGCGACGGGACGGGCGTGACTTGCCGCCCCGCCGCAGTCCTGTGATACCAACGTCCCGTGAGGAGCGACTGAAAGGCCGGCGACACGTGAGAACATCGGAAGACCGCTCATTCCTCGTCTTGCTTGCGGCAATCTCCGTCGCGTTCGGCTGGCTGCTATGGCCGTTCTCCGGCGCATTGTTGTGGGCGACGCTGCTGGCGATCATCTTCGCGCCACTCTATCGACTTTGCCTGGAAACGTTCCCGGAATGGCGCAACCTTGCCGCACTTTCCACCGTCCTCGTCGTGGTCGTCATGGTCCTGATCCCTGTGGCCGTCGTGATCGCCTCGCTCGTCGAGCAGGGAGGGGAGCTGTATCAGCGTGTTCAGACCGGGGAGATCAGTTTCGCTCATCCCCTGCAGCAACTGAAATCCGCGCTGCCTGACTGGGCCGCGTCCGTCTCGGACCGTCTGGCCGGGATTGATCTTTCGGCCCTGAAAGAACGCCTCTCGAGCCTGGTTGTCCCCGCCGGCCAGCAGCTGGCCGGCCACGCGATCAACATCGGTCAGTTGACGGTGGAGTTCGTCGCAAGCTTGCTCGTGATGCTATACCTGCTGTTCTTTTTCCTGCGCGACGGTGACGAGCTGAACCTGCGCATCCGCGACGCGCTGCCGCTGCGTAGGAGCCACACCGCCGCGATTCTGGATGCGTTCACCCTTTCGGTTCGCGGGACGATCAAGGGGATCATACTGGTTGCGCTGATCCAGGGAGCGCTTGGCGGGCTGATCTTCTGGCTGCTCGGCCTGACTGCGCCGCTGCTGGCCGGCGCCCTCATGGCGCTACTTTCACTTCTGCCTGTGCTCGGCTCCGCCCTGGTCTGGGTTCCGGTCGGCCTCTACCTGCTCGTGGCAGGCGCAGTCACAAAGGGAATGATCCTGCTCGTTTTCGGCACCTTCGTGATCGGTCTTGCCGACAACTTTCTCCGCCCTGTCCTGGTCGGCCAGTCAATCCGAATGCCAAGCTATGTTGTGCTGCTCGCCACCCTGGGCGGCCTTGCGACTTTCGGCGCGAACGGCTTTGTCATTGGTCCGCTCGTCGCCGCAATGTTTCTGACGGCGTGGCACATCTTTGTCGGCTCGAAAGAGCAACAAGAGGTCCGGAATTGACCCGTTACCCGGCGTGACGGTCAACCATGGAGCCCTCGCGCCTTCGATGCGTCATAGCCAAATACCTTTTGTCGGCCTGCGACAAAAGACACTCTGCCCGAACAAGCGAGGGCCTTGTCAGCCGGCGCGCTTACAGCCGCCGCAGCGCCACGCTCTCGACCACGTGGTCGGGGCCCTTCTTCAGGATGAGCGTCGCGCGGGGACGGGTCGGCAGGATGTTGTCCTCGAGATTGGCGAGGTTGGTGCGTTCCCAGATCGCGATCGCGGTGGCGGTGGCTTCTTCGTCGGACAACAGCGCGTAGCGGTTGAAGTAGGATTTGGGATTGGTGAACGCGGTGTCGCGCAGCGCCAGGAAGCGCTTGATGTACCAGCGCCGCAGCGCCGCTTCGTCGGCATCGATATAGACCGAGAAATCGAAGAAGTCGGAGACCACGGGCACCGCCTTGCCGTCGCGCGGCAACTTGCCGGTTTGCAGCACGTTGACGCCCTCGACGATCAGGATGTCGGGCTGGTCGATCTCCACCCATTGGTTCGGCACGATGTCGTAGGTCAGATGCGAATAGACCGGGGCGCGGACGTGGCGGCGGCCAGCCTTGATGTCGGAGAGGAAGCCAAGCAGCAGCGGCAGGTCGTAGCTCTCCGGAAAACCCTTCTTCTGCATGATGCCCTGCCGGTCGAGCACGGCATTCGGGTACAGAAAACCGTCGGTCGTGATCAGGTCCACTTTCGGGCGCGGCGACCAGCGCGCCAGCAGCGCCTGGAGCACGCGGGCCGTGGTGGATTTTCCGACCGCGACCGAGCCGGCGACGCCGATGATGTAGGGCATCTTGCGGTCGCGGATGTTGAGGAATTGGCGCTCCGCGTAATACAGGCGCTGCATCGCGTCGACATAGATCGACAGCAGGCGCGACAGCGGCAGGTAGATGTCCTCGACCTCCTGCAAGTCGAGACGATCGTGCAGCGAGCGCAGCCGGTCGAACTCGCCCGGCTCCAGCGTCATCGGCGTGTCGTCGCGCAACCGCGCCCATTGCTCGCGGGTATAGACCCGGTACGGATTATACTGCTGCTCGGGTGCGCGGATATCCATGACGCCGCCTTTCCGTTGCGACTTGCTCACTCTTTACGCGAAGCTTTTTCTTCCAACCCTGACATCGAGGTTCGCTTGCCCAGCGCGGCCTCGACCTCTTCCAGCTTTATGCCGCGTGCCTTCAAAAGCACAAGGAAATGATAGAGCAGATCGGCACCTTCGGCGATCAGATGCGCGCGATCGTTTTCGACTGCTGCGATTACGGTTTCGACTGCTTCCTCGCCGAACTTCTTGGCGCAATGCTCGGCGCCCTTGTCCAGGAGTTTGCGGGTATAGGAGCCCTCGCCGCCGGCCGCGGCGCGGGCGTCGATGGTCTCGGCCAGATCGTGGATCGTGAAACGCGGCATCGGAACTACTCGGAAACACACTTGGCAGCGCACTTGGCCACGGCGGCCAAGCCCAACGGCCTATGTAGCATTTTCAGGAGCGGGAGTCGTCAGGCATCCAGGCGCATGGGCAGGCCGCGCCGGGCCATGTGCTCCTTGGCCTCGCGGACGGTGAATTCCCCGAAATGGAAGATCGAGGCCGCCAGCACCGCCGTGGCGTGTCCGTCGCGGATACCGTCGACGAGGTGGTCGAGATTGCCGACGCCGCCCGAGGCGATTACAGGAACGGGAATACTGTCGGCGATCGCCCGAGTCAGCGGGATATCGAACCCCTGCCTTGTGCCGTCGCGGTCCATCGAGGTCAGCAGGATTTCACCGGCGCCGAGCGAGACCACTTCCTGGGCATATTCGATGGCGTCGATGCCGGTCGCGTTGCGGCCGCCATGGGTGAAGATCTCCCAGCGGTCACCACCCGGGCGCTTGACCCGCTTGGCGTCGATCGCGACCACCACGCACTGCTCGCCGAACTTTTCGGCCGCTTCCTTGACGAACTCGCGCCGCGACACCGCGGCGCTGTTGATCGAGACCTTGTCCGCGCCGGCGCGCAGCAACGTCTTGATATCGTCAACCTCGCGCACGCCGCCGCCGACGGTCACAGGCATGAAGCAGGCCTCCGCCGTGCGGCGGACCACGTCGAGCATGATGCCGCGGTTCTCATGGGTCGCGGTGATGTCGAGGAAGGTGAGCTCATCGGCGCCGGCGGCGTCATAGGCGATCGCGGCTTCGACGGGGTCGCCGGCATCGCGCAGGTCGACGAAATTGACGCCCTTGACGACTCTTCCGTCCTTGACGTCGAGGCAGGGGATCACGCGCACCTTGAACATGTGTCGGCTCCTAGGCGGCGCGCGCGTTGCGGATCAGGGTGAGGGCGGCGGCGGGATCGAGCCGGCCATCGTAAAGTGCCCGTCCGGCGATCGCGCCGGCGAGCTTTTTGGCACGCGGCGTCAGCATCGCCTTGACGTCGTCGATCGAGGCAAGGCCGCCGGAGGCGATCACCGGGATGGAGATGCTGTCGGCCAGCGCGATGGTTGCGTCCAGGTTCAGGCCCTTGAGCAGGCCGTCGCGCGCAATGTCGGTGAAGATGATGGCGGCGACGCCGGCATCCTCGAACCGCTGCGCGATCTCCAAAGCAGTCACCTGCGAGGTCTCCGCCCAGCCCTCGACCGCGACCTTGCCGTCGCGGGCGTCTAACCCGACCGCGACGCGGCCGGGGAATTTCTTGGCCGCAGCCTTCACCAGATCGGGATCGCGCACCGCGGCGGTGCCGATGATGACGCGGGTGATGCCCTTTTCGAGCCAGGCTTCGACGGTCGCGAGGTCGCGAATGCCGCCGCCGAGCTGCACCGGGATCTTGATCGTCTTCAGCATCGCCTCGACAGCCTGCGCGTTCACCGGCTTGCCGGCAAAGGCACCGTCGAGATCGACGACATGGAGATACTCAAACCCCTGCTCGGCAAAGCTCTGCGCCTGCGCCGCGGGATTGAGGTTGAACACGGTCGCGCGCGCCATGTCGCCTTGCTCGAGGCGCACGCACTGGCCGTTCTTGAGGTCGATCGCGGGGAAAAGAATCACGGCTTCCATCGCAAAAAGTTCGAGATCAGAGCGAGGCCAAAACGCTGGCTCTTCTCGGGGTGGAATTGCGTGCCGATGGCGGTGTCCTTCGCGACGATCGCGGTGACAGGCCCGCCATAGTCGGCGCGCGCGAGCACGTCCGCCTCATTGGCGGCGTTGAGGTGGTAGGAGTGCACGAAATAGGCGTGCTGGCCCTTGGGGCCGAGCGGCAGCTTGTTCAGCACCGGGTGCTCGCGCAGCACGTCGAGCGTGTTCCAGCCCATGTGCGGGATCTTCAGGCTTTCGTCGCGCGGCGTGATCTTCTCGACGTCGCCGCCGATCCAGTTCAGGCCCTGCGTGATGACATGCTCCTTGCCGCGGGTGGCGAACAGCTGCATGCCGACGCAGATGCCGAACATCGGCCGCGCCTTGACCCGCACCGCTTCGGTGATCGCCTCGACCATGCCGTTGACGGCGTCGAGGCCGCGCCGGCAATCGGCGAAGGCGCCGACGCCCGGCAGCACCAGGCGATCGGCGCCGTAAGCCTGATCCGGATCGCTGGTGACGAAGACCTTTTGCGGGTCCTCCAGGCTGCGCGCGGCGCGCTCGAAGGCTTTCGCGGCGGAATGCAGATTACCGGAACCGTAATCGATGATGGCGATGCTCATCTTGACCCTCCCGGTTCTGGAAACAAACCAATGATGCCGCCGGCCGGAATTGGCGGCGGGTTCGAGAATTGCTGGCCCGGCGTATTGCGGGTCGGCGGCGGGCCGCCGCGATCGACGGCCCATTGATCGTTGACGATGCCGTGCTGCTTCTGGCTCCAGCGCTCGAAGAAGCGGCGCTCGGCGGTGTCCTCGTCGTCGGAGATGACGATATCGAGCTGCCGCCACTTGCCGCGCGACAGTGTCCAGCGCCGCAGGCTGGAAGCCTCGAACCCCATCAGCACCGCAACGATCATATTGGCGAAGAAGATCGAGCTGCGGCCGACGCCGAGGCGGTGCAGTCCGGCATCGAACGCAGCCAGGAAGACGATCCAGCCGATCAGCGCCAGCCATAGCCGATTCCACAGCAGCCAGAACGGGCCGAAGATCATCGCCCAGAAATGGAAGCCGTCGCGCACGAAGACGAACTTGTCGGTCGCGCGCAGATCGGCTCCGGCAGGGGAGGGAGCATGAACTGTGTAGACAGGCATGGTGATGCCCCGTTCTCAAGAATTCAGTGATGCCGCCGGCGTCGTTTCGTAACCGACGGAGATGTCAGCCGCCGAGCGAGCCCTTGGTGGACGGGATTTCACCCGCCGCCTTCGGATCGATCGCAACCGCCGCCCGCAGCGCCCGCGCCAGACCCTTGAAGCAGGACTCGGCGATATGGTGGCTGTTATCGCCATATAGGGTCTCGACGTGGAGAGTCACGCTGGCGTTCATGGCGAAGGCCTGGAACCACTCGCGCACGAGCTCGGTGTCGAACTCGCCGATCTTGTCGCGGGGGAAGTCGACCTTGAACACCAGGACCGGGCGGCCCGAGATGTCGATCACGACGCGCGACAGGGTCTCGTCCATCGGCATGTGCACGCCGGCATAGCGGGTGATGCCCGCCATGGTGCCGAGCGCCTGCTTGACCGCCTGGCCGAGCGCGATGCCGGTGTCTTCGGTGGTATGGTGATGATCAATGTGCAGGTCGCCGACCGCCTTGACCGTGAGGTCGATGCGGGAATGGCGGGCGAGGAGATCGAGCATATGGTCGAAAAAGCCGATGCCGGTCGCGATATTGGACACGCCGGTGCCATCGAGGTTCACGGTGACCTCGATGTCGGTTTCCTTGGTCTTGCGCTTGATCGTCGCGGTGCGCATCAAAACTAGCTTTCGCTTTATTTGAGCATGATCTTTGTCGGAAAACCGGTGCCCACTTTTCCGGATCATGCTCGGGGGCCGAAAACGGGGGTCTTTTAACAGCCCCATGACGCCTTCGCTACTGCGGGAACGGCTGGCCGGGCGTCTACTTCTGCCTATGGTGAGCGAAATTGGGGCCGGAGCGGCCCGTTGTGCCCTCGCCCCCGACCGCCTAAATCAGCCCGGACAACGAGGATCATTCATGCAGGATTCCCAGAAAAGCTCGCCGGGCTGGCACGGCACCACGATCTTGACGGTCCGCAAGGGCGGCAAGGTGGTGATCGGCGGCGACGGCCAAGTCTCGATCGGCCAGACCGTGATCAAGTCCAACGCCAAGAAGGTCCGCAAGCTCGGCAGGGGCGACGTCATCGGCGGCTTTGCCGGCGCCACCGCCGACGCCTTCACACTCTTTGAGCGGTTGGAAGCCAAGCTCGAGCAATATCCGGGGCAATTGACCCGCGCCGCGGTCGAGCTCGCCAAGGATTGGCGCACCGACCGTTACCTGCGGCGGCTGGAGGCCATGATGATCGTGGCCGACAAGGACGTCTCCCTGGTGCTGACAGGCACCGGCGACGTGCTCGAGCCCGAGGCCGGCGTGATGGCGATCGGCTCCGGCGGTAACTATGCACTGGCGGCCGCGCGGGCCCTGCTCGACACCGACAAGGACGCCGAGACCATCGTCCGCCGCTCCCTCGACATCGCCGCCGACATCTGCGTCTACACCAACCGCAATGTGACCATCGAAAGCCTGGCGACCGGCTAGGCCTGTGATTGAACAGCGGAGCTCAGGACTGGCTGTAACCTCTCCCGCTTGCGGGAGAGGTCGCGCCAAAGGCGCGGGTGAGGGCTCCCTCCCCTTGGGGGCTGTCCCGTTGCGGAAGCACCCTCTCCCCAACCCTCTCCCGCAAGCGGGAGAGGGAGTGCAGCTCCGTCATGGTCGCTAGATGACCCAAAGCTACGCCTTCCGCCCGATGACCGCGGCCGACCTGCCGCTGATCCGGCGGTGGCTGGGCGAAGCGCATGTGCGGGAATGGTGGGGCGATCCGGGCGAGCAGTTTGCGCTGGTCAGCGGCGACCTCGATGAGCCGGCGATGGACCAGTTCATCGTGTTGGCCGGCGACAAGCCGTTCGGCTATCTTCAGTGCTACCGCCTGACTGCCTGGAATACGGGCTTCGGGCCGCAACCGGGGGGCACGCGTGGGATCGATCAGTTCATCGGCGAAAGCGACATGATCGCGCGCGGCCACGGCTCGGCCTTCATCCGCCAATTCGTCGACGAGCAGCTGCGGCACGGCCTGCCGCGCGTCGTCACCGATCCAGACCCGCTCAACTCGCGTGCCGTACGCGCCTATGAGAAGGCGGGCTTCGTCCGCGACCGCATGGTCGAGACGCCGGACGGGCCGGCGCTGTTGATGGTGCGCGTGCCATGACGCTGGCAACCACGCACGAAAGCAAAGCCGCGGTGCCGGCATTCGCCTGGGTCAGCATCGCGCTGTTGCTGCTGGCGCTGCAGGCCTCGATCCTGTTCGCGATGGGCCGGGTGCCGATCTGCACCTGCGGCTACGTCAAGCTGTGGCACGGCGTGGTGAACAGCTCGGAGAACTCCCAGCACATCGCCGACTGGTACAGCTTCTCGCACGTCCTGCACGGCTTCCTGTTCTACGGATTGACCTTTCTGCTATTCGCGCGCCTGCCGTTGCTGCCTCTGTCGTGGCCGGCACGGCTGATCGTCGCCATGCTGATCGAAGGCGCCTGGGAGATCGTCGAGAACTCG
This sequence comes from Bradyrhizobium diazoefficiens USDA 110, assembly GCF_000011365.1. Classification (GTDB taxonomy): domain Bacteria; phylum Pseudomonadota; class Alphaproteobacteria; order Rhizobiales; family Xanthobacteraceae; genus Bradyrhizobium; species Bradyrhizobium diazoefficiens. The sequence goes on along the minus strand of NC_004463.1, from coordinate 694,829 downwards.
CCATTCATCATCGAGCGCTACCGCGCCGGCACGATCTCGCTGGACTATTTTGGCGACAGCATCGTCAATTCGGTCTCTGACAATCTGGCCATGGTGCTGGGGTTCCTCGCCGCACGCGTTCTGCCGGTCTGGGTCACCGTGATGATCGGGCTCGCCTTCGAGATCATGCTGGCGCTCCACATTCGCGACAATCTGACGCTCAATATCCTGATGCTGATCCATCCGATCGAGGCCGTGAAGCAATGGCAATCGGGGCCGCCGATCATCTGACGGCCGAAAAAGCGACTTGTCCCGGCCCGCATCTGACCCTAGCTAAGGTCCCATGACAGACTTCTCTCCCCGCGAAATCGTTTCCGAACTCGACCGTTTCATCGTCGGCCAGACCGACGCCAAGCGCGCCGTCTCGATCGCGCTGCGCAACCGCTGGCGGCGGCAGCAGCTCGAAGGTTCCTTACGCGAGGAGGTGCTGCCGAAGAACATCCTGATGATCGGCCCCACCGGCGTCGGCAAGACCGAGATCGCGCGGCGACTGGCCAAGCTTGCCAATGCGCCGTTCCTGAAGGTCGAGGCGACGAAGTTCACCGAAGTCGGCTATGTCGGCCGCGACGTCGAGCAGATCGTGCGTGATCTCGTCGAGGTCGCGATCGCCCAGGTGCGCGAGCGCAAGCGCAAGGATGTACAGGCGCGCGCCCAGCTCGCCGCCGAGGAGCGCGTGCTCGACGCCCTGGTCGGCGCCAATGCGAGTTCGGCGACGCGGGAATCCTTCCGCAAGAAGCTGCGGGCGGGCGAACTCAACGACAAGGAAATCGAGATCGAGACGCAGTCCTCCGGCGGCGGCATGCCGATGTTCGAGATTCCGGGCATGCCGGGCGCGCAGATGGGCGCGATCTCGATCGGCGACATCTTCGGCAAGCTGGGCGGCCGCAGCAAGACCCGGCGGCTCACGGTGGAAAGCTCGCACGAGATCCTTATCAACGAGGAATCCGACAAGCTGCTGGACACCGAGCAGCTGACGCTGGAAGCGATCAGCGCGGTCGAGAACAACGGCATCGTGTTCCTGGACGAGATCGACAAGATCTGCGCCCGCGACGGCCGCGTCGGCGGCGACGTCTCGCGCGAGGGCGTGCAGCGCGACCTGCTGCCGCTGATCGAGGGTACCACGGTCTCAACCAAGCACGGCGCGGTGAAGACCGACCACATCCTGTTCATTGCCTCCGGCGCCTTCCATGTCGCCAAGCCGTCGGACCTGTTGCCGGAATTGCAGGGCCGCCTGCCGATCCGCGTCGAGCTCCAGGCGTTGACCCGTGACGACATGCGCCGCATCCTGACCGAGCCCGAGGCCTCGCTGATCAAGCAATATGTTGCCCTGATGCAGACCGAGGGCGTCACGCTCGACATCACCGACAACGCCATCGACGCGCTCGCCGACGTCGCGGTCGCCGTCAACTCGACCGTCGAGAACATCGGCGCGCGGCGGCTCCAGACGGTGATGGAGCGGGTGCTGGACGAGATCTCCTTCACCGCGCCCGACCGCAACGGCGAGACCATCCGGGTCGATGCCGATTTCGTACAGAAGCACGTCGGCGACCTCGCCAAGAACGCCGATCTGAGCCGGTTTATTTTGTAATTCCGGGCTTGTCCGCTATCTATCCGCCGTCGTCCTGGCGAAAGCCAGGACCCATTCCACCAGCGGATATTGTTGAAGCAAGATGGCGGCTCTGATCTCGGCTCAAGCGACCTGCGGTGGTTATGGGTCCCGGATCTGCGCACGCTCCGGACAACGCTGCGCGTTGGCACGAGCTCGCTTGTCCGGGACGACGGCGGCGGTAACCTGCGCCGGTTCGGGTGCAGCGTGACGACGCGCATCCTGCAAAACCCCTGGCGCCTGCTGCTCGCGATCAACGCCGTGGTCATCGTCGGCGTGTTCGTTCACAAGATCCAGCTGCCGCCCTACGTCCCCTACATCCACCTGCTCGTCGACTACCATTTCGGCTTCATCAAGCGCGCGCTGATCGGGGCGGTCGTCGCGCTGTTCACGACGAAGGTGCCGGTCTGGCTGGTGTTCGCACTCGGCGGCGTGACGTGGCTGGTGACGCTGGCGCTATTTGCAAGGTTGTTTCAAAAGACCTTCGGCTTTGCCGCGAAGACGCTGCCGCTGTTCGTGTTCATCGCGGGCTCGCCGTTCTTCCTGAAGAACTTCATGCACACGCTCGGTCATTTCGACATCTATGGCTGCGCGCTGGCGATCATCCTGCTGCTGATGCCGGCGGGCTCATTGCTGTTCGTGGCGACGGCGGCGCTGTTCTCGATCGTGCTCGTGCTGATCCACCACATTCATCTCTTGATGTACGTGCCGACCATCATCGCCATCGTCGTGATCAGGCACTATCTCGCCTGCGGGTGCAATCGCAGCAACGTCGCGTTCGGCGTGGTCGCCCTCGCGGTCGTCTCCGCGCTGTTCTTCGCGGCCCAATTCCTGGGAACGATGCCGATCCCGGAGGCGGATTTCGTCGCGTATCTGAAGACCAGGATGGTCGATCCCTCCCGCACCGACCTCTTGCAATTCAGCTACATCTGGTACCAGCCGCTGGCGAAGGAGATCTTGGACACCTGGGGCCGCCTGCCGCACAACATCCTCGGCGTGCCGGTGTTTGCGCTTCTGATCTGGCTGCACACGCCGCTGTGGCGCTATTTTGCCGATTTGATCAGCGCGCTCGCAAGCGAGACGCACCGGCGCCTCGTCATCGCCGCGCTGATCGGCGTCAGCCTCGCCTATCTCGTGATGTTCGCGATGGTGTTCGACTATTCGCGCTGGATCTCGAACTGGGCGGTCTGCATGTTCCTGATCCTGCATGCGGTGAAGATGCTGCCGGCCAAACAGGAGACCCCGCTGATCCCGGCCGGGGATCGCAACACTGACATCTTCGGCCTGGTCATCACGCTGATCCCGCGCGTCGGAATCGTGCGGCCGTTTTAGACGGTGCACTCCCTCTACCGCTTGCGGGGGAGGGCTGGGGTGAGGGTGTCTCCGCAGAGGGATTCCCTAAGACGAAAGAACCCTCACCCGCCACGCTCTTCGAGCGCGTCGACCTCTCCCGCAAGCGGGAGAGGTGTAGAACCGCTAAAATCTCGCCCGCCTGATCCGCACGTAAAGCGCGCCCTCGCCGCCATGGCCGATATGCGCCGTCTCGAAGCCGACGACGAAGGCGCGGAATTCCGGCAGGCTCAGCCATTCCGGTACCTGGCGGCGGAGCACGCCGCTTTCGCCGCCGCTCCGGCCCTTGCCGGTGATGACGAGCACGAAGGTCAGGCCGTCGTGATGGGCGCGGTGCAGGAAACCGGTCAAGGCGCGATGGGCGCGCGTCTGGGTCATGCCGTGCAGATCGAGCCGCGCCTCGATCTCGCTGCGGCCGCGCGACAGCTTTGTGCGCTCGCGCTTGCCGAGCGGCGCCAAAGGCGGGACGGACGGCTTGGCGGCACGCGGCGCCGGCGCCGCAGCAATCGGACGTGGCGACGGCGCAGGTCGCGTGGCCGGCGCAGCGGGTGATGGTTCTGGTCGCGACGCGGGATGCGCTTTCGGCGCACGATGCTTCCTCAGCGGCTTGACCTGTTTTGCGACCGTATCCCACAGCTCGCGCTCATCCTCGCTCAGCGCGCGGCGGCGCGGCGAGGGGCGAGGCTCCAGCACGGGCGGACGGGACGATCGTTTCATTGCTGCCGATGGGGACGATTTTTCGCCGGCCGCCGCAGCTCTTGAACAGGCTCGATCACGGGACGCGGCACCGGCAACGGGACAGGGCTTGCGACAGCGACCGTCTCACCCTTGCCTGGCGCCACGGCTGCGGCCGGAGCCGCCGGCTTGGCCTGATCCTTAGCAGGTTCGGTTTGCGGAAACAGCTTTGCGATCTTCTCCGAGGGCCGCGGATCCGGCACCGGCAGCCGCGCGGCGCGTGGCGTCGGATCGAGGCTCTTCGGCACCAGCATCACGAAATGCATGGGATGGCGCAGTCGCCCCGAGACGCGGCCGGCATCCGCGCCGGCGCCGAAATAGAGATCGGCGCGCGCGGGACCGATGATGGCCGAGCCGGTGTCCTGCGCGATCATCAGCCGATGGAACGGCGTCTTGGAGCGCTCGGAGTCGATCGGCAGCTCGCCCTCGATGAAGAACGGCGTGCCGTAGACATGCAGCGATTTGTCGACCGCGATGGAGCGGCCGGCCGTCAGCGGAATGCCCTGCGCGCCCACCGCCTCGTCCTTGTCCGAGAGATTGACCTCGCGGAAGAAAATGTAGGCGCGGTTCTGGCGGCGCAGCTCCTTGGCGCCATCGGGGTTCTGCGCCATCCATTCCCTGATCTTCTGCATCGACATCTCTTCCTTCGGAATGATGCCGCGCTCGATCAGGATGCGCCCGACGGCCGTGTAGGGGTAGCCGTTATAGGCGTCATAGTTGAGCCGGAGCGTCGTGCCGTCGTCGAACTTGATCCGCGCCGAGCCCTGGATCTGCGCGAACAGGAGATCGGTCGGGTCCTTCAGCCAGGCGATCTCGAGCCCACGGCCCGCGATCTTGCCGTCCTCGATCTCGCCGCGGTCGTAATAGGGCACCAGCTTGCGGCGGCCGATCTTGCGATAGACCGGGCCCTTGTTGGGCAGGCTGACCGAATCCTGCTTGTAGCCGCGCACGAAGAGGTTCGAAGGCCGGCGATAGACCGGGACATTGTAGACGTCAGTCTGCGTCCGCGATCCCTCCAGCACCGGCTCGTAATAGCCGGTGACGAAACCGTCGGGCTCGCCGAGGCGCGAAATGCGCAGCGGCGCAAAATTCTCCTCGAAGAAGGTTTTGGCCTTGGCGTCGTCGCTGAGCTCGAGCGATTTGGCGGCCCGGCACGGTTCGCTCAGCGATGCCCCCAGCGCCTTGTATTCACTCTTGGGCTCGGGAGCGACGGTCTGCGCGTTGATCGACCGGCAGCTCGCGCGGAACGTCTTGTAGGCTGCGAGATGATCGTCATCGCTCCAGCCTTTCACATCGGCCCAGGCCAGCGGCAGGTATTGCGCGCCTGATATCTCGAACGGCAGGGGGAGCTGCGGATAGGGCAAGGCCCGCGGCGGGGTGGCGGGCAATTGCGGGAGATGGTGGTGGTGGCTGCGGTAGTGGCGCCGCGCCGCCTCGGCGCCGAGCGAAAACGACGACAGCACGACGACACCCGCGCAAAGCGCCGTCGCGCTGGTCTTCAGGAAGACCTTAATTCGCGCTTCCGGTGCCAACCAGCTTCCAGTTCGGATCGCGAGAGGTGATGTCGCGGGCGAAAGTCCAGATGTCGGTGATGTCGGCGACCGTATCGGCGCTGCCGTCGACGATATTGCCGGCCTTGTCGCGGGTGGCCGAGATCATCTGCGAGACGAAGCGGATGGTGAGTTGGGCGGTGCGGTCGCGCAGCTCGGCGCCGACGAGCTCGGCCTTGTCGATCGAGACGAAGCGCGTCTCGGTCTTCTGCTCGTTCTTCTCGCGCTCCTTGATCGCGGCGTCGAAGCTTTCATAGACCTCCGACGACAGCAGGTCGCGCAGCGCGCGGCGGTCGCCATTGGCAAAGGCCAGCACGATCATCTCATAGGCGCCGCGGGCGCCCGAGATGAAATGGCGCGGGTCGAAGGTGGAATCCTTGTCGACGATGGCGTCGAGACCCTGCGCGAGCGCGGTGCCCGGCTCGGTCAGGCCCTTCCAGCGGTCGGAGGGCGGGGTCGGCTCGACCGTCGGCGCCAGCGGAGCCTGGTCGATCACCTTGCCCGGCATGGTCACGACGTTCTTGTCCTGGGCACCCCCCAGCGCGTTGCGGGCGGCAGTATGGTCGAACGGAGGCCGCTCGTTGCCCGTGCGCTGCCCCAGCACGCTGCGCAGCCGCAGAAAAATAAAGACCGCCAGCGCCAGGAAGATGATGGTGTAGATGTCCACGAGGTATTCGCTTTCTGGTCTTCTCTAGAAGGGGCCGCCTAGAAGGGTCGCCGCCGGGAAAATCAATCCGGCCAGTAGACCGTTCCATACGGGAACGGCAAGTCTACATCACCATTTCGGGTCCGCACGTCAGGTCCGTGGGATGTAGGCACGAAATCTTGCCCGGCCAATGGCGCCTTTTGGCACAGCACGAAGTGTAGCGCGTTTTATGCTTAAGGGGAAACCCGATCATGCCCGGAAATCGCGCATCTTCAATCGTTTAACCTGCGATTGGGCCGGGAGGCCGGAGTGAGCGTCACAGATGTGGCCGCGGCCGGGGTATCCCCCCGGGGCCGTTCGTCCTTGTGGAACGAGGCGGCCCTATGTTAGCCAACTGCCGCGAAATTCAGCCCCAATCGGGTAAGGAGAGACTTTCATGACCAACGGTAACGGCACCCCTCCCGAGGCGGCCCCGGCTCCCCAGCTCAACGTGCTGGCGCAATATACCAAGGACCTCTCGTTCGAAAATCCGAACGCGCCGAGTTCGCTCCAGCAGCAGGGCCAGCCGCCCCAGATCAATATCCAGATCAATGTCGGCGCCAATAACCTCAGCGAACAGGAATTCGAGGTGACTCTGTCGGTCGAGGGCAAGGCCGAGACCGCGGGCAAGGTGATGTTCTCGTTCGAGCTCGCCTATGCCGGCGTGTTCCGGATCGTCAACGTGCCGAAGGAGAACCTGCACCCGCTGGTCATGATCGAATGCCCGCGTCTGCTGTTCCCGTTCGCGCGTGAGATCATCGCCACGGCCGTGCGCGACGGCGGGTTCCCGCCGCTGATGCTGGATCCGGTCGATTTCGTCGGTCTCTATCGCCAGAACATGGAGCGGCAAATGGCCGCCGGTGGTCAGGCCGGCCAAGCCTAAAATCAGGCCTAACCAGCCGGATTGACGGTAACTGGAGCGGGCAAAAACTCGTTCCAGATCGCCTTGTCGCCGAGCGTTGCGATGAAGGCCCTGTGGGCCTCGCGCTCGGCGTCGGAAATCCGCGGCGCAAGCGGCGTCGGTCGCTGCCGCCGCGGCGTATCGCCAGCCGCATTGATGCGAATTTCCTCGGCTTCCGAAGCCAGCAGCAGCTGCGACTGCCTCGCCCCGACCAGATCGACATAGACCTCGGCCAGAAGCTCGGCGTCGAGCAGCGCGCCGTGCTTGGTGCGGCGGGAATTGTCGATCGCATAGCGCGAGCAGAGATCGTCGAGCCGGTTGGACACGCCCGGATGCTTGCGCCGGGCCAGCAGCAGCGTGTCCACCAGCTGCTCGCGCGGTATCGCGGCGCGCTTGATCCGGTCGAGCTCGGCATTGATGAAGCTGATGTCGAACGAGGCGTTGTGGATCACCAGCGGCGCATCGCCGATGAACTCCAGGAACGCATCGGCGACCTCGTGGAACACCGGCTTGGTCGACAAAAATTCGGCCGACAGCCCGTGCACCGCAAAGGCTTCCGCCGGCATGTCCCGTTCGGGATTGATGTAGACGTGATACGTCTGCCCCGTCGGCATGCGGTTGAACATCTCGACACAGCCGATTTCGACCAGGCGATCGCCGCGGAGCGGATCGAGGCCGGTGGTTTCGGTGTCGAGAACGATTTCGCGCATGATCAGGAGCCGTGTGGGACGGCGAATCAGGCTCGCCGCTGCGGCATCTTAACGACCTCGGCCAGGATGTGCGCAATTTGCGCCCGCACCGGTTCAAGTCCGTGTGACGTATCCACTACGAAATCGGCCCGCTTGCGCTTTTCCGCGTCGGGCGTCTGCTTGGCGATGATGGCGTTGAGCTTGGCCTCGTCCATCGTGCCCCGCGCCAGCACCCGCTCGCGCTGCAGTTCTGGCGAGGTCGAGACCACAACGACGGCGTCAACCCGCTTCTCGCCACCGGTCTCGAACAGCAGCGGGATATCCAGCACCACGACCGGCGCGTTGGCGGCTTCGGCGTCGGCAAAGAATTTTTGTCGGGAGGCGCCGAGCATCGGATGAACGATCTGCTCGAGCTGCTTGATCGCGGCGGGATCGTGCACGACGCGGGCCGACAGTTTTGGTCGATCGACCTTGCCGTTCGCGGTGGTGCCGGGGAAGGCGGCTTCGATCGCAGGCGCCGCCTCGCCCTCGTAGAGCTGATGGACGGCGGCATCGGCGTCGTAGACGGGGACGCCGGCCTCCGCGAACAATTTCGCGGTGGTCGATTTGCCCATCCCGATCGAGCCGGTCAGTCCCAGGATCCGCATCAGCGCACAACCACGTCCGTCATTCAAACTGCAATTAGCTGTTCGCTCCGCAGGAACGCAAGCAGCGGCAGCAGCGGCAAACCCAAAATGGTGAAATGGTCGCCCTCGATGCGCTCGAACAGGTGAATGCCGAGGCCCTCGAGCTGATAGGCGCCGACGCTGGTCGTCACGGCGTCCCCGGCCGCGTCAAGATAGGCCGAAAGCTCCGCCTCGCTCATCTGTCGCATGGTCATGCGGGCCACCGAGACGTCCTCGAAGACAATCTTGCCGTCATGTGCCACGGCCACCGCCGAATTCAGCTCATGGTAGTTGCCGGCGAGATCACGCAATTGCGCCATCGCCTGCGCGCGGCCGGCGGGCTTGTTGAAGAGACGCTCGCCAAGGGCCAGGGTCTGGTCGGCGCCGATGACATGGCTTCCCGGATGATTGGCCGACACGGCTTTGGCCTTTTCGCGCGCCAGCAAGAGACCGATGTCGCGAGGACTCGAAAGCTTCGACGCGGCCTGGATGCCGCGCTCGTCGATATCGGCCGTGATCGCTATGAACTCCAGCCCGGCATTCGCCAGCAGCATCTTTCGCGCGCTGCTTTGCGAGGCCAGGATCAACGGAGATTTGCCGCGCCACAAACCCATCGCGAAAACTATTCCGAGGGCCGGTTGCGCTGGCGATCGCTGTAGAGCTTCATGATCGCCGCGGCGGTTTCCTCGATCGAGCGCCGCGTGACGTCGAGCAGCGGCCAGTCGTGCTTGGCGCTGAGCTTGCGGGCGAACGCGACCTCCTCGGCGACGGACTGCCTGTCGGTATAAGTGTCGCTGCTGGAGTCGGCGCCCATCGAGAGCAGGCGGTTCTGACGGACCTGGATCAAACGTTCCGGTGTCGCATGCAGGCTGACCACCAGCGGCCGCGTCAATGTCTCCAGTTGCACCGGCACCGGAATGCCCGGCACCAGCGGCACGTTGGCGGTGCGGATGCCGCGATTGGCGAGGTAGATCGACGTCGGCGTCTTCGAGGTGCGGGAGACACCAACGAGCACCACGTCGGCATCGTCGAGACCTTCGACATGCTGACCGTCGTCATGGATCATCGTGTAGTTCAGCGCGTCGATGCGCTTGAAATATTCCGCGTTGAGCACGTGCTGCGCGCCGACGCGCCCCGTGGTCGCGGCCCCAAGATACGCCTCGAACAACTGCATCACCGGACCGATGATCGACAGGCTCGGAACATTGATCCCTTTGCACTTGTCCTCGAGCCGGGAGACCAGATCCTTCTCGAGCAACGTGAACAGCACGATACCCGGCGCCTCCTCGATCTCGTCGAGCACGCGGTCGAGCTGCTTCTGGCTGCGCACCAGCGGGTAGACATGCTCCACCGGCGTGACGTTCGCGTACTGCGCGGCGACGGCGCGCGCGACGGTGATCAGCGTCTCGCCGGTGGAGTCGGATACGAGGTGCAGATGGAAATAATTGTTCGAGGTCGGCACAAAAACTCTTTGTATGAGGGCGGTGTGATGTGTGGATTTCTGTGGAGCTTAACCCCTCGGAAAGGGTTGCGCGACACCAGGGGCGGGACAAGTGCCAATTTTCTTCACACCACTGCCCGTGAGAACAAGTCCGGCGGCCCACCGAGAGGGAAGCGGGATTGCGCGGATAACCCCCTTGATAGGCTGTCGACGGGCGCACGCAAGCCCTTGAGCCCGGACGGCTTATCGGATCCGCCGAGGCCCACGCGGGATATGTTGATGGATGTGAACAAGCGCTCGGGAAGTGGCGGACGGAATTGTGTGAGTCCAATCCACGGTCACTAAGACTCAAACCTTAAGATTCTAAAAGTTTAGGTTTAGATAAGCGGAGCGCTCGGATAAGTGTGCGCTCCCATCTATGAATGAATTCTTACCGGGCTCGTTCCATCCACTGTTTGGTGAGCAGAAGCGTTATCGAGCGAAGCGGATTCCGGTTCGCCTCGAGAAAACGCGTCGAAACAAGAAAAGGAGGCCGCCGGCATGTACGAGTGGATCAAGGCGCTGCACGTGATCGCCGTCATTTCCTGGATGGCGGGCATGCTCTATCTGCCGCGGCTGTTCGTCTATCATTGCGAGGCCGAAATCGGCTCCAAGCAGTCGGAAACGTTCAAGGTCATGGAGCGCCGGCTGCTCAAGGCGATCATCAACCCGGCCATGATCATCACCTGGCTCGCCGGGCTCTATCTCGCCTGGTCCGGCCATTGGTTTGCATCCGGTTGGCTGCACGTAAAACTGGCACTGGTCCTGGCGTTGTCCGCGGTCCACGGCTTTTTTTCCCGCTGGTTGAAGGATTTCGCTGCCGACCGGCGTCCCCGAAGTCAGAAATTCTATCGGATTATCAATGAGGTGCCGACCGCCCTGATGATTTTCATCGTCATCATGGTGATCGTGAAACCGTTCTAGGCAGCGATCTCGATTGATCGCCCAGCGCTTCGGCTTGCGCAGTGAGGGGCGATTTTCTATATTGGCGATATCCCACCCAACGCAGGCGGATGTGGTTGTGTCCGAGCTTTCCAGAGGCCGGACACCGCATCAGGTTTGAAGCCTCACCGGCACTCACCTTGCCAGACCTGCGGACCCTATCTTCCTTCTCGTCCGCATTTCAGAGCCTCCTCGCACCCCCTCCCTTAGGTTACCCCACAGGACCACCCCAATGCGGGAAATTAAACTCCAGGACCTCAAGTCGAAAACCCCGGCCGAGCTCGTCTCGTTCGCGGAAGAGAATGGGGTCGAGAATGCCAGCACCATGCGCAAGCAGGAGCTGCTGTTCGCTATCCTCAAGCAGCTTTCGCTCGCTGAGACCGACATCGTCGGTGAAGGCGTCGTCGAGGTGCTCTCCGACGGCTTCGGCTTTCTCCGCTCGCCCGATGCCAATTATCTGCCGGGCCCGGACGACATCTACGTTTCGCCTTCGCAGATCCGCCGTTTTGGCCTGCGCACCGGCGACACCATCGAAGGCCACATCCGCAGCCCGAAAGAGGGCGAGCGCTATTTCGCGCTGCTGAAGGTCAATACGCTCAATTTCGAGGACCCGGAAAAGGCCAAGCACAAGGTCAATTTCGACAATCTCACGCCGCTGTTTCCGAACCAGCGCTTCCGCATGGAGATCGACGATCCGACGCGAAAAGACCTTTCTGCAAGGGTGATCGACATCGTCGCGCCGATCGGCAAGGGCCAGCGCGCCTTGATCGTGGCGCCGCCGCGCACGGGTAAAACCGTGCTGATGCAGAACATCGCGCATTCGATCACGCACAATCATCCCGAATGCTATCTGATCGTGCTTCTGATCGACGAGCGTCCGGAAGAAGTCACGGACATGCAGCGCTCGGTGAAGGGCGAGGTCGTGTCCTCGACCTTCGACGAACCGGCGGTGCGCCACGTCCAGGTCGCGGAGATGGTGATCGAGAAGGCCAAGCGCCTGGTCGAGCATGGCCGCGACGTCGTGATCCTGCTCGATTCGATCACGCGTCTCGGCCGCGCCTACAACACCGTGGTGCCGTCATCCGGCAAGGTGCTGACCGGCGGTGTCGACGCCAACGCGCTGCAGCGCCCGAAGCGCTTCTTCGGTGCCGCCCGCAACATCGAGGAGGGCGGCTCGCTGACCATCATCGCGACCGCGCTGGTCGATACCGGCAGCCGCATGGACGAAGTCATCTTCGAAGAGTTCAAGGGCACCGGTAACTCCGAGCTGATCCTCGACCGCAAGGTCTCGGACAAGCGGACCTTCCCGGCGATCGACATCTCGCGCTCCGGTACCCGCAAGGAGGAGCTCATCACCGATCCGCAGGTGCTCAAGAAGATGTACGTGCTCCGCCGCATCCTGAACCCGATGGGCACCATGGACGCGATCGACTTCCTGCTCGACAAGCTGCGCTCGACCAAGAGCAATTCGGAGTTCTTCGACTCCATGAACACCTGAGTGCGGTGCAGCAAAGGATTGGAGGGCGCCTTCGGGCGCCCTTTTTTTTGTGCGGCTTTGTTGCAGCGAGGGTGCAGCATGGCGAGCGGTTGCCATCTGAATCTAATTGTCTATTAAGATATTGATATAACTAAATAATACTTGACTCTAGCTAAGTCTTTTAGCGGAGGCGGGGGAGACTCTTGCGGCAAAATGCTGCGGTATGCTGCGGTGCAAAAAAGCTTTTTGCTGCGGGAATTGGTGCAGCAAAACCGCGCGGGCGTATCGGCCGAAACGGATATTTGCCTTTTCCCCGGCGGCTGGACAAATAGGCCATGCATCCGCGAGACCAGACCATCTTTGCTCTGTCGTCGGGCCGTCCGCCGAGCGCGATCGCCGTGGTGCGGGTCTCGGGCGCGCAGGCCGGCCTGGTGCTGACGACGCTGGCGGGCAAGCTGCCGGCACCGCGGCAGGCCAGCCGCCGGCTGCTCCGTGACGGGACAGGCCAGCCGATCGACGACGCGGTCGTGCTCTGGTTTCCGGGGCCGGCGAGCGCGACCGGTGAGGACGTCGCCGAATTCCACGCCCATGGCGGCCGCGCGGTGCTGGCGGCGCTCCTGGCCGCTATTTCTGTAATTCCGAATATGCGGGCGGCCGAGCCCGGCGAGTTCACGCGACGCGCCTTCGAGAACGGCAAGCTCGACCTGACCGAAGCCGAGGGCCTCGACGACCTCATCCATGCCGACACCGACCGCCAGCGCCGCCAGGCGTTGCGTCAACTGCAGGGGCTGCTCGGCAACCGCGCGCGCGACTGGCGCGAGCGAATCATCGAGGCGTCGGCACTGATCGAAGCCGGCATCGATTTTTCCGACGAGGGCGATGTGCCGGCGGAGCTGAGGGCGCCGGCGGTCAAGGCGATCAAGGCGCTCCACGTCGAAATCACAGAGGTGCTTGCGGCACAGGGACATTCTGAACGCCTGCGCGATGGAATGGTGGTTGCCATCGCCGGCGAGCCGAATGTCGGCAAGTCGACGCTGATGAATCAGCTCGCGCGCCGAGATGTCGCGATCGTGTCGCCACATGCCGGCACCACGCGCGACGTGATCGAGGTGCAGCTCGACCTCGACGGCTATCCGGTCACTGTCATCGACACCGCCGGCATTCGCGAGACCGATGATCCCGTGGAGCAGGAGGGTGTGCGCCGCGCCCGAGCGCGAGCCGAGGACGCCGACCTCGTACTGTGGTTGGTGGAGGGGGAGCAGGCCGCCGATCCGGCTTCGATGCGTTCGCTGTGGACGTCCGGCGACGGGAGCCATCCGTCCGGCGGCTCGGTCTGGATCGTGCGCAACAAGATCGATCTCGGCGAGTTCGGGGACGAGGGGCCGCAGGGCGAGTTCGGGATCTCGGCCAGCCGGGGGGACGGGATTCGCGAGCTGGTCGACGCCCTCGTGAAGTTTTCCGCCGAGTTCTTTGGAACCAGCGAGGGCGCATTGGTGACCCGGGCCCGGCAACGCGATCTGTTGCGCCAGGCGTCAGACAGCTTGCGCCGAAGTCTGGAGCTTGTAGGAGAGGGCGAAGAGCTGGCGGCCGAGGAGCTTCGTTCCGCCGCCTATGCCCTGGGCCGGCTGTTGGGCCGGGTGGACGTTGAAGACGTCCTTGGGGCCATCTTTCAGAAATTCTGTATCGGAAAGTAGCGCTAGTTCTTCATTGTAGAACTAGCGCTTGTTCCATTGCTTGGTGTTTCACGTGAAACAGCGGTTCCATTCACGGGGAAGGCGAGTGGGCCTGTTTCACGTGAAACCGGCCTTGGTGCACTCGATCTGACCTCGCTGCGAAACGGTGGCGATTTGGAGCAGGGTGCGTGCCTCAGTCTCGTCATTGCCAGGAGCTCTTGCGACGAAGCAATCCAGACCGCCTCCGCGGAGACAGTCTGGATTGCTTCGCGTCGACGGATGATTGTTCCGTCGTCGCCCCTTCCTGCATCGTGGGGTCCATTTCGTTTCACGTGAAACATAGTGATTTCAAACCCCAGCCTACTGTGCATGGGGTTGTTTTCGCGAAACCGCACTTCGTCCTCCCGACCGCCTCGTTTCACGTGAAACAACCGGCACCCAGTTTCCACTTCCGGCTTCTCCGCCTCTGAGCTAGAAGTCCGCCCATGCGACCAGAGCGAGAGAGTTTCGACGTCATCGTGATTGGCGGCGGCCACGCCGGCTGTGAAGCCGCGGCTGCGTCTGCCCGGATGGGCGCCGCGACCGCTCTCGTGACGCATCGTTTCTCCACTGTCGGCGCGATGTCCTGCAATCCGGCCATCGGCGGTCTCGGCAAGGGCCATCTGGTCCGCGAGGTCGATGCGCTGGATGGTCTGATGGGCCGGGTCGGCGATGCCGGCGGCATCCAGTTTCGTGTCCTCAATCGCCGCAAGGGCCCCGCGGTCCGCGGCCCCCGGGCCCAGGCCGACCGGAAGCTTTATGCCGCCGCGATGCAGGCCGCGATCCGGGAGACCGAGGGTCTTTCCGTCATCGAGGGTGAGGCCGACGAGCTGATCGTGGTCGAGGGCCGGGTGACCGGTCTTCGCCTGGCCGACGGCCGGGAGTTCGGAGCCGGGTCCATTGTTGTCACCACCGGCACCTTCCTGCGTGGTCTGATCCATCTCGGCGAGAAGAACTGGCCCGCCGGCCGCGTCGGCGAGGCGCCCGCGATGGGCCTTTCAAGCTCCTTCGAGCGCGCCGGCTTCACCCTTGGACGGCTGAAGACCGGCACTCCACCGCGTCTGGATGGCACCACGATCGACTGGTCGGCGGTGGAAATGCAGCCGGGAGACGAGCCGCCGGAGCCGTTCTCGGTCATGACCGACCGGATCACGACCCCGCAGATCCAGTGCGGGATCACCCGGACCACGGCCGCGACCCATGAGGTGATCCGGGCCAATGTCCATCGCTCCCCGATGTACTCCGGCCAGATCAAGAGCTCCGGACCGCGCTATTGCCCCTCGATCGAGGACAAGATCGTCCGCTTCGGTGACCGCGACGGCCACCAGATCTTCCTGGAGCCGGAAGGGCTCGACGACAGCACCGTCTATCCCAACGGCATCTCGACCTCGTTGCCGGAGGAGGTCCAGCTCGCGATCCTCGCCAGCATTCCCGGCCTGGAGCGGGTCAAGATGGTGCGCCCGGGCTACGCCATCGAATACGACCACATCGATCCCCGCGAGCTCGATCCGACCCTCCAGACCAAGCGTCTGCGCGGCCTGTTCCTGGCCGGGCAGATCAACGGCACCACTGGGTACGAGGAGGCCGCCGGGCAGGGCATCGTGGCCGGGCTGAACGCGGCTTTGGCCGCCAGCGGGGCCGCACTGACGGTGTTCGACCGCGCCGATGGCTATCTCGGCGTGATGATCGATGACCTCGTCACCCGCGGGATCAGCGAGCCCTATCGGATGTTCACCTCGCGGGCCGAGTACCGGCTGACGCTGCGGGCCGATAATGCCGATCAGCGCCTGACCGAGAAGGGCATCGCTCTGGGGTGCGTTCGGAGTGCCCGGACCCTGCATCACCGGACCAAGATGGAGGCCCTGAACGCCGCCCGGACGCTGTCGAAGTCGCTGACCATCACCCCGAATGAGGCGATCAAGCACGGACTGTCCCTGAACCGGGACGGTCAACGCCGCTCGGCCTTCGAGCTGATGGCCTATCCGGACATCGGCTGGAGCCAGGTCCGCGCCATCTGGCTGGAGCTGTCGGCGATCGACCCGGTCATCGCCACCCATCTCGAGATCGACGCCAAGTACGACGTCTATCTGGAGCGCCAGAGCGCCGACGTCGAAGCCTTCCGGCGCGACGAGGGGCTGGTGCTGTCAGAGGTCGATTATCAGCTGGTGCCAGGTCTCTCCAATGAGGTGAGGGCCAAGCTGGAGAAGGCGCGGCCGTTCACGGTCGGCCAGGCCGGCCGGATCGATGGCATGACGCCGGCGGCGCTCGGCATCCTCGCGGCCTATCTCCGGCGCGAGGCAAGGAAGACCTCAAAGGCAATTGCATAGGCGTTTCACGTGAAACAGCGCGGACCGGCCGGCGGTCGATCGTCATCGCCGAAACCTTCAGCACCAGGATCTGGAGCGGGCGAGGGACCCGACGGTCGATCTGCGCCGGCCAGCCAGAAGATCAACAAGGCCAGCGCCAACGATCGATCGCTGGACTCGGTCATAGCGGCGGACAAGATCGCGGCGCTGAAGCTTGCGCCCGTTTCACGTGAAACCGAGGCCCGGCTCGATCGCTACATCGCGCTGCTGCGGGAGTGGCAGGCCAAGACCAATCTCGTCGCGCCCTCGACGCTGCCGCACCTCTGGACCCGGCACATCGCCGACTCGCTTCAGCTCGTCGATCTCGCCCCAACGGCCAGGCGCTGGGCCGATCTCGGTAGCGGCGGCGGATTTCCGGGCGTCGTCCTGGCCTGCACCATGGCGGAGACACCCGGTGCGAGCGTTCACCTCGTCGAGCGAATCGCCAAGAAGGCGGCGTTCCTGCGCGAAGCAATTCGGATCACCACATCTCCGGGAGTCGTACATCTCGCTGAGATCGGGGATAATGTGGATAGAATCACCGGCCCGGTCGATTGCGTCACCGCGCGTGCACTGGCTCCGCTACATCAACTCATCGGCTTTGCGGAGCCGCTGATGCGCCAGGGCGCAAAAGCGTTGTTTCCAAAGGGTCAAGATGTAGAGGCTGAATTGACTGAAGCCGCTAAATATTGGAATATTCAGCCGCAGCTCCACCAAAGCCGCACCGGTGACGGCTGGATCGTGGAGCTCAATGCCGCCGAACGGCGCGGCTGAGACGTTCAGGGGCGAGTGGGGAATTTGCGATGAGCGTGATTGACGAGCCGCAGCAAGAACAGACCGACGTGGTCCCGCAGGGCCACCCGCGCATCCTCGCGCTGGCGAATCAAAAAGGCGGCGTGGGAAAAACAACCACAGCGATCAACCTTGGCACGGCGCTCGCCGCGATTGGCGAGCGCGTTCTGATCGTCGATCTCGATCCGCAGGGCAACGCCTCGACCGGCCTCGGCATCGATCGCCGCAACCGCTCCTGTTCGACCTATGACGTGCTGGTCGGCGAAGCGGCCTTGCGCGAGGCGGTGGTGTCGACGGCGGTGCCGCGGCTGCACATCGCGCCCTCGACCATGGACCTCTCCGGCCTCGAGCTCGAGCTCGGCACCACGCCCGGCCGCGCCTTCAAGCTGCGCGACGCGATCGGTGCGCTCAACAACAACGTCTCGCCGGACGCCGATTACACCTATGTGCTGATCGACTGCCCGCCCTCGCTCAACCTTCTGACGGTGAACGCGATGGCGGCGTCCGATGCGATCCTGGTGCCGCTCCAGTGCGAGTTCTTCGCGCTCGAAGGTCTGTCGCAATTGCTGCAGACGGTGGAGCAGGTCCGCTCGACGCTCAACCCGAACCTGTCGATCCACGGCATCGTGCTGACCATGTTCGACTCGCGCAACAATCTCTCGAACCAGGTCGTCGCCGACGTCCGCCAGTTCATGGGCGAGAAGGTCTACAAGACCATGATCCCGCGCAACGTGCGCATCTCGGAAGCGCCGTCCTACGGCAAGCCGGTGCTGGTCTACGATCTCAAATGCGTCGGCAGCGAAGCCTATCTGCGGCTTGCCACCGAAGTGATCCAGCGCGAGCGCGAGCTGCGCACGACGCATTGACGATGCCGTAGGGTGGGCAAAGGCGCCTTCGCCGTGCCCACCGTCTTCCGCACACAATCGGTGGGCACGCTTCGCTTTGCCCACCCTACGATAATTCAGTTCTGGAGTGCTGCACCGTGAATCCAAGGGAGCTGGCGATGGCCGACGAAGCGCGTTCGCGACTGGGCCGGGGTCTTGCAAGTCTGATCGGTGACGTCGGCGGCGAGGCTCAGCACGTCGATCGTCCGCGTGCGCAGCGCAAGGTGCCGATCGAATTCATCAAGCCCAACCCGCGCAACCCGCGCCGCACCTTTTCGGAAACCGAGCTCAAGGAGCTCAGCGATTCGATCAGGCAGCACGGCGTGATCCAGCCGATCGTGGTGCGTCCGGTGAAGGGCGCGCAGGACCGCTACGAGATCATCGCCGGCGAACGGCGCTGGCGCGCTTCGCAAATGGCAGGCCTGCATGAAGTGCCGATCGTGCCGGTCGACATCAGCGACAGCGATGCGCTGGAGTTCGCGATCATCGAGAACGTGCAGCGCGAAGACCTCAATCCGATGGAGGAGGCGCAGGGCTATCACGCGCTCGCCAATGAGTTCAAACGCAGCCAGGACGACATCGCGAAAGTCGTCGGCAAGAGCCGCAGCCACGTCGCCAACATGATGCGGCTGACGAAGCTGCCGGCCGAGGTGCAGGCCTTCATCGCGACCGGTCAGCTGACCGCCGGTCACGCCCGCGCGCTGATCGGCGTGCCCGATCCGCTCGCTGCCGCCAGGCGCATCGTCGAGGAAGGTCTCAACGTCCGCCAGGCCGAGGCGCTCGCGCATGAAGAGGGCGTGCCGGAGCGCAAGCCGCAGAAGGCGCGCAGCACCGGGGGGAAGGAAAAGGACCCCGACACGATCGATCTCGAAAAGCGCGTCAGCGACGCGCTCGGTCTCAAGGTCACCGTCAATCACCGCGACCCCGGCGGCTCCGTGCAGATCAACTACCGCAACCTCGACCAGCTCGACGAAGTCATGAAGCGGCTGGCGAAGGGCGCGCTGTAGTCTTCGCCGTTATTCCGGGCTCGCGATCACGCGCGGAAAGAGCTGGGCTTAGCCCCGCCGCTTGGCGTTCGCGGCGATCGCCATCAGCGTGCGCTGGGCGATGGCGGCGGCGAGGGTGGATTGCTTGCGGGTGTCGAGCGCGGCGGTTGCTAGCTGCTCGATGATGGCGGCGAGCCGCGCCACGCTGAAATTGCGCAGCGCCGTCTCCACCGCCGGCTTTCGCGAAAAGTGCAGCCGCGGAAAGCCGCCGTCGAGCACGGCGGAGGCAGGCTGGCCGTCGGCGATCGCAAGCGCGGATTTGTGCAGCCACGCGGCCTGGCGCTGCGCGGCCGAGATGATCACGCCGGGATAGGTGCCGGCGATCATGGCTTTGGCGAACTCGGTCTCGACGATGTCGGGCCGGCCGGCGAAGGCGCCGTCGACGATCGGATCGAGCTTCAGTTCGGAAGCATCGGCGACCACCGCCATCACGTCTTCCAGCGTGATCTCGCCTTTGCCATGTGCATAGAGCGTCAGCTTGCGCAGCTCGTTGCGCGAGGCCTGGCGGTCGCCGCCGAGGAACGACATCAGCGCCGCGCGGGCATCCTGCGCGATGCGCAAGTTTGCGATGCGAAGCTCGTCGTCCATCAGCTTGGCCAAGTCGCGCTCGGTGTCGGGATAGCAGCCGATCGCCACGGCCGTCTTGGCGCGCTCGCAGGCTTTGCGCAGCGGCGATTCCGGGCGCAGCTCGCCGGCCTCGATCACGATGCGGCAATCCTTCACGCCCATCTCGGCCAGTGTGTCGATGCCGCTGGCGAAGCTGCGCGAGCCTGCGCGCACGCGGATGGCGCGTTGGCCGCCGAACAGCGGCACCGTCATGGCTTCGTCGACGAGACGTGACGGCTCGGCGGACAGCTCGTCGCCATCGAGCCTGACCAGCGAGAACGGATCGTTGGGGTCGTCCACGGCGGAGGCGATCAGCGCGTCGGCGCGTTCACGCACCAGCCCGGCGTCGGGACCATAGAGCAGGACGATCGGCCGGCCCGCGTCGGGGCGGGCGAGGAAGGCGTCGATCTCTTTTCCACGCAGCGCGACCATCGGGCCTAGATCGTCATTCCGGGGCGCGTAGCGCGAACCCGGAATCCAGTGGTTGGGAATCGAGATTCCGGGTTCGCGCCACGCGCGCCCCGGAACGACGGGAATGTGAACTAGCTGCCCGCGGTGAAGAACGAGGCGAGCCGGGTGTTGATGTTCTCGGCGATCTCGTTGGCGGCACGATCCTCCGCATCGCGCACCGCGCGGTTGCGGGAGAAGCGCTGGTAGGAGCCGGGATTGTCATAGGACACGCGCGAGAACGTCGTGCCGGTCATCACCGACTTGCCGCTCGCGACCTCGATCAGGTTGTACTGGGCGTCGATGCCGTAATTCTCGCTGGTCGGCAGTCCCGTTGCCTGGCTGATGATCAGGGACGACCGGCTGGAGGTGAAGCGGATCTCCAGGCGGTGAGTTGGCGGCATGCCCGTGGCCGTGCCGTACAGCTTGAAGGCGAGAGCATTGCGGACCTCGACGCCGACGCGGGCCTCGCGGGAGGCGTTGGGCTTGGGGATCGGGGGCAGCTCGACGCCCATCAGCTTCTCACGCAAGCCGGGGGTGCCGTCAGTATGCTCGGCATACATCGGCCGGAAGCAGCCGGCCGTCAGCGCCGCCAGAGCGACGACTGCCAGCAAACGGGCTGCGATGCGGATCCTAGCCGACAACATTCACGATCCTCTTGGGGACGATGATCACCTTGCGGACGGGCTTGCCGTCCAGCGCCAGCTTTACCGCATCGAGGGCCAAAACGGCAGCCTCGATTTCCGGATTCTGGGCCGCTGTTGCAACTGTGACCTCACCCCGCTTCTTGCCGTTGACCTGGACCACCAGGGTCACGCTGTCTTCAACCAGCAAATCGCGTTCGATTTGGGGCCAATTGGCCTCCGAAACCAGCCCCTTCTGGCCCAGCACCTGCCAGCACTCCTCGGCTAGATGCGGCATCATCGGGGAGAACAGCTGGACCAGGATCTGGCTGGCCTCCCGGATCGCCCAAGCCAAGTCCGCGGCCGGCTGGCCGGGGCGCTGGAGGACCTCGGAGAACGCATTGGTGAATTCGCGGATATGGGCGAGGCAGACGTTGAAGTGCAGCCGCTCGATCTCGGTGGTGACCTTGTCTAGCGCGCCATGGGCGGCCTTGCGCAAGGCGGTCGCATCCGCCCCGAATGAGGCCGGCCGGGCCGCCGGCGCCGCCTTGCCGAGTTCGACGGAATCGTTCACCAGCCGCCACAGCCGCTGCACGAAGCGCGAGGCGCCTTGGACGCGCTCGTCGCTCCAGATCACGTCGCGGTCGGGCGGGGAGTCCGACAGCATGAACCAGCGCGCGACGTCGGCGCCGTAGGTCTCGATGATGTCGTCGGGGTCGACGGTGTTCTTTTTCGACTTCGACATCTTCTCGATCGCGCCAATCTGGATGTCTTCGCCCGTCGTCAGCAGGGTCGCGCGGCGCCCGTTGCCGCCGAGTTCGATCTTGACCTCGGCCGGCTGCACATAGGAGCCGTCGGCCTTCTGATAGGTCTCGTGCACCACCATGCCCTGCGTGAACATGCCGGCGAACGGCTCGTCCAGCGCAACGTGCCCGGTCGCCTTCATCGCGCGGGTGAAGAAGCGGCTGTAGAGCAGATGCAGGATCGCGTGCTCGACGCCGCCGATATACTGGTCGATCGGCAGCATCCGGTTGGCGACCGCGGGCGTCGTCGGCGCGTTCTCGTTCCAGGGATCGGTGAAGCGCGCAAAGTACCAGGACGAGTCCACGAAGGTGTCCATGGTGTCGGTTTCGCGCTGCGCCTTGCCGCCGCATTGCGGGCAAGTGACGTGCTTCCAGGTCGGATGATGATCGAGCGCGTTGCCCGGCTTGTCGAAGGTCGCATCGTCAGGCAGCTTCACCGGCAGGTCGGCGTCCGGCACCGGCACCACATCGCATGTCGGGCAATGGATGACGGGGATCGGGCAGCCCCAATAACGCTGGCGCGAAATGCCCCAGTCGCGCAGGCGGAAATTCACCTGACGCTCGCCGACTGGCGCGTTGCCGCGCAGCTCGCTTTCGAGGCGTTTTGCGACTTCATCCTTGGCCTGCTCGATGGTCATGCCGTCGAGGAAGCGCGAATTGATCATGCGGCCGTCACCGTCATAAGCGGTGTCGGTGATGACGAACGATTTCGGATCCTGGCCCTCGGGGCACACCACCGGCGTGTTGCCGAGGTTGTACTTGTTGACGAAGTCGAGGTCGCGCTGGTCATGCGCGGGGCAGCCGAAGATCGCGCCGGTGCCGTATTCCATCAGCACGAAGTTGGCGACATAGACCGGCAGCTTCCAGCTCGGGTCGAACGGATGGATCGCGCGGATGCCGGTGTCGAAACCCTGCTTCTCCGCGGTGTCGATGATCTCCTGCGCGGTGCCGATCTTCTTGATCTCGGCGATGAACTCCGCAAGCTTCGGGTCCTTGGCGGCGGCGGCCGTCGCCAGCGGATGATCCGCCGAGATCGCCATGAACTTGGCTCCGAACAGCGTGTCGGGGCGCGTCGTGAAAATCTTCAGCTCGCTCTCGCCGGCCGGCGTCGTCGCCTGATCCAGCGCGAAGCGCACCAGGAGGCCCTCGGAGCGGCCGATCCAGTTGCGCTGCATCAGCCGCACCTTGTCGGGCCAGCGGTCGAGCGTATCCAGCGCGGACAAGAGCTCCTGCGAGTACTTCGTGATCTTGAAGACCCACTGATTCATTTCCCGCTGCTCGACAATGGCACCGGAACGCCAGCCTTTGCCGTCGATCACCTGCTCGTTGGCGAGCACGGTCATGTCGACCGGGTCCCAGTTCACCTTGCGCTTCTCGCGCTCGGCAAGGCCCGCACGCAGGAAGTCCAGGAACATCTTCTGCTGGTGCTTGTAGTAAGAGGGATCGCAGGTCGCGATCTCGCGGCTCCAGTCCAGCGACAGCCCGATCGAGCGGAGCTGCTTCTTCATCGCGGCGATGTTGTCGTAGGTCCAGGCTTTCGGGGCGACCTTGCGCTCGATCGCGGCGTTCTCGGCCGGCAGGCCGAAAGCGTCCCAGCCCATCGGGTGCAGCACGTTGAACCCCTTGGCGCGCATGAAGCGGGCCAGCACGTCGCCGAGCGTATAGTTCCGGACATGGCCGATGTGGATGCGCCCGGACGGGTAGGGGAACATCTCCAGCACATAGTATTTCGGCCGCGAATCGTCGTTCTTGGAGACGAAGATCGCCTTTTCGTCCCAGGCGGCTTGCCAGCGCGGTTCGGAATCGCGGGCGTTATAGCGTTCGGAGGTCATGGAATCGTTGGTTTTTTCGTGGGTTCGGCGGTCTGAAGTGGCCGGACTAGGCCATAAAAGCGACCGTGGGGTCAACGGATGAGTATTGACAACCAACGGCACCGGGAACACAATCCCTAGTCGTATTTCACCTTCGTATACGCCATGAAGCGATTTTTGAGAGTGTTACTGGTTTTCGCCCTGACAGCGACGACGTTAGCTGAAGTGGCAACAATAATTTGCCTGACCACAACAGTTTCCGCAGAGGCTCGCCCGCGCGATCCTTAGCTGCAGTCTAGGCGGAGCATGCGTGTGGTACGGGCGTCGACAAGGGGGCCCGGAAGTGCCCATTTGCGCGCTGCGTAAACATCTCAGGCCATGGGCTTGGCTGGCCGCTCTGCTAGCGAGCGGACTGTGCGCGGCTGCCGCAGACGACGTCGAGACCTGCAAAAAGATCGACCCGCTCATCTCACCAGATGCGTGCACTGCCGCAATCAAATCGGGGAGCCTTCAGGGCCACGATCTGGCTGTCCTCTATCTGAACCGTGGCTTTCTCGCCAGTCGCGCAAACGATTTCGACAAAGCAATCCAGGACTACGGCGAGGCAATCAAGGTTGACCCGCAATATGCGAATGCTTTCAGCAATCGGTGCGCCGTCTACGTCAGAAAGCGCGAATTCAATCGCGCGATCGAAGATTGCGACAACGCCATCAACCTGAACGCAAACTACACAAGTGCTTACGTGAGCAGGGGCAACGCCTACCGCCTGAAGAATCTGCATAGTCAGGCAATCATAGACTACGAGCGCGCCATCGCGCTCGACAAGAATTCAACGGCTGCGCTCTTCGGTGCCGCTCTCTCTTATTCGTCCATAGAACACTACGGGCGCGCAATTGAAGTCTATGGCCAGGTCCTCAAACTCGACAGCAAGAGCATTCAGGCGCTTAACAATCGGGGCTTGATCTACCTGCGACTGCATGACCTGGATCGTGCGATCAAGGACTTCAGCGCGGCGATCGATCTCGATCCGACGTTCGTCTATGCCCTGAATAATCGGTGTTCGGCCTACAACAGCTTGAAAGACGCGGACAATGCCTTGAAGGATTGCGACCGCGCGATCGAGCTCGTTCCAACCTATGTAAATCCCTACATTGGACGGGGTCGGGCCCATCGTTTGAAGAATCAAACCGACCTGGCGCTCAATGACTACGATCGGGCGATCGCGCTCGACCCGAAATCCGCGAGCGCATTCTTTGGGCGCGCGTACGTTCACGACCAAAGAGAGGAATATAAACAAGCTGCGGACGACTACACCAAAGCCTCACAATTGAACCCGAACGATCCCGAGACATGGAATAATCTGTGCTGGGCTCTTGGCATCATAGATCAGCTGAAAACGGCACTCTATGCCTGCGACCGGTCGCTTTCATTGCGGCCGAACAGCGCCGTCACGTCAAATAGCCGCGGTCTTGTCAACCTCAAGTCGGGAAATCTAGCCCAGGCCATCGAGGACTATGATCGGGCGCTCAATATGAGTCCGAAGGATGAGAACTCCCTCTATGGCCGCGGTATCAGCAAGTTGAAGCTTGGCGATCGTGCCGGCGGCGAAGAAGATATTAATGCGGCCAAGGCGATCAGCAGCACCGTCGCCGACGATTTCAAGAAACTAGGAATTCGGTAAGATTACGAAACAAGTCGCTCCATATATTGGAGGATCGGCAAATGAACGAATTGCTCAGCCGGGATGTCGTCCTGCTCTTCGCATTGTGCGTCACTTACATCTTCTGGGCGGTCGTACCCCTGGTTCCTGCGGTTATGATCTACCGGCTGTTTCCCAACGCGCCGGTTGATACGCAATGGAAGATACTGGGAGTTGCAGTGAAAGCGGGCGGAGCGGCCGGCTTCTACTTCGCGATCCTGGCGCTCGGCTTCTTCAAGTTTCTCGAGCCGACGATTGAGTACGTGCGAGGTCTTCAGCGTCCCTATTGGACGGTCGAAGCCTTGGTTCAATTCGTCGAATCGGACGACAGCGTAAGCAGGCCTTACACCACCAACTCTGCGGAGCAGATACGGATTCAGCCCTATGCATATGATTTCAAGCAAACGGACGATCAGACCTATCTGATTACGATGAGGTTTGCCGAGCTCAACAGCGACACTGATTCGATCAGGCTCATTTTTCCCGAGGGGATCGGCTTTATCCCTCTCAAGCAAATGATGAGCAGCGACAACACGAACAATTTCCTTAAACGTGTTAGTCTGACAAAGGGTCCTCCGACGAAGATTCATCCACCCGTCAAGTGGGGACAAAATGCGCCGTCGGTCTCCGACCTGTCGCAAAAGCTGGAGCGCGGTCTCGAAACGATATCTTCCCGGTAGTCTTGCAGCCGGCCGTCAGCCCGCCATCATCATGTCCGCTGCGCCGGTCTCGATCGCCTGCACGCCGTGCTCGACGACGTTGTTGCGGCCGCGGTGTTTTGCGGCGTAGAGGGCGGCGTCAGCGGCTTCGATCAGGTCGCCGGGGCGGAAGGCCTCGTTGGGCTTCGCTGCGGCAACGCCGATCGAGACGGTGACGATCATGTGGGCGGACGTGATGTGCGGCAGGCAGAGCCTCAGCACGGCCGCACGCACCAGTTCGCCGATCTCCACGGCGCGGTCCACGTCGGTGTTCGGCAGCAGCAGGCAGAATTCCTCGCCGCCATAGCGCGCCGCAAAGCCCATCGTGTCGGCGGCGATACCGGACAGCGACTCGCCGAGTCGGGTCAGGCAGGAATCGCCTTCGAGATGGCCGTAAGTGTCGTTGAAGAGCTTGAAGTGGTCGACGTCGATCATCAGCAGCGCGAGGTCGCTGCCATATTGCTGCGCGCGCATCCATTCGAAGTCGAGCCGGCTCTGGAAGCCGCGGCGGTTGGCTAGGCCCGACAGCATGTCGATCGAGGCCATTACCGTCAGCCGGTCGTTGCTCGCGATCAGCTCGCGCTCGCGCTGGCTCAATTGCGCGGCCATCGCGTTGAACGCGCGGGCCAGCGGCACGAATTCGGCCGGCAGGCGATTGCGCGCCGCGCGTGCCGACAGATCGCCCTCGCCGAGGCGCTTGGCCATGTCGGCAAGCATCTCGATCGGCTTGATCACCAGCTTCTCGGCGGCGATCAGCGCGCCGAGCAGGACGAACAGGACGACGAAAGCGAGCTGGAGATAGGCGGTGCGGATATCGCGGCTCACGGCCGCAGACACCTTGTCCTCGTCGATGCTGGCGATCAGGCGGGCATTTGTGCCGGCGATGCGGATGTAGCTGACGGCGCGGCGCGAGCCGTCGGCGGCGAGGAAGGACAGCGAGCCCTCGTCCTGGTCCGACCGCAGCGCCTTGTCGGCGATTGCGGACATCAGCGGCATGTTGTCGAGGGGACGGCCGACCGCGCTGTGCTGGTCGGCGGGTGCGGCCAGCACGGTGCCCGCGCTGTCGACCAGCACGGCGGTGATGCCGGCGCGACCACCGAGATTGCTCATGACCTTCGACATCCAGTCGAGGTTGACGGTGGCGAGCACGACGGCATCGGCGACGCCGCTGAAGGCGGACACCGGATAGACCGCCATGACGGTCGGTGACGGCACCGGCCGCGACAGGATGAAGTCGCTCAGCACGAAACGGCCGGTTTCCTGCGCCTGCTGGAAGTAAGGCCGGTCGCTGAGATCGAGGCCGACATACATGTTGTTGGTGGCGCACTGGATGCGTCCGTCCTGGCCGGCGATCAGAAGCGTGCGGATCCAGGGAAGGTTCGACGGCAGGCTCGCGCGCAGCACGTCGCAGCTCTTGCTGATTCCGCCGGCGGAGGCGCGGATGAAGGCTTCCGATTTCAGGATGGTCTCGACCGACGAGATCACCTCGCGCTGCGCATCGGCGCTGTGCCTTGCGACGGTGTTGAACTCGGCCGCGGCCTGCGCGATCTGGCTGGTGCGCGTGTTCTCGAGCGAACGGATGCGCTCGAGCATCAAGGGCGCCACCAGAATCACGGCGAGCAACGCAAGCCGCGCCCGGATTCCAAGGACCTGCTTGAGTTTTGCTCGCTTACGGTTGAAACTGACGTTTGCCATCTTCGCTGCCCACCCCATGGGCCAAGGTAAAGCGAAGGGTTCAAAAACTCTTTCTTGAACTCGGTAAAATTGGACTTACCTCGGTTACGACCACAGCCAATCGACGTCATGACAGAAGCCAACGCCGCGCCGGTAACCGGCCATTCACCAAACGCGCTCGCCGCGGTCGAAGCCGAAATCGCCCGCGCCTGCAAGGACGCGCGGCGCGATCGCGCCTCGGTCACGCTGATCGCGGTGTCGAAGACCTTCGACGCGGATGCAATTACCCCGGTCATCGCCGCCGGACAGCGCGTATTTGGCGAGAATCGGGTGCAGGAGGCCAAAGGCAAGTGGCCGGCGTTAACGTCCGTTTACCCCGATATCGCGCTGCATCTGATCGGGCCGCTGCAATCCAACAAGGCGAAAGAGGCGGTCGCGCTGTTCGACGCCATCCATTCGGTTGACCGCCCGAGCATTTGCCAGGCGTTAGCCAAGGAAATCGAATCTCAGAAAAAGCACCCGCAGCTCTTCGTCCAGATCAACACCGGCGAGGAGCCGCAGAAGGCCGGCGTCGCGCCCGGCGAGGCCGATGCCTTCCTCGCAAGCTGCCGCGATACCTATGGACTGACGATCTCCGGACTGATGTGCATCCCGCCGGTTGACGAGCCGCCGGCGGCGCATTTCGCGCTGACCGCCAAGATCGCCGCGCGCAATGGATTGACGAATCTCTCGATGGGCATGAGCGCGGATTTCGCCACCGCCATCATGCTCGGCGCCACGCATGTGCGCGTGGGAAGCGCGATCTTCGGGCATAGATAATTGTCTTGGGTCGTCCTGGCGAAAGCCAGGACCCATTACCCCAGGGAGTGGTTTGGCGAAGATTGGCCGTCGGTATTGCAACCGAGCGGAATCGAGAGATCACGCGGTATGGGTCCTGGCCTTCGCCAGGACGACAGCAGTGATTATTCGAACCCCACCGACACCTTTCCCAACACGCCAAAATCCACCGCAAAGTGATCGCCGGCCTGGATCGGCAGCGGCGGATGGCAGGTGCCTGTGGTCACCACCTCCCCTGCCCGCAAGGTGATGCCGAGTCCGCGCAGCTCGTTGGCGAGCCAGGTGAGTGCAACACGGGGATCGCCGAGCACGTTCTTGCCATGGCCGATGTAGCGCTCGCCGCGCAGCGTGATCTGCGGCCGTTCTTCGACGAGATCCATCCCGCGCCAGTTCGCAGGCGTCGCCGCGCCCAGCACGAACAGATGCGCGCAGGCATTGTCGGCGATGAGCTGCGCCTCGCCGGCGCCGGCGAAATCGACAAAGCGCGAATCCGGAATCTCGATCGCGGGATGGAAGCTGTCCACGGCGCCCAGCACCTCGTCGACGGCGAACGACGCCGCGCGCGGCGCCAGATCGCGACCCATGCGGAAGCAAAATTCCGGCTCGCCGACGCGCATCGCGTTGCCCTTCATCGACGCGGTGCCGCCATCGGCGATCACGGTGTCGCTCATGATGCGCCCGGCGAGCGGTCCCGTGACATTGATGTGCTTCTGTCCGGACAAGCTCGTTGCCGCGATCTTCCAGCCGAACAGCTTTCCGGGCGATTGCGCTTCGAGCGCGGCCTGAATGGCGTAGCCCTCGGCGCGGGTCTGCGGCCGCAGATATCCCTCCAGCGCGTCGAGCTTGGTGTCGTCACGCCAGTGTTGAACGAGGACCCGCGATGCGGCGGCGATCTGATCCTTCTCGAGCATGTGCCCTCACCCGATGATGATTCTCGTTCGTGGGCCCAGCCGCCGCAGCAATTGCAGTATCGCGGATTTGGTCATGGAAACGCAGCCCGCGGTCGGGCCGAAATTGTCGCGCGCCAGATGCAGGAACACCGCGCTGCCGCGGCCGGCGATGCGCGGGCGCGTGTTGTGGTCGATTTCGATGATGAAGTCATAGAGATGGTCGGCCCGCTTGAGCCGGTCACCGCCCTGCCCCTCGCCGAGTCGGATTCCCTGATTGTAATGACGGTCGTGGGGGTCCTCGCACCAGGCGTCCTCGCCGGTGATGATCCGCGCCGGCAGGAAGGTTTGCGGCCGGCTGTGCCGGTCGCCCCGCCACCACAGTCGCCGCGGTCGGAAGCTGCCCCTCGGGGTGCCGCCGTCGCCCTCGCGCTTGTTGGCGAGAATACCGCCCCGCCCCAGCGCCACCGGAATGGTCAGCGCTCCGGCCGTCAGCCAGCCGCGGCGCGGATTACCGGCGGCAGGCTTAACGCGGATCGCGGACAGCGGTCCGGCGCCTCGATTTTTGGTGTAAGTAGCTGAAGCAGCGTTGTTTTTCATGTGACCGTGCGATGTCGCATTCATTACAGGACATTCATCAAAACGCCCTGCTATTCTAGGTTAGAGTGCTTCTGGCTTGTGAATCGGTAACAGCCCACTACTTCAACACGAACAACAATAATAACGGCGACCCCTAAACTTCCCCTCGCGGCTGGGCGCGGCATGCATGCGCGCCGAGCCGGACCCCAAAAGGATGATACCCTATGGCCAATGCCCGCAAGATCCTGATCGTGGATGACGATACCGATCTGCGCGATACGTTGGTGGAGCAATTATCGCTGCACGAAGAATTTGAAGCCTCCGCCGTCGATACCGGCGCCAAGGGCGCGAGCGCCGCGAAGGCCAATTCCCCCGATCTCGTCCTGATGGACGTCGGTCTGCCCGACACCGATGGCCGCGAGGTGGTCCGCTCCTTACGCAAGGGCGGCTTCAAGGCCCCCATCATCATGCTGACCGGGCATGACACCGATTCCGACACGATTTTGGGCCTGGAATCCGGCGCCAACGACTACGTCGCAAAACCCTTCCGCTTCGCCGTGCTGTTGGCCCGTATCCGCGCCCAGCTCCGCCAGCACGAAGCCAGCGAGGACGCGGTGTTCTCGGTCGGCCCCTACAGCTTCCGGCCCGGCTCGAAGATGCTGACCGCCGCCAATGCGCGCAAGGTCCGGCTGACGGAGAAGGAAACCGCCATCCTCCGCTTCCTCTACCGCGCCGGCCAGATGCCGGTGTCGCGCGAGACCCTGCTCCAGGAGGTCTGGGGCTACAATTCCGGCGTCACCACCCACACGCTGGAAACCCACATCTACCGCCTCCGCCAGAAGATCGAGAAGGACGCCGCCAACCCGGAGATCCTGGTAACGGAAGCCGGTGGCTACAAGCTGGTGCCGTGATACGCTTTGGGGGCGTGCGAATCGTTTTAGATCGCGTGCCCTTGAGCCTCGGATCTGAATGTCAATTGACGACGACGTAGCGCTTCTCGAGCGGGTCCCGACACTGCGCCTGTTGGGAGACGCCTCGTTGCGCATGCTGGCGATCGGCTCCGAGCAGCGTGACTTCGTCCGCGGCGACATCCTGTTCAATCTTGGCGACGACGCCGATGCCGGCTTCGTGGTCCAGCGCGGCGCCTTCCGGGTCGAAGACGGCGCCGGCGCCGAGATGACCGTGGGTCCCGGCGCGCTGATCGGCGAGCTCGCGCTGGTGGTGCCGATGAAGCGGCCGTCGAGCGCGATCGCGCTGGAGCATTCCTCCGTCATCCGCGTCGCGCGCAGCCTGTTTCAGCGCGTGCTCGAAAGCGACCCCGCCGCCGCCGTTCGCCTGCGCGACGAATTCGCAGTTCGCTCCAGCCAGATCGCGAGCGATATCCTGATGGCCGGTGCGAAGCTGACGACCTGAGGCCCCTGTCATTCCGGGGCGCGACGAAGTCGCGAGCCCGGAATCCATTCATCCACCAACTCTGCCGCCCGATGGATTCCGGGCTCGCGCTACGCGCGCCCCGGAATGACAGGAGGTCACACCTCCAGCGTCACCGTCACCGGCACGTGGTCCGACGGACGCTCCCAGCTCCGCGCGTCGCGGAGAATCTTGAAATCCTGGACCGCGTCCTTCAGCGCGCGCGAGACCCAGATGTGGTCGAGCCTGCGGCCGCGATCGCCGACGGTCCAGTCGGCGGAACGGTAGCTCCACCACGTGTAGACCTTCTCCGACATCGGAATGCGCTCGCGCGCGACGTCGACCCACTCACCGGCCGCGAGTGCCGCCTTCAGCTTCTCGGTTTCGACAGGCGTGTGCGAGACCACTTTCAGAAGCTGCTTGTGCGACCAGACGTCGTTCTCGTGCGGGGCGACATTGAGATCGCCGACCAGGATGTGGCGGTCATCGCCGCGCGGATGCAGCGGCTCGCACGCCGTCATCTCGTCGAGGAAGCGCAGCTTGTGGTCGAACTTCTCGTTCAGCGCCGGATCGGGAATGTCGCCGCCGGCCGGCACGTAGAAATTATGCAGCACCAGCGGCTTTGCGATGTTGGCCTGCGTCCCGAAAGATACAGAAATGTGGCGCGAATCCACCTTGTCGCAGAAGGTGCGGATGTCCTTGGACTCGAACGGGATCCTCGAGACGATGGCGACGCCGTGATAGCCCTTCTGCCCGTTCAGCGCGACGTGCTCATAGCCGAGCCGCTTGAAGCGCTTCAGCGGAAAGGCATCGTCGATGCACTTGGTCTCCTGGAGGCACAGCACGTCCGGCCGCGCACTCTTGAGGAATTTCGCGACCAGATCGATGCGCAGCCGCACCGAATTGATGTTCCAGGTTGTCAGGGAAAGACGCATGAGGGATGCGTCTTAGCATGGATTGGCGCGGGGAAAATGCTTGTCCATAGCGAGCTCTCGTATGGTGGGCAAAGCGAAGCGTGCCCACCATTCCTGCCGCGAGGAGGAGAGGTGGTGGGCACGGCGCAAGTGCGCCTTTGCCCACCATACAGCAACTATCCTGGCGATGGGCCGTAATTGGTGAAGTCGATCTTGAACATGCCGGGATCGAGCTTCTTGGTTGCGTCGAGATTGTAGACCGCGATCGTGGTGTCGTAGCCCTGCGGGTCGGTGACGGTCCACTGCTTCAGCTGGCCGTCCTTGGCGCCGAACATCAGCAGGAGGCGGCTGGTGCCGACCAGCGCCTGCTTCTCCTCGATGGTGACGCTGACGAAGACGTCGTCGGCCGAGACGTTGACGACGTTGGTGTCCTTCATCAGGTCGATGCGATCGGACAGCAGGAAGCGCAGCGGCGTCTGCGACAGCGGATAGACGTCCTGGGTCGCGAGCTTGCGATCGCGCACCACCAGCGACGATCCGTCGGCGACGATGTCGATCGGGCTCGGCGCGTCATATTCGAAGCGCACCTTGCCCGGCTTCTGGATGTAGAAATCGCCCTGCGTCTTGCTGCCGTCGGGGCCGACCTGGACGAAATTACCGACCAGCGTCGACAGCGAGGACAGATAGGCGCTGACCTTGGCCGCCTGCGCCTTCTGGTTGGCGTCGAAGGTCTGGAAGATGCTGCTCGGCACGTTGCGGCGCGGATCCGGGATCACCGGATTCGGCGGCGTCTGGGTCGCGCCGGTGACCGCAGGCCCGCCGGCGGCCGCACCATTGTCGCGGCCCTTCGGCGCGGGCTTCGGCACCGGCACGTTCTGCGCGGACGACGCCGCGGTCACCATCGCGGCGGTGACGAGAAGCACGCCGGCCACGCGCGCGCTTCGCGCGGCGATGGTGGCAGCGAATCGAATGTCCGGATGTCTGATCAACGCGTCGTCCTGTATGGCTAGGCGCCTTTTAGCGTGATTTCGGGCAAAAGCAGATATCGATTTTGCGTGAAAGCCTGTTTTGAGGCGGCTCGCCTCACATATGGCTGTCTTCTTCCTCGACCAGGATCTCGCGCTTGCCGGCGTGGTTGGCGGGACCGACAATGCCTTCCAGTTCCATGCGCTCCATCAGCGATGCGGCGCGGTTATAGCCGATTTGCAGGCGGCGCTGGATGTAGCTGGTCGAGGCCTTGCGGTCGCGTTTGACGATGGCAACGGCCTGCTGGAATAGATCGCCGCCGCCATCCGCGCCCATGCCGCTGGCGTCGAACACGGCGCCGCCGTCCTCGTCCTCGGTCGGCTCTTCGGCCGTGACGGCCTCGAGGTATTCGGGCTGGCCCTGCGTCTTGAGGTGGCGCACCACCTTCTCGACTTCGTCGTCCGACGCAAACGGTCCGTGCACGCGGCTGATGCGGCCGCCGCCCGCCATGTAGAGCATGTCGCCCTGGCCGAGCAGCTGCTCGGCGCCCATCTCGCCGAGGATGGTGCGGCTGTCGATCTTGGAGGTGACCTGGAAGGCGATGCGGGTCGGGAAGTTCGCCTTGATGGTGCCGGTGATGACGTCCACCGACGGACGCTGTGTCGCCAGGATCACATGCAGGCCGGCGGCGCGCGCCATCTGCGCGAGACGCTGTACCGCGCCTTCGATGTCCTTGCCGGCGACCATCATCAGGTCGGCCATTTCGTCGACGATGATGACGATGTAGGGCAGCGGGTCGAGCGAGAGCTTCTCTTCCTCGTAGATCGCCTTGCCGGTTTCCTTGTCGAAGCCGGTGTGCACCGTGCGCGTCGGCTCCTCGCCCTTGGCTTTCAACTCGAGCAGACGCGTGTTGTAGCCGTCGATGTTGCGCACACCGAGCTTGGCCATGTTCTTGTAGCGCTCTTCCATCTCGCGCACGGCCCATTTCAACGCGACCACCGCCTTCTTCGGGTCGGTCACGACGGGCGTGAGCAGATGGGGAATGCCGTCATAGACGGAGAGTTCGAGCATCTTCGGATCGACCATGATCAGCCGGCACTGGTCCGGACGCAGCCGGTAGACCAGGCTGAGGATCATGGTGTTGATGGCGACCGACTTGCCCGAGCCGGTGGTGCCGGCGATCAGCATGTGCGGCGTGCGCGCGAGGTCGATGATGACGGGATCACCGCCGATGGTCTTGCCGAGGCAGAGCGGCAGCTTTGCGACCGTGTCGACGGTCTCCTTGGCGACCAGCAGCTCGCGCAGATAGACCTTTTCGCGATGGGCGTTCGGCAATTCGATGCCGATGGCATTGCGGCCGGGCACGACGGCGACGCGCGCCGACAGCGCGCTCATCGAGCGGGCGATGTCGTCGGCGAGGCCAATCACGCGCGACGACTTGATGCCGGGCGCCGGCTCCAGCTCGTACAGCGTGACGACGGGACCCGGATTGGCCTTCACGATCTCGCCGCGCACGCCGAAGTCCTGCAGCACGCCTTCGAGCGCGCGCGAATTGGCTTCCAGCTCGGCCTTGCTGAGCGGCTGGCGATCGCCGGCCTTGGGCGCGGCCAGCACGGACACGGACGGAAGCTCGAACTTGTCGGAGGATTTTTTCGCCGCGGCCTTCGGCGCAGCCTTCTTGCGCGGTGCGCGCGCGGCAGGCTCCTCCTCTTCCTCCTCGTCTTCCTCTTCCTCGTGCTCCTCCTCGTAGTCCTCGTCTTCGGACCGCGGCGAGATCGGCGGCGCGGCGCGGCCGCCGCCGAGATTCGGCTCCTGGCGGCTGAACCCAACGGCCCTGGTCTTCGGTCCGCTCGAGACCAGCGAGCGGTAAGCGGCACCACACAGCCAGATCAGGCGCGCCTTGGTGCTCATCAGCGCATGGAACAGCCAGCCCAGCGACACCGAGCCGCGATCGCTCTCCTCGTCTTCATCGAGCGGCTTGTCGTCATCCTCGATCTCGGCGAGCTCGTCGTCATGCTCGCGCGCGCCAAGACCGCAGGCGATCAGGAAGGTCGCGGCCATCGCCGCGAACAGGATCACGCCGAGCACGGTGCGATAGATCATGCCCGGCGGCCCGAAAATCACCGCGGGCGCGCGCACCAGGGCATCGCCGACCACGCCGCCGAGTCCGGTCGGCAGCGGCCATGCGCCGCCGTGCGGCCAGCAGCTGACAAAGCCCGCAGCGATCACGGTGCAGAGAATCCAGGAGCCGAGCCGCAGCGCCTCGCGGTCGAACGGGCGATGGGTCATCATGCGCCAGCCCCAGACCGCGACCGTCAGGACCAGCATGATCGCGCCGAGCCCGAGGATCTGCATCGCAAGGTCGGCGCCGATCGCGCCGGCATAGCCGAGGATGTTGCGGATCGGCCGCGAGGTCGCGTGGCTGAGGCTTGCATCCTGCACCGACCAGGTCATGAGCGCGGCCGAGGCGAGCCCCGACAGCGCGATCAGGCCGAGGCCGGCGAGCTCGCGCATACGCCGCGCCAGCCCCTCGCGGATCGACGGCGGCAGATGGCCGACCAGTGGAATGACACGTTCGATTGCCGACATGCTCACGGGCCCCGCCTAACCCAGAGTCTCGACCAGGCGGTGCAGCGCCTGTGCCGTGGTCTCGCCATCCTGCACCAGCGCGAGGCGAATGTAGCCTGCGCCGGGATTGAAGCCGTCGGGCTGGAGCCGCGCCAGATAGCTGCCGGGCACCACGCGCACGCCGGCTTCCTTGAAGAGCCTGAGCGTGATCGACACGTCGTCGCCGAGCTCGGACGTGTTGAGCCAGACGCAGAAGCCGCCGTCGGGCCGGCGATAGCCGTAGCGATTGCCGATGATCTGGTCGGCGAGGTCGAACTTGATCCGGTAGAGCCTGCGGTTCTCCTCGACATGCGCTTCGTCGCCATAGGCGACGGTGGCGACATGCTGGAGCGGCACGGGCACCTGGGGCGCTGCGATGTTGCGCAGCTCGAGGAACATGCCGATGAACTTCTTGTCGCCGGCGGCGAACCCGACGCGCAGGCCCGGCAAATTGGAGCGCTTCGACAGCGACTGGAACGCAACCACGCGGGTGAAGTCGGGGCCGGCACATTCGAGCGCGCTGCCCGGGGCCTCGCGGGTGTAGATCTCCGAATAGCACTCGTCGCTGAGGATTACGAAGCCGTAGCGGTCGGCGAGTTGCTTTAACCGCTCGAAATAGTCGGGCTTGGCGACCGAGCCCTGAGGATTGGCGGGCGAGGCCAGATAGAACGCCACCGTGCGCGCCAGCGTCGCCTCGTCGATGGCGTCGAGATCGGGCAGGAAGCCGTTCTCGACGGTGGTCGGCAGATAGACCGGCTCGCAAGCCGCTGCGCGGGCGCCGGCGCCATAGACCGGATAGAACGGGTTCGGCATCAGGATGGCGGGCTTGCCGGGGCGCGGGCTGACATAGCGTGCGGCCGTGATCGCGGCGAGGAACAGCCCCTCGCGGCTGCCATTGAGGACGAGAAGCTCGCTCGCGGGGTCGAGCGGCCGCGGCAGCTTGAAGCGCGACGACAACCAGGCGCTCGCGGCTTTCCGGAACGGCTCGGTGCCCTGGTTCATCGGGTAACGGCCGAAATCGGCGGTGTGCTTGGCCAGGACCGGGCCGACGAAATCGGGCACGGGATGCTGAGGCTCGCCGACCGCAAGCGTAATCAAGGGCTTACCCGGCTGATGGGGGGCCAGCAGCTCGTTCAGCCGGACGAAGGGCGAGCGTTCGGAATCGGAGCTTCCGCTGGCCTGCGGCGCACGGGATGAAGCGGTCATAGCCATTCTGGACGCCAGCACTCTTGGAACAGCCGGTCGCACCAAGGCGCCGGCGGGAAGCGGTTCAGTTCACCATAGATAGGGCGAGGTTAAGACGCGATTAACCATCGGCCGCCGCCCCCGTCCAGAGCGGGAATATTGAGGCCGGACAACAACGGGATGGGTGGGCTACAGGGCCGGCTGGTTCCTCCACCTCTCCCGCTTGCGGGAGAGGTCGCGCCGAAGGCGCGGATGAGGGTTCTCTCCGCAGAGGGACTGTCCCGATGTTGAGACACCCTCTCCCCTGCCCTCGCCCTCCCCCGCATGCGGGGGAGGGCGCGCGCCGTCATCGTGGACTAGTGCCCCGGCAGCTTCTCGAACGTCGTCATGCCGGCGGGGATGGCGTGGAATTCCTGCTTGTCGCAGGTGTAGATCGCCATCTGCGGATGGAACTGCTCGGGCTCGTCCAGCGTGCCGACCTTCAGGATCGCTGCGGGGAGGCCCGGAACCTTGGTTACCAGATGGGTGCCGCATTCGGGGCAGAACTCGCGCGTCACGGCGCGCTCGAGGTCCTTGCGGGTGAACTGCTTGGGCTGCCCGATGATGTAGCTGAAGCCGGCCACCGGCATCGCGATGAAGGTGTTGGGCGCGCCGCCCGAGATGTACTGGCACTCGCGGCAATGACACTGCGCCTGCATCATCGGGTCGCCCTCGGCCACGTAGCGCACTTCGCCGCAATAGCATCCGCCTTCCAAACGCATGACGACCTCCCGGTTTGTTGTTCGTTGTGGTCGATATTTCTGCGCCGGCAATCTGGAATGGCAATCCTTTTCTTTGCTTCTTTGCCGCGCGGCGCAAAAAGAAAGGGGCTCCAGCTTGCGCTGGAGCCCCTCAACGGTCGGGGCATTGCCGGGTATGTGCCCAAACCGTAGTTGTGGACGCGGTCTCCGAGGAGACCGTGCCCGGGAGGAGACGTTACATGTTGTAGGCGCGCTCGGTGTGCTCGGTGATGTCGAGGCCTTCACGCTCGCTCTCGACATTGGCGCGGAGGCCAACGATCACATCGACGACCTTGTAGAGGATCGCCGAACCGATGCCCGACCACACCAGCGTGGTGCAGACGCCCCAGAACTGGGACACCATCTGCGCCGCGAAGTCGTAATCGGCAACCTTCGGCGGGATCGCGGTGTAGTCGATGATGCCGGCGCCGCCGAGGGCGGGGTTCACCAGGATGCCGGTACCGAGAGCACCGACGATGCCGCCGATGCAGTGCACGCCGAACACGTCGAGGGAGTCGTCGTAGCCGATCGCGTTCTTCACGACGGTGCAGAAGAACAGGCAGACCACGCCGACCACGAGACCGAGGACGATCGCACCCATGACGCCGGAGAAGCCGGCGGCGGGCGTGACGGCCACGAGACCCGCGACAGCGCCGGAGATGACGCCGAGCACCGACGGGTGACCCTTCACGATCCACTCCGCGAACATCCACGACAGCGCGGCGGCTGCGGTGGCGACGAAGGAGTTGGTCATGGCGAGGGCAGCGCCGCCGTTGGCTTCGAGGTTGGAGCCGGCGTTGAAGCCGAACCAGCCGACCCAGAGCAGCGAGGCGCCGATCATCGACATGGTCAGCGAGTGCGGAGCCATCAGCTCCTTGCCGTAGCCGGTGCGCTTGCCGATCAGGAGAGCGCCGACGAGACCTGCGATGCCGGCGTTGATGTGCACCACGGTGCCGCCCGCGAAGTCGATCGCGCCCTTCTTGAAGATCCAGCCGGCGTCGGCGTTGATCTCGTCGAGCTTGGCCTGCGCCGCGGTCTTCGCCGCCGCATCAGTCGCCGCAGCCAGAGCCTTGGCAGCGTCCTGGATCGCGTCCGGGCCGGGCCAGTACCAGACCATGTGCGCGATCGGGAAGTAGATCAGCGTGACCCAGAGCGGGATGAAGAGAGCGATCGCCGAGAACTTCATGCGCTCGGCGAAGGCGCCGACGATGAGGGCCGGCGTGATCGCCGCGAAGGTCATCTGGAAGCACATATAGATGAGCTCCGAGATGTTGGCGTCGACCGAGAAGGTCGCGGCCTTCGAGTCGGTGGTGACGCCCATCATGAAGGCCTTGGAGAAGCCGCCGATGAAGTCGGAACCGCCGGTGAAGGCGAGGCTGTAGCCGTACACGGCCCAGATCACGGTGACGACGCAGACGGTGTAGAAGACCTGCATCAAGACCGAGAGCATGTTCTTGGAACGGACGAGACCGCCGTAGAACAGCGCAAGACCCGGGATCGTCATCAACAGCACGAGGACTGTCGATGTCAGCATCCAGGCGTTGTCTCCCTTATTGACCGTTGGCTCGGCATAGGCTGCGGTCGCAGCGAACAGGCCGACTGCGAGAGCCGCCAATCCCGCGCCATAGGGACGCTTGAACGTCATATTATTTACTCCTGATTGGATAAGGTTGAGCGCGAAATCAAAGGGCCGCGGCATCGGCCTCGCCGGTGCGGATACGAACCGCATGGTCGAGGTTGATGACGAAGATCTTGCCGTCGCCGATCTGTCCGGTTTTCGCGGCGGACGTGATGGCGTCGATGGTCTTGTCGACCTGGTCGGAGGCGACAGCGACCTCGATCTTGATCTTGGGCAGGAAGCTCACGGCATATTCAGCGCCGCGATAGATTTCCGTATGGCCCTTCTGGCGGCCATACCCCTTGACTTCCGTCACCGTGAGACCGTGAACGCCGATGGCGGTCAGGGCGTCACGGACTTCTTCCAGCTTGAATGGCTTAATAATCGCCATAACAATTTTCATGGGTCCTATCCCCGCTTGGGCCCGGTCCGGACGTGGCCGGGCGTTTCTCGACTGGTTCGCCACGAGGGAGAAGTTTCACTACGCGGGCACAGCCACGCCCCCTAGAATCAAATGCCGTGCCAGAACGGGCGTGTTGCCTAACGGATTATGAAAGCGGGGGTTTTCGCGTTTCGCGGGTATCGCGGTGCAGTGCGCTATTACGTCGCGCTCAAAAGCTGGTCACGACTGCTCAAAATGAGGGCACGACAGGCTGCCGACACAATGTTGCTCACGTGTCGGGCAGCTGGAAGGTATCTAATTATGGGCAAAGCTTACTGAAGTGCTTCGCCGTGCGGCGAAATACCGAACCCCCCGAGCTCGTGCCCACGGGATGCGCGCAACCGGCCGAGCCGCTCGGGCAGAACAAAGCTCGCCGGACGGTATCCGGCCGAAGCCGCCGTCGGACCGTCAGGTAGCGTCGCGTTCCGCAAAGACCCGGTCGATCAATCCCCATTCGACCCCTTGCTGTGCAGTCATGAAGTGGTCGCGGTCCAAGGTTCGTTCCACCTCCGCCTCAGTGCGCCCGCAATGCTGCGCGTAGAGCCGGGTGATGCGCCGCTTGGTCTCCTGCATTTCGTTGGCATGGATCAGGATGTCGGACGCTTGGCCCTGGAAGCCGCCGAGCGGCTGATGCACGTGAAGGCTCGCATTGGGCAGCGCGGCGCGGTGACCTCGCTCGCCGGCCATCAGCAGGAACGAGCCCATCGAGCGCGCGGTGCCCATGCACAGCGTATGAACCGGCGCCTTGATGAACTGCATGGTGTCGTACATCGCCAGTCCACTGGTGACTACGCCGCCATAGGAATTGATGTAGAGATTGATCGGCCTGTTCGGATTCTCCGCCTCCAGGAACAACAATTGCGCGCAGACCAGTCCGGACATCGCATCATTGACCTCGCCGTTGAGGAAGATGATGCGCTCGCGCAGGAGCCGCGAATAGATGTCGAAGGATCGCTCGCCGCGGGCAGATTGTTCGACAACCATAGGGACGAGCTGAAGCATGTCGCGCATTGGCGACCTCCATGTCTGCAGGTGATGAAGTCTTTTGCTGTCAGGCCGCCATCATCAGGCGGCAATTGGTGTTGGCCGGCTGCGGCAGTTTCGCGAGGTCGTCGCAGGCTTGCTGGATGATGCGGAAGCGGGTGCCGCCGTCCTCGTTCGGCTCGATCCGGAAGATGACGTGGCTCTCGCGAAACGGCGGCTCTGAATCGCGAAGCCGGTAGCGCACCTCTTCGCCTGCGATCGTTGATTCCGGCTCGGCGCCCGCAAGGTCGCAATCCGGCGACCAGCGCTCGCGCAAGGCCGGAATGGTCACGGCGCGCCAGACCTTTGCCGGCGGCGCATCGAAATCATATTCAAGCACCAGGGCTTCGTCGGGACGATCAGGCTTCGCGGCGTCGCTCATCGGTCCAGGTCCTTATTAATCCAGGTCCTTATTGATCCATGTCCTTGAGGAGATCGGCGAGTGCTTCCATGCGCTTCGGCCAGTAGGCCCGGTAGCGCGCAAGCCATG
Source organism: Bradyrhizobium diazoefficiens USDA 110 (assembly GCF_000011365.1). Classification (GTDB taxonomy): domain Bacteria; phylum Pseudomonadota; class Alphaproteobacteria; order Rhizobiales; family Xanthobacteraceae; genus Bradyrhizobium; species Bradyrhizobium diazoefficiens. The sequence continues at coordinate 653,833 of NC_004463.1, read as the reverse complement.
CCCCGATGGCGACGATTCCGTCCGGGTCGACTTCGTAGTTCACAAAGCGGCCCTGCCGCTGTTCACGCACCAGACCTGCCGCACGCAGCACCGCGAGGTGCTGCGACATCGCCGGTTGGCTGATCTCCAATCCGTCGCGCAAAGCGCTCGCATTCAGGCTTCCGCCAGCGAGCTTCTCAAAGACCCTTCGACGCGTCGGGTCGGCCAGCGCCTTGAAGATGTCGGCTTCGATCATGGCAACACATAAGCATACACTTATGTGTTGCGCAAGCCCTGGGCGACCTTAGGCTGCTCGATTCCTCGAACCGCTCGCCCGCAGCTTACTGCAGGGCCTCACCGTGCTGCGAAATATCCAGTCCCTCGAGCTCGTGCTCACGGGATACGCGCAAGGGCACGAACAGGCCGACCAGCTTGAGCAGGATGAAGCTCACGCCTGCCGCCCAAACGAAGGTGACGGCGACCCCATAAAGCTGGATCAGAAGCTGCCGCGGATGACCTTCGAGCAGGCCGGCGGTGCCGCCGATGGCGCTGGTTGCGAACACCCCGGCGAGCAGGGTGCCGGTCAGACCGCCGATGCCGTGGACGCCGAACACGTCGAGCGAATCGTCATAGTCGAAGCGGTGCTTCAGCCAGGTGCAGGCCCAGTAGCAAACCGCCCCGGCGATGATGCCGATGACGATGCCATGCCACGGCGCGACGAAGCCCGAAGCCGGCGTGATGGTGCCGAGGCCAGCGACCGCGCCGGAGATCATGCCGAGCACGGAAGGCTTGCGCCGCGTTGACCATTCGATTGCGCCCCAGGTCAGCGCGCCGGAGCAGGCCGCCAGATGGGTCGCGATGATCGCCAGCACCGCGCGCGAATTGGCCGCGCCGGCCGAACCGCCGTTGAAGCCGAACCAGCCGACCCACAACAGGCCAGTGCCCATCACGGCGAGCGACAGATCGAACGGCGAGAGATTTTCGGTGCCGTAGCCGTGGCGGCGCCCCATCACCTTGGCGGCGACGAGGGCCGGCGGTGCCGGCCGACAGATGCACCACGAGGCCGCCGGCGAAATCCAGTACGCCCATGCTGGCGAGGAAGCCGCCGCCCCACACCCAATGCGCCAGCGGAATGTAGACGAAGATGAACCAGGCGACCGAGAACAGCAGATAAGCGGAGAACCGCATGCGGTCGGCGACCGAGCCCGCGACCAGCGCCACCGTGATGATCGCAAACGTCATCTGGTACAGCATGAACAGCGATTCCGGGATGGTCTTCGCGGCCGGGTTGACGCTGTCGAGCGTCATGCCCGCCAGGAACCAGCGGTCGAGCGTGCCGATCCAGGGGCCGTCGCCGACAAAGCAGAGCGAATAGCCGAACGCGACCCAGAGAATCGAGATCATCGTCACGGCGGCAAGGCTCTGCGCCATGGTGGCGAGCACGTTCTTCTTGCGCACCATGCCGGAATAGAACAGCGCGAGGCCGGGGATCGTCATCATCAGCACCAGCGCGGTGGCGACGATCATCCAGGCGGTGTCGGCGGTGTTGATCTCGGAACCCGCGGCCTGCGCCGGCGCGGCAACGATCGACATAAGTCCGGCCGGCGCAGCTACAACGGCCGCGCGGCGCAACAATCCCGCCATGTCATTTCCCCCAGCATAGAAATTGCGTCGCAGCTGTGGCGTCGTTGCCCGGCGCGATCGAAGAAGAATCGTTAGAGCGCGTCGCTGTCGGTTTCGCCGGTGCGGATGCGCAGCGCGTGGTCGATCGGCGTGACGAAGATCTTGCCGTCGCCGATCTGCCCGGTGCGCGCCGTGGCGGTGATCACGGCGACCGCCTTGTCGGCGACGTCGGAGGCGACCGCGATCTCGATGCGCAGCTTCGGCAGGAAGTTCACGACATATTCCGCGCCGCGATAGATCTCGGTGTGGCCCTTCTGGCGGCCATAACCCTTTACCTCGGTCACGGTCATGCCGTGGACGCCGATCGCCGTCAGGGCCTGGCGGACCTCATCGAGCTTGAAGGGTTTGATGATCGCGACGACGAGTTTCATGGTCAGGCCTATTCCCCGGGATGCGCCGCGCCGTATGTCCCCGGCGCAGCGTCAATCTGGCATCTTTCCGGGCAAATGGCATAAAAAAGTTGCAGATTGAAGCGGAAAAACGTTTGGCGTTGTGAACGGCCGCCTCTGTACAGGGCAGCCGTTCATCCGTCACAATGCATTTTTGGCATGGATGCGGTGAACCGAAGCGTCCCAGCCGGTACATAAGTATGTTTGAGGGGGACGTTTCATGGCGAGTTGGTTCTACGCATCCGAGGGCAAGCAGCAGGGGCCCTTTCCCGAAGGGCAGTTCCGCGACCTCATCGCCCAGGGCGTCGTGCGCCCGGATACGCTGGTGTGGACCGAAGGCATGGCCGGCTGGCAGAAGGCCGCCGAGATCCCCGGCCTGGTCGGCGGCGGCGCGCCGCCGATGATCCCGGCCGGTGGTCCGCCGACGATGGGCGGCCGCGGCAATGGTGGCGCCGCCGGCGGATCACTGTCGGTCGATTTTGGCATCCTCGAATTCACCTGGCGTAGCATCGTGATGCTGATAGGCATGTGCTTTGTCATCCCGGCGCCGTGGGTCTTCGTCTGGTACACAAAATGGATCGTGCCTTGCGTGAAGGTCCCGGGACGCCCGAACCTCAGCTTCACCGGCAATGCGATGGCGCTGGTGCCCTGGTTTTTCGGCTTCATCGTTCTGGCGATCGCGATCGGCTTCATCGGCAGCCAGTTGCTGAGCAACCTGCTGTTCCTCGTGCAGATCGTTCTCTACTGGCTCCTCATCAAATGGATCGTCGCGAACCTCGCCTCCAATGGGCAGCCGCTCGGCATCAGCTTCACCGGCTCGGTCTGGGCCTATGTCGGCTGGAATCTGCTGTTCGCGATCTCGATCATTACCATCGTCGGCTGGGCCTGGGTTGCCGCGGCTCAGATGCGCTGGTTCTGCCGCAGCATTGAAGGCACGCGGCGCGAGATCGTCTTCAAGGGCAGCGGTCTTGAGATTCTCTGGCGCGGAATCGTGGCCGCAATCCTGTTCAGCCTCATCATCCCGATCCCGTGGGTGTATCGCTGGATCATGAACTGGTTTGCGTCGCAGACCGAGCTCGCCCCCCGCGGCTCCCTCTAGGCGTTACGCCCTCCGCTCGCGCACGGAGCCTTCCTGCGCGACGGAGGCGACCAGCGTGCCGTCGGGCTTGAAGATCGAGCCGCGGGTCAGCCCGCGGCCGCTTCGCGCGCTCGGCGAATCCTGGGCGTAGAGCAGCCATTCGTCGGCGCGGAACGGGCGGTGAAACCACATCGCGTGGTCAAGGCTCGCCGGCATCATGCGCTTGTCGAACAGCGTGCGGCCGTAGCGCGCCATGATCGCATCGAGCAGCGAGAAATCCGACGCGTAGGCCAGCGCGCACATGTGCAGCGCCGGATCGTCGGGCAGCTTCGCCGCGGTCCTGATCCAGACGTGGATGCGACCGTCCTCGATCTTCTGGCCGAAGTAGCGGCCGAGCTCGACCGGGCGCAGCTCGATCGGACGGTCGGATTCATAGTAGCGGCGAATGAACTCCGGCATCTCCTTGAACAGCGGCTGCTTCGCCACTTCCTCCGCCGTCAGCTTTTCCGGCGGCGGCACGTCCGGCATCTTGTCCTGGTGATCGAACGCGCTCTCCTCCTCGGCATGGAACGACACCATGATCGAGAAAATCGCGTTGCCGTGCTGGATCGCGGTGACGCGGCGGGTCGAGTAGCTCTTGCCGTCGCGCAGGCGCTCGACCTGGTAGATGATCGGGATCTGCGGATCGCCCGGCAGGATGAAATAGCAATGCAGCGAATGCGGCAGCCGGCCCTCGACGGTGCGGCAGGCCGCGACCATCGCCTGCCCGATCACCTGGCCGCCGAACACCCGCTGCCAGCTCGTCTTCGGACTGTTGCCGCGGAACAGGTTCACCTCGAGCTGTTCGAGGTCGAGGATCGAGATCAGGTCGATCAGGCTTTTGGACATGATGGTGCTTTCGAAAATCTCGTCATTCCGGGGCATCGCGCCAGCGATGAACCCGGAATCCCGAGCGATAACCTCTGGATTCCGGGTTCGCGCTTCCGCGCCCCGGAATGACGGAATTGGGCCGTTCCGCCCTTGTTTCACCGCACTGTTTCGCCCACCTCAAGTCTGCTAGCAAGACCAAGAACAGGCGAAGTATTGGCCGGGAAGCTTGGTATGTCGGTACAGGGTAGCATTGTCATTGGCGGCGGCGCGTTTGCGGGCCTGGCGCTGGCCTTGGCGCTCCGCCAGGGGCTCGGGCCCGAGATTCCCGTCATCGTCGCCGATCCCGCGCTCAGCACGCGGCCGAGCCGGGACCCGCGCGCCACCGCGATCGTCGCCGCTTGCCGCCGCCTGTTCGAGGCGATCGGTGCCTGGGACGACGTCAGGGGCGAGGCGCAGCCGATCCTCGACATGGTCGTCACCGATTCCAAGCTGGAGGACGCCACGCGTCCGGTGTTCCTCAACTTCGCCGGCGACGTCGCGCCGGGCGAGCCCTTTGCGCACATGGTCGAGAACCGCCGCCTGATCGACGCGCTGGTCGTGCGTGCCGAGGCCGAGGGCATCGATCTCCGCGCCACCACGGTCGCCTCCTACGACGCCCGCTCCGACGGCATCGACGTGACGCTCGGCGACGGCAGCGTGATCGCGGCCAGCCTGCTGGTCGCCGCCGATGGTGCGAGGTCGAAGCTGCGCGAGCGCGCCGGCATCGCCACCAATGGCTGGGAGTATGACCAGTCCGGCATCGTCGTCACCGTCGGCCATGAGCGCGACCACGAAGGCCGCGCCGAAGAGCACTTCCTGCCCGCAGGTCCCTTCGCGATCCTGCCGCTGTCCGGAAAGCGCTCCTCGCTGGTCTGGACCGAGCGCCGGGCTGAGGCCGCGCGCATCATCGCGCTCAGCGACGAAGAGTTTCACGGCGAGCTCGAGCAGCGCTTCGGCCTGCATCTCGGCGAGGTCAAGGCGCTCGACAAGCCGCGCGCATTTCCGCTGTCCTATTTCGTGGCGCGCTCCTTCATCGCCGAGCGCCTCGCGTTGGTCGGCGATTCCGCCCACGTCATCCACCCGATCGCGGGCCAGGGCCTCAACATGGGGCTGAAGGACGTCGCCGCGCTGGCCGAGGTCGTCGTCGATGCCGCGCGGCTCGGCATGGATCTCGGCGCGGCCGACGTGCTCGAGCGCTACCAGCGCTGGCGCCGCTTCGACACCATGGCGATGGGCGTTGCCACCAACTCGCTGAACTTCCTGTTCTCCAACCAGTCGACGCTGCTGCGCACCGTGCGCGACATCGGCCTCGGCCTCGTCGACCGCGCCCCGCCGCTGAAGAATCTCTTTATCCGCCAGGCCGCAGGCCTGACGGGCGAGGTGCCGCGGCTGCTGAAGGGCGAGGCGCTGTAGTTCTTATCCTCGCTGGCGCTCCACCCTCCGCTCGTCGTCCCGGACAAGCGCGCCCCAAGCGCGCGCAGGTCCGAGACCCATACGCCGCAGCAATAGTTTTGCGAAGACTCGGAGTTACCAGCTTCGCGCCAAACCCCTCCCTGGGGTTATGGGTCCTGGCCTTCGCCAGGACGACATCGCGATTGTTGCGCGGCCGCTGCGCAAAACTGCGACCTCAATCGATCTTCCGCGCCTCTTCCGGCAGCATGATCGGGATGCCGTCGCGGATCGGGTAAGCGAGCTTGGCGCTGCGCGAGATCAGCTCCTGCTTTGCGGAATCGAACTCCAGCGGACCCTTGGTCAGCGGGCAGACCAGAATCTCCAGCAATTTCGGATCGACGCTGGTTTCGGGGCGTTCGGTGGGCGCGTTCATTGTGGTCTCCGGCGATGGGCTGCCTCTAGCACAGAAATTCGCGCCCGCCGAGTGACCCGTTCTATTGGAACGGGTCACTCGGCGGAGATCATCCGTAGCAGGTCGTCGAGCAGGCCCTGGAGCCGTGCCACCGGCACCGGCGGGCCCGACAGGGCGAAGCCGAGAAATGTCCAATAGAGGATCTGCGCGCGAGCCTGCGCCGTCGCCGGGTCTAGCCCGCGCTTGTCCAGGAGCTGCTCGATATAGTCGAGCCTGCGGCGGTCGATCGCGCGCACCGCGGCTTGCGCGGCGGCATCGAATGCCGCCCAGTTGCGGACCGCGCGTTCGAGATCGAGCCGCGCGCCGAAGGACCTGCGCAGCAGCGCCTTCAGCGGCTCGTCGCCGGCGGCTTCGACATCGGCAATGATCTGCTCGGCCGCGATCTCGCGCCAGCGTTTCAGCACGGCGGCATGGAACGCGCCGAGATCGGCGAAATGCCAATAGAAGCTGCCGCGCGAAACCCCGATGGCCTTTGCCAGCGGGTCGGCCTTCAGCGCCGTGAAGCCGCTTTTCGCGAGCGCCTTCAGCCCCTGTTTGATCCAATCGTCGGCGGAGAGCTGTTCGGTCATGCCAGGTTCCCGGAACTTGACCATACACTAGTGTATTGACAGGCGGCAGGCCAGCCCCTATGTCTCCATACAGTTATGTACGGAGATATCGATGCGTGATCTGTTGCTCCAGTGCGCCGGCGTCCTGACCATCGTCGTGGCCCTCATCCATGGCATCCTCGGCGAGACCAAGGTCTTTGCTCACGCGAGCATCGAGCCGGAACGGCTGCGCACCCTGATCCGCCTGGTCTGGCAGGCATCGACCGTCGCCTGGATCGGCGGCGGCGTGCTCCTGATCGCGGCGCCCTGGATGGACTCGGCGCCGGCGCGCCACTGGATCGTCATCACCATGGCCTGCGTGTTCGGTTTCTCCGCCTTCGCCAACGCATGGGCGACACGCGGCCGGCACTTTGGTTGGATGGCGCTCAGCGCCGTCGTTGCCATGACGGTTGCCGGCTACTGAGCTCGCCGTGAACGCCTTCCCGCTACGGCGAACGGCGAGCCGTTGCAGATGGAGCTTCAAACATGGCTCTGACACTCGTCACCGGGGGCACGGGCCATCTCGGCCGGGATATCGTCGATCGCCTCGTTCGCAGCGGACGTCACGTCCGGGTGCTTGCGCGATCGCCGGGCACGCGACCGGACGTCGAATGGGCGATCGGCGACCTCGCCACAGGCGCCGGGTTGCGGGACGCGCTGCATGACGTCGACACGGTCATCAACGCGGCGACCTATTCGCCGATCGCGCGGCGCGGCGGCATTCGCCCGACAGACTTCTTCACCTCGCCCTCCGCCGTGGACGTCGAGGGCACCGCGCGGTTGCTGTCCTCCTGCGGGGAGGCCAGGGTGCGGCACTTCCTCCACGTCTCGATCGTCGGCCTCGATGAGGCAACCCTGCCCTACGCGCGGGTCAAGCTTGCCGGCGAACGGCTGGTGCGTGCATCAGCACTGTCCTGGTCGGTGGTTCGCGCGATGCCGTTCTACTATCTGCTCGACAGGCTGCTCTCGGGCCTCGCCTGGCTTCCAGTGTGGCCGGTGCCGACGACGCTGTTCAATCCCGTCGATACGTCGGATGTCGCCGACCACGTCGTGGCCTGCGCCTTCGACGGGACGCGTGGCGAGCGTGCGGAGATTGGCGGCCCCGAAGATATCGAGCTGGTCTCGCTGGCCCGCCGGTATCAGGACGCCCGGGGGCTGCATCGGAAAATCCTGCCGATGAATCTTTCGGACGCGAAGGCGCGCGGCATGGGCTTCGTCGTCAGCCAAGGCGTTCGCGGACGGCTCTCCTGGGCGGACTGGCTGCAACGCAACTACCCCGCTGCGCGAAGCGCGATCCAGGGATGACCAGCCCGGCGGCAGCGTGCCTCCGGCCCGTGAGACGTAAGGCCGCAGCGGTCGTTCAAATGCGTGCTGCATGCGGAGAGCGCTGATCTTTCTCGGATCGTTAGAATATCTCTAAAGCGAACCGGCTCCGAGCCGCATTGACTTCATCATGTGCTTTGCTTCCTTCCGTCCCGCTTCGCGGCTTCTCGCGCAGCGCTCACGACAAAGGAGGAGACGTTCGTGAAGGTCATTCGTGTTGTTGCCATGGTACTGACGATCGGGATTGGCACGGGATCCGCCGCCATGGCCGACGGTTTCAAGAACTGCACCAAGCTCGACAAGGCGTCGTGGAAGCCGGCGAGCGAAGCCGAAGCCAAGGCCAAGGCGCTCGGTTACGAAGTGCGGCGCTCCAAGGTCGAAGGCTCGTGCTATGAGGTCTATGGCGTCAAGGAAGGCAAGCTCTACGAGCTGTTCTACAGCCCCGAAGATCTCAGCCTGAAGCACACGATCGCGAAATGACTTGGGCGAAATGACCTGCGCGAAGTGATCTGCGCAAAGTAAGGCTTGAGGGTGGTCTTCGCTTGATCGAAGAAGCGGTGCCAGAAGCGCGCGGGGCGTCCGACAGGAGCCCCGCGGATCGAACTGCTCCGCGCACGATCGCGGTCTGGGACCTCCCGTTGCGCCTCTGGCACTGGGCCCTGGCGATCTGTGTTCTGGCCGCGTGGTTCACCCCCACCGTCTTTGACCGCCTGCACCGCATCGTCGGCTATACGGTGCTTGGGCTCCTGGCCTTCCGCCTGGTCTGGGGTTTTTGGGGAAGCCGCTATTCGCGCTTCCGCATGGTCGGCGTGAGGCTTCGCGCGGCGCCAGGCTATCTCTGGAACCTGCGCCGCGGCATGACCGGCCGCTACATCGGTCTCAATCCCGCCGGCACGTTGATGCTGGTGGCGCTGCTGGCCTCGCTCGCCGTCTCCACGATCACGGGAGCGATGTCGGTGACCGTCACCTTCTTCGGCGTCTGGTGGGTCGAAGACGCCCACCACTATTCATCGGACGCGGTCATCGTCCTGGTCGTGCTGCACGTCGTGGGCGTGGTGCTGATGGGGATTCTCCAGCGCGAGAACCTGATCCGCGCGATGATCACCGGACGCAAGCGCATCGGCACTCACCTCTAGACGTTCGTTGCCGATCACGGCGCACGTCCGCCGGCCGTCGATGGCGCAAATTTCCGCAGATCGGATTGCACGGGCCGCGTTAACCCGCTGGTAATCATGCAATCAGGCGTTGCACAAAATTAACGCGAAGAACGTCTAGGCGATCCACCATCGACGATATTGACGAGGGGAGCGCTATTGGATGTTCCGCGTTTTTTCCTGCCTCACGGCCGAGCACGATTGGCGTCTCGTCCTGCTTGCCGGCTTGGTATGCTTCGTTGCAAGTATCGTTGCGGTCAGCATCTTTCATCGTGCGGTCGCCTCGCGGGCCTGGGCGCGGTTGATCTGGGTTGCGATTGCCGGCGCCGCCATCGGCTACGGAATCTGGGCAACGCATTTTGTCGCGATGCTCGCCTACGAGCCCGGCGTCCCGACCAATTACGGCCTCGTTCTGACGGTGCTGTCGCTCGCCGCGGCGATGATTCTGACCTCGGGCGGTTTTGGCGTTGCCGTCAACAATTCCGGCCAGTGGCGCGCAGCTGCCGGTGGCGGCATCATCGGCGCGGGCATTGCAAGCATGCACTATATCGGCATGTGGGCCCTCGAGGTCCCGGGTCGCGTGACCTGGTCGCCGGGGCTGGTGTTGATCTCGATCGGCCTCGGCATGGTGCTGGGCTATGCTGCGCTCGCCGTTGCCCTGGGCCACAAGGACAAGTGGGGGACCTTTGCTGCGGCGCTGCTGCTGACGCTCGCCATCGTGTCGCACCATTTCACGGCCATGGGGGCCGTGCAGATCGTTCCAGACCCTACGCTGGCAAGCGATACATTGTCGCTTTCTCCGACCTTCCTCGCCGTGGCAATTGCGGGCGTGGCCCTGTCGGTGCTCGGGATGAGCTTCGTCGGCGTGCTGGCGGATCGCCGCCTTGCGACCAGAACCAGCAGATTCGAGCAAATCATCAGTGAGCTCTCGCTCGCCCGGCAGCAGGTGGAAGATTCGCAACAGGAAATCCAGGAGCAGAAACTCAGGCTCGATACGGCCATCAACAACATGGTCGAGGCCCTGTGCATGTTCGATGCGGAGAAGCGGCTTGTCGTCTGCAACGAGCGCTATGCTCGACTCTATCAGCTGCCGCCGGAACTGTTGAGAACGGGGACACCGCACGCCGACATCATCAGGCATCGCGTCGTGACCGGCATCCTCAAGAGCGACACCAGCGAAGGCGCTGCCGAGCAATTCCTCTCGAAACTGGCTGCGTTGCCGTTCGATGCAGTCTCGAGCAGAATCGACGAGTTCACGGATGGTCGGTTGATCTGCGTGACGCGACAGCCAATGGCCGGCGGCGGGTGGGTGGCTACGCATCTTGACGTCACCGAGCAGCGCCGGTCCGAGGCCAAGATCGCTCATATGGCACAACACGATGCGTTGACCGATCTGCCGAATCGCGTGCTGCTCAGGGAGCGGATGGAGCATGCCATCGCGGTTACGCGCAATGGCGGCCTCGATCTGGCCGTGCTCATGCTGGATCTCGACCGCTTCAAGGAAGTCAACGACACGCTGGGACATCCGACGGGCGATTCCCTGCTGCGCGCCGTCGCCACGCGTTTGCGCGAATGCACGACGGAAACCGCGTTGATCGCACGGCTGGGCGGCGACGAGTTCGCCGTGATCGATTACGTGACCAACCCGGCCGTGGAGGCCGCCGCCCTTGCCGAGAACATCAGGAAGGCGCTTTGCGAGCCGTTCGATCTCGGCGATCACCGGGTCACGGTGGGCACCAGCATCGGCATCGCCATCGCGCCGCGCGATGGCAACGATTCCGACGTGATCATGAAGAGCGCGGATCTCGCCCTCTACTCGGCCAAGAGTGGCGGACGCGGCGCATTCCGCTTCTTCGAGCCGGAACTCGACGAGCTCATGCATGCGCGACGCAACCTGGAGCGCGACATGCGGGATGCGATTGTCGGCCGTCAGTTCGAGCTCCACTACCAGCCGTTCGTCAGCCCCGCGACCGGCAAGGTCAATGGTTTCGAGGCCTTGCTACGCTGGCATCACCCGCAACAAGGTCTGGTCATGCCGAGCGAATTCATCCCGCTCGCGGAGGAGACCGGCTTGATCGTGCCGCTGGGAGAATGGGTCCTGAGAGCCGCCTGCGCGGAAGCCGCCAAATGGCCCCCGCATGTCAGGATCGCGGTCAACCTGTCTCCCGCTCAGTTCAGGAGCAAGGAGCTTGTTCCAGTCGTTATCGGCGCGCTGGCGAGTTCGGGAGTTGCGCCGCACAGGCTCGAGCTCGAGGTCACCGAGACGGTGATCATGCATGACAGCGAAGCCGTTTTCGCCGTCCTCGGCCAATTGCGCGAGCTCGGTGTGCGAATCGCCCTCGACGATTTCGGCACCGGCTATTCATCGCTGAGCTTTCTGCAAAAGTTCCCATTCGACAAGATCAAGATCGATCGCAGTTTCGTCAACGAACTTTCGAGCGCAAGGGCAGAGGCGCGCCATCTCGCGCGCGCAGTGGTTCGTTTCGCAGTCAGCCTCGGCAAGACGACGACCGCCGAAGGCGTCGAAACCAAGGAGCAGCTGGATATCCTCTGCGAAGAGGGGTGCCTCGAAACGCAAGGCTACTATTTCAGCCGGCCGATGCCTGCATCCGACATCGCCAGGATGCTACGGCGAGGTGCCGGCGCAGCCGTTCGCGCGGCCTGAGCATTCAGGCCCTCACTGCAACGGCGGATCGCCGCTGGTGCGCTTCTTGGCGAGGTCCATCTCGGTCACCGCGATCAGGATCTCGGCGCGGGTCTTCAAGTCGGGCGCCTCCAGCATGGCCTGCTTTTCCGCGGGGCCGTAGGGCGACATCATCGCCAGCGCGTTGACCAGCGCCTCGTTGGGCGCGCTCTCGACGCCCTCCCAGTCGACCTTGAGATTGTTGGCCTTCAAGAAGTCCGCCAGCACCGCCAGCAGCGCCTCGCGATCGACCTCGTCCTCGCCCATCCGCGCGGTGAAGTCGTCGACATAGGTGAAGAAATCCACCTTGCACTGCCGGTAGGCGGTGAGCACCTCGAGCTCCTCGACCACCTTGAAGCGCGAGACGCCGGTGAGCTCGAGGATGTAGCGGCCGTCGCCGGATTCGGCGAGCTGGGTAATGCGGCCGACGCAGCCGACGCGGAACAGCGCCGGCTTGTCGGAATTCTTCGGCGAGTGCGCCACGTCAGGCTGGATCATGCCGATCAGGCGATGGCCGTCGCGGAAGGAATCGTCGACCATCGCGAGATAGCGCGGCTCGAAGATGTTGAGCGGCATTTGGCCGCGCGGCAGCAAGAGCGCGCCCGGCAATGGGAATACCGGAATGATCTCCGGAAGGTCGGCGGGCCCGCGATATTCGATGTTGATCGGCATCTGGTCCCCGCTGAAGTCCCGCGCGCTAGAGCATGATCCGGAGCCGGAGGGCCGCGTTGGCGCAAATTGCGAAGCGGTTTTCCGACAAGATCATGCTCCAAAAATAGCCGCGCGCCTACGAAAAGAGGATGGTCGACAGGCGCTTGCGCCCCTCGACGGTTGCATCATCCGTGCCGCCCCAGGCCTCGAAGAACTGCACGAGCTGCTTGCGGGCGCCGTCGTCGTTCCATTTGCGGTCGCGCTTGATGATCGCGAGCAGCTGCTCGGTCGCGGCTGCCCGGTTGCCCTGCGCGTTGAGCGCGGTCGCGAGATCGAAGCGCGCCTGATGATCGAGCGGATTTGCGGCGACTTTCTGTTCCAGCTCCGCCACCGGCCCCAGCTGCTCCGCCTGCTCGGCGAGATCGATCGCGGTCTGCACGGCCTTCACGGCGGGGTCGTTGCGCTTGGATTCCGGCACCATGGCCAGCGTCTGCTTGGCCTGCTCCATCGCGCCCGAGACGGTGTAGCACTTGGCGAGGCCCGCGAGCGCCGCGATGTTGGTCGAATCGTGCGAGAGCACCTCGGCATAGATCTGCGCCGCGGCGGCGGCGTCGCCCTCGGCGAGCACCGCCTCGGCCTCTTGCAGGATCTCGGCGATATTGGGCTCGCCCGGCGCCGTCACGCCCTTGGTCAGCTTTTCGATGAAGGCGTTGAGCTGGCTCTCCGGCACCGCGCCCATGAAGCCGTCGGCCGGCTGGCCGTTGACGAAGGCGATCACGGCCGGGATCGACTGGATGCCCATCTGGCCCGGGATCGCCGGGTGCTGGTCGATGTTCATCTTGACCAGCTTGACCTTGCCCTTGGCCGCCTTGACCGCCTTTTCCAGCACGGGGGTGAGCTGCTTGCAGGGGCCGCACCACTCCGCCCAGAAATCGATCAGCACCGGCTGGCGCTTCGATTCCTCGATGACGTCCTTCACGAAGGTCTGGGTGGTGGTGTCCTTGATCAGATCGGCCGCAGCCGGGCCCGCCGCTCCGTTACCCTGGTCGATGATCGTCACGGGATTCCCTCGTCTCATGTCTGGAATGGCGGGTCTTTAGCACGTCGCCAATGCATATGCTTCGTTGTCGGCTCCTAAATTGGGCCGGGGCGGCCGAATTTCAATCCGTCGCGGCCGATTCGCCGGTTCCGGGGCATTTTCGGTCGATTTGGCCAATTTCGGGGTCCATATAGGCCCGAAGATACCAATCTATGCCGCCGGTAGCTGTTGCATTCCCCTCCCGCTTTTGGCATACGACAGCCGTTGCCGGCGCGTCACGCGACCGACACAGGATGCGGGTGTAGCTCAGTGGTAGAGCACGACCTTGCCAAGGTCGGGGTCGAGGGTTCGAGCCCCTTCGCCCGCTCCAATTTTTCCCAGAGCATCCAGCCAAACCGGGTCGGGCCGTGGTTTTCCACGCCGCTGGCGGCTGTATTGGGTCTGCAATGACAATTCTCATCACCGGCAGCGCTGGCCATCTTGGGGAGGCCCTTCTCCGCACGCTCCGCGGGCGCGGGTCCGCTGTGCGCGGGGTCGACCTGAAGCCATCGCCCTTCACCGATGCCGTCGGCTCGATCGTCGATCCGGACTTCGTGCGGTGCCAGATGGACGGCGTCACCGCCGTGATCCACACCGCGACGCTGCACAAGCCGCATGTGGCGACCCACGGCAGGCAGGATTTCGTCGACACCAACGTCACCGGCACGCTCAATCTGCTCGAGGCGGCCGTGGCCGCCGGTGTGCGCAGCTTCGTCTTCACCAGCACCACCAGCGCGTTCGGCTCGCAGCTCCGCCCCGAGGCCGGACAGGCCGCGGTGTGGGTCACCGAGGACCTGTCGCCGGTGCCGAAGAACATCTACGGCACGACCAAGCTGATGGCGGAGAGTTTGTGCGAGCTGTTCTTTCGCGAGCGCGGGCTGCCGGTCGTCGTCTTGCGGACCTCGCGCTTCTTCCCCGAGGACGACGACGATCCTTCGATGCGGTCGGCTTACGCGTTGGACAACGCGCAGGCCAACGAGCTGCTCTATCGCCGGCTGGATATAGCGGACGCGGTGAGCGCCCATCTGCTCGCCGTCCAGCGCGCGCCCGACCTCGGCTTCGCCCGCTACATCGTGTCGGCCACGAGCCCGTTCGAGCCGCACCATCTCGTGGCGCTGGCGCGCGACGCGGCCGGCGTCGTGCGCGAGCTCTATCCGGATTGCGCGCAGCTCTATGCGGCGAACGGCTGGCGCCTGTTTCCGCAGATCGATCGCGTCTACGTCAACGATCGTGCGCGGCACGAGCTGGGGTGGCGGCCGGAATTCGACTTCGCGCATGTGCTGCACAGCCTCCGCGCGGGACAGGATTTTCGCAGCACGCTGGCGCGCGAGATCGGGTCGAAGGGCTATCATGACGCGGTGTTCGACGACGGACCTTACCCCGTCGCCTCGTAAGCGCCGAAGTTGCTGTTTTGCTCGACGCGTCAAACGTCTGTCCGGCGCCACCGGGCGCAACATGGTCTTTGCCGTTCTACTGTGCATGGGGTTGTTTTCGCGTTTTTTGTGCGGCTGCCTCTCCCACTGCCCGAAAATCAGCCACGCGCCATGTCGATGCCGCGTTGCAGCGAGGCCGTTTTCGTCGCCGCGTTCGCGTTCGGAGAAATTCCGCCTCAATTTTTATTGAGCGCAACCGCAGTGCACGCGGCGCGCTTCTCACCGCTCGCAGATGTGCTAACCTTTTTGCGTCTGTCGCCTCGACAGGCTCCAAACTTCGCCTCTCGACTAGCAAAACAAAATAACGTGCAGCCCTGACGGCTGCCTTAGGGGAGTGACGCGATGAAATTCCATCAATCCGTCTTTCAATCCGTCTTTCAATCCGTCCTGGCGCTTGCAGCGGTTGCGCTTCTCGCGGGGACCAGCGCCGGCAATGCGCAACAGCAGGACAAGAACAAGCCGCTGAAGAAATACGAATCCGGCACCAAGGAGTTCTGGACCCATCCGCCGGATGACTGGTTCCTGGGCGACGAGACCGAGGCGCAGAAGGGCCTCGCGCCGCCGTCGGGTCCGCCGACCGGTGCGTCGGAGGCCGAGCTCGCGGCGATGATGAAGAAGATCAAGCTGCCTGCCGGCTTCAAGATCGAGGTCTATGCACCCGGCGTTCTCGCCGCGCGGCAGATGGCCTGGGGTGACAAGGGCACGCTGTTCGTCGGCTCGTTCGGCCTCGGCAACGTCTATGCCATCAAGGACAACAACGGCAAGAAAGAGGTCAAGACCATCCTGAAGGGGCTGAACATGCCCACCGGTCTCGCCTTCAAGGACGGCGCGCTGTACGTCATCGCGGTCGACAAGCTGATCCGCTACGACAACGCGGAAACCAATCTGGACAAGCTCGGCGACGGCAAGGTCGTCTATGACGACATGCCTTCCTATGCCGCGCATGGCTGGAAGTACATCGCAGTCGACAAGGAAGGCTGGTTCTACCTGCCGTTCGGACCGCCCTTCAACGTCGGCGTTCCCCCGACCAGCGTCTCGCAGATCCGCCGCGTCGATCCCAAGACCGGCAACGCCGAGATCTATGCGCTCGGCGTTCGCAACTCGGTCGGCGGCGACGTCGATCCGCGTACCGGCAAGTACTGGTTCACCGAGAACGCCCGCGACTGGATCAGCGACGATCTGCCCAGCGACAAGCTGAACATGATCTCGAAGATGGGCGAGCATTTCGGCTATCCCTATTGCCACCAGGGTGACCTGCCCGATCCGAAGTTCGCGATGGGTCACAAGTGCTCCGAGTTCACGCCGCCCGTGCTGAATCTCGGTGCGCACGTCGCTCCGCTCGGCATGAAGTTCTACACCGGCGATCAATTCCCCGCCGAGTACAAGAACAACATCCTGATCGCCGAGCACGGCTCCTGGAATCGCCACAAGTACCAGGGCGGCCGCATCATGCGCGTGATCGTCGGGCCCGACGGCAAGAATGCCAAGCAGGAGGTGTTCGCCTCCGGCTGGATCGAGGGTGACCAGGGCTATCTCGGCCGTCCCAACGACATCATCCTCGCCAAGGACGGTTCGATCCTCGTCGCCGACGACTGGGCCGGTGCGATCTATCGCATCAGCTACAGCAAGAAGTAGCGCGCGGGCGAATCAAAGGCTGCGGTGGGCATGAGGCGGCCGCAGCCTTTTTCGTGAATGACCGTCGTTCCGGATTGCGCGCCCTTGCGCGCAAGTCCGGAACCCATAACCACGACTGGTGGTTATGGATTCCGGGCTCGTGCTTCGCACGCCCCGGAATGACAATCTCGATAGATCGGAATCCCCATCATGCGCCGGCAGTTCATCTCGCACGCAATCAGCGCGATTGCGCTTGTCACGCTGGGCTTCTGCCCGGCCGATGCCGCCGACACTGCCGCCGGCAAGGCCAAGGCGGAGGTCTGCGCCGGCTGTCACGGCGAGAACGGTATCTCGCAGACCGAGAACATCCCCTCGCTCGCGGGCCAGCCCGATCAATTCCTGCAATGGCAGCTGGTGTTCTTCCGCGCCGGCTCGCGCAAGAACGACCAGATGCAGCCGATCGTCGAAGAGATCAACAACGAGGACATCCGCAATCTAGGGGCTTACTTCTCGCAGCTCGCGCCGCCGAAGGGGCCGGAAGACCAGGATCCCGATCTGTCGAAGAAAGGCACACAAGTCGCGGCCGGTCGCCGCTGTGCCTCATGCCACACGGACACTTACGCGGGCACCAAGGCCGTCGCGCGCCTCGCCGGCCAGCGCGAGGAATATCTCGTGAAGGCGCTGCACGACTACAAGGCCGGCCAGCGCGTCGGCGGCGGCGTCGCCGCGATGGCCGATGTCGCCTACGCGATGAGCGAAGAAGAGATTACGGCGGTCGCGCATTATCTGGCGCATTTGCAGTAGCTCCACACTCCGCCGTCATCCCGGACAAGCGCGCCCCAAGCGCGCGCAGATCCGGGATCCATAACCACAGAAAGATGTGGTTATGGGGACTCGGAGTGACGACGTCGCGTACGATGTATTCTCGTGGTTATGGGTCCCGGATCTGCGCTTACGCTTGTCCGGGACGACACCCGAGTGTGTAGCGGGCCGCTACCCCGCCCGCTGCTTCTCATACGCCTTCAAATGCGTATAGGCGATGCGCAGCTTCGGCAGCGGCACCTTGGCGGCATCGCCGCGTGCGATGAGATCGCCGACGACGTGATCGGCCTCGACCGGCAGGCCGGCCTTGATGTCGCGGAACATCGAGGCGGTCATCGGCGAGCCCTCGGTGGTGAGGTTGCCCTTCACCCGCTCGAAGAACGGGCCTCCTGGCGGATAGCCTGACGCGGTGGCAATCTCACTGGTCTCATCGAGTATGCCGAGCAGGAAATCCCTGCCGCCGGGGGCGGCGAGGATGTTGCCGACGGAGGCGCGCATCAGGCTGGTGGAGGCCGCGAGCGAGGAGAGGAACACCCACTTCTCCCACATGTCCTGCATGATGTTCTGGCTGGCGGTGGCCCCAACGATGCCGCTCTTGAAGGCTTCGTCGATCGCCCGGACCCGGTCGGACAGCTTGCCGTCGCGCTCGCCGTAGCTGATCGCCTGCATCGGCTGGAGCTGCACCACCTCGCGCTTCTCGCTCAAGGTCGCTGCGATGGCGCAGAGCCCGCCGAGCACGCGCTCCTTGCCGAACCTGGCATCCAACGTATCGAGATGCTTCATGCCATTCAGCATCGGAATGATCGCCGTATCAGGCCCGACCGCCGCCGCGAACGACTTGATGGCATCGTCGAGATCGAACGCCTTGCAGCTCAGGAGCACGACGTCGAACTTGTCCTTCAGCTTGTCGGCCTCGACCGTCGGTGGAGCCTTCAGAGTCACGTCGCCGTTCGGGCTCTTGATGACGAGGCCGGCGCTCGCAAGCTCGCCGGCGCGCCGCGGCCGGACCAGGAAGGTGACGTCGCGGCCGGCCTGCAACAGCCTGCCACCAAAATAGCCGCCGATGGCGCCGGCGCCGACCACGAGGATGCGCATGGGATCTTCCTTGTTGTTGCTCTTATCGCTTCTTGGACGTCGCTCTGACCTGGTGCGCAATTGCGACTAGGCCAGGATGGCATCGGGGGAGATTGCTAGCTTTCCGGGAGATGCGGGAATCACTTTCCCGATACCATCTCCTCGACCTCGCGCAGCTGCTCCTTGCCAAAAAACATCTCGTTGCCCACGAAAAAGGTCGGCGAGCCGAACGCGCCGCGCGCGACCGCCTCTTCGGTGTTCTTGATCAGCTTGCCCTTGACCTCGGGCTCCTGGGCGCGGGCGAACAGCTTTTGCGCATCGAGGCCGGAGGATGCCAGCGCCTTCGCCGCGATTTCCGGGTCGTCCATCTTCTTCGGCTCGCGCCACATGTGGTGGAAGGCGGCCTCGACGTATTTCTCGAACACGCCC
This sequence comes from Bradyrhizobium diazoefficiens USDA 110, assembly GCF_000011365.1. Taxonomy (GTDB): domain Bacteria; phylum Pseudomonadota; class Alphaproteobacteria; order Rhizobiales; family Xanthobacteraceae; genus Bradyrhizobium; species Bradyrhizobium diazoefficiens. The sequence continues at coordinate 635,083 of NC_004463.1, read as the reverse complement.
TCGAGCTGCGCCGCGATCGCGGCGCGCATCAGGTTCAGCGTGTTGACGGGGAAGTGCGGATTCCAGACATAGGGCTGAACCTTGAAGCGCTTGATGAAGCGCTCGGTCTCGACCGCCTGGAATTCACGCTTGTTCTTGACGCCGGCGAGCGTCTCGGCCGGCGACTTGTTGTTGGTCGACTTGAAGATGCCGCCGAGCAGGATCGGCACATACTCGAATTTGACGCCGATGCGCTGCTCGATCGCCGGGATCGCCAGATGGCTGAGATAGGCGTTCGGGCTGCCGAAATCGAACAGGAATTGCGGGGCTGTGCGGGTCAAAATCGTTCTCCCTGACCTGACTTTTGATCTGGCTTTTCGTCCATTCTGGCGCAGCGCGCGCCACAGGTCCACCGTTTAATGATGGTCATAATACCTTGATGATCCGGCTCAGATCAGACGCCGGATCGTCCGCTTGCGCCACACCAGGAGATAATAGCCCATCTGCAAAACGAACATGGCGCAGAACACGATCGGATAGGCGGCCCATACGCCCTTCAGGCCAATCGTGCGGCTCAGGATGACCGCGGCCGGCAGCTCGATCGCGAGAATCGCGAAGATCGAAAGCAGCATCGGCGTCAGCGCCACGCCGGCGGCGCGCATGGCGCCGGAAAACACCGTTGCCAGGCCGAACGGCACCGAGCTCCACAAGGCGATGGTGAGCAACTCCTTCGCCAGATCGAGCACGGCGCAATCGGTGATGAAGATGCCGAGCACGGCGCGTGGCGCGAGATAGATCAACGCCACGAGGCCGCCGGTCAGGACGAGGTTGAACGCGAGGCCTGTGCGAACGATGCCGTCGAGCCGGTCCCTGTCGCCGCCGCCGACGGCCTGTGCGCCGAGGATCGAGACTGTGATCGAGATCGACATCGCCGTGAACTGCGTATAGCCCATCACCTGGTTGACGGCGCCATAGGCCGCGGTGGCGTCGGAGCCAAAGCCGTTGACGAGGCCGAGCAGCACCAGCTCGGCGATCGCCATCACCACCATGCCGATCGCGCTCGGCAATCCGATGCCGAGGACCTTGCCGAGCACCGCGCCGTTGAGCCGCAGATGACGCAGCAGCGCGGCATCGGGAGCAAGCGCATGTTTCTTCCGCAGCAAATAGAGGGCCAGCACGATCAGCGTCGCAATGTTGGCGATCGCGGCAGCCCATGCCGGGCTGGTGATGCCGGCCGCCGGCAATCCGAACGCGCCGCGGATCAGCATTGGCGTCAGGATCAGGCCGATCGCGGTCGACAGCGCCAGCGCCAGCAGAGGCGTGAGCCCATCGCCGACACCGCGGATCATCGCCGTCATCAGCAGGAAGACGAAACCGAGCGGCATCGTGAGCAGCATGACGCGCGCATAAGCGCTGGCCTGGTCGAGGATGTCCGCGGGCGTGGCGAGCGCCATCATCAATGGCCGGCTGAACAGCCCGCCGACCAGTGCAATCGAGATCGAGAGCAGCAGGCCGACCGCGAGCGTCGTGCCAACAACGATTTTGATCCGGCCATGTTCACCGGCGCCAAACGCGTGGCCGATCAGCACCGTGGCGCCGGTGCTCAAGCCCATGACGAAGGCGAACAGAAAGAACATCACCGGAAAGAACGCCGAGACCGCCGCGAGCGCGTCGACGCCGATCATCTGGCCGAGATAGACGTTGCTGACCGTGCCGAACAGCGATTGCAGCGCGTTGCTCAGCATCAGGGGCGCGAGGAAGCGCAGGAATGTTGTCCAGAGTGGCGTGGCGGCGGACATGGATTTGCCTTTCATCAGGACGTGCGAAGCCGTTGCCGCGCGAGGCGCGGCTTGGGCCGTCGATAGGGTTGAGGGAAAGCGCCGCGCGGTTTACGCGCGGTCGCTGTAGGCGAGCTTGACGATGTGGTCGCGGATGTCGGTCGGCCAGTCGGCGATCAGCCCGGTGAAGCGCCGCCGGTCATCCGCGAACAGCGCCCGCGAAGCTTCCTCGAACTGCGGCAGGTTGCCCGCCATGGTCGACATGAAGTGATAGGCCGCATCGCGCGCCTGCCGCTCTCGGTCCTTGTCGCCACTGGCACGCCGTGCCTCGTCGACGAGTTTCCGCAGCGCGACCGAGGCGCCGCCCGGCTGCGCGTTGAGCCATTCCCAGTGCCGCGGCAGCAGCGTTACCTCGCGCGCGACCACGCCGAGTTTCGGCCGGCCGCGCCCGCGCGGCTCGCTCGGTGGTGCGGTCTCCTCAACCGGAGGCGGGACAAGCTTCGCCACCCGCGCCAGCACCTCGCGATCGCCGCCGCGCAGATCGAAGTCGATCGATCGGCCCGTAGCGTCCTCGAAGATGATGATGGGCTCGTCCGGCGGGGGCACGATCCGCTTGACGACCAGTGCGACCTCTCCGGCCGACCCGGACGCCAGGCGGCGCTGGCCCTGGAAGGCCGTGAATGTCCTCTGCATTGAAATCATTGCCATATCCCGATGACGTTGATCATTTAATACCCGGGTAAATTATCGGCGTCAATATACCCGGGTTAAAATATCCGTCCGGATGGCTCGACATTGCGTTCCCGGGCTGGCACGTACGCGGCGAACAGACCACGCCTAGCCTGGGGATCCCGCCGATGCTGACCGTCCATCACCTCAACAATTCCCGCTCGCAGCGCGTGCTGTGGCTGCTCGAGGAGTTGGGCGTGCCCTACGAGATCGCGCGTTATCAGCGCCAGCCCGACATGCGCGCGCCGAAGGAGCTGCGCGCGATCCATCCGCTCGGCAAGTCGCCCGTCATCACCGACAACGGCAACACCATCGCCGAGTCAGGCGCGATCATCGAATATCTCATCGCCACCTACGGCAACGGCCGACTGATCCCGCCGCCGAACACGCCGGAGCGACTGCGCTTCACCTACTGGCTGCACTATGCGGAAGGCTCGGCGATGCAGCCGCTGCTGCTCAAGCTGCTGTTCACGCTGATGCCGAAGCGTGCGCCGGCGCTGCTTCGTCCGCTGGTGCGCAAGGTCTCGAACCAGGCGCTCACCGCGCTGGTCAATCCGCAGCTCAAGCAGCACATGGATTACTGGGAAGGCGAGCTTGCGAAGAGCGAGTGGTTCGCCGGCAACGAGTTCACCGCAGCCGACATCCAGATGAGCTTTCCGCTCGAAGCCGCGCAAGCGCGCGGCGGGCTGGAGCAGGGCCATCCCAGGGCGATGGCGTTCCTGGAGCGCATCCATGCGCGGCCGGCCTACGCCAGAGCGCTCGAAAAGGGTGGGCCGTACCAGGTGGGGCGGTAGTTAGTTCCTGTCATTCCGGGATGGTGCGAAGCACCAGACCCGGAATCTCGAGATTCCGGGTTCACGCTTCGCGTGCCCCGGAATGACAGCCTTCCACTAATCCGCGTGCAGCACGCGACCGCGCGTCTCCGGCAGCGCGAAGGCGGCGATGAAGAACAGCGCGTAGGCTACCACCGCAAACATCGCGATTGCGTTCGCAAGCGACGTCGTCGCCGACAGCGCACCGACGAGGAACGGAAACAGCGCGCCGATGCCGCGGCCGAAATTGTAGCAAAAGCCCTGGCCGGAGCCGCGCAGCCGCGTCGGATAGAGCTCAGTCAGGAACGCGCCGATCCCCGAGAAATAGCCCGAGGCGAAAAAGCCGAGCGGGAAGCCGAGCACCCACAGGATCTCGTTGGTCAGCGGCAGCTGCGTATAGAGCAGCACCACGGCCATGGCCCCGAGCGAGAAGATCAGGAACAGATTGCGCCGCCCGATCCGGTCGGCGAGCCAGGCGCCGGTGAGATAGCCGATGAAGGAGCCGATGATCAGCGTCGAGAGATATCCGGTCGAGCCGACGATCGACAGATGCCGCTCCTTGGTCAGGAACTGCGGTACCCAGAAGGTGACGGCGTAGTAGCCGCCCTGACAACCCGTCGCCATCAGCGACGCCAGGATCGTGGTCTTCACCATCGGGAAGGTGAAGATCTCCCAAAGCTTCGGATGACTGCCCGTTTCCGCATGCCTGGCACGGGCCTCGGCTGCGATCTCCGGCTCGGTGACGGAACGGCGGATGTAGAACACCAAGAGCGCCGGCAGCGCGCCGATCACGAACATCCAGCGCCAGGCCGTCTCGGCCGGCAGAAGCGAGAACAGGATCGCCTGCGAGAGCACGGCGAGACCCCAGCCGACCGCCCAGCCCGACTGCACCGAGCCGACCGCGCGCCCGCGATATTGCGGCCGGATCGCCTCGCCCATCAGCACGGCGCCCGCCGCCCACTCGCCGCCGAAGCCGAGGCCGAGCACGGCGCGTGCAATCAGGAGCTGGTCGAAATTCTGCACGACGGCACAGACCAGCGAGAAGAACGAGAACCAGATGATGGTGATCTGGAGCGTCCTGACTCGTCCGATATGGTCGGAGAGGTGGCCGCCGAGCCAGCCGCCGATCGCAGAGGCCAGCAGCGTCACGGTGCCGGCGAGACCCGCCGAGGCCGCATCGACCTTCCACAGCGCGATGATGGTGCCGATCACCAGCGGATAGATCATGAAGTCCATGCCGTCGAGCGCCCAGCCCGCCGCGCAGGCCCAGAACGTCCGCCGCTCCGGCGCGTTCATGTCGCGATAGAAGGCGAGAAGGCTGGTGTCCTCGATCTCGGCGCGTTCGATGCGCTGGTTCGGATCGGCTGTGGTCATGTGTGTTTCCCCGGCAGTTTCTTAAAAGCCGCGCGGTGGTAGCACGCGCAGCAGCGGGCGCAAGCCGGCGCCCGCTTCCGTGCCATGCGGCGGACGAGTTACTGCCCTGCCGCCTCTGCGCCGCGTGTGCGCGGATCGGGTGCGCCGAGGGGGCCATTCGGTGTCACCGCGATCGAATTGGCGGAAGTCTGTCCCATCGGCTCGACGATGGGATGGTCCATCGCCTTCAGCTCGAACAGGACATCGTCGGGAAAGCCGCGCTCGACGCGCACCTCGTCCGGCAGCCATTGATGGTGCAGCCGCGGTGTGGCAACGGCGGCGGCCACATCCATTTTGTAATCGAGCACGTTCACGATCACCTGGAGCACGGTGGAGATGATCCGGCTGCCGCCGGGCGAACCCGTCACCAGCACCGGCTTGCCGTCCTTCAGCACGATGGTCGGCGACATCGACGACAACGGTCGCTTGCCGGGCCCTGGCAGGTTGGCCTCGAAGCCGACAAGGCCGTAGGCGTTGGACGCGCCGACCGCCGCGGTGAAATCGTCGAGCTCGTTGTTGAGCAGCACGCCGGTACCCTCGGCGACGAGGCCAACGCCATAGCTGAAGTTCAGCGTGTATGTATTGCTGACGGCGTTGCCGCGGCTGTCGACGACGGAGAAATGCGTGGTGTTGCTGCCCTCGCGCGGCGAGGCGGCGGCGGAGACCAGCTGCTTCGACGGCGTGGCGCGGCTGGTGGAGATGCCCGCGCGCAGCTTGGCGGCGTAGTCCTTTGCCGTGAGGGTCTCGATCGGCGCATTGACGAAGGCGGGATCGCCGAGATAGCGCGCGCGGTCTGCATAGGCACGCTTCATGGCCTCGATCAGGAGATGCAGCGATGCCGGCGATCCCTGCTTGAGGTCGGCAAGCTGAAAGCCTTCGAGGATATTGAGGGTCTCCACCAGCACCACGCCGCCGGAGGAAGGCAGCGGCATCGACACGATGTCGTAGCCGCGATAAGTGCCGCGCACCGGCGTGCGGATCACCGCCTGATAGGTCTTCAGATCGGCTGGCGTCATGATGCCGCCCGCCTCGGACACGGCCTTGGCGAGTTTGTCCGCGACCGCGCCCTCATAGAAGCCGCGTGGTCCCTGCGCGGCGACGGCCGCCAGCGTATCGGCAAGGTCGCCCTGCACCAGCCTGTCGCCGTCACTGAGCGGCGCGCCATCGGGGCGCGAGAAGATCCTGGCCGCGGAAGGCCAGCGTGTCAGCCGCCGGTGCCAGCCCGGGAGCGTGTCGGCGATGTCGTCGCTGACGACGAAGCCGTCGCGGGCGAGCGCGATCGCAGGCTCGAGCAATTGCGCGAGCGTGAACTGGCCCGAGCCATATTTTTCCAATGCCAGGGCAAGGCCTGCGACGGTTCCGGGCACGCCGATGCCGAGCGCGGAATCGCGCGACTTCGCAATGTCGGGCTTGCCGTCGGGGCCGAGGAAGATTTGCGGCGTGGTCGCTGCCGGCGCGGTCTCGCGATAGTCGATCGCGATGTCCTCGTTGCGCTCGGCGGAATGGATCATCATGAAGCCGCCGCCGCCGATATTGCCGGCGCGCGGATAGGTCACCGCCATCGCAAAGCCGGTCGCGACCGCGGCATCGACGGCATTGCCGCCGCGTCGCAGGATATCGGCGCCGACCTGCACCGATATCTTTTCCTGCGCCACCACCATGCCGTGCTCGGCTGCAACGGCATGCACCGTGTCGAGCGCCGGCGGGACATAGCCCCGCCGCGCATCCTGCGCGGTCGCAGATGCCAGACCAAGCGCCAGAGTGGCCAGGAAGGCGAAAAACGTCCGCCGGGTCGAAAATGACGACATCATCAAATTTCCGCCGGGTCCTCGGGACAGTTCACACGCGTCGCTTATGCTATACGGTTTGCCCCAAGACAGGCAAAACTGTTCGTGATGAGGACTGCGTGATGACGACGATCGCCTCGGATGCGCGCATGGCCGGCGTGCTGCGGACCTATCCGCCGCGCGCCGCTGTCATCAGCTGGATCTTTTTCGACTGGGCTGCGCAGCCTTATTTCACGCTGATCACGACCTTCGTGTTCGCGCCTTATTTCGCCACCAGCATCGCGCCAGATGCTGCCACAGGCCAATCGCTGTGGGGCTTTGCGATGGCGGCTGCGGGCCTCGCCATCGCGCTGATGTCGCCGGTGCTGGGGGCCATCGCGGATGCCTCGGGCCGCAGGAAACCATGGATCGCGGGGTTCGGCACGCTGCTGGTGCTGGCGTCCTGCTCGCTGTGGATCGGCAAGCCCGGCGATCCCTCAGTCATTCCGCCCCTGCTCACCGCGGTCGCGCTCGCCAGCGTCGGCGCGGAATTCGCCACCCTCTTCAACAACGCGATGATGCCGACCCTGGTGCCGCCCGAGCGAATCGGCCGGCTCTCCGGCACCGGCTGGGCCACGGGGTACATCGGCGGCATCGTCAGCCTGATCATCGTGCTCGGCTTGCTCGCTGCGAATCCCGAGACCGGACGCACGCTGCTCGGCTTCACGCCGCTGTTCGGGCTTGATCCGGCCAGTCATCAGGGAGATCGCGCCGCCGGACCGCTGACCGGGGTGTGGTTCATCATCTTCGTGACGCCGATGTTCCTGTTCACGCCGGACTATCCGGCGAAGCGGCCGGTGCGCGAGGCGCTACGCAAAGGCCTGTCGGAGCTGAAGCAATCGATCAGGAGTTTGCCGCAGCAGAAATCGCTCGCGGCGTTCCTGCTCGCCAACATGATCTACACCGACGGCCTGGTGTCGCTGTTCGCGTTCGGCGGCATCTACGCCGCCGGCACCTTCGGCTGGCACACGATCCAGATCGGCACCTTCGGAATCATGCTCGCGATAGCCGGCGCGTTCGGCGCCTGGCTCGGCGGCAAGCTGGACGATCATCTCGGGCCGAAGCGCGTCATCGCCGGCAGCATGCTGATTCTGCTGCTGTCGGTGGCGGCGATCCTTCTGGTCGACAAGGACAGCGTGCTGTTCGTCAAGGTCGCGGCCCCCCAGCCGGGCGCTCCCCTGTTCTCGAGCGCGGCCGAACGCGCCTATCTCGTGCTGGGCTGCCTCATCGGCGCCGCCGGCGGTCCGCTTCAGGCTGCCTCGCGCACGTTGCTGATCCGCCTCGCGCCAAAGGATCGCATCGCGCAGTATTTCGGCCTGTTCGCGCTGACCGGGAAAGTGACGTCCTTCATCGGCCCACTGCTGATCGGCATGATCACGGCGGTGACGGCCAGCCAGAAGGCCGGCATGGCCGTGCTGGTGGTGTTCTTCGTCGCGGGACTGGGGCTCTTGATGCGGGTGCGGGAGTAGCTTCCCGCCGTCATTCCGGGGCATCGCGGAGCGATGAACCCGGAATCCAGAAGTTGTCGCGCGAGATTCTCAGGTGCGCAATTGCGTACCAGAGTTCGCGCTGCGCGCGCCCCGGAATGACGGCGAAATCAGTGCCTGAAATGCCGCGTTCCCGTGAACACCATGGCGATGCCGTGCTCGTCGGCGGCCTTGATCACCTCGTCGTCGCGCATGGAGCCGCCGGGCTGCACCACGGCGGTGGCGCCGGCCTCGATGCAGGCGAGCATGCCGTCGGCGAACGGGAAGAACGCGTCCGAGGCCACCACCGAGCCCTTGGTGAGCGGCTCGGCGAGCTTCAGCTCAACCGCCGCATCCTGCGCCTTGCGCGCCGCAATGCGAGCTGAATCGACCCGGCTCATCTGGCCCGCGCCGATGCCGACGGTGGCGAGATCCTTGGCGTAGATGATGGTGTTGGACTTGACGTGCTTGGCCACCCGGAACGCGAACTTGAGGTCCCGCATCTCGGCGTCCGTGGGCGCACGCTTGGTCACGACCTTGAAGGTCATGTCGTCGACCACGGCGTTGTCGCGGCTCTGCACGAGCAGGCCGCCGGCCACCGTCTTGGCGGTGAGGCCCGGCGCGCGCGGATCGGGCAGGCTGCCCGCGAGCAGCAGGCGGAGGTTCTTGCGCGCGCCGATGATCGCGATCGCTTCCTCGCTGGCGTCGGGCGCGATGATCACCTCGGTGAAGATCTTCGTGATCTCGCGCGCGGTGTCGGCGTCGAGCGCGCGGTTCATCGCGATGATGCCGCCGAACGCCGAGGTCGAATCGCAGGCGAGCGCTTTGCGATAGGCGCTGACGAGGTCGGAGCCCTCAGCGACGCCGCAGGGATTGGCGTGCTTGACGATGACGCAGGCCGCGGTGCGCTTGGCGTCAAACTCGCCGATGCACTCGTATGCCGCATCGGTGTCGTTGATGTTGTTGTAGGAGAGCTCCTTGCCCTGCAGCTGCCGTGCGGTCGAGACGCCTGGGCGCTTGTCGGGAGTCGCATAGAATGCCGCCGTCTGGTGCGGGTTCTCGCCGTAGCGCAGCGACTGGATCAATTTGCCGCCGAAGGCGCGGAAATCAGGTGCGTCGATCTCGAGCTGCCGGTTGAACCAGTTCGAGATCGCGGCGTCGTAGGCCGCGGTGCGCGCATAGGCCTTCGCGGCAAGCCGCCGGCGCAGCTTCAGCGTGGTTGCGCCCTTGTTGGCGGCGAGCTCGTCGAGCACCGCCTTGTAGTCCTCGGCCTCGACCACCACGGCGACGTCGTCATGGTTCTTGGCGGCGGCGCGGATCATCGCGGGGCCGCCGATGTCGATGTTCTCGATGCAATCCTCGAAGCCCGCGCCTTTGTCCACGGTCGCCTCGAACGGATAGAGATTGACGACGAGCAAATCGATCGGCGCGATGCCGTGCGCCTTCATCGCATCCGCATGGTCCTTGTTGTCGCGGATCGCGAGCAGGCCGCCATGCACCTTCGGATGCAGCGTCTTGACGCGGCCGTCCATCATCTCGGGGAAGCCGGTCAGCTCGGAAACGTCCTTCACCTTGAGGCCGGCCGCGGCGATCGCCTTGGCGGTGCCGCCGGTCGAAACCAGTTCGACGTCATGGGCGGCAAGCGCCTTGGCGAATTCGATCAGGCCGGTCTTGTCGGAGACGGAAAGCAGGGCACGGGTGACGCGGCGGGGATGGTCAGTCATGAGCAAGATCCTCTGTCTTAAGGAGTGTCTATGCCCAGGCGCGCGGCGTCTTAAGTCCCGCGCTTCCCGATGGTGCTCCATCCAAGGTCGCCAGTCGCGCGAGCGAGCGCTCGATAGCAGCTTTCGGCCGTTTTCACAACGATGAGATGGGGCCGAATCGTGCGCATTTACAGCGGAAGTTCCGGCTCGCGGCGGGCGTTGCGGCGGGCATTGGTGACAGCGGGCGAAGCGGTGGAGCGGACAAAGCTCCAGCGGAGCGAGGGCGCCTGGCGGGCATCCTGCCGGATCACGATCTGCGCGGTGCGGCGGGGGCCGTCATTGCCGGCCAGGAACACGCTGTCCTCGAGGTCGACCTTGTCGTCGAGCGCCTCGAAGGTCCAGACGTCGCGGTTCGGCAGCACCAGCATGACGCCGCGGGCATCCGACAGCCGGCTCGCCTTCACCGCCGGATGCAGATGGAAGCGGACCGCGAAATCGGCATCCGCGCCCTTGAAACGTCCGCCTTGCGGCGGCGACAGCGTGTCCTCGCCGTCGATGCGCGCGCCGTCATTGGCGATCATCAGGACGCGGCGATGGATCGCGCCGAATTTGGCGAGATAGCCGTCATGCGACGTCGTGAGCAGCGTGCCGTTCTGAACGACCTCGCGATAGCTCTCGACCTCGACCGGGCCGCTGGTGACAGGCGAGCCATGCAACAGCCGCTTCATCGCCGACATCTCCACGAACTGGCATGAAGAGGTGTCGTGATAGGTCAGCGTCGAATGCGCCGCCGTGCTGCGCGCGAACGGCCGCCAATTGTCGCGGCCCGTGGTCGGCATCCCGCAATTGGTGACGATGCGGCTGATGCCGGAGGACAATTCGAACGACAGGCAGCCGGCATGGGCGTCGTGGCTGACGCCGGCCGGCGGCGGCGGGCCGGTGTCGATGATCAGCGTGGTCTGGCCGGCATCGAGGCGCTGGAAGCCGGTATGCGGCATGTTCGCCATCGGCGCGCCGTGGGTGTCGTCATAGGCGAGCAGCGTGGCGAGCAGGTCCGAGGGCGTTGCGCTCATGCCGTTGAACAGCGCGAAATTGCCGTCGCCGTGCCGGAAGAAGCGCAGCATCGGCATCATGCGGTCGATCGCGTTGAGCAGCGCCGGCGGCGGCGCGATGTTGCGCGCGGCAAAGGTCTGCCGCAGCGGCAAGAGGTCGATCAGGAGCTCGATCAGCGCGCCCGGATTGCGGGAGATGTGTCCGCCGTCGGGCAGGATCTGCCGCTGCAACTCGTCCGAAAGTTTTTTCGAGGCGCTGCGGATATGGCGCGCCTGGTTGGCGAGGCAGAGTGTCGTGTAGCACAGCGCGATCAGCACCTGGAGCTTCGGCACCCCGTCCGGGATGTTGACCATGGTGTAGCGCAGGAAGCGGATCTCGCGGGCCAGCGCGCGCAGATAGCGGCGGTAGAATTTGTTGTCGGTGTCGTTGAGCACCAGGGGCGCCTGCGACAGCAGCGAGATCACGCGCCGCGCGAGCACGTCGGCGCGCCGCGCGACGGGGCGGCGCTTGTTGGCGGGGTTGGCGATCCAGTCCTCGACCAGTGCGCGCGCATTGGCGCGCGTCAGTGCGGTGTCGGCGGCGCGCAGATGGCGCAGCCAGCCGAAGCCGAGCAGCGCAACCTCCCAATCCTCCGACGGCGGCTCGAGATCGAAGATCGAGCGGCCGTGGCAATTGACGATCTTGCCGGCGAAGACGAAGCGGCCGGCATAGATCTCGGCGGCGCGGGTCGCGTCCGCGGTGCGCAGATCATGCGGCGCGATGATCAGGCGGTCGGTGCGGCCGGGCCAGACCCGTGACAGCGCAACGGAGCCGCCGCTCGCGCGCGCGAGCATGTTCCGCGCGAAGCGGTTCATCACCAGCGTCGAGATACGTCTGCGTTGAGCGACCGACACGCCTTGCCTTGAAGGGGGAGAGGAGGATTCCGACGAATCCTTATTAATCCCAAAATCGACCGTCTGACACCACCTTGAACGGTGGGAATCAACGCCGAGGTTGCAAAAACCAGTGCAAAATCAGGATTTAACGAGCCGGGCTGCAAAGAATCCGTCGAGCCCGCCGAGCTTGGGATCGGCGTTCGGCAGATGGCTGGGCAGGGTACGCAGGTCGCCCTCGGCAGTGATGATCTCGGAGAGTCCTGAGACCTCCGACGCCTCGATCGGGACGCGGCGAAGCGCAGGCTCTGCGGCCAGCAGCGTGGCGATGGCCTGTTCGCCCTCTTCGGGTTCCAGCGAGCAGGTGCAGTAGACCAGCGTCCCGCCCGGCTTGAGCAGCGAGACCGATTTTCGCAGCAGCCGCTGCTGGAGCGCGGTCAGGGCGGCGATGTCGGACTCCTGTCGCAGCCAGGCCACGTCGGGATGACGGCGGATCGTGCCGGTCGAGGTGCAGGGCGCGTCGATCAGGATACCGTCAAAACCTTCGGCGGGGCCGGCCCATTCCGCGGCGTCAGCGACGACGGTCTCGGCCTGGAGCGACAGCCGCGCCAGATTCTCGCGCAGCCGTGCGACCCGGGCGGGCGAGCGGTCGATCGCCGTGACATGCGCGCCGGCGTGCGCCAGTTGCGCGGTCTTGCCGCCGGGGGCGGCGCAGAGATCGGCAATGGACTTGCCCTTGATGTCGCCGAACAGCCGGGCCGGCAATGCGGCGGCGGCATCCTGCACCCACCATTGTCCCTCGGCGAAGCCGGGCAGCATGGTCACCGAGCCGTGCAGCAGCATCCGCACCGTCCCCGTCGGCAGCGTCTCGCCGTGCAGGCGGCTCGCCCATTGTTCGGCGTCCGACTTCACGGTCAGATCGAGTGACGGCTCATGGCCGAGCGCCAGCGCCATGTCTCTTGCGGTGGCCTCGCCATAATGTGCGCGCCAGCGCGCCAGCAGCCATGGCGGCAGGTCCAGCGATTGCGTGGCGACTTCCTCGACCAGCGCCTGGCCCTCGCGCGCACAGCGGCGCAGCACGGCGTTGACGAGGCCGGCATAGCGCGCGGCGCGCCGGTCGGATTGCACGAGGCGGACGGAGAGATCGACGGCGGCATGATCGGGCACGTCCATCCAGAGGATCTGGGCGGCGCCGATCAGCAGCGCGCTCTGCGCGCGCGGTGCTTCGGAGGGAATGCCCTTGTCGAGCAGGCGGGACAGCACATGGCCGAGCGTGCCGAGCCGGCGCAGCACGGTCGCGACCAGGCGGCGCATCAGCGCGCGGTCGCGGTCGGCCAGCGTCTTCAGTCCGGGATGGGCGCCGCTGCCGTCGAGCTGGTCGTCAAGCGTGCGGTGCTTGTGCAGCACGCCGTCGACGATGTCGGCGGCAATCCGCCGCGCCGCGAGACCAGGCACTTCGGATGGTGGGGCGAAACGTTGAGATGGCATGCGGAAGCAAGGTTCTGAGCGAGCGGCAGTTCCGCCGATATGGGCGCATGCCTTGAGAAAGCGATCTCTGGCACGCGAATATGCCAAATGTAAGAATCGCTTCCGGCTTTTTCAGCCCTTTGGGCCCGATTTCAGGAATGCGTTATTGGACGTCGCATTGCGGCTCGTCCTGCGCTAGAAGACCTGGCGATGAGTGACCAGCCACCCGTTTCCGATCGCAAGCCGCTGTCGCCGGCAGCCCAGCGCGCGCTGGCCGAGGCCGAGGCGCGCCGACAGGCTGCGGCGATCCAGGCCGAGGACGACGCCAAGGCGACGCCGAAGGAGTTGCAGGGGCCGAAGGGACCCGAGCCGACCCGCTACGGCGATTGGGAGCGCAAGGGCATCGCTTCCGATTTCTGAGCCGTCAGCCGGATCGGCCGATGATGCGGGCAAGGCTCGTCCCGGCCGCTAGAGATAATGGTGCTCCTGGGCGCGGCGCAGGTTGATATCGACCGCGGCGGCGTAGAAGTGCGTGCCCTTGGTCGGGCCACCGACCGCGTACACGTTCGGATGAGCTGTGCCGTGGCGGTCGTGGACACGGCTGTCGTCGTAGCCGCAGCGAATCCCGCCGAGTGCGTCAAACGCGATGAGCCCCTGTCGCTGCATGTCCTGATAGAGCGGGCTCGAGTCCAGCCGGTAGGACGGTCCTGTCGCGTCGATGACGTAATCGACGTCGTGACGATCGCCGTCGCCGAGGATCGCGCGAAATCGGCCGCCGATGCCGGTCACGTTGCGCAGCCGGGCGCGGGCCGAGAGCCTGCCCGAGCGCATCAGGTCGCGGATACGGATTGCGTTCTCCAGCGGCATCGCCGAACGATTGCGGAGCCAGCCGGAATTGTAGACGTCCATGAAGCGCATCTTCTCGACATCGCGCATCCGGCTCCAGGCATCGCACATCACGTCGATGACACTGACGAGATAGGAGTAGACGCTGGGCTCGCCGGACTCGGCGCGCCCGATGTTGTGCTCGAGATCGGCCAGCGCATCGCCGCCGACGTTGCGGCAAGACAGATCGCAGCGAATTCCGGTGGTCTCCAGCAGCAGTCCGGAAAGGCGGGCGGCAAAGGCGTCCGCTTCGATTCGCTCGCGGCTGGCCACATAGCGATGCAGGGCGTCGCGGAAGTCATCTGCGGTGGCGGGAAGCGTCACCGGCTGCACCGTCGGAAACAGGCCGCTTCTGGAGAAGCAGGTCATCCTGACGGACTGGTGGGTTTTGGCCAGCGCCGCCGCGGTGTCGACCGCGCTGAGTCCGCTTCCGAGGATGCCGACCTCGACGCCGTCGCGATCGGCGAAGGCGAATTGGGCGTAGGGGTCGCGGATGTAGTTCGGGATTGCGGCGAGGCCGTAATGGTCGTCGGGCGCGTTGTGACCGGTGCAGAGGATCAGCACGGACGAGATATGCGTGATGTTGAGGTCGGTCGTCAGCAGGACATCGCGATCCGGCGAGAACCGCATGCGGACAATTTCGGCATGCTCGACATGAACGGGCACGCCGGCGCCGCGGCATTGCGCGATCGCGGCCAGTCGCACGGCGTCGAGGTAGTCCCGATAGACCATCCGCGGCAGGTGCCTGTTGCCGTGGCAGGAGAGGCCGCGGGCCCGAAGCCAGCGCAGAAACTCGTCCGCGTCGCCCGGACGGATCGACATCGTCGACGCCTTCATGTTGAGCAGATGGCGGTCGCTCTGCGTGCGATAGGCAACGCCGCCATCGAAACCGGACTTGTCGAAGAGCTGAATTCCGCTGATCGCGCCGTTGTCTCGCCCTGATGCCACGAGCTCCGCCAGATGACGCAAGATCGTGATGCCGGTTGCGCCACCGCCGACAATGCTGATGATCATCGCTCAATCCCCCAGTCTATATGTTTGACCCAGGCGCGAGCGGGGGCTCGGCGTGGGGGTCTCCCAAAGCCGTTGATTGTTCGTCACATGAGAATGATGGCTTGCGACCGGCCTCGGGCCGGCCGCAGGAGGTGCGGGTCCTCAGGCGGCCCGCACCGTATCGAGGAATTTCGCGACCTCGTGCTTGAGGCGGCCACTCTCGGTCGAGAGTGAGCGCGCGGAAGCCAGCACCTGCGTCGACGCCGAACCGGTGGCGCCGGCGCCATGACTGACCTGGGCGATCTTGTCGGCGACTTCGACCGTTCCCTTGGCCGCTTCGCTGACATTGCGTGCGA
The DNA here is from genome assembly GCF_000011365.1 of Bradyrhizobium diazoefficiens USDA 110. Taxonomy (GTDB): domain Bacteria; phylum Pseudomonadota; class Alphaproteobacteria; order Rhizobiales; family Xanthobacteraceae; genus Bradyrhizobium; species Bradyrhizobium diazoefficiens. The sequence continues at coordinate 619,751 of NC_004463.1, read as the reverse complement.
TCTCGGCCGTCGCAGCCCCCTGCTCCTCGATGGTGGCGGCAATGGTGGTCGAGATGTCCGAAATCCTGGAGATGGTCGTGCCGATCTCCTTGATGGCACCGACGGAGTCTTCCGTCGCCGTCTGCATGTCGGCGATCTGTGCGCCGATCTCGTCGGTTGCCCGCGCGGTCTGGGCTGCGAGCGCCTTGACCTCGCTCGCCACCACGGCAAATCCGCGGCCCGACTCGCCGGCGCGCGCCGCTTCGATGGTGGCGTTCAAGGCCAGCAGGTTGGTCTGCTCCGCGATTGCGGTGATCAATTTGACGACGTCGCCGATCCGGCCCGCGGCCTTGAGCAATTCGTTGATCCGGACGTCGGTACGCTCGGCCTGCTTCACCGCTTCGCCGGCGATGCGGCTGGAATCATGGACCTGCCGGCCGATCTCGACGACCGATGCGCTCATCTCCTCGGCGGCGGACGCCACGGCTCCGACATTGGCAGAGGCTTCTTCGGAGGCCGCGGCCACCATTCCGGAAAGCTGCTCGGTCTCTTCCGCTGTCCCCGACAGCGTGCCGGCGGCGGATTCGAGCTGCTGCGAGGCGACCGAAACCGAATTGATGATGCCGCCGACCGCATCCTCGAACGCGCCCGCCAGCCGGATCATCTCCTGCTTGCGCTGCGCGGCGGCTGCGGCCTCCTGATCCTTCTGGTCGGCCTCCATCTGCTCGATGCGGATCAGGTTGTCCCTGAACGTGCGGGCCGCGCGAGCGTTGTCGCCGACTTCGTCACCGCGGGCGGTGTAGGGAATCTCGACGGCCTTGTTGCCGCCGGCGAGTTGCAGCAGCACGTCGCCGATGCGACGGATCGGCCGGGCGATGCTCAGCACGGAAAACAGGGCGGAGCCGGCCAGGACCAGGATCACGAGGACGCCGACGGCCAGGCTGACCTGGGTCGCCTGCTCCAGCGCGGTCACGAGCTGGCTCTGCCGCAGAGCCATATATTCGTTGTTGGCGGCGACCAGCTTGTCGACGCGCGTTGTGATTTCCTTGGCGGCCGGAAGCACCCGCTCGTCGAAAATGCTCCTCTTGGCTTCCTCCGCCTTGATGGCTACGCCGGTTACCGCCTTGTAGCGTCCGGCGAGCGCGGCGAGCGCGTCGACACCGTCGGCGATCTTCTTGTCGTCGGCGGACTGACGGACCTGTTTCAGAGCGCGGATCATGGCGTCGGCGCGTTCGGCGATGCGGTCCTTCTGCACGGCGTCGCCGGTCGCCGTGAAATGCCAGTCGGCCGCGCTGACCGCCTTGAACAAGGCGTCGGCTTCGCGCAATGCGACCTCGATGTTGAGCCGGTTCTGCGATGCGGCGATTGCGGACGACGCCAACAGGGTCTCGAGGGCCTTGTTCCAGGCCTCCTCGATCTGGCTTGCCGCGGCGAATTCGGCGACGGCGGTGCCACGAGCCTCGCCGAGATCGTTGCCGGCCTTCAGAGAGGCGTCGAGCAGGATCTTCACCTCGCGACAAAGCTCTTTGGCTTCGGCACGCTTGGACCGTTCCAATGCGGCGTCTATTTCGGTCGTGGCACCGGCGATGGAGCCACGCAATGTTTCGAGATGTTTGGCGAGACCGTCGGCGGAGGATGCGGATCCGATTTCCGCTATGGCGAGGCGTGCCCGGGTCACTGCGAGTTCGGCGCCCTGGGCGTTGGCCTTGTTCGCGGTGTTGATGACCACCAGCCGGCTCAGGTCCGCGATCTGCTCGTTGCGAATGAGCTGGTTGGCGAGCATGCCGCCGACGAGAAGGACACCCGCACTCGCGGTCAATCCCAGTTTTGTACCGATGCGAACCTTGAACGATGCCATGCTTACCGCTCCCCACACGCAAACCGAGTACTCCGCCCTATTACTAAACAACGCGTGAATCTTAAATTCCGTACAACTACAGGAGGTATCGAACGGAGAGCGTTTGGAACAGCGCGCCGCGCATAGGTACGATTCTTCGTCGGGCAACGATCGGGGCGATCAGGCGATCACCGATCAGCCCGGGTGCCGATCGTGCCTTGCCGGTTTCCCCGACTCAGTCCTAGCGTGAGTTGATGCGCTTCCACGATCGCCCCAATGCCTATCGGCCGCAGTTCGGCGGTTCGCCGTTCGGCCGCCGCTTCGCGGGCCTGTTGCCGTGGATGTTCGTGGTCGGCGTCGCGGCGGCGATCGTGCTCACCTTCCGGCACGGAGTGCCCGTTCCGCATGGAGCCGACGGTCGGTCGCAAGATACCGAGATCATCCTCCAGCAATCCGGCAATTCCGCTAGCCGTCAGCCCGTCGACGTCATCCGCACCATCGACGGCGACACTTTTCTCGCGCGCGTGCATCAGCAGGGCGGCCGCGATCTCGTCGTGCGCGTGCGCCTGCGCGGCATCGATGCGCCGGAGATGAAAGCGTCCTGCCAGGAGGAACTGGACAAGGCTGAAGCCGCCACCGACGCGCTGCGCAACCTGCTCGGCCAGGGCGGCGTCACGATCACCAATCTCGGCCCCGACAAATACGGGCGTGTTCTTGCCGATGTCGCGACCAAACGCGCGGCCAACGTCTCGGCCGTGCTGCTCGCGGGTGGTTATGCGCGCAGCTACAATGGCGGCCATCGCGACGGCTGGTGCGCGCGGGGGTGGCGCTTCTGGTAACAAAAAAGCCGCGTCGAGGACTCGGCTCTTTCAATTCTCTCCGATCCCGGTGATCAGCGTGTCACGACCACCGTCGTGCCGACAGAGACGCGGCTGTAGAGATCGGTGATGTCGTCGTTGAGCATGCGGATGCAGCCATAGGAGACGAAGCCGCCGACCGAGCCCGGCACGTTGGTGCCGTGGATCGCATATTCGCCGCCGGCGAGCGTCATTGCCGCAACGCCCATCGGGTTGCGCGGCGAGCCGCCGGGAATGACGTCGGGAAGCTGCGGCTTGTCGCGCTTCACCTCGGCGGGCGGCGACCAGGCCGGATTGCGGTATTTGCCGTCGATACGGGTCGTGCCGGCCCACTGCTTGCCGGACTTGCCGACGCCGACCGGGTAGCGCACGGCGTGGCCGTCATCGAGAATGAGATAGAGCCGCCGCTCGTTGGTCTTGACCACGATAGTGCCCGGCGAATAGTCGGCCAGGTGCGTCCCCACCATTTCCGGCCGCGCCTCCGCCGCCGTTGACATCAATATCCCTGCCCCGATGGTGGCGGCCAGCGCCACAGCAATCCTCATCGCCATCAATGCTTCCCCTTGCCCCGTACGGGTCGTCCAAATCTACGCAGAACCCGGCAATCGCTGCCTTGCCCGGACATTCTTAACCGCGCCTGTTAACCGGATGGTTTCTACGCGCGGCCGCCGAGGGCCAGCCAGCAGGGGGAACAAAGGAAATGTTCGAAATAAAGTAAATGACCGGAAAACAACACTCGGCGGGAAAGATACGGCCATGCCGGCAAGCGCCCTGACAAGAGCGTGAGGGTGTGAACCGCTGTTGTTTCGGGGGGCGACAGAGTGCGGAGCGAGGTTTGGTCGCGTGTCCCGGACAAGGCGCGGCACGAAGTGACGAGGCGCAGAGCCGGGACCCAGTTCTTTGCGTGTGGACAGTCGGGCCCCGGCTCTGCAGCGCACCGCTGAAGTGCGCGCTGCGCTGCGTCCCGGGCACGAGACCTTGGCTTACGCCGACTTCTTGTTCTGCCGGTTCTTGACGAGGTCGTCGACCACGGCGGGATCGGCCAGGGTCGAGGTGTCGCCCAGGCTGCCCGGCTCGTCCTCGGCGATCTTGCGCAGGATGCGGCGCATGATCTTGCCGGAGCGGGTCTTGGGCAGGCCCGGCGCGAACTGGATCTGGTCGGGCGAGGCGATCGGGCCGATCTCCTTGCGCACCCAGGTCACGAGCTCCTTGCGCAGATCCTCGGTCGGCTGGACGCCGGCCATCAGGGTGACATAGGCGTAGATGCCCTGGCCCTTGATGTCGTGCGGGAAGCCGACGACGGCAGCTTCCGACACCTTCTCATGCGCAACCAGCGCGCTCTCGACCTCCGCGGTGCCCATGCGGTGGCCGGAGACGTTGATGACGTCGTCGACGCGGCCGGTGATCCAGTAATAGCCGTCGGCGTCGCGCCGGCAGCCGTCGCCCGTAAAATACTTGCCCTTGTAGGTCGAGAAATAGGTCTGCTCGAACCGCGCGTGATCGCCATAGACCGTGCGCATCATGCCCGGCCATGCCCGGGTGAGACAGAGATTGCCGGTGGTCTCGCCTTCCAGAACCTTGCCGTCGGCATCGACGATCTCCGGCACCACGCCGAAGAAGGGCTGCGTCGCCGAGCCCGGCTTGAGCTTAGTGGCGCCCGGCAGCGGCGTGATCAGGATGCCGCCGGTCTCGGTCTGCCACCAGGTATCGACGATCGGGCAGCGGTCCTCGCCGACGACGCGGTGATACCACTCCCAGGCTTCCGGATTGATGGGCTCGCCGACCGAGCCGAGCAGGCGCAGCGAGGCGCGCGAGGTCTTCTTCACCGGCTCGTCGCCACCCTGCATCAGCGCGCGGATCGCGGTCGGCGCGGTGTAGAAGGTATTGACCTTGTGCTTGTCGATGACGTTCCAGAAGCGGGAATTGTCCGGATAATTCGGCACGCCCTCGAACATCAGCGTGGTCGCGCCGTTGGCGAGCGGCCCGTAGAGAATGTAGCTGTGGCCCGTGACCCAGCCGACGTCGGCGGTGCACCAGTAGATGTCGCCGTCGTGATAGTCGAAGACGTATTGATGCGTCATCGCGGCATAGACGAGATAGCCGGCGGAGGTGTGCAGCACGCCCTTGGGCTGGCCGGTCGAGCCTGAGGTATAGAGGATGAACAGCGGATCCTCGGCGTGCATATGCTCGACCGGGCATTCCGTCGTCACCATCGCCGCCGCCTCGTGATACCAGAGGTCGCGGGTCGGGTTCATGTCGATCTTGCCGCCGGTGCGCTTGACCACGACGACCCAGTCGACGCCGTCGGCCTTGGCGAGCGCCGCGTCGACATTGGCCTTCAGCGGCACCTTCTTGCCGCCGCGCAGGCCTTCGTCGGCGGTGATGATCACCTTGGACTGGCAGTCGTTGATGCGTTGGGCGAGGCTGTCGGGCGAGAAGCCCGCGAACACCACGGAGTGGATCGCGCCGATCCGCGCGCACGCCAGCATCGCGTAGGCCGCTTCCGGAATCATCGGCAGGTAGATGGTGACGCGGTCGCCCTTCTTGACGTTGCGGGTACGCAGGATGTTGGCCATCCGGCAGACCTCGTCGTGGAGCTCCTTGTAGGTGATGTGGCGGGACTGCGAGGGATCGTCACCTTCCCAGATGATTGCGGTCTGGTTGGCGCGCTTGTGCAGATGACGGTCGATGCAGTTATGGGCGACGTTGAGGACGCCGTCCTCGAACCATTTGATCGAGACGTTGCCCGGCGCGAAGGAGACGTTCTCGATTTTCGTCGGCGCCTTCATCCAGTCGATGCGCTTGGCCTGTTCGGCCCAGAAACCGTTCGGGTCCGAGATCGAGCGGGCGTACATTTCCTTGTACTTGGCTTGGTCGACCCAGGCGCGCTTTGCCCATTCCGCCGGCACGTCGTAAATCTTCTCGGACATATTTCCCTCCACATGCGGCAAGCTCAGGCAATGCCGACATCAATCATTGGGCTGATTATGCGTCGGGCTAACCGGACCCGACAAGGTGCACAAGCTGGACCTTCGGCGAGCGGCCTGCCATGCGGAGGATCAAGGTGCGCGGGCCGGCTGTCGCAAATCTGAAACAGGCCGGGCGGCGCCTTTCGGCTCTTTACCCAGATCCCCGGAACAGGCCTGCGCAGAGCCCCATGCGCCGTTCGGAGGTATTTGGGAACCGTCTCTCACTGATTCGGGACTCGCAATACGGTTCGGAACACCCTAAATGGCCAACCCGGGTCCAAAGAGACCCCCAGGAACAAAAATCAGAACAGCGGCATTGACCGGTAACAGGCAGGGCTAAGGCGTAACACTATGATGGATCAGCAGAATCTCGGGACGATGCGGCCCGCTTCAGCCGATCCTGCAGCTGTTGCGCTGGCCAAGGCCCTGGGACAATGGCCGAAACCGGCCGTTTCGGGGCGTCTCAGCCCGAAAAAGGTCTTCGACACGGCGCCCGCGGCGACGGTCGAGGCGCTGGCCAGGGAGCTGGGCCTGCGGCTCGGCGACCAGAACGAGCTGACCATCCGCCGTATCAAGCGCGGCAAGGGCTATTCCTTCGTCCGTCCCAACGGCGCGCATATCCGCGACGCCCGCACCATCCGCCGGCTGCACGCCATGGCGGTGCCGCCGGCCTATCGCGAGGTGCGCTACTCGGCCGATCCGAGCACGCATCTCCAGGCCGTGGGACGCGATGCCGCGGGCCGGCTGCAATACCGCTATCACGCCGACTGGGAGAAGGTCCGCGAGCACCGCAAGGCGCATCGCCTGGAGAAGCTCGTCGGCGCGCTGCCAAAGATCCGGCGCAAGGTGTCGGCGTTCCTGTCGGGTGACGAGCCGACACGCGAATTCGCGCTCTCGGCCGTGATCGAGCTGATCGCGCGCACCGCGATCCGTCCCGGCAACGAATCCTATGCCCGCCTCAACGGAACCCGCGGCGCGACCACACTGCTGAAGTCGAACGTGACACTGGAAGACGATTGCTTCGTGCTGACCTTCAAGGCGAAGGGCGGCAAGGCGGTGCGGAAGGAGTGCGACGCGGCCAAGCTGGTGCGCGCCATCGGCATCCTGCGCGGCGTTCCCGGCAAGCGCATGTTCCAGTATCGCGATGCCTACGGCATCGTGCGCGCGGTCAACACCACGCAGGTGAACGCGTTTTTGCGCGAGATCGCCGGCATCAAGATTTCGCTGAAGGATTTTCGCACCCTGATGGCCTCCGCCGTCGTGGTGGAATCGCTGTCGCGGATCACGCCGGCGACCAGCCAGCGCGGCCGCAAGAAGCAGGTGCTGGACGCGATCCGTGCCGCGGCCGACAAGCTCTCCAACACGCCGGCGATCTGCCGCAAGAGCTATGTCCACGACACCATCGTCACCGCCTTCGAGGACGGCATTCTCGAGCGCTTCGCCGCGACCATGAAGGGCCAGCGCTCGCAGGCGAGGCGCGAGCAGCTTCTGGCGCAGGTGGTCGCGACCGCGGCGGTGTAACGACCCCACAAGAGCTACGACTTGGTCGAGACGCCGTTATCCGGACCGGGATCGTTGCCCGCGGCTGCGGTGGTGAGTCGTTCCAGATAGTGCGCCCAACCCTTCGCGTGTGCGGCGGCCTGTTCCTCGGTCGGCAGCCCGCTATGGGTCATGCGCAGCAGCGTGCCGCCGTCGCGCTCGATCAGGTCGATCTCGATCAGGCTCGATCCGGGTGGTACTTCCTGGCCGCCCTCCCAGCCAAACGTGTAGGCCAGACGATGCACCGGCACGACCTCGCGGAAGGCGCCGCGGGCGGCGGCGCCGCGCGGGCCGATACCCTTGAGCAGATAGAGCCCGCCGGGATGCGGTTCCGTCGTCGCGTCGGAACCCATCCAGCTCAAGATCTTCTCGGGATCGGTCAAATAGGCGAAGACGGTGGCACGCGGGGCTGCGATCTGGGTCTCGCGTCGCACTATGAACGGTTCGGTCATCGGCGATCATCCTCGTCTTGCCTTGAGCTGCCCTTGGGCTGCCCTCGGGACATGGCGGCGGCCCTGCGCTCCGTCAAGGATTGCCCGTGACAAAGACGGGCCTGCTTCGTCATCATCGGGCCATGCACCTCGCCCCGACCCTCGCCTGGCTCGTCGATGCCGCCTCCGATAGTCAGGGGGCCGACCGCCTGCTTGCGGACCTCGGCGCGCATCTGGTCGCCGACGGCGTGCCGCTTGCGGCAGGCGCCCTGACGCTGGAGGTGCCGCACCCGCTGATCGCGAAGCGGACCTGGCTGTGGCGCGCCGGGACCGGCACGGTGATCGAAGCGCTCGGCTTTGCACCAGGCGGATTGGCGCCCGACCCGCCCAACGATGCCGGTCGCCGCTGGCTCCGCGGCATTGCGGACGGCGAGGTGCACGAAGACATCGTCGGTCGGCCCGATGGACCGGTGCTCGGCTGGATCGGGCCGCGTCCGTTCACGGCGGATGAAATCGAACAACTGCGCCAGGCTGCGCGATTTGCCGCGACGCCCCTTGCCGTGCTCGCCGCGCGCGCCACGTTGCGGGCGACGCTGGATGCCTATCTCGGCAAACGCAGCGCGGAACGGGTGCTGGCGGCACCGCTGCGGCGCGATCTCGGCGAAACCATTCAGGCCGCGCTACTCTATGCGGACTTGCGCAATTTCACGATCCTGTCGGAAACCACGCCGTCGGCCCAGGTGATCGCGGCGCTCGACGCCTGGTTCGACCGCATCGCCGGTGCCGTTCACGCCTTTGGCGGCGAGGTGCTGAAATTCATCGGCGACGGCGTGCTCGCGATCTTTCCGGTGGTCGAGGCATCACCGCGCCGCGCCTGCGATGCGGCCTTGCGCGCCGCAGGCGCGGCCCGGGCGGGGATGGCCCACCTCAACGACGAGCGCCGCAACCAGGGCCTGCCGCCGCTCTCGTTTGGCGCGGCGCTCCATCTCGGCGAGATGCTGTGGGGCAATATCGGCGCCGCCAACCGGCTCGATTTCACGGCGATCGGTCCCGCCGTCAATCTCGCCAGCCGGCTCGAGGGATTGTGCAAGCCGCTTCGCGAGACCGTGCTGGTGTCGGGCGCGCTCGCCGCCGAGACGGACATGGCTCTCGTTGCGCTCGGATCGCATCCGCTGCGCGGCATTGCCGCGCCATGCGAGGTCTTTGCGCTGCCGGAGACGTAAGTCGGACAGCGTAGATGGGATAACTCCTACATCCCGCCCATCTTGCAGACGAGCTTCCACTCCTCCGCCGTCACCGGCTGCACCGACAGGCGCGAATATTTCACCAGCGCCATGTCGGCGAGCTTCTTCTCGGCCTTGATCGCGGCCATCGTCACCGGCGTCTTCAAGGGCTTGTCGGCCTTGATGTCGACGCAGACGAATTTTTCGGTCTTGTCGGTCGGATCCGGATAGGCCTCCTTGACGATCTCCGCGATGCCGACGATCTCCTTGCCCTCGTTGGAATGATAGAAGAACGCCTTGTCGCCCTTCTTCATGGCGACGAGATTCTGGCGCGCGGTGTAATTGCGCACCCCCGTCCAGGCTTCGCCCTTGGCGCCCTTCGCCACCTGCTGGTCCCAGGACCACACCGACGGTTCGGATTTCACCAGCCAGTAGTTCATCGCGCGCCCTATCCGTTCGTCATGGCCGGGCATAGCCGTCCGAAGGACGGCGTCGCTTTCGCTCGCCTATGCCCGACCATCCACGTCTCTGCTTCCGTGTTCAATACCAAGACGTCGATGCCCGCGACAAGCGCGGGCATGACGGAAGATGTTATTCTTCTGCCTTGAACGGCCGCGTCAGCAGCCCCTCGATCGCTGCGTCGATCGTCAATTTGTTGTCGAGGATGGCAGCGACGGCCTGCGAGACCGGCATGTCGACGTTCCGTGCGGCCGCGAGCTCGACCAGCACCGGCGCGGTGAATGCGCCTTCCGCAAGCTTGCCCGCCGGCGCCGCCTCACCACGGCCGAGCGCAATGCCGAGCGCGAAATTGCGCGATTGCGCGGTTGAACAACTCAGGAGCAGGTCGCCAAGGCCGGAGAGGCCCGAGAGCGTTTCCGGGCGCGCGCCGCAGGCGCGGCCGAGCCGTGCCAGCTCGCTGAAGCCGCGCGTGGTCAGCGCGGCGAGCGCGGAGGCCCCGAGGTTGCGGCCGACCACGATGCCGGCAGCGATCGCCAGCACGTTCTTGGCGGCGCCACCGATCTCGACGCCGCGGACGTCGGTGGAGTGATAGGGCCGGAACGTCGGCGAGCCCAACGCCTGCACGAGGCTGCTGGCCAGCTCTTCCTCCTTCGCCGCCAGCGTCACCGCCGTCGGCAGGCCGCGCGCGACGTCGTCGGCAAAGCTCGGGCCCGACAGGATCGCCGGCTGCGCGTGCAGCGCGGCTTCAGCGATCACCTCGGTCATGAATTTATGGGTGCCGTGCTCGATGCCCTTGGCACAGGCGACGACCGGTGTCGGTCTTGCGATGTGCGAGGCCAGCATGTTGACGGCGCCGCGCAGATGCTGCGCCGGCGTTGCGATCAGCAGCATGTCCGCGCGCGCGGCGAGCGCCAGCTCGCTCGTCACGACGATGTCCGGCGCAAGCCGCACGCCGGGTAGCCGCGGATTGTCGCGGGTCGACGCGATGCGCGTCGCATGCTCGGCATTGCGCGCCCAGAGCGTGACGCTCCGCCCGGCCCGCGCTGCCACCATCGCCAGCGCCGTGCCCCAGGCGCCCGCTCCGATCACCGCAACGGAGTGGAACGCGGTCATCGCTCGCTCCCTCCGCTCCCTCTCCCCGCTTGCGGGGAGAGGGTTGGGGTGAGGGGGAGTCTCCGCAAGGGAGGTGGCAGCTGGATTCGCGGAGAGTCCCCCTCACCCGGATTGCATCTACGATGCAATCCGACCTCTCCCCGCAAGCGGGGCGAGGTGAAGTGGAGCTCGTGGAGACGCCTCTCCATTTAGAATCCCGCTCGCGTCTTGCCGTAGCCCGCGGGCGCTGTCGCATTCGCGTCGAGCAGCCAGCGGGCGCGGGGCTGGGCTTCCATCGTGTCGGTCATTCCCAGCGCGAGGCGCTCGGCGCCGGCCCAGGCGATCATCGCGCCGTTGTCGGTGCAGAGCGCAGGCGGCGGCATGATCAGTTGCGTCTTGGCCTGCCGAGCGACGTCATGCAGCGCGCCGCGGATCGCCTGATTGGCGGCGACGCCGCCGGCGGCCACGAGCGCGCGCGGCGCGCCGAACTGTTCGCGGAAAAGTCTCAAGCCGACATTCAGCCGGTCGGCCGTCGCCTCCAGCACGGCGGCCTGGAAGCTTGCGCAGAGATCGCTGATGTCCTGCGGCGTGATCTCGGCGATCCGGCTCGCTTCGTTGCGCACCGCGGTCTTCAATCCCGACAGGGAGAAGTTGGCGTCCGGCCTGCCCTGCATCGGCCGCGGAAAGGCGAAGCGCGCGGCATCGCCGCCGGCCGCCGCGCGCTCGACCTGCGGGCCACCGGGATAGGGCAGGCCCAGCATCTTCGCGACCTTGTCGAAGGCTTCGCCGATGGCGTCGTCGACGGTGGTGCCGAGCCGCACATATTGGCCGACGCCGGTGACCGCGACGATCTGGGTGTGGCCGCCGGAGGCGAGGAACAGGCAGTACGGGAATTCGATTCCGTCGGTCAGCCGTGGCGTCAGCGCATGCGCCTCCAGATGGTTCACCGCGACCAGCGGCGTGTCGTGCACCAAAGCGATCGCCTTCGCGGTGGTGAGCCCGACGATGACACCGCCGATCAGGCCCGGTCCCGCGGCCGCCGCGACGCCATTGAGCTGGGCGAAGCCGATGCCGGCCTCGCGCATGGCGCGGTCGATGATGCCGTCGAGCAGGTCGACATGCGCGCGGGCGGCAATCTCCGGCACCACGCCGCCGAACGGGGCATGCTCATCGACCTGCGACCGCACGATGTTGGACAGGATCTTGCCGATGCCGTCGGGCGCGCGCTCGATCACGGCCGCGGCGGTCTCGTCGCAGGTGGTTTCGATGCCCAATACCAGCATTGGCGAATTGTTATCCAATTTGCGCCCTTGCGCTCATCCGGAAAGCAGAGTTCTGGTACGTCCGGTAGCATTCCGGGGTCGGCTTGCGCAATCGTCACGCGCGGCCGTCTTTGCGAATGCGTCACCGTCACGCGGTTCGGGAACACGAGCGATGTCCATTCTTGTCACACGGCCGCATCCCGACAATGAGGCGACGGCGGACAATTTGCGCGCGCGGGGACACGTGGTGCTGCTCGCGCCGGTGCTCAAATTCGAGCCGGTCGCTTTCCACGACGAGAGCGAGGCGAACTATAGCGCCATCATCGTCACATCGGCCAATGCGATCCGTGCCGTCGCGCCGCAATTGCAGGATCTCGGCCTGTTGAAGCTGCCGCTGTTCGCGGTCGGCGAGCACACCGCGACTGCCGCGCGAGACGCCGGCTTTGCCGAGGTGATTATCGCCGGCGGCGATTCCGCGGCCCTGCGCGACACGGTCGTCCGGAGTGCGCGCGACAAGGTGCTGAAAAAGAAAAGCACGCTGCTTTATCTCGCCGGCGCGGATCTGTCGCGCGATCTCGGCGGCGAACTCGGCACCGAAGGCTTCAACGTGGTGACGCAGACCACCTATCGCATGGCGCCGGTCAAGGTTCTCCCGCGCGATGTCTGCGAGGGTTTTGCCGCGCATGGGATCGAGGCGGTGCTTCATTACTCCCGGCGCAGCGCGCGAGCCTTCCTGGATGCAGCGCGGGACGAAGGCGTCGAAATCTCGGCGCTGGCGATCCCGCAATGCTGCCTGTCCGAGACGGTCGCAAGCGTGCTGCGCGATGCCGGTGCGTCGCAGGTTCTGGTGGCCGCGAAACCGGACGAAAATGCCTTATTTGACACCTTGGAGCGTGCTTTGCAGACCCGTTTGGCGTAAGAGGTCGGGCCGAATCCGACGCGATCGGGTCTGCCCAAGATCTACGCCAGGGATCTGTGCAAGGTATGGAAGTGTGAGGAACCGTCACGATGGCCGACGACAAGCCTGAAGACGCAGGATTGGCCCCGGAGTCCGGTCGTGCCAAGCGCCCCCCGCCGACCATCGACCTCGAGGCGACCGATGTCTCGACCCAGCCGCAGGAGGTGGCGGGCGAGCCCGAGGCTCCGCCGGTGAGCGAGCACACCGAGCCCGAGCAGGCAAAATCCGAGCAGGCTGACGCCGAGCCGGAGCGCGCCGAGGCGCAGGCCGCGGTTGCGCCCGCTCCCGCGTCGCCTCCGGTTTCGCCCTGGGTCATTGCACCGCTCTCCGGTGCGGTGGCGGCGGCCGTCGTGATCGCGGTCGGCTGGATGCTGGGCTGGCCCGCCGTGCAGGCGCCGCCTGCCGCGCCACAAGTGACGAGCGCGACGGTCGATGCTCTGGGCGGTCGCGTTGCCGCGGTTGAAGCCAAGGCTGGCAAGCCCGCCGCCGATCCGGCCATGGTGGCGCGGATCGATGCGCTGGAAAAATCCGTGGGCAGCCTGCGCAGCGACATCGCCAATCTGCGCGCACAGTCCGACAAGACCGCGAGCGCACTGAACGACGCGAAATCTGCCCCGGGCGCCGCTTCGCCTGATCTTGCCGCGCTCTACGACCGCATCGCGCAGCTCGAGCGCGCCGGCAAGACGGAGCGGGCCGAGCTTGCGCAGCAGGGCGAGAAGATCGCCGACGCCAGGACGATGGACGACAAGCCGCTGCGCCATGTGGTGGCGGCGGCCCTGCTCGACGTCGCCGTGCGCCATGGCGATCCCTATGAGGCGCAGCTCGCCGCGGCGCGGTCGCTGGCGGCCAAGCCCGAGATGCTGAAGCCACTCGACACCTTTGCATCGTCGGGCATCCCGACCCCGGTCGCGCTCAGCCGCGAGCTCCTCAACATCGTGTCAAAGCTGTCGCCGCCGGCGGATGCCCAGTCCAGCGGCGGCGGCATCGTCGAGCGCCTCCAGGCCGGAGCGTCAAAGCTCGTCCGCATCGAGCGAACCGACGGGGTCGGCAATGATCGCGGCGCCATCGTGGCGCGGGTGACGGCTGCTGCGCTCCGCAATGATTTCGTCGAGGCGCGGCGCGAGTTGAAGACGCTGCCCGATGCCGATCGCGCGCCGGCGCAGGCCTGGCTCGACAAGGCCAATGCCCGCGATGCCGCGCTCGCCGCCTCCCGCAAATTCGCCGACGATGCCATGGCGGATCTCGTCAAGCCTGCTCAATAAAGCTTCGCGCAACAATCAGCGCGTATAGGGATCGCCATGCTTCGCATCGTCCTTTTCCTCGTCTTGATTGCGCTGGCGGCGGCCGGCGCGGCCTGGGTTGCCGATCAGCCCGGCGATCTCGTCCTGACGGCGGGCGGCTTCCGCGCCTCAACGACGTTGCCCAGGTTCGTGTTCTTGCTTGGCCTCTTTGCCGCGGCAGTCGTGCTGGTCTGGAGCATCCTGACGACGATCTGGCGGACGCCGGGGCGTTTGCGCCGCCGCAGTCACGAAAAGCGCCACGCGCGCGGCCGCCACGCCATCACCCACGGCCTGCTCGCGATCGGCCATGGCGATACCGCGCTCGCCCGCCGTCATGCCGAGACGGCGCGGCGGCATGCGCCGAACGATCCGCTCGCGCTTCTCTTGCATGCGCAGTCGGCGCAGCTCGAAGGCAATCGCGACGAGGCGCAGCGCGCCTTCCGTGCCATGGCCGAGCGCGAGGATACGCGGCTGCTCGGCCTGCGCGGCCTGTTCATCGAGGCGCAGCGCGCCGACGATGCGGTCGGCGCCGTCATGATCGCGGAGGAAGCGATCAAGCTGTCGCCGTCGTCAACCTGGGCCTCGCATGCGGTGCTCGGCTTCCGCTGCGCGCGCGGCGACTGGAGCGGCGCGCTGGCGATCCTCGATTCGAACCTGTCCGCGGGGCTGATCGACAAGCCGGCCTATCGTCGCCAGCGCGGCGTGCTGCTCACCGCACGCGCGCTGGAATTGCAAACGATGGACCGCGATGTCGCGCGCGAGAGCGTGATGGAGGCGATCAAGCTCGCACCGACCCTGGTGCCGGCCGCCGTGCTCGCCGCAAAATTCGAGAGCGAGGCGCATCAGGTGCGCCGCGCCATGAAGCTGGTCGAGGCCGCCTGGCTCGCCAATCCGCATCCGGATCTCGCCGAGGCCTATGCACATGTGAAGCTCGGCGATTCCGCGCGGCAGCGCTTGCAGCGGGTCGAGACGCTTGCGGCCAAGACGCCTGCCGACAAGGCCGGCCATATTGAAGGCCAGCTCGCGCTCGCACGCGCCGCGATCGATGCCTCCGAATTCAGCCGCGCACGGGCGGTGCTGGCGCCTTATGTCAACGATCCGACCCAGCGGGTCGCACTGCTGATGGCCGAGATCGAGCGCACCGAGCACGGCGACGGCGGCCGCGCCCGCGCCTGGACCTTGCGCGCGGTGCGCGCTCGCCACGATCCGGCCTGGACCGCCGACGGCTATGTCAGCGATCGCTGGCGCCCGGTTTCCCCGGTCACCGGCCGCCTCGACGCCTTCCAGTGGCAGACGCCGGTCGCGAGCCTTCCTTCCGACAAGGGCGACTTGATCGAATCCTCGGCCTTCGAGGAAGCCATGCTGGCGGCCCCGCCGCCGAAGCGGGTGACGGCGCCTGCGAATGACACCCTGATGGAACCGGCTCCGGCTGCATCGGTCCCGGCGGAGCAGGACAATTCGCCTCCGGCGGCCAAGGAAGAGCCGAAGGAAGAGCCTGCGATGACGTCTGCGGAGCCGGTCACGCCGGCCCCCGAGCCGGCCGAATCATCGCCGGCGGCGGCAACGCCGGTGTTCCGGACCCGTGCCGACCTCGGCAAGCCCGCACCCGTCCCGATCCCCGCCGTCATCCCGATCGTCCGCGCCCCGGATGATCCCGGGATCGATGACGAGGGCCCGAGCGATGAATTTACGGAACAAATCGGCACGCCCAAGGCCCAGGCCGGCGGCTGGCGCGGATTCTGGTCCCGCTGGGGCGCCTAAGCCGCATTTCGCACCCGGCTTGTTCTTGCCAATTCGGGCCATGCCCGATATCAGGAGCGCGCGTATCGGGACCGGCATCGTCCGAGCCCGGCAGGGTTCGCCGCAATAGCTCAGTCGGTAGAGCACGTCATTCGTAATGACGGGGTCGGGGGTTCGAATCCCTCTTGCGGCACCAGCGCCCCGAATTCATCCCATCATCACAGACAAGCGTCTCAACCGACGCGTACAGCCGGCATGAGTGCGCGGGTTCAGGATCGCCCAGTCGCCTGCGTGATCGTGATCACATAATGTCGCGTGTATCTCCCATAGCGTCCCGGTCACGCCAACACGGGGAGATTTCACATGCGCAAGATCATTCTGGTGGCCGCCATGGTCCTGGCTTCAGCATCTGCTCAGGCGGCCGGTCCACGCAGCCTCTCGCTGGCCACGGCGAGCGAACAGGCCTCGGCGCCGCAAGCGACGGCGACAATCGCCGTGACGACGCAAGTGAGTGAAGCCGCACCCGTCACCGAAGCACCGAAATATGTCGACCGTCCGCCGGCGATCTCGGCGCCTGCGCCTGCCGCGGCACCCGCCGTAGCCACGACGACTTCAGCGCCCGCCGCGACCGCAACGAAGACCACGGCGAAAGTCAACAAGCCGAAGCACAAGCGTACCTGGACCGAAGGCCGCATCATCAGCGAGCTGCATCGCCACGGCATCTATTGGTAAGCGGTCTTTGCGCCCCACCCTCGCCGTCACGCCTCAGGCAAACGCGAGGCGCGTGTTCGCGCCAGATGTCCCGGGCATCCATGACCTTTCCACGCAGGCCCAAGAACGTTGATGGCCGGGACAAGCCCGGCCATCACGCAAGAGTTTTCGATCCGGTCGAACGCGCTACTGCGAAACCGTCTGCACCACGCTTCCGATCGGACGCGCGCTCGAGGTCGGCACCTTCAGGTCCTTCAGCAGCGCTTCGTCATATTCCGGCAGCGTCTGGAAGGTGGTCTTGGCCTTCATCTGCACGACCTTGTAGCCGCCGGCCTTGAGCCGCGCGAGCAGCGCCGGCATGGCTTCGCCGGTGTGCTTCTGGAAGTCGTGCATCAGGATGATGCCCTTGCCGAGCTTGTCGAGCCTGCCCATCACGGTCTCGACGATCTTCTCCGGCGTCGCGCCCTTCCTGAAGTCGAAGGAATCGATGTCGGTCGAGAACATCGCGACGTTGCGGGTGCCGAAATAGGTCACCATCGCCGGATTGTGCTGAAGCTGCGGGAAGCGGAAGAACGGCGCCGGATTGGTGCCGAGCGCGAACCTCACTGCGCTAAAGCCCTTTTCGACCTCGTCCTTGACCTGTTGCTCCGTCATCTTCTTGCTGTTCAGGTTGACATGCGACCAGGTGTGCGTGCCGACCGTGTGGCCCTGGGCCAGAACCTGGCGCAGGATTTCCGGGTGGTAGGTCGCGTGCTTGCCGACCGAGAAGAACAGGCCCTTGGTGCATTCATCCGCGAGCGCCTTCAGCACCGCGGGTGTGTTGACCGGCCACGGACCGTCGTCGAAGGTCAGCACGACCTCCTTGTCGGTGAGGAAATCGAACTGCTTGAAGTGCTCGAAGCCGAAGCCGGGACCGCCGGTGGTGTCGATCTCGACCACGCGGGCGACGCCGAGGGCGTTTGGATTGGCGCAGGCCTGCTTCGGTTGAACTGGCGCGACCGGGGCGGGCGTAGGCGCGGATGCCTGGGCAACGGCCGTCGGCTTCGCCGCGATCGCCGCGGTGGTCGCGACGTCGTCCTTGGCGGCGATTTTCGTCTGTGCCGGCAACGGGTCGGCGGCACGGGCGGCAACTGTCTTGGGGGCGCCCGGATCGGCGCTCGCGGAATAATAAAACCAACCGCCGGCGGCGATCACGACCGCCGCAACTACACTGGCCAGCATCAGGCCCAACGCATTACGCATCGCTACTCTTTCCAATTACGCAACCAAACCTGCGGAATTTCCCGCGCGACGAGCCATTAATGCGAAGGAACAGTTAACGTGACACCAACGCGACGGCGTTTGCGCCGGATTTTCAGCGAGGTGCGCCAATGTGACCGATGTCACAGTTTGGGTGCGCCCCGTGACCGTCATCACAGTGGAAACTGTTTTGCTGGAGCATCGTAGTTCCCATCAACAACGGGCTCCGCTTGCAGCGGCGCCAATGGGAGCTTCAAATGACCAAGTCGTTTACGGCCAAGTCGCTCACCTCCAAGTCCTTGAGCAGCAAGATCCGCGACACCAGCCTGGCTCTGGGCTTCGCCGCCATCGTCTCGATCGTCTCGACGACTTCGAGCTTCGCCTTCTCGGCCGAGGCGCAGCAGCAGTGCACCGGCGATGCCTTCCGCCTGTGCTCGTCGGAGATCCCCAACATCCCGAAGATCACCGCGTGCATGATGAAGCATCGCTCGGATCTGAGCGCCGGCTGCCGCGCGGTGATGGACAAGGACCTCGCCAAGGGCGCGTCACGCAAGGTCGCTGACGCTCAGGGCAACCAGTAAGAGCACACAGCGATCGTTGCGTCGGTTAGCTCCCCTCGCGTTGTGCCCCGGCGTCAAGCCGGGGCCACGCTGTGGCGCGATGCAGCCTGTCAATAAAGCCGTTGCGGCTCCGGGATCGTCGCACTAGCTTCGCCCGCACATCTTCCGGGTAAGAGGCATTACGCGATGACCAGATTTCTTTTCGTTATTTCCTTGCTCCTGTGCGCATCTGGCGCCTCCGCGCAACAACAGCCCGGACACGACGCCTGCGCGCGCGACGTCACGCGCTTCTGCCGCCCCGTGATGAACAATGGCGACCAGGCTGTGCTCGCCTGCCTGAAGCAGAACCGCACGCGGCTGAGCAAGGGCTGCGACAAGGTGCTGACGGAGCACGGGCAGTAAACGTGCTTGTCGTCCCGGCGAAGGCCGGGACCCATACCGCGTGATCTATCGATAGAGCGCGACTAGCTGTACAGGACTCGGTCGCAACTCCGAGTCTTCGCCAAACTTTTGCCTGTGGTTATGGGTCCCGGCCTTCGCCGGGACGACGGCAGAACCTACGTGCTGCTCCCCGCCGCGGTCGCGACCACGGGCAGCACCTCACTTGCTCCCTGGTCCGGCGTCTCTTCCTTCCAGCGCACCGAGCCGAACGGACGCTCCAGCATGCGGCGGACGCGCACCGGCTCGGGGCCGATGTGGAAATCGATCGCCTGCTGATGCAGCGCGCGTTCGGATAGGGTCGAGCGGTTGCGCTGGCGAAGATAGTCGAACCAGGTCGGGCAGTGATAGCGCTCGGTCCACAATTCGGGGTCGGCGATGTCGCGCGCGATCGACCAGCCATAGGCGCCGTTGCGCTGCCTTGAGAGCTGCACGTCCTGCATCACATTGTGGAAGGCGCGCGCGTTCTCCTGAGACACCCGGTATTCGATCTCGACCACCAGCGGTCCGCTGCGGCCGGTGAGCGACAGCCTGACTTCGGGATCGGCCAGCACCTCGGCGTCCTCGTTGCGGGCGCCGACGCGCGGCATCGTGAGCCAGATCCCGAGCAGCGGTGAGATCAGCATCAGGCCTGCCGCGACCAGAAGCGCGACCTCGACGCCGGCATAGTCGGTGAGATGGCCCCAGCCCCAGGCGCCGATCGCGATGCCGCCGGAGATCGAGGCCTGGAACGCTGCCAGCGACCGGCCTGCGACCCAGCGCGGTGCCGAGAGCTGCACGCCGATATTGAACAGCGCGACGGCGGCCATCCAGACCGCGCCGGCCAGCACCAGCGCGGTCGCCGTCAGCACCGGTTCTGTGCTCACGGCAAGGGCGGCCATCGCAAAGGCCATCGAGATGGTGCAGGCGCGGATCGCGGACTCGCCGCTCATGCGCTTGCGCAATTCGTGGATGTTGAGCGCGCCGATGACCGCGCCCATGCCGAAGGCGCCGAGCATGATGCCGTAGGTCTGCGCGCCGCCATGCAAGAGGTCGCGCGCGACCAGCGGCATCAGCGCCATGATGGCGCCGCCGATCAGGCCCATCACCAGCGTGCGCAGCAGGACGATCTTGATCGGCGGCGAATTGGTGATGTAGCGGAAGCCCGAAACCATGGCGCGGTTGAGCTTCTCGCGGGGCAGGCGCGAGGGCTCGGTGCTGCGCCGCCACAGCAGCAGCACGACCAGCAGCGGCAGATAGAGGATCGCGTTGCAGGCAAACGCCGCCACCGCGCCGAGCGCGGCGACGATGACACCGCCGACCGCGGGACCGAAGCTACGCGCGATGTTGTAGCTGATGCCGTTCAGCGCGACGGCCGACGGCAGTGCTTCGGGCGGCACCTGCTCGCTGACCGAGGATTGCCAGGCCGGGCCGAACAGCGCGTTGCCGCTGCCCACGACGAAGCAGAAGGCGAGCAGCGCTTCCGGCGTGATCAGCTTGAGCCCGGCCAGGATCGTGAGCGCAGTCGCGCCGGTCAGCGCGATCATGAGCGAGACCAGGGTGACGATGCGGCGGTCATACATGTCGGCGATGGCGCCCGCCGGCATCGAGATCAGCATGATCGGCAGCATCAGCGCGGTCTGCACCAGCGCCACCTTGTCGGCCGAGGCCGCCATCTGCGTCATCGCCCAGGCGGCGCCGACGCCCTGGATCAGCAGGCCGAGATTGGAGAGCAGGCTGGCGAGCCAGATGCGCCGGAACACGGTGTATCGCAGCGGCGCGGCGATGCCGTCGGCTGCGATTCTCTGACGGTTCGGCTGCTCGGTCATATCCCCTTCCATATGGGCTGGCAGAAGTGGTCCTGGCGATTCCGGCGGATTCAGTGATGCCCGCGAAAGTCCTTCGCTGTCCAGTGGTTAGGACGCTATAAGCGGTGCAAAGAGGCGGTTTTGCCGGGGAGGAACAGATGAAGCTGTCGCGACGGACGATCCTGCAAGGTGCCGGCACATTGCCTTTTGCGCTTGCGAGCGTCCGGATGGATGCTTTCGCGCAAACCGCGCCCGCGGCGCAGGGCGCCGAGGTGCCGCCGATCCTGTTCGTCCACGGCAATGGCGACTACGACGCGCTCTGGATGACCACGATGTGGCGGATGGAATCCAATGGCATCGCGCGCGATCGCATGCTGGCGATCAACTTCACCGATCCCAATGCGCGGAGCGACGACACGGTCGAGCAGGCGAACCGCTCCTCGACCGAGGACCAGCGCCGTGAGCTTGCCGCCGCCATCGCCGAGCTGAAGCGCCGTACCGGTGCGGCGCGCGTGGCACTGGTCGGCAGCTCTCGCGGCGGCTATGCGATCCGCAATGTCGTCAGGAACGGCGGTGTGGCTGACGTCAGCCACGCTGTCCTGTGCGGCACGCCCAATCACGGCGTGTTCGCGAGCGACGACCAGCCCAACAACGAGTTCAACGGCCGCGGCGTTTTCCTGCGCGGGTTGAACGGGGGCGAGAGCGAGGTGACGCCGGGCACGGCTTTCCTCACCCTGCGCAGCGATGGCATGGACAAATACGCGCAAGCCGACGGCCGCTTCATCGGCAAGCCCGGCACGCCGACCGGTGTCACCGCCGAGGGGCCGGAGCTGCGGGGGGCCACCAATCTCGTGCTCGGTGCGCTCGATCATCGCGAGGTGGCGTTTCACCCGCGCGCCTTCCGCGAGATCTACAAGTTCATCGCCGGCCGCGAGCCCGCGCGCATCGCGATCGTGCCGGAACCGAGCGTCAGGCTGAGTGGCCTCGTCACGGGAACGCCGGGCGGCGTGTCCACCAATCGGCCGGTGGCGGGCGCAACCGTCGATATCTTCCGCGTCGATCCGGATACCGGTGAGCGCAACGGCAATGCCGTGCACAGCGCGAAGACCGGTGCTGACGGCCGCTGGGGGCCGGCGCAGGTCGAACCCTCCTGGCCGCTCGAATTCGTCCTCGCGTCGCCGGATGCGCCGACCACGCATATCTATCGCTCGCCCTTCCCGCGCTCGTCCGACGTCGTCCACCTGCGTGCCGCGCGCCCGCTCGGGCCGGCGGACAAGGATGCCGGCGCAGTCGTGATCATGTCACGTCCGCGCGGCTATTTCGGCCTGCCGCGGGACGTGGTTCTGCTCGACGGCAAGGAGCCGGCCGACGTCAAACCGGGCGTACCCACGGATGCGACAGCAACATTGCGGCTTCCGGCCGGCGAGATCGGGCGTAACATCGTGGCCCAGTTCGGCGAAGAACGGATCGTGGCACGCCTCTGGCCTGCCGCCGAGAACAGGATTGCGGTTGCCGAGCTGACTTACTAGCTATTTGCCTGCGTCACATCTGCGGGAGAGAGCCATGAACATCGCCAGCGTGCGGCGGCCCATCGTCCCCCCGACGCCGCCGCGTGCCCCCGACGACATGTCGTTCCTCGGACGGGTCGCTGTGATCAGGCAGAACATGATCGCAACGTGGGGACAGCGCGCCTATGAGGAAGACGTTCTCGAGGGCCGCTTCTTCCTCCATAAGAGCTTCATCCTGAACCGCCCGGACGCGATCCGGCATGTCCTGCTCAGCAATTACGAGAACTACACGCGCACGCCGGCCGGCATTCGCATGCTGCGTCCCGTGCTCGGCGAAGGCCTCCTGATTGCGGAAGGTCATGCCTGGACGTTTCAGCGCCGCACGCTCGCGCCGGCCTTCACGCCGCGCGCCACCGCAAATCTCGTTCCGCACATGACTGCGGTGCTCGACGAGACCATTGCGAAGCTGGATGCGCGCAGCGGCGAGACCGTCGATCTGCGCGAGACCATGCAGCGCATGACGCTCGAGATCGCCGGGCGCACGATGTTCTCGTTCGGCATGGACCGGCATGGCCCCACCTTGCGCAACTTCGTCGTGGAATATGGCGAGCGGCTGGGACGGCCCTATTTCCTCGACATGCTGCTGCCGGTGTCCTGGCCGAGCCCGATGGATTTTGCCCGCGCCCGTTTCCGCAAGCGCTGGACCGAATTCGTCGCGATGCTGATCGCAGAGCGGCGCGCCGCCGGGAAAAAGGACGGCGCGCCGCCGCGCGACCTGTTCGATCTCATGGACGAGGCGCGCGATCCTGAAACGGGCAAGGGCTTTTCGGACGAGCAACTCATCGACGAAGTCGCGACCATGATTCTCGCCGGCCACGAGACCACGGCGACCGCGCTGTTCTGGGCGCTCTATCTGCTCGCGCTCGATCCTGATACGCAGGAGGAGGTGGCCTCCGAGACCCGCGGCGAACATCTCGACAGCATGGCCGACATCGATCGCCAGAAATTCACCCGCGCGGTGATCGAAGAAACCATGCGGCTCTATCCGCCCGCCTTCCTGATCGCGCGTGCCGCGCGCGCGAAGGACAATGCGGCCGGAATCGAGATCGGCAGGGGCGACATCATCATGATCGCGCCCTGGCTGCTGCACCGGCACGAAAAGCTGTGGGATCAGCCGAACGCGTTCGTTCCAAAGCGTTTCATGTCGACCGAAGCACCCGACCGTTTTGCCTATTTGCCGTTCGGCGCGGGTCCGCGCGTGTGCGTCGGCGCGCCGTTTGCGCAAGCCGAATCCGTGCTGGCGCTGGCCCGGCTGATCGGTGCGTTTCGCGTCGAGCTGGTCGATACGGTTCCCGTGATCCCGCATGGCGTCGTCACGACCCAGCCGGACCGCTCACCCATGTTCCGAATCACGCGTCGGTGACAGGCGCTCGCCTGGCCGATGGCGTGATCCACCCTAGATAGAGTTACGCCATGAGCGACATCCAGGCCCAGTTTTCCGTTCTGAAGCAGACCGCCGATCCGAAGGCGGTCGATGAGATTGCGCGCCTCATCGAGGACGGCGAGGATCACGAGCTCAACCGGGTCAATGTCCTCGATTTCGCCAGGCAGCATGGTGTCGACGAAGAGCGCGCGATCTCCGCCTTCCTGCATTCGGCGCGGCTCGGGCTGTTCGATCTCGGCTGGAACGTGCTGTGTCCGGGCTGCGGCGGTGTGCTTGGCGCTCACGCGACGCTGAAGGCGCTCAAGCCCGACGACTATCACTGTGCGCTCTGTGCCTGCGGTTACAAGGCCTCCGTCGACGACCAGGTCGAGGTCTCCTTCACCGTGAACCCGCGCGTCCGGCGCATCGCGGCGCACGACCCGGATACGCTTCCGGTATGGGAGTATTTCAAGCAGGTGTTCTGGAGCTCCGGCGTCGACTTCAACAAGGAGTCGTTTGCGACGCTGGCCAACGAGGTCACACTGGATACGATGGAGCTGCCTGCCGGCGAGAAGGCGACCATGTCGCTGCAACTGCCGAACGACTTCATCATCATCTTCGAGCCGGTGACGCACGCCGCGCATTTCATCGACGTCCAGGGCGAGCCGACCAAGGACCGCCAGCAGCTCGCCATCATGTACAACAGGGTGCAGGCGCCGACGGGCACCACGACCATGCGGCCGGGTCCGCTGCGGCTGTCGCTGGAGAACCAGGCCGGCGTACGCGTGCTGCCGTCGGTGTTCATCGCGGCCGAGGCGCTTCATCACCTCATCGGCAAGCGCAAGCCGTTCCTCACCGCCAAGCGGATGCTGTCGAACCAGACGTTCCGCGATGTGTTCAAGGCGGACAATCTCAGTGTCGATCAGCGGCTCCAGATCACGTCCCTGACATTTCTGTTCACGGATCTGAAAGGATCGACCGCGCTCTACGAGCGGGTCGGCGATCTCGCCGCCTTCGATCTCGTGCGCGCGCATTTCCATGCGCTGCTCGAGATCATCTCCTCCGAGAAGGGCGCGGTGGTGAAGACCATCGGCGACGCCGTGATGGCGACCTTCGTCCGTCCCGAGCACGCGATCGTCGCGGGCCTGCGGATGCGTGCGGCGATGGACGTGCTCAACAAGCAGCGCGGCACCGCCGATCTCATCGTCAAGATCGGCATCCATGAAGGTCCGTGCCTCGCGGTGATGCTCAACGAGCGGCAGGATTATTTCGGCCAGACCGTCAACATCGCCGCGCGCGTGCAGAGCCTGTCGACCGCGCAGGAGATGCACATCACCGGGTCAGTGCTGGACGCGCCAGCCGTGGCGGAAGTGCTGAAGCAGCGTGAAATCAAGCCGATTCAGAAGCAGGCCGCATTGCGCGGCATCGCCGACAAGATGGTGGTGTACGAGATACCGTAAGCCGCCGTCATTCCGGGATGGCCCGAAGGGCCAGACCCGGAATCTCGAGATTGTAGCGCGAGATTCCGGGTTCGCGCTTCGCGCGCCCCGGAATGACAGCGAACAGATTGCCGAAACGTAATGCAGCGCGGGGAACTGACGCACGTTGCGCCGGTTGAGTTTCCCGCACATATAATGCTGGTAACGCCGCGCCCCCGCGGCGTCATCGTTTTCGGTAGGACCCCATGCTCGACGGCCTGCGTCAATTCATCGCCGACATTGTTGCTCCCCATGCCGGGGATCGCGCATTCGGCGACAGCGATTATCGGCTTGCGGCGACCGCGTTGCTGGTTCACGTGGTCTCGCTGGACGGCCAGCCGACGGCGACCGAGCAGCGCAAGCTGCACAGCCTGATCGAAAGCCATTTTGGGCTCGATCGCGGCACTGCCGATCGTTTGATCGCCGATGCGACCCAGGTCGAGGGTGAGGCGGTCGATCTCTATCACTTCACCAGCGTCATCATGCGCTCGCTCGACGAAGCGGGCCGCAAGCGCATCGTCCAGATGATGTGGGAGCTGGTCTATGCCGACGGCCAGGTCTCCGAGTTCGAGGACAACGTGGTCTGGCGCGCCTCCGACCTGCTCGGGATTTCCCAGCGCGACCGGATCGACCTGAAGCATGCCGTGGCGGACCGTGCCGGTAACCAGGTGAAGGACGGCGCCGTAGGCGGCTGATTTCGTCCAACACGGCGGATTGCCGGTTGTACAGGCTACATGACGAAACTTTAATGTAGCCCCCGGCTGCGGTTATCCCGGATTCATCCGTAAATCCCCGGGTTTTCTGGTCTCCCTGATGTCCGGTCAGGCGGCCATGCTGTCAGCGCCGCTTGCCTGTCGCGTACGGCCTATGCTCTCGTTCCGCCATTGCGGGACTAAAAACTTCAATTCAAGAGACTTCGATCGTGACTGAGCGGGTAACGTTGATCACCGGTGCCTCGGCGGGCATCGGCACGGAGCTGGCGCGGGTGTTCGCCGCGAATGGACACCGTCTGGCGCTGACGGCGCGGCGTGCGGACCGGCTCGAGGCGCTCGCGAACGAACTCGCCGCCAAGGGCGGCAAGAAGCCGATCGTAATCGCCTGCGACCTCCAGGAAGCTGATGCCGGCGAGAAGATCGCGGCCGCGCTCGCCGCCGAAGATGTCGAGCTCGACCATCTCGTCAACAATGCCGGCTTCGGCGTGTTCGGCGATGCCATCGAGTGCGATCGCGACGAGCAGGTTGGCATCGTCGACGTCAACGTCCGGGCCCTGACCGATCTGTCGCTGCGATTTGCCGATCAGCTCATCAGGAACAAGGGCGGTCTTCTCAATGTCGGCTCGGTCGCCGGCTTTCTGCCCGGCCCCGGCATGGCGGTCTATTACGCGTCCAAGGCCTATGTGATTTCTCTCACCGAGGCCTTGCGGGCGGAGCTCGCGCCGCGCGGCGTCCGCGTCACCGTACTTTGCCCGGGTCCGGTGCCTACCGAATTCCAGGCGCGCGCCGGCGTCGGATCCGGACACAATACGGCCCTTCTCAATGTTCCTGCCTCCGATGTTGCACGGGAGGCCTATCGTGGGCTGATGGCAAATAAACGGGCAGTGCTGCCGGGTCTCGGCATCAAGATTGTGCCGTTCGCGCTGCGTTTCTTCCCGCGCGGCTTCATCCTGTCCGCCACCAGTCGATTCCAGCGGCAGAGACGCTGAAGAACGCTCGAAGCCTGTCGTGGCCCGGAGCTTGCTTTCCTGATCGGTGTCGTGTGTGCGCAAACTCACACGATGTTAACCATCGCTTAGCTATGCTGGCGGTCTGAACCGATAGCATTTGGAAAGGCAATGTCGTTCCGGACGGACAGGTTTGGTGGCGCGGAATTGGTGCCCTTCCCGAAGAGAAGGGCCCTTGGCGCATCTGCTGCTCGTCCCGAAGCCCGGTTGCCGGTTCTGATTGTCCTGCACCAGGAATCCTCGACGCCCGGCCGGGTCGGCAATGCGCTGCGCGCGCTCGGCCATCGTCTCGACATCCGCCGTCCCCGCTTTGGCGATCCGCTTCCGGAGACGCTCGATCAGCATGCCGGCGCCGTGGTCTTCGGCGGCCCCATGAGCGCCAACGATCCCGACGACTACATCCGCCGCGAGATCGACTGGATCGAAATTCCGCTTCGCGAACAGCGGCCGTTCCTCGGCATCTGTCTCGGTGCGCAGATGCTGGCGATGCAGCTCGGCGCCCGCGTCGCGCCGCATGCGGAGGCACTGACTCAGATCGGCTACTACCCGATCCGCCCGACGGCCGCGGGCCACGCGCTCTGTCCGGCCTGGCCGGCGCAGGTCTATCACTGGCACCGCGAGGGTTTCGAGCTGCCGGCCGGCACTGAGCTGCTTGCGGAAGGCGACGATTTTCCGGTGCAGGCGTTCCGCGCGGGCCATGCCTTCGGAGTGCAGTTTCATCCTGACGTGACCTACGCCATGATGCATCGCTGGACCACGCGCGGCTATGACGGGTTCAGCGCGCCCGGTGCGCGCGAGCGGCATCATCATTTCGCGGACCGTGCCGTGTACGATGCCGCGGAACGCGCCTGGCTCGATCACTTCATCAATGGCTGGCTGGCGCGCCGGCCGCTGCTGGCGCAAGCCGCCGAGTGATCGCGCCTTCGCGCAAGCCCTTGCCTCATCCCTGGATATGCTAGGCTCGCTGACAACGAGCGCGCGCGAACGCGTGCCGGCAGACAAAGGGAGAGCGTCATGGCCTATGAACACATTCTCTATGAGGTGCGCGACAAGGTCGCGACCATCACGCTCAATCGCCCGGACCGCATGAACGCGTGGACGCCGACAATGGAGCGCGACGTGCGCCATGCGATGGAAGCATCAAGCGCCGACGACAATGTCCGCGTCATCGTGCTCACCGGCGCGGGCCGCGCCTTCTGCGCCGGCGCCGACATGGATGCGCTGAAAGGGCTCGACCCCGATGACGTCAGGCGCGCATCGAGCCTGCCGCCCTTCGACATGAATCGCCGGCCCGACTGGCAGACGCGCTACGGCTTCTATCCGTCGATCGGCAAGCCCGTCATCGCTATGCTCAACGGCGCGACCGCGGGCATCGGCCTCGTCCACGCGCTCTATTGCGACCTGCGCTTTGCCGCCGACAACACCGTGTTCACCACCGCCTTCGCGCGGCGCGGGCTCATCGCCGAGCACGGCATCAGCTGGATGCTGCCGCGCATCGTCGGCCATGCCAATGCGATGGATCTGTTGCTCTCGGCGCGCCGTGTTTCGAGCGACGAGGCGCTGCGGATCGGGCTGGTCAACCGTCTGTGCTCGCCGGAGAAGCTCCGCGAGGAAACCTACGCCTATGCGCGCGACCTCGCCGACTTCGTCTCGCCGAGCGCGATGGCCGTGATCAAGCGCCAGCTCTACGAGGTGCCGTTCCAGACGCTGGCCGAGGCAACGATCGAGGCCAACCGGGAGATGATGGTGGCGCTCGGCGGCAGCGATTTCCGGGAGGGCGTGGCAAGCTTCATGGAAAAGCGGCCGCCGAGGTTTACGGGGAGGTAGGGGGGAGAGGTCTTCGGATGGAGCCCGCCGTCGCCCCGTGGGCTATGGCGTGGCAGCCTTCGCTACGAGCGGGCTTGCCGAGCCGAAGCAGGCGCAGCCTGCGAAGGCTGGTGGAGCCAGGCGGGATCGAACCGCCGACCTCGTCATTGCGAACGACGCGCTCTCCCAGCTGAGCTATGGCCCCGTTTGTTGGCCGCCCTGGTAAACGCGGCCGACAACCGGGCGCCATTTAAGTCCCTGCCAAGGTCAAGTCAAGGACGGGCGTAACCCGGTTTTAGCCATTCCTGCGTCCGAACTTCCCTTGTTTGGGCCGGGGGGAACCGATATCTAGCAAAAGGCGTCAATCCCGACCGCAGCCAGAGTTTTCAAAAGCCAGAGTCTTCAAAAGCCATGCGTGCCGTTCTCGACATCGTCATCATCGTGCTCGACCTCTACGTCTGGCTGCTGATCGCCTCCGCGATCCTGTCCTGGCTGATCGCTTTCAACGTGGTGAACACCCGCAACCAGTTCGTTTCGGCGGTTGCGGAGTTCCTCTACCGGATCACCGAGCCGGTGCTGGCGCCGATTCGCAATTTCCTGCCCAGCCTCGGCGGGCTCGACATCTCGCCGATCATCCTGATCCTGCTCATCATGTTCATCGAGCGGGTGATCCTGTATTACATCTACCCGAACGTCATCTAAGCAGGCAGGAGCGCCTTGGTCGCGAAAGAGGCCTTCAAGGAACCCTGGCGTTACTCGGCTGCAGGAATCAGCATCGCGCTGCGGGTGACGCCGCGCGGCGGCCGCGACGACATCGACGGGATCGAGCAGCTGGCCGATGGCCGCAGCGTGCTCAAGGTGCGGGTGCGCGCGATCGCCGATGGCGGCGAGGCCAACAAGGCCGTTTTGGTCCTGCTGGCGAAATCGCTTGGTGTCCCCAAGGCCAGCGTAAGACTCCTGTCCGGAGCGACCTCGCGGCTGAAGCAGATCGCGGTCGACGGCGATCCGGCTCGGCTCGGCGAGACCTTGCGCCAACTCGCATCCGCCAAATCGAAAGACCGAGGGAACTGACATGACGGCCAAGATCATCGATGGAAAAGTCATTGCCGCGGACCTCCGGGCGCGCGTGGCCGACGAGGTTGCCCGCGTCAAGCGCGAGCACAATCTGGTGCCGGGCCTTGCGGTGGTCCTGGTCGGCAACGACCCGGCGAGCGAGGTCTATGTCCGCTCCAAGGGCACCCAGACGCAGGCGGCCGGCATGGCCTCCTTCGAGCACAAGCTGCCGGCTGACGTCTCGCAAGCGGACTTGCTGGCCGTCGTCGCAAAGCTCAACCGCGATCCCGCCGTGCACGGTATTCTTGTCCAGCTGCCGCTGCCGAAGGGCCTCAACACCGAGGCCGTCATCAACGCCATCGATCCCGCCAAGGATGTCGACGGCCTGCATCCGAACAATGCCGGTCGTCTCGCTGGCGGTTTCGAAGCGCTGTCGCCCTGCACGCCGCTCGGCTCCATCATTTTGACCAAGAGCGTCCATCCCTCGCTCGAGGGCTTGAACGCCATCGTCATCGGCCGCTCCAACCTGGTCGGCCGGCCGCTGGTGCAATTGCTGCTGAACGAGAACGCCACGGTGACCATCGCGCATTCGCGCTCGCGCGATTTGCCGGGCCTCGTGAAGCGCGCCGATCTCGTCTACGCCGCCGTCGGCAAGCCGGAGATGGTGCGCGGCGACTGGCTGAAGCCCGGCGCGACCGTGATCGACATCGGCATCAGCCGGATTCCAAAGGAGGACGGCAAGACGCGCCTTGTCGGCGACGTCGCCTATCAGGAAGCGCTCGGCGTTGCCGGTGCCATCACGCCGGTGCCCGGCGGCGTCGGCCAGATGACGGTGGCGTGCCTGCTCGTGAACACGCTGCGCGCGGCCTGCGCAATCGCCGGGCTGCCGAAGCCGGCGGTGTAGGTAAACTCTCGTGCCCCGGACGCAGCGCAGCGCTTCTTCAGCGGGGCGCTGCTGAGCCGGGGCCCAGTGGCGGCATGGGTCCCGGCTCAGCGTCGCGTCATTTCATGCCGCGCCGCGTCCGGGACACAGAAGCTCAGCCCTTCTTCTTCTTCTCGCGCTCGATGCCCTCGAGGATCAGCTTGTGCGCGTCCTCCGGGCCGCCCCAGCGCAGGATCTTCACCCACTTGCCCTTCTCGAGATCCTTGTAGTGCTCGAAGAAGTGCTGGATCTGCTGCAGCGTGATGTCGGGCAGGTCGGAGTACGACTTCACCTTGTCGTAGCGCTGCGTCAGCTTCGACGACGGCACCGCCAGGATCTTCTCGTCGCCGCCGGCTTCGTCTTCCATGAACAGCACGCCGACCGGGCGTACGCTCATGACGGCGCCGGGGATGATGGCGCGGGTGTTGATGATCAGCACGTCGCAGGGGTCACCGTCGTCCGACAACGTGTGCGGGATGAAGCCGTAGTTACCGGGGTAACGCATCGGCGTGTACAGGAAGCGGTCGACCACCAGCGTGCCGGCCTCCTTGTCCATCTCGTATTTGATCGGTTCGCCGCCCACGGGGACTTCGATGATGACATTGACGTCCTGTGGGACGTTTTTCCCGATCGAGATAGCATCGATACGCATTCAAGGCTCCGTTGTTGCCGAGGTTAAATCGCGCCCGGCAGCGATTTTGGCGCTGTCATACGCGGGCTTGGCCCCCCAATCCATCGTGTTTTTTTGAAATAATGAATCCGGCGAACACCGGCTCAAGCGGCAACGGTATCGACGGATGGGAAACGCTGCCGGCTAGACTTTCAGCAGCTCAATTGGTCCAAGCGAAGGCAACCTTGTCGAGCGACTTCGGCCCGAATCGTTCCGAAGAACGCGCCACCATGCGGCCGCCCAGGGCCCGGTAGAACTCGGTCGCCGGATCGTTGTCCGAGAGCGCCCACACGACCATGCTCTTCAGCCCGCTCTGCATCAGGTCGCGGCGAGCGGCGGCGAACAGGCGACGGCCAAAGCCGAGGCCCTGGAATTCGGGGCGCAGATAGAGCTCGTAGATCTCGCCGTCGAAGTGCAGGCTGCGGGCACGGTTACGGCCGTAATTGGCATAGCCTGCGATCTTGTCGCCGAACACCAGCACGCTGACGCGGCTGCCCTTGCGGATCGCGCTGTCCCACCACTGCGGACCGCGGCGGTTGATCAGCTTCTCCAGCTCGGCGCCGGGAATGATGCCCTGATAGGCCGAGCGCCAGGCTTCGTCATGGGTTGACGCCACCGCAGTTGCATCTGCAGCTTTGGCCGGCCGGACCTCGATCAGGGTTGTGCTCATGGAGACGATCAAACCAAGTCGCCGCGTCGGCGGCAAGACCTATCGTTAATTATCGGTTAACCTGTGGACTTTCTGCATCAGTATTTCAACTGTGTTGTACCGAAAGAGGACAAGGCGCTGCCCTGAACGGCAACGAACTGCCATGCGTCGGTGCAAAACTCGGTTGCAGCAACCAATGAATGGCGATGGCAACGCAGAAAGTCCGCCCAGGATGATTCGTTCCCGTTAGTCTGGCCTTCGTTGTCCGTGTTCGACTCCGGCAATTCATGCGGCTCTTCAACATCTTCGCGCTCCTGCCTCTGCTGGCCTTGCTGACCGCGCCGCCTCTGTGCGCCCAGGTCACGTTCGCTGCATCGGGCGAGGAAGGCGAGCCGTTTCGCCGGCAGGAGTGGCGTGTGCCGTCGCCGGATACGGACATTGCCGCGCATGCGCTGCTGTTTCGCCCGTTCGGTGCCGGTCCATTTCGACTCGCGGTCATCGCGCATGCTTCGACGCAGAATGGCCTGCGTCGTGCACAAATGCCGCAGCCGGAATACCGCGCGCTCACAGCGTTCCTCGTCGCGCGCGGCTTTGCCGTGCTGGTGCCGGAACGGCTCGGCCACGGTGCAACCGGCGGCCGCTATGTCGAAGACCAGGGCGGCTGTGACGAAGCGGATTACGCGCGCGCGGGTCGTGCGACCGCCGAAGAAATTTCGCTGGCACTGGACCATTTGCGAAAGCAGGATTTCATCCGCAAGGATGCCGCGATCGTGATCGGCCATTCCGCCGGCGGCTGGGGCGCGCTGGCGCTCGCCAATGCCGAGCCCAAGACGATCTCGGCGATCACAGTAATTGCGCCGGGGCGCGGCGGCCATGCCAATGACGAACCGAACCGGATCTGCGCGCCCCATGCGCTTCTCGCGGCCGCCGCTGAATTCGGCAAGGCGGCGCGCATTCCCGTCACATGGCTCGTTGCGAGCAATGACAGCTATTTTCCGCCGGTATTTTCGAAGTCGCTGGCAGATGCATTTCGCGGCGGTGGCGGCAAGGTCGATTTCCGCGCACTGCCCGGGGTGGGCAGCGAGGGGCACTGGATGATCGAGACCGAAGCCGGCGTCAAAGCCGCCGGCAGCGAGCTCGAGCGTGCGCTGAAGAAGAAACCATGACGTTATATTTCCTGGTCAAATACCTGCACGTGCTCGGCGCCATCGTCATCCTCGGCACCGGAACCGGCATCGCCTTCTTCATGCTGATGGCGCATCGCACGCACGATGCAGACTTCATTGCGCGCACCGCCTCGGTGGTGGTGATTGCCGACGCGATCTTCACGCTGTCGGCCGTGATCTTGCAGCCGGTCAGCGGTGGCCTGCTGATGATGCTCTCGGCCACGTCGTTCACGGAGCGCTGGCTGCTCGCGTCGCTCGCGCTCTATGCCATCGCGGGCCTGTTCTGGATCCCTGTCGTCTTCATGCAGATCGAGATGCGCGATCTCGCGCGCAAGGCTTCCGAGCAGCGCGCCGCGCTGCCGGAGCGTTACTTCGTCCTGTTCCGCCGCTGGTTCGCGTTCGGCTTCCCCGGCTTCGGCGCGACGATGCTCATCCTCTGGCTGATGGTCGCCAAGCCGTTTTGAGGGAATGATGAACCAGCGAACCATCCTGGTGCTCGGCGCCTCCGGCCTGATCGGCCGCTTCGTCACCGACGATCTGCGCGCGCGGGGCTTTCGCGCCGTCGGCGTGGCGCGCAGCCTGTCGCCGGCGCAGAAGATGGGCGCGCTCGATATCGAGCTTCCAATCCTATCGCTCGATGCGGCCGCGCTGACGCGCCTGCTGCGCGAGCAGGCCGTGGATGTCGTCGTGAATTGCCTCGGCGTGCTCCAGGATGGGCCCGGCAGCGACACAAGCGCCGTGCACCGGGATTTCGTCGCGCGTCTGCTTCAGGCGATCGGCGACAGCGCGATCCGGCTGGTGCACATCTCGATTCCGGGAATGGCCGAAGCCGACCGCACCGCCTTCGCGACGACCAAACGCGAGGCCGAGCGATTGATCGCGGCCTCCGGCATCGCCCATGCCATCCTGCGGCCCGGCTTCGTGGTCGCGCCGTCAGCCTATGGCGGCAGCGCCATGCTGCGCGCGCTCGCCGCCTTCCCGCTCGACTTGCCGGGTGCGGAGATGGCGACGCCGTTCCAGCCCGTCGCGGTCGAGGACATCTCGGCGACCATCGCCTGGCTCGCCGCGCGTGATATCGACGATGCATCCGTGATATCAGTGTGCTGGGACCTGATGCTATCGGAGCCGGTCACCATGGCCGGAATCATCAAGCAGTTTCGGTTCGCATTCGGCACGGCCGGTTGGCCGCGCATCGCGATGCCGACCTTGATGCTCGATCTCGGCGCGAAAATCGGCGATCTCGCCAATTATCTCGGCTGGATGCCGCCGATGCGCTCCACCGCCATAGCCGAGCTGCGCCGCGGCGTGAGCGGTGATCCCTCGGCCTGGATCGCCGCCACGGGCATCGTGCCGAAAACGCTGGCTGAAGTGATCGGACGTCATCCCGCCACCATCCAGGACAAATGGTTCGCGCGGCTGTTCCTGGTCAAGGCGCTGATCTTCGCGAGCCTGGCCGCGTTCTGGGTCGTCTCCGGCTTCATCGCGCTGTTCGTGTCCTACCGCGCCGCCGCCGGCATTTTGAGCGCGCACAATTTTGCGCCTGCGCTGGTCGATCCCATCACCATCGGCACCAGCCTGATGGACATGAGCATCGGCGTGCTGATCGCGTTCCGACGTACGGCTGCGGTCGGCTTGGTCGCGGGCATTGTCGCCTCGCTCGGCTATATGCTCGGCGCGGCGATCCTGACGCCCGATCTCTGGATCGAGCCGCTCGGCGCGCTGGTCAAGACGGGGCCTGCGATCGTGCTGATGCTGGTTGCGCTGCTGATGCTGGACAATCGCTGATGCCAAAATGGCCCGACGACGATGTGATCCTGTTCGACGGCGTCTGCATCTTCTGCTCGCGCTGGGTGCGCTTCGTCGCCAAGCGCGACACGGCGAAGCGCTTTCGTTTCACGCCGATCCAGTCGGACTACGGGGCGCGGCTCGCACGCACATTCGGGATCGACGCTGGGGATCCCGACACCAACGCCGTCGTTCACGGCGGCGAGGTGTTCATGAAGTCGGATGCCGCGCTGACTGTGTTGTCGTTGCTCCCCGGCTGGAGCTGGGTGAGCGTATTGTTTGCTGTGCCGAGGCCGCTGCGAGACCCGATCTACAGCCTCATCGCGCGCAACCGCTATCGCATCTTCGGAAAGTACAATACCTGCTTCGTGCCAGATGCCGATTTGCGGGCGCGGGTGATTGAGTGATAACTCTAACGTCAGGCTATAAGAGGCTAAGCCTCGGGAGCGATAAGTCCAAGGAATGTCAAAGGCAGTCCTCACAACAAAAGTAACTCCGGGGTACAAAGACCTGCCTGAGGTCCGCTACCATTTCCCTCGTACCTATCTCAATCAGGTTCGGCAGGCGGTCGGTGATTATATTCTTTACTACGAGCCCAGGCGAACGACAGTCGAACTGTCGAGTTTCGGTGGACGACAGTCGTACTTCGGGGTCGCTCGCGTGGTGGATCTCGTCGAAGACAAGGACCAAGCAGATCACTACTACGCTCTCGTAGATGACTATTTGGACTTTGATCGACCGGTCCCTTTCGTCGAAGGCGGTCACTACTACGAAAGCGCTCTAAGAAAATCAGATGGAAGTACCAACAAGGGCGCCTTTGGCCGTGCTGTTCGGCTGATTCCTGATGCTGAGTTTGATCAGATTTGGAAGGCTGGGTTCGCGCCGATCCTTGGCGAAGAGACATCCCGCCACCAGCCGCGTCAGTTCGAAATATCGGAGCCGACTGTCCCCTTTGAGCGTCCGATCATCGAGATGACAATTTCGCGGCCATTTCGCGAGAGGTCATTCATGTACAACGTTCGTGCGGCGTACGAGAACCGATGCGCGATGACGGGACTTCGACTTATCAATGGAGGTGGTCGCCCTGAGGTCCAGGCCGCGCACATTCAACCCGTCGCAGAGAAAGGACCGGACTCGGTTCGCAATGGGTTAGCGTTGTCCGGCACGGTACACTGGATGTTTGATCGAGGTCTCATCTCGATAGGAGATGATTACAAAATCCTAACTGCAGAAAATCACGTTCCGGACGACGCCCTGCGGCTTCTCAATCACAGTCGAACGATCAATCTTCCAAACGATACGGCATTCTACCCAAATGCTCTCTTTCTGAAGTTTCACAGAGACAAGATATTTAAAGGTTAGTGCTTGCGCAGAGCCGCCAGCACTTCCTTCGCCGCCCGTTCCCCGCTGTCCCGCGCCCCATGCGCCGTGGTGAAGAAGGTCGGCGACGTCGCCTCTCCGGCGAAGAACAACCGGCCATCCACCGGTGCGGCCAGCACCGCACGGTCGCCGGCATGTCCGGGCAGCGCGTGCGAATACGACCCTCGCGCGAAAGGATCATGCGCCCAGCGCGATTCGCACAGCGGCTTCAGCTTGTGGCGGATGTCGTTGCCGAGGAAGCTGGCGATCTCGTCGATGCTCTGCGCGGCGATGGCGCCGTCGCCGGCGTCTTCCAGTTCTCTTGCGAAGCTGCCGCCAAAAAAGCCTTCGATGCAGGGCTGGCCGAACGGGCGGATGTGGTAGGTGCCCATCGCGGTGCGCATGGTGGCGCCGCGCAGGTTGCCTTCCCTAGGGAACGCCTCGGCATCGCTAAGCGCCAGCGTCACCTTGTCGTCGACGCCGAGCGGCAGGCCGGCGGCGGCATCGACCTTGGCCGGGAGCTGTGGCGAGAAGCGGATCGCCTCATCGGCGATCAGATTGGTCGGCACGGTGACGATCACCTTGCCGGCGGTCAGCGTGCCCTGCGACGTCTCGATACGAATGCGCG
The DNA here is from genome assembly GCF_000011365.1 of Bradyrhizobium diazoefficiens USDA 110. GTDB lineage: Bacteria > Pseudomonadota > Alphaproteobacteria > Rhizobiales > Xanthobacteraceae > Bradyrhizobium > Bradyrhizobium diazoefficiens. The sequence goes on along the minus strand of NC_004463.1, from coordinate 583,223 downwards.
GGCCGGAATGATCGATCAGCGTGACCATACAGTTCAGCGCCACCGGGCAGGGCGCGCCATAGGCCACAACCAGGGCGCCATAGCCGCGGCGAATGCGCCAGTTGAGGTTGGTGTCCTCATAGGCGTCCCAGTCCAGCGTCGACATGTCCTTGAGTTCGCAGCCGTTGATATAGGTCGAGATCGCGTCGATCATGGGATTCCAGCGATTGCCGGGCTCGAGGCTCAGGCTCGCGGGCTCGTCCTTGCCCTTTTGCGCGGCCTGCCAGAGGCGCTCGTAGAACGCGTCCATCGCCTGCATGAACTCGTCGCGCTGGCTTTGCGGAAACGCGTTGCCGAAGGCGCGCTCGCGCCAGGGCGGCAGGTCCTTGTTGACCTCGAAATCGAGCTGCCTTGCGATTGCGACGAAGGAGTTTTGGTCCGCCGAATGCAGCCAGCCGCAGCCGACGTCGAACGTCACCTCGGGCGAGGCCTGCACGGTCCACGCCCGGCCGCCGAGCCGGTCGCGGGCCTCCAGCACGATGGCGGAGAGGCCGGAACCCGCCAGCGCGTGCGCCGCGCCGAGCCCGGCAGCACCGGCGCCGATGATCGCGACATCAACGGAGGAGGGAAGGGAGCTCATGGGCGGGCTCTAGCACGTTCGCTGGATGTGCTGAAGCCGCCACAAGTCAGCTGTCATCACCCGCCCTGTGCGCGCTTGCGCACTGGAGCGGGTGATCCAGTATTCCAGAGGCGGGAGTGACGCTCCGTAGGGTGGGCAAAGGCGCTCTTGCGCCGTGCCCACCATTGCCGACCGGGACTTCAAGTGGTGGGCACGCTACGCTTTGCCCACCCTACGGCACAACGGCGTGCGGTAGCTTACGCCACCGCTTCCTTGGACTTCTCCGCGCGCTTGCGCTCGTTCGGGTCGAGGTGCTTCTTGCGCAGGCGGATCGACTTCGGGGTGACCTCGACGAGCTCGTCGTCCTCGATATAGGCGAGCGCCTTTTCCAGGGTCATGCGGATCGGCGGGGTCAGGCGCACGGCTTCGTCCTTCGACGTCGTGCGGATGTTGGTGAGCTGCTTGCCCTTGAGCACGTTGATCTCGAGATCGTTGTCGCGGGTGTGCTCGCCGACGATCATGCCCTTGTAGACCTTCCAGCCCGGCTCGATCATCATCGGGCCGCGGTCTTCCAGCTTGAACATGGCGTAGGCCACGGCCTCGCCCTGGTCGTTGGAGATCAGCACGCCGTTGCGGCGGCCCTGGATCTCGCCCTTGTACGGGGCGTAGCCGTGGAACAGGCGGTTCATGATCGCGGTGCCGCGGGTGTCGGTGAGCAGCTCGCCCTGGTAGCCGATCAGGCCGCGGGTCGGCGCGTAGAACACAAGGCGCAGGCGGTTGCCGCCGGACGGCTTCATCTCGATCAGCTCGGCCTTGCGCTCGCTCATCTTCTGCACGACGACGCCGGAGTGCTCCTCGTCGACGTCGATCACGACTTCCTCGATCGGCTCCATGGTGGCGCCGGTGGCCTCATCCTTCTGGAACACGACGCGCGGACGCGACACCGAGAGCTCAAAGCCCTCGCGGCGCATGGTCTCGATCAGGATCGCGAGCTGCAATTCGCCGCGGCCGGACACCTCCATCGCGTCCTTGTCCGAGGCTTCGACGACGCGCAGCGCGACGTTGCCTTCAGCCTCGCGCAGCAGACGGTCGCGGATCATGCGGCTCGTCACCTTGTCGCCTTCGGTGCCGGCGAGCGGGGAATTGTTGACGATGAACGACATCGACACGGTCGGCGGATCGATCGGCTGCGCCGGCAGCGGCACCTCCACGCTCGGATCGCAGAAGGTGTCGGCGACGGTGCCCTTGGTGAGACCGGCAATGGCGACGATGTCGCCGGCTTCGGCCTCATCCAGCGGCGTGCGCTCGAGGCCGCGGAACGCCAGGATCTTGGTAATGCGGCCGGTTTCCACCAGCTTGCCCTCGGCGTTCAGCACCTTGACCTGCTGGTTGGGTTTCAACGTGCCCGAGGAGATGCGGCCGGTGATGATGCGGCCGAGATAGGGATTGGCTTCGAGGATCGTGCCGATCATGCGGAACGGGCCCTCTTCAACCGTGGGCGGCGCGACATGGCGCAGGATCAGGTCGAACAGCGGCTCCATGCCCTTGTCCTTCGGACCCTCGGGAGTCTCTGCCATCCAGCCCTGCTTGGCCGACCCGTAGAGGATCGGGAAGTCGAGCTGCTCCTCGCTGGCGTCGAGCGCCGCGAACAGGTCGAACACCTCGTTGATGACTTCGGTCGGGCGCGCGTCGGGGCGGTCGACCTTGTTGATGACGACGATCGGCTTGAGGCCGACCTTCAGCGCCTTGGAGACCACGAACTTGGTCTGCGGCAACGGGCCTTCAGCGGCGTCCACCAGCACCAGCGCGCCGTCCACCATGTTGAGGATGCGCTCGACCTCGCCGCCGAAATCGGCGTGGCCGGGGGTGTCGACGATGTTGACCCGGGTGTCCTTCCACTGCACCGAGGCCGCCTTGGCCAGAATGGTAATGCCGCGCTCACGCTCCAGATCGTTGGAGTCCATGGCGCGATCGGTCACCTTCTGGTTCTCGCGGAACGTGCCGGACTGCTGGAGGAGTTTGTCGACGAGGGTCGTCTTGCCGTGGTCGACGTGAGCGATGATGGCGACGTTGCGGAGGTTCATGAGTGAGCTTCTTTGCGTTCGAACAATGGGTTAAGCGCGATCTCGCCGGCCAGACCGGGACCTCTTCTCGAAACAACGCTGGAAGACTGGAAACGGGCGCTTTCCGCCCAAAAAGGGAAGCCCGGTCTATCGACCGGGCACCCTGCGCGTTGCGGCGCAATATATGCAAAAACCGCCAAAAAACAATGTGTTCTTTGCCGGTTGGTTGACTGAATTTTGTCCGGGAATTCCCGGAGCTTAGGGCTGGGTTCCGGGATGGGCGGGGGCCTTTCGCCCCTTGATCGCCGCCCAGATCAGGACGACGCCTCCGATGCCGACGACCAGCCCCAGGAAGACCAGCGGGGCGATGTCGGAATCGATCTTGCCCCCCTCGGATATGGAGATTCCGCCGAACAGGAGTGCGCAGAGACCCGGAAGCAGCAGGATGACCCCGGAGATCGCCATGAGCGCGGTCAGGCAGCCGCCGCGCTGCGGCGGGGCGGCCGGAGGAGGCGGGGGCGGGGGGGCGATGTTGCTCATGAGGAGGCGACACTCTTGTCAGGGCTTAGGCGGGCTCGCCGCGCGGATGAACAGGAAGATCGCAATTCCGACCGGGACCAATCCAATCAGGACAAAGGGGGCACCTTGGCCGCCGAATGCCAGGAAGCACAGGCCGGGGAAAAGCAGCACCACGCCGGCGATCACCATGAAAGCGGTCAGGCGCCCGTCGCGCCGTGGCGGCGCCATCGGAGGCGCGTCCCCTTGCGGCGTCGGAGTCGGAGGAGGCGTGCCGGTGTCGCTCATCGCGGCACCTCCTCGCTCTGGCGTGCCTCGCGATAGGTCTCGCCGGCCAGCGCAGCGCGGATGCCGTCGATCTTTCCGTTGCGATAGAACAGATTGTAGGTGTCGAACGGAATGATCGCGCCCTGCTCCGTGACGAAATGGATGCAGGACCGCTTGACGTTGCCGACGCAGAAATTGAAGCGGTCGAGAAACTGCACGATCGTGACGCGGAACACGTTCTCGTAAGAAAGTCCTTCCGGCACCTCGAAGCTCGGCAGGCAGCACAAGAGCTCGCAAACGCGCTCGGAGGTGTTGAGCGGGCCCGACGACAGTGAGAACAAATCGACGAATTTCTCCCGCAGCATCGGATATTTCTCCGGGCTGATGGTGTTGGGCATCACCGCAACCAGCTGCTCCTGCGGGATCAGCGAGGTCAGCGGCAGCACCTTCTCGCCGGTGCGCAGACCGTAGCCGATCGAGATGCTCTCGGGGTTACAGGGCAGCGGGATCATGTCCTTGTCGCCGAACACGCCGGTCTCGACCACGCGGTTGCGAATCTCCGAAAGCATGATGCGGTCGGTTTTCTCATCGAAATTCTCGTTGCGGCCGGCATCCTGAACAGGCTGCAGCGTGACGCCGCGCACGCATTTCCAGGTCAGCGCGTGACGCACGATGTCGCCGATCTCGGCATCATTGACACGGCGCTTGATGGTCGCCACCAGCGTGGTCGACACGCCGTAATGATCGAGATTCTCCAGCGCCTGCTGGCGGATTTTTCGCAAATCCGCCCCGCGCAGGTTGATCAACGCGTCGCGCTGCAGCGAATCGAACTGGAGATAGACCTCCAGCCCGCGCTTGTTCTCGGCGAGCCGCGCCACGAAATCCCTTTCGCGGGCGATGCGCAGGCCGTTGGTGTTGATCATGACATGGCGGATCGGGCGGGCGCGCACGGCGTCCAGGATCTTGAAGAAGTCCGGATGCAGCGTCGGCTCGCCGCCGGAAATCTGCACGAGGTCGGGCTCGCCCTCGCTGGCAACCAGCGCGTCGAGCATCTTCTCCACGGTCGCGAGCGGGGTGAATTTGGTTCGCGCCGGCGCGGATTCGGCGAAGCAGACCGGGCAGGTGAGATTGCAGTGCTCGGTGATCTCGATCAGCGCGAGGCAGGAATGCTGCTCGTGATCCGGGCAGAGGCCGCAATCATAGGGGCAGCCGAATTCGGTGCGGTGCTGGAATTGCAGCGGGCGGTCGCCAGGCTTGATGAAATCCTTGCACAAACGCCAATAGGCCGCGTCGGTGGACACGAGCGTCGACTGAACGCCATGCTCCTTGCACCGCTTTTCGTACCAGACCTCGTTGTCGAGGATCTGGATCTTGGTCGGCACCAGCTTCAGGCAGGTCTCGCAGAGGGACTGGGTCTGGCCCCAGAAGATGTAGGGACGCGACTTACGCAACGGCGCATTCATGCACAGGTCTCGCTTTGGGCGCCGTCGCCAGCATGATTGCGGCGTAGAGGAGGATGGACAGCGACAGCAGGTGAAACAGCGTGAGGGGGCCGATCAGCGTGCCATAGGGCTTGAGGAATTCCCACAGGAAGCGCTGCGCTCCATAGTAGAGCAGAACCAGGTAGAAACCATTGGTGATCGCGAATGCGTTCCGGTTCAAGACCGCCAGCACATAGAGCAGCGCGAACACGCCCATCGCGGCGCTCTCGTAGAGCTGCGCGGGATGGCGGAGAATGCCGTCGCCGAAATCATGGCCCCAGGGCAATGCCGTCGGCGTGCCGTAGGTGAAATCGTCGAGGCCCGCGAAATAGCAGCCGAGCCGTCCGATTGCGATGCCGAGGGCCAGCGGCAGCGCAAACCGCGCGCCCGTGCGCAGGGCGATGCCTGCGGTCCATTTGTAGAGCTCGACCGCCACGATGCCGCCGGCAAGCGCGCCCTCGACCGAGCGCGCAATGCCGCTTTCGCCCGACAGCCACAGATTGGCGGACCCGAACAGATAGGCGCCAAGGCCGGCGCCGAACACCAGCGCGGCGATGTAGGGCAGCTCGAAGGATTGCGCCGGAAACCGCAAGCCTTGTCGCGACAGCCAGTAAACCGCCGCCCCCGCCGCCAGCCACGCCGCAACATCGAAGACAGTGTGAAGGAACGCCCCGCTCATGCGGAGCGGGTATAGCACGGCGGACGTGCGGTGTCGCACGTCGGCATCCTTTCATGGAGCGCAGGGCTATCGCATGTGGTGTGCACGATGCGGCGGCACCGGCGCTCGGCTCCCTCTCCCGCTTGCGGGGGAGGGCTGGGGTGGGGTGTCTCCGCGTCGGGATTGCCTGGGATTGCGGAGGACGTCCCTGCGTGGTGAGAGCCCTCACCCGCCGCGCTCGGGACGATGCTTCGCATCGCCCGGGGCGCGTCGGCCTCTCCCGCAAGCGGGAGAGGCGAAGCAAGCCCGCGGACAATCCTCGTGAAATCCACATGCGATTGCTCTGCATGGAGCGGGAGGTCAGGGGGATCGGGAGCGCGCCGGAGAGGGTCAGCCCGTGCTGCTCGCCTCCTCCGTCGGGTAGACGCCGCGCAGCACTTCCTCGAAATGGTTCTTCACCGCCTCGTTGCAGAGGCAGGCGCGCAGGCGCAGGCGGTCGCGGTCGCGGACCAGGATCGAGCCGCGCCGCGTGTCGAGGATGCCGTCGGCCCTGAACGACTGGAGCACGCGGCTCGCATAGCTGCGCCCCACCCCGAGCAGCGTCGCAAGCTGCTCATGCGTCAGCGGCACGCTGCTCTCGTCGCCGGTCCGCTCCATCGCCGCCAGGATCCATTTCGCCGTGCGCTGCTCGATCGAGTGGATGGCGTTGCAGGCCGTGGACTGGAAGATCTGCGCCAGCATGCAGTCGGCATAGCGGGCGAAGATGTTGCGCAGCGTGGGCGAGCGCAGCTTGGCCGCCTCCAATTTGCCGACGTGGATGCGCGCAAACGGCCCGCCGAATTTCACGCAGATGCGGGTGTAGGCCGGCAGAAATCCCTCGCTGACGATGCCGCCGACCGCGCCTTCGCGGCCGACCAGGATGGTCTCGACGTCGCGGCCGTCTTCGTTGGGAACGAGAAAGGTCGCAAGCGACGGCCCGCACGGAAAGTGCACGACCTGGACATCGTCGCCGGGACTGTAGAGCAGCTCGTTGGCCGCGGCATCGTCAACGATGACGTGTGGCGCGAGCAGCGCATAGTCGGCCGGACTCAAGCGTCGCAGCAGATTGTTGGCCGGCCGGCTGCCGACCTCCGTCGCCTTCCCGATACGCGCGTCCATCGTAAATCCCTGCTCTCCTTTCAGCACGAGCGAGTCTCGATCGCTGGCGTGTGCACAAGTGGACAGACGTCAAAACTGTTCTGTGGTGAGTTTCGTTCCGGGAACCCTCCGATGCGCTGGGCGCAGGCGTCGGAATGCGGCTGTCCTTGATCGGTAAGAACATGCAGCCCTCGATAGCCAGGATCATGATACCTGCTTCCCCGGACGGCTCGTCCGACGTCCCCGCCGATGTCCTGATCGTCGAGGACGATCCGATCATCGCGATCGACTTCGAGGACCGCCTGCTGGGATTCGGCGTGAGAAGCGTGCGCACCGTGGGTTCGGTGGCGCAGGCGCTGGCCGCGATCGCGGCGCGCGCGCCCGACTTCGCGCTGCTCGACGTCGAGCTCAGCCGCGAGAACAGCTTTGCCGTCGCCGAGCGGCTGGCGGCCCTGAAGATTCCCTTCGTCTTCGTCACCGGCTATGGCGCCGAGACACGGATCGCTTCGGATTTCGTCAACCGGCCGCGCTTGCAAAAGCCGTGCTCGAGCGATGCGCTCGAGGCCGCGCTACGGTCGCGCGGCTCATGACGCTCCGCTCTGGCTGAAGCGGCTCAAGCGAGCTTCGGATCCAGCGTCGTCGACCACAGCGCGACGTCGGCGCGGTCGCGCAGGGTCACCGTCATCTGGCCGGAGGCGCCGTCGATCTTGACGTGACCGAAGAACTGCATGCCGGCCGACGGCGGCAGGTTCTGGCTGTCCTTGCCCGGCGCCTTGACGAAGCGCACCTCCGGCCCAAACGTGTTGTCGAGCGCGTTCGGACCGAAGGTGCCTGCGTGCAGCGGGCCGGAGACGAATTCCCAGAACGGCTCGAAATCCTGGAATTGCGCCTTGTTCGGGTCGTAGTAATGCGCGGCGGCGTAATGCACGTCCGCGGTCAGCCACACCGTGTTGCTGATCGGCGCCGTCTTGATGAAGCGCAGGATGTCGGCGATCTCGAACTCGCGGCCACGCACCGGGCCGTCGCCCTGAGCGATCGCTTCCGATCCGCCCTTCGGCGTGTCCGAGACGACGAGGCTGAGCGGCATGTCGGAGGCGATCACCTTCCAGGTCGCGCGCGAGTTGAGCAGGCCGCGCTTGAGCCAGGCGATCTGGTCCGGGCCGAGGAAATAGCTGGCGGGGCCGTAAGCGGTTTCGAGATTGGCGCCGTTGGGGCCGCGATAGCTGCGCTCGTCGAGCACGAACACGTCGAGATGCGGGCCGTAGGAGATCTGCCGATAGACGCGGCCCGGCTCATTGATGCTCTCGCGCATCGGATACATCTCGTGGAAGGCGCGGCCCGCGCGCGCTGCGAGCAGCGCGATGTCGCGCACCTTGTAGGTCGCCGGGAGCTCCTTTGACAGCGACCAGTTGTTGGTCACCTCGTGGTCATCCCATTGCACGAAGATTGGCACTTCGGCATTGACGGCGCGGAGGTTCGCGTCGGTGAGATTGTATTTGTGCGCGGCGCGGTACTCGTCCAGCGTCTCGGCGACCTTGGCCTTCTCGGGAATGGTGACGTTCTTCCAGGTCTTGCCGTCGGCGAGCTTCACCTCGGATTCGATCGGGCCGTCGGCATAGATCGTGTCGCCCGAGTGCAGGAAGAAATCCGGACGATGCTTGCGCATCGCCGAGAAGGTGAACATGCCGCCGTCATCGGGATTGATGCCCCAGCCTTGACCTGCGACGTCGCCGCCCCAGACGAAGCTGACGTCGCGGCGGTCGGCCGGCGCGGTGCGGAAGCGGCCGACCACCGGCTCGCCCTCGATCGCGCCGTGCGAGAGATCGCGGAAGCGGACGCGATAGAAGATGTCCTGCCCGCCCGGCAGATTTTCGATCAGCATCTTCGCGGTGAAATCGCTTTCGGGCAGCGCCGCGATCGGTGGCAGCGCGCGCGCGTCCTTGAAGGACTCCGTCGTCGCCACCTCGACCAGCATCTGCGATGGACGATCGGCGCGCGCCCAGACCACGCCGCCGTCGACGGTGACGTCGCCCGACTGCACGCCATGGGTGACCGCCGGCCGGTCGGCCGCGCGCGACAGATAGGGCATTGCGATTGCGCCAAGCGCACCGGTGCTGGTGGCGAGGAAATGGCGGCGGGAGAATTTGATGTTCATGGTGGATTCGCTGGTTGTCTTAGGCGCATCTGGCGCTGTCATTCCGGGACGGTCCGAAGGACCGGACCCGGAATCTCGAGATTCCGGATTCGCGCTTCGCGCGCTCCGGAATGACGGTAAAGTCTATATTGAGACAATGTGACGCAGCGATTACGCGCGCAACCGTTTACGCGTTGCCGGCGGCCCGGAATTGCGCGCCGGCGCGCGGTGGGTTTTGCGGCATGCTGAACAGCACGGCCTTGCGGTCGGCAATCGCGGCGTGGAACTGGTCGAGCACGATGTTGAACGCGGTGAGCGCACCTTCCTCGATCGCCCCGTGGTCGTAGCAGTGCAGCGTGTCACGCAGGATCTCGTCGGCCTCGGTCTGCATCTGGTCGAGCTCGTCCATGGTCTCGCTCTTGCGCGCCGCCGCGATCATGTCGAGGAGGCGATCGCGCAGATGGCTGTTGTTGTCGCGCTCGTCCTTCTTCAGATAGCCCGCAAACCACGCGCCGATCGAACCCATGGCGGAGAGCGCCATCAGGGTCCACCAGATGTAATCGCTGTATCTGTCGAGGAAGGTCTTTTCCTCGCCGTCGACGAAGGCCGCGGCACCGGGATGCACGGGGATCACGGCATCCTTGTCGGTGTCGGGCGTTTCGATCTTGGCGGCGAGCGGGAATTCCGTCACCAGTTGCTGGCGCACGGCGAAGAGCTGACGCGTGAACGCCGCGATGGTGGTTTCGGACACGCCTTTGCGCGCCACGATGTGGTGCGCGAAGCTGATGGTCTTGACTTCGTCCTCCGGTCGGTCAGGCGAGCCGCCATAGGTGCCGGCGGGAATCTCCGCCGCTTCATAGACCGGATGATTCTGCGCGATCGCATCCGCCGAATCGATCGCGAGGAAGGTCGGCGTACCGAAATCCTTGGCTGAGGCGGCGATCGCATCCGACGTGATCTTGCTGTTGACGGGGCCGGCCGCGAGATAGGCATCGGCCTTCTGGGCCTTGATTGCCTCGGCGGCCTCATTGGCCGGGAACTGTATGATCTCGACCTTGGCGGGATCGACGCCGTATTGCTGGAGGATCACCTTGAGCAGGTTGACGTTGGCCTGCGTGCGGCCGACCACGCCGACGCGATGGCCGACGAGCTGCGCGATCTTGGTGATCTTGGCGCCCTTCTTCTTGCCCTTGCCGGGGACGGACCACAGCACCACGACGTTCTTGCGCAGGGTCGCGACCGCTTGCGCGTTCTTCGGCACGTCGACATCGCCGCGCACGATGGCAAGATCGACCTTGCCCTCCGCAAGCGCTTCGGCGCTGGCCGTGGCGCCGTCGGTCTGGATCGGACGTAGCCGCACATAGCTCTTGTTTTGCGAGAAGGCCTGCGTCAGCGCCTGCACGACCTTGATGTCGTCGCTATTGGGGGGACCGACCGCGATCTTCAGCGCCACCGGCCGCATCGCGAAATAATAGCCGCCGGCAAGCGCGCCGACGATTGCGAGCACCAGCGCCAGAGACACGAGCGCCGTCTTCCGCGCCGCTGATCGCGGCGAAGGCGGAGAGGGCGTTTCGGCCAGGTCCAATCCCCCGGTCATCGATCTCCCGAACAGGCGCTTGAGGCTCAGTTTCATCTTCGCCGGCGATTTACGCCCGCAATTGTAGCAAATTTCTTGTCCGGCGGGGTTACATCTCCGTCATGGTTAGCGGATGGGGCAAATCCCGCGTGAACCCGGGCGTAAGCACGGTGTTAGGGTAAAGTTCCCCTGAAGCACGGAGACGATCATGGCAGAACGGCTGACGACGGAGGCGCGCAAGCAGGCGCTGGGCGGAATCCCTGATTGGACCGAGGTTTCGGGCCGCGACGCCATCGGGAAAACCTTTGTCTTCAAGGATTTCAACGAAGCCTTCGGCTTCATGACCCGTGCAGCGCTGGTTGCCGAGAAGATGGATCATCACCCCGAATGGCGCAATGTCTACAAGACCGTGGAGGTGGTGCTGTCGACCCATGACGCCGGCGGCGTCACGGCGCTCGACATCGAGCTCGCCAGGGCGATGAACGCCATCGCCAAGCTTACACCGGGCTGACGTCTTGCAGCGACCGGCTGCATCCCCATCTTGTGATTGTGATCAGCAGGGGATGCGGCGATCCGCCGCTCCGGGCTGAACGGGGAGTTTGGACCATGGCTGCCGAACACAGCGTCGGCTTCGAGCCGGCCGATCGGCTCGCGGAAGATCGTGAAAGCGTTCGCCGCAGCTTCTGGCGCAAGCTGAAGGGCGTCGCCGCGCATCTGCCGTTCGCCGAAGACCTGCTCGCCGCCTACTACTGCGCGTTCGACCGGCAGACGCCGCGCCATGTCCAGGCGTCGCTGCTGGGGGCGATCGCCTATTTCATCCTGCCGTTCGATTTCGTCCCCGACGTGATGCCGATCCTCGGCTTCACCGACGATGCCGCCGTGCTCGCCACCGCCATCCGCATGGTCGCCAGCCACATCACGACGGAGCACCGCGAAGCCGCCCGCGCCGCGCTGAAGCGGGGCGTGGACGAGGCGGGAGAGTAGTTGCTGGCAACGCCTCGTCGCCACATCCTCCGTGTCGTCCTGGCTTTCGCCAGGACGACGCCGAGAGAGCTACTTCTTCTCCGCCTGCGCCCGCGCCTTCTCCGCATCCCACGCCTGGAATTGCTTGAACAAGGTCTCCTTGTCCGCGTCGGACACCTGTGCGGCCGCGGGGCTCTGCTTCAGGAACGCCTCGAAGCGCTGGCGCGTCACCGGCTCGACGCCGTGCTTGTCGAGCCATTGCTGCGCCACCGGCAGCCTGCTCCAGCCTGACAGGGGTGCGGCGAGCGAGACCTCCTTCCACTTGGGGTGGAAGGGTGGGTTCTGGAGCGAGGGGAATTTCGTGAAGAACGCGTCCACGAACAGTGCGAGCTTGCGATAACGCTCGGTGTTGGGCGCCCAGTTGTAGGCCGCGAGCACCGCAGGCACGGCGATCGTGTCCACGCTCTCGCCCTCCTTGATCAGGTTCGGATAGTCCTTCGCGGTCAGCGTCGCCGGCAGATAGTCGCTCTGGAGCGGCTTTGCATAGTCGACCTTCGCGAGATGGAAGCGGCCGTCATTGCCGAAGGTCGAGACCGATTTGTAAGGCTTGCCGCCGACCACGATCACGGCGTCGATCTCGCCGGCCTTCAGCTTTTCCATCGCGATGCGCTGCTCGACATAGACGAAGTTCGCCTTGATCCCGAGCCGTTCGAACACGGTGAGCGCGGTGACGAAGGTGCCGCCATTGGGCAGGTCGACGCTGACCTTCTTGCCCTCGAGGTCCTTCAGCGTTGCGATCGACCGCGGCGCGATCACCTGCATCTCTTCATTGTAGAGCTTGGTGACATACGTGAACTGCTTCTTGATGTCCTTGGCAAAGCCCTTGCGCTCGAGATAGTCGAGCGTGTCGGCCCGCACGACGCCGAGATCGACGCCTTGCAGGAACAGGATGTCGGCGACGCTCTGCACCGAGCCGCGGCCGACGATCGGCAGCACGCGGATCTTGTTGCCGTCGTCGAGCACGGAGGCGAGGTCGGCGCCGAACTGCACATAGGTGCCGCCGATCGTGCCTGTTATCAGCGTGACGGTGTTGGCGTTGAGCGCCTGCTTGGTCGACGTCGAGCCGAACTGGAAGATGGCCTTCAGACTGTCCGAGACCTTGGCCGGATCGTATTCGGTCTGATCGGCGCGCGCTGCGAAGGCACAGATGGTCATGATGGCGGCAAGCGCCATTCCCAAAACGTTACGCATGATGTCCCCTGAAGAGTTCTAGTTCGAGAGCTGGGTGAGCCGCCGTCGCGCCTCCGCCGATCCGAGGCTGGCGGCCCGCTGGTACCAGTCGCGTGCGGCGCCGGCGTCGGCGGTGATGCTCCGCGTGTCCTTGGTGCCCAGGACGGCTGGATCGTAGGTCTGCGCCAGCAGGAAAGCCGCCGTCGCATCCTGCGCATTCGCCGCGCGCTCGAGCAGCAGACGCGCCGCGGCGATGTCGCCGATGGTCATCAGGCTCTTGGCGCGCGCCATCAAACCGGCCAACGTGTCGGCGTCGAGGCTCTTGGCTGGCGGCGGTGGCGCGGGCTGTGCGGCGACTTGTGTCGGTACGGGCGCGGGTGCCTGAGCCTGTAGCGCGCTCTGATAGGCGGTTGCGATCGCCTCGCGGCTCGGCGTCGCCGGTGCGGCAATATCCTGTGCGTCTCCGCTCGCCAGCATCGTGTTGGTCACACGCGCGGCATCCTTGACCGGACCCTGCCGTGCGGCGGGCGGATTGGCGGGAGCCGCGGCCTCGTTCGCGGCCGCGCCGATCCACGACGCGCCGTTGACGGTGAGCAGCCGGTTGATGTCGGACCAAAACAGCGCAATTGGGACCGCGATGACCGACGCGGCCAGGACGGCAGCGAGAATGCGCCGGACGATTCTGGTCCTGGTGCGCACGGCCAATGGCGCGAATTCCCGTGGATCCGGCGCGCTGAGCGGATCGGACAAGAACAGTGGCATAGGATCGTGCGATGAAGGATCGGTCCGTTCAGCGCGCGCACGAATGTAGGATGCGGTGGACGTATGTGATGCCGCTTGTTCGGAGTCGAGCGCTCTCGACCCCCAGGACGGACGGAATGCCGTCGTCTCCATGGTGATGCTTCCCCCAATACTGACACAACGCGGGGCAGTGCCGGTTTTAGTTTTCTTGTTTTTGTCCAGGAGCGCCCTGCAGACTGGAACCGGTAAATCGCAATTTGAATCAGCCCAAAAAGCGACAACGGTTGGGGCGAATCGGGAAAAATTTAGGTTTGATTCGGGCGGCGCGGCGGAGTGCACCGCAATTTTGGCGATGGTGGTTGAGAAGGCGCTACCGTGCGGCGGCATCGGCGCTGGGCTCCCTCTCCCGCTTGCGGGGGAGGGCTGGGGTGGGGTGTCTCCGCGTCGGGATTGCCAGGGATTGCGGAGAACGTCCCTGCGTGGCGAGAGCCCTCACCCGCCGCGCTCGGGACGATGCTTCGCATCGCCCGGGGCGCGTCGGCCTTTCCCGCAAGCGGGAGAGGCGGAGCAAGCCCGCGGACAATCCTCGTGAAATTCACATGCGATGACAGGTGTGTGCGTAGCGACGGCGTCGCGCCGTCGCCTGCACCGTCACGGATGCAAGATCACCTTGCCCATGGCCTGGCGTCCCGCGAGCACCTTCAGCGCGTCCGCGGTCTGTGCCAGCGGGAAGGTGCGATCGACGTGCGATGAGATCTTGCCTTCCGCGGTCCACTTCACGAGCTTCTCGAGATTGGCGCGGTTCTTGGCGGGATTGAGCCGGGTCCAGGCGCCCCAGAACACGCCGCGGATGTCGCAGCCTTTCAGCAGCGCGAGGTTCAGCGGCATCTTCGGAATGTCGCCGGCGGCAAAGCCGATCACGAGGAAGCGGCCTTCCCAGGCGATCGAGCGCAGTGCCTGCTCGGCATAGGCGCCGCCAACCGGATCGAAGATGATGTCGACGCCCTTGCCGCCGGTGAGCTTGCGCAGGCCTTCCTTCAAATCTTCCTTGCCGTAGTTCAGCGTGAGCTCGGCACCATGGGCTTTCGCGAATTCGAGCTTCTCGTCCGACGAGGCGCAGGCGATCACCTTCAGGCCCATCAGCTTGCCGAGCTCGCAGGCGGCGAGGCCCGTGCCGCCGGCCGCGCCGAGCACGGCAAGCGTCTCGCCGGGCTTGGGGCTGGCGCGATCTTCCAGCGCATGCAGCGCGGTGCCGTAGATGATGATGATGCCGGCCGCGCGGTCATAGTCGAGATTGTCAGGGATCTTCACGATCGACGCCGCCGGCAGCGCGATCTTCTCGCGCGCGCCGTTGTGGCCGCAGGAGGCGACCACGCGATCGCCGACCTTCAGGTCGGTCACGCCGGGGCCGATGCTCTCGATCACGCCCGCGACTTCGGCGGCCGGCGAGAACGGGAACGGCGGCTTGATCTGGTACTTGCCCTGGATCATCAGGATGTCGAAGAAGTTCAGCGCCGCCGCCTTGATCGCGATCACGGCCTCGCCGGGACCTGCCACCGCATCCGGCACCTCGGCGAGCACGAGATCGTCGGGCTGGCAATATTGCGTGCAGAGAATGGCTTTCATGGCGACACCTTCTTGAGAAGCGAAGTCTTGGGCGTTTCGAGGTGGAATTATAGTTGGCCCGTTTCTGCCGGATTTAGCGCGGCCCTACAATCCGGATTCTTTGTCTAAGGGAGCGCGCAGGCCTATCCTTGCGTCATTGCGAGCGCAGCGAAGCAATCCAGAATCCGTCCTGCGGAAATTGTCTGGATTGCTTCGCTGCGCTCGCAATGACGGAACAAGAAGGAAATGAAGGATTCAAACGATGTTTGAAACGGGTCTGCTCAGAGGCAAGCGCATTCTCGTCACCGGTGGCGGCTCGGGCCTCGGCGCCGCGATGGGGCGACGTTTCCTCGCGCTCGGCGCCGAGCTCGTGATCTGCGGCCGCAAGTTCGACCGGCTTGAAACGACTGCAGCCGAGATGCGCGCGCAGAGCGGCGGCAAGGTCACCACGATCGCCTGCGATATCCGCGACGGCGCCGCCGTCGAGAGCATGATGGACGCGATCTGGCGCGAGGCGCCGCTCGACATTCTCGTCAACAATGCCGCGGCGACCTTCATTGCCCAGAGCGAGCGTCTGTCCTTCCGCGCCGCGGATGCGATCCTGGCGCCGACGCTGCATGGCGCGATGTATTGCACGCTCGCCGCCGGCAAACGCTGGATCGACGGCAGGCATGGCGGCGTCGTGCTCTCGATCCTCTCGACCTCGACCATCACCGGCCGCGCCTTCACCGTGCCGTCGGCGATGGCGAAGTCGGCGCTGCTGGCGATGACCAAAAGCCTTGCAGTGGAGTGGGGTCCGAAGGGCATCCGTACCGTCGCGATCGCGCCGGGTCCGTTCCCGACCGCCGGCGCATCGGGGCAGCTCCGCCCCGAAGGCCGCGACGACGGCTGGACCGCGCGCAACCCGCTTGGCCGTACCGGGGACCACAGCGAGCTTGCCGATCTCGCCAGCTTCCTGGTCTCCGATCGCGCCGGCTACATCAACGGCGAGATGGTGGTGATTGACGGCGGCGCGCATTTGCGCAGTTCCGGCGCCGAAGACCTGCTCGGCTGGACCGACGCGCAATGGGCCGACCAGCGTGCCGCGCGATCCCGGGGCTAGCTATTGCCAACCCGCTAACTGCCTTCCCAAATTGAACTTTCCCGGTTATCCCTGCCGCGGGGACAAAGCGCGGCCGGGCCATCTTCCAGTCACAATATTGAGGGAACCACTCCAGCATGTGGCGGGTGCTATTTTTGGCTTTGACGGCCGGCGTGACGGCGTGGGGAATCACTGATTCCGCGCGGGCTCAGACGGCGCAACCGGCGCCCAAGTCCGCACCCAAAGAGGCCGCACCGAAAGCGGCTGCGCCGGCGGCCAATACGACAGCAAAGACGGCAGCGAAGCCCGAGAGCAAGCCGGCGGGCCCGGCTGCGGCGGTTGCGGGCGGCGCGGAGCCCACCCTGATCGGCCAGTTCGGCACCTGGGGCGCCTATTCGGCCACGCCCAACGGCAAGAAGGTCTGCTTTGCGCTGGCCAAGCCGTCGTCGTCGAAGACCAATCCGCCGAATCGGCCGCGTGATCCTGCCTATGCCTTCGTCTCGACCCGACCGGCCGAGAAGGTGAACAACGAAGTCTCCGTCATGATCGGCTACGCGCTGAAGCCGGGATCGGAATCCTCGGTCGAGGTCGGCGGCGCCGCTTTCGCCATGTACACGCAGGGCGACGGCCTCTGGATCAAGAACGCGGCCGAGGAGGAGCGGATGGTCGAAGCCATGCGCAAATCCGCCGATCTCGTGGTCAAAGGCATCTCGGCCAAGGGGACGGAGACGACCGACACGTTTTCGCTGAAGGGCCTCGCCCAGGCGCTCGACAAGATCGCCCAGGACTGCCGACGGTAAGGCTGCCGTAAGATTGGAGGCGTTAAGGCTGCAAGCGGTATCACGGTCGCAATCGGCCGTTCCGGTTGCTATATAGGGGCGGTTCCAAGTTTTTCCGTCATTCCGGGGCGCGCGAAGCGCGAACCCGGAATCTCGAGGTTCCGGGTCTGGTCCTTCGGACCATCCCGGAACGACCAAGCCATTAGGTCCATTCCATGCAACCGACGACCGAGCCGCACAACGCAATATTGGTGGAGAAGACTCCGCTCGAAACCTATGTGCCGCCGGCCAAGCCGTCGCTCATCGGCCTGTCGCGCAACGAGCTTGCCGATCGCCTCGGCGAGATCGGCGTCGCGCCTGCGCAGCGCAAGATGCGCGTGCAGCAGCTGTGGCACTGGATGTATTTCCGCGGCGCCCAGAATTTCGACGAGATGACGTCGATCTCGAAGGGCATTCGCGCCGAGCTCGCGCAGCATTTCACCGTCGACCGGCCCGAAGTCGTGGCCGAGCAGATCTCCAATGACGGCACCCGCAAATGGCTGCTGCGGCTGCCGAGCGGCGACAATGTCGAGAAGGCGCATGAAGTCGAGTGCGTCTACATCCCCGAGACCGATCGCGGCACGCTCTGCGTCTCCTCGCAGGTCGGCTGCACCCTGAATTGCTCGTTCTGCCACACCGGCACGCAGCGCCTGGTGCGCAACCTCACCGCCGGCGAGATCGTGGGGCAGGTGATGGTCGCACGCGATCGCCTCAACGATTGGGCCGATCGCGAGGACGGCACGCGCCGCGTCACCAACATCGTGATGATGGGCATGGGCGAGCCGCTCTACAATTTCGACGCGGTGCGCGATGCGCTGCTCATCGTCGGCGACAACGAAGGCATCGGCATCTCCCGCCGCCGCATCACGCTGTCGACTTCGGGCGTGGTGCCGAACATCGTGCGCGCGGGCGAGGAGATCGGCGTGATGCTCGCGATCTCGCTGCACGCGGTGCGCGACGAATTGCGCAACGAGCTGGTGCCGCTCAACCGCAAATATCCGATCAAGGAGCTGCTGCAGGCCTGCCGCGACTATCCCGGCGCCTCGAACGCCCGCCGCATCACCTTCGAATATGTGATGCTCAAGGGCGTCAACGATTCGCTCGACGATGCGAAGCTGCTGGTGAAGCTGCTCAAGGGCATTCACGCCAAGATCAACCTGATCCCGTTCAATCCCTGGCCCGGCACCGCCTATGAATGCTCGGACTGGGACCAGATCGAGAAATTCTCCGAATACATCTTCAACGCCGGGTATTCCTCGCCGGTGCGCACCCCGCGCGGCCGCGACATCCTCGCCGCCTGCGGCCAGCTCAAGTCGGAAACCGAAAAGCTCTCGGCCCGCGAACGCCAGACGCTGCGCGCCATGGCGATGACGGATTGAGGATGCGTGCCTCGTGCACTCTCGTCATGCCTGGGCTTGATCCGACCATCTGCGTTTATGAGCCGTCATTCCGGGGCGCGCGTAGCGCGAACCCGGAATCTCGAGATTCCGGATTCGGTGCTGCGCACCGCTCCGGAATGACGATGACACTCAACAGGGCCATCAGATGTCCCTGATCGGCCGCCTCGTCGTCATCTTCATGGGCTTTCTCGCCGCCTGCTTCGTCGGCGGCATGATCGTCGTCGTCGCGCTGCTGTTTCCGGAATTCGCCGATCTCGGCGCAGGCCCCGTCGATGAAGGCGCGATCGACATCCTGCTCGGATTCGGTTTCATCTTCGTCTCCGGCTTTGCGCTGGTGCCGGCGGCGGTGATCGTCGCGATCACTGAAGCGCTCTACATCCGCAGCGCACTGGCCTACGCCGTCGGCGGCGGCGTTGTGGGGCTCGCCTGCTACCTCGGCCTCGTTCCCTTTCACTCCGACACGTTGCAGTTCGAAGGCGTCGTGCGGCGTCACCTCGAGATCATGACCGGCGCCGGCATCGTGGCCGGCGTGGTCTACTGGCTGATCGCCGGCCGCAACGCCGGCGCCTGGCGCAATCCGCCACCCCCGCGCAAGCCGCCTCCGCCGCTGCCGTCGCAGTCGAGGCCCGATGCGCGGTGACTGGCGCTGTCATTCCGGGATGGTCCGAAGGACCAGACCTCAGGTGCGCAATTGCGCACCGGGGAATCTCGAGATTCCGGGTTCGGCTCTGCGAGCCGCCCCGGAATGACGGTGAAAGGGTTTTCATCCCCGCCCCACTCCGCTAAACCGCGCGGCATGAACCGGACTGGACTTTTCATCGCCCTGGCGCTGTGGCTCGTGATCGGTGTCGTTTTCGGCCTCTATCCCGAACTCGATCTCAAGCTCGCCGCGCTGTTCTTCGATCCCGAGACGAAGACGTTTCCGCTCAAATCGAGCGGCTGGGCCGGCGTCGCGCGTGACGCGGCGATGTGGATCGCCTGGGCGTTCGTGCTGCCCTCGCTGGTGGCGCTTGTGGTCAAGATGATCCGGCCCGATCGGCCGCTGATGGTGTCGGGGCGCGCGATCGTGTTCCTGCTGGTGACGATCATCCTGTCGGCCGGAATCCTTACCAACCTCACCTTCAAGACCTATTGGGGCCGTCCGCGCCCGGTGGTGGTGACGCAGTTTGCCGGCGACCAGCAGTTCGTGCCGTGGTGGGATCCGCGCGGTGGCTGCGTGCGCAACTGCTCGTTCTTCTCGGGTGAGGGCGCGACCGCGTTCTGGACGCTGGCCCCGGCAGCGCTGGCGCCGCCGGCGTGGCGCCCGCTCGCCTATGCCGGCGCGGTCGTCTTCGGCCTTGTGACCAGCGGGCTGCGCATGGCCTTCGGCGGGCACTTCTTCACCGACGTGTCGATCGCCGCCCTCGTCACCTTCGTCGTGATCTGGTTCGCCTACGCGATGATTTACCGCTGGCCGCGGACGCGGTTTTCGGACCAGGCGGTCGACGCCGCCCTGACCCGGCTGAACATGCCCGCCTACCGGCTCCGCCAGCGCCTGTTCGGCCGCAAGACGGGCGCCGAACCCTCGGTTTGAGCCATTAAATGCGTGCCGAGCCCTGCGAAATTTGATATTCGCCCGGTCAATCCGCAACCGCCATCAGCCCCCTAAGACCCGATTGGAAGCCCCATGACCACGATCCTGAAAAGCCTGCCCAAGGGCGAGAAAGTCGGCATCGCGTTTTCGGGCGGCCTCGACACCAGCGCGGCGCTGCTCTGGATGAAGCAGAAGGGCGCGCGCTGCTACGCCTATACCGCCAATCTCGGCCAGCCCGATGAAGCCGACTACAACGAGATCCCGCGCAAGGCGCAGGAATTCGGTGCCGAGAAGGCCGTGCTGGTCGATTGCCGCACGCAGCTCGTCCACGAAGGCATCGCCGCGATCCAGTCCGGCGCCTTCCACATCTCGACCGGCGGCATCACCTATTTCAACACCACGCCGCTCGGCCGTGCCGTCACCGGCACGATGCTGGTCGCGGCGATGAAGGAGGACGGCGTCAACATCTGGGGCGACGGCTCGACCTTCAAGGGCAACGACATCGAGCGCTTCTATCGCTACGGCCTGCTCACCAATCCGAGCCTGCGCATCTACAAGCCCTGGCTCGACCAGCAGTTCATCGACGAACTCGGCGGCCGCGCCGAGATGTCGGCGTTCATGACCGCCCAGGGCTTCGCCTACAAGATGAGCGCCGAGAAGGCGTACTCGACCGACAGCAACCTGCTCGGCGCCACGCATGAAGCCAAGGATCTCGAGAGCCTCGACAGCGGCATCAAGATCGTCAACCCGATCATGGGCGTGCCGTTCTGGCGCGAGGACTGCAACGTCAAGGCCGAGAAGGTCGTCGTGCGTTTCGAAGAAGGCCAGCCCACCGCGCTGAACGGCCAGACCTTCACCGATCCCGTCGCGCTGTTCCTCGAAGCCAATGCGATCGGCGGCCGCCACGGCCTCGGCATGAGCGACCAGATCGAGAACCGCATCATCGAGGCCAAGAGCCGCGGCATCTATGAGGCGCCCGGCATGGCGCTGTTGCACATCGCCTATGAGCGCCTCGTCACCGGCATCCACAACGAGGACACCATCGAGCAGTACCGCATCAGCGGCATGCGTCTCGGCCGCCTGCTCTATCAGGGCCGCTGGTTCGATTCGCAGGCCCTGATGCTGCGCGAGACCGCGCAGCGCTGGGTCGCGCGCGCCGTCACCGGCGAGGTGACGCTCGAGCTGCGCCGCGGCAACGATTATTCGATCCTAAACACCGAGAGCCCCAACCTCACCTATGCGCCGGAGCGGCTCAGCATGGAGAAGGTCGAGGATGCCGCCTTCACGCCGGCCGACCGCATCGGCCAGCTCACCATGCGCAACCTCGACATCGCCGACACGCGCACCAAGCTGAAGCTCTATACGGACACCGGCCTGCTTTCAGGCAGCGAAGGCTCGCAGATCTTCCGGCTGGAGAACGACAAGGGCTGAGATTTTCGTAGCCGTAGGGTGAGCAAAGCGAAGCGTGCCCACCATCCTTCCACGTCCGAGATAGTGGTGGGCACGGCGCTCGCGCGCCTTTGCCCACCCTACGATTGCGCGATGTGCCGCAACGTCGCGCGCAACAACGAAAACAAAAATGGCCGGGATTTCTCCCGGCCATTTTGCGTTTGTGTGTGCCGTTACCGCGGCGGCGCGGTGCCGGGCGGGGGCGGCGGCAGCGAGGCCTGACCGCCGTTGAGCAGCGGCGTGATGTTGCGGACGGTGACGCGCCGGTTGATCGCGCTCGGCCCCTGCGTCTGCTCCTTCAGGTACTGCTCGCCATAGCCCTGCGACGTCAGGTTCTCCGCAGGCACACCGAACTGCTGGGTCAGCAATTCGGCCGCGGACTGCGCGCGGCGGTCCGACAGCGACAGATTGTCGACCTCGTTGCCGACCGCGTCGGTATGTCCCTCGATCAGGAACACCACGCGCGGGTTGGCCTGGATCGCACGGTTGAGGCCGTCGGCGATCACTTGCAGCTTCGCCGCCTGATCCGGTGGGATCGTCCACGAACCCGTCTCGAAGGTGATCGTGTTGACGTCGATGCTCGGCATCTGCATGCGAATATTCGGGCTGTAGCGGATCTCGTCGAGCGTGTAGCGCCGATTGATCCGCTGCACCGGCGGTGCCTCCATGGTCTGGTAGATCACGTCCGGCGACGCCTCCTCCGCGTCGACGATGTAGCGATCGTAGGGAATGTTCACGACCGGCGGCGGCGCGTCGACATAGAAGCCGCCGACCGACTGCGGATCGCGGTAACTGTTGTCGATGATGATGAGCTCGCGCCCGCCGGGGTCCCTGCGAATTCGCCGCAGCAACCGACCGTCGGGAGCGACCACGGTGATGATCTCGCTGCCGTCGGGACGGATCACGACGGTGCGAGTATCGCCGCCGACGGTGTCGGTGCGGATGTCGCGGGCGCCATAGCGGAAGCGATAGAGATCGTTGCCGCGGACGTAGGCCTGCCCGCCGGGATCGCGGATGATGATGCGATCCGGCTCGGTGTAGACGGTGCGGCCGCCTTCGATGGACTCGCGTCGCTGGTTGTGCAGGTCGGCGATGGTCGCACCGATCACGGCGCCGGCCACGACGCCCGCACCGATCGCGAGCGGCGTCAGGTCACGCTGCGGCGGACGCGGCGGAGGTGGCAGCGGTGCGACGACTGTCGGCGCGGCCTGGAAGGCAGGCGTAACCGTCGGCGGAGCGAATTGCGCCCTGTTGGGCGGCGGCGTTGCAGCCGCCGAGCCCGGGACTGTGCTCGGCGCTGCGGCACCGGCAGGAGCCGCGGGCCGGGCCGGGAGGCCGCCGGCCTGGGGCGGCGCAGCCGGAGTTCCGGCAGCAGGCGCGCCGGCGGGCGGCGTTCCACCCTGAGGTCCTGGCGTCGGTCCCGCACCGGGACGTCCGGGCGGCGGCGTCAGAGCGCCGCCGGGTGCCGGCGTTGCCGTCGGAGCCGGGGTCGCCGCGCCGGGCGCGGGCGTCGATGCAGGACCCGGACGTCCGGATGGCGGCGTCGCGGTGCCGCCGGGTGCCGGCGTGGTCGTTGGAGCGGGCGTAGCGCCTGGAGCTGGCGGTGATCCTGCAGCCGGGGGCGAACCGGGACGTACGCCGGGCGGCGGTGCACCGGGGCGTCCGGCCGGCGGAGCGCCAGGCGTGCTGCCCGGAGCCGGCGTCGCGGTCGGCGCAGGTGTTGCTGTCGGTGCGGGTGTCGGCGTCGGAGCGGGAGTGGCTGCCGGCGCAGGCGAGCCGGGGCGGGCCGTCGGCGCTGCGGGCGGAGGAGCCACGGGCGTTGGCGTTGCTGTGGGCGCAGGCGTGGGCCGCGCCGCGGGGCCTGCAGGAGGCGGCGGCGGAGGTGTCGGAGTCGGACGTGCCGCGGGAGGAGGCGGAGGCGGCGGCGCGTGCTGTGGAGCTGCGGCGGGCGGCGGCGCGGGTGGCGTGGGCGCCGGACGTGCTGCGGGCGGAGCCGGAGGCGGCGGTGTCGGGGCGTGCTGCTGCGGGGCCGCGGCCGGAGGCGGCGAAGGCTGCTTCGGAGCGGCAGGCGGCGGTGGCGGGGGCGGCGGAGCCGGACGTGCCGCAGGCGGAGGCGGAGGCGGAGGCGGCGCCGCGGGGCGCGGCGGCGCGGCGGCCGGCGGAGGCGCAGCGGGCGGGTGCGGCGGCGCAGCGGCGGGCGGCGGAGCGGCCGGGCGCGCGGGCGCAGCAGGCGGCGCAGCCCCTGGCGGTCCCTTCGGCGGCTGCTTCGGTTTTCCGTCAGGGCCCGTCTCTTGAGGCTGGGCCTGCGCGACCACGAGCGGCGAAGCGCCTTGCGCATGCGATGCGGTGTTTGCCAATTGCATCGCGGTCAGAGCCGTGGTGGCAAGCAGCACGAAACGAAGATTGGTCATAGTGGTGAACTTCCCCGGAAGGTTCTTTGACGAAGTGGTGGGATGAACAGCTACGCGTTAGGCCGCATTGTGGCGAGCAAAGCGGGCGCGGCCCGATTTATTTCTGCACGCAAATCACCTCATTATGCCGACGTTCATTGCGCATTCAGGCGTGGGTTGCAATCGCCTCACATGCGATGGTTCGCCTCATATGTGATCCCGCCGCGGAGTTGCGTCCGTCGCAGGACCGGGAGTGAGCGGCCCGTTCGGCCCGCGCGTTGGAATCTCTTCAGGCATGCGGCCCGGCAATTCGTCGGGCCGCGGTGATTCGCCGGGCTCGTGCACCGGCGGCGTGATTTCGGGCTGAGGATTGCCCGGCGGAATTCCAGGCGGCGGCTCGGTGGGAGTCCCCGGTGTTGCCGGTGGAATCTCGGGCGGTTCGATCGGCATCGGCATCATCGAGTTCGGTTGTCCAGAGGACAACAACGGCGATGCCGCGCCGATGTTCCTTGCCGCGTCGTCGCGGGGCGCGCCTATTCGGGCGCGTGACAGACGGCTTCGATGTTATGGCCGTCGGGGTCCCGCACGAAGGCGCCGTAATAGTTCGGATGATAGTGCGGACGGATGCCGGGCGGTCCGTTGTCGCGACCACCGGCCGCGATTGCCGCCTTGTAGAAGGCGTCGACCGTGGCGCGGTCCTTTGCCGCGATCGCGACATGCACCGGCTTGTTCATGGCGCCTTCGCCGCCAATCCAGAAATCCGGCTTGCCGTCGGCACCGAAGCCGGCGGCCGGATCGTGGCCGGTCTGCTCCGCCGTGACCTCCATGATGAGGCTGTAGCCGAGCGGCGCCAGCGCCTTGGCATAGAACGCTTTCGCGCGCTCATAGTCGGAGACGGAGAAACCCAAATGGTCGATCATCGCAACCTCCGTTGTTCGCCCCTGTCAGCGTGACAGGAACGTATTGCTTCGTGTCTTGCGTGCGATCGCAAAGCCGCGCGCGACCATGTCGGCAATACAATCCTGCTGCCATTCCTTTTGTGACAGATGCTCGATCACCACCGCGCGTGGCCACAGCGCTTGCGGCGCGTCGCGGAAGAAGCCGGTCAGCACGCGGTCCTCGAAGCCTTCGACGTCGATCTTGAGCGCGTCGACCTGCGTGACGCCGGCCTCGTCGAGAATGCGCATCAAGCGCAGCGACGGGACCTTGATCGCATCGGCGCTGGCCGTGCCGGTGACGACGTGGGTGGCACCGAGATTGCCGCCGCCGCTCTCGATCATCAGCTCGCCGTCGCTGTCGCCTGCTGCGGCCTGCACCAGGCGGACCTGCGTCGCTTTCGAGGCGGCGTGGTTGAAGGAGAGACGTCCGAAGGTCAGCGGATGCGGCTCGATCGCGATCACCTTGCCTGCGGGCCCGACCTGCCGCGCCATCACCAGGGCAAACGTGCCGACATTGGCGCCGACGTCCACGAACACGCCGCCCGCCGGGGTATGCTGGCGCAGGAAGTCGAGCTCGTCGAGATTGTAGTCGGGGTTGAACAGCGCGCCGCGCTCGGTCGCGCTGCCCTGGTGGTAGAAGCGGAACGAGGCGCCCTGATACTGCACGTCGACCGGACCGCCGCGCAGCAGATTGACCAGCCGCGACAGCCAGGGCCGGAACGCGCCGCGCTTCAGCCCCGATTGCGTCGCGAGGCGAATGATCGCGGCCTGCGCCGCATTCGGCGCAAACGTGCCGAACGGCGCGGACGAAGGGGCGTTGTCGGTCGTCAAGCAGGTGGTCCTCGTTGCAAGCGGCGCATGCATAGCCGGTTTTGCCGGGGACTCCAACGCTCGATCACCGGTGTCGTCCCGGGGCGCGAAGCGAGCCCGGGACCCGTAACCCCAGGGAGGAGTCGTGACGCCAAACTCCCACTCCGAGTCTTCGCCAAATCTCTCCCTGTGGGTATGGGTCCCGGATCGGCGCTCCGCTTCGCTGCGCTTGTCCGGGACGACGAGGGAGAGAGAAGCGCTTCACGCCGCCCTTGTCGGCGCTGGCCTGCGCGGGCGCAGGAAGCGGCCGAGCAGCCTGCGCCGGCCCTTGCGCGGGATCAGGTCGATGTCGCTGACGAGCTTGGCGCCGCCCTTGCGCCGCTCCAGCACGATCTTGCGGCTGTGGAAGGCTTCCAGCTCGACGCGGTGCGCGACGCTGACGATGGTCGCCTTCGGCAGCGCGTCGGTGACCATCTTCATCATCTTGTCCTGGCTCTTCTCGTCGAGCGCCGAGGTCGCCTCGTCCAGGACGACGATGTCGGGGTTGTGCAGCAGGAGCCGCGCGAAGGCGAGGCGCTGCTTCTCGCCGCCGGACAGCGTCTGGTCCCACGGTCCTTCCTCCTCGATCTTCTCCTTGAGATGGTCGAGGCCGACCTTGTGCAAGGCTTCTCCGATTTCGTCGACGGTCCAGTCGTCTTCGGCCCCGGGATAGGCGACGGCGCGGCGCAGGGATCCGGAGGGCACGTAAGGCCGCTGCGGCAGCATGAACAGTCGCCGGTCGGGATGGAAATTGACGCTGCCGCCGCCCCACGGCCACAGCCCCGCAATGGCGCGCACCAGCGTGCTCTTGCCGGTGCCGGATTCGCCGGCGACCAGCAGGCGCTCGCCGGGCTCGATCACCACCTCGGTCTCGCCGACCACGGCGGTGCCGTCGTCGAGCGTGACCGAGAGGTCGTTCAGCTCCAGCATCGCCTCGTTGCTGGTCTCGCCGCGCTTGATGCGGCCGATGCCGTCGCCCTGCTCGGCGCGCTCGAGGCCGTCCAGCGACATCATCAGCGAGGCGATGCGGCGCGCGCAGGCGTTCCAGTCGGCCAGCCTCGGATAATTGTCGACCAGCCAGCCGAACGCGCCCTGCACGATGGTGAAGGCGGAGGCCGCCTGCATCACCTGTCCGAGCGTCATGCTGCCGTCGAGGAATTTGGGCGCGCAGAGCAGCAGAGGCACCACCGGTGCAACGAGGTTCGATCCCTGCGACACCAGCGTGGTGCGCATGTGCTGGCCGGCGAGCCGCGCCCATTGCCGCAGCACGTTGGTGAAATTGCGGTCGATGCCGCCGCGCTCCTCCTCCTCGCCGCCGAGCAGCGCGATGCTCTCGCCGTTCTCGCGCACGCGCGTCAGGGTGTAGCGGAAATCGGCCTCGGCCTGGTTCTTGTCTTCGGAGATCTGCACGAATCGGCGGCCGATCACCACGATCGAGCTCGATGCGATCGCGGCGTAGAGGATCGCGGCGATCACGAGGAAGCCGGGAATGGTGATGGTCGATCCACCCAGCGCGATCGTGAGCGCGCCGCCGATGGTCCAGAGCACCACGATGAAGGTCACCGCCGACAGCAGTGCCGAGGTGACGCCGGCGAGGAAATCGACCGGCGAATCGGTCGCGATGCGCAGATCCTCCGCGATCCGGTATTCGGGATTCTTGTGGTCGCCGCCGACGAGGTTGAGCTGGTAGTAGCGCCCGTTGGCGAGCCAGCGCGTCAGCACGCTCGCCGTGAGCCAGGCCCGCCAGCGCCGCTGGATGCCCATCCGCGCGAACACCTGGGCCACGCCGAGCACGATGCTGCCGATCGCGAGCGGCACGAACACCGCGGTGAGATGAAACACGCTGGTCGCATCGCGCTTCTCGATGGCGTCGAAGATCGCGCGATTCCAGACATTGATGCCGTACTGGAAGGCGACGGTGAGGACGATCAGCATGCCGAGGCCGATCGAGAACGGCCAGGCGAGGCGATCGCCGTTGCGGCCCCAGAAGCCGCGCGCGCTGATCCAGAAGCGGGTCAGCAGATAATCCTTGCGCGCCTGCTCGGCCTCCTCAGGTGACAGCTCGGGATCGGGTTCGAGCTCCTCGGGCGGGGGCGGAGCCACGTCCTCGCCAGTCTCGCCCTCGATTTCGATGATGGGCGGCTTCTTGCCCTGTTCGCGCTTCCCGGCCGGTTTTTGCATGGCCGGACAACGCAAGGGAAATCAGTCGGTTCCCAGCGGTTCCGAGGCCGGGCTATTCGGCCGCGCCACCGCGTACCCGCCGCCGCCGCGCGGCTCTGTGGAGGATCTGCGACAGCTCCTCGATCGAATAGGGCTTTTGCACGAGTTCGAAACCGTCGCTGCCGTCCTGCGCCAGCGCCTCGCTGTAGCCGGTGGTCAGCACGACCGGTGCGCCGATGCCGCGATCGCGGATCGCCCGCGCCAGCTCGAGCCCGGTCATGCCGGGCATGACCACATCGGAGAACACGACGTCGAAACGATCCGTGTCCACGACCAGCTCGGCGAGCGCGTCGGCGGCGTTGTCGACCAGGGTGATGCTGTAGCCGAGCTCGGTCAGTCCATCGGCGGCGAAATTGGCGAGCTCGATATTGTCCTCGACCACCAGCACCGACATGCCGCTGCCCGGCAGCGCCGGTGCGGTGTTCGGCGCCTGCTGCTGCGGCAGCAAGTCCGCCGGCACGCGCGGCAAATAGAGCGAGAAGGTGCTGCCCTGGCCGACTTCGCTCGTGACCGTCA
Organism: Bradyrhizobium diazoefficiens USDA 110; assembly: GCF_000011365.1. Taxonomy (GTDB): domain Bacteria; phylum Pseudomonadota; class Alphaproteobacteria; order Rhizobiales; family Xanthobacteraceae; genus Bradyrhizobium; species Bradyrhizobium diazoefficiens. Next base: position 555,020 of record NC_004463.1, on the reverse strand, counting down.
CCTCGCCGCCGGATTGCCGGGCAAAGCCAAACACCTGGGAAAGGCCAAGACCCGTCCCGTGGCCGACCTGCTTGGTGGTGAAGAACGGCTCGAAGATGCGCCCGAGGCGCGCGGCCGGAATGCCGATTCCGGTATCGCTGACGACGACGCAGACGAAGCCATTGCTGTCAGGGATATGACCGCCCGGAAGATGCGCCAGTGTGTCCGGAACGGTCGTCGCCACCTCGACCTTGAAGCTGATCCGGCCCTTGCCCTGCATGGCATCGCGCGCATTGGTCGCCATGTTGATCAGCGCCGTCTCGAACTGGCTGGCATCGGCATTGACGAGGCACGGCTCGGCCGGCAGCTGTGTCGCGATCTCGATCGCGGGTCCCAGCAAGGTGGCGAGCATGTCGTGCAGCGACTGCATCCGCTCGCCGACGTCGAACACCTCCGGTTTCAGGGTCTGGCGCCGCGCGAAGGCGAGGAGCTGCGACGTCAGCCTGGCGGCGCGCGCGACCGCATCCGCGATCGCGGTCATGTAGCGCTGCCGCCGCTCCTCCGTCAGTTGCGGCCGGTTCAAGAGGTCGACGGAGGCGCGGATCACGGTCAGCAGATTGTTGAAGTCGTGTGCGACGCCGCCGGTGAGCTGGCCCAGCGCCTCCAGGCGCTGGCTGTGCTTGAGCGCCTCCTCGGCCTCGCGCCGCTTTGCGGCTTCGGTCTGGAGATGCTGGGTGCGCCGGAAGGCGAACGCGAGCAGCAGGAACAGCAGTGCGGTCGCGGGAACGCCGAACACGAGATGCTGGCCCATTGTGGCGAGCCAGCGCGCGCGGATGGCCGAGGTCTCGAGCCCCGCGCTGACATAGATCGGATATTCGGCGATGCGCCTGTAGCCGAGCCGGCGCTCGATCCCGTCTGACGGCCACGCGATGGTCATGAGCCCGTGCGCGGGGTGCGCGGCGATCTGGCGGCCGACCGGCCCGCCTGGATCAAGCCGGAGGTCGCGGTCGAGCCGCGGAAAATGCGCCAGCACCACGCCGTCGGCGCGACCCATCGCGAAGAAGCTACCGGGATCGGAGCCGATCCTGGCGTAGAAGCTCTCGAAATATTCCGGCAGGACGGAGGCCTGGATCACGCCGATGAAGCTGCCGTCGTCGGAGTCGCGGCGGCGGCTCATCCCGAAGAAGCGCGCACCCTGATAGGGCGGACGCGGCGTCAGGGGCATGCCGATGAACGTGCCGATGGCCTGGTCGACATGGGCGTAGAAGTAGTCGCGGTCCGCGAAGCTCAGCTCCGGCGGCGGCGAGGCGAGGCTGTTGACCAGCGCCTTTCCGTTCGCATCGAAGATCCAGGCCGATTTGAGCTGCGGCAGCGAATCGGCCAGCCGCTTCAGGCGGCGGTGCAGCGCCGGTTCGCGCGCGCGGATGAGGTCGTCGGGGAGGCCGCGCACGACCTCGTTGAGCTCGGCAAGGCTGCGGTCGATGGTCTCGAACACCTTGAGCGCGTGCTCATGCGCGACGTCGAGGGTGCGCTCGATCTCGCGGTCGGCGATATCTTTGGTCGATGTGTAGGAGATCGTGGCGGCGATCGCGAACAGGGCAATCGGCAATGCCAGGGATGCCGCCATCATCCACTGCAACAGCTTCAGCGAATTGCGTTGCGCACCCTGCACAGTCGCTCCGGTCCCTGGACCCGAGCTTAACTGAATTTCCCGCTGGGAAGGAAGCCGCTTATGACCGGAACCGGTGGTTGCAATTCCAGATAATCGCCCGCGGCGCGGGTTGGCGGAAAAATCTACTCAAATTGACGCTGGCCGTAGCAGGCCCCGGCCATTTCGGCCGGGGATCGATGCATGAATCAGGTCTAGATCTGCCGTTCGACCATCTTGAGCTTGAGCTCGGCGATGGCTTCCGCCGGGTTGAGGCCCTTCGGGCAGGCCTTGGCGCAGTTCATGATGGTGTGGCAGCGGTAGAGCCGGAACGGGTCCTCGAGATTGTCGAGCCGCTCGCCGGTCGCCTCGTCCCGCGAATCGGAGACCCAGCGGTTGGCCTGGAGCAGCGCGGCGGGGCCGAGATAGCGGTCGCTGTTCCACCAATAGCTCGGGCACGAGGTCGAGCAGCAGGCGCAGAGGATGCACTCGTAGAGGCCGTCGAGCTTCTCGCGGTCCTCGTGGCTCTGGCGCCATTCCTTCTGCGGCGTCGGCGAGGTCGTCTTCAGCCACGGCTCGACGGAGGCATACTGCGCGTAGAAATTGGTGAGGTCGGGAACCAGGTCCTTCACGACCGGCTGGTGCGGCAGCGGATTGATCTTCACCGCGCCGTCCTTCACGTCGTGCATCGAGCGGGTGCAGGCCAGCGTGTTCTGGCCGTCGATGTTCATGGCGCAGGAGCCGCAGACGCCTTCGCGGCAGGAGCGGCGGAAGGTCAGCGACGGGTCGATGTTGTTCTTGATCCAGATCAGGCCGTCCAGCACCATCGGACCGCAATCATTGGTGTCGACGTAGTAGGTGTCGACGCTCGGATTCTTGCCGTCGTCCGGATTCCAGCGATAGACGCGGAATTCGCGAACGTCAGTCGCGCCCGCGGGCTTCGGCCAGGTCTTGCCGCCGGTGATCTTGGAGTTCTTCGGAAGTGCGAATTCAACCATTGCTCTAACCTTTCGTCATTCCGGGATGGTCCGAAGGACCAGACCCGGAATCTCGAGATTCCGGGGTCGATGCATCGCCCCGGAATGACGGCTACTGTTCGATCAGTACACGCGCGCCTTGGGCGGGATGTACTGCACGTCGTTGGTCATGGTGTAGTCGTGAACCGGGCGATACTCGATCTTGACCTTGCCGGCATCGTCCAGCCAGGCCAGCGTGTGCTTCATCCAGTTCTTGTCGTCGCGCTCGGAAAAATCCTCGCGGGCGTGGGCGCCGCGGCTCTCGGTGCGGTTGGCGGCCGAGTTCATCGTCACCACCGCCTGCGCGATCAGATTGTCGAACTCCAGCGTCTCGACGAGGTCCGAATTCCACACCAGCGAGCGGTCGGACACGGCGATGTCGGTGATGCCGCTGTGGACCTTCTCGATCAGGTTCTGGCCTTCGCTCAGGACTTCGCCGGTGCGGAACACGGCGCAGTTGCTCTGCATCACGTGCTGCATGCCTTCGCGCAGCTTTGCGGTCGGCGTGCCGCCGGAGGCGTAGCGGTAATGATCGAGGCGGCCGAGCGCGAGCTCGGCGGAGTTCGCCGGCAGCTCGGGCTGCTTGGCGTTGGGCGTGAGCTTCTCGGCCAGCCGCAGCGCGGCGGCGCGGCCGAACACCACGAGGTCGATCAGCGAGTTGGAGCCGAGACGGTTGGCGCCGTGCACGGAGACGCAGGCCGCTTCGCCGATCGCCATCAGGCCGGGGATGACGGCGTTGTCGTCGCCGTCCTTCTTGGTCAGCACTTCGCCGTGATAGTTCGTCGGGATGCCGCCCATGTTGTAGTGCACGGTCGGCACGATCGGGATCGGCTCGCGCGTCACGTCGACATTGGCGAAGATCTTCGCGGATTCGGAGATGCCCGGCAGGCGCTCGGCCAGCACCGCGGGATCGAGATGGTCGAGATGAAGGAAGATGTGGTCCTTCTTCTTGCCGACGCCGCGCCCTTCACGGATCTCGATGGTCATCGCGCGCGAGACGACGTCGCGCGATGCGAGGTCCTTGGCCGACGGCGCGTAGCGCTCCATGAAGCGCTCGCCCTCGGAGTTGACGAGATAGCCGCCTTCGCCGCGCGCGCCTTCGGTGACGAGACAGCCCGAGCCGTAGATGCCGGTCGGATGGAACTGCACAAACTCCATGTCCTGCATCGGCAGGCCGGCGCGCAGCACCATGCCGCCGCCGTCGCCGGTGCAGGTGTGCGCCGAGGTGCAGGAGGCATAGGCGCGGCCGTAGCCGCCGGTCGCGAGAATCACGGTCTGGGCGCGGAAGCGATGCAGCGTGCCGTCATCGAGCTTGAGCGCGATGACGCCGCGGCAGGTGCCCTGGTCGTCCATGATCAGGTCGATGGCGAAGAACTCGATGAAGAATTCGGCCGCGTGACGCAGCGACTGGCCGTACATCGTGTGCAGCATGGCATGGCCGGTGCGGTCCGCGGCGGCGCAGGTGCGCTGCGCCTGACCCTTGCCGAAGTCCAACGTCATGCCGCCAAACGGGCGCTGGTAGATCTTGCCGTCCTCGGTGCGCGAGAACGGCACGCCCCAATGTTCGAGCTCGTAGACCGCGTCGGGCGCGTTGCGCACCATGTATTCGATCGCGTCCTGGTCGCCCAGCCAGTCCGACCCCTTCACGGTGTCGTACATGTGCCAGCGCCAGTCGTCCTTGTGCATGTTGCCGAGCGAGGCGGAGATGCCGCCTTGCGCCGCGACCGTGTGCGAGCGGGTCGGAAACACCTTGGTGATGCAGGCCGTGCGCAGGCCCGCCTCGCTGCAGCCGACCACGGCGCGCAGTCCCGCGCCGCCGGCGCCGACCACGACGACGTCATAGGTGTGGTCTTCGATGGGATAGGCTTTTCCGTTGGTGGCGGGAGCGCCGTTGCCCTTGCCATTCGTCTCGTTGGCCATGGGTTACACTCCGGATGAAAGTTTCAGGATCGCGTAGGTCGAGGCGAGTGCCACGGCGATCGAGAAGAAGTTGTTGAGCATGATCGCCGTGAGCTTCAGCTTCTCGTTATGGACGTAGTCCTCGATCACCACCTGCATGCCGATCTTCATGTGCCAGGCGCTGGCGAAGATGAAGAGCAGCATGATGATGGCGATCGGCAGCGAGCCGATGGTCTGCGCTACGAAGGCCTGGTTGCGGCCGAACAGCATCACGATGATCACGATCACCGGGATCATCATCAGCACCATCGCGACGCCGGTGATGCGCTGGCGCCAGAAGTCCGACGTGCCCGAATGCGCCGCGCCGAGATTGCGGACGCGGCCGAGCGGGGTGCGCATGCTGCGCTTCGGCGTATCGGTTGCGCTCATCGTCCACCTCCGATCGCGTAGGCGACGATCCAGATCAGCACCGTCAGCACGATGCCGCCGATCAGCGCGCCCCAGGTCAGCGCTTCGCGCTCATTGGCCTTGAAGCCGTAGCCGAGGTCCCAGACGAAGTGCCGGATGCCGCTCAGCATATGGTGCATCAGCGCCCAGGTGTAGCCGAACACGATCAGCCGGCCGATGATGCTGCCGGTGAAGGCCTGGACGTGGGAATAGGCGGCGGGGCCGGAGGCCGCCGCGATCAGCCACCAGGCCAGCAGCAGGGTTCCGGCATAGAGGGCGATTCCGGTGGCGCGATGGACGATGGACAGCGCCATCGTCAACGTCCAGCGGTAGACTTGCATGTGTGGTGAAAGCGGTCGTTCGATCCGTGCGGTCATGGGCTTTGATGTTGTGTAGCGGCCCAGCAGGGGGCGCGCGGGGATCGCGAAAGGTCGGCTCTATTTACGGAGTCGATTTGGCCTGCGCAATCACCAAATCGCCATAAATCGAACCGTGGTTCAGCGCTACAGCGTTGATGAAACAAGGCCAATCAGGGGCTTGGTATACCAGAGCAATGGTGTGCCGACAAAGAATAGAATATATATTCATCTTTTGTGGCGACGGCCGAGGCACATTGAAATTACTATTGGAACGGCTCTAAGCCGCCGCGGGCCAGCCAGAGTTCGAACCAGTCAGTTCATGACGCCCACGTCGGCACGAATCGCCGGCGAGGAAATTTCGATTTCCGCCGCGCGCACCGATTTTTCGTCTGACGGGTGGATATGCGCGGCCTGCATCCCACCCCGCCGCAGGAATCAGCGTCCGAGGGGATCGCTGCCGCGCCATCGCTCGACCAGGAAATCGATGAATGCACGAATCTTCGCCGACCCCAGGCGCGACGGCTGATAGAGCGCGTGGAGCGGAGCCGGAGCAGGTTCATGCTCACGCAACAGACGACGCAGGCGCCCCTCGGCAAGTTGCCTTTCCACCTGCCATGACGGCACGCGGACGATGCCGGCGCCGTTCTCCGCGGCGCTGGCGAGCGCGTCGAGACTGTTGACCCAGAGCCGTCCCGCTATCCTGATTCGCGATCCGCCCTTCGCGTCGCGGCCGAATCGCCAGGTCGCTGCACCCGGCGCATCGGAGAACACCAGGCAATCATGCCGCGGCAGATCGGACGGGCTCTGCGGCTCGCCGCGGCGCGCGAGGTAGCCAGGCGAGGCGCAATGGATCATCTGCACCTCCGCGAGTTTCCGCGTCACGAGCTGGGAATCGGGAATGCGCCCGACGCGAAGCGCCAGATGGACGTCCTCCTCGATCAGGTTGACGTTGCGATCGACCAGCAGCAGATCGACTGACAGCGAGGGACAGGCGTGCAGAAAGTCGCCCAGCAGCGGTGCGATCAGCAGGCGCCCCATCAATGTCGGCGCACTCACGCGCAGGCGCCCCGACGGCTCGCGGCGGCTTCCCGCCAGCGCCTCCTCGATCTCCTTGACCTCGCCGAGGATCGACTTGGCGCGCTCGTAGAGCATGCGGCCGTCGTCCGTGAGCGCCAGCTGCCGCGTCGTACGCACCAGCAGGCGCGTGCCGAAATGCTGTTCGAGCGCCGAAATCTGTCGGCTCACTGCCGTCAGCGAGCTCGGCAACGACCGCGCCGCCGCGGACAGGCTGCCGCTGTCGACAGCCCGGACAAAGGTCGCCATCGCCGCGAGCTGGTCCATGGCCATCCTTCCGTTTTCAGCAAGATAGTCTATCCAGCTTCGCCGATAGTCGCGCAATGCGAAAGGGTCTATCCCTGTCGTTGAGAACAGGCTTTGGACGTGCTGATGGCGGGACTTGATATCAAGGAGATCGTGGAGCTCGCGTTGCTGCTGATCGCAACGGGTGCGCTCTCGGGATTTCTGGCCGGTGTGTTCGGGATCGGCGGCGGCGCGATTCTCGTGCCGGTGTTCTACGAATGCTTCCGCATCGCCGGCGTGCCGCTCGAGGTGCGCATGCCGCTCTGCGTCGGCACCTCGCTTGCGGTGATCATCCCGACCTCGATTCGCTCGTTCCAGGCGCATTACAAGCGCGGCGCCGTCGACATGGCGATCCTGCGCGTCTGGTGGCTGCCGATCGTGATCGGCGTCGTCGCCGGCAGCGTGGTCGCGCGCCACGCGCCGGAGCGGCTGTTCAAGATCGTGTTCGTCTGCGTCGCCTGGTCGGCCGCCGTGCGGCTGATCTTCGCGCGCGAAACCTGGAAGCTCGGCGACGATCTGCCGAAAGGTCCGGTGATGCGGATCTACGGCTTCTGCGTCGGCATCCTGTCGACGCTGATGGGCATCGGCGGCGGCTTGTTCTCGAACCTGCTGATGACCTTCTACGGCCGGCCGATCCATCAGGCGGTCGCGACGTCGTCGGCGCTCGCGGTACTGATCTCGATCCCCGGCGCGCTCGGCTACATCTATGCCGGCTGGCCGGCGGCGGCGAGCTACCCGGCCGTCGCAGCGCTGCAAGTCCCGTTCGCGCTCGGCTACGTCTCGCTGATCGGGGCCGTGCTGGTAATGCCGATGAGCCTCGTCACCGCGCCGCTCGGCGTGAGAGCCGCGCATGCGATGTCGAAGCGAACGCTGGAGACCGCGTTCGGGTGTTACCTGTTCATCGTCGGCAGCCGGTTTGTGGTGAGTCTGGTGGGCGGGCAGTAGACGCCACGAGCTCCGTCATTGCGAGCGCAGCGAAGCAATCCAGAATCTCTCCGCGGCGGCAGTCTGGATTGCTTCGCTGCGCTCGCAATGACGTTGTTGAGAGAGCGCGCTATGCCAACTCCAACGTCGTCCTGGACAAGCTCGCGCAGCGAGCGCCGATCCGGGACCCATTACCCCAAGGAGTGGTTTGGCGAAGACTCGTGATTGCCAGCTTCGTGCCGCAACTTCTCCCTGGGGTAATGGGTCCTGGCTTTCGCCAGGACGACAGCGAGAGTGCGGTGCGGTTTTGGAGCAACGCGATGTCTATTTCTTCGCGTAGATATCCTTGTAGGTATCCCGCAGCACGTTCTTCTGCACCTTGCCCATGGTGTTGCGCGGCAGCTCGTCGACCACGAAGACGCGCTTCGGCATCTTGAATTTGGCGAGCCGGCCGTCGAGTGCTTTCAGCACGGAGGCTTCGCTGACCTCGGCACCCTTGTTGCAGACCAGCACGGCGGTGACGCCCTCGCCGAAATCGGCATGCGGCACGCCGATCACGGCGGACTCGACCACGCCGGGCATCGCGTCGATCTCGCTCTCGATTTCCTTCGGATAGACGTTGAAGCCGCCGGAGATCACGAGATCCTTGCCGCGGCCGAGGATGTGGACGTAGCCCTTGCCGTCGATCTTGCCGAGGTCGCCGGTGATGAAGAAGCCGTCGGGCCGGAATTCCGCCTTGGTCTTCTCCGGCATGCGCCAGTAGCCCTTGAACACGTTCGGGCCCTTGACCTCGATCATGCCGATCTCCTCGCGCGGCAGCTCCTTGCCGGTCTCGGGGTCGGTCACGCGCAGGGAGACGCCGGGGAGGGGAAAACCGACCGCGCCGGGCACGCGCTCGCCGTCATAGGGGTTCGACGTGTTCATGTTGGTCTCGGTCATGCCGTAACGCTCGAGCACGGCATGTCCGGTGCGCGCCGACCATTCGCGATGGGTTTCGGCGAGCAGCGGCGCCGAGCCCGAAATGAACAGCCGCATGTGCCTGGTGGTCTCGCGCGACAGCGCGGCATTTTGCAGGAGGCGGGTGTAGAAGGTCGGCACGCCCATCAGCACGGTGGCGCGCGCCATCAGCTTGATGATCAGGTCAGGGTCGAGCTTCGGCAGGAAGATCATCGACGCCCGCGAAAACAGCGTCACGTTGGTCGCCACGAACAGACCGTGCGTATGGTAGATCGGCAGCGCGTGGATCAGCACGTCCTTGTCGGTGAAGCGCCAGTAGCCGACGAGCGAGAGCGAGTTCGACGCGAGATTATCGTGGGTGAGCATCGCCCCCTTGGAGCGGCCGGTGGTGCCCGACGTGTAGAGGATCGCGGCCAGATCGTCGTTTTCGCGCGGCACCGTCGTAAACGCGCTGCTCGCCTTGTCGGCGGCCTCCGTCAGAGAGCCCTTGCCGTCGGGGCCGAGCGTCTCGACCCCGGCCTTCACCTTCGCGGCGATCGGGGCGAGGCCCTCGGCCTTGGAGGGATCGCAGACCACCAGCGACGGCTCGGCGTCGCCGATGAAGTAATCGAGCTCGTTGAGCGTATAGGCGGTGTTCAGCGGCAGGTAGACCGCGCCGGCCCGCACCGTGGCGAGATAAAGCACGATGTTCGCGACCGATTTCTCGACCTGCACCGCGACGCGGTCGCCAGGCTTCACGCCGCGCGCGACCAGCACGTTCGCCATTTGCCCGGCCCGCGCGATCAGATCGCCATAGCTGATACGGGCGCCGTCATGCGTCTCGATCGCGAGGCGTTTGGGATCGTCCAGGCCGTCGAACAGGCGGGAAAACAGGTTGGCGTTGGCAGCTCGGTTCATGCAAGATTTCCTCGACCGCAAGGCTTGTAAGACAAGGTCGGTCAAAACCGAGGGCTGGATTAGCAAAAACCGCCCCGATGAAGCAACGGAGACAGTTTGCATGACCAAAAATGGGAAACGCGTGGCCTGGGTCACGGGCGGCGGCAGCGGTATCGGGGAGGCCGGCGCCGAGGCGTTAGCCGCCGACGGCTGGACGGTGGTGGTCTCGGGCCGCCGCAAGGATGCCCTGGATACCGTAGTTGCCAAGATCATCGGGGCGGGCGGGGCGGCCGAGGCCATTGCACTGGACGTGTCCAACGCGGCCGAGGCCCAGAAGGCGGCCGATCAGATCGTCGCCAAGCACGGCCGTATCGATCTCCTGGTCAACAATGCCGGCATCAATGTCCCGAAGCGAAGCTGGAAGGACATGGAACTGGAGGGCTGGGACAAGCTGGTCCAGGTCAACCTTAACGGCGTGCTCTATTGCATGCGCGCGGTGCTGCCGACGATGCGCAAGCAAAAGGACGGCGCGATCATCAACGTCTCGTCCTGGGCCGGCCGGCACGTTTCGAAGATGCCGGGTCCTGCCTACACCACGACCAAGCACGCGGTGCTGGCGCTGACCCATTCCTTCAACATGGACGAATGCGTCAACGGCCTGCGCGCCTGTTGCCTGATGCCGGGTGAGGTCGCGACGCCGATCCTGAAGCAGCGCCCGGTGGTGCCGAGCGAGGAGGAGCAGGCCAGGATGCTGCAATCCGAAGATCTCGGCCGCACCATCGCCTTCATCGCATCGATGCCGGCGCGAGTCTGCATCAACGAGCTCCTGATCAGCCCGACGCATAATCGCGGGTTCATCCAGACGCCGAACAACAGGGATTGAGTCTTGTAGGGTGGGCAAAGCGAAGCGTGCCACCATGCCTATCGCAATCGAGCGCGAGATGGTGGGCACGGCGCAAGCACGCCTTTGCCCACCCTACGGCTCCTGAGATGTGTGGTGCGCCCGCTCACACACGAACGTCCCCGCACATAGTTTCACGCATCACAAAGAATTTTTCCTCGAAACCACTTCGCCAACCCTCCCGTAGTTCGGTCCAACGACGCGCTGCTGCTTCACGAAAAACTGCCGCAGCCGCCGTTGTTGCCCAACTCAAGCACCGGCCATTGCCGGTCTCAATTCAATCGGGAGACCCTCCATGTCGAAGCGTATTGCCTATCTCGCTGCCGCCGCCTTCAGCGCCCTCGCCATCACCGCGACCGTCGTCGCGCCCGCTCGCGCTGAGGAGAAGACCGTCATGGTCGGCGGCGCCGCAATGTTCCCGTCCAAGAACATCGTCCAGAACGCGGTCAACTCCAAGGACCACACCACGCTGGTGGCGGCGGTGAAGGCGGCCGGTCTCGTGCCGACGCTGGAAAGCAAGGGTCCGTTCACGGTGTTCGCGCCGACCAACGCGGCCTTCGGCAAGCTGCCGGCCGGCACCGTCGACAATCTGGTCAAGCCCGAGAACAAGGCGACGCTGACCAAGATCCTCACCTACCATGTCGTGCCCGGCAAGCTCGAAGCCTCTGACCTCACCGACGGCAAGAAGCTGAAGACCGCCGAAGGCGAGGAGCTGACGGTGAAGAAGATGGACGGCAAGACCTGGATCGTCGACGCCAAGGGCGGCACCTCGATGGTGACGATCTCCAACGTCAACCAGTCGAACGGCGTGATCCATGTGGTCGACACCGTGCTGATGCCGGCGACGTAACACCGCGGCGTCCTGTTTCATCCCCGACAGGGTGCTTTGAGACGGCGAGCCGGGGGCACCCGGCTCGCATTTTTGTGACCAGCATAGCCTGCCGGCATCGACTCGATGTCGTGCGCAGGCGTAACGAAAGCGGACGCATCGGCGTATATTCGGTGTCACACGACGTTCAGGACGGAACCACCATGGCGAGCCTTACAGTCACCGACGAGCAGGTCCGGTCCAGCCCGGCCAAAGTGATCCAGCCGGCCTGGGTCCGCCTCATGCATTGGATCAACGCTCTTGCCATGATCCTGATGATCCTGTCGGGCTGGCAGATCTACAACGCCTCGCCGCTGTTCGGTTTCAGTTTCCCGCGCGAGTACACGCTTGGCGGCTGGCTCGGCGGCGGCCTGCTCTGGCATTTTGCGGCGATGTGGCTGTTGATGATCAACGGCCTTGCCTATCTCGTCACCGGCTTCGCCACCGGCCGCTTCCGGAAAAAACTGCTGCCGATCACCCCGTCCGGCGTGCTCCACGACGTCAGGGCGGCGCTGACCTTCAAGCTCGGCCATGACGATCTCACCGTCTACAATTACGTGCAGCGACTGCTCTATGCCGGCATCATCGTCGTCGGCGTGCTGATCGTGCTCTCCGGCCTTGGAATGTGGAAGCCGGTGCAGCTGCATTGGCTCGTCACCCTGTTCGGCGATTATCCGACCGCGCGCTACGTGCACTTCTTCTGCATGGCCGCGATCTGCGCCTTCCTCGTCATTCACGTCCTGCTCGCGCTGCTGGTGCCGAAGAGCCTGCGCGCGATGATCATCGGGCGATAAGGGAGAATAGCGATGGCCAAGCGTTCATTCCTGATCCCCGGCGTTGACAAGCGGTTGCTCATCAAGGACGCCATCAAGACGATGCCGGATTTTACCCGTCGCCGCTTCATCGCGGGCGGCGCCAGCCTCGGCGCGCTGACGCTGCTGACCGGCTGCGACGTCGTGGACTCGTCCTCGGCCGATACGCTGCTGGCGCAGGTCTCGAAGTTCAACGACGCCGTGCAGGCCTTCATCTTCAATCCCGACGCGCTGGCGCCGACCTTCCCCGAGAGCGCGATCACGAAGCCGTTTCCATTCAACGCCTATTACGATCTCGACGACGCGCCCGAGGTTTCGGCCGCCGACTGGAAGCTCGAAGTGCGCGGCCTCGTCGACAACAAGAAGTCCTGGACGCTGGACGAGCTCTACAAGTTGCCGCAGGTCACGCAGATCACGCGTCACATCTGCGTCGAGGGCTGGAGCGCGATCGGCAGCTGGACCGGCACGCCCTTGCGCGATTTCCTCAAGCTGATCGGCGCCGACACGCGCGCCAAATATGTCTGGTTCCAGTGCGCCGACAAGGACGGCTACAACTCGCCTCTCGACATGCGCAGCGCGCTGCATCCGCAGACCCAGATGACGTTCAAATATGCCAACGAGATTTTGCCGCGCGCCTACGGCTTCCCGATGAAGATCCGCGTGCCGACCAAGCTCGGCTTCAAGAACCCGAAATACGTGATCTCGATGGAAGTCACCAACGACTACAAGGGCGGCTACTGGGAAGACCAGGGGTACAATTCGTTCAGCGGGAGCTGATTGAGGCAGTCATTCCGGGGCTCGCGAAGCGAGAACCCGGAATCTCGTGCCACAATCTCTGGATTCCGGGTTCGCGCTACGCGCGCCCCGGAATGACGGCTATGAAGACCCCACCTTCCGCTGGCACAGCGCCGCCACCGCGCCCAACGCCAGCAGCGCCGCCGAGACGTTCAGCGCGTAACTCAGGCTGCCCAGCGCATCCGTGATGGCGCCGACCACGATCGGCCCCAGCGTCTGGCCGACGCCGAACGAGATCGTCATCGCCGCGATCGCGGTCGGCCATACCTCGGGCGGATAGTTGAAGCGGACGAAGGCCGTGGTCGAGCCGACCACCGCGAAGAAGGCGACGCCGAACACGACCGCCGAGACCGCGAGCCACGCCGGCGAATGCCCCAGCATCGGCAAGGCTGCGCCGAGCGCGTTGGTGCCGAGGATGATGGCGGTGGCAAGCCCGCCGCGATCGAGCGCGAGGACGCCGCGCCAGACCCACGGCGTGACGAAGGCACTGAGGCCGATCAGGCTCCAGAACGCCGCCTGCGCCGCGGCTCCGCCACCGCCGTCGCGCACATAGGCGATCATGAAGGTCATGTAGGCGATGTAGCCGGCGCCGAACAGGAAGTAGCCGGCCAGGTAGATCAGCACGGGGAGAATCGCGAACGAGGCGTGGCTGCCTTCGGTGAAACGCACGCGGCTCTCGATGCGGACCAGGAACAGCGGGACGGTCATCGCGGCCGAGAGCAGCGTCATCGCCCACCACACCAGCCACCACGAGCCCGGCCCGAAATGCTGGAGCGTGAACGGTGCGATCAGCCCCGAGGCGAGAATGCCGATGCCGGGGCCGGCATAGAACAGGCTGAGCAGGAAATTCGCCCGCGCGGGCTGCGACTGCGCGATCGAAGCGGCCAGCGCGCCGCCGGCGACGAATCCGGCCGCGGCACCCAGGCCCAGCACCAGGCGTGCAAGGCTCAGCGCGACGAAATTCCCGGTCAGTGCGCAGGTGGCGAGGGCGGCGACGCAGGCGAGGGTTCCGCCGCGGATTGCCGCCGACCAGCCGACGCGCTGGATCAGCCGGGACGCCACCAGCGCGCCTACGAGGTAGCCGACGGCGTTGATGGTGTTCATGAAACCGGCCGCCGAGTAGGACCAGCCGAGGGTCTCCCGCATGTCGGGCAGCACCAGCGCATAGGCAAAGCGGCCGATGCCGAGCCCGACGGTCGCTGCCAGCGACAGGATCAGGATCAGCCGCGCGGGGTGCGCGTCGGGCGGGGGGCGGTCAGGCGCGTGCAAGGGGGTACTCCGGCGTCCCGCACTGTGGCAGGCCCTGCCGGTCTTGCACAGCCGCGGCGCGGCAATGGTGTCTTGCCAAGCGCGCAACGCCGCTCTAGCACTCCGGCCGGCCGTCATTCCGGGGCGCACGCGAAGCGGGCGAGCCCGGAATCCATAACCCCGGCTGGTGGTTATGGATTCCCCGCCCGCGCCAAGAGGCGCGTCCCGGAATGACGAGAGAGGATCGAGAAGGAAACGACCATGGCGACCCACAAACTGCTGCTGCTCCCCGGCGACGGTATCGGCCCCGAGGTGATGGGCGAGGTGAAGCGGCTGATCGACTGGCTCAATTCGGCCGGGATCGCCAAATTCGAGACCGACACCGGCCTCGTCGGCGGCTCCGCCTATGACGCGCACAAGGTGTCGATCTCCGAGGGCGACATGGCCAAGGCGCTGGCCGCCGACGCCATCATCTTCGGCGCGGTCGGTGGTCCCAAGTGGGATGCCGTTCCCTACGAGGTGCGCCCCGAAGCCGGCCTGCTGCGCCTGCGCAAGGATCTCGGCCTGTTCGCCAATCTCCGCCCCGCGGTGTGCTACCCCGCGCTGGCCGATGCCTCGAGCCTGAAGCGCGAGGCGGTCGAGGGCCTCGACATCATGATCGTGCGCGAGCTCACCGGCGGCGTCTATTTCGGCGAGCCCAAGACCATCACCGATCTCGGCAACGGCCAGAAGCGCGCCATCGATACCCAGGTCTACGACACCTATGAGATCGAGCGCATCGCCCGCGTCGCCTTCGACCTTGCCAAGAAGCGCAAGAACAAGGTGACGTCGATGGAGAAGCGCAACGTCATGAAATCGGGCGTGCTCTGGAACGAGGTCGTGACCCAGGTCCACAAGCGCGAATATCCCGACGTCACGCTCGAGCATCAGCTCGCCGATTCCGGCGGCATGATGCTGGTGAAGTGGCCGAAGCAGTTCGACGTCATCGTCACGGACAATCTGTTCGGCGACATGCTGTCCGACATCGCGGCGATGCTGACCGGCTCGCTTGGCATGCTGCCCTCGGCCTCGCTCGGCGAGGTCGACGTCAAGAGCAAGAAGCGCAAGGCGCTGTACGAGCCCGTGCACGGCTCGGCGCCCGACATCGCCGGCAAGGGGCTCGCCAATCCGATCGCGATGATCTCGTCGTTCGGCATGGCGCTGCGCTACTCCTTCGACATGGGCGCGCTCGCCGACAAGGTCGATGCCGCGATCGCCGCCGTGCTGGCCAGCGGCCTGCGCACCGCCGACATCAAGTCGGAAGGCACCACGGCCGCCTCGACCACGCAGATGGGCGAAGCGATCCTGAAGGAATTGCAGAAGCTGCACGCGTAAGCGGCAAGTGCCGTCATTCCGGGTCTGGTGCTTGCGCACCATCCCGGAATGACGGTGCGAGAAAACAAAAATGGCCGGGCGTGAGCCCGGCCATTTGATTCGGTGCCTGCGTCCGCCTCAGTACAGCGGGAAGTTCTGCGGATAGCCGCCGACATCGGACGGCGGGGACAGCGGCTGGCGATCGATCGGGCGGTTGAGGTTCTCGCGGGCGAAGGACGGATAGCCCACCGCCGGCGGGAAGGCGTAGTCGGAGAACTTGCGATCGCCCGGATTGACCTCGGTGCCGCCGTCGAGCCAGGAGCGCTTGCTCACATAGATGCGGGTGCGTCCCTGCTGATAGACCGTGTTGGGGCCGCTCGGGCCGTAAACGGGCCGGCCGCGATCGTCATAGCGCTGCTTGGTCCTGGTGTCGGCCGAAGCCGGTGCCGCGAAGACCATGGCAATCGCGGCGCCCGCCGCAAGCAACGTCGCCAATTTGTTCGCGGCAGAAAATTTCGAGCTCATCACGTCCCCTTCAGGCGGCAAGCCGCCAGTCGATTTCGACCCATACTAGCCCGGTCGGGGTGGCCGCAACTAGGTCTATTGGGTCACACCAGGGCGGAATAATCGTGCGCGCCGGCAAAAGTTGCATGAATACCAGCCACTTGAGCTTGATGCCGGTCAAAGCGCCCCGCGCAATTGCGCGTTCGCGGCGCCCAGCAGCCAGTCCGGCGAGCCCTGGGGGGCGCAACCTCTGCGCTTGAGCTCGGCACGGGCGAACAATTCCGCCAGCTTCGGCTCGTTGCCCGAGGTGAGCAGCGTCAGCCGGTTCAGCGTGCAGGCGATGGCCGCGCGCTGGGCGGGCAGCGTCTCGCCCTGGCAGGAGAAGCCGGAGATCTGGAGCGCCGGCTCCTCGCTGCGCTTGAGATAGCCAAGGCACGCCTGCGCCGTGCCGGTCGGCCGGTACAGGGCGACCGGGCCGAATTTCGTGTCGATCAGGCCGGCCTGCTCGAGCGGGGCGGCCGCACCAAGTCCCATCTGGACGGCCAGGTCTGCTGTGGCCGGGCGCGCCACGTCGAATTCGCCGCCTTCCCGGTAAATATCGAGCTCGGCGACGGGCCGGTCTGCCTCGCCAGTCCAGCGCATCACGTCCCGGCGGCCACCTTCGGGATGTCGTAGGATGGTATAAGTGGCTGTTTTATCTGATGAATTTAGCCGGCTGATGGCGAAGGCCGGATGCGAGTGGTCGGTCACGCTCCAGCCCGGCTTCAGCGCCGGATCGTCGTCGCGCAGGCTCGGGAGCTGACCCAAGGCCGCAAGGCCCAGGATGGCAAACAGCACCAGCGTCCCCACATAGGCGAACAGGCGCGCCAGCGTGCCGACGACCTCGTCGGCGAAATTGGCGAGCGCCAGATGGATCTGGGTGGGAGTTGCGGCCGTGCCGGCCTCAGGCGACTGCATCCATGGCCTTCAGGCATGGTCCAACGTTGTCTTGAGGCCGGTTCTCGCATAGAAGCGCTGCTCTTCCTGTTTAAGCGTCAGCTTCGGGAACGGGCTTTTTCATCGGAGAGTGAACGATGGGTTACAAAGTCGCAGTCGTCGGCGCGACCGGCAATGTCGGACGGGAAATGCTCAACATCCTCGATGAGCGCAAATTCCCCGCGGACGAGGTCGTGGCCCTCGCGTCACGCCGCAGCGTCGGCGTCGAGGTCTCCTATGGCGACCGCACCCTGAAGGTCAAAGCGCTCGAGCACTACGACTTCTCCGACGTCGACATCTGCCTGATGTCGGCGGGCGGCTCGGTGTCGAAGGAATGGTCGCCGAAGATCGGCGCCGCCGGCACGGTCGTGATCGACAATTCCTCGGCCTGGCGCATGGACCCGGACGTGCCGCTGATCGTGCCCGAGGTGAACGCGGATGCGGCCGCGGGCTTCAAGACGAAGAACATCATCGCCAACCCGAACTGCTCGACGGCGCAGCTCGTGGTCGCGCTGAAGCCGCTGCACGACAAGGCGACAATCAAGCGCGTCGTGGTCTCCACCTATCAATCGGTGTCGGGCGCCGGCAAGGATGCGATGGACGAATTGTTCTCGCAGACCAAGGCCGTCTACACCAACAGCGAGATCGTCAATAAGAAGTTTCCCGCGCGCATCGCCTTCAACATCATTCCCCAGATCGACGTCTTCATGGAGGACGGCTACACCAAGGAAGAGTGGAAGATGATGATGGAGACCAAGAAGATTCTTGATCCCAAGATCAAGCTCTCCGCGACCTGCGTGCGCGTGCCTGTCTTCGTCGGCCACTCCGAGGCCGTCAACATCGAGTTCGAGAACCCGATCAGCGCCGACGAAGCGCGCAACATCCTGCGCACAGCGCCGGGCTGCCTCGTCATCGACAAGCATGAGCCCGGCGGCTACGCCACGCCGTATGAAGCCGCCGGCGAGGACGCGACCTATATCAGCCGCATCCGCGAGGACGCGACAGTGGAGAACGGCCTCGTGCTGTGGTGCGTGTCCGACAATTTGCGCAAGGGCGCCGCGCTCAACGCGATCCAGATCGCCGAAGTGCTGATCAACCGCAAGCTGATCAGCGCGAAGAAGAAGGCGGCGTAAGCCTTCGCCCACGCCTCTCGTCGTCCCGGACAAGCGCGCCAAAAGCGCGCGCAGATCCGGGACCCATAACCACCGGCCCGCATTGTTGCGCGAGCTGGCAACAACGAGTCTTCGCCAAACAACTTCCTGTGGCTATGGGTCCCGGATCGGCGCTCCGCTCTGGACAACGCTGCGCGTTGCCAAGAGCTCCGCTTGTCCGGGACGACGATCTCGTTTGATGCGCCAGTTTACGAGATCGACTACGCCGCGTCCTTGACGCTGCGGAATTCCTTCGCGACCTTGTCCAGCACGAACAGCGATCCCTCGGCGACGCCGAAATAGGCGCCGTGGGTCTGCATCTGGCCGGCATCGACCGCCTTCTGCACGAACGGGAAGGTCATCAGGTTTTCCAGGCTGCGGAACACCGCGGCCTTTTCGATGCGCTCGACGAATTGCGCCATCGATTCGTGGTCGCGCTGCTCGACCACTTCGCCGGGCTTGATGAACATCTGCATCCATTTGCCGATGAAGTCGCCGGGGGTGAGCGGCTCGATCTTGTCGACGAAGGCGCGGATGCCGCCGCATTGCGCGTGCCCGAGCACCACGATGTGCTTCACCTTCAGCACCGTCACGGCATATTCGAGCGCGGCCGAGACGCCGTGCGCGTTGCCGTCGGGCTGATACACCGGCACCAGGTTGGCGATGTTGCGGACGACGAACAATTCACCCGGGCCGACGTCGAAGATCACCTCGGGCGAGACGCGGCTGTCGCAGCAGCCGATCACCATCACTTCCGGGAACTGCCCCTTCACCGACAGCTCGCGATAGCGGGTCTGCTCGGTCGGCAGCCGCTGGGTGGCGAAGGCTTGGTAGCCTTCCAGCAAATGCTTCGGGAATGTGACCATGGCCTATGCCTAACCATATACCGCAGGGGCGAACAAGCCTTTCGAATAGGCATGCCAGATGCTATCGGCTCAGGTCAGAAGAGATATGAGGAAACCGGAAGGACCATTCGCATGACCCGCCCGCGCCGCAGCCATCTGTTCATGCCCGGCTCGAACCCCCGCGCGCTGGAGAAGGCGCGGAATCTGGCCGCCGACGGCCTGATCCTCGATCTCGAGGATTCCGTCGCCCCTGACGCTAAGGCAGCGGCACGCGACGGAATCGCCGCCGCGATCGCGGCCAAGGGGTTCGGCAAGCGCGAGATCCTGATCCGGACCAACGGTCTCGATACGCCCTGGTGGGCCGATGACGTCGCGATGGCGGCCAAGGCATCGCCTGACGGCATCCTGGTTCCAAAAGTTTCAAGCGTCGAAGATCTCGACGCGATCGGCCGCCGCCTCGCCGAGCTCGGCGCCGCGCCGACCGTGAAGGTCTGGGCCATGATCGAGACCGCGCGCGCCGTGCTCCATGCCGAGGAGCTGGCCGCCGCCGGGCGCAATCCAACGAGCCGCCTCTCCGGTTTCGTGTTCGGCCCGAACGACATCTCGCGCGAGACGCGCATCAAGATGCTGCCCGGCCGCGCCGCGATGATCCCGATGATCACCCACTGCATCCTGGCGACGCGCGCCCACGGCCTCGAAATCCTCGACGGCCCCTACAGCGACATCAACAATTCCGACGGTTTCGCCACCGAATGCGCGCAGGGCCGCGACCTCGGCTTCGACGGCAAGACGCTGATCCACCCCTCGCAGATCGAAGCCTGCAACGCGATCTTCACGCCGCCGGAAGAAGAAGTCGCGCGCGCGCGAAAAATCATCGCGGCGTTCGAATTGCCCGAGAACGTCTCGCGCGGCGCGATCCGCCTCGACGGGGCGATGGTCGAGCGGCTGCATGCCGACATGGCGCGGCGCACGATCGCGATTGCGGACGCGATCGCGGCGATGGGGAAGGGCTGAGGTGTGTCCCCGGCCCGTTCCGTCTTTCTGGATCTCGACGGTACGCTGGTCGATTCGCAGCCGGGCATTGCAGCAAGCTGCTCGGCAGCATTGCGTGTGCTCGGGCATGATCCCGGTAAGGCGCCCGATATAGCGATCGGGCCACCACTCGAAGACATCTTGCGGACGTTGCTGCAGGCATATGGCGACGACCGGATCGACGAAGCCGTTGTCGCCTATCGTCAGCACTATGGTGAAAGCGGCTTGCTCGGAAGCGAGCCCTATCCTGGAATCAGCGGAGCGCTCCAGGAATTGCGGCAAGCCGGATTGAGGATCTACCTCGCCACATCGAAGCGTGAAGTCTTCGCGCGACGGATCCTGGAGAACCTGAATTTAGCGGCGTATTTCGACGGCATCCACGGCTCGGTGCCGGGCGGCAAGCTCGATCATAAGCCGGAGTTGCTTGCCCATATCCTGTCTGAATGCGGTATCGCCGCCTCGCACAGCATCATGATCGGCGACCGCCACCACGACATCGCCGGCGCTCACGCGGTCAAGATGCGCGGCCTTGGCGTGCTCTGGGGTTATGGCAACCGGGATGAGCTGGAGGCGGCCGGCGCAGATCAATTGGTGGAGCGGCCAGCTGATCTCGCACGCACGGTTCTGTCGATGTTGATCGGATAATTTCCGTCGCAATCCGCGCCGCTCAGCGCGGCGCGAGATCGGCGCGGTCGAGCGATTCCAGCGTCGCGGCATTGCCGCAATAACCGTGGTAGTTCTCCGCGGCGGTGCCGTCGGCGAGATCGCGGTCGCACTGTCCCTTGTGACCGCAGAGCGAGCAGACCCGCTCCATGTCGCGCAGCAGCAGCGGCTGCGCGCGTCCGAGCCCTTCCGCGCTGATGCCGAGCTGCTCCAGCATCTTGGGCAGCTCATCGGCGGCGTGCTTGCCATGGCGGACCAGCTCTTCGAGATCATCAGGCGCGATCCTGAGATCGCTCGCGATCCGGTCGAAATCGGCGCGGTCGAGCTGCCGCATTTCGTTCATCTCGCGGCGATGCTTCAGCCAGCTCGCAAAGGAGTCGATGAGATCCTGAACGATGGGATAAGGCCTGCTTGCGGTGCTCATGCGAGGCTCCTCTTGGGGTCGTGAAATTGGAACCAGATTAGGCACAATGATGCAGGAGCGCGTTGCGCTGGATCAAACAGGAAGAGCGGGCTGCGAGGTGGTCGACCTCTCCCGCTTGCGGGAGAGGTCGGCGCGAAGCGCCGGGTGAGGGCTTTCTCCTCTTGGGGGGCTCGCCTGCGGAGACACCCTCTCCCCAACCCTCTCCCGCAAGCGGGAGAGGGAGCGCACTTCCTGCGCGACAGCTAGCCGAACCGCTCCGCCGCCCAGGCATACAGGCTGCCCGGGATCGGTTTTTCGCTACCGCGCCCCTTGGGCGAAATGTGCAGGCCGATGATCTCGGGGTTGGTGACGAGGCCGAGATAGCTCGAGGGATCAAAGAACAATTTTGGCTCGGCATGCACGGCGTAGAACGACTGCTTCGGCAGCGCGTTCTGCAATTCACCCGTGCGACGCGCCAGCGCGGTCAGCGCCGCGGGCCCGAAGATCGCAACGCGAATATCGGAGAGGCGGTTCGAGCCGCCGCGCAGGCGGCGCATCATGAAGGTGATGCGATGGCGCACCGACAGCCAGTTCGGCGTCAGCTCCTCCTGCTCCATCAGCTCCTCGAAAGCGGCAACGATGCCGTGCCCGGGCGGCAGGTAGATCACGGAATTGCCGAGCTGGCGCGGCCGCTCCCAGGCGAAGTAGGGCTTTGCCGGATCGATCTCGACAGGCCTTAGGAGCAGCACGTCGGCGTCGAGCCAGAGGCCGAGGCCTTTCGCCATCAGCTTCATGCGGAAGAAGTCGCTGAATTGAAGCGTGGTCCAGTCGCGCCAGCTTCCGTCGGGTTGCGGCGGCCGCAAGCGCTCTGAGAATGCGTGCGGGAGGATCGCTTCGGCCTCGGCATTCTCGATGCCTGCCGGCAGGCCGGGAATGGTGTCGAAACTGTAGACCGTGACCTTGTGGCCGGCCGCAAGTTGCGAGCGCAGACAGGTCTGGCGCAGGGCGTCCATCGGGCCGTGCCAGAAGGTGACGATGTCGGGCAGCATGCGCGGAAGCTATAGGGGATAATCAGGGCAAAGAAAAAGCCCCGGCGCAATCAGCACCGGGGCTTGAACCGGATATCGAGATCACGCCCAGGCGCGTTCGCGCTTGAGCTTGTCCTCGTAGGTGTCGATCGAGGCCTTCTTCTCCATGGTGAGACCGATGTCGTCGAGGCCGTTGATCAGGCAGTGCTTGCGGAACGGGTCGATCTCGAACTTGACCTTGCCGCCGTCAGGGCCGCGGATCTCCTGGTTCGGCAGGTCGATCGTCAGCGTCGCGTTGGCGCCGCGCTCGGCGTCGTCGAACAGCTTGTCGAGGTCTTCCTGGGAGACGCGGATCGGCAGAATGCCGTTCTTGAAGCAGTTGTTGTAGAAGATGTCGCCGAACGAGGTCGAGATCACGCAGCGGATGCCGAAGTCGAGCAGCGCCCAGGGCGCATGCTCGCGGCTCGAGCCGCAGCCGAAATTGTCGCCGGCGACCAGCACCTTGGTGTTGCGATAGGCGGGCTGGTTGAGGACGAAATCAGGGTTCTCGCTGCCGTCGTCCTTGTAGCGCTGCTCGGAGAAGAGCCCCTTGCCAAGGCCGGTACGCTTGATGGTCTTGAGGTACTGCTTCGGAATGATCATGTCGGTGTCGACATTGATGATCTTCAGCGGCGCCGCGACGCCTTCCAGCGTGGTGAACTTGTCCATGGTTGCGCTTTCCCGGGTGGTTCTAGGGGAACAGGTATTTATCGCGATCGGGGGCCGAATCCTAGGCCGAATTCGGCAGATCTAGTCTGCTTTGGCCTCGATCGCCGCCATATCGTCGTCCGAGAGGCCGAAATGATGGCCAATCTCGTGGATCAGGACGTGGCGGACGATATGGCCGAGGCTCTCGTCGTGCTCGGCCCAGTAGTCCAGGATCGGCCGGCGGTAGAGCCAGACCATGTTGGGCAGCCGCGCCACATCGCCAAAACTCTGCTGGGGCAGGCCGACGCCCTGGAACAGGCCGAGCAGGTCGAACTCGCTCTCGCACTCCATCTCGTCCATGACGTCCTCGGTCGGGAAGTCGTCGACGCGCAGGATCACGCCCTCGCAGAGGCCGCGGAACTCCGCTGGCAGGCGCTCGAAGATGTCGTGTGCCGTCGCTTCCATCTCGGCCAGCGAGGGCGCTTTCAATTCCGTCCACATGAGACCCTCATAGCGCGGGTTCCGCGGCGTTGCATCCCGCTTTATAGGATCGGGCCAAGAAGGAGCGTTGACGCCGCGCGCGAAAACGGGGAGCGTACGGCGCATCAAGGGGTTGGCTCAGGTCAGTGGTGGTGCGATGCGGGCGGGAACAGCAGTTCTGGTTCTACTGTGCATGGGGTTGTTTTCGACTTTTTTTGTCGGCGGCGGAGCCAATGCTCAGACGCGGACGGCCGCCCCTGAAATCCGACTGGCTCAGGCCGTCTCGCCCGACGCGCCGCCGCCACGCAGGCGCCCTCCGGCGCGCCTGCGTGTCACGCCCTATTACAGCCCGGACGGCGTCTATCCGCGGTACAATCCCGGTCCCGATGCGGTCCGCGAGTGCAACGCGACCTATGTGCAGGAATACCGGCCCAGCGGCACGGTGATCGTGCCGCATATGAGCTGCTACTGGCGCCGAGGCTGACGCGCCCTCAATTGCCGCGGAGCGCGCCGATCAGGCCGGCGCCGACGACAGCTGCGGACGCGCCATAGACCAGGATCGTCATCACGAGCTGAGTCAGCGGGCTTGCCGCGCCGGCCTCGACGCCCGGTCCCTGCGCGGCAATCGCCGAGCTCGCACCGAGTGCAAGGCTCGCTGCGATCACGAGGCGAGATATCCGCAATCCGCTGGAATTCGGCATGACCATCTCCTGCATTCGCTCGACCAGAAGATACGTTCGTCGCTGACGGCCGGTTTTGGCAGCGCCTGAAATGTTGCGCCGGGACTCAGGAACTTGTCGCGCCCTCTGCATTCATGTCCGGGGCGCGTTCATCCATAGCCTATTCAGTCTCAAGGCTCTAGGGTCCGGCCCTAATCCTTGTGTCGTAACGCCTGGTCAGCGCGTGCACCGCAAGAACGAAGCCCGCATGCTGGGCGCGGAGGTCGTCATGACGCGATGGATTGCATTGGCCGTTATCGTTGGGCTCGCCGCCGCCATGCCTTGCGCTTCCGCGGTGCAGAGAATGACGAAGCCGGATGCCTCGGCGGGGATCGCGGTTTTTGATGCGCGACGACACGCGCGACATGACGACATTGCGCGGCACTCTGCGTCCCGTGATCCGCGCTACTACGCGCGGCCTGTCTACTACCGTCCCTATCCCTACGGTGTGCCCGCTCCCTTTGTGCTCGGTTTCGGACCGTGGTGGTGACGCGCTAGCCGGCAGGCGCAAATCCCTTCACCAGCAGCACGGTCGCCTGCGCGCCCGCCTTGCGATCGCGCGAGATGTCCTCGTAGTCGGCTGAGTTGGAGAAGGCAACAAACGCGGCTTCGTCGGGAAACGACATCATGACAAGTTTGTCATAGGGCCAGGTGCCTTCGAGCACGCGGGGCTGTTCGTCGGCCGCGAGAAGCCGCCCGCTGTACTTCCTGAACACATCGAAGAACCGCGCCTGGTAGCGGTCATAGGCCGCGCGGTCCGTCATCTTCAATTGCGCGATCGCGTAGACAGTCATTGCAAGAATTCCTCCCATCGCGGCACTGCGCCGCGGCGCGTTGCCCGCAACATCGTTCATTCATGACGCGTTCACGTCGCTGTCCCTAATTTAATCTTGGGAGCGACCGCGAATGAACAGCCAAATGAGCAGCGGTGGCGCGAGGCGCTGCGCCGCAATGCCGCTGTCCAGGTTCAGGAGAATTCGATGCTGAGGATTCTGGGTGTTGGGACAGGCTCGATACGCTTGCTCGGGCTGGCGGCCGTTGCCACGCTGATGCTGTCGGCCGGGACGGCGCGCCGCGCCGAGGCGATGACTCCAATCAATCCGGCGGCGTTGCCGGCAGCGAAGGCCGCAAGCGACGACCTCGTTACGCAGGTTCGCCACGGCGGCGGGGGACATGGTGGTGGCGGACATTTTCACGGCAGCGGCGGTGGCTTCCGCGGTGGCGGAGGACATTTTGGCGGCTTCCATGGCGGCGGCTTCCGTGCCGCGCCGGCCTTTCACGGCGGCGGCATTCGCTACGGCGGAATCCACCACTATGGCGGCTATCATCGCTACGGAATCTATCGCCCGCACTACGGCTATCGCCACTTCCACCGGCGCTATTATTACGGCGGCTACTATCCCTACTACCACTATCCGCGCCGCTGCCGGATCATCTGGACCTATTACGGCCCGCGCCGCATCTGCCGCTGGCACCATTGGCATCGCTGGCACTATCCGTACCGCTATTGGTGATGTGAGTTAGCGCCGTCATTCCGGGATGGCGCGTCAGCGCCAGACCCGGAATCTCGAGATTCCGGGTTCGCCCTATGGGCGCCCCGGAATGACTGCGGATAGTGGCGCTCTTTGATTCAGAGCCAATCCTTCAGCTTCCACGACGAAGCTTTCCACCGCATCAGGTTCTCGAGCTTCCACTGCTTGAACATCGCCGGCGGCCAGCGGCTGAGCTTTGAGGTCTCCTCGACCTCCGGCTTGGCGACGATGCGCAAGGGTGTCGCGCGCCGCCGGTGCTGGCGGGTCGCCTCGCTGATCAGATCGACATATTCAGGCTTGTTGGCCATCAGGCGTGTCCTCGCGAAGTCGTCGCGAGGACGCAGTGTCGGCGCTGGCGATTAACGGCGGTTTGCCGCTTTAGCTCAAATTGCGGGGAGCGGCTTAGCGCCACTCCCTGACGTCGACGAAGTGACCCGCGATCGCAGCTGCCGCCGCCATCGCCGGCGACACCAGATGCGTGCGGCCCTTGAAGCCCTGGCGGCCCTCGAAATTGCGGTTCGAGGTCGAGGCGCAGCGCTCTTCCGGCTTCAGCTTGTCCGGGTTCATGGCAAGGCACATCGAGCAGCCCGGCTCGCGCCATTCGAAGCCGGCCTTGATGAAGATCTTGTCCAGACCCTCGGCCTCGGCCTGCTCCTTCACGATGCCGGAGCCCGGCACCACCATGGCGTTGACGCTGGCGGAGACCTGCTTGCCTTCCGCGATCTTGGCGGCGGCGCGCAGATCCTCGATGCGGCCGTTGGTGCAGGAGCCGATGAAGACGCGATCGAGCTTGATGTCGGTGATCTTCGTCCCCGCCGTCAGGCCCATGTACTTCAAGGCGCGGTGCTTGGAGAGACGCTTGGCCTCGTCCGCGATCTTGTCGGGGTCGGGGACGATGCCGGTCACCGAGATGACGTCCTCCGGCGAGGTGCCCCAGGTCACGATCGGCGGCAGCTTTGCAGCGTCGAGGCGCAGCTCGTGGTCGAAATGCGCGCCGTCGTCGGAGCGCAGCTTCTCCCAATAGCGCATCGCCGCGTCCCAGGCCGCGCCCTTCGGCGCCTTGGGGCGGTCACGCAGGAAGTCGTAGGCTTTCTGGTCGGGCGCGACGAGGCCGGCGCGGGCGCCGCCTTCGATCGACATGTTGCAGACCGTCATGCGGCCTTCCATGCTGAGCGCGCGGATCGCCTCGCCGGCGTATTCCAGCACGTAGCCGGTGCCGCCCGCGGTGCCGATCTCGCCGATGATGGCGAGGATGATGTCCTTGCCGGTCACGCCGTCAGGCAATTTGCCGTCGACGGTGACGCGCATGTTCTTGGCCTTCTTCTGGATCAGCGTCTGCGTCGCCAGCACGTGCTCGACCTCGGAGGTGCCGATGCCGTGCGCGAGCGCGCCGAACGCGCCATGCGTCGAGGTGTGGCTGTCACCGCAGACGATGGTGGTGCCGGGCAGGGTGAAGCCCTGCTCGGGGCCGATGACGTGGACGATGCCCTGGCGCTTGTCGAACTCGTTGTAATATTCGATGCCGAATTCCCTGGCATTGTCGGCCAGCGCCTTGATCTGCTCGATGCTCTCCGGATCCGGATTCGGCTTGGTGCGGTCGGTGGTCGGCACGTTGTGGTCGACGACGGCGAGTGTCTTTTCCGGCGCGTGAACCTTGCGCCCGGTCGCGCGCAGGCCTTCGAACGCCTGCGGCGAGGTCACCTCGTGCACCAGATGGCGGTCGATATAGAGCAGGCAGGTGCCGTCGTCGGCTTCGTGCACCAGATGGTCGTTCCAGATCTTGTCGTACAGGGTGGTCGGCTTGGACATGAGCTTGAGCTCCGGGAATGTTGTGTCAGCGGATATGCGCGGATGGCGCGCGGGCAACAAAATCGTCGGCGCAGCTTTTAGGCTGCGCGCGTAAGCTCTGAGGTTGCCGAGGTCGCGAAGCGTCCGAAGAACCGGCCAGGCAGCCGCGAGCGATCGTCGATGACGATGTGCTTGACGGGGGCGAGACTGGTCAGATCTGGAAACATTCCAAGAATATATAGCAGGGAGATTTGGAAGCGCGAGGGCTTTGACGCGCACGGCTGACGCAACAAAAAAGCGCGGGGCGTTCGGCCCCGCGCTCTTCGAAACTTGCCTGGTGGGCGGAGCTTACTCGCCGACGGCAGCCTGGCGGTCCTGCTTCTCGACGATGCGGGCCGACTTGCCGCGAAGGTTGCGGAGGTAATAGAGCTTGGCGCGACGCACCTTGCCGCGGCGCACGACCTTGATCGAGTCGATCATCGGCGACATCACCGGGAACACGCGCTCGACGCCCTCGCCGTACGAAATCTTGCGCACGGTGAAGCTCTCGTTGAGGCCACCGCCGGAACGGCCGATGCAGACGCCTTCATAGGCCTGCACGCGAGTGCGGTCGCCTTCGACGACCTTCACGTTGACGATCACGGTGTCGCCGGGACCGAATTCCGGAATGTCCTTGCCGGCGGACAGCTTGTCGAATTGCTCTTGTTCGAGCTGCTTGATCAGGTTCATGGGTAAATCTCCATCGGCGCGCCCAGCCTTTTCAAACGGGGGCTGCGCAAAATTCGTCTATCCAGCCATTGCGGATTTGGCCGCTGCTATAAGGCAAGCCGGAGCGTTTGTCACCCGTCTGTCTTGTTTTTTGGCGTTTTTTGGCGACCGGCCCGATTCGGAGCCTTGACCGGGATCTGGGCCCATAAATCGGGCCGCCGGGCCGCCGTCAGGGCCTCGGCTTCGGCCCGCCGCCAGGCCGCGACCTTGGCGTGGTCGCCGGAGGTCAGGATCTCGGGGATCGGAACCCCTTCGAACAGCTGCGGGCGGGTATATTGGGGGTATTCGAGCAGGCCGTCGGAGAAGCTTTCCTCGGTTCCCGAGGCTTCCTTGCCCATCACGCCCGGCAACAGCCGGACGCAGGCGTCAATCAGCGCCAGAGCCGCGATTTCGCCCCCGGAGAGCACGTAATCGCCGATCGAGACCTCCTCCAGGCCCCGCCCGTCGATCACCCGCTGGTCGATCCCCTCGAACCGCCCGCAGACGATCAGGGGGCCGGGGCCCCGGGCGAGCTCCACGACGCGAGCCTGGGTCAATGGCCGACCCCGCGGGCTCATCAGCAGGCGAGGCCGCTCCTTTGAAGAACCTTGGCCGATCTCCGCCGCGTCGATGGCGGCCGCCAGAACATCCGCCCGCAGCACCATGCCCGGGCCGCCGCCGGCCGGGGTGTCGTCGACGCTGCGATGGCGGTCGGTCGCCGAGGCCCGGATGTCCCGTGCCTCGAGCTGCCAGAGCCCGGAGGCCAGCGCGCGGCCGGCCAGGCTCACGCCGAGCGGTCCCGGAAACATCTCCGGAAACAGCGTCAGCACCGTCGCGCGCCAGGGTGAGGAAGTCGTCATCGCCGCTGGTTAGGGCATTGCGGCCGACAGGTCGAGGCCTCGGATTCCTCAGGCTCGCCGGTCATTCGGCAGATGCGATGCCAGCACCAGCGCGAGCGGGCAGATCGCAAGCGCCGTGACGGCCGTCGCCGCGGTTGCCAGCGTCGGACCGACGGCGTCGCCGAGCAGGCCGTAGAGCACCGGTGCGATGGCGCCCGATCCGATCGTGCCGGTGTAGAACAGCGCGAAGGCGCGCTCGGTGCGATGGGGCGATGTGAGCTCGGGGACCGTGCCGTAGAGAACCGAGGACGTGCCGTTGAGCATCACGCCGAGCAGCGGCAGCACGATGATCGCCGGGATCAGCGGCAATGCGAGCACCGCGAGGATCAGCGCGGCGGTGCCGCCCTCGGTGAGAAGCACGGTGCGGATCGTGCCGACGCGTTCGCCGAGCCAGCCGCAGGTGAATTTGCCGGCGGCGCCGCCGATGAAGACCATCGCCAGCGCAAAGCCGCTCGTCGGCAGCGAGGCGCCCTTGTCGCGCAGCAGGAACGGCAGGAAGGTGAGGAAGCCCATCCGCACCGCACTGTCGAGAATCCCGATCGCGAGCAGCCAGGAGAAGCCGCCGCGGCCGGCATGCGTGCCTTGCGTCGTGACCGCTGATTTGTGCGCAAACCCCTTGCCGACAGCCGGCATCAGCACCGCGAGGCAGAGCGCAACGACTAAGCCCATCAGTGCGACCAGAAGCAGCGCGTGCCGCCACGACATGATCACCAGCAGCACCGCGGTCAGGGCCGGGAGTGCCGCCTTGCCGAGATCGCCGCTGAAATTATAGATGCCGAGCGGTCCGCGCGCCGCCTTGCCATAGGCGCGCGACACTGCGGCCGAGGCGAGCGGATGCTGCGTGCTCGAACCCGCGCCGGATATGAGGAGCGCAAGGCCCAGTCCCATGACGCCGCCGGACAGTCCGGCCAGGACATAGCCGAGCGCGGCGAGCAGCGTGCCGAGCGCGAGCAGGATCTTGCCGTCGATCCGCTCGGCGAGGCGGCCGACCGGGATTTGCAGCCCGGCCATAGCGCCGGAATAGAGCCCGCGCATCACCGCCAGTAGCCCGTAGCTGAGCGCGAATTCGGCCTGCCAGACCGGCAGCAGCACATAGATCAGGTCGGTGTAGCCATCGTGCAGGGCGTGGTTGATGCCGGTCGCCGCCAGGGTGCGGCGCGGCTTGCTCAGCGTCTCCTCGCCGGGAGGGGCCGTTTGCGATTGCGATAGAAAACCTGAGGGGAGAATTGCCACGATCTCAAACCAAAAGCAGTCGAAAGACGAAGCTATGTAAGTGCTTTGGCCTCCACTATGCGGCCTTCAAGAATCCGTCACAAACCAGTAATAATCGGATCATGCGCTAGAAATTCTATTGTATGGCCATGTTCGTTCCTCGCCGCAGCCTGCCGCCCCTGAACGCTGTCCGTGCCTTCGAGGCGGCGGCCCGGCTTGGCAGCTTCAAGGAGGCGGCCGGCGAGCTTGGCGTGACCCATGGCGCGGTCAGCCAGCAGATCCGCCTGCTCGAGACCTGGCTCGGGCCGCCGGCGCTGTTCCGGCGATCGGTGCGGCGGGTGGTGCTGACGCCGGCTGGCGCCGCGCTGCTCGCGGAGTTCGCGCCCGCGCTCGATCGGGTCTCGGCCGCCGTGCAGCAGCATCGCAAGCGTCGCGGCGAGGCGCCGGCCGCGGTGCTGCGCGTCAACGCGCTAGCGACATTCAGCCTGCGCTGGCTGTTGCCGCGCATGACAAGGTTTCGTGCCGAGCATCCCGATATCGAGGTGCGGCTGTCGACGTCGAACGATCCCGTGGATGCCTTGCCCGAGCTGTTCGACGTGGTGATCCGCGGCGGCCCCGACACCTTTCACGGCTTTGCGTCGCGCTTCCTGTTGTCGGAGCAGCGGCTGCCGGTGTGCAGTCCCGCTCTGCTCGCGAAGCTGCCGCTGACCGAGGTTGCGGATCTCAGCCGGCATACGCTGCTGCACGTCACCTCGATGCCGCGGCTGTGGCGCGACTGGCTGACCGATGCAGGCGAGTCCGCGCTGGAGGGCGCGGCGTCGCTGACCTTCGATCATTTCTATCTGACGCTTCAGGCGGCGCTCGACGGCCTCGGCGTCGCCATGGGACCGACGGCACTGATCGCCGACGATCTCGCGGCCGGCCGTCTGGTGACGCCGTTTCCGAACATCAGCCTGCCGGCCCGCAGCTATTTTGCTTACTTTCCCGAAGGGCGCGACGACGATCCGCATCGCGCGGTGTTCTGCGACTGGCTCGAGCAGCAGGGCCGCCAGACAGTCTGAGCGCGGTTAGCGCTCTTCAGCCTCATCGCCCGCGATCTCCTGCGGCAGGGCGACCACGACGCGGCCGCCGGCGACATCGACCTCCGGCACCACCGCGTTGGAGAACGGCAGCAGCAGGGACGCGCCCTTCGGCGGCGCGATCTCGATGATGTCGCCGGCGCCGAAATTATGGATCGCGAGCACGCGGCCGAGCGGCTCGCCGTCCGTGGTGACGGCGGCGAGCCCGATCAGGTCGGTGTGGTAATATTCGTCCTCGTCGGTCGCGGGCAGCTTTTCGCGCGCGACGTAGAGCTCGATGCCGTTGAGGCGCTCGGCCTCATCGCGGGTCGTGACGCCCTTGAACGTCGCGACCAGATGATCCTTCGCCTCACGCGCTTGCGCGACCTCGAACTGGCGCTTGCCGTCCTTGGACAGAAGCGGACCGTAGCGCTTGATGGCGAAGGGATCTTCGGTGAAGGTCCACAATTTGACCGCACCGCGCACACCATGCGCGGCGCCGATCCGCGCGACGCAGACCAGCGCCGACATGGTCTGGCCTTAACCCTTCGCGGCAGCTTCGGCCTGCGCCTTGCGCTCCTTGCGCGGCACGGCCTTCTGCGGGTTGTTGCGCGCTTCGCGCTTCTTGACGCCGGCGGCGTCGAGGAAACGCGACACGCGGTCCGACGGCTGCGCGCCCTTGGCGACCCAGGCCTTCACCTTCTCCATGTCGAGCTTGAGGCGCGCCTCGTTGTCCTTCGGCAGCAGCGGGTTGAAGTAGCCGAGACGCTCGATGAAGCGGCCATCGCGCGGAAAGCGCGAGTCGGCGACGACGACGTGATAGACGGGACGCTTCTTGGTGCCTGCGCGGGCGAGGCGGATAACGACGGACATTCAGTTCTCCTTCAAAGCACAGTTTGTTCGGTTGATTGGTATTCCGCGTTGCGCGAGACCGATGCGATCCCGTGCGACGAATTCCTCATTTCTTCTTGCCCGGGAAACCGCCGAGGCCCGGCAGCGTCGGCTTGCCGCTCAGCCCGGTCAGTCCAGGAAGGTTCGGCAGGCCGGTGCGAAGACCGGGCGGCAAATCCTTCGGCAAATTCGGCAGGCCTTGTCCGCCGCCGCTTTGCATCTTCTCCTGCATCGCCTTCATCTCTTCGGGCGAAGGCATCTTCATGCCGCCGCCAAAGCCCATCGCCTGGGCGATGCCGGCGAGCGGGCCGCGCTTGCCCGAGCCCATGGCCTTCATCACGTCGGCCATGTTCCGGTGCATCTTGAGCAGCTTGTTGACGTGCTCGACGCTCTGGCCGCTGCCTGCGGCGATGCGCTTCTTGCGGCTGGCCTTGAGCAGGTCGGGATGACGGCGCTCGTCGCGCGTCATGGAATCGATGATCGCGACCTGGCGCTTCAAGATCTTGTCGTCGATCCCGGCGGCCGCGATCTGGTTCTTCATCTTGGAGATGCCGGGCATCATGCCCATCAGGCCGCTGATGCCGCCCATATTGGCCATCTGCGACAGCTGCTCGCGCATGTCGTTGAGGTCGAACTGACCCTTGCGCATGCGCTCGGCGGTGCGCGCGGCCTTTTCGGCGTCGATGTTGGCGGCGGCACGTTCGACCAGCGACACCACGTCGCCCATGCCGAGGATGCGGCCGGCGATACGGTCGGGATGGAAGTCCTCCAGCGCGTCGGTCTTTTCACCGGTGCCGATCAGCTTGATCGGCTTGCCGGTGACGGCACGCATCGACAGCGCGGCGCCGCCGCGGCCGTCGCCGTCCACGCGGGTCAGCACGATGCCGGTGAGGCCGACGCGCTCGTCGAAGGCGCGGGCAAGATTGACGGCGTCCTGGCCGGTGAGCGAGTCCGCGACCAGCAGCACTTCATGCGGATTCGCGGCAGCCTTGATGGCTGCGGCTTCCGCCATCATGTCTTCGTCGAGCGTGGTGCGGCCGGCGGTGTCGAGCAGCACGACGTCGTAGCCGCCGAGCTTGCCGGCTTCCAGCGCGCGCTTTGCGATCTGCGCCGGCTGCTGTCCCGCCACGATCGGCAGGGTCGGAATGTCGAGATCGCGGCCGAGCACGGCCAGCTGCTCCATCGCCGCCGGGCGATAGACGTCGAGCGAGGCCATCAGCACCTTGCGCCTGTCGCGCTGGACCATGCGGCGGGCGAGCTTCGCGGTGGTGGTGGTTTTACCGGAGCCCTGCAGGCCGACCATCATGATCGGCACCGGCGGCACGGAATTGATGTCGATGGTCTGGCCTTCGGCGCCGAGCGTGTTGATCAGCTCGTCATGGACGATCTTGACCACCATCTGGCCGGGGGTCACCGACTTGACGACGGTGGCGCCGATCGCCTGCTCGCGGACGCGTTCGGTGAAGCTGCGCACGACTTCGAGCGCAACGTCGGCCTCCAGCAGCGCGCGGCGCACCTCGCGCATCGCGGCGTCGACGTCCTTTTCGGTCAGCGCCCCGCGCCCCGTCAGACGATCGAGGATGCCGCCAAGCCGTTCCGACAGATTGTCGAACAATGCCGTTGTCCCTTGTCCTGCTTGCGCAGGGTTGCCGCATTCACCTCTGTCATGCCCCGCCTTCGCGGGGGATGACCAGTTCTCGGTCCGTGGCCTGAAGCCAGGAAGCGATCTTCCAAACACCTTTGCGCCCGAGGGCGCATAGCGCTGTCGGGCGTTGACCTCTGGCCTCCAGGGCCAGTCGGCGGGTCGAAAAGAAAGCCTTTCCGAGAAAGTGGCGGGGTTAAACGCCGCTCCCGCCCAAAAGTCAAGGAAAGTTAGGGCGCCGGAACGCCCCTGGTAGGGCAAGGCCCTGAAATTATGACCCTTTTGGCGATGGGTTCCTTTTCTAGCGGCCCCGCCCATATAGGCGGTGATGTCTTGCCGTCCCGACCATCCCTAGAATCCCGCCGGTGCCGGTCGCCCGCCGCCGCCTTTTCGGACTGCTTGCCGGAGCCGGTGCGCTGGTCGGCGTCCCCTCCTCTGGATGTCCCGCATGAAGACCTATGACGGTCCCGCCTCCGACCATTTCAACGGCCTGCACTTCTTCGATCCCGACGGCGCGCCGCCGAAACCGCTTCGCGAGGTGCTGCGCTGGCAGTTCAGCGGCAAGCGGCAGCGGGCGGCCTGGCCGGATTGGGCTCCGAGCCCCCATGCCGACACCCCGCCGGAGCGCGTCGACGGCGGCAAGGCGCGACTCTCCTTCGTCGGTCACGCCAGTTGGCTGATCCAGGCCGGCGGCCTCAACATCCTCGTCGATCCCGTCTGGTCCTCGCGGGTGTCGCCCGTCGGCTTTGCCGGACCGAAGCGGCACAACGATCCCGGCATCGCCTTCGAGAAGCTGCCGAAGATCGACGTCGTGCTGGTCTCGCACGGGCACTACGATCATCTCGACATCGCGACGCTGTCGCGGCTCGCCAAGAATTTTGCTCCGCGGGTGGTCACGCCGCTCGGAAATGACGTGACGATGCGCAGCACCGACTCGTCGATCAAGGCCGAGGCGTTCGACTGGCACGACCGCGTCGAGCTCGGCGGCGGCATCGCCGTGCATCTGGTTCCGACCCGGCACTGGACAGCGCGCGGCCTGTTCGATCGCAACAAGGCGCTGTGGGCGAGTTTTGTGTTGGAGACGCCGGCCGGGAAAATCTACGTCGTCTGCGATTCCGGCTATGGCGATGGCAGACATTTTCGCCGCGTCGCGGAGAAGCACGGGCCGTTACGCCTGGCGATCCTCCCGATCGGCGCCTACGAGCCGCGCTGGTTCATGCGCGACCAGCACATGAATCCGGAAGATGCCGTGAAGGCGCTGCTCGATTGCGGCGCGCAGGACGCGCTCGGGCATCATCACGGCACTTTCCAGCTGACGGACGAGGCGATCGACGCACCTGCGAAAGCGCTGGTCGAGGCGCTGGATGCCGCGCAGATTCCGCAGCAGCGGTTCGTCGCGATGAAGCCGGGGCAGGTGGTGGAGATTTAGCTCCGCTGTCGCCACCCATACAGCTCGTCGTCCCGGGGCGCGACGAAGTCGCGAGCCCGGGACCCATACCCACAGCAAGACGTTTGACGAAGACTCGTCGTTTTCAGTCTTCCCGCGGTACGGCGACCTGCGCCTACCGAAAGATCACGCGGTATGGGTCCCGGCCTTCGCCGGGACGACAGTTGTATTTGTAGCGAGCAGTGTGCCTCTTACGGCGCTACGTCTACTGCCCCTGCTTGATCGCCCAGCTCACATTCACCGTCACCGACAGCGTCTCCTCGCCCGGTGCGACGGCGGCGGGTGCGGCCATCGGTGCCGTGGCCATTCGCGCCTTGAACAACGGCACCGGCGCGCCGCCTTCGGAGACGCTGAGCGGTGCACCCAGCGTGACGCCGGTGGCCTTGGCGTAGATCTCGGCCTTGCGGCGGGCATCCGCCACCGCCTGCTCGCGGGCGTCGTCGAGCAGTTTTGACGCCTGCGTCACCTCGAACGAGATGTTGCCGATATCGTTGGCGCCGGCGCTGACCAGCGTGTCGATGATGCCGGCGATCTTGGTCACATCGCGAATCTTGACGGTGACGCGATTGGAGGCGCGGAAGCCGACCACGGGCGAGGCGCCGGTGGATTTGTTCTGGCCGTATTGCGGCTGCAGCGACAGCCGTGAGGTCTGGTAATCCTTCTCGGCGATCCCGGCCCCCTTCAACGCCAGCAGCACCTTGCCCATCGCGGCGTTGTTGGCGTCGGAGGCTTCCTTCGCCGTCTTGGCGTCATTGGCGACGCCCGCGTCGATCTGCGCAAGATCGGGCGCCACTGAAACGGTGGCCTCGCCGCTCACCGAGATCGCGGAGGGAAAATCGTCGGCGAGCACGGGCGTTGCCAGCAGCGTGGCAGCGAAAACGGCGGCGAGTACGGCAGGCTTTTTCATCGGTCTCACTTCAGTGGCACGAAAACATTGATCACGAGCTTGTCCTCCGCCGTCTTCAGGGGATCGGTGAGGTACTCCTCGATAAAGGTGTCCTTGGCTTCCAGTCTCTTGTCGTCGAGGTGATTGGTGATCGCCTCGTAGGTGTTGTCCATGTTGTCGTAGGAGCCGCGATGGACGAATTTCAGCGCCTTGCCTTCAGGCGATTTGCCGACGCTCATGTCCTTGGGCAGGTTCTTGGGATCCTGCTCGACCGGAATCTCGGCGAGGAAGGTGAAGCCGGTGTCGTCGGTCGAGGTATAGACGATCATCGAATTGCCGGCGTGCTTGATGCCCTGCTTGTCCAGGAGCGTGTTCAGCGCCTTGAAGGCGTCGACCAGCGTGTCGAAGGCCGAGTCCCAATTGGCAGTGCCCTTGACCATCACGACCTTCCTGGACTCGAGCGTGGTCTCGAGGCCAAAGGGATCGGCGGTCTGGACCGGGGCGGGGGTGGCGGCGACAGCCGGGGCCGTCGGGCTGGGCGAGGTGCTGGCTGCGGGCGCGGGCGATGCTGCGGGAGCCGGTGAGGCGCTCGCCGCAGGCGAGGGCGTTGCCACGGGGGCGGGCGAGGCACTTGCAGCCGGGGCGGGCGAGGCCGACGGGGCCGGCGAGGGGCTTGCCGAGGCAGCGGGCGCCGGGCTCTGCGCCAGAGCGCCGGACAGCCCAAGCGACAAGGCCGCTGCCGGGATCAGCGCGGCCAGAGCGAGACGACGAAAAGTGTTCATTTTATTCTCCCCAAGGCCTTGGTCCAGCAAGGCCCTAATTCATCAAGACCTTACCCACCAAGGCCTTAACCTGGCCGCGCGTCCCGGTTCGCGCGAACCGCGCCGTTCTAACACGCGAGCGCCGAATTCGTCCCATGACAGATGCGTCATGGCGAACGTCCTGGCGCCCGGCGGCAAATCACTGGCCAAGCGGCCAAGGATCGCCATATAAGGCAGGCGAAATTCAGGAAATTTCATGAGCGCGCTGGCCAACCACGCATTTGCCAAGATGAACGGTATCGGCAACGAGATCGTCGTTGTCGACATGCGCGATTCCACGGCAAAGGTGACGCCGGACGATGCCCGCGCGGTGGCATCCGCGCAGGGCGGCGTGCCCTACGATCAGCTCATGGTGCTTCAGAAGCCGCGGCTCGACGGCACCGAGGCCTTCATCAGCATCTACAACAATGACGGCTCCGAAGCCGGCGCCTGCGGCAACGGCATGCGCTGCGTGGTGCGGCGCATCTTCGAGAAGACCGGGCAGGCCACGGCGACGTTCGAGACGGCCGCCGGCCTGCTCAATGCCTGGCAGGGCCCGGCGCCCGATCTCTATACCGTCGACATGGGCGTGCCCAAGTTCGGCTGGCAGGACATTCCGCTGGCGGAAGAGTTTCGCGACACCCGCTACATCGAATTGCAGATCGGGCCGATCGACAATCCGATCCTGCATTCGCCCTCAGTGGTGAGCATGGGCAACCCGCACGCGATCTTCTGGGTCGACGACGTCAACGCCTATGACCTCGCGCGCTTTGGCCCGCTGCTGGAAAACCATCCGATCTTCCCCGAGCGCGCCAACATCACGCTCGCCCATATCGTCGACCGCGACCACATCACGATCCGCACCTGGGAGCGCGGCGCCGGTCTCACCAGGGCCTGCGGTTCGGCGGCTTGCGCGACGGCCGTCGCCGCGGCGCGCCTGAAGCGCGCCGAGCGCAACGTCGAGATCACGCTGCCCGGCGGCAAGCTCGGCATCGAATGGCGCGAGCGCGACGACCACGTGCTGATGACGGGCACCGCGACCTTCGAATATGAGGGCAATTTCGATCCGGCGCTGTTCGCGCCGGCCGGATAATGTCCGTCGAGATCGTCACCTTCGGCTGCCGCCTCAACGCCTTCGAGGCCGAGGTGATCCGCAGCAAAGCCGAAGGCGCAGGGCTCGTAGACACCATCGTCATCAACAGCTGCGCCGTCACCAACGAGGCGGTGGCTCAGGCGCGGCAGTCGATCCGCAAGCTGAAGCGCGAGCGGCCGGGGGCGCGCATCGTCGTCACCGGCTGCGCCGCACAGACGCAGAGCCGGATGTTCGCCGATATGGCCGAGGTCGATCGCGTCGTCGGCAATGACGACAAGATGCGCAGCGATGCCTGGCGCGAGGCGCGCGATGCCTTCGACATCGGCGCCAGGGAGAAGATTGCCGTCAGCGACATCATGGCGGTGAAGGAGATGGCGCCGCATCTCGTCGACGGCTTCGCAAGCGGTCTGCCGCGCGTGTTCGTGCAGGTGCAGAACGGCTGCGACCATCGCTGCACCTTCTGCATCATCCCGTTCGGCCGCGGCAATTCGCGCTCGGTGCCGATGGGCGCCGTGGTCGAGCAGGTGCGGGCGCTGGCGGAGCGCGGCCATGCCGAGATCGTGCTGACCGGCGTCGACCTCACCAGCTATGGCGCCGACCTGCCGGGTGCGCCGAAGCTCGGCATGCTGACGAAGCAGATCCTGCGGCATGTGCCGGAGCTGAAGCGCCTGCGCATCTCCTCGATCGATTCGATCGAGGCGGACAACGATCTGCTCGACGCGATCGCCGACGATGCGCGGCTGATGCCGCATCTGCATCTGTCGCTGCAGTCGGGCGACGACATGATCTTGAAGCGCATGAAGCGGCGGCATTTGCGGGGCGATGCGATCGCCTTCTGCGACCAGGTGCGGCGCCTGCGCCCGGACGTCGCCTTCGGCGCCGACATCATCGCGGGCTTTCCGACCGAGACCGAGGCGATGTTTTCCCGCTCGCTCGATCTGGTCGAGGAATGCGGCCTGACCTTCCTGCACGTCTTCCCCTATTCCCCGCGCCCCGGCACGCCCGCCGCACGGATGCCGCAGGTTGCGGGGCCTGAGATCAAGGAACGCGCGCGGCGGCTGCGTGCGGCTGGAGAGGCAGCATTGCGTCAGAGGCTGCAAGCCGAAATTGGCGCAACGCGCGATGTGCTGATCGAAAGTGAGAGCCAGGGCCGCACGGAGCACTATCTGCCGGTGGCGATCGCGGGCGCGCGCGTGGGGAGCGTGGTGCCGCGGATGATCGTCGGCAGCGATGGTGAGCGGTTGACCACGTAATTTGCCGTCGTCGTCCTGGCGAAAGCCAGGACCCATTACCCCAGGGAGAAGTTGTTGCACGGGATTGCCAACCACCAGTCTTCGCCAAATTGAATTCGGTGGTTATGGGTCCTGGCTTTCGCCAGGACGACAGCGGAGGGCGTGGCCCGCAGCGCGCCTCAAACCCGCTCCGCTACGACGCCCGCACCTGCCAGAACCGCAGCGTGCGCCGCGCGTTCTCCGGCGTCATTCGTGCGTAATGCCCCTGCGCTCTCGCAAGATCCGCCGGCTTCATCGCGCCGGTGGCGAAGCGGCTTTCGAGCACGGCGGCGGTGGTCTCCCAGCTGAGCTGCGCCGCCTTGCACGGCACCAGCAGGCCGTCCTCGCGCAGGCTCTGCATCAACGGGCGAATCACCTCGACGGTGGATTGCGACAACACCGCCAGCGCCGCGACGGTTTCTTCATAGCGCCGCTGCTTGGCAAAGCTGAACAGCGTCGCCTCGTTGAGCTGGCCGGATGCCTTGAGACCTGCGATGGCGCGCTTGGCGCCTTCGAAATCGCGGACACCGGACATCTCGCGCGTGACGCCGGCGGTAACGGCGGCGATCGCGCCCTGGATTTCCTCGAACAGATGCGGCGGCGCGCGCGACAGCAGGCGGGTGCGAACCGTGTCCGTCGCCGAGCGCAGCAATTGGCGGCGCAGCTCCGATGGCAGATCGACGCGGACGCCGACGCTGACGGCGAGCTCCGGATCACCCTCCGCCTGTCCGACGATGACGGCAAATCCGTTTCCGGAGACGCGTGCGCCCGGATTGGCGGCAAGCCGCCGG
Source organism: Bradyrhizobium diazoefficiens USDA 110 (assembly GCF_000011365.1). Taxonomy (GTDB): domain Bacteria; phylum Pseudomonadota; class Alphaproteobacteria; order Rhizobiales; family Xanthobacteraceae; genus Bradyrhizobium; species Bradyrhizobium diazoefficiens. The sequence continues at coordinate 515,035 of NC_004463.1, read as the reverse complement.
CTGACACTGGGATAGCGGCGCGCCAGCAGCGCGTCGGTGACGATCTCCTTCAGCCACCAGCGCCCGGCGACCGCGAGCAGATGCGGTTCGCCCTTGGACGATGCGATCTTCACCAGCTCGCCGTCGTCGAGGCGCGCGGATTCCTGGAGCACGGGTCCGGCGATGCGGATCTCGTCATTGTTGGCGAGGCGGCGGATCACGGAGGGCGGCGCCTGTGCGATCGGCGCCAGCTGCGCGCTGATCTCGGCCAGCGCCACGCGTGCGCCCATGTCGGCGATGGCGCGAAGCTCGATGGTGCCGATCAGGCGCTCGAGCACCTCGTCGAACAGCGCGATCTGCTCGTCGTCAAAACTGCCGGCGGAGGACAGGAACAGGTCGGTGACGCGGCGGGCCGTCTCCAGGCCCTTTTCCGCCGAGCCAATCCGAAGTGCGGATTCGACCTCGTCGATGATCGATAGCTCGGCCTTGGACATGACGCGCGGCTCGTCCTGAGCGGATTGACGGAAGCTTGTTCTAAGCAACCGCTATCATTAGAGGCGAGCCCTGAACGTTTCGTAAACCATGGCCGAGGAGAACGAAGTGCTGCCGCGGCGGCGCTGCGCTCCCTCTCGCGCTAGCGGGAGAGGTGAACGGCAGCTACTCCCCGTTCCACCCGCAAGCCCTGAGCTTCTCGTGCATGTGCGGCGGGGCCGGGGCCACCACGCGGACCGGCTCCTTGTTCCGGGAGATCGGCACTACGATCTCGCGGGAGTGCAGGTGCAGCTTCGGCTCGCCGAAGCGCGGGCCGTTGCCGTAAATGTTATCGCCGAAGATCGGCCAGCCGGTCGCGGCCGAATGCACCCGCAATTGATGGGTCCGCCCCGTCACCGGTTCCATGGCGAGCCAGGTGAAACCGTCACCCCGGCCCATCACCTTCCAGTTGGTGATCGCCTTCTGGCCTTCGGGATCGGGCTTCTGCCACCAGCCGCGCTCGGCATTGAGCCGGCCGAGCGGCATATCGATGGTGCCTTCGTCCTCGGCGGGCCCGCCTTCGACCACGGTCCAGTAGGTCTTGCCGATCTTGCCGTGCTTGAACAGCAGGCCGAGCGAGGCGGTCGCCTTGCGATGGCGGCCGAGGATGAGGCAACCGGAGGTGTCCTTGTCCAGCCGGTGGGCCAGCACCGGCGGCCGCGGCAGGCCGAAACGGAGCGCGTCGAAGGATGCCTCCAGATTGGCGCCGCCCTTGGGGCCGCGATGCACCGGCAGACCGGCCGGCTTGTCGATGACCAGCATCAATCCGTCGCGATGGAGCACGCGGCCCAGGATTTCGTCGGCGGTCAGTTCGGGAACATCGAGCAATGGCAGGACTTTCGGTCAAGACTTTCGTTTGGGAGCCGGAACGGCTAACACACCAGTGCGGTGGATTTGGCATTCGCTCAGCGGCTGCCGCGAAATGTGAAGCGAATGCCAAATCCAGGGCCGCACTGGCAACAATATTTTCTCGTGCCGCTCTTCGATTTGAAGTTCCTAACCGGACTTGCGGCAAGAGAGTAGGAACTTCAAATCGTCGGCACGAGCACCATGAACGATACCACGTCAGATCCCCCCAAGCTGAGCTGGTGGCGCCGCCTGTCCAACGGGCTGAAGCGCACCTCGTCCTCGCTCGGGACCGCGGTCGCCGACCTCGTCACCAAGCGCAAGCTCGACCGCGCCATGCTCGACGACATCGAGGACGTGCTGCTGCGCGCCGATCTCGGCACATCCGTCGCGGTGCGCATCGCCGACGCCGTCGGCACCGGGCGCTACGACAAGGCGATCTCGGCGGACGAGGTCAAGGACGTCGTTGCGACCGAGGTCGAGAAGGTGCTGGCGCCGGTGGCAAAGCCGCTCGAGATCGATGCGGCCAGGAAGCCGTTCGTCATCCTCGTCGTCGGCGTCAATGGCTCCGGCAAGACCACCACTATCGGCAAGCTCTCGCAAAAATTCGCCTCCGAAGGCCGCAAGGTGATGCTGGCCGCCGGCGACACTTTTCGCGCAGCGGCGATTGAGCAGCTCAAGGTCTGGGGTGAGCGTACGAAAACACCGGTCATCGCGGGCACGCAAGGCTCCGACTCGGCGAGCCTCGCCTTCAACGCGCTGACGGCGGCGAAGGAGCAGAAGACCGACGTGCTCCTGATCGACACCGCCGGGCGGCTTCAGAACAAGGCCGAGCTGATGAACGAGCTCGAAAAGGTCGTGCGCGTCATCCGCAAGGTGGACGACACTGCGCCGCATGCGGTGCTGCTTGTGCTCGACGCCACCGTCGGCCAGAACGCGCTGTCGCAGGTCGAGGCCTTCCATCGCACGGCGGGCGTCACCGGCCTCGTGATGACCAAGCTCGACGGCACGGCGCGCGGCGGCATCCTGGTGGCGCTCGCGGAGAAATTCAAACTGCCGGTGCATTTCATCGGCGTCGGCGAGGGCGTCGACGATCTCGCGCCGTTCACCGCGCGCGATTTCGCCCGTGCGATCGCCGGAATCGAGTCATAGGTTTCTTTCGTCATGCCCCGCGCAGGCGGGGCATCCAGTACGCCGCGCCGCCGGTTGTCGATCACAGGTGCCACGGAATACTGGATCCCCCGCATTCGCGGGGGATGACATCAACGAAAGTCAGGGAATGGACAAGACCCAGCCGCATCCGCTGTTCAAGCTTGCGACCGAACTCGGTCCGCTGCTCGTCTTCTTCTTCGTGAATGCGAAGTTCAATCTGTTCGCCGCGACCGGCGCGTTCATGGTCGCGATCGTGGCGGCGATGATCGCCTCCTATGTGGTGACGCGCCATATCCCGATCATGGCGATCGTGACGGGCGTGATCGTGCTGGTGTTCGGCACGCTGACGCTGGTGCTGCACGACGAGACCTTCATCAAGGTCAAGCCGACCATCATCTACGGCCTGTTCGCCGCAATCCTCGGCGGCGGGCTGCTGTTCGGCCGCTCCTTCATCGCCGTGATGTTCGACCAGATGTTCAACCTGACGCCGCAGGGCTGGCGTATCCTGACGCTGCGCTGGGCGCTGTTCTTCGCCGGCATGGCGGTGCTGAACGAGATCGTCTGGCGCACCCAGAGCACGGATTTCTGGGTGAACTTCAAGGTGTTCGGCGTGACGCCGATCACGATGATCTTCGCCATCGCCCAGATGCCGCTGACCAAGCGCTATCACCTCGAGCCGGTCTCGCTGGAAGCGAGCGAGGCGGATGCGGGGGATGTGAGGAAGGGGTGACTGTTTGATGTCATTCCGGGGCACGCGAAGCGTGAACCCGGAATCTCGAGATTCTCAGGTGCGCAAGTGCGCACCATAGTTCGGCTCTGCGAGCCGCCCCGGAATGACAGTAACTACTTCAGCGCCTTCTCCATCTGCGGCAGCAGCACGCTCCGCAGATTGTCCGGCGTAATCGGGCCGACCAGCTTGTAGACGATGGTGCCCTCGCGTCCGACGACAAAGGTCTCCGGCACGCCATAGACGCCCCATTCGATCGAGGCGCGGCCGTTGGCATCCACGCCGACGCGGCCGAACGGGTTGCCGTAGCGGCCGAGGAAGCGGCGGGCGTTGTCGGCCGCGTCCTTGTAGTTGATGCCGACGAGCTGGAAGCGCTTGTCTTTCCCCAGCTCGGTCAGAAGCGGCGCCTCGTCATGGCAGGGTACGCACCAGGAGGCCCAGACGTTGACAAGGCTGACCTTGCCCTTGAACGCGGCGGGATCGAGCCCCGGCACCTGGACGTTGTCGGCCTGCAATCCCTCGAGCGGCGGCAGCGCGGTCTGCGGCGCCGGCCGTCCGATCAGCGCGGAGGGAATCCGCGAAGGATCGCCGCTGCCGAGCCGGAACCAAAACAGCAGCGCCAGGCCGATGAAGGCGATCAGCGGCAGCACCATCAGGAAGGTGCGGCGCTGCGGGTTCGCGGAAGTCGACTGCTCGCTCATGGCCGATCCATCGCGCTGCGCCCCGAGCGGCGGGTGATGCCGCTGCGGTCGAGGTCGCGCAGGCGGCGGGTCTGGCTGCGATAGTCGGTCGCGATCCAGCCGATCAGGATCGCGACCACGAGCGCGGCTGCGGCATAAGACGTCACGATGAAGGAGGCATAGGGACCGAGCGACATGATCATGCGGCCCCGACTTCGTTTGACGCGTTGTTTTGACGCGAACCGGCGCCCATTTCGCTCGAAAACGCCATGCGGCTCGCCTGCATCATCTGCAGCGAGCGGACACGGCGGCGCAGGATCTCGTTGCGCATCGCCGCCAGGTGCAGCGTGACGAACAGCAGGGTGAACGCGATCGCCATCACCAGCAGCGGAATCAGGAACGATTTGTCGAGCGACGAACCGCCCATGCGCATCACCGAGGCTGGCTGGTGCAGCGTGTTCCACCAGTCGACCGAGAACTTGATGATGGGCAGGTTGATCGCGCCGACCAGCGTCAGCACCGCGGCAGCGCGCGCCGCGCGCGAGGGATCGTCGACCGCGCGCCACAGCGCCATCAGGCCGAGATACATCAGGAACAGAATCAGCACCGAGGTCAGGCGGGCGTCCCATTCCCAATAGGTGCCCCACATCGGCCGGCCCCACAGCGAGCCGGTCAGCAGCGCGAGGAAGGTGAAGGCGGCGCCGATGGGAGCTGCCGCCTTCGCGGCGACGTCGGCGAGCGGATGCCGCCACACCAGCGTGCCCAATGAGGCGATGCTCATCACGCCCCACACGAACATCGACAGCCAGGCGTTGGGCACGTGGATGAACATGATCTTCACGGTCGCGCCCTGCTGGTAGTCGTCGGGCGCTAGCGCGGATTGGTAGAGGCCGATCGCGAGCAGGATGACGGTCGCGGCCGCAAGCCACGGCAACACCCGCGCCGTCAGCGCGAGGAACCGTGTCGGGTTGGCGAGGTCGATCAGCGTCATGGTATTCTGATAATCACAGGTCAGCACTCACGCAATCAGCATAAAAGCGGGCAGCGAAAGTTGATCGGGGTCAAGGTCAGTCGAGCTCATCTCAGTCGAGACCATGCCGCAGGCTCGCCGCCGCGGCGAAGGGGCCGATCACGAGGCTGACCAGCGACAGCGCGCACAGGATCGAGAACGGCGCGCCGAACGACATGGGACCGACGATCACGGCCTGGGAGGCCGCGACCCCGAAGATCAGCACCGGGATCGACAGCGGCAGCACCAGAACCGCCATCAAAAGCCCGCCGCGATGCAGCGTCACCGCCAGCGCGGCGCCGATCATGCCGGTAAAGGTCAGGGCCGGCGTGCCCGCGAGCAGCGTCAGGGCCACCGCGCCGGTCGCGACCATGTCGAGATTCAGCAAGAGCCCGAGCACGGGGGTTGCGACAATCAGCGGCAGGCCCGCCGCCAGCCAATGCGCCAGCGCTTTCGCCGCGCAGGCGAGTTCCAGCGGCGTCCGGCTCATCGTGATCAGGTCGAGCGAGCCGTCCTCATGGTCGGCCATGAACAGCCGGTCCAGCGTCAGCAGGCTCGCCAGCAGGGCGCCGAGCCAGAGAATGGCCGGCCCCAGCCGCGACAGCAACGCGAGGTCCGGCCCCACCGCGAACGGCATCAGCACCACCACGGTCAGGAAGAACAGCACGCCGATCAGCGCCCCGCCGCCAACGCGGAGCGCGATCCTGATATCCCGGCGGATGAGGGCGGACAGGGCGGTCATGGGGCTGCCTTTTCGGCTTCGAGACGATCGTAAGAGCCCGACTCGCGCCACAGGCAATCTGCGCTCCCTCCCCCCTTGCGGGGGAGGCGTAGGCCGCCTCCGGCGGCCGTCCTCTTAAGAGACGCCGAAGCGAAGCTTCGGCTATGGGAGAGGGGTGGCCCCGGAAAAGGTGTGCTTGGGTTCAGGGAAGGACTTCGGTAGATCGAGAGGGTCCCTGTGTGGCACCCCCCTCCCTGACCCTCCCCCACAGGGGGGGAGGGAACGGGTAGAGCGGAGCTTTGCCGCTCGAAAAGCTGAGGGTCGGTCGGAATCATGCCACACCCCCGATCCGCAGCTCCCGCGAATCGATCCCCAGCGCCATGTGGGTCGCCGCGATGATCAGGCCGCCGCGGGCGAGATGGTCGCGCATCAGGCCGCCGAACATGTCCTGGCCGGCGACGTCCAGCGCCGTGGTCGGCTCGTCCAGGAGCCAGATCGGGCGGCGCACCGTCAGCAACCGGGCCAGCGAGAGCCGGCGGCGCTGGCCGGCCGACAGAAAAGCTGCCGGCAGGTGGGTGGCGTGGTCGAGCCCGACCGTGGCGAGGCTCTCATGGGCATCAAGTCGCTCGCCGCCCAGAAAATCGGCCCAGAATGACAGATTTTCCGCCACGCTCAGCGCCGGCTTCAGGGCGTCGCGATGGCCGAGATAGTGGCATTGCTCAGGCAATGTCAGCTCGGCATCGCCGCCATCGAGCGCGATCGTCCCGCCAGCCGGAATGAGCAGCCCCGCGATCAGCCGCAGCAGCGAGGTCTTGCCCGACCCGTTGCGGCCAACGACCGCCACGGCCTCGCCGGAGACGGCCTCGAAATCGAGTCCGGCAAACACCTCGCGGCCGCCCCGCACACAGATCACCCTACGTCCGGAAAGCTGCATCTTGCCTCGTATCAACCCGTTCAAACCAGGCCTCAGGAAAACTTGGGGTAGCGCATGGGAATTTTTGGCTCGCGGATTGCTGCGGCACGTTTGTGGCTGTGGCGGCGCGGTTAGAAAGCTTCTATAAGCCCGGAACTACTTGATGCAGCAACTCAACCTGCCCCTGCAAGCGACCCAGCCGGACTCGCTGACGGTGTTAAAATACCCCTTGCCGGGTATAACTAACAATTGGGATTTCCTACATGACCTCGCTCGACAGCTTCAAATGCAAAAAGACCCTTAAGGTCGGCGCCAAGACCTATGTCTATTACAGCCTGCCCACGGCCGAGAAGAATGGTCTGAAGGGAATTTCGAAACTCCCCTATTCGATGAAGGTCCTGCTCGAGAACCTCCTGCGCAATGAGGACGGCCGCTCGGTCAAGAAGGCGGACATCGTCGCGGTGTCCAAATGGCTGCGCAAGAAGTCGCTGGAGCACGAGATCGCGTTCCGCCCGGCGCGCGTGCTGATGCAGGACTTCACCGGCGTGCCCGCGGTGGTCGATCTCGCCGCGATGCGCAACGCGATGCAGAAGCTCGGCGGCGATGCCGAGAAGATCAACCCGCTGGTGCCGGTCGATCTCGTCATCGACCATTCCGTGATCGTGAACTTCTTCGGCGACAACAAGGCCTTCGCCAAGAACGTCACCGAGGAATACAAGCAGAACCAGGAGCGCTACGAGTTCCTGAAGTGGGGCCAGGCGGCGTTCTCGAACTTCTCCGTCGTGCCGCCCGGCACCGGCATCTGCCACCAGGTCAATCTCGAATATCTCTCCCAGACGGTCTGGACCAAGAAGGAGAAGATGACGGTCGGCAAGAAGACCGGCACCTTCGAGGTCGCCTATCCCGACTCGCTGGTCGGCACCGATTCCCACACCACGATGGTCAACGGTCTCGCCGTGCTCGGCTGGGGCGTCGGCGGCATTGAGGCGGAAGCCTGCATGCTCGGCCAGCCGCTGTCGATGCTGCTGCCTAACGTCGTCGGCTTCAAGCTGAAGGGCGCGATGAAGGAAGGCGTCACCGCGACCGACCTCGTGCTGACCGTGACGCAGATGCTGCGCAAGCTCGGCGTCGTCGGCAAGTTCGTCGAGTTCTTCGGCCCCGGCCTCGATCATCTCTCCGTCGCCGACAAGGCGACCATCGCCAACATGGCGCCCGAATATGGCGCGACCTGCGGCTTCTTCCCGGTCGACGCCGCGGCGATCGACTACCTCAAGACCTCCGGCCGCGCCGCACCGCGCGTTGCGCTGGTGCAGGCCTATGCCAAGGCGCAGGGGCTGTTCCGCACCGCCAAGTCGGCCGATCCGGTGTTCACGGAAACGCTGACGCTCGACCTCGCCGACGTCGTGCCGTCGATGGCCGGTCCGAAGCGTCCCGAAGGCCGCATCGCGCTGCCGTCGGTCGCGGAAGGCTTCTCGGTCGCGCTCGCCAATGAGTACAAGAAGACCGAAGAGCCGGCGAAGCGCTTTGCCGTCGAAGGCAAGAAGTACGAGATCGGCCATGGCGACGTCGTGATCGCGGCGATCACCTCCTGCACCAACACCTCGAACCCGAGCGTGCTGATCGGCGCCGGGCTCCTGGCCCGCAATGCCGCGGCGAAGGGCCTCAAGGCCAAGCCGTGGGTGAAGACCTCGCTTGCCCCGGGCAGCCAGGTGGTCGCGGCCTATCTCGCCGATTCCGGCCTCCAGGCCCACCTCGACAAGGTCGGCTTCAACCTGGTCGGCTTCGGCTGCACCACCTGCATCGGCAATTCCGGTCCGCTGCCGGAGGAGATCTCGAAGTCGATCAACGACAACGGCATCGTTGCCGCCGCCGTGCTCTCCGGTAACCGCAACTTCGAAGGCCGCGTCTCGCCGGACGTGCAGGCGAACTATCTGGCCTCGCCGCCGCTGGTCGTCGCTCACGCGCTCGCGGGTAGCGTGACCAAGAACCTCGCCGTCGAGCCGCTCGGTGAAGGCAAGGACGGCAAGCCGGTGTACCTCAAGGACATCTGGCCGACGTCGAAGGAGATCAACGCCTTCATGAAGAAGTTCGTGACCGCGTCGATCTTCAAGAAGAAGTATGCCGACGTGTTCAAGGGCGACACCAACTGGCGCAAGATCAAGACCGTCGAGAGCGAGACCTATCGCTGGAACATGAGCTCGACCTACGTGCAGAACCCGCCCTACTTCGAAGGCATGAAGAAGGAGCCGGAGCCGGTCACCGACATCGTCGAGGCGCGCATCCTCGCCATGTTCGGCGACAAGATCACCACCGACCACATCTCGCCGGCCGGTTCGATCAAGCTCACCTCGCCCGCGGGCAAGTATCTCAGCGAGCACCAGGTGCGTCCCGCCGACTTCAACCAGTACGGCACCCGGCGCGGCAACCATGAAGTGATGATGCGCGGCACCTTCGCCAACATCCGCATCAAGAACTTCATGCTCAAGGGCGCCGACGGCAACATCCCGGAAGGCGGCCTCACCAAGCACTGGCCCGACGGCGAGCAGATGTCGATCTACGACGCCGCGATGAAGTACCAGCAGGAGCAGGTGCCGCTGGTGGTGTTCGCCGGCGCCGAATACGGCAACGGCTCCTCGCGCGACTGGGCTGCAAAGGGCACGCGCCTGCTCGGCGTGCGCGCGGTGATCTGCCAGAGCTTCGAGCGCATCCATCGCTCCAATCTTGTCGGTATGGGCGTGTTGCCGCTGACCTTCGAGGAAGGCACCTCCTGGTCGTCGCTCGGCCTGAAGGGCGACGAGAAGGTCACGCTGCGTGGTCTCGTCGGCGATCTGAAGCCGCGCCAGAAGCTGACCGCGGAGATCGTCTCCGGCGACGGTTCGTTGCAGCGCGTTTCGCTGCTTTGCCGCATCGATACGCTGGACGAACTCGACTACTACCGGAACGGCGGCATCCTGCACTACGTGCTGCGCAAGCTCGCGGCTTAAGCGCGGATTTGTGAACGGTGGCTCACTGCGAAGTGAGTAGAAGGTTAAACGAAGGCGGCCTATCACAAGGCCGCCTTCGCGCGTTTGCGGCATGCTTCGGATGGGCCCGCCCGGCGGAAACTCCGCCCTGGACGGTCGAATGTGCCGTGCCCGTAAGACTACGGTGACCATCAGGCGATAAGATTTCCCTTCCCACGAGCAACGGTGTGCGGCGTTCGACATGACAGCAATGACGGCTTCTCATCTGATTTCACGTTGGTCCGGTGCCTTCTGGTCGGGAGCACTCGGCATCTGTGCGATCGTCGCCGTCATCCGTCCCGCTGAGGCTGATCCCCGCGCCGTGGTTGAGCTCTTCACCTCGCAGGGCTGCTCCTCCTGCCCGCCCGCCGACAAGATCATCGGCGATCTCTCCAGCGATCCCTCGATCATCGCGCTGAGCATGCCGATCGATTATTGGGATTATCTCGGCTGGAAGGACACGCTGGCGGATTCGCGCTTCTCGGCGCGGCAGCGCGCTTATTCGCGCATGCGCGGCGACCGCGAGGTCTACACCCCGCAGGTCGTGGTGAACGGCTCGACGCATGTCGTCGGCAGTGATCGTGCCGGCATCGAGAGTGCGATCGGCAAGACCGACAAAGGCATGGGCGTGATGAGCGTGCCGGTGACGATGTCGCTCTCGGGCAAGCAGATCAACGTGTCGGTGGCCGCGAGCAAGGAGCCGGCGATCTCGCACGGCGAAGTCTGGATCTGCTCGATTGCGAAGTCAGTGCCGATCGCGATCGCCAAAGGCGAAAATCGCGGACAGCAGATCACCTATCACAACGTGGTGCGCAACCTGCTCAAGGTCGGCGACTGGAACGGTCGTCCGGAAAGCTGGACGGTGCCGATCGAGAACCTCACGCGCGACGGCGTCGATGGCGCGGTGGTCTATGTCCAGGACGGCAGCCGCGAGAAACCCGGCCCGATGCTGGGCGCGGCATACACGTCGCTGCACTGACGCGCACGCTTCGCATTCTTCCTGATGCGCGGTCTGGCTCTATCTCCTCATGGTGAGGAGCGCGCCCCTTGCGCGCGCGGCGGACGATGCTGCGCATCGCCGCGAGAACCATGAAAGGCCCCGCTGATGCCGCTCGGGCCTCGATCCTTCGGGACGCCGCGCGAAGGATGAGGGGAGAGAGCGTACGCAAGATCGTGTCGGAAAAATCTTGTCCCTCGTCATTCCGGGGCGCGCCTCTTTGGCGCGAGCCCGGAATCCATTTCTCAACTGGGAACCTTGGATTGATGGATTCCGGGCCCGCGCTTCGCGCGTCCCGGAATGACAGCGGGGGAAGAAACATCCCGACACAAACAAAAAAGGACCAACTCGCGTTGGCCCTCCTTGTCGCGCGTACAGACCCGATCCCGTCGACCCCGGGGGGCTGGGGGCTGAGGAATCCGGAACCGAAAGGACCGGGTCAACGCACACAGCTCTTTTCGCAGTGCAGGGCGGCAGGCGCTGGGCGGAAAAGCGGCGATACTATGATTCCTGCTAACGATCCCGTGACGGTTCGTCGCGACAGAGTTCCACCGTTGCGTGTGTTCCGATTCGCCCCCGGTTCAATGGGTTGCACCGAGAGCTCTTCAAACAGCCCTCGAGAGCCCCTTGCGGAGGGGAACGGTTGGCGCAATCATGCGATTGTCATGATCCGCGGTTCCGGGGACGGTTTTCGCGGACGCGATCATGCCGTGCGATCAGGAGGCGCTCCATGAGTCTGACGTCGGAGGATGCCGATCCGAGCGAGCAGCGCGCGGCGGCGCGTCCCCCCGCTGCGAATGCGCAGCCGAACCAGGTGACCTTCAACCGGCTCGAGCTGCGCCGAATTCTCAATCTCTACGGCCGCATGGTCGCCGACGGCGAGTGGCGCGACTATGCCATCGACTTCCTGAAGGACCGTGCGGTGTTCTCGGTCTATCGCCGCGCCTCGGAAGTGCCGATCTATCGCATCGAGAAGGACCCGCGCCTCGCGCGCAAGCAGGGCATGTACAGCGTGATCTCGGCGACCGGCCTGATCCTGCGCCGCGGCCACGAGCTCGAGCGCGTGCTGCTGGTGATCGATCGCAAGCTGGCCGTGGTGTAGCAAACTCCTCTCGTCATTCCGGGATGCGCCGACAGGCCCGGAATCCATAACCCCGGCCTGTGGTTATGGATTCCGGGCTCGCGACTTCGTCGCGCCCCGGAATGACGATGAAGAAACGCTTACTTCCCCGGCACCGTGCTGGCGCCCTCGCCGAGCTCGCGCTGCATCATCACCGTGTCGAGCCAGCGGCCGAATTTCAGCCCGACATTGGGATGCGTGCCGATCATCCTGAAGCCGCCCTTGGTGTGCACGCCGATCGAGCCGGCATTGGCGGAATCGCCGATCACCGCGATCATCTGGCGGAAGCCGCGCGCCTCGCACTCGGCGATCAGCCGCTCCAGCAGCAACGAGCCGACGCCGCGGCGGTGGAAGGAGGGGTCGAGATAGATCGAGTTCTCGACCGTGAAGCGATAGGCCGGCCGCGGCCGGTAGACGCCGGCATAGGCGTAGCCGGCAACGCGGCCGTCGAGGATGGCGACGAAATAGGGATAGCCGCCGTCGACCAGCGCGCGGTAGCGCCGCGTCATCTCGGCAAGATCCGGCGGCTCCAGCTCGAACGTCGCCGTGCCCACGCGGACAGCCTGCTGGTAGATGGCGGTGATGGCGGGGAGGTCGGCCTCAAGGGTGGGCCTGATTTCAGGTGCGGACATGGGGAAAGATTAGAGCCTTCCCGCGGCGGCCGGAAGAGGCAACATCGTTTCCATATACTCCGTCATTGCGAGGAGCCCTTGCGGCGAAGCAATCCAGAAATGCATCCGCGGAGGCACTCTGGATTGCTTCGCTGCGCTCGCAATGACGGTGTTCGTGGAGGCACCCGGCCCTAACAAAAAACCCCGGCCTTGCGGCCGGGGCTCATGTCGTTCTCTCTGGTCGATCGCTTAATCGCGCTGGCCGAGGAGCTGCAGGAGCAGCGTGAACAGGTTGATGAAGTTCAGGTACAGCGACAGCGCGCCGGTGATGGCCGCACGCTCTGCGATGTCACCGCCGGCCGCAGCGTAGCCGTAGATGTAGTCGTTCTTCAGCCGCTGGGTATCCCAGGCGGTGAGGCCCGCGAACACCAGCACGCCGACCACGGACACGATGAACTGCAGCATCGAGCTCGCCAGGAACAGGTTCACCAAGCTCGCGATGATGATGCCGATCAGGCCCATGAACAGGAACGAGCCCATCCCGGTCAGGTCACGCTTGGTGGTGTAGCCGTAGAGGCTGAGCGCACCGAAGGTCGCCGCGGTGATGAAGAACACCCGCACGATCGAGGTGTGCGTGAACACCAGGAAGATCGACGACAGCGAGATGCCCATCAGCGCCGAGAACACCCAGAACAGGATCTGGGCGGTCGAGGGCGCCAGACGGTTGATGCCAGCGGAGATCACGAACACCATGGCGAGCGGCGCGAGCATGAACAGCCACTTCAGGGGGCTGACGAACATCGCATAGCCGAACGGCGTCAGGAACAGCTTGCCGACGCGGACGGCTTCCGGGGTCGGAACGTCGGTCACGGCGGCCATGTAGACGCCGAGTGCGGCAAGGCCCGTGATGGCGAGGCCAATGCTCATGTAGTTGTATATGCGCAGCATGTAGGCGCGCAGGCCGGCATCGACCGTCGCGGCGTCAACACGCCCGGCGGCCCTGCCGAAAGGAGAAGCGTAGTTACGGTCTAGGTCCGACATGGTCGAATTCCCGTTGGTTGGCCGGTCCGGCATGAGGGTCGCCATGCCGCCGGTTCGTCAAACTCTATCTCGGATACCGATGTCTGCCGACTAAATTTTGGCTAACAATCGGGGGTCCGAACCCATTGGATATGTGGGAAACTAACACATTCGCTGCAACCGTCCACGCGCGGCCGAATGTCGCCCTCGCCGGCAATCCTGGCGAGCGGACGTGGTTAATCGCAAGAATCGTGCGTTTCCGCACCCGCGCGGCGGCCCGCTACCTTTTGTCACAAATTCCGCAACACCGTGGCGGGCTTTTTGTTCAACGCCAGGAGCGTGCCGGCGAGCCCTAGCCCGACGGTGACGACCAGGGCGGCCACGACCACGCCGGCCGCGCTGCCGGCCTGCCAGACGAAGCTGAGCGTCATCAGCCGCGTCACGATCATCCAGGCGGCGATGCTGCCGGCGATCACGCCGAAGACCGCGGTGGCGAGCCCGATCAGGAGGTATTCGAGCGCATAGGCGCCGAGCAGCCGCAGCCGCGTCGCGCCCAGCGTCTTCAGGATCACCGCATCGTAGACCCGGTGGCGATGGCCGGCCGCGAGCGCCCCGCCCAGCACCAGGATCGCCGAGATCAGGGTCACGGCGCTCGCGCCGCGGATCGCCAGCGCAAGATTGGTCACGACCGAGCCGACCGTCTCCATCACCTCGCGCACGCGCACGCTCGTCACCATCGGGTAGGTGTCGGCCACCTGCTTGATGATCCTGCCGTCGCCTTCGGCATTGCTGCCGGCTTCCGTCAGCGTCGCGATATGGGTATGCGGCGCGCCCTTGAAGGCGTTCGGCGAGAACACCAGGACGAAATTGATGCCGAGCCCCTGCCAGTCGATGTTGCGCAGATTGCTGATCTTCGCCGGGATGTCGCGGCCGAGCACGTTGACCACGACCTCGTCGCCGAGCTTGAGGCCGAGCCCGTCGGCGATCTTCTTCTCCATCGAGACCAGCGGCGGGCCGGAATAGTCGGCGCTCCACCACTCGCCCTCGACCACCTTGGAGCCCTTCGGCAGCTCGCCGGTATAGGTGAGGCCGCGGTCGCTTTGCAGCACCCACTCGGAATCGGTCGTCGGCTTGAGCTCTTCGGCGCGGACGCCGCGTGCGGCGACGATGCGCCCGCGCAGCATCGGCACGTCCTCGACCTTGGCGCCGGGCGCGATCTGGCGCAGATAGCCGTCGAACTGCGCCGCCTGCGTGCTCGGAATGTCGATGAAGAAGAACGACGGCGCCTGGTCCGGCAGGGCCGCGAGGAACTGCCGGCGCAGATTGCCGTCGATCTGGGTGATGGTGACGAGCACGGCGAGCCCGAGGCCGAGCGACAGCACGACCGAGGGCGTCAGCGCGCCCGGCCGGTGGATGTTGGCGATCGCGAGCCGCAGCATCGGCAGCCGCGTCCGCGGCATCCGCCGCGCGATCGTCATCAGCAGGGCGGCGATGCCGCGCAGCAACGCGAACACGACGACCGAGGAGGCCACGAACACCGCCGCGATGCGCTTGTCGAAGGACAGGCCGATCACGACCGCGACGAGCAGGGCGATCACGACGCCCATGAACACGAGATAGCTCCAGCGCGGCCGGTGCCATTCGGAGCTGATGGTGTCGCGGAACAGTGCGGCGACCGGCACGTCGTGCACCCGTCCGAGCGGCCACAGGCCGAAGGCGAGCGCGGTCAAAAGGCCGTAGACGAAGGACAGCGCGAGCTCGTCGGCATGCACGGCCGGCACCACCGGCAGCGGCAGCAACTTGCCGAACAGACCGACGATGGCGAAGGGCATGGCGGCGCCGAGCGCGAGCCCGATCACGGACCCGATCGCGGCCAGCAGGATGACCTGGGCGAGATAGATGCCGAACACGTCGCGGCCCGTGGCGCCGACGGCCTTGAAGGCCGCGATCACCTCGAGCTTCCGGTCGATATGGCTCTTCACCGCGTTGGCGACGCCGACGCCGCCGACCAGCAGCGCGGCGAGGCCGACCAGCGTCAGGAACTGCGTGAAGCGGCTGATGTTGCGCTCGAGCTGCGGCGAGGCGTTGGAGCGGCTGCGGACTTCCCAGCCGGCCTGCGGCGCGGCGTTGCGCGCATCGGCGATGAAGGCGTCGGTCGCGCGCTCGTTGTTGGCGGTATCGGGCAGCTTCACCCGGTAGACCCAGCGCACCAGGCTGCCGGGCTGGATCAGGCCGGTGGCCCGCAGGCCCGCCTCGCTGATCAGGAAGCGCGGGCCGAAGCCGATGCCGCCGGCGAGCTTGTCGGGCTCGGCTTCGACCGTGCTGCGGATCTGGAAGGTGGCCGAGCCGATGGTGACGCGGTCGCCGGTCTTGAGCGAGAGCCGCGCCAGCAGCGTCGGATCGGCAGCCGCGCCGAACGCGCCGTCTCGCTCCGCAAGGATGTCGGACATCGCTAGCTGTGGCGCCAGCGTCAATTGGCCGAGCATCGGATAGGTGTCGTCGACCGCCTTCATCTCGACCAGCGCGAGCTGGCCGTCGGCCGAGCGCGCCATGCCGCGCAGGGTCGCGGCGGTCGAGACGGTGCCGCGCGAACGCAGGAAGGCGACTTCCTCGGGCTTGGCCTCGCGCTGGAACAGCACGAAGGAGACGTCGCCGCCGAGCAGCGTGCGGCCTTCGCGGGCGAGGCCGTCGGAGAGGCTCGCGGACACCGAGCCGACGCCGGCAATCGCCATCACGCCGAGCGCGATGCAGGCGATGAAGACGTAGAAGCCGCGCAGGCCTCCGCGCAATTCGCGTAAGGCGTAGCGCAGCGACAACG
The DNA here is from genome assembly GCF_000011365.1 of Bradyrhizobium diazoefficiens USDA 110. Lineage (GTDB taxonomy): Bacteria > Pseudomonadota > Alphaproteobacteria > Rhizobiales > Xanthobacteraceae > Bradyrhizobium > Bradyrhizobium diazoefficiens. Next base: position 498,909 of record NC_004463.1, on the reverse strand, counting down.
CGGCGGCGTTGGGCCGCACGAACGGTTCGGCCGCGGCGCTCATGCCGGCGCAGACTGCGTGTCGATGCGCCCGGAGCGCAGGCGGATGACGCGATCGCAGCGATGCGCGAGCGAGGAATCGTGCGTGACCAGCACCAGGGTCATGCCGCGCTCGGCATGCTTGGTGAAGAGCAGGTCGACGATCTGTTTTCCCGTCGCCTCGTCGAGATTGCCGGTCGGCTCGTCGGCGACGAGGATCGCGGGATCGGGCGCCAGCGCGCGCGCGAGCGCGACGCGCTGCTGCTCGCCGCCGGAAAGCTGCGTCGGATAATGATGCAGGCGGTCGCCGAGCCCGACCGATTGCAGCTCCTGCGCCGCGCGTTTCGCGGCGTCGGGATTGCCGGCAAGCTCGAGCGGCACGGCGACGTTCTCCAGCGCCGTCATGGTCGGGATCAGATGGAAGGACTGGAAGACGATGCCGACCTGGCGGCCGCGGAAGCGGGCGAGCGCGTCCTCGTCGAGGGCATTGAAAGGCGTGCCGTTCACCACCACCTCTCCGCTATCAGGACGCTCCAGCCCCGCCATCACCATCAGTAGCGTCGATTTGCCCGAGCCTGACGGGCCGATCAGGCCAATCGTCTCGCCCGAGGCGACCCGCAAGCTGATATCCTTGAGGATGTGAACGCGTGCCGCGCCCGTACCCAATGAGAGATTGACGTTGGAGATGGCGATGGTGTCCGGCGTGGTGCCGGCGAGCGAAGAGGATTCGATGCGAGTGTCCATGGTCCGGTCATATGGCAACTCCGATAGCGCGGTCGAGAGGCGTTACGGATTGTTCATGCACATAGCCGTGTTGATGCTCGCCGTGATGACAATTGCGACAAATGCGTCGGCACAGGCCCAGCCGGCCGCCCAACCGATCAAGCTGGTGGTCCTCGGCGATTCCTTGAGCGCCGGCCTCGGCCTCCCGGCACAGGAGGCATTCCCCACGAAACTTCAAAAAGCCTTGCAGACCAAAGGCATAGAGGTCGGCATGACCAATGCCGGGGTGTCCGGCGACACCGCCTCCGGCGGCCGCGACCGGCTCGACTGGTCGGTGCCCGAGGGAACCGAGGGGGTGATCGTCGAGCTCGGCGCCAACGACGCGCTGCGCGGCATCGATCCCGGCCTGACGCGCGCCGCGCTGACCGACATCGTCCAGCGGCTGAAGGCACGCGGGATTCCAGTCATGCTGTGCGGCATGCTGGCGCCGCCGAATTACGGTGCCGACTACGCCGCGCGCTTCAATTCGATTTATCCGGATCTTGCGAAACAATTCGACGTGCCGCTCTATCCGTTCTTTCTCGACGGCGTTGCGGCCGACGCCAAGCTCAACCAGGCCGACGGCATCCACCCGACCGCGGCGGGCGTCGACATCATCGTCGGCAACATGATGCCCACGGTGGAGGCATTCCTGCGCAACATAAGCGAGCAACGCCGTTGAAAAGCAGGCAACGCTAACCCTAATTCCCAGGGTTTTCCCGGGGTGGCCCGCGCGATGCTTCGCAGAGTCACACAACTGCGATAGGAATCAGGGTACCGGTGATTCGTCGCCGGCTCTAATTTGGATAAGGTCCTGCTTCAAGGGACCGTACCCAAGCATCGGGAGTGCGAAACGATGCCGCGTTTGTTCACTGGTCTGGAAATCCCGGCCGAGATCGGCCAGACGCTTTCCAACTTGAGGGGCGGCCTTCCCGGCGCCCGCTGGATCGATCCCGAAAATTATCACGTCACCTTGCGCTTCATCGGCGATATCGACGGCGTCTCCGCCAACGAGATCGCCTCGATGCTGTTTCGCGTCAACCGCAAACCGTTCGAGGTGAAGGTGCAGGGGCTGACGAGCTTCGGCGGCCGCAAGCCGCGCGCGGTGGTCGCCACCATCGCGCCGAGCAAGCCGCTGATCGAATTGCAGGCCGAGCTCGAGCGGATGATGCAGCGGATCGGCCTTAATCCGGAGGGACGCAAGTTCATCCCGCACGTCACGCTGGCGCGACTGCACGACGCCACCGACCGTGACGTCGCCGACTATCTGTCGCTGCGCGGCTACTTCCCGAGCAAGGCGTTCATGGCCGAACGTTTTGTCTTGTTCTCGTCCCGTGCATCGACCGGCGGCGGACCGTATGTGGTCGAGGACGCCTACGAGCTGTGTGAGTAGGTCTTTACCTCTCCCCGCCTGCGGGGAGAGGGAGGATATTCGCATACCCCTGACACCAATTCACGGCTTGCAATTTCCGTCCGTCTCTGGCGGTAAAGAGCCATGCTCTCGACCCCCAGTTCCCAATTCCGCGAGGCCTATCAGGCCCAGATCGCCGACGGCGCGATCGAGCCCGATGCCGCGCAGGCCGAAGTCGCCGAAGCCTATGCGGCGCTCGACCAGCGGCTCGGCAGCTACAAGCCGCAGCGCAAGCAGGGCCTGCTCAGCCGTCTGTTCAGCAGCGACAAGGACGAGGCGCCGCACGGGCTCTACATCCATGGCGAGGTCGGCCGCGGCAAGACCATGCTGATGGACCTGTTCTTCCAGCACTCCTCGGTCGAGCACAAGCACCGCGCGCATTTCCACGAGTTCATGGCCGATGTGCACGAACGCATCTACGACTATCGCCAGAGCATCGCGCGCGGCGAGATCGCCGACGGCGACGTCATCGCGCTGACCGCGAACGCGATCTTCGAGGAGAGCTGGCTGCTCTGCTTCGACGAATTCCACGTCACCGACATCGCGGACGCGATGATCCTCGGCCGCCTGTTCGCAAAGCTGTTCGAGCTCGGCACCGTGGTGGTCGCAACCTCCAACGTCGCGCCCGAGGATCTCTACAAGGGCGGCCTCAACCGTTCGCTGTTCCTGCCCTTCATCAAGCAGATCACCGACCACATGGACGTGGCGCGGCTCGATGCGCGCACCGACTTCCGGCTGGAGAAGCTTCAGGGCGTGCCGATGTGGCTGACGCCGGCCGATGGCGATGCGGACGCAGTCCTCGACCGCGCCTGGTCGCGGATGAGCGGCAGCGCCAAATGCAAGTCGCGCGATATTTCGATCAAGGGCCGCATCCTGCACGTGCCGTGCTCGGCCCATGGCGTGGCGCGGTTCTCGTTCACCGATCTCTGCGAGAAGCCGCTCGGCGCATCGGATTACCTCAGGCTCGCGCACGACTATCACACCATCCTGGTCGACCATATTCCAGTGATGGACTTCTCCCAGCGCAACGCCGCCAAGCGCTTCATCACGCTGATCGATACGCTCTATGACAATGCCGTGAAGCTGATGGCCTCGGCCGACGCCAACCCGATCTCGCTGTACCTCGCCGACGAGGGCAACGAGGCCAACGAGTTCAAGCGGACCGCCTCGCGGCTGATCGAAATGAGCTCGGAATCCTATCTGGCGCTGCCTCACGGCCGCAAGGATTCCACCGCGAGCGGCTCCACCAAGGGCCTGGTGGAGACTTAAGTCCTATTTCACCATTTTCTCCGCCGTCATTCCCGGGCGCGACAAAGTCGCGAGCCCGGAATCCATCGCGCCACTAACTCTGCAGCCCGATGGATTCCGGGCCTGCGCCTGTCGGCGCATCCCGGAATGACGGACGGGGGTATGCTGGCTGCGATCTCGGCAAGCCCGACAATTGGGCATCCACCGACTTGAACGGGCGAAGCGAAAGGGATAACCACCCTGTCAGTTTTCCCCTCCTTACGTGTCTAAAGGACAGGTTCACATGGCGCGCGACAAGATTGCTTTGATTGGCTCCGGTCAGATCGGCGGAACGCTGGCTCACCTCATCGGCCTGAAAGAACTGGGCGACGTCGTGATGTTCGACATCGCCGAGGGCGTGCCGCAGGGCAAGGCGCTCGACATTGCGCAGTCCTCGCCGGTCGACGGCTTCGACGCCCACTACACCGGCGCGAACTCCTACGAGGCGCTCGACAACGCCAAGGTCTGCATCGTCACCGCCGGCGTGCCGCGCAAGCCCGGCATGAGCCGCGACGATCTCCTCTCCATCAACCTCAAGGTCATGGAGCAGGTCGGCGCCGGCATCAAGAAGTATGCCCCCGACGCCTTCGTCATCTGCATCACCAACCCGCTCGACGCCATGGTGTGGGCGCTCCAGAAGGCCTCGGGCCTGCCGCACAAGAAGGTCGTCGGCATGGCCGGCGTGCTGGACTCGGCGCGCTTCCGCTACTTCCTGGCCGACGAATTCAACGTCTCCGTTGAAGACGTCACCGCCTTCGTGCTCGGCGGCCACGGCGACACCATGGTGCCGCTGGTGAAGTACTCCACCGTCGCCGGCATCCCGCTGCCCGACCTCGTCAAGATGGGCTGGACCTCGCAGGCGCGCCTCGACGAGATCGTCGACCGCACCCGCAACGGCGGCGCTGAGATCGTCAACCTGCTCAAGACCGGCTCGGCCTTCTACGCCCCGGCCGCTTCCGCGATCGCGATGGCCGAGAGCTATCTGCGTGACAAGAAGCGCGTGCTGCCCAGCGCCGCCTACCTCAACGGCGAATACGGCGTGAAGGACATGTATGTCGGCGTGCCCGTCGTGATCGGCTCCAAGGGTGTCGAGCGCGTCGTCGAGATCGAGCTCGCCGGCAAGGACCGCGAGGCCTTCGACAAGTCGGTCGGCGCGGTGCAGGGCTTGGTCGACGCCTGCAAGAAGATTGCCCCCGATCTTCTCGGCCGCTAAGGCGCAAACAAATCCCGCCGAAGATCGGAAAACCGGTCTTCGGCGGTTTCACTTCTGGGGCCCGGCTGCAACTCTTGTTGAAGGCCTGGCGGGTTCCGGCGCAGCAGTCCAAAGATCTCGATGTCAAAGAATCCGGGTTGCAGTTCCTGTGGTATATGGTATGCCAGCCACAAGACTGAGGTGGGCCTACGAGGTCACCGCCCGCGGATTCAGGGAGCGACCATATGAATATCCATGAATATCAGGCCAAAGCGCTGCTGGGCGAGTTCGGCGTTCCAATCTCCAAGGGCGTGCCGGTCCTTAAAGCCGCAGACGCGGAGGCCGCCGCCAAGGCGCTGCCCGGTCCGGTCTATGTGGTGAAGAGCCAGATCCATGCCGGTGGCCGCGGCAAGGGCAAGTTCAAGGAAGCCTCCGCCGGCGACAAGGGCGGTGTCCGCATCGCCAAGTCGGCCGCCGAGGTCTCCGAATTCGCCAAGCAGATGCTCGGCGCGACGCTCGTGACGATCCAGACCGGCCCTGCCGGCAAGCAGGTCAACCGCCTCTACATCGAGGACGGCTCCGACATCGACAAGGAGTTCTATCTCTCGCTGCTGGTCGACCGCGAGACCTCGCGCGTCTCGTTCGTCGTGTCGACCGAAGGCGGCGTCAACATCGAGGACGTCGCGCACAACACGCCTGAGAAGATCGTCACCTTCTCGGTCGATCCCGCGACCGGCATCATGGGCCATCACGGCCGCACCGTCGCCAACGCGCTGAAGCTCTCGGGCGATCTCGCCAAGCAGGCCGAGAAGCTCACCGCGCAGCTCTACGCGGCCTTCGTCGCCAAGGACATGTCGATGCTGGAGATCAACCCGCTGGTCGTGACCAAGCAGGGCCAGCTCCGCGTGCTCGACGCCAAGGTGTCGTTCGACGACAACGCGCTGTTCCGTCATCCCGAGGTGCTCGCGCTGCGCGACGAGACAGAGGAAGACGCCAAGGAAATCGAGGCGTCCAAGTACGACCTCAACTACGTCACCCTCGACGGCAACATCGGCTGCATGGTCAACGGCGCCGGTCTCGCCATGGCGACGATGGACATCATCAAGCTCTACGGCATGGCGCCGGCGAACTTCCTCGACGTCGGCGGCAGCGCCAGCAAGGAGAAGGTCGCGGCCGCGTTCAAGATCATCACCGCCGATCCCAACGTGAAAGGCATCCTGGTCAACATCTTCGGCGGCATCATGAAGTGCGACGTGATCGCCGAGGGCGTCACGGCCGCCGTGCGCGAGGTCGGCCTTAGCGTGCCGCTGGTGGTTCGCCTCGAAGGCACCAATGTCGAGCTCGGCAAGAAGATCATCCTTGAATCCGGTCTGAACGTGGTGCCGGCCGACAATCTCGACGACGCCGCGCAGAAGATCGTGAAGGCCGTCAAGGGAGGCTAACGCCATGGCCCAGGACCATCTCGCCGCATCATCTCCGCTTGCAGAGCACGCGCGTCTCGCCGCGTTCGCCGGCGAATGGGATGGCGAAGAGGTGGTCTTCCCGTCGCGCTGGACGGCGGGCGGGCCGGCCACCTCGCACACCGTCGCGCGCATGGATCTCAACGGGTTCTACCTGATCCAGGACTCGGTCCAGATGCGCGACGGCAAGCAGATCTTCGCCACCCACGGCATCTTCACCTTCGATCGCGAGGACCGGACCTACAAATTGTTCTGGTACGACTCGCTCGGCTACACGCCGCCTTCGCCCGCCTCCGGCGGGTGGGTCGGCAAGACCCTGACGCTGGTGCGCGGCTCGCTCCGCGGCAATGCGCGCCACGTCTACGAGATCATCGACGACAATTCCTACTCGTTGAAGATCCAGTTCTCGCCGGACGCGGAAGGCTGGGCTGACGTGCTCACCGGCGTCTACCGCCGCATCCACTGACCTCTCACTCGTTAGTTTCGCGAAAGCAGACCTCATGTCCATCCTGATCGACAAGAACACCAAGGTCATCTGCCAGGGCTTCACCGGCAAGAACGGCACCTTCCATTCGGAGGCCGCGATTGCCTACGGCACCAAGATGGTCGGCGGCACTTCGCCGGGCAAAGGCGGTTCGACGCATCTGGGCCTGCCGGTGTTCGACACCGTGCGCGACGCGCGTGAGAAGACCGGCGCGGACGCGTCGGTGATCTACGTGCCGCCGCCGGGCGCGGCCGATGCGATCTGCGAAGCCATCGACGCCGAGATCCCGCTGATCGTCTGCATCACCGAAGGCATTCCGGTCATCGACATGGTCCGCGTGAAGCGCTCGCTGGCCGGTTCCAAGTCCCGCCTGATCGGGCCGAACTGCCCGGGCGTCATGACCGCCGGCGAATGCAAGATCGGCATCATGCCGGCCAACATCTTCAAGACCGGCAGCGTCGGCATCGTCTCCCGCTCCGGCACGCTGACCTATGAAGCCGTGTTCCAGACCTCGCAGGAAGGCCTCGGCCAGACCACCGCGGTCGGCATCGGCGGCGACCCGGTCAAGGGAACCGAGTTCATCGACGTGCTGGAAATGCTGCTCGCCGACCCCAAGACGGAATCGATCATCATGATCGGCGAGATCGGCGGTTCCGCCGAGGAGGACGCCGCCCAGTTCCTCAAGGACGAGGCCAAGCGCGGCCGCAAGAAGCCGATGGTCGGCTTCATCGCCGGCGTCACCGCCCCTCCCGGCCGCCGCATGGGTCATGCCGGCGCGATCATTTCGGGCGGCAAGGGCGACGCCGGTTCCAAGACCGACGCGATGAAATCGGCTGGGATTACAGTGTCGCCGTCGCCCGCCCGCCTCGGGCACACGCTTGCCGAAAAGTTGAAAGGCTAATTCACTTCTTCGTACTTTTCCGGGCGAAGTTTCGCAGCAAATAGGGTAAATGGTGCCAATCGCGCTGGGCCTCTGCCGGGGAGCCCAGCGCCAGCGCCGTTTGTTATGCGCGAACCGAAATCGCCAGGAACTCAAGTATGTCTCGCCAAGACGCGAACGCAGCCTTTGCCCTCTCATCTTTTTTGCAGGGCACCAACGCCACCTACATCGACGAAATCTACGCCCGCTACGAGAAGGACCCGTCCTCGGTCGACGCCGAGTGGCAGGAGTTCTTCAAGAGCCTGAAGGACCAGCCGGACGACGTCCGCAGGAACGCCGAGGGCCCGTCCTGGGAGCGCGCCAACTGGCCGCTGACGCCGCAGGACGACCTGACCTCCGCCCTCGACGGCAATTGGGCCGAGGTCGAGAAGGCGGTCGGCGGCAAGATCGCCGCCAAGGCGCAGGCCAAGGGCGCCGACATCTCCTCCGCCGATCTGCTCCAGGCGACGCGCGACTCGGTCCGCGCCTTGATGCTGATCCGCTCCTACCGCATGCGCGGCCACTTCCACGCCAAGCTCGATCCGCTCGGCATCGAGGCGCCGCGCAACCGCGAAGAGCTCGACCCGCGCACCTACGGCTTCAGCGAGGCCGATTTCGACCGCAAGATCTTCCTCGATCACGTGCTCGGTCTCGAATACGGCACGCTGCGCGAGATCACCGCGATCTGCGAGCGCACCTACTGCCAGACGCTCGGCGTCGAGTTCATGCATATCAGCAATGCCGCGCAGAAGGCCTGGATCCAGGAGCGCATCGAGGGGCCCGATAAGGAAATCTCCTTCACCCGCGAGGGCCGCAGAGCCATCCTGACCAAGCTGGTCGAAGCCGAAGGCTTTGAAAAGTTCTGCGATACCAAGTTTACCGGCACCAAGCGTTTCGGTCTCGACGGTGCTGAATCCCTGATCCCCGCGCTCGAGCAGATCATCAAGCGCGGCGGCAATCTCGGCGTGAAGGAAATCGTGCTGGGCATGCCGCATCGCGGCCGCCTCAACGTGCTGACCCAGGTGATGGGCAAGGCCCACCGCGCGCTGTTCCACGAGTTCAAGGGCGGCTCGGCCAACCCCGACGCGGTCGAAGGCTCCGGCGACGTCAAGTATCACCTCGGCGCCTCCTCGGACCGCGAGTTCGACGGCAACCGCATCCATCTGTCGCTGACCGCCAATCCCTCGCATCTCGAGATCGTCGATCCCGTCGTGCTCGGCAAGGTCCGCGCCAAGCAGGACCAGCATGGCGATCCGCCGGATATGCGCATCTCCGTCATGCCGCTGCTGATGCACGGCGACGCCGCGTTCGCCGGCCAGGGCGTGGTCGCGGAATGCTTCGGTCTGTCGGACCTGAAGGGCTACCGCACCGGCGGCTCCGTGCACTTCATCGTCAACAACCAGATCGGCTTCACCACCTATCCGCGTTACTCGCGCTCCTCGCCCTATCCGTCGGATGTGGCGAAGATGATCGACGCGCCGATCTTCCACGTGAACGGCGACGATCCGGAAGCCGTGGTGTTCGCGGCCAAGGTCGCGACCGAATTCCGGCAGAAGTTCCACAAGCCCGTCGTCATCGACATGTTCTGCTACCGCAGGCATGGCCATAACGAGGGCGACGAGCCGGCGTTCACCCAGCCGGTGATGTACAAGAAGATCGCGGCGCATCCGTCCACGCTCGAGCTCTACGCCCGCCGCCTCATCAGCGAAGGCGTGATGACCGAGGGCGAGGTCGACAAGGCCAAGGCCGACTGGCGCGCGCGGCTCGATGCCGAGTTCGAGGCCGGTACCTCCTACAAGCCGAACAAGGCCGACTGGCTCGACGGCAAGTGGGCGGGCTTCAAGATCGCCGACCAGGAAGAGGACGCCCGCCGCGGCGTCACCGGCGTCGACATCACCGCGCTGAAGGATATCGGCCGCAAGATCACCAAGGTGCCGGATGGTTTCCGCGTCCACCGCACCATCCAGCGCTTCCTGGAGAACCGCTCCAAGGCGATCGACAGCGGCGCCGGCATCGACTGGGCGACCGGCGAAGCGCTGGCGTTCTGCTCGTTGCTCAACGAGAACCATCACGTCCGGCTGTCCGGCCAGGATTCCGAGCGCGGCACCTTCTCGCAGCGCCACTCGGTCCTGATCGACCAGGAAGACGAGAGCCGCTACACGCCGTTCAACCATCTCGGCCACGAGCAGGGCCATTACGAGGTCATCAACTCGCTGCTGTCGGAAGAAGCCGTGCTCGGCTTCGAATATGGCTATTCGCTCGCCGAGCCGAACACGCTGACCCTGTGGGAAGCGCAGTTCGGCGACTTCGCCAACGGCGCGCAGGTCGTGTTCGACCAGTTCATCTCCTCGGGCGAGCGCAAATGGCTGCGCATGTCCGGCCTCGTCTGCCTCTTGCCGCACGGCTATGAAGGGCAGGGACCGGAGCACTCCTCGGCGCGCCTCGAGCGTTACTTGCAGATGTGCGCGGAAGACAACATGCAGGTGGTCTACCCGACCACGCCGGCGAACTACTTCCACGTGCTGCGCCGGCAGCTGCATCGCGAGATCCGTAAACCCCTGATCCTGATGACGCCGAAGTCGCTGCTGCGTCACAAGCGGGCGGTGTCGCGTCTCGAGGAGCTTGCGAAGGGAACGACCTTCCACCGCATCCTGTACGACGACGCCCAGATGCTGCCGACCGATGCCATCAAGCTCGTTCCGGACGAGAAGATCCGCCGCATCGTGCTCTGCTCCGGCAAGGTCTATTACGACCTCTACGAGGAGCGCGAGAAGCGCGGCATCGACGACATCTACCTGATGCGCGTCGAGCAGCTCTATCCGGTGCCGCTGAAGGCGCTGGTGGCCGAGCTGTCGCGCTTCAAGAAGGCCGAAGTGGTGTGGTGCCAGGAAGAGCCCCGCAACATGGGTGCCTGGCACTTCATCGAGCCCTATCTGGAGTGGGTGCTGAACCAGGTGAACGGTGTGAGCCGGCGTCCGCGTTATGTCGGCCGCGCCGCTTCCGCCGCGACCGCCACGGGTCTGATGTCCAAGCATCAGGCTCAGCTGAAGGCGTTCCTGGACGAAGCACTGAGCTGAACTTTTTGAACTGCGTCATGCCCCGCCAAAAGCGGGGCATCCGGCATGCCATGGCGTCCTCGTGAATGCGAACGTCCCGGCTTGCTGGATGGCCTGCTTTTCGCTGGCCGTGACAATTGGAATTCATGACCGCATTGGCGATCCCTTAAGGAAAAGACCATGACTGAAATTCGTGTGCCGACGCTCGGCGAATCCGTCACCGAGGCCACCATCGGCCGCTGGTTCAAGAAGGCCGGCGACCCCGTCGCCGTTGACGAGCCCTTGGTGGAGCTCGAGACCGACAAGGTCACCATCGAAGTCCCGGCGCCCTCCGCCGGCACGCTGAGCGAGATCATCGCCGCTGACGGCGCGACCGTTGCCGTGGGCGCGCTGCTCGGCCAGATCACCGAAGGCGCCGCCGGCGCGGCCAAGCCGGCCGCTGCTCCCGCCAAGCCCGCTGCTGCTCCGGCCGCCGCGGCGGCTGCTGCCGCACCGGCTCCGGCCGCGAAGGCGCCGCCGGCCGATGCCCCGCTCGCCCCCTCCGTGCGCAAGCTCTCGGCCGAGACCGGCATCGACGCTTCGACCGTTCCGGGCTCCGGCAAGGACGGCCGCGTCACCAAGGGCGACATGCTCGCCGCGATCGAGCGTGCGGCCTCCGCGCCGACCCCGGTCAACCAGCCCGCCGCCGCCGTTCAGGTCCGCGCGCTGTCGCCGGCCGATGACGCCGCCCGCGAAGAGCGCGTCAAGATGACCCGGCTGCGCCAGACCATCGCGCGCCGCCTCAAGGACGTGCAGAACACCGCGGCCATGCTCACGACCTTCAACGAGGTCGACATGACCAACGTCATGGCGCTGCGCGCCCACTACAAGGACGCGTTCGAGAAGAAGCACGGCAGCAAGCTCGGCTTCATGGGCTTCTTCACCAAGGCCGTCGTGCAGGCGCTGAAGGACATCCCGGCCGTCAACGCCGAGATCGACGGCACCGACCTGATCTACAAGAACTACTATCACATCGGCGTCGCCGTCGGCACCGACAAGGGCCTCGTCGTGCCCGTGGTGCGTGACTGCGACCACAAGTCGATCGCCGACATCGAGAAGGGCATCGCCGATTTCGGCCGCCGCGCCCGTGACGGCCAGCTCAAGATCGACGAGATGCAGGGCGGCACCTTCACCATCACCAATGGCGGCATCTACGGCTCGCTGATGTCGACCCCGATCCTCAACGCGCCGCAGTCCGGCATCCTCGGCATGCACAAGATCCAGGAGCGGCCGATGGTCGTCGCCGGCAAGATCGAGGTCCGCCCGATGATGTACCTGGCGCTGTCCTACGATCACCGCGTCATCGACGGCAAGGAAGCCGTCACCTTCCTCGTCCGCGTCAAGGAGAGCCTGGAAGATCCGGCGCGCCTGGTGCTCGATCTCTGATCGCTGATGCTCTGCGAGCGCCGTCGCCCTCACGCGACGGCGCGTGTCGAACCATGGAGGCGCGCATGACCGATAAAGTCGTCGTCATCACCGGCGGGAGCCGCGGCATCGGGCGGGCGACCGCGATCGCGGCGGCCGCACGCGGCTTCCGTGTCGTCGTCGGCTACGCCAGCAACAAGCAGGCTGCGGATGAAGTCGTCGCGCAGATCGCGGCCAGCAACGGCAAGGCCATCGCGGTGAAATGCGATGTCGCCGAGGAAAGCGACATCCTCGAGCTGTTCAAGCAGGCGGACAAGTTCGGCACGCTCGGCGCACTCGTCAACAACGGCGGCATCGTCGGCAAGAGCGGCGTGCGCGTCGACGAGATGTCGGCCGAGCGCATCCAGCGCGTGATGGCGGTCAACGTCACCGGCTCCATCCTCTGCGCGCGCGAAGCTGTAAAGCGGATGTCGACAAAGCACGGCGGCAAGGGCGGCGTCATCGTGAACCTGTCGTCGGTCGCAGCCCGGCTCGGCGCACCCAACACCTATGTCGATTACGCCGCATCCAAGGGCGCGGTCGATTCCTTCACCGTCGGGCTCGGCTACGAGGTCGCGGGCGAAGGCATCCGCGTCGCGGCGATCCGGCCCGGCCTGATCGACACCGAAATCCACGCCGCCGGCGGCGAGCCCGACCGCGCCCATCGTCTGGCCCATTTGGTGCCGATGAAGCGCGTCGGCACCGCCGAGGAAATCGCCAACGCCATCGTCTGGCTGATGTCGGACGATGCCTCCTACGTCACCTCAGCCATTCTCGATGTGTCCGGCGGACGCTGACGCGCCGCGCGGACGCTGACGCATCTTTCCACGCTAAACTCACGGGACTTTCTCTCATGGCTACCTACGATCTCGTCGTCATCGGCACCGGACCGGGCGGTTATGTCTGCGCGGTGCGCGCAGCCCAGCTCGGCATGAAAGTCGCCGTGGTCGAAAAGAACGCAACGCTCGGCGGCACCTGCCTCAATGTCGGCTGCATGCCCTCGAAGGCGCTGCTGCACGCTTCCGAAATGTTCGAGGAGGCCGCGCACTCCTTCGCCAAGATGGGCGTGTCGGTCTCCGAGCCGAAGCTCGAGCTTCCGGCGATGATGAACTTCAAGCAGCAGGGCATCGACGGCAACGTCAAGGGCGTCGAGTTCCTGATGAAGAAGAACAAGATTGACGTGCTCAAGGGCACCGGCAAGATTCTTGGCACCGGCAAGGTCGAAGTCTCCGCCGACGGCAAGTCGCAGGTCGTCGAGACCAAGAGCATCGTGATCGCCACCGGCTCGGACATCGCGCGTCTCAAGGGCATCGAGATCGACGAGAAGCGCATCGTTTCGTCCACCGGCGCGCTGTCGCTGGACAAGGTCCCCGGTAAGCTGCTTGTCGTCGGCGCCGGCGTGATCGGCCTCGAGCTCGGCTCGGTGTGGAAGCGGCTCGGCGCCGAAGTCGTCGTCGTCGAATTCCTGGATCGCATCATGCCCGGCATGGACGGCGAGATCGCCAAGCAATTCCAGCGCATCCTCGAGAAGCAGGGCTTTGCATTCAAGCTCGGCGCCAAGGTCACCGCCGTTGATACCTCCGGCAAGACGCTGAAGGCGACGATCGAGCCCGCCGCCGGCGGGGCTGCGGAGACGCTGGAAGCCGACGTCGTGCTCGTCTGCATCGGCCGCGTGCCCTACACCGATGGGCTCGGCCTGAAGGAAGCCGGCGTTGCGCTCGACAATCGCGGCCGCGTGCAGATCGATCCGCATTTCGCCACCAGCCTGAAGGGCGTCTATGCCATCGGCGACGTCGTCGCGGGCCCGATGCTCGCGCACAAGGCCGAGGATGAAGGCGTTGCGGTTGCCGAGATCATCGCAGGCCAGGCCGGCCACGTGAATTACGACGTTATCCCAGGCGTCGTGTATACCACGCCGGAAGTCTCCTCCGTCGGCAAGACCGAGGAGGAACTGAAGCAGGCGGGCGTGGCTTATACCGTCGGGAAGTTTCCCTTTACCGCCAACGGCCGCTCCAAGGTCAACCAGACCACCGATGGCTTTGTGAAGATTCTCGCAGATGCGAAGACCGATCGCGTGCTCGGCGTGCACATTATCGGCCGCGAAGCCGGCGAAATGATCCATGAAGCGTGCGTTCTCATGGAGTTTGGCGGCAGTGCGGAGGATCTCGCGCGCACCTGCCACGCGCATCCGACCCGCTCGGAGGCCATCAAGGAAGCCGCGCTTGCAGTCGGCAAGCGGGCCATCCATATGTAGGCGACGCCCCGAGCCGAATCGGGCGGGACAACACATGCTGCGCCGCCTTCTCCAACCGGTCTGGGTCCTGCTTGCGATCATTTTCCTGATCGAAGCCTGGCTGTGGGACCATCTCGAACCGATCGTCGCGCGGGTTGTCGCAGCTATCCCGCTCGCGCGTTTCAAGCAATGGCTGACGGAGCGTGTCGACGCGCTGTCGCCGGCCATGACGCTCATCGTGTTCGCGGTCCCCATCATCCCGCTGTTTCCGCTCAAGCTCGTCGGCCTGTGGCTGCTCACGCATGAATATTGGACCAGCGCCGTCTTCACGATCCTGTTCGCAAAGCTCGTCGGCGTCGGCGTCACCGCCTTCGTGTTCGACGTCACGCGCGACAAGCTTTTGGAGATGCACTGGTTCGAGCGGATCTACGATCTCGTGATGAAGGTGCGTGCCAAGGCGCACCTGCTGGTCGACCCGATCAAGCAGCGCATCCGCGAGCTGATCACCGGCAACGGCGAAGGCTGGTCCGCCCGCACGCTCCGCCTGATCCAGCGCTTCCGCAAGAGCGTGCACCAGGCGCGGTGATTGCGCTTTCAGTTGTCGGGCCAGGGCTCGCGCCAATTCTCAGGTGTCGTCCCGGCGAAGGCCGGGACCCATAACCCCAGGGAGTAGTTTGGCGAAGATTCGTCGTTCGGTACTCCCACCGCGAGTAATCGATAGATCACGCGGTATGGGTCCCGGCGTTCGCCGGGACGACGGCGGAGTAAGCCGCCTCACCCCCTCAATGCAAATGCAGCAGATGCGGCCACCACAGGCCGAGCGCGGTCATGAGCAGGCCGGCGAGCGTCAGGAGGCCGCCGACATAGGCGAGGGCGAAGATGCCGGTGATGATGGTGGCGGAGGCCAGCACGATGCCGATCTGGAAGGCGGCGGATGCCAGCTCGAAGTGATGGTATTTCGCGGTCGCCTCGTCGCGCTCGTGCTCGGCATGCTTGGCCTTCTCGGCGAGCTGCTCGGTGCCTTCGCCGGTCTCGGGCTCGGAGCGATAACGCTGCGCGGTCTTGGTCCAGTCGTCGACCTGCTTCTGCACCGCCGCCTTCATGGCGTCGTCGGTCGCGCCGACGACCGTGAGCTTGCCCTGCTCGGCCGCGGTCAGCACCACGGTGCGGCGGATGCTCTTGGCCTGGAAGAACGCCCAGAGATTGGCGGCCTCGACGTTCTTGCTGATCGATTCGGTCTGGGCGCCCTTGCCGAGCGTCTCCGAGATCGCCAGGAACAGGGCCAGCACGGCGATCAGAAGGGCGATCTTCTTGTTCGAGCCGGACGCGTGTTCGGCGTGCTCGGCATGCTCCATGCTTTCATGTGCGCTCATAAATCCCTCCTGCCTGGATGCCCCACGATTGACCGAACCGCGGGCGCCGCGCAAGAGGCATGCGCGCCAAGAGCTTGCTATGACAGCTTGATGTCAGAATTCACCGCCGCGGATGCGCGCTGGCATAGACTTCCAGCAGCCGCTCGGAATCGATGCCGGTGTAGATCTGCGTGGTCGAGAGCGAGGAATGGCCGAGCAGTTCCTGGATCGCGCGCAGGTCGCCGCCGCGCGACAGAAGATGCGTGGCGAAGGAATGGCGCAGCGCGTGCGGCGTCGCGCTGTCGGGCAGGCCGAGCGCGCCGCGCAGCCGCTCCATCGCGAGCTGGATGATGCGCGGGCTCAAGGGACCGCCGCGCGCGCCGACGAAGATCGGCCCTTCCGCCGGCAGCGGATAGGGGCACATCGAAACATATTCCTGCACCAGCGCCAGCACGTTCTGCAGCACCGGCACCATGCGGGTCTTGTTGCCTTTGCCTGTGACGACGAGCACGTCGCCTTCGCCCGGCTTCGGCACCTCGCGGCGCTTCAGTCCGAGCGCTTCGGAGATGCGCAGGCCGGAACCATACAGCAGCGCCATCACCGCCGCATCGCGCGCCAGAATCCAGGTCTCGCGTTCCTCGCCGGCGCGCTCGTCGGCGTCCGCAAGACGTTTGGCCGACGCCATCGGCAGCGGCTTCGGCAGGCTCTTTGCGACTTTCGGCGCGCGGATCGCGGAGAGCGCGCCGACCTTGCCCTTGCCCTCGCGTTCGAGGAAGCGGCCGAACGAGCGCAGGCCCGCCAGCGCGCGCATCAGCGAGCGACCGGCAATGTCGTCGGCCCGGCGCATCGCCATGAAGGCGCGCACGTCGGTGGCCTCCAGCGCGGCGAAGCGCTTGAGCGTGACGCGTTCGCCCCAGTGATTGCAGAGGAAATCCAGGCACTGCCGCAAGTCGCGGCCATAGGCCTCCAGCGTCTTCGGCGACAGCCGCCGCTCGGCGCCGAGATGCGACAGCCAGCGCGTCATCTCCTGCGCGATCGAGGGATCGGCGCTGGCGAGCTCGATTTGTGGGGCGGCCGCTTTGCTCATGCGCTCTGGACGTGGTGATTCCGCACAGTATATCGCATCACACTCGTTTATCGTTCGCTAAGGCCGCCTCACGGCGCTAGCCTTGAGGCCCCCGGGTTCCGATTCTCAGTTCATGGACCACACCTCCCGCAGCAGCACCGCCTCCGCCAACGCGACCCGCATGGTCGACGTGCTGGTGCCGGTCGCGCTCGACCAGACCTATTCCTACAAGGTGCCGCGCGGGATGGAGCTGAAGGCGGGCGATCTCGTCGGCGTGCCACTTGGGCCCCGCGAGGTGCTCGCCGTGGTCTGGGCGGAAAACGCCAATCCCGATCCGCGCCTGCACAACCGCCTCAAGGAGGTCAGCGAGAAGCTCGACCTCCAGCCGCTGAAGCCCGAGTTGCGTTCGGTCGTCGACTGGGTCGCCAATTACACGCTGAGCCCGCGCGGCATGGTGCTGCGCATGTGCCTGCGGATGGGCGAGAATCTCGGCCCCGAGCGGGTGCGCCCCGGCGTGCGCCTGATCGGCGATCCCCCCAGGCGGCTGACGCCGGCGCGGCAACGCGTGATCGCGGTGCTGTCGGACCGGCTGCTGCACGGCAAGTCCGAAGCGGCCAAGGAGGCGGGCGTCTCGGCCGGCGTGATCGACGGCCTGGTGGACGAAGGCACGCTCACGGTCGAGCCGATGCCGCCGCCGCCACCGCCGCCGGCCCCCGATCCGGATTTCGGCCGGCCGGATTTCACACCGCTCCAGCGCACCGCGGTCGATACGATGCGCGCGCTCGCGGCCAACGGCACCTTCCACGTCGCGCTGCTCGACGGCGTCACCGGCTCGGGCAAGACCGAGGTCTATTTCGAGGCGGTGGCGGAGGCGATCCGCCGCGGCAGGCAGTCGCTGATCCTGATGCCGGAGATCG
Organism: Bradyrhizobium diazoefficiens USDA 110; assembly: GCF_000011365.1. Taxonomy (GTDB): domain Bacteria; phylum Pseudomonadota; class Alphaproteobacteria; order Rhizobiales; family Xanthobacteraceae; genus Bradyrhizobium; species Bradyrhizobium diazoefficiens. The sequence goes on along the minus strand of NC_004463.1, from coordinate 481,309 downwards.
CGCTCACCGGCCAGTTCCTCGACCGCTTCGCGCAGCGTTTTGGCGTGCGGCCGATCGAATGGCACTCCGAGCTCACCCCGCGCACCCGCGCGCGCAACTGGGCGGCGATCTCCGAAGGCAGCGCGCCGGTCGTGGTCGGCGCGCGCTCGGCGCTGTTTCTGCCCTACGCCAATCTCGGCCTCATCGTCGTCGACGAAGAGCACGACCAGGCCTACAAGCAGGACGAGGGCGTGCATTACCATGCCCGCGACATGGCGGTGGTGCGCGCGCATATCGCAAAAATTCCGATCGTGCTGGCCTCCGCGACGCCGTCGGTCGAATCCGAGGTCAATGCGCGCAAGAATCGCTATCAGCGCATCGCGCTGCCCTCGCGCTTCGGCGGCCAGCACATGCCGCATATCGAGGCGATCGACATGCGCCGCGAGCCGCCGGCGCGCGGCCGCTTCATCTCGCCGCGCCTGGCGGGCGAGATCAGGACCGCGATCGAGCGGCGCGAGCAGGCGCTATTGTTCCTCAATCGCCGCGGCTATGCGCCGCTGACGCTGTGCCGCGCCTGCGGCCACCGCTTCGCCTGCACCATCTGCGATGCCTGGCTGGTCGATCATCGCTTCCGCCAGCGCCTCGTCTGTCACCATTGCGGCTTCTCGATGCCGCGCCCGCATGTCTGTCCGAACTGTTCGGCGGAGGAATCGCTGGTCGCGGTCGGCCCCGGCGTCGAGCGCCTGCAGGAAGAAGCGGCCGCGCTGTTCCCGGAGGCGCGCACCATGGTGCTGTCGAGCGATCTCATCACCTCGATCGAGACCATGCGCTCCGAGCTTGCCGAGATCGCGGAGGGCCGCGTCGACATCATCATCGGCACGCAGCTCGTCGCCAAGGGCCACAATTTCCCGCGGCTCAATCTGGTCGGCGTCGTGGATGCGGATCTCGGCCTTTCCAATGGCGATCCGCGCGCGGCGGAACGCACCTGGCAGTTGCTCAACCAGGTGATCGGCCGCGCCGGACGCGAGCAGGGCCGCGGCGTCGGCTATCTCCAGACCCACCAGCCCGATCATCCCGTGATGAAGGCGCTGATCGCCTGCGACCGCGAAGCCTTCTACGACAGCGAGATCGATCTTCGCGAGCGCACGCTGTATCCGCCGTTCGGCCGGCTCGCCAGCCTGATCATCTCGGCCGGCGACCGCCCGAGCGCGGAAGGCTTTGGCCGCCGCCTCGTTGCGCTCGCGCCGCGCGACGAGCGCGTGGTGGTGCTGGGCCCGGCGGAAGCGCCGCTCGCCGTCATCAAGGGCCGCTACCGCTTCCGCATCCTGGTGAAATCGGCGCGCGGTTTCGACCTGTCGGACTATTTGCGCAACTGGCTCGCTGTGTGTCCGAAACCGAAGGGCAATCAGAAGCTGGAGGTGGACGTCGATCCGCAGAGCTTTTTGTAAGGCTGCCGTCGCCGCCACATTCTCCGCTGTCATTCCGGGGCGCGACGAAGTCGCGAGCCCGGAATCCATTTCACCGCGGGCCCTGCCGCCCGATGGATTCCGGGCTCGATGCTGCGCATCGCCCCGGAATGACGACAACAAAAAGCCCGCCGTCCCCCAAGACGGCGGGCTTGTTTCATGCGCGCATCAAACTGATGGAAAGTGCGCGGGCAATGTGAGGCGCCGTGGCGCCTTAGGAGATGACTTCCGCGGTGACGCGGCCGACGCCGGCGCCGGTGAGGCCGATGGCGCGGGCAGCGCCCGTGGAGAGGTCGAGCACACGGCCGCGAATGAACGGGCCACGGTCATTGATGGTGACGATCACGCTCGAGCCGCCGTGGGTGACGCGCAGCTTGGTGCCGAACGGCAGCGAACGGTGTGCCGCGGTCATGGCGTTCTGGTTGAAGCGCTGGCCCGAGGCGGTCCTGCTGCCGGACTCGTTGCCGTAATAGGAGGCCATGCCGGAGAAGCTGTGCCCGGTGCCCGAGGACGGCGTCATCGCCGCATTGGCATTGCGCCAATCAGAGCCTGCATTGGCGTCGGTCTGGGCGTGGTGGCGATGATGGTGCCGGTGATGCCTGGATTTGGCGGAAGCTTCGGTGGCGGTTCCACCGATGAAGAGGGTTGCGGCTATGAAAGCGATCGCCGTGCGCGGCCGGGTCACAGTGCCCAGCGTCTTGAAAGACAGCATTTAGTGGTCCCTAAGCTAGTATTGCCACATATGTGGCCAGTGGAGCCCTCATCAGTTTGTGAGCGGTTTGGCGTTTCGTTGCGCAATGCGGCATGAATTGGGCAGTAATTCCATTCTGTTTCGTCGTGAAATATCTTGTGACCTGCCGGTATATTCATCCGACATTCCGTAATCTTTAACTTTAACGATTCATTAACTTAACTATTACTTATGAATACTGTAGAGTGAAGTCATCGCTCTCAGCATTTAGAATTGGGTAAGTATTCAGCGGGCGGCGCGACCGGGGCCGAATTCACGCCTCAGCGATCCGTGTTCATGGCCGCTATGCGCTGAGAGCAGGAACCAACGGCGCCGCACCGCCGCAAGGCTCGCGGCAATTCCGTGGCGTGGCAGGTCATCGTCGAGGTCGCCGACCCCTCGTCATTGAAGCGCCGTCGAGTGCGACGAACTGGCGACAGAACCTCGTGCCTTTAATTTGGCGTCATGTTGCACGTGCGCGCCTGCTATGTTAGCAAAGCCGCGATTTTAACGAGCCCGGCACTTCCCGTGCTGGTCGAAAATCGAAGTCCCGCTTGAATTCCAAGGGCTTGGATCGCTAGGCGCCGCTTCGTGGCGACGGTTTTTCCCTTGCGAATTTGACAGCAAAAAGAGCGCGTCTGTGGCTGCAGAAGATACGTCCGTTTCCGGTGTGTCCGGCCGTTATGCAACGGCCTTGTTTGAACTGGCCCGCGACCAGAAAGCGGTCGACGAGGTCAAGGCCGACCTCGACAGGTTCGAGGCCTTGCTCGGCGAGAGCGCCGATCTGAAGCGCCTCGTCCGCAGCCCGGTGTTCGCGGCCGATGCCCAGTCCAGGGCCCTCACGGCCGTGCTGGACAAGGTCGGCATCGCCGGCATCTCTGCCAATTTCCTGAAAGTGCTGACCGCCAACCGCCGCCTGTTCGTGGTGGCTGACGTCATCCGCGCCTACCGCGCCCTCGTCGCCAAGTTCAAGGGCGAGGCGACCGCTGATGTCACCGTGGCGGAGGCGCTCTCGGACAAGAATCTCGACGCCCTCAAGGTTGCCCTGAAGTCGGTGACCGGCAAGGACGTCGCGCTGAACGTGAAAGTCGATCCCTCGATCATCGGTGGCCTCGTCGTCAAGCTGGGCAGCCGCATGGTGGATGGTTCGCTTCGCACCAAACTCAATTCGATCAAGCACGCGATGAAAGAGGCAGGCTGATGGACATCCGCGCCGCGGAAATTTCCGCGATCCTCAAGGACCAGATCAAGAATTTCGGCCAGGAAGCTGAAGTCTCCGAAGTCGGACAGGTGCTGTCCGTCGGCGACGGTATCGCCCGCGTCTACGGTCTGGACAACGTCCAGGCCGGTGAGATGGTCGAGTTCGAGAACGGCACCCGCGGCATGGCGCTGAACCTCGAAACCGACAACGTCGGCGTCGTTATTTTCGGTGCCGACCGCGAGATCAAGGAAGGTCAGACCGTCAAGCGCACCCGCGCCATCGTGGACGCGCCGGTCGGCAAGGGCCTGCTCGGCCGCGTCGTCGACGCGCTCGGCAACCCGATCGACGGCAAGGGCCCGATCCAGGCCGACAAGCGTATGCGCGTCGACGTCAAGGCGCCCGGCATCATTCCGCGCAAGTCGGTGAGCGAGCCGATGGCGACCGGCCTCAAGGCGATCGACGCCCTGATCCCGATCGGCCGCGGCCAGCGCGAGCTGATCATCGGCGACCGTCAGACCGGCAAGACCGCGATCGCGCTCGACACCATCCTGAACCAGAAGCCGCTCAACGCGCAGCCCGACGAGAACATCAAGCTGTACTGCGTCTACGTCGCAGTCGGCCAGAAGCGTTCGACCGTCGCCCAGTTCGTGAAGGTGCTGGAAGAGCAGGGCGCGCTCGAATACTCGATCATCGTCGCCGCCACCGCCTCGGATCCGGCGCCGATGCAGTACATTGCCCCCTTTACTGCCTGCACCATGGGCGAATTCTTCCGCGATAACGGCATGCACGCCGTCATCATCTATGACGATCTGTCCAAGCAGGCCGTCGCTTACCGCCAGATGTCGCTGCTGCTGCGCCGTCCGCCGGGCCGCGAAGCCTATCCGGGCGACGTGTTCTATCTGCACTCCCGCCTGCTCGAGCGCGCGGCGAAGCTCAGCAAGGATCATGGCTCGGGCTCGCTGACTGCGCTGCCTATTATCGAAACCCAGGCCAACGACGTGTCGGCCTACATCCCGACCAACGTCATCTCGATCACCGACGGCCAGATCTTCCTGGAAACCGACCTGTTCTTCCAGGGAATCCGTCCCGCGGTGAACGTCGGTCTGTCGGTGTCGCGCGTCGGTTCGTCCGCGCAGACCAAGGCCACCAAGAAGGTCGCCGGCAAGATCAAGGGCGAGCTCGCGCAGTATCGCGAAATGGCGGCGTTCGCGCAGTTCGGCTCCGACCTCGACGCCTCGACCCAGCGCCTGCTCAACCGCGGTTCGCGCCTGACCGAGCTCCTGAAGCAGCCGCAGTTCTCGCCGCTGAAGATGGAAGAGCAGGTCTGCGTGATCTGGGCTGGCACCAACGGCTATCTCGATCCGCTCCCCGTTAACAAGGTGCGCGCGTTCGAGGACGGTCTGCTCTCGCTGCTGCGCGGCAAGAACGTCGAGATCCTCAATTCGATCCGCGACAGCCGCGACCTCTCCGACGACACCGCTGCCAAGCTGAAGTCGGTGGTCGAAGGTTTTGCGAAGAGCTTCGCGTAAGAACCGTCACGGCCGGGCCAAAAGCGCGAAGCGCGTCTTCGCATTTGATGTCCCGGCCATCCACGCCTTACCGCGTGGGAGACGAAGACGTGGATGCCCGGGACAGGCCCGGGCATGACGACAGAGACAGGCTAGCGGTTTGGCCGCAAGGGCTCGAACCGTCGGGGACGAAGAATGGCGTCACTTAAAGACATGCGCGTCCGCATCGCCTCCACCAAGGCGACGCAAAAGATCACCAAGGCCATGCAGATGGTCGCGGCCTCGAAGCTGCGCCGCGCGCAGACCGCGGCCGAGGCTGCGCGTCCCTATGCCGACAAGATGAGCGCGGTGATTTCCAACATCGCCGGCGCCGCGGCGGGCTCGCCCGGCGCGCCGGCGCTGCTGGCCGGCACCGGCAGGGACCAGGTCCACCTGCTGCTGGTCTGCACCGGCGAGCGCGGCCTGTCCGGCGCCTTCAACTCCTCGATCGTGCGTCTCGCCCGTGAGCGCGCGCTGGCGCTGATGGCGCAGGGCAAGGAAGTGAAATTCTTCTGCGTCGGCCGCAAGGGTTACGAGCAGCTGCGCCGCCAGTTCGACAAGCAGATCGTCGAGCATCTCGACCTGCGCAGCGTTCGCCAGCTCGGCTTCGTCAACGCTGAGGACATCGCCAAGAAGGTTCTGGCGCGCTTCGAGGCCGGTGAATTCGACGTCTGCACGCTGTTCTATTCGCGCTTCCGCTCGGTGATCGCCCAGATCCCGACCGCCCAGCAGATCATCCCGCTGGTCGTCGAGGAGGGCACTGCCGCCAGCACGACGTCTTACGAATACGAGCCGGAAGAGGACGAGATCCTCACGCGCCTGCTGCCGCGCAACCTCGCGGTCCAGATTTTCCGCGCGCTGCTCGAGAACAACGCCTCGTTCTACGGCGCGCAGATGAGCGCGATGGACAACGCGACGCGCAACGCCGGTGAGATGATCCGCAAGCAGACGCTGGTCTACAACCGCACGCGTCAGGCGCAGATCACCAAGGAACTGATCGAAATCATCTCGGGTGCCGAGGCCGTCTGATCAAGGCGCTTCATTGCCCGTTAAACCCAACATCCCGGTCAGTTGACCGTGGTCTAGAAGTTCGGATCGAAGGAGACATTCAATGGCAGCCCAGTCCGGTCGCGTCACCCAGGTCATCGGCGCCGTCGTCGACGTGCAGTTCGAAGGCCACCTCCCGGCCATTCTCAATTCGCTCGAGACCAAGAACGGCGGCAACCGCCTGGTGCTCGAAGTCGCCCAGCATCTCGGCGAATCCACCGTGCGCACGATCGCGATGGACACCACCGAGGGTCTGGTCCGCGGCCAGGAAGTGACCGACACCGGTTCGCCGATCCGCGTTCCCGTCGGCGAAGGCACGCTCGGCCGCATCATCAACGTCATCGGCGAGCCGATCGACGAAGCCGGCCCGGTCAAGTCGGAAGGCCTGCGCGCCATCCACCAGGAAGCGCCGACCTACACCGACCAGTCCACCGAAGCTGAAATTCTCGTCACCGGCATCAAGGTCGTCGATCTCCTGGCTCCCTATGCGAAGGGCGGCAAGATCGGCCTGTTCGGCGGCGCCGGCGTCGGCAAGACCGTGCTGATTCAGGAGCTGATCAACAACGTCGCGAAGGCGCACGGTGGTTACTCCGTGTTCGCCGGCGTCGGCGAGCGTACCCGCGAGGGCAACGACCTCTATCACGAGTTCATCGAGTCCAAGGTCAACGCCGATCCGCACAATCCGGATCCGAGCGTGAAGTCGAAGTGCGCGCTGGTGTTCGGCCAGATGAACGAGCCGCCGGGCGCCCGCGCCCGCGTCGCGCTCACCGGTCTGACCATCGCGGAAGACTTCCGCGACAAGGGCCAGGACGTGCTGTTCTTCGTCGACAACATCTTCCGCTTCACCCAGGCCGGCTCGGAAGTGTCGGCGCTGCTCGGCCGTATTCCTTCGGCGGTGGGTTATCAGCCGACGCTCGCGACCGACATGGGCGCGCTGCAGGAGCGCATCACCACCACGCAGAAGGGCTCGATCACCTCGGTGCAGGCCATCTACGTTCCGGCCGACGACTTGACCGACCCGGCGCCCGCGACCTCGTTCGCGCATCTGGACGCGACCACCACGCTGTCGCGCTCGATCGCCGAAAAGGGCATCTACCCGGCGGTGGACCCGCTCGACTCGACCTCGCGCATGCTCTCCCCGCTGGTCGTCGGCGAGGAGCACTACGCGGTCGCCCGTCAGGTCCAGCAGGTGCTGCAGCGCTACAAGGCGCTTCAGGACATCATCGCCATTCTCGGCATGGACGAGCTTTCGGAAGAGGACAAGCTGACGGTGGCCCGCGCCCGCAAGGTCGAGCGCTTCATGTCGCAGCCGTTCCACGTCGCCGAAATCTTCACCGGCTCGCCCGGCAAGTTCGTCGACCTCGCCGACACCATCAAGGGCTTCAAGGGCCTGGTGGAAGGCAAGTACGACCACCTGCCGGAAGCTGCCTTCTACATGGTCGGCACCATCGAAGAGGCGGTCGAGAAGGGCAAGAAGCTCGCCGCTGAAGCGGCCTAAGAAGCGAATGGCGAATGGGGAGTAGCGAATAGTCGCCGCTCCCACTCGCCGCTCGCCATTCGCCACTCGCTATTCGCAGGTTTCTCATGGCCACCTTCCACTTCGATCTCGTCTCGCCGGAAAAGCTCGCATTCTCGGGTGAGGTCGACCAGGTCGACATCCCCGGCGTCGAGGGCGACTTCGGCGTGCTGGCGGGACATGCGCCGGTCGTGGCTGCAATCCGGCCGGGCATCCTCACCGTCACCACCGCCGGCCGCCACGAGAAGATCATCGTGCTCGGCGGCCTCGCCGAAGTCTCCGAAAAGGGCCTCACCGTGCTCGCCGACGTCGCGACCTCGCTGGACGAGCTCGATCGTGCCCAGTTCGCCGAGACCATCGCGGAGATGGAGGAGGGCCTGAAGGAGCACGAAGGCGGCGAGCTCGATCTGGCCATCGAGCGGCTGGACCACTACAAGAGCATCCAGCAGCAGCTCAGCTCGACGGCTATGCATTAAGCCCCGAGGCATCGCTTCGGGGCTCGAACGCGAAATTCCTGCAAGAAATTCCTGAATAAGTTCAGCGCTCGTCACGGAAGTGGCGGGCGCTGAAACTTTGTTGCACTGCGCAGCCGATAGCGGCATTCTTCGCCCGCGAATTTGTTCCGGGGCGGGTCACAGATGAAACGCAAGATCGCAGCGATTTTCGCAGCCGATATTGCCGGGTATTCGAGGCTGGTCGCGGAAGACGAGGAGGAGACGCTGCGGCGCCTGGCCTCCTACCGCGAAGTCATCGACGATTTCATCGCAAAGGCGACCGGTCGCATCTTCAACACCGCCGGCGATGCCGTGCTCGCGGAATTTCCGAGCGCGGTGGACGCGGTGCGCTGCGCGATCGACATCCAGGAGTCCTTGCGGACCCGCAACATGGCCTATCCGCCGAGCCGGCAGATGTCGTTCCGCATCGGCATCACCATCGGCGACGTGGTCGAGCGCAACGGCGATCTGCTCGGCGACGGCGTCAACATCGCCGCGCGGCTGGAAGGCCTCGCCGAGGTCGGCGGCATCTGCGTTTCCCGTGCCGTGCACGAGCAGGTCGCCAACAAGCTGTCGGTGCAGTTCGCCGATATCGGCGCGCAGGAGGTGAAGAACATCCCGACGCCGGTGCATGCCTACATGGTGGCGATGCGGCGCGAGGACGGCACCTATTCGAAGCCGCAGTTGAAGAAGCCCGCCTCCAGGCTCGCCGCCGCACCCGTGTGGATGTGGCCGCTGGTGGTGGCAGTCGTCTCGGTCGTTGCCATCGTTGTCACCGGCTTCCTCTACAACACCAAGCTCAAGCAGACGGCGACCGCCGTGGTGACGCCGGCCGCGACGCCAAGTGCGGCGCCGAGCGCGACGCCGACCCAGCTCGCAAAGGCGCAGGTAGCGCCGACGGCGCCGCCGAATGCCGGCGCTGCGATGGCGCCGATGCCCGCACCGTCGCCATCCGCCTCGCCGATGACGGGCAAGTTTGCTGCCGACAGCGTGCCCTTCATCAACGAGCGCATCCGCAACTACCTGGCCGGGGACTATTCCGCCGCCGGCGACTACAAGGCCTTCGCGCTCAATATCGGCGGCTTCACTGGTTCAGCGTTGAACCAGCCGAACGAGGAGGCCGCGCGTAACGCCGCGCTCGATCAGTGCCAGAAGCGCGCCGATGCCGCGCAATCGCCGCGGCGCTGCGAGCTCTATGCGGTCGGCAACAATGTCGTCTACACGCATGGCAAGCCGCCGATGCCGCCGTCTCCCTATTTTCGGCATGACGCGATGACCGAGCGAACCTTTGCGTCGAAGGACTTTCCGATGGTGCGCGATCCGCAAAAGGTCCGGCTCGAGAACATGTTCGTGCCGGCGGCGAAATCCCGGTCGGTCGCGCTCGGCCCGGGCGGACAATATTTCATGGTGCTGGGCTCATCATCGCCCGAGGAATCGGCGCGGCGTGCGCTGGAATCGTGCGGCGCGATCGCGGGCGTCGCTTGCATGATCGTCGCGGTGGACGATAATTTCGTCGTGCCGATTCCGACCCTGCTCAGGATCACCGGCTTCTTCCATGCTGCGAGCAATGCCTCGATCGTGGCCGACGCCCGCGACGAGGTCGTGCGCAAGCTCGCGGACGGCATGGGCTGGAATGCCGTCGCCGTCGGCACCGCAGGACGCCCCGGCCTCGGCCTGAAGGCCGCCGACGAGCAGACCGCGGTCAATTCCGCGCTGGCCGATTGCGCGAGGCGCGACAGCGACTGCCACGTGATCGCGATCGGCCCGTTTACGGTCGGGCCGACGAACTAGCGCTTGCTCTGATTGGGCCCGACGAACGCGCCAACAAAGGTGCGTTCCCTCCCCAACAAGGGGGGAGGAACGAGAGAATCGTGCGGCCCGCACGCGCAAATTTCCGTCGAGAATGTCCCAATGATTTCAACCACCATTCTACTGTGCATGGGGTTGTTTTCGCAGTTTAGCTCGCGAAGGGCGCGAACTGCTGCGCCACGGCCCGATAGACCTCGCGGCGGAACGGCACCACGAGATCGGCGACGCGATCGAGCTGCTCCCAGCGCCACGCGTCGAATTCCGCGGGCTGCCCGTTCTGCGGCGTCAGCGGATCGATCTCGTCGTCCTTGCCGGTGAAGCGCAGCGCGAACCATTTCTGGCGCTGGCCGCGAAACTTCGCCAGCCGATGCGTCTGCGGTCCGTCATAGGGCGGGAATTCGTAGGTGAGCCAGTCGGTCTCGCCGAGATAGCTCGCGCTGACGACATTGGTCTCCTCCCAGAGCTCGCGCATCGCCGCATCGCGCAGGTCCTCGCCCTCGTCGACGCCGCCCTGCGGCATCTGCCAGTCGAGACCCGGCAGGATGATCTCGGGGCCGTCGCCCTTGAAGCGGTGGCCGATCAGCACGCGGCCTTCGGCATTGAACAGCGCGATCCCGACATTGGGACGGTAGGGTTTGTTGTCGTTCGACATGCGGTCACTTCTCTGATCGTCATTCCGGGATGGTCCGAAAGGCCAGCCCCGGAATTCCGAGATCCCGGGTTCGTGCTTCGCACGCCCCGGAGTGACGGTGCAAACTATTCCTCCGCCAGCGCGGAAAACTCCTTCACCACGCGCTCATAGACCGGGCGTTTGAAGGGGATGATCAGCCCGGGAAGATTCTTCATCGGCTCCCAGCGCCAGCTGACGAACTCGGCCTTGTGGCCGCCGCCGGGGTTTTCGACATTGATCTCGCTGTCCTTGCCGGTGAAGCGCACCGCGAACCATTTCTGGCGCTGGCCGCGGTAGCGGCCCTTCCAGGCGCGGCCTGCGACGGTGCGCGGGATGTCGTAGATCAGCCAGTCCGGAACCTCGCCGAGCCGCTCGACCGAGCGCACGCTGGTCTCCTCATAGAGCTCGCGCTTGGCGGCCGCCCAGGTGTCCTCGCCGGGATCGACGCCGCCTTGCGGCATCTGCCAGACATGGGTGTCGTCGATATGTTCGATGCCACCGGCGCGGCGGCCGATGAACACCAGTCCCTTCGCGTTGATCAGCATCACTCCGACGCAAGTCCGGTAGGGCAGATCCTCGTAACGCGCCATTCCGCCAAACCTCTCGCGTGCTTCCGGCAGGGCATCTCGGCCCCGCGGGACCCGTACCGTACCAATTCGTTGATTTAGCTGGATTTTGATTTCAGCATCGCGGTTGTCAATGGCACCAAAAGGATACCCCGGTCGCCCAATGTCTTGGTCCAGGCGCCGATGCGCTCGATCGAGACGGGGAGGGCGGAGGCGGTGCCGATGGCCGTGCCGCGCTCGCGCGCCGCCGATTCGAGCTTGTTCAGGGCACGGTCGATCTCGGCCGGGGTCGGCACCACGTCGATCGCGATGTCGCCCTTGCCGAACGGCATCGCCTGGCTCGCTGCGGCCTGGGGTGCGATGCTGCGGGGCGAGGAGCCGTCGTCGAAGAAGCCGAGGCCGCGCTTGGCCGCCTCGCGGATGATCGGCTGCATCGCCGCGTCCGTCGCCACGAAGCGGGCGCCCATGAAATTGGTGATGCCGGCATAGCCCTGCATCCGGCTCAGGTGCCAGTACAGGCGGTCCATGTTCTGGTCGGCGCTGAGCGAGGTCAGCAGCGTCTGCGGGCCCGGGTCGTTGTCAGGGAAGTCGTAGGGCTCCATCGGGATCTGGAGGAAGATCTCGTGGCGCTGGGTGCGGGCCCGCTCGGCGATTTTTCCTGGATCGGAACCATAGGGCGTGAAGGCCAGCGTCACCGCGGCCGGCAGCTTCATGATCGCGTCGGTGGTCTTGGCGGCGCCGACGCCGAGCCCGCCGATCACGATCGCGACGACCGGCATCTTGGCGGCCTTGGCGCGGTCGGCATCGGCCGCGTAGACGTTGAACGGCTTCGATCCGTCGGCGACCACCGGGATCATGCCGTAGCGCGACTTCTCCAGCAGCTTCGGGTCGATTCCGGCCATGACCGGCGGCGGTGCGGACGCCGCCTCGCCCTTGTCGTCGGCCTCGCCGGCGCCGATCACCACGTCGTGGCGCGCGCCGGTGGAGCCATCGATCATGGTGACGGTCTTCTGCTCGCCGGGAGCGGCCTGCTTCGGCGCCTCCCTGGTCTCGTGCTTGCTCTCTTGCTTGCTGTCCTGGCCGTGGCCGGAGGCGGCCGGCTTCTCGTCCGTGGCTTTGGGCTCGCGGATCGCGATCCGGGTCATCGGCTCGCCGCCGAGCGGATCCTTGTTGAAGATGGCGAAGCCGGCAAAGGTGACGAGGAACAGGCCGAGCAGCATGGCGAGCGCCTGCATGGCCGTGAACGGCAGCCGCAGCCGGCGTTTCCGGCGCAGCTTGTCCTGTCCGAGCGGGGCGCTCAGATCATCGGCCGTTTCAGTCATGCGCGATCCCGAATCACTGCTGCCGACGATACCACGCCGAGGTCAAGCGGCGGCAGGCCGGGATAGGCCGGGGATGCCATGAGCTCCAAACAAAAAAGGGCGGCTCCGGGAGCCGCCCTTTGCGTTGGATCGCGCGGGTCGCGCCGACTCAGTTCGCCGCTTTGGGCTTGTCGGTCGCGGCCTTGTCGGTACCCGGCGTGGGCGCCGCGGAGGCGCTGTTCTTGATGCCGTGGAGCAGGTCGTCGGCGAGCTTCAGCGCCTTGTCGTCCTTGGCGTCCGGCGGGACGTAGGACTGCGAGCCGGTCTTCTCGTCGCCGTCGTTCTTCAGATGGCCGCGCAGCGAAGCCTCGCCCTTGGTGTCGGTGCGCGACTTCAACTCGTCCGGCACGTCCTGGAGCACTTCGATATCGGGCACGATGCCCTTGGCCTGGATCGACTTGCCCGACGGCGTGTAGTAGCGCGCCGTGGTCAGGCGCAGCGCGCCGTTGCCCGAGCCGAGCGGGATGATGGTCTGCACCGAGCCCTTGCCGAACGAGCGCGTGCCGACGATGGTCGCGCGCTTGTGGTCCTGCAGCGCGCCGGCGACGATTTCGGACGCCGAGGCCGAGCCGCCATTGACCAGAACGATGACCGGCTTGCCCTTGGTGAGGTCGCCGGCATGCGCGGTGCGGCGCTGGGTCTCCTCGGCATTGCGGCCGCGGGTCGACACGATCTCGCCCTTCTCCAGGAACGAGTCGGAGACGGTGACCGCTTCCTCGAGCAGGCCGCCCGGATTGTTGCGGAGGTCGATGATGTAGCCCTTCAGCTTGTCGCCGATCTGATTCGAGAGGTTGGCGACCTCGCGCTTCAGGCCTTCGGTGGTCTGCTCGTTGAAGGTGGTGATGCGGATATAGGCGATGTCGTCGGCCTCGATGCGGGCGCGCACCGAGCGGACGCGGATGTTGTCGCGCACCAAGGTGACGTCGAGCGGATTGTCCTGGCCCTTGCGGATGATCTTGAGCTTGATCTTGGTGTTGACCGGACCGCGCATCTTCTCGACCGCCTGGTTCAGGGTCAGGCCCTGCACCGCTTCGTCGTCGAGATTGGTGATGATGTCGTTGGCCATGATGCCGGCGCGCGACGCCGGTGTGTCGTCGATCGGCGAGACGACCTTGATCAGGCCGTCTTCCATCGTGACCTCGATGCCGAGGCCTCCGAACTCACCGCGGGTCTGCACCTGCATGTCGCGGAAGCTCTTGGCGTCCATGTAGCTCGAATGCGGATCGAGGCCGGTGAGCATGCCGCTGATGGCGGATTCGATCAGCTTGGTGTCGTCGGGCTTCTCGACATAGTCGGAGCGCACGCGCTCGAAGACGTCGCCGAACAGATTGAGCTGGCGATAGGTGTCTGCGGTGGCGGCCCGCGCGCTGGAGCCCATGAAGACCGCGCGCGGCTGGGTCACGAACAGCGTCAGCGCCGCACCGGTGGCCGCGCTGAGGAGGATAACTGAAGTCTTGCGCATCATCCGCGAACCTTCTCGCCTTCATTTGCGGCCCACCATGGGCCTGGATCGATTGGAGTGCCGTCTTTGCGGAACTCGACATACAGCACAGGTTGACTCGCGTTCGTGGCGAGAATGGAGGCGACTTGAGAGGTCGACCCCATGGTCGCGACCGGCTCCCCCGTGAGCACAAACTGTCCGATGTTGACCGAAATGCGCTCCATCCCGGCGATCAGGACATGATACCCGCCCCCGGCGTTGAGGATCAAGAGTTGTCCATAACTGCGGAACGGGCCGGCATAGACCACCCAGCCATCACACGGCGTCGTGACCTGGGAGCCCGGCTTGGTGGCCAGCGAAATGCCCTTCTGGACCCCGCCGACCCCATCGGAACCGCCAAAGTCCCTGATCTTGTTACCGTTAACCGGAAGCGGCAGCAGGCCCTTGGCCGAAGCGAAGGCGATCGCGGGGCTGGTCCGGGACCGGTCCTTGAAAGCGCCAGGGCCCGACTTGGCGCCGGCGGCCGCTTTTGCCTCCGCCTGCCTGGCGGCCTCGGCTGCCTTCTCCGCCGCCTTGGCGGCGCTTTGCAGGTCCTGCTCCATCTTGGCGATCAGGCCCTGGAGATCGCCGACCTGCCTTGAAAGCATGATGGCGCGCGAGTTCTCGGCATCGAGGTCCTTCTCGCGCGCGGCCTGCTGGCGCTGCCGTTCGTCGACCAATGCGGCGAGCCGGCTCTGGTCGTTGCGGACCCTGTCGCGATCGGAAGCGAGCTGGTCGCGTTCGGTGGCGATGTTCTTGCGCAGAGCCACGAGCTCGCCGAGCTCGCTCGCGATCTTTTCGGCGCGGCCGCGCAGTTCCGGCACGACGGCGCCGAGCAGCATCGCCGTGCGCAGCGATTGCAGCGCGTCCTCGGGCCGCACCAGCAGCGCGGGCGGCGTGCGCCGGCCGGCGCGCTGCAAGGCCGCCAGTACCTCGACGATGTCGGCGCGGCGCGAATCAAGCGAGGTGCGCATCGCCTGCTCGCGGCCGTTGAGCGTCTTCAGCCGCGCTTCGGCTTCGTCGATCTTGGTCTCGACGCTGCGCACATTGGCGGCAGTGTCGATCAGCTGCTGGTTGAGCTGGGTGCGGTCCTGGCCGAGCGAGCTGATCTCGGCCTTGAGCTTGGCCTGAGCCTCCTCCGCGCTCTTCTGCCTGGCGCGCGCGGCCTCCAGCTCCTGCTCGCGCTGCTTGATCGCATCGGGCGAGACGGCTGCGGTCTGCGGCGCCGGCGTCTGAGCTTGCGCGAGGCTTGCGCCCAAGACACTTGCATCCAAGACAGTTGCGCCTGAGACGCTCGCGATCAGCAGCAGGTTGAGGACAGGCGCTCGCATCGCTTTAGGCAAAGGTGCTCGTTGTGGCGCGGATCACGCGCGGTGATAGGGGTGGCCGGCCAGGATGGTGGCGGCCCGATAAAGCTGTTCCAGAAGCATGACGCGGACCATTTGGTGCGGCCAGGTCGCAGAGCCGAACGCGATCGCGAGCTTGGCCTTACGGCGCAATTCGGGCGAAAGTCCGTCCGCCCCTCCGATCACGAAGATAGTATGACCGGCACCCTCGTCGCGCCAGCGCCCGAGGTGCCGTGCGAATACGGTGGAATCGAGATTCTGGCCGCGTTCGTCCAGCGCCACCAGGATCGACTTGTCCGGGATGTACGCACCGATCGCCGCAGCCTCTTCGGCCATCCGCGTCGCGGCGTCGCGCGCGCGGCTCTCGGGAATTTCGTGGATCGACAGCTCGCGGAATCCGAGCTTGCGGCCGGCCTCGTCGAACCGCTCGAAATAGCGGTCGGCAAGCTCCCGTTCGGGGCCCTGCTTCAGCCGGCCCACCGCAATGACAGCAACACGCATGTGTTCAGAGCCGTGTTTTCAAGGCCGCGCGCATCTCGCGCGCGCACGACGCTAGCATGCGCGTCAGCCGATTCGAAATCGGCTCTTTGAGCCTCTAGATCGCCTTCGCCGCCCCTGGGCCCTGCGTGTACAATCTCTCGAGATTGTAGAACTCGCGGACCTCGGGTCTGAACACGTGCACGATCACATCGCCGGAATCGATCAGCACCCAGTCGCAATTGGGCAAGCCCTCGACGTGGATGTTCTTGATGCCGGTTTCCTTGAGGCTCTTCGTGACGTTTTCCGCGATCGCGCCGACGTGCCGGTTGGCCCGGCCCGTGGTGACGATCATGTAGTCGGAGTACGCCGATTTGCCGCGAAGGTCGATTGTGACCGTCTCTTCCGCCTTCATGTCCTCGAGGCGGGAGAGGATCAGGCTCAGCGTCTTGTCGGCGTCGGGTTGCGCCTTCAAGGCCGCAGCTTTGGTCGATGTTTTACGCGTAGGCTTAGCAACCTTGGGTAAAACAGACTTGGACAATACAGATGTGGCCAGGGACCATTCCTTTCACTGTATCGCGAGAGCCGAATCCGATCCTCGCGGGTTACACTACATCATGTGGGGTTAAGGGTTTCAATATGCCAGAGAGCCCCGATCCGCACAGTCTGTCTCACTTCGTACCTTTCCAGCTCCCGTCCGGGTTCCGCAGGCCCGTCGAGGACAGGTTCAGCTTCAGTCCGGTGAGGAAGACCCAGGCCGGCGCCGGCCGATCCGCCAGCAACGCCGCCTCATTCTCGGGGAGGCGGTAGCGCGATAGTGCCTTGGCGGCAGGAGAGGCGAGGGCACGAAAACTCTGCGGCGGGCGATCGATGACCGCGATCGGCACCTGGCCGGCGATGCGCCGCCAGTCCTGCCAACGGTGGAATTGAGCGAGGTTGTCGGCGCCCATGATCCAGACAAAGCGCAGGCCGCGGAGACGGCGGCGCAAGGTGTTGATCGTGTCGATAGTGTAGCGCGTGCGAATGACGGATTCGAGACAGCTCACCTCGATCCTGGGATCGTTGGCGACGTCGCGCGCGGCCTGCATGCGCGCGCCGAGTTCATGCAGCGTGCCGTTCTCCTTCAGCGGGTTGCCGGGCGTGACCAGCCACCAGACGCGATCGAGTTGCAATCGCTTGAGCGCGAACTGACTGATCGCGCGATGGGCCTGATGCGGCGGATTGAAGGAGCCGCCGAGCAGGCCGACGCGCATGCCCGGGGTCGAGGGCGGGATCGCTTGCGCCACGAAACGCGGCACGACGAAATTGTTGCTCAATTGCCCGCGCCTCGCGACGTTATCTACGGCCGCGTCTGCCCGGTGCCGTGAACGCGATATTTGAAGCTCGTCAACTGCTCGGCGCCGACAGGTCCCCGGGCGTGAAAGCGGCCGGTGGCGATGCCGATCTCGGCACCGAAGCCGAACTCGCCGCCATCGGCAAACTGCGTCGAGGCGTTGTGCAGCACGATCGCGGAATCGACCTCGCTCAGGAATTTCTTCGCAGCGGCCTCGTTCTCGCTCACGATCGCATCGGTGTGATGCGAGCCGTGGTTCTGGATATGCGCGATCGCGCCGTCGACGCCGTCCACCACCTTCGCCGCGATGATCGCGTCGAGATATTCGGTGTCCCAATCGTCGTCGTTCGCAGGCTTTACGCGCGCGTCTGTCTTCTGCACGACGTCGTCGCCGCGCACTTCGCAGCCGGCCTCGATCAGCATCTCGACCAGCGGCTTCAGGCTCGTCGCAGCAGCCGCGCGATCGACCAACAGCGTCTCGGCTGCGCCGCAGACGCCGGTGCGCCGCATCTTGGCGTTGAGCACGATCGACTTCGCCATGGCGAGGTCGGCGCTGGCATCGACATAGACGTGGTTGACGCCTTCGAGATGCGCGAACACCGGCACGCGCGCTTCCTGCTCGACGCGCGCGACGAGGCTCTTGCCGCCGCGCGGCACGATGACGTCGATCGCGCCGTTCAACCCCGACAGCATCATGCCGACCGCCGCGCGGTCGCGCGTCGGCACCAGCGTGATCGCAGCCTCGGGGAGGCCCGCTTCGCGCAGACCCTGCACCAGACATTCATGGATGGCGCGGCAGGAGCGGAAACTGTCGGAGCCGCCGCGCAGGATCACGGCATTGCCGGACTTCAGGCACAGCACGCCGGCATCCGCTGCGACGTTCGGCCGGCTTTCGAAGATCACGCCGACGACACCGAGCGGCACGCGCACGCGCTCGATGGTCATGCCGTTCGGCCGCTGCCAGCTCTCGGTGACGATTCCGACCGGATCGGCGATGCCGCGCACGATGCCGATACCCTCGGCCATGCTCTCCACACGCGCCGGTGTCAGCGTCAGGCGGTCGATGAAGGACGCGGTCATGTTGCTGGAGGCGCGCGCCTCCGCGACGTCCTCGGCATTGGCCGCGAGGATCGCCGCCGCATTGCTGCGGATCGCCCGCTCCATGGCCTCGAGCGCCCGGTTCTTCTGCTCCGGCGGCGCCAGCGCCAGCACGCGCGCGGCAGCGCGGGCACGGGCGGCGAGATCGGACATCAGCGCCTGGAGATCGCCAGTCCGATCGGCATTGCCGTCGACGGCTTTGAGGGGGGCGGCCATTGGGGTTTCAACCTTCTGCTAAGGCAGTGTCCTAGCACGGAAATCCCGCTTTTGCGAAGGGCGGGGAGGGTATGGCAGGTCTCCCCGGCCGCGCGACGGCTGGGTCATTGGCCCAGCCCCGACGTTGTGGCGGGCTTGTCCATGTTTTCCTTGGGCGTCATTCCGGGGCGATGCGGAGCATCGAACCCGGAATCTCGAGATTCCGGGTCTGGTCCTTCGAACCATCCCGGAATGACGGAGCAACGGGTTTACCCGCCCACCACCAGATCGTCACGGTGGATCATCTCCGCGCGGCCGCTGATGCCGAGGATGGTCATCACATCAGGGGAGGAGCGGCCCTTGATGCGTTCGGCGTCGTCGGCGTCATAGGCGATCAGGCCGCGGCCGATCTCGCTCGTATCGGGGCCGCGCACGATCACGGCATCGCCGCGGGCGAACTGGCCCTCGACCTTGATCACGCCGGCCGGCAGCAGGCTGGCGCCGGCCCGCAGCGCCGTCACCGCGCCGGCGTCGATCGTCAGCGTGCCCTTCGGCTCCAGCGTGCCCGCGATCCAGCGCTTGCGCGAGGTGATGGGATTGGCCGGTGTCAGGAACCAGGTGCAGCGGCCGCCATTGGCGATTGCCTGCAGCGGATGCTCGATCTTGCCGGAGGCGATCAGCATATGCGTGCCGCCGGTCGTGGCGATCTTGGCCGCCTCGACCTTCGTGCGCATGCCGCCGCGCGAGAGCTCGGACTCGGCGTCGCCTGCGACAGCCTCGATCTCCGAGGAGATGCTGTCGACGACGGGAATGAGCTTTGCGTTCGGGTTGTTCTTCGGGGGGGCATCGTAGAGCCCGTCGATATCGGAGAGCAGCACCAGGAGATCGGCGCTCGCCATGGTCGCGACGCGCGCGGCGAGGCGGTCGTTGTCCCCGTAGCGGATCTCGGTGGTGGCGACCGTGTCGTTCTCGTTGATCACGGGGATGGCGCGCCACTCCAGGAGCTTGCCGATGGTGGAGCGCGCATTGAGATAGCGGCGGCGCTCCTCGGTATCCTGGAGCGTCACGAGAATCTGCCCGGCGTCGATGCCGTGCGCGCCGAGCACCTCGGACCAGATCCGCGCCAGCGCGATCTGGCCGACGGCAGCGGCGGCCTGGCTCTCCTCCAGCTTCAGCGGGCCGCGCGGCAGCTTGAGCCGGCTGCGGCCGAGCGCGATCGAGCCCGAGGAGACGACGAGGACGTCGCGTCCCTCCTTGTGCAGCTTGGCCATGTCGTCGGCAAGCGCGGCGAGCCAGGACGTCCGCACCTCGCCCTTGTCGGAATCGACCAGCAGTGCGGAGCCGACCTTGACGACGATGCGGCGGAATTGACTGAGTTCGGGGCTGGCCATGTGTGTATGTGTTGGCGCGTGTGACGAATTGCTCGGGTTCGGGAACGGCGGAGCAAACAAGCGGCTCCGATAAGGCCTGCTTTTGCAGCAGGACGATGGCCGGCGCAAGGCGGCAGGCCCGGTAAACGGTGCAACGTGGCTTGGTCTTCGGCCTTGTCTTGAGCGCGGGGGCGGTTCTAATGCCGGCAACCAATAACGGGCTGGAAGGGAAACGTATGGATCGCCGCAAATTCATGGCCGGATGTCTTGGAGGAGGTCTTGGGTTGCCGCTGCTGGCACAGGCGGGCGGGGCGCAAGCGCAGGCCGGGCTTTCAAAAATCATCTTTCCGTTCGCGGCGGGCGCCGGCGGCGACACGCTGTGCCGGCTGATCGCGCAGGAGATGGCGCCGGTGCTGCAAAGGACCATCGTGGTCGAGAACCGCACCGGCGGCGACGGCCTGATCGGCATCAAGGCGGTGAAGGGTGCGAGCCCCGATGGCAGCATGGTGCTGGTGACGACGGGCCCCACCATGTACCTGCTGCCGATGGTGGAGACGACGCCGAGCTTCGACACGGCCAAGGATTTCATGCCGGTGTCGCTGCTGGCGCGGTTCGAATTCGCCGTCGTGATCGGCCCGGCTATCGATGCTGCCGATTTCAAGTCATTCGTGGCCTGGCTGAAGGCGCATCCGGACAAGACGTCGTTCGGGGTGCCGAGCAACGGCACCATTCCACATTTCATGGGCTCCAAGCTCGAGAAGGATCTCGGCATTCCCCTGACCCGCGTGCCCTATCGCGGCAGCGCGCCGATCCTCAACGATCTCATCGGCGGCCATCTGTCGTTCGGCATCGTGACATTGGCCGATGCGCTGCCGCAGCACCGCGCCAAGGGCGTGAAGATCATCGCGGTCTCGAGCGCGGAACGGTCGCCCTTCGCGCCGGAGGTGCCGACGCTGAAGGAGAGCGGCATCGCTCTCGTTGCGGATGCCTGGTACGGCATGTGGCTTCCCGTCGGCAGCCCGCCGGAATTCGCCAGCAAGCTCGGCGCCGCCGCGAGCGCTGCGCTTGCCAAGGCCGAGGTGAAGGAGAAGCTCACTGCGATCGGCCTGATCCCGGTCGGCAGCAGCCCGGATGAGCTGACGAAGGAGCTCGCCGCCAACACGGCGTTCTGGCAGCCGATCGTGAAGGCGACGGGATACAAGATCGAGAATTGAATTCTTCTCCCTCTCCCCGCAAGCGGGGAGAGGCGAAGACAGACTCAAAGCTTCGCGCGCTGCGCGATGCCGTCCTTGATCGCCGCAAGCTCGGCCTCGTCCCAGATGCCGATCAAAACGCCGCCCTTCACCTGGAGCTGGTTGTCGGCATAAGCCGCGATCTTCTCGCGCGGCGTGGTGATGTGGTCGTTGGGATGCAGCGCCCAGTCGAACAGCTCGGCCTGCAACCGCGCGATGATGCCGGCGCAATCAGGATCATCGCCGCGATCCAAAAACTCTTCCGGATCGGTCTCGAGATCGTACAGCATCGGACGGAAGCCCGAGGCGTGGATGTATTTCCAGCGGCCGTCGAACACCATGAACAGGCGGCAGCGCTCGATCGGCTGATTCAGTTTCAGTCGCACGTCCTGCATAGCGTAGTCGTATTCGGAGAACGCGACCTTGCGCCAGTCCGGCGGTGTGGGCCCGCGCAGCAGCGGCAGCAGCGAGCGTCCTTCGAGGATGTGGCCCGGCACCTTGCCGCCGAAATAATCGACGAAGGTCGGCGCAAGATCGATGCCCTCCACCAGCGCGTCGCTGCGCGTGCCGCGCGTGGCGTCGGCTTCCCGGGAGGGATCGATGATGATCAGCGGAATCTTTGCCGACTGCTCGTGGAACAGATCCTTCTCGCCCATCCAGTGATCGCCGAGATAGTCGCCATGATCGGAGGTGAACACGATCATGGTGGTGTCCAGCAGGCCGCGCTCTTCCAGGAATTTCATCAGCGCGCCCATCTGGTCGTCGATCTGCGTGATCAGGCCCATATAGGTCGGGATCACCTTCTCGCGAGCGTCGTCGCGCGCCATGTTGCGGGAGTAGCGCATGTCCATATAGGCGCCGAACACCGGATGCGGATTCTGGCGCTCGCGCTCGGAGCGGATCACCGGGATCATGTCATCGGTCGAATACATGCTGGCGTAGGGTTCGGGCGCGATGTAGGGCCAGTGCGGCTTGATGTAGGACAGATGCAGGCACCACGGCTTGCCGTCGGTCTCGGCCTCACTGATGAAGTCCATCGCGCGCCGCGTCATGTAGGGCGTCTCGGAATGCTCCTCCGGCACCCGCGCGGCCTTGTCGGCGTGCACCAGCAGCCAGCCGTTCTGCAAACTGCCATCTTCCGCCGCACCTGAATTCGCCCAATGCTCCCAGGGATTGGTGGCTTCGAATCCCTGCTTGCGCAGATATTCATCGTATTTCGGGCGCGGCCGTCCCGTCGGGTGCAGGCCGTCGTCGCGCTCATAAGGCTCGAAACCGCATTCGGCGACATGCACGCCGATCATCGACTCCGGCGGGATGCCGAGCGCCTTCATGCCTTCGAGGTCGGGCGCCATGTGGGTCTTGCCGACCAGCACATTGCGCACGCCGATCTTCTTGAGGTGATCGCCGAGCGTGGGCTCGCCGACGCGCAGCGGCCAGCCGTTCCAGTGCGAGCCGTGCGAGCGCATGTAGCGGCCGGTGTAGAACGACATCCGCGAGGGCCCGCAGATCGGCGACTGCACGTAGGCCTTGCTGAAGAGCACGCCGCGCTTCGCCATGGCGTCGATGTTGGGCGTCTTCAGCGTGGGATGGCCGGTGCAGCCGAGATAGTCATAGCGAAGCTGGTCGCACATGATCCAGAGAACGTTCTTCGCGCGCGCCATGCGTCATCCCTGCCGTTTCTTGCTTGTTTAATGCTGCGATATTAGAGCGCCGGTGACAACCTGCCAGTGATGCGGGTGCCCGCAACCTACACTCCAATGTCGTCCCGGCGAAGGCCGGGACCCATACTCCTCAGAAGATGTTATGGCGCGAGATGGCAATGACCAATCTTCGCCAAATCGCATTCGGTGGTTATGGGTCCCGGCCTTCGCCGGGACGACCCAGGGGAGATAGTTTAAGCCGACCAGGGCTCGGCTTCGGCGGCGCTCTTCGCCTTGGCGGACACCGGGGCCTCGCCGATCACTGCGACAAGCGCGCGCAACGCTTCCTTCACGCCCTCTCCGGTCGCGGCGGAGAGCAGCAGCGGCGTCTTCTTGGCGGCGCGCTTCAGCCGGTCCTTCTGCTTCTTGAGCTCGTCCGGCTCGACCGCGTCGATCTTGTTCAGCGCGACGATCTCGATCTTGTCGGTGAGCAGCCCGCCATAGGCATCGAGCTCTGTGCGCACCGTCTTGTAGGCCTTGCCGGCGTGCTCGCAGGTCGCATCGACGAGATGCAGCAGCACGCGGCAGCGCTCGACATGGCCGAGGAAGCGGTCGCCGAGGCCCGCGCCTTCATGCGCGCCCTCGATCAGACCGGGAATGTCGGCCAGCACGAATTCGCGGCCGTCTGCATTCACGACGCCGAGCTGCGGATGCAGCGTGGTGAAGGGATAGTCGGCGATCTTCGGCTTGGCCGCGCTGACCTTGGAGAGGAAGGTCGACTTGCCGGCATTGGGCAGGCCGACGAGGCCCGCATCCGCGATCAGTTTCAGCCGCAGCCAGATCCAGCGCTCCTCGCCGGGCTGGCCGGGATTGGCGTTGCGCGGCGCGCGGTTGGTCGAGGATTTGAAATGCGCGTTGCCGAAGCCGCCATTGCCGCCCTCGGCGAGCACGAATTTCTCGCCGACATTGGTGAAGTCGTGGATCAGCGTCTCGCGGTCTTCATCGAAGATCTGCGTGCCCATCGGCACCTTCAGCACGATGTTCTTGCCGTTGGCGCCGTGACGGTCCGAGCCTGCGCCATTCTCGCCCTTCTGGGCCTTGAAATGCTGCTGGTAGCGGTAGTCGATCAGCGTGTTGAGCCCGTCCGCGACCTCGATGATGACGTTGCCGCCGCGGCCGCCATTGCCGCCGGAGGGGCCGCCGAATTCGATGAACTTCTCGCGGCGGAACGCCACGCAGCCGTTCCCACCGTCACCGGAGCGGATATAGACCTTTGCTTCGTCGAGGAATTTCATGGGCCATAGGTAGGCCAGCCGGTCCCCCGCGGCAACCCGGACTTACCCGCAAACCGGCCGAAATTCCGCGAATTTCGCCCCTTGCTTAACCCCCGGACGACTTCCAAGACGACATCAGAGGGGCCGTCGCCGGATCAGGAATTTCTGAATGCCCTCCAGCACCAGCTCCTTGCGCTGGTTGAACACGGTGCTTTTGAGCGTCACCACGCCGGTCGAGCGTCCCGGCGCGAGTTCGGTGACCTCGAGCGCGGGATAGATGGTGTCGTCGGCGAACACGGGTTTGAGGAACCGGCTCGATTGCTCGAGGAAGCCGACCAGGGAGTCCTCGACCATGAACGGAAACAGGCCGGCGCCGGGCGCGGTGTGGATCAAGGTCTGGAAGCCGTGGGCGAGCAGATGCGGCATGCCGCGGCTGCGGCAATATTCCACGTCGTAGTGCACGGGGTGGGTGTCGCCGCTCGCGGTCTGGAACGCCGCGAACACCGCCGAGGTCTGGGTCCGGCTCGGCAGCACGAAGCGTTCGCCGACGACGAAATCCTCAAACCAGCGTTGCGTGGGGATCATGCGGTGCCGGGCCGGATCGAAGTCGGTCATGTCAAAGCTCTCTTTGTCGATGAGGCGCCTATCGCTACCGCGACGCGAAGAGTGCGACAATCCGTTCAATTCGGCGGTGGCGGGCTTGTCCCAGTCGCTCACGTCATTAAAACGACCGCAAGCGACGCTAATCGCGGGTTTTCCGTGCTCTCTCCGCCCGTCATTGCGAGGAGCGAAGCGACGAAGCAATCCAGACTGCCGCGGTGGAGACAGTCTGGATTGCTTCGCTTCGCTCGCAATGACGACCTCTCACACTCCGACTCGTTTCAATGCCCTTCTTCAAGAACCTCTCCGCCTATGACGACCGCTCCGCGCGCCTCGCCGGCATCGCGCTGATGGTGCTGTCGATCTTCATGTTCTCGTTCGGCGACGCCATGGGCAAGTTCCTGGTCGGGACCTATTCGGTGGGGCAGTTGCTGTTCCTGCGCGCCTGCGCGGCGCTGTTGCTGCTGTCGCCGCTGATCTGGCGGCAGCGTCGCCAGTTCCTGCATCTGGAGCGGCCGCGCTTGCAGCTGTTCCGCGTCGTGCTCTCGACGCTGGAAGTGGCGGCCTTCTTCCTTGCGACGGTCTATCTGCCGCTCGCCGACGTCATCACGTACTACCTCGCCGGCCCCATCTTCGTCACCGCGATGTCGGCGATCTTCCTGAGCGAGAAGGTGGGTTGGCGGCGCTGGACGGCGATTTTGATCGGTTTCTGCGGCGTCGTGATCGCGCTGCGGCCGTCGGCGCAGACCGTCAGCCTGCCGGCGCTGATCGCGCTGGGCGGCAGCCTGTCCTTTGCAACCCTGATGCTGATCACCCGCAGCCTGCGCAAGACCCCCGACATCGTGATGGCGTCCTCGCAATTCGTCGGCACGTTTTTGCTGGGCGCGGTGTTGTCGGCATTCCACTGGGTGCCGCCGACATCAGGCAGCCTCGTCATCTTCGCCCTGGCCGGATGCATCTCGGTGACGGCGCTGTTCTGCGTCAACCGGTCCCTCAAGCTCGCGCCGGCCAGCGTCGTCGTGCCCTATCAATATTCGATGATCGTCTGGGCCGTGATCTTCGGCTTCGTCGTGTTCGGCGACGTGCCGTCGATAGCAACGATCGTCGGCGCCGCGATCATCATCGGCGCCGGGTCCTATATCTACTTGCGTGAGCGCGATCTGGGGCGCCCAAGCAACGAGGTAAATCCGCCGGCGTAGCCACGCGCACACTGTCCTCCCGGGGCGCGCACAGCGCGAGCCCGGGACCCATACCCACAGGGAGTGGTTTGACGACGGCTCGGAGTGGGCGCTTCGCCTCGCACTTCTCCCTGGGATTATGGGTCCCGGGCTCGCGACTTCGTCGCGCCCCGGGACGACAGTGTCGATTGTGGCGCGGCCTGCGCCCTACCTCACCCGTCTTGCGCTGCTCCAGCTCTTCAGCGACGCCCACACCCCGCGCGACAGGCGGAAGCAATCGACGGGCGTGGACGAGCCCAGCGCCAGGAAGCGGTGCAGCTGGACGCCGCTCCACTGGAAGCCGCACTTCTCCAGCACCTTGCGCGAGGCGGGGTTGGTGACGCGCGCACCGGCATGGAGGTGGTCGTCCTCGAACTCCTCGAAGAAGAAGTCGATCGCGCCGCGTGCGGCCTCGGTGGCGAAGCCCTGGCCCCAATGCTCGACGCCGAGCCAGTAGCCGAGCTCGGCATTGTCGGGCTTCGAGCAGTCGATCCCGACCATGCCGACCGGCCCGCTGTCGTGCTCGATCAGGAACACGGTCTCGCTGCCGATCTCGGCGGTGGCACGGATGAATTCGATGGCGTCGTCCTGCGAATAGGGATGCGGCAGGCGGCGCGTGTTCTCGGCGACGCGGCGATCATTGGCGAGCCGGGCGATGGTCCTGACGTCGGCGAGGGTCGGCCGCCGCAAGGTCAGCCGTTCGGTGGCGACGACGCTCGGTCTCGCCTCCCGCAAGGTGGTGCTCGAAAAATCCTGCAACATGTCCGGCTCCGTCGAAGTCACTAAGACAAAACGAAAGGGGAGGCCGGTTTCCCGCCTCCCCTGGAGCCTATTTGTGGACTCCGCCGGTTTGGTCAGGACCCGGCGGACTCCAAATTTGATCCACCGTCTATTCAGCCGCCTCTGCGATCGGGAGTACCGATACGAATGTGCGGCCGTTGGCTTTGGCTTGGAACGTGACGCGACCCTCGATCTTGGCGAACAAAGTGTGGTCCGTGCCCATGCCGACATTAAGGCCGGGATGCCAGGTGGTGCCGCGCTGACGCGCAATGATGTTGCCGGGAATCACAACTTCCCCGCCGAACGCCTTGATGCCGAGGCGCTTGCCCTTTGAATCGCGACCGTTGCGCGATGAACCGCCTGCTTTTTTGTGAGCCATGGCTCGTCTCCGAAATCCTGAGTAGTTCTAGATCAATTCCTTGACGGAATCATTTCATAATTTCTCACGCATCAATTCGTGAATTGGCGTGATCAATTTATGCGGCGGCGTCTTCCTTGGTCGCTTCCTTGGCGACCTTCTCCTTCTTCGGACGCGGCCCCTTGGTGGGCTTGGCGTTGTCCGTCAGGATCTCGCTGACGCGCAGCACCGTGATCTCGTCGCGGTAGCCGCGCTTGCGGCGCGAATTCTTGCGGCGGCGCTTCTTGAACGCGATGACCTTGGGGCCGCGCTTGTGGTCGAGCACCTCGACCGCAACGGACGCGCCGGCCACCGTGGGCAGACCCAGGATCGGCGTGTCGCCGCCGACCACCAGAACTTCATTCAGCTGCACGATCGAGCCGACTTCGCCTTCGATCTTGCCTACTTCCAGGACATCATCCGGAGCGACGCGGTACTGCCGGCCGCCGGTTTTGATGACTGCGAACATCGTTGTTTTCCTTCGTGTTCAATCCCGGCCTCGCGACAGTCTGTCGGGGCCGGCTTTTTGTCAGTCGCTATGGGTTTATGCGAGTTTTGTGCGGGCGGGAGCTATCCCTTTGAAAACCCACGCAAAAACAAGCGGCGCGAGAAACGCCCCGCGCCGGGTGTGGGACTTATAGCCGCCGGACGCCGCAAGTCAAGGAAAACCGCTGAAAAAGGCCCGGATTTGAAGGATTTGGGCGGGAGCCCGCCCGTCCGCCGATTCTTCCCCGGCGTTGCAACCAACGGGTTCCCGCGCCGTTGTCCCCCAGATTTCGCAAGCGGGCAAGGGTCCCATGGCAACGGACGAACTGGTCGCGACGACGGGCATTGCGCAGCACGGCGCGAGCCGCCTGCCGTCGGTGGACGTCGACAGTTTCAACATCGAGATCAAGGACGAGGACGGTTTTCTCGGCGACCGCGCCAGCAAGGGCGCGTTCCGCGAGATCCTCGACCGCTGGCGCAAGCCGCTGCGCAAGACCGGCGAGGACCCGTTCGGCAAGGAGCCCTCGGACCAGATCAGCAAGAAGACGCTGGATGCGATCCTGATCGGCGACGACACCGAGGCCTCGGCGCTGGTCCACAGCGCGATCGAGGATTTCGCCCAGCAGCTAGCCTATGTCACGCGCCGCTTCCTCAAGACCAAGGCCTGGGCCAAGACCGAGCGCATCATGGTCGGCGGCGGATTTCGTGATTCCAGGCTCGGCGAGCTTGCGATCGCGCGCACCGAGATCATCCTGAAATCCGAGGACTTCAAGATCGACATGCAGCCGATCCGCCATCATCCTGATGAAGCCGGCCTGATAGGTGCGCTGCATCTGGCGCCGTCATGGATCTTCGAGGCTCATGACAGCATCCTCGCCGTCGATATCGGCGGTACGAATATCCGCTGTGGCCTGGTGGAAACGAGCTGGAAAAAGGCAAAAGACCTGTCGAAGGCCAAGGTCGTGAAATCCGAGCTATGGCGTCATGCCGACGACGAGCCGACGCGCGAAGGCGCGGTGAAGCGGCTCACCAAGATGCTGAAGGGGCTGATCGCCGAGGCCGAGACCGAAGGCTTCAAGCTCGCGCCCTTCATCGGCATCGCCTGTCCCGGCGTGATCGACGCCGACGGCTCGATCGAGAAGGGCGCGCAGAACCTGCCGGGCAATTGGGAGAGCAGCAAGTTCAACCTGCCGGCGAGCCTGATCGAGGGCATCCCCGAGATCGGCGAGCACGACACCGCGATCCTGATGCACAATGACGGCGTGGTTCAGGGCCTCTCGGAGGTTCCGTTCATGCAGGATGTCGAGCGCTGGGGCGTGCTCACCATCGGCACGGGGCTCGGCAATGCGCGCTTCACCAACCGCCGCAAGGACAATGGGAAAGACCGTGATTCTACCGAGAATGGGAAGAAAAAGGCCAAGTCTGACAAGGAGTAACCTTGACTGGTTAGGTTAAGGGACGGATTGCGTTGCAGTGCATGGGGCACCCGCTACGGTCGAATCTGTCGCCTCACCTGGCCGGCGAAGCCGCCCTTCCCGGTCAGTATTGCAATGAGCGGCACGGGACCGCCAGTGTTTACCGCGTCTGGCGGTCCCACCCTTATCCGGACTCAACTCCAGCCGACGCGCTGAAAGAACGCCGCGATCTCCGCGGCCGCGTGGTCGGGATTTTCCCGATGCGGGAAGTGGCCGGCGCCGGGAAACATCGCGAGATCGAGCGCGCTGAACGTCTCGCCGAGCCGGTCGGTCCACGCATAGGGAAACAGCGGATCGTGCTCGGCCCAGCGGACGCAGGTCGGCACGTCGATCGGCGGAAGCTGTGGAGCTTCGCCCTTCATCATCGCGACGCGCCCGGCATGCGAGGCGCGATAATGCGCAAAGCCGCCGGCAAGGTTGCCCACCCTAGAGAAATTGTCGACGAAGGCGTCGAGGACGTCGTCGAAGGCGTCTTTTCGATGCGCCCAGCCCTTCAGGAAGTGACTGATATAGAGCCGGCAGCTCTCGCGGCTCGCGCCGACGAGCCGCACGGCCATCTCCATCTGGTGGAAGGACTGGTACCAGATGTGGTTGAGCCGGTCGGGCGCCGCCATGCGCGGTCCGATGCCGGGATAGACGAAATCGAAGAAGAAGAGACCGGCGAGCCGGCCCGGTGCCTGCCGCGCCAGGGGCTGCATCACGGCGCCGCCGACATCGTGGCCGACCACGGCGAATCGCTCGATGCCGAGCCCCTCCATCAGCGCAAGCATGTCGGCGGCATGGCCGTCCGGCCCGTAAGGCCCGTCAGGCTTGTCGCTGTCGCCAAAGCCGCGCAGGTCGGGCGCGATCAGCATGAAGCGATCGGCCAGCCGGACCATCACCGGCTCCCAGGTCAGCCAGAATTCCGGCCAACCATGCAGCAAAAGCAGCGGTTTGCCCTTTCCAGCGCGAACCAGGTGGAAATTGGCGCCATTGGCCTTGATCGTCAGATGCTCCATCGCGGTTCCTCCCGAAGGCTGGGATGGGGTTGAAAGAGGCAGCGGATTTTCCCCTTTCGCGCCTTGTCTGGCCCGCCATCCTCGCCTATTAACGCCCCCAACCACAGGGGCCCTGCTCCTTACTTGGCGCCTTCAGGAGAGGTGGCAGAGTGGTTGAATGCACCGCACTCGAAATGCGGCATAGGTGCAAGCCTATCGGGGGTTCGAATCCCTCCCTCTCCGCCATATCAATCGGCCTCAAAGCCTCGCCTCAAGCACTGAATCCTCAAGATCGCAGCAGCTTCTGGCGTCGCCTCCAGGGGACCGCAATCCGACACCGCACTTGCGGCGGGGCGGCAAGCTTCTCCACAATGTCCGTCATGACAGCCCGCCCCGAGGACCCGACGGATGACGGCCAAAATCGATCTGCTGACGCTGCAGCTCTTCGTGGCGATCGTTGAGGAGCAGAGCATCGCGAAGGCGGCGGAGAAGAAGAACATCGCCGCGTCCGCGGTCAGCCGGCGCATCTCGGATATCGAGGACCGTTTCCAGGTCGAGCTGCTGCATCGCCATTCGAAGGGGATCGAGCCGACGCCGGCCGGCTTTGCCTTGCTCGAGCATGCCCGCATCGTCCTTGGAAACCTGAGCCGGCTCGAGACCGAATTGACCGGATACCGGCAGGGCAAGCGCGGGCTGATCCGGGTCTGCGCCAACAAGTCCGCGATCCTCGAAGCTCTCGCCGACGAGCTCAGCCTGTTCCTGGAGCGGCATCCGCTGGTGCATATCGACATCGAGGAGGATCTAAGCCCTGCGATCGTGCGCGCGGTGATGGAGAACCGGGCCGACATCGGCATTTTCGGCGGCAACATCGACGCACAGGATCTGGAGCTGCTGTCCTATCGCAGCGACAGCCTGGTCGCGCTGGTCACGCGCGACCATCCGCTGGCCGGTCGCAGCAGCGTTCGCTTCCGCGAGCTGGTCGATTTCGACTTCGTCAGCCTGGAGAAGGGCAGCTCGATCGAGACGCTGTGTGTCAGGGCGGCGGCCGCTCTCGGGCAGCACCTCAAGGTGCGCATCCGCGTCAGCAGCTTCGATGCGCTGTTCCGCGTCATCGATGCCAGGATGGGGGTCGGGGTCGTGCCGCTCGAGATCGTTCGCGGCCGCTACGGTGTCGACAGTCTCGTCACCGTTCCGCTCGATGAGTCCTGGGCGCGACGCGAGCTGGTCATGGGCGTGCGCGACTACAAATCGTTGCCGCCGGTGACGAAGCTGCTGGTGGACCATTTGCGGACCCAGGATGATACGGGTCTCACCACGAGCAGCGTCTCCGACCGGCTGACGGTCGTCCGCAGCAGGGGCTGACATCGCCCGTGTCAACGCCTGCCATCGCCGGCCGCGATGGCACCCTGCCAAACCGTCACTGCACATTTGCGGGACGCGCTTCTATCCTGCTTCCCAGGATTGCCCTCGGTCGGCATGATCGGCGGCACTACGGCACGTCAGATGCCGATCAGGGGAGGACGGATCGTGGACACGCGTGGTCGCACGCTGCTGGCCAAAATCTGGGACCAGCATGTCATCGCCCATGTCAGCGATGACACCGATCTGCTTCATGTGGATCGTCATCTGCTGCACGATCTCGGCGGCTCCCGCGGGCTGATCGACCTCAAGAGCCGCAACCTCCCGGTCCACAATCCCGAGCTGACTTTTGCCACGCCCGATCATGCGATTTCCACGGCGTCCGGGCGCGCCGGCACGATCACGACCGGGCAGGAGCTGCTGGCGGCGTTGCGGACCGAGACATCCGCCAGCGGCATCCGGCTGTTCGACATCGACCAGCCGGGGCAGGGCATCGTCCATGTCATCGGGCCGGAGCTCGGTCTCAGCCTGCCCGGCTGCCTGATCGTCTGCGGCGACAGCCACACCTGCACCCATGGCGGGCTCGGCGCGCTTGCCTTCGGCATCGGCTCCAGCGAGCTCACGCATGTGCTGGCGACCCAGACTATCATCCAGCGCCGGCCGAAAACCATGCGCGTGACGTTCGACGGCCGCATGCCGTTCGGTGTCACGGCGAAAGATCTCATCCTCGCTTTGATCGGCCATGTCGGCGCCGCCGGCGGCACCGGTTATGCGGTCGAGTACGCCGGCAGCGCGATCAGGGGCATGCCGATCGAAGGGCGGCTCACCATCTGCAATCTGTCGGTCGAACTCGGTGCCAAGATGGGGCTGATCGCGCCGGACCAGACGACGTTCGATTATGTCCGGGGACGTCCCTACGCGCCGCAAGGTGAGATGTGGGAGCGGGCCGTCACGGCGTGGCGGACGCTTCGGAGCGACAGCGACGCAATGTTCGATCGCGAGGTGACGATCGATGTCGGCACCATCATCCCCCAGATCACCTGGGGCACCAGTCCGGAGCATGTCCTCGGTGTCGATGGCCGCGTCCCGGATCCCCGAGACATTGCCGATCCCGCGCGCCGCGGCGCGATCGAGATCGCGCTCGACTATATGGGCCTGAAGCCCGGCGCGCCGATCGCCGGCACGAAGGTCGATTGGGTCTTCATCGGCTCCTGCACCAACAGCCGTCTCAGCGATCTGCGCGCCGCGGCCGAGGTCGCGCGCGGCCGCAAGGTCGCGCCCGGCGTGCGCGCCTGGGTCGTGCCGGGTTCGGAGACCGTCAAGCGCGATGCGGTGGCCGAGGGGCTCGACAAGATCTTCATCGACGCGGGCTTCGAATGGCGCGAGCCCGGATGCTCGATGTGCCTCGCCGCGAACGGCGAAACCGTGCCGCCCGGCCAGCGCTCGGTCTCGACGTCGAACCGGAATTTCATCGGCCGGCAAGGGCCGCGTGCCCGCACCCATCTGGCGAGCCCGGCCATGGCCGCGGCGGCGGCGGTCTCCGGCGCCATCGCCGATGTCCGAACCATGGAGCGCTAGATGGCGGAGCCCTTTACCAAGTTGACCGCGATTGCCGCGCCGATCATGCGCACCAATGTCGATACGGACGTCATCATCAGCATCAATCGCATGATCGGAAATTCCGTCCGCGGCAGTCTCGGCAAATGGGCGTTCGGCTCGCTCCGCTATCTGCCTGATGGCTCGGACAATCCGGAGTTCATCCTCAATCGCGAGCCGTATCGCGCGGCGGAAATTTTGGTCACGGGTCCGAATTTCGGCTGCGGCTCATCGCGCGAGGCGGCGGTGTGGTCGCTGCAGGAGATGGGTATCCGCGCCATCATCGGATCCGGCTTCGGCGACATTTTCTTCGCCAACTGTTTCCAGAACGGCATCCTGCCGGTGGTGCTGGACAAGGCCATCATCGACAGCCTCGCCGCCGACATCGAAGCGAGCCAGGGCGCGGGACGCCTCACGGTCGATCTGCAGGAGCAGACGGTCACCTCGCCATCGGGGTTAAGGCACGTCTTCGAGATCGATCCGCGCAGACGTGCGGGCCTGCTCGAAGGCCTCGACGAAATTTCGCTGACCTTGCGGCGCGACCAAGAGATCCGCGGATTCCAGGCATCCGACCGCACCGCGCGGCCGTGGATTCACTTTGCAGGACATCAGGCATGAACACGCTCTCGAACACGATCACGGTGGCCGTGGTCGGTGGTGAAGGCATCGGTCCGGAAGTGACCGATCAGTCCCATCGCATTCTCAAATGGTTCTCGGACCGGCGCGGCGCTCCGGTGATTCTGCGCGAAGCGCAATACGGTCTGATCCCGTATCTCGCGACAGGCAAGGTGCTGCCGGATGACACCGTCGAGGCGATGGAGGAGGCCGACGCGATCCTCTGGGGCGCGACCGGTGGCCCGGAGACGACGGAGGTCCCTCCGGCCGCGCGCAAGGCGGGAAGCCTCTTGTCGCTGCGCAGCAAATACGACCTCTATGCCAATCTCCGGCCCATCGTCGCCAATCCGGCGCTGGCGGACTCCGCGCCGCTCAAGGCCGCGGTGCTGAAGGACGTCGACTTCATCATCATCCGCGAGCTCACCAGCGGCATCTATTTCGGCGAGCCGCGCGGCATCGAAACGCTGCCCGATGGCCAGCGCCGCGGCTTCAACACCCAGCAATACACCACCAGCCAGATCCGCCGGGTGGCGCGAACCGCGTTCGAACTGGCACGGACGCGCAAGGGCCGGGTCTGCTCCGTCGACAAGGCCAATGTGCTTGAGACCAGTGTGCTGTGGCGCGAGGAGGTCACCGCGCTGCATGAAGCGGAGTTTTCCGATGTCGAGCTGACGCATCTCTATGTCGACAACGCCGCGATGCAGATCGTGCGGGCACCCTCGCAATTCGACGTCATGGTGACCTGCAATATCTTCGGAGACATTCTCTCCGATTGCGCGGCGATGGCGTCGGGCTCGCTCGGCATGCTGCCGTCGGTCTCGCTCGGGCCGCCGGACCGGCTCGGACGTCGCAAGGCGCTCTATGAGCCGGTTCACGGCAGCGCGCCTGACATTGCGGGCAAGGGCATCGCCAATCCACTTGGCTCGATCCTCAGCGTCGCAATGATGTTGCGCATTACCCTCCATCGACCTGAAGATGCCGCGCTGCTGGAGAAGGCCGTGGATACGGCCCTGGCCGCCGGCGCAAGAACGGCCGATATCGCCGAACCCGGCGCAAAAAGACTTTCGACCCAGGAGATGGGCGATGCGGTGCTGAACGCGCTCGACAAGGTGGTCGGCAAGGAGAGGGAGCACGCGTGATGAGAACTCGGGTCACAAGACGGTCGGCGCTGACGATTGTCGCTGGCGCCGGTGTCTCCATGGCGGCGGGGCGGGCGTGGGCGGATACCCCGTCGGGCCGCGTGATCTACCCGGTGGCCATTCCGGTGTATCAGTCCCAATTCGTCGCCGACCGTGCCGGGTTCTTCAGGGAGGCCGGCCTCGACTGCAAGCTGATCCAGGGCGGCAGCGGCGTGAAGACCCGTGAGATCATTGCTTCGTCCCAGGGAGATATCGGCATCGGCGACATCACCCACCCGATGCAGCTCAGCAATCACGGCCGCAGCGCGCGCGTGCTGATGCCGGTCGATACCCGCAGCAACGCCGCGATCTTCATCATCCGCAAGGATCTGTTCGATCAGGGCATCACCACGCTGGAGGCGCTGGCGAAGTGGAAGCGGCCTGACGGACGCAAGCCGATCGTTGCGGTATCGTCGCTTGGTGGCACCAACCACGTCTGGGCCTCCTATTACCTGGAAACCATGGGGCTCGACGACAAGGTGACCTGGATCGGCACCGGCAATGTCGACACCATGATGGGGACGTTGAAAACGAAACAGGTCGATGTCCTCATCAACTCGCCGTCGATCCTGAAGGATTCGATCGAGCAGGGCTGGGGCGCGCTGTTGTTCGACGGAACCGACGAGGCGGTCTGGGCCAAGTATATCGGCGGCAAGGTCCCGGTGACGTCTCATTTCACCTTGCAGTCGACCATCGACAAGGACCCGCAGAAGATGCAGGCGTTCGTCACGGCGCTGTGGCGCGCGACCCAGTGGATCAAGGAGCACTCCCCCGAAGAGATCTACGATGCGATCGAGCCTTATGTCGGGAGCACGTCGCGCGATGCGAATGTTTTCGACATTGGGATCATGAAGAAGGTCACCGACTACGAATGCGTCATCGATGCGGAGAGTTTTGCACGCGGGCAGAAGGTCTGGTTCCGTGAAATGACCGGGATCAAGCCGCTCGCCATGGCCGACGTCGTCACCACCAGCTTCATCGAAGCGGCACGCAAGGCCTATCCGGCTTGAGCGTGCAGGCCTTACATGCGCCGCACGCCGACGCGCCGCCTGAGATGCGGCGCATCGACGTGCGCGGATTGTGCAAGACTTTCCAGCTGGCGGGCACCGCCATCGAGGCGGTGCGCGACGTCTCCTTCAATGTCCGGCGCGGCGAATTCGTCGCCCTGCTCGGGCCATCCGGCTCCGGCAAGAGCACCGTCCTCAACATGATAGCGACACTGGTCAAGCCGACCAGCGGTCAGATTCTGATCGACGGAACGCCTGTTGTCCCCGGACGGGCGGCGTCTGACGTCGGCTACGTGTTCCAGCGCGATACGCTGTTTCCCTGGCGGACAGTCGCCGACAACATCGGCTACGGCCTGGAGCTGGCGGGCGTCCCGGTGGCGGAGCGAAAGGAGCGTGTCCGTGCCTGCCTGGTGCAGGCCGGGCTGGAGGGCTTTGGCAACGCCTACCCTTCTGCATTGTCCGGCGGCATGCGCCAGCGCGCCGCTTTGATGCGAACGCTGGTCGTTGAGCCGCAGGTCCTGCTGATGGACGAGCCGTTCGGCGCGCTCGACACCCACACCAAGATCGACATGCACGACGTGCTGCTTCGCATCTGGGAACGCGAGCAGCAGACCGTGCTGTTCGTGACCCATGATCTCGGCGAAGCCCTGACGCTGGCAGACCGCATCATTCTGTTCTCCGCGCGGCCCGGCCGGATCAAGGAGAGTTTCGATGTGGATTTTGCCCGCCCACGCAATGCGGTGAAGATCCGGGAGACGCCGCGTTATGCCGAGCTGTTCCAGCTGATCTGGCACTCGCTCGGCGAAGAGTTCATCAAGGGCCGCAAGCCATGAGACGCGCGCGCAACGCCGGCAGGACCCTGGCCTGGCAAATGGCGATCTGCGCCTGCTTCCTGTCGATCTGGCAATGGGGTTACGATCTGCACGGCCGGCTTCCCTGGCTGGTGCCTGATCTGCTCGACCCCTACTTCGTGTCAAGACCCTCGGACATCTTCGAGCATTTCCTGATCCTGAGCTGTCTCAAGTCCAAGCTCGGCGTGTTCAACGGCTGGTTCAATGGCGAATTCGCCCGCTGCATGGCGCGATCCGAGAACAATCTCTGGATCGCGACCGCCGTCACCCTGAAGAACACCTTCTTCGGCTTCGCGACCGGCGTCAGCAGCGGCTTTGCCGCGGGCCTCGTGCTGGGCCGCTCGGACCGACTGAGCGCCATTTTCCAGCCTTTCATCACCGCGGTGAATTCGATCCCGCGCATCGCGCTGGCCCCGATCATCGTGCTGGCCTTCGGCATCGGCGATACCTCGAAGGTCGTGACGTCGTGGATCGTGGTCGTCTTCCTCGTCTTCTTCAACACGTTCGAGGGGGCGCGCTCGATCGACGAGGGCTTTGTCAACGCGGCGCGGCTGCTCGGCGCCAGCGAGTGGCAGATCACCCGCACGGTGGTCATCCCATCGACCATGGCCTGGGTCTTCGCCTCGCTGACGCCTGCGATCTCCTTCGCCCTGATCGGCGTGATCGTCGGCGAGTTCATCGGCGCGGAACGCGGAATCGGACGCCTGATCATCGAGTCCGAAGCGCGCGCGGAGGCCTCGGGCATGATGGTCGCCGTCATCGTGCTGATGCTGGTCGGCGTTGCGCTGTCCGCGCTGATCTGGCGATTGCAGGCCTATCTGCTGCGCTGGCAGCAGCACAATCTGGCGGAGTAGCCCGAGCAGGGGCTACATTGATTACGGACCCGCCAGCACCGTCCGCGCCATCGCCACGAACGCCTGCGCCGCCGGCGACAGCGTCCGGCCCTGACGCTGCAGCAGCGACACCGGCCGGGTGATGGCCGGGCGGATCAGAGGTCTTGCGATCAGCGTCGGGAACTGATCGGCCGGCAGCATCGTCGCGGGAAGAATGGCGAGGCCGAGGCCCTGCGCGGTCATGGCGAGCGCGGTGTTGATCAGCGTCACCTCATAGGTTGGATTGAGGTGCTTGCCCTGCGCGCCAAGCGCCTGATCGATCTGCATGCGGATCCGCGTCTCGCGCCGCATCGCGATCGTCGGGAGCTGTGCCAGTTCGTCCCATGTCAGCGCGCGCCGCGCGGCGAAGTCGGCTGTGCTCCGGCCGATCGCGCTCAGGCGTCCGCGGGTCAGCGTCTCGATCGTCATCTCCGCGAATTCACCTTCCACGCTGCCGATGGCGAACTCCGCGTCGGTTGCGATCAGGCGCGGAACGAGATCGTCGGCGGCGACATCCCGCATGTCGATCTCGATGTCGGGATGGGCCGCACGGAATTTCGCCAGCACCAGGGGCAGCAGCGCCGAGGCGGCGCCGGCCGATGCCAGAAACGCGACGCGGCCGGCGCGCGCTTGCGCGAGGTCGCGCATGCGCCGTGACAGGCCCAGCGCATCGCCCAGCATCCGTTCGGCGGAATGAAACGCCTCGTCGGCCGCCAAGGTCGGCTGCACCGATCGCGTGGAGCGATCGAACAGTTTGACGCCGAGCTGGGTTTCGAGCTGCTGGATCAACAGGCTAGCCGCCGACTGCGTGATCCCGAGCTCGCGCGCGGCCCGCGTGATGCTGCGGGTGCGATAGACGCCGGTGAAGGCCCGCAATTGGCGCAAGGTGACATTCATAGGCAGGGCTCATGAATTGATGAGTTCTTTCTGGCTTATCTCATAAGCGAGCCTGCAATAAAATGCATGCCGCGCGGTCGGAGAATCCGCCGTACGGCAAGGGGAGCGGAGACGAGCATGAGGACACAGGTGCTGGTCGTGGGCGCCGGGCCCGTGGGACTGACCGCGGCGATGGATCTGGCCTCGCGCGGGATCGACGTCGTCGTCGCGGAGATCCGCCATGCCGGCGATCCGCCCAGCGTCAAATGCAATCACGTCTCGGCGCGCTCGATGGAAGTCTTCCGCCGGCTCGGCGTCGCCGCAAAGCTGCGCGACGCAGGCCTGCCGGCGGACTTCCCGAACGATTGCTCCTATCGGACCACGGCGACCGGCATCGAGCTGTGCCGCATCGACATTCCCTCCCGCGCGCGCCGTTACAGCGCAACCGGCGGTCCCGACACCTGGTGGCCGACGCCCGAGCCGCCGCACCGGATCAACCAGGTCTACCTCGAGCCGATCCTGTTCAGCCATGCGGCCGCTCAAGCGCGCATCACCATTCTGGCGCGCACGGAAATCACTGACATCGAACAGGGCGACGACCATGTGGTCGCACTGGCGCGCGACCTCGACAGCGGGAGCTCGCTTCGCATCGAAGCGTCCTTCGTGATCGGCTGTGACGGCAGCCGTTCCCTGGTTCGCAAATCGATCGGCGCGAGCCTCTCCGGCACGCCGGTGATCCAGCGCGTGCAATCGACCTTCATCGAAGCCCCGCAGCTCAAGGAGCTGATGGGCGCGCACAAGCCGGCCTGGATGGTGCTCTCGCTCAACCCGCGACGCTCGGGCACGACGGTTGCGATCGACGGCCACGACCGCTGGCTGATCCACAATCATCTGAAGCCCGACGAGCCCGAGTTCGATTCGGTCGATCGCGACTGGGCGATCCGCGCCATCCTCGGCGTCGACGAGCGCTTCGAATACCGCGTCCTCAGCAAGGAAGATTGGGTCGGGCGTCGCCTCGTGGCCGATCGCTTCCGCGACCGCAGGGTCTTCATCTGTGGCGACGCCGCGCATCTGTGGATGCCCTATGCCGGTTACGGCATGAATGCGGGCATTGCCGACGCTGTCGATCTCTGCTGGCAATTGGCGGCGCATCTGAACGGCTGGGCGCCGGCTTCGATCCTCGACGCATATGAAGCGGAGCGTCAGCCCATCACCGAGCAGGTGTCGCGCTTCGCGATGGACCACGCGATGAAGATGATGGCGCAGCGCGGCGGCGTGTCCGCGGAGATCGAGGACGACACGCCGCGCGGCCAGGCGGCGCGCGCAACGCTGGCCAGGGCGGCCTGCGATCTCAACGTGCAGCAATATTGCTGCGCGGGTCTCAATTTCGGCTACTACTACGATGCCTCGCCGATCATTGCCTATGACGGCGAAACGCCGCCGGCTTACGCGATGGGCAGCTTCACGCCCTCCACTGTGCCGGGCGCCCGCGCGCCGCATCTGTTCCTGCGCGACGGACGATCGCTCTACGATGCATTCGGAGCCGGCTACACATTGTTGCGGTTCGACCCGGCGATCGACGTGGCGCGGCTGCAATCCGCCGCAAGGGAGCGCGGCATCCCGCTCGCGCTGGTCGACATCGCGCCCGATGAGGCGAACGGCACCTATGCCGAGAAGCTGGTGCTGGCGCGGCCCGACCAGCACATCGCCTGGCGCGGGCAGGTCGCGCCCGCGGATCCACAAGGCTTGCTGGCGCGCATCACCGGCGCTGCAGCGTAAGGCAACTTGAAGCGGACGGTCTGGCGGCGCAGGCGGCCCGGTCGTGGTTCACAAACAAGAACGTACCGAGGAGGGGAACGTGTTTCACGTTGCAAGGCGCCGCATTCTGGCCGTGCTGACGGTCGCGACTTTCGCCGTGCTGCCGCTGACGGCGGGCAAAGCCGCCTATCCGGAGCAATTGATCAAGATCATCGTGACCTTCCCGCCCGGCGGCAGCGCCGACACCGTGATCCGTGCGCTCGAGCCGCTCGTCACCGCCGAGCTCAAGCAGAGCCTGGTGATCGAGAACCGCGCCGGCGCCGGCGGCAACATCGGCATGGCCGCGGTCGCGCAGGCCAAGCCCGACGGCTACACGCTCGGCGTCGCGCCGGCGGGCGCGCTGACGGTGAACCCGCATCTCAATTCGTCGATGCCGTTCGAGCTGAAGGATCTCGCGCCGATCACGCTGCTTGCGGAAATTCCCTTCGTGCTCGTCGCCTCCGCGAACATACCTGCGCACACGACGGCGGAGACGGTCGCGCTCGCCAAGGCAAAGCCGGGTGCGCTGTCGATCGGACATGGCGGCAATTCGACGGCCATGCATCTGACGGCCGCGCTGTTTACGCAGAGGACCGGGATCGCCATGGAGCTGGTCCCGTATCGCGGGACCGCGCCCGCGACGGTCGACGTCCTCGCAGGACATGTCCCCTTTGCTGTGCTGGATATTCCCGCATCGAAGCAACTGATCCTCGAAGGGAAGCTCAACGCGATCGGCGTCTCCTCAGCGCGCCGCCTTGCATCCCTACCGGATGTGCCGACGCTGGCCGAGAGCGGCATTGCGGGTTTCGAATCCGTCGGCTGGTTCGGGCTGGTTGCGCCGGCCGGCACGCCCGCCGACATCGTCGCCAGGCTGAACGAGGCTTTCACGAAAGCCCTGAAGGACCCGTCCGTGGCCGAGAAGATCAGGACCCTCGGCGCAGAGCCCGCGCCAATGTCGCCGGAGCAGTTCGGTCGCTTCATTCAAAGCGAAAGCGCGAAATGGGGCAAGCTCATCAGCGAAGCCGGTATCAAGGCGAACTAGAACTGGCGTCACGATCGGTCGGCGCCACGCCGACGGCCGCTCCCTCGAGTGTGCGATGCCCGCAACCGTGCGCCTGAGCTAATGCGCGGCGATGCCCGCGCTCTCGATCACCCGCTTGTAGCGTGCGGTCTCCTCGACGATGAACGGTCCCATCTCGGCCGACCCCTTGTCGGCAATCGACACTTGGCCGTTGGTGGCGAGGTCCGCGACGATGCCGGGGTCGGCGAGCACCGCGGCCAGCGCCTCAGAGAGCTTGCCCACGATTCTCGGGTCGGTCCCGGCCGGGACCGAGACCCAGGTCGAACCGACACTGACGGCGTCCGGGTAGCCGGCCTCGAGCACCGTCGGCGCGTCGGGCAACGCGGCCAGCCGCGCCGTGCCGGTGGTGCCGAGCACCTTGACCTTGCCGGTGTCGATCAGCGGCCTGAGCACGGTGAGGTAGTCGAAGGAGACGTCCAGGATGCCCGACATCATGTCGGTCATCTGGCTCGAGCCCGACTTGTAGGGCACATGGGTCAGCTTGATGCCGGCGGCCGCCTGGAACATCTCGCCGGCGAGGTGCTGGGCGGTGCCGGGGCCGGGGGACCCGAAGTTGACCTTGCCCGGGTTGGTCTTCGCGTAGGCGACGAACTCAGCCAGCGTGCTGTAGGGCGCTGCCGAGGTTGCGACGAGGATCTGGTTTGCCGAGCTCACGCCGCGGACATGGATATAGCTCTTGAGCGGGTCGTAGTTGAACTTCGCCAGCCCCAGGTTCGGCTGGATCGTCATAGGCCCGCCGGAGGCGTAGAGCACGGTGTAGCCGTCGGGTTGGGCCCGGGCAACGAACTCTGTCCCGATGGTCCCGCCAGCGCCGGGTCGGTTCTCCACCACCACCGGCTGCCCAAGCCGCGTCCGCAGCAGCTCCGCGATCTTGCGCGAGACGAGGTCGGTGACGCCGCCAGCCCCGAACGGCACCACCCAGGTGATCGCGCGGTTCGGCCAGGATTCCGCGGCCGTCTGGGCCCCCGCGGCGCCGGCCTGGAGCGCCAGCGTCGTCGCGGCGACGAGACACAGGAGCGCTCTCCTCACCGTCCCGACGGGGCGACCGCTCAGGCCGCTGCGCGCGCCGGTCTGCTCGACCGCGTTGTTGATCACCTGTCGCGAGGTCTGATGATAGCCGCGCTGCTGCGCCAAGAATTCCATGGATGCAGTCCCCCCGTTGCAGCGTGGCCGTTTACGGCCATGTTGACCGAAGGCTACAGCCTTGAGTCTCTTCAAACCATTGGCGCAGTCCGAGCATCTCTTTTGCAGAATATGAAAAGATAGATCGCCTTCAGGCTATGGGACCGTTTGTCAGCACCGTCCGCGAGGGCAGCTTCCTGGCGCATCGGCCGCGATCTGTCGCCGGCCGCACGCGCGCTCCAGCGCGGCATTCTCGCGGGTGCGCAGGCGATCCGCGAACGGAGCCTTGTCGGCTGACTGCGCAGCAATCCACAACCCGGTGTGCCGCAACCGCAGCAGTGACGGGTTGAACCTGCTACCGTCGCGGCCCGACCAACAGCAGCCCGCCGGCCGGCTGGGAGCGAGGTGATTCACGACGATGTTCGACAAAACCTACCGGCAGCGCCTCGAAGCTGATCTGGCGCAATGGGAAGCGGACGGCGTGATCGCGCCGGCGGCCGCCGTCTCGATCCGCAATGCGCTGCCGCCGTTGTCGCCCGGCGTCAACATCGCGGTGGTCGTCGGCATCGTTGGCGGCCTGTTGATCGCAGCCGCTTTCCTCGCCTTCGTCGCGGCGCACTGGACGGAGATCGCGCGGCTGTTGCGGTTCGGAATCCTGATTGCCGGCATGGTTGTCGCAGGGGGCCTTGGGGCGTGGTTCGCGGCGAAGCGGCGCACGATTCTTGCCGATCTCTGCGCGAGCATCGGCGCGGTCATCTTTGGCGCGGGTATTGCCCTGGTCGGTCAGATGTACCATCTCGGCGAGGATTTTGCCGGCGGCATGCTGCTGTGGTCGATCGGCGCGTTCGCAGCGGCGCTGCTGACCGAATCGCGCGGCGCGCTTGCGGTCGCCCTCGTGGCCGCCTGCATCTGGACCTGCATGCGGACTTACGACGCGCCGGATGCGCTGCATCTTCCGTTCGTGGCGGTGTGGCTCCTCGCCGCCGCTCTTGCGCTTGCGTGGAATTCCCGCGTCGCGGCCCACCTCGTCGCGATCGCGGCGCTGCCGTGGTGGATAGCGACGTCGCTTCGCTTCGAATTCGATGGTGCTCAGCCGTCATTCGTGCTCGCGAACGGTGCCGCCTTGCTGTTCGGCGCCGGGCTCGCGATCGCCGCAGCGCCGTCGCCGAGAGCGCTTCGTCTCGGGACCGTTCTATCGATTTACGGGGCGTTTTCGCTGGCCGTGGTCGCTTTCCTGGAGGTGACGACGGTCGACGATATCATCCGCTTTCGGACCGGCAGTGCGCCAGCCCAGCCGCTTTGGGTGATCCTGTGCGGGGCCGCGGGTGTGATCCTCGCTCTCGCGTCCGCCGGGATCACCAAGCGCGCGGGTGAGATCCTTGCAGGATGTTCAATCGGGCTCGCCCTGCTCGCAGCTCCGCTGTGGCCGGTATCCACCGCCGGAGAGCCCTGGTTCGCCTACGCTGCGCTGCTCTGCGCCATGCTCAGCCTCGTCGTCTCCGGCATGCTCGATGATGTGCGTCCGCGGATCGTGGCCGGCTGGCTCGGGATCGCCGGCGTCATCGCGGGCATCACCTGGGCGGTGAAGGGTTCGCTGCTGCGCCGCTCGGCCTTCCTTGCGGCGGCCGGCGTCGTTGCCGTCGCATTTGCAACCGCGCTCAATCGCGCACTGCCGAGGGCGGGGCGATGATGGAACTGGTCGCTTCCGTCATCAGGCTCTGGCAGCGCATCCCGAAAGCTGTGCTGTTCGGTGTCGCCGTCCTGGTCCAATGCGTGCTGCTGGTCCTGATGGTCGCCGATCGCATGCAGATCCTGCGCGAAGGCCGTGAGGTGACCTTGCAGACGCAGCCGGTCGATCCCCGCGATCTCTTGCGCGGCGACTATGTCGTGCTCCGCTACGACATCTCGCAACTGCCGGCCGGCGCGCTCGCCGGCAAGCCGGCCGGAGAGCGCAATTCCGTCGTGTTCGTCAAGCTGGCGCCCAATGTCAACGGGCTTTACGAGGCCGTCTCGGTTCACGCCGAGCCTGTCGCGGTTACGGCGCCCGAAGTGCTGATCCGCGGCCGTGTCCCCTATTCCTGCGGTTCGCCCGGCCGCACCTTCTGCGACAAGCTCACAATCAAATACGGTCTCGAAAGTTATTTCGTGCCCGAAGGCGAGGGCAAGAAGCTCGAGCAGGCCCGCAACCA
Organism: Bradyrhizobium diazoefficiens USDA 110; assembly: GCF_000011365.1. Classification (GTDB taxonomy): domain Bacteria; phylum Pseudomonadota; class Alphaproteobacteria; order Rhizobiales; family Xanthobacteraceae; genus Bradyrhizobium; species Bradyrhizobium diazoefficiens. The sequence continues at coordinate 437,003 of NC_004463.1, read as the reverse complement.
GCAGAAGCTGCGGGTCGTCGCCGCCGTGCTGCCCTCAGGCCGCGCCGCGATCAAGCGCCTGCTGCTCGACGGCGAGCCGGTGTACGAGGAGCCGTTGTACTAAGACCCGATGAGATGAGACTCGCCTGCTCCCCCAACGGAGGGAACGAGAGAGCATCGCTGTCGGCCGAACTCGGCTCGACCTCAAACCAGCGTCCTAGGCGCCGATCATTTGGCCTTCAACGCTCGTCGCATCACGTCCCACATCCGCGGATCGCTCATCTGCGCCACGTTGAACCGCATGAAGCGCGATGCCGTCTGCGACACGCTGAACACGTTGCCCGGTGCGAGCACGATATCCTCTTCGAGTGCCGCGCGCGCAACGGACGTAGCATCCTGTCCGCCCGTGAGACGGCACCAGAGGAAGAAGCCGCCGCTCGGCATCAGCCAGGGCTCGATGCCGAGCGCCTGAAGCTTGCGTGCCACCTCGCGCCTGGCGCGCGTGAGCCTTTGCCTGAGCTCGTCCATGTGCTTGCGATAGCTGCCGCCGGCCAACACCCTGGCGATGATGTCGGTCGCGACCGGGCTCGGGCCGCCAAAACTGGTTGCGACCTGGAGATCGACGAGATGCTCGATCCAGTCGGCGCGCCCTGCGATGTAGCCGCAGCGCACCGAGGCCGACAGCGTCTTGGAGAAGCTGCCGATGCGGATCACGCGATTGAGGCCGTCGAGTGCGGCCAGGCGCGGCGAGCGCTCCGGCTCGAAGTCGCCAAAAATGTCGTCCTCGACGATGGTGAGGTCGTGCGCCGCGGACGCGGTCAACAGCCGGTGTGCGGTCTGGAGCGAGAGCGTCGCGCCGGTCGGATTGTGCAGCGCTGAATTGGTGATGTAGAGCCGTGGCCGCTCGCCGACGAGAATCTGCTCGAAGCGCGCGACATCCGGACCCGACGGCGTGTAGGGAACGCTGACGATCCTGGCCTGATGCGCTCGCAGCAGCGCGCGAAAATTGAAGTAGCACGGATCGTCCACCAACACGGTGTCGCCGGGACGGAGCAGGAAGCGGCAGATCAAGTCGGTTGCCTGCGTGCCTGAACCCGTCAGCATCAACTGGTCGGCCGAAGCCTCGATTGCGTCTTCCGCGAGCCGCGTCAGCAGCAGCCGGCGCAGGGCGAGGGAGCCGGATGTCGAACCGTAATTGGTCAATACGCTCGCATCCGTGCGGGCGAGCGCGCGAGCGGCGCGGCGCAAGGCCTCTTCCGGCATCCACTCCGGCGGCAGCCAGCCGCAGCCGGGTTTGAGCACGCTTTCGTCGGCATCGAGCGATTGCCGCGAAACCCAGAACGGATCGACCTCCCGGTCGCGGCGCGGCTCGACCTCGGTCAACGCAAGGGGCGGCGTGACGGTCGGCGAGACGTAGAAGCCGGAGCCACGACGGGGGCGGATCAGGCCTTCGGCGGCGAGGCGATCATAGGCCTCGACGACGGTGGAGGGCGAAACACCCATCGTCGCGGCAAGGCTGCGGATCGACGGCAGGCGGTCGCCGGCACCGAGCGCGCGGCCCGCGACCTTGGCGCGGATCGCGCTCATCACATCAACGGTCCGGGTGCCGCCCCGGCCTTTCGTCAGCGCCCCGCTGTCCAAGGTGTACTGCCTTCCATACCCATACAGTTTGGCCGGATTGTACTGGATTGTGGCTGTTCTTGCCACCGGTGAAGGCCGAGTATCGCCGCCCAAGAAGACGAGGCGGACATGCAATCGGCGGGCAGCGGCTGGGGCAACGGGCTTCTCGGCGTCATCATCTTCAGCGGCTCGCTGCCGGCGACGCGCGTGGCGGTCGGCGGCTTCTCCGCGCTGTTCCTGACGTCGGCGCGCGCGGTCATCGCCGCGCTGATAGGCGCGGCCGTGCTCGGCCTGCTCCGTCAGGCGCGGCCGCAGCGAAAGGATCTCGCCTCGCTCGCCATCGTCTCGATCGGCGTGGTGGTCGGCTTCCCCCTGCTGACGGCGCTTGCGCTCCAGCACATCACCTCCGCGCATTCGATCGTGTTCATCGGCCTCTTACCGCTCTCGACCGCGATCTTCGCCGTGCTGCGCGGCGGCGAGCGGCCAAGACCGCTGTTCTGGCTGTTCGCGATCCTCGGCAGCGCCACGGTGGGCGGCTTTGCTCTCTCCAACGACGGCTCGGCGTCACTCGCCGGCGATCTGCTGATGGTCGCCGCGATCGTGCTGTGCGGGCTCGGCTATGCCGAAGGCGCCGCTTTGTCGCGCCGCCTCGGCGGCTGGCAGGTGATCTCCTGGGCGCTGCTGCTTGCGGTGCCGCTGATGGTGCCGGTCGCGATCCTGACCTGGCCGTCGACATGGAGCGGCGTCGGTGCGCCGGCCTGGATCGGGCTCGCCTACGTCTCGATCTTCAGCATGTTCGTCGGCTTCATCTTCTGGTACCGCGGCCTTGCGATCGGCGGCATCGCGCGCGTCGGTCAGTTGCAGCAGCTCCAGCCGTTCTTCGGTCTCGCGCTTGCCGGCCTCCTGCTGCATGAGCCGGTCGCATGGGGCATGATCGCCGCGACCGCGCTCGTCGTCGTCTGCGTCTTCTTCGCGCGGCGGTTTGCCTGACGACAGCCCATTGCCGCAGCCGACGGATGTTCGCGCGGAAACAGCGTAGTTCTCCGAATTGCCTTGCATCACGGCGAACGCGCGCGGGATCACGACACCCGCGCGTGGCACGCCGGAAGCGCTTCGAAGCAATCGACAGTGCACGCTTGCGAGCGCGATCGCCGCGAACGCGCTCACTCCATCACCGTCTTCGTCAGCGTCGAACGGGCAAACTTCTTCAGCGGCATCGGCTTGCCGAACAGAAAGCCCTGCACGAAGTCGAAGCCGAGCTCGTTTGCGGCGACGAGGTCGGCGCGGCTCTCGACGCCTTCGGCGATCGCGCACGCACCGTAGCCCTGCGCAAGCTCGACGATGTGGCGGCACACCGTGCGCTTGAGGCGGTCATTGCCGCTGCCGGTGACGAAGTGCCGGTCGGCCTTCAGCTTGATGAAGGGGAGCCTGTCCCGGTCCATCAGCGACGGCCAGTTGGCGCCGAGATTGTCGATCGACAGGCCGATATTGTGCAGGCGCACTTCCCGCGCCACCTCGGCGAGGTGATCGAGGTCGCGGATCGCCTCCTCGCTGTCGATCTCGATCGTCAGTCCGCCGAAGGCCGGATGCGTCGGCACGCGCCGGCAGAGATCGCGCACGGCCTGCGGCTCCTTCAGATACGAGGCCGGCAGGTTGATCGAGAGATCGACCGGGCTCTGGTGCTCCAGCAGATAGTGCCAGTCCTGCACGGCGCGCCCGATCACGAAATCGGACAGGTCGCGCAGATGCGGATCGTGCGCCTCGGGGATGAAATAGGCGGGCGGCACCACGCCCCAGGTCGGATGGCGGATCCGCACCAGTGCCTCGGCGCCGTTGCGGATCAGCGTCCTCGCGTCGATCTTGGGCTGATACCAGAGCTCGAGCCAGCCGGCATGCAGGGCCTCGCCGACATGCACGGCCGGGCTCGGCGCCGGCTCCTCCGGCAGCAGCATCGCGACGCGCTCGCGCAGCGTCTCGGCGGCAAAGGGCGTGGTCAGCGGCGGCAGCATCGCAAGGCCATATTCCTCGCCGACCTGCTGCACGGCCCTGACGATGATCGACTCGCGGGCGCCGACGGCGAGAACCTTGCCGTCGAATGCCTCGCGAACCAGCGTCTGCAGAAATGTCCCGGGCTCGATGCCGTCGGCGGCGATTCCGAGCAGGATCAGATCCGGCAGCTCGCGCGTCAGTACGGTTTGCAGCTCCTCCGCGCTGGCGCATTCGGTCGTGACGAAGCCGAGATCCTCCAGCACCTCGGCGAGGAAAGCACGCAGATGGCGCTTGCCGTCGGCGACGCAAGCGCGCGGCGTTACCTTTCGCCGTCCGAAGGTTCTGGGCCTTCCGCCGGCGAGTTCTACAATTTGATCGTTCATCGCAAACCACTCCCGTTCCGCGACGGTGTTAGCGATGGGAGCAGTTTCAAATATGGAGGGCTTCAGTCGATTGTCGGATTATCTGGGTAACGTTAAAGCCCTCATCATTCCTAAAATTGTTCGGATCTTCTTCGAAGAGTCTTTACGTCTGACCGTGCGTGACGGGCGCATGACACGGTCATCGCGAGAGATTTTTGAAAGATGCGGCCGCTGCGAGATCAAGACCGGTGTCCTGCAATTGGACGAAGCCGTTCGCGTGTCGCCCAATTGAATAACGCTCGCCTCAATTGGCTGTGGCTTTGTCGTGCTGAGCCATCCCGACCGCCTTGTAGTCATAGGTCGGATAGAACTCGGTGCGGTACGAGCCCCACGCGGTATCCTCGATGACGCGATTGACCTCGCGCAGCCGCGAAGCCGGCAGGCGCAGCGTGATCACCTGGCCGATGCCCATCATCACGTACCAGCTCACGACCTCGATTCCGGGCGGCGGAAACGCTTTGTGGAATCCCTGCCTATCGAGCTGCGCATTCAGCTCGTTGAGCGGGCGGGACTGGTCGTGCTTGAAGAAGACGGTGAGCAGCACGGCGTTGTCGGCGGTCGGCGCGGCATTGCCTTGCGGCGGCGACGTCTGTGCCATCGTCGTCGATGTGAGCGCCAGCGCGCCCGCAAGCAGGACCGCCATCGTCAATGTCCGTCGGTTCGATCTCATCGCGGATTCCTTCCCAATGCTCATGCCGTGCATCGGAGGATAAGAGCGGCAGCTACGGCCGAAGAACTCATTTTCGCGCGATGCGCGCATGTTCCGCCTCTTCTCGTGACGGTTCTGCGACAATGCGTGGCCGCGACCGCGCAAGTGTGAAGCAGATCACATGCGGTTTGCTGCACCTGCGCTATTGCTTCAGGCAGCCGGTGGTGGGCTGTCGAGGATCGCAGCAATGACGACGCGGCGGATATTGTATTGGTGGTTCAGGTTCGTGCTGTCAGGGCGATTTCTCGATCGCTTCCTGTGCCTGCCGCGCGCGCATTGAGTGCGCTGCCGGAGGTCAGGTCTGCCCGATCAATTTGCGAAACGCCGCCGCGCCGTCCTGCACGGCATCGCGTCCCTTCCACGCCAGGTAGGACAGCTTGCCGCCGAGCGTATCGTGACTGCGTAGCCGGCGCGAGCCGAGAATGTGTCCGACATTGGCCGGGAAGCGGCTTACCTCGGCGGCCACCAGCGCCGCGATCGCGTCCATCAATTGCTGGAGCCGGACGCCCCATTCGCAATGTTCGATGCCGTCGATGCGGACCTTGAGCGCATATTCGGTGTCGTAGATTTCGGCGAGCAGGTCGCGGGCGACCAGCACCCGGTTGTGCCGGAGAGCGATCCTGAGCGCGAGGCGCTTGTCGTCGAGCCGGTCGAGCACCATGGCAACGACGCAGGCATAGGGCGCGGCAGCGACGTCGGCCGCGCTCTTGCTCGCGGCGGCCTTGGTGGCGAGGCGCACCAATTGCCAGGACGTCTTCAGCCGCCGCGCCACCAGCGCCAGCGCGAAGGGCAGCGCCTCGGGATGAGCCTTCTTGAAGGCATCGAGCTGCGCGGTGATCTGGGCAACCTGGCCGTCGTCGAATTTCGCGATCTTCTCGGGCAGCTTTTCGTTGAACTTCGGCAGCGCGGCGCCGGCGCGCAGCACCTGCTGCATCTTCTTCACGTCGTCGAAGGCGCTGCGCGAAGCCGTGTATTGCGCGAGCTTGCCGCGGGCGAACTCGGCGCTCTCCGCTGATGCGAGGGTGTTCTCGAGGACCTTGACGACCTTGGTTTGGAAGATCGACGCGACCTTCAGCACTTCCTTCGGGTTGTTGGCGGCGACCTGGTCGTTGATCGCCTTGATGTAGTCGTGCGCCATGGTCGGCAGCAGATCGCGGCAGATCCACTCCCAGATCGGGGTGAGGGTGTTGCGCGAAATTCGCCCCATATTGGCATGCTCGGGTGCGCCGTCGATCAGCAGCAGCTCGAGCGGGGCGAAGAAATAACGCGAGGGGCTGGTGGCGCGCGCCTGGGTCGAACCGTCCTTGCGAAACTCGGCGCGCAGGCGGGCCTGGACGTCGGCCGAGCCCGGCATGTCGATGCCGCACAGCTCGAGCCGTTCGAGCTCGCTGAGCAGACAGCTGCGCGACAGCGGCGTCAGCCTCTGCAAGAATTCGGTCAGCCGATCGATCTCGTTCATGGCACGCAATCTTCCGCAACGATTCCAGCAAGCCTACGGGCTCAATGCATGGAGGCATTTGCGCGCTCTCAATCGGGCTCTAGAGAAGCAAGTCGCCGTTAATTTATCCGTAAAATCCGGGGGCGGCGGAGGACCGTCCGGGCGACGGCGGTTAAGGAGGCTTCGGCCCGTCTGCCCAGGAAGTGGGCGAAATTCTCAACCCTTGCATGGTCAAGGCAAGCTTCGCGCAAGCATAAATTGTGCCGACGCCGGTGTTTTAGCGCAAAACTGCCAAAATTACCGTAGTCTTACGGAGCAAAAAGTTAACCACAGATCGGCCCGGGTTCCGCTAAACAGGTCACATGGGGTCACAGAACGATACGGCTACCGATTCGCGGCCGTCGGAATGGTACGAAAGCAGCGCTGCTCCGGCTGAAGAGCTCGATTTCGTCCGCCTGAACGCCGCTCGCGCCAAGGCCGCAGACGAAATGGCCGCTGCCATCGCCCGCGAGCTCAACGGCCCCCTGACTGCGCTCCTGCTCTACATGGGCGAGATCAAGCATCACAGCGATCAGCTCGCGCCGGCTACGGGCGACCGTGCCTATTTGCAGCGGGTGGTGGAGAATGCGCTGACGCAGACCGAGCGCGTTTGCGGCCTGGTCAAGCAGCTTGCCGGCCCCCACAAGGTTGACTCGCCGATCCCGCCCCGGATCGAGGACGCCGAAGCGAAGATCGCCCGTGCGCCGCAGCCGCAGCGCGTGCCGAGTCCCGAACTCCTGGGCCTGTCGGGCCAGAAGCGGCTGACCAAGCGCGAGCGCGAGGTGCTCCGGCTGATCAGTGAGGGCTATTCGAACAAGCAGGGTGCGCTTCGGATGCAGATCAGTCCGCGCACGTTTGAGAGCCATCGCGCCGAGGCGATGCGCAAGCTCGGTGCGCGCAATACCGCGGACCTCGTCCGCGCGGCGCTGCTGCATTCAATCGATTGAGGTTCTTGTCTTGCGCCGCCGGTGGCGGCGCGGGGGCGGGAGAAGCCGATCGCGTTCAGAAATAGTCTTCGGAGAAGGCGCGCGCGCGCGAGATGGGGCGCAGCGGCTTGATCTCTTCCTTCGGCGCGTTCGGAATGATCGTGATGGTCCAGCGGGGAGGGGTGCTCGATTCCTGCTCCAGCACCGAGCGCACGAAGCCGGTCACCGTCGACTCGCCAGCCTTCACCGTCGCCATCCGGCCGTTGAACTGCGCGATACGGAAGCGACGGACCTCCTTCTGGTCCACTGTCTCGTAGGTGAACATGGAAACCCTCCTGGTTTCCCGCGACTATCGCCACCTATGATTAGCCATCTGTGAAAATCCCAAACCGTAGAAGTACGGCGGGGTTGCATCGGTCTCGCTATGCCTGCGGCTCCTGCGCGCGCGCGGCGGCGTAGGCGGCATCCATGCGCGACAGCAGATCACCGAATTCGGCCTCACCGAGCGTCTCCGCGGTCTTCTCCAGCTGCAGCGCCAGCGCCGCGAGCCTGGCATAGCCGAACGTCCCGGCCGCACTCTTCAGCGAATGCGCTTCGCGCGCGATCTTCGCGTGGTGCTGCGCGAGCGCGAGCGTGCGGAACAGTTGCAGGCGCGCGCAGGTCTCGCTCCAGAACACGGCGCGCACTTCGCCGGCACCGTCCTCGCCGATCTCGCGCACCAGCGCCGCGTACGCGCCCGGCTCGCGCGCGGGCTCGGCATCGAGCGCTGCCTGCGCAGGCGCAGCGGTCATTTCAAACATGGCTTTGCCTGCCTTGGTCACGGTCCGTTTGTCGCGCGGCGCGTCCGTCGCGAGGTCCGGCCCGTGTCTACGGCATTTGAATTTCAGTTCCGGTAGCGGGACGGCAGGTGTTTGCAGGCCGGCGTTAGCCGCAGGTTTACCACGCGACGGCGCCGGTCAGCGCTGGCCGAGCAGCCGGTCGTACTGGGCTTTCACCGTTGCGTAGCATTCGCACGCGGTCTGGCGCAGGCCGTCCAGGTTCAGGATCTGGATGTGCCCGCGGCTGTAGTGGATGAAATTGGCCTGCTGCAAGGTATTAGCGACCAGCGACACGCTGTTGCGCCGCGCCCCGATCATCTGCGCCATGGCCTCCTGGGTCAGCAGCAGCCGGTAGTCGCCCGACAGATCATGGGTGTGCAACAGGCAGCGCGACAGCCGCGATTCCACCGGATGGGCGGCGTTGCAGCCCGCGGTCTGCTGGACCTGAGCGTAGACCGCCAACCCGTGGCGCGTGAGCAACGTCCGCAGGGTGCCGCTCTGGTCGGCCGCGATGCGCAGCCGGTCGAGATCCATCACCGACGCGACGCCGGGAACCAGCACGATTGCCGTGTTCAGCGCGCAAGTATCGCCCATGGTCGAGAGCGTGCCGAGCAGGCTGTCGCGGCCGATCATGGCGACCTGCACATGCTCGCCCTTGGCGAGGTTCACCACCAGCGAGATGACGCCGCGGTGGGGAAAGAACGCGCGCTTGAGCGTCTCGCCGGTCTCGACCAGCACGGCTTCGTGCGGCAGCTCGACCGTGTGCAGATATGGGCGGATCAGCTCATAATCGTCCGCCGTGAGCGCGGACAGGAAACCGTTGGACGGACGCACCATCGTTTCCAAAACTGCCTCCCGTCTCGTCAGGCAGGGACTTGCGAGAGCGAATTTGCGGATCCCGGCACGGGCAAGCTCCATCATGTTCCCGTCGGGATATATAGGCAATTGGGACAAGTTGTCCGAGTGCGACGGTCACCTTCGCGGCGCTGTGTGCACCTCGGCATGCAGAACGGCCGCATCGACTTCTCGTCACCGCAGCGCTCCGAGCAGGCGTGAATGGGTGGCCTTGACCGCCGAATGGCAGTCGCAGGACGTCGTCTCCAGCGCGCGCAGGTCGATGATTTCGATCTGCCCGCGGGTGTAGCGAATAATGCCGGCCCGTTGCAGTGCATGCGCGACGAGAGAAATGGCGTTGCGCCGCACGCCCATCATCTGTGCCAGCGTCTCCTGTGTCAGCGGAAGGATCGCGCTGTCGGACAGGTCGCGGGCGCGCAAGAGCCAGCGCGCCAGCCGGGCCTCGACCGGGTGCAGCGTATTGCAGAGCAACGATTGCTGCGCATGCGCGAGCAGGACCTGCTCATGACGCACCATCAGATTTCGAAACGGGACGCTCGCGGCGGCGATCGTCCGGAAAGCCGCGATTTCAAGCATGGAAGCCGTGCCGGGGAAAAGCACGACCGCGTCCGCCGGCGCGATGCCGTCGGCAAGCGCCGCGCCACTGCCCACGACGCTGTCGCGCCCCAGCATTGCGATCTCGATCATTTGTCCTTCGGACAAGCCCAGCGTGATCGAAATGGACCCGCCGTGCGGGAAGTAGACGTATCGCAACGCGGCGCCCGCCTCGCCCAAGACAGATTCCCTGACCATTTCGACTGTCGCGAGATGGGGGCGCAGCAGGTCGAAATCTGCCGCATCGAGCATTTGCAGCAACTGATTGGGCGGGAAGCCGCTCGTGGTCATTCAGGATCAATTCCGGCGCGTTCGACCTAAGATCGATGCAGCGCCCTGCTGCGTCGTTCAGTTGCACGGTAACAAAAGCATATTGTACAGGTTGTGGTGCTGTCCATATACCCGTTAGAGGGCAGACGGGCTGCCGCATTTGCGGCGGAAATAAGTACAGCGCGCTGATTCGCTCGAGAACCTTCGCGCCAGTCCTGTGAGGGCGCGCAGGAAAAAGTGGCAGGGGGGCCTTCATGAGCCGGGAGCACTGCATCCGCGCGGCGATCGGACACCGGTCAGTCCGCGCAGCCTCGTCTATTGGACGAGTGGTTACAGCGACCGGACATCGCGCCGATTCATGACGCCGCATGGCTGCAGATTTCGCGTCCGTCGTTTCCGTCCTCCTGGCTTCGCCAAAGACGTTCGCGACCGTCAGTTCTTCGATCCCAACCGGAGGAGAAAGGCGTGCCCCACGGTTCAATTATTGAATCGCCGAAACGGGAAGCTCAAACGGGGACAGAAAGTCTGCGCCATATTCTCGTTGTCGACGACGACCCGATGGTGTGCATGGCCATCGAGGTCTATCTTCAGCTAAACCATTTTCGGGTGACGATTGCCGAAGGAGGAGAGGTCGGACTGCGTGCTCTCGAACACGGACAGTTCGATCTGATGATCATCGACATCTTCATGCCGCACATGCGCGGCTTCGAATCGATCAGGGTGTTCCACGAGCGGGCGCCCACCATTCCGTTGATCGCGATGTCCGGCTACGCTTTCGCAAATCTGAATTCACCCGCTCCCGATTTCCTCCGGATGGCGCTCGAGCTCGGCGCGGCACGCTGTCTGCGCAAGCCGTTCACGCCGCACGCTCTGCTCGCCGCCGTCAACGATTGCTTCGCGGAGCACCGCTCCGACGACGTTGCCTCGGCCGCGCGCCTGGGTTAGCGCAGCGCAGGCCGTCGTAGCGGCGGGGTAAGCGTCTGTTTACCACAAACGCGGGCCTTGCGGATCCCGGCAGGGCACGCCGCGACGGTCGCGAGAGCGCTCCCGATCGGCTTCGATTTCACGTGGGCCGTGCATATCGTCCTTCACGAGCAGGACTTTCTTGCGCGCGTCGTCGCGCCGTTGTCGGCGCGTTTACCTAACGCTTCTTTTGGTGACAGTTCGGTGCCGGTTTTACCGAGAAGCGCTGCCGCATGTGATCGAACCACAAACTTCTCTTCAATATCCGTATTAGCACGGAGGATGAAATTAACGGGACCGTGAAAGGGGTTGTCTAACGATCCAGACGGGGACCTCCGTCGATGCCAAGCGTGGCTCAGGCGTCGAAGTCCAGCTCAGTAAGGCGTAGCTCATGGATGATCTGTTGCGGGAGTTCTTGACGGAGACCAGCGAGAGCCTGGACACCGTCGACAATCAGCTGGTGAAGTTCGAGCAGGAGCCGAACAACGCCAAGATCCTGGATAACATCTTCCGCCTGGTCCACACCATCAAGGGGACGTGCGGCTTCCTCGGCTTGCCGCGACTGGAAGCGCTGGCGCATGCCGGCGAGACGCTGATGGGCAAGTTCCGCGACGGCATGCCGGTGACGGGGCAGGCGGTGACGGTGATCCTGTCCTCGATCGACCGCATCAAGGAGATCCTCGCCGGCCTCGAGGCGACCGAAGCCGAGCCGGAGGGCACCGACCGCGATCTCATCGACAAGCTGGAAGCGATGGTCGAGCAGGGCATGGCGGCGATGTCAGCGTCGGCTTCGCCGATCGCGTCAGGCTCGGCGCAGCCGATGCCGGCGGCTGGCAGCGCCGCTGCTGTTGCTGACGCGCCGCCGCTGGTGCCGGAAGCGCCGGCCGCCGCTGCGCCGGCCAAGGACATGACCACGGGTTCGCTGATCGACCAGACCCTGGAGCGCCCGCTGCGCCCGGGTGAAGTGTCGCTCGACGAGCTCGAGCGCGCCTTCCGCGAAACCGCGATCGAAGCCCCAATCCCCGCGCCAATCGTCAAGGCCGAGGTCAAGGCTGAGCCCGCGCCGGCTCCGGCCCCTGTTGCCAAAGAGGCTGCCAAGGAAGCTGCGAAGCCTGCCGCCAAGGAGAAGGCCGCGCCGAAGAAGTCGATGGCCGACGAGGGCGCCTCCGAGGGCGACCGCATCGCCAACCAGTCGATCCGCGTCAACGTGGATACGCTGGAGCATCTGATGACCATGGTCTCCGAGCTGGTCTTGACCCGCAACCAGCTGCTGGAGATCTCCCGCCGCAATGAGGACACCGAGTTCAAGGTGCCGTTGCAGCGCCTCTCCAACGTCACCGCCGAGCTGCAGGAAGGCGTCATGAAGACGCGCATGCAGCCGATCGGCAATGCCTGGCAGAAGCTGCCCCGCATCGTCCGCGACCTGTCGAGCGAACTCGGCAAGCAGATCGAGCTGGAGATGCACGGCGCCGACACCGAGCTCGACCGCCAGGTGCTCGACCTGATCAAGGACCCGCTCACCCACATGGTGCGCAACTCCGCCGACCATGGCCTGGAGACCCCCGCCGAGCGGCTCGCGGCCGGCAAGGGCGAGCAGGGCACCATCCGCCTCTCCGCCTATCACGAGGGCGGCCACATCATCATCTGCATCGCCGACAACGGCCGCGGCCTCAACACCGAGAGGATCAAGGCCAAGGCGATCTCCTCGGGTCTCGTCACCGAGGCCGAGCTCGAGAAGATGAGCGAAGCCCAGATCCACAAGTTCATCTTCGCGCCGGGCTTCTCGACCGCGGCCGCCATCACCTCGGTGTCGGGCCGCGGCGTCGGCATGGACGTGGTGCGCACCAATATCGACCAGATCGGCGGCACCATCGACATCAAGTCGGTGGCCGGCGAGGGCTCGAGCGTCACCATCAAGATCCCGCTGACCTTGGCCATCGTCTCCGCGCTGATCGTGGAAGCCGCCGGCGACCGCTTTGCGATCCCGCAGCTCTCCGTCGTCGAGCTGGTCCGGGCCCGCGCCAACAGCGAGCACCGCATCGAGCGCATCAAGGACACCGCCGTCCTGCGCCTGCGCAACAAGCTCTTGCCGCTGATCCATTTGAAGAAGCTGCTCAAGATCGACGACGGCGCGGCCAGCGATCCCGAGAACGGTTTTATCGTGGTGACGCAGGTCGGCAGCCAGACCTTCGGCATCGTCGTCGACGGCGTCTTCCACACCGAAGAAATCGTGGTCAAGCCGATGTCGACGAAGCTGCGTCACATCGACATGTTCTCCGGCAACACCATTCTGGGCGATGGCGCCGTCATCATGATCATCGACCCCAACGGCATTGCCAAGGCGCTGGGTGCTGCCGGCTCCTCGGCCCATGACATGGGCGACGAGAACGGGGCGCATCACATCGGAAGTGGCGAGCAGACCACTTCGCTGCTGGTGTTCCGCGCCGGCTCGTCCCAGCCCAAGGCGGTCCCGCTCGGGCTCGTCACGCGCCTGGAGGAGCTGCCCGCCGACAAGATCGAGTTCAGCAACGGCCGCTACATGGTGCAGTACCGCGAGCAGCTGATGCCGCTCGTCGCCATGGAGAGCGTCACTGTTGCGAGCCAAGGCGCCCAGCCGATCCTGGTGTTCGCCGACGACGGCCGCTCCATGGGCCTCGTCGTCGACGAGATCATCGACATCGTCGAGGAACGCCTCAACATCGAGGTCGGCGGCTCCAGCCAGGGCATCCTGGGCTCGGCCGTGATCAAGGGGCAGGCCACCGAGGTGATCGACGTCGGCCACTTCCTGCCGATGGCGTTCGCCGACTGGTTCACCCGCAAGGAGATGAAGCCGTCGATGCATTCGCAGTCGGTGCTGCTGGTCGACGATTCCGCGTTCTTCCGCAACATGCTGGCGCCGGTGCTGAAAGCCGCCGGCTACCGCGTCCGCACCGCGCCGACCGCGCAGGAGGGCCTGGCCGCGCTGCGCGCCCAGAGCTTCGACGTGGTCCTGACCGACATCGAGATGCCCGACATGAACGGGTTCGAGTTCGCCGAGGTGATCCGCTCCGACAACAATCTCGGCGCGATGCCGATCATCGGCCTGTCCGCGCTGGTGTCGCCGGCGGCGATCGAGCGCGGCCGTCAGGCCGGCTTCCACGACTATGTCGCCAAGTTCGACCGTCCCGGTCTGATCGCGGCGCTGAAGGAGCAGACCGCGGGCGCCGCCGGCGCCTCCGAGCTGAGCCGGGCAGCGGCGTAAGAGCATGATCCGGAAAAGTGTGAAGCGGTTTTCCGACGAGATCATGCTCAAAACGAAAAAGCGGGATCAGGAGATACGCTGATGGCCAACAAGACCCAGTCCACCGAAGGCGCCATGGTCGAATACGTCACCGCGATGATCGGCGGCCAGCTGTTCGGCCTGCCGATCTCCCGCGTCCAGGACGTGTTCATGCCCGAGCGCGTCACCCGCGTTCCGCTGTCCTCCCGCGAGATCGCCGGCGTCCTCAACCTGCGCGGCCGCATCGTCACCGTGGTCGACATGCGCGCCCGCCTCGGCCTGCCGAGGCCCGAGGACGGCAAGGTGCCGATGGCGGTCGGTGTCGACCTGCGCGGCGAATCCTATGGCCTGCTGATCGACCAGATCGGCGAGGTGCTGCGCCTGCCCGAGGACGGCAAGGAAGAAAACCCTGTCAACCTCGACCCCCGCATGGCCAAGCTCGCCGGCGGTGTCCACCGCCTCGACGGCCAGCTCATGGTCGTCCTCGACGTCGATCGCGTCCTCGAGCTCGAAACCAAAGTGCAAATGGCTGCGTGAACCAACGAAACATCGAAGCCGGAGAACCAAAATGAAGACCTGTTTGGTGGTCGATGATTCCAGCGTCGTGCGCAAGATCGCGCGCCGCATCCTGGAAGGCCTGGAATTCCAGGTCACCGAAGCCGAGGACGGCTCGAAGGCGCTCGAGATCTGCCAGCGGCAACTGCCCGATGCGGTGTTGCTCGACTGGAACATGCCCGTGATGGACGGCTTCGAGTTCATGGGCCACATGCGCCGCCTGCCCGGCGGCGACCAGCCGAAGGTGGTGTTCTGCACCACCGAGAACAACGTGGCCCATATCGCCCAGGCGCTCAGCGGCGGCGCCAACGAATACATCATGAAGCCCTTCGACAAAGACATTATCGCCGACAAGTTCGCTGAAGTCGGCTTGATCCCGGTCGGACAAGCCATGGTCTGAGTGTGTCTGGCCCGAGTGTTCCGGCCAGAGTGTTTTCAGTACAGCTTTCGAGAGGCCATCTGTGACCCCGACCGAGTATGAGTATCTGCGCAAGTTCCTGAAGGACAATTCAGGTCTCGATCTGTCCGCAGACAAGCAGTATCTGATCGAAAGCCGCCTCTTGCCGCTCGCCCGCAAGGCCGGGCTCTCCGGCATCCCCGAGCTCGTGCAGAAGCTGCAGGGTGGCTCGCGCGCGCTCATCACCGACGTGGTCGAAGCCATGACCACCAACGAGACCTTCTTCTTCCGCGACAAGGTCCCGTTCGATCATTTCCGCGACACCATCATGCCCGAGATCATCAAGGCGCGCGCCGGGCGCCGCAGCGTGCGGATCTGGTGCGCCGCCGGTTCGACCGGACAGGAGCCCTATTCGCTGGCGATGTGCCTGAAGGAGATGGGTGCGGCCCTCACCGGCTGGCGCGTCGAGATCATCGCGACCGACCTGTCGCAGGAGGTGCTGGAGAAGGCCAGAGCCGGCGTCTACAGCCAGTTCGAGGTGCAGCGCGGCCTGCCGATCCAGATGCTGGTGAAATATTTCAAGCAGACCGGCGAGACCTGGCAGATCAATCCCGAATTGCGGGCGATGATCCAGCACCGCCAGCTCAACCTGCTGCACGACTTCGCCCAGCTCGGTACGTTCGACGTCATCTTCTGCCGCAACGTGCTGATCTATTTCGACCAGGACACCAAGATCAACATCTTCAACCGCCTGGCGCGCCAGATCGAGCCCGATGGCTTCCTCGTGCTGGGTGCCGCCGAAACCGTGGTCGGACTGACGGATACGTTCAGGCCGATTCCCGACCGGCGCGGCCTCTACAAGCCGAACGATCCGCGTGCAGCCGTGGCCAAGCCGGCTCTCGCCGGCGTGGCGCCGCGCATGGCGGTGATGGCGGGACGATAGGCATGGCCGAGGATGGAAAAGGCGCGGAGCGCGTCACCTTCAGTCGCGGCTATGATGTCTGCATCATGGCCATCGACGGCACCTGGCGCCGTGACTGCAAGCTCAACGCCATTTCCGACACCGACGCCATCCTTACGGTTGAAGGCTCGATCCAGGGGCTGAACCTGAAAGAGTTCTTCCTGCTGTTGTCGTCCACCGGCCTAGCCTACCGCCGCTGCGAGCTGGTGCGCGTCAACGGCGCCGAAATGGACATCCAGTTCCTGCGCGGCAAGAACCGCAAGAAGCGCGGCGCCGCCGGCGGCCACGACGCGGCAGCCTGACCGGCGCGTGGCGGCGCCGGCGCTTTCCGCCACGTTGCTTTACATTTGCTGAAACATCCGGGCGAATTTGCCGCGGCGGCTTTACGTGGCCTAAGCGCGCGCCGTGTATCCATTGCCTGTCTCAATCTCAGGAATACGGCAATGCCCAGAAGTTCCCTCTCCCCCGTCCCATCGAACCTGCCCGACGTCGCCGAGCGGCGTGCGCTCCAGCTCCTGGTGGTCGATGACGACGCCACGCAGCGCAGCCTGATCACGGTCGCCGCCAAGCAGGCCGGCCACGAGGTCACCGTGGCGCCGTCCGTGGCGGAAGCGATCGAGAAGCTGCGCGCCGCGCGCTTCGACTGCGTGACGCTCGATCTCGTGCTGGAGGATGGCGACGGCATCGACGTGTTGCGCGAGATGGCGAACGCGAAATTCGCCGGTGCCGTGATCGTCATCAGCGGCATGGACGGCAAGCGCCGCAGCGCCGCCCGCAGCTTCGCCCGCTCCGTCGGGATCCAGCTCCAGGGCCTGCCGAAGCCGCTCGATCTGGCGGCCCTGCGCATCAGCCTCGCCAACCTCGGCAAGACCGCGATGGGGCTGCCGGCGATCCACACCTGGGGTGGTGTCGCCAGCGACGCGATCGTGGAACGGCACCGCACCTGACGCGCGGAGCTGCCATGCAATCGGATGCAGCCGCCGCCGCGCCGATCGCGACCTACACCGGGTCGCCGGAATCCGACAGGTATTGCAGGGCGTGGCCAAGGCCCGCCCGGCAGACGTTGAGGGCGGCACTCGCCGTGGCATAGCGCGGCGTGACGTCGTCGAGCACGAAAATGTCGGCGGAACCGGCCTGATCGCCGTTGTCGTCCTGCTCCGGGCCTGCATCGATCATGGCTGCGTCGATCAGGCGCATGCTGCTCTCGATCTGCGCGATCAGGCAGCGAAGGTCGGCCGCAATCAACTGACGGCTGTCGGCCTCGGGCGTCGTGACGAGAGGTGGCGTGCTGGCCAAATTTAGCATGGATATTCTCCGTCCCCCGCAATTAGGCGCCATGCCGCTACTTGTGCGTTAAGTCTATGTCCCGTACAAATACGGGTGGGCCGAATCCGCGCCGAACGCCATAACGGTTGGCGCGGACGCGAGTCCTCAATGCCGAATGGACTCTAATGCCAATTGGACATGGCACATGGCCGAACAAACCTCTCGCGGTGAAATCTTCGTAGTCGACGACGACCCGGCTGTTCGCGACACCTTGTCGATGGTGTTGAAGGCGGCGGGCTATGAGGTGATCTGTTTTGCGGACGGCGCAGCGCTGCTCTCCGTCGCGCGAAACCGCACACCGGCTGCGATCCTGCTCGACGTGCACATTCCCGGAAAGTCGGGTCTCGACATTCTGAAGGAGCTGCACGGTGAGGATTATCCGGCGCCGATCTTCATGATCTCCGGGCAGGGCGACATCACAATGGCGGTGGGCGCCATCAAGAGCGGCGCGCTCGACTTCATCGAGAAGCCGTTCCGCGGCAGCGAGATCGTCGGCCGCCTCGACGAGGCGATCGGCGCCTATGCACGCAGGCAGGCGGAGAACGCAGCGCCGAAATTCGGCTCGCTGCATTTCCCCGGACGCGAGCCGTTGACGCGGCGCGAACGCGAGGTGCTCGAGCAGTTCGCCGCCGGCGCTTCCAACAAGGAAGCCGGCCGCACTCTCGGCATCAGCCCGCGCACCATCGAGGACCACCGCGCCAACATCATGAAGAAGCTCGGTGCGCGCAATGCCGCCGACCTGATCCGGATCGTGATGACCGCGGCGCAGCGCGCGTCGTAGGGTCGGTTGCATCGCGGACATTTCTTCGTCATTCCGGGGCGATGCGGAGCATCGAACCCGGAATCTCGAGATTCCGGATCGCGCTACGCGCGTCCGGAATGACTCCCAAGCCTCACCCCAGCAGCGCCTTGCGGATGATCCGCGCGAGATCCGATTTGCGGTAGGGCTTTGCGAGCAGCAGAACGCCCGAATCCAGCCGGCCGTGATGGATGATCGCATTCTCGGTATAGCCTGACGTGTAGACCACCCTGAGATCGGGGCGCGTCTTCATCAGCTCGTCGGCGAGCTGCCGTCCGTTCATCCTGCCGGGCATGATGACGTCGGTGAACAGGAGGTCGAACGGCTTTCCGGCGGCGACGATCGCGAGCGCTTCCGCGGCGTTCGCAGCCTGCAAGGTGACGTAGCCCAGCGCATGCAGCTGCGCCAGCACGTAGTCGCGCACCAGCCGGTCGTCCTCGACCACCAGGATCGTCTCGTGTCCGCCCTCGATCGTCGCAGGGATCACACCGTCGCCGACCGCCGTCGCCGTCTTGCCTGGCGGCAGGTACATCTTGATCGTGGTGCCGTGGCCTTCCTCGCTGTAGATCTTGATGTGGCCCGCGGACTGCTTGATGAAGCCGTAGACCATCGAAAGCCCGAGTCCGGTGCCCTTGCCCGGTCCCTTCGAGGTGAAGAAGGGATCGAACACCCTGGTCAGCATGTTGGACGGAATGCCGGTTCCGGTGTCGCTCACGGCGATCAGCACGTAGTGCCCGGGCCGGACGTCGTTGACGCTGGCATAGACCTCGTCGAGATAGGCGGCGCCCGTCTCCACGATCAGCTTGCCGCCGCCGGGCATGGCGTCGCGGGCGTTGAGCGCGAGGTTGAGGATCGCGGTGGTGAGCTGGTTGGGATCGACGATCGCAACGCAGCTCTCCTCCTCGAACACGGATTCGATCTGGATCTGCTCGCCCAGCGTCGGCCGCAGCAGCTTTGCGGTGTCGACGATCAGCGAGTTGATATCGACCTCGCGCGGCTGGAGCGGCTGCTTGCGCGCGAACGCGAGCAGGTGCTGGGTCAGCTCGGCGCCGCGGCCGGCGGCCTCGTCGATCATCCGGGTGATCGCCGCAAGCTCGGGCTCCTTGGCCACTGCGTCGCTGAGGATTTCGATCGTCCCGGTGATCACGGTGAGGATGTTGTTGAAGTCGTGCGCCACGCCGCCGGTGAGCTGGCCGACCGCCTCCATCTTCTCCGCATGGCGGATGCGTTCCTCGGACGCGATCTTGTCGGTGAGGTCGCGGTAGAAGACGTTGAACAGAATGCCTTCGCGGCGCTTCAGCGCCGTGACGCTCAGTTCGGCCTTGAATTCCTTGCCGTCACGGCGGCAGCAGACCAGCTCGCGGCGGCGATTGAGCGTCTGACCGTCTCCGGAATCGAGGAAGCGTGCGAGACCCGCCTTGACCCTCTCGCGCTCACCTGTGGCGACGATGAGGTCGATCGCATTCCTGCCCAGCGCTTCGTCGCGGCGCCAGCCGAACAGCTCTTCGGCCCGCGAGCTCCAGTTCAGGATGATGCTGCGGTCGTCGGTCTGGACGAAGGCGTCGAGCGCGGTCTCGACGATGTTGCGGGCCAGCTGCTCGCTTTCGCGCAAGGACTCCTCGGCCAGCCTTGCCTCGGTCATGTCGCGCCCGACGAAGAAGTAGCGCTTGGCCTGATCGGACCAGTTGCCGAGCCAGGACAGCCAGATCTCGCGTCCGTCCCTGTGGAGGCAGCGGGTGTCGGCGAGCTTCGGGTGCCCGCCGCGCCTGAGTGCGCGCATTTCCTCGCGCGATTGTTCGAGATGGGCCGGGTGGATGAAATCGGCGCCGCTGTAGCCGATCATGTCGTCGGGCCGGTAGCCGAGAATGGCCTCGCAGCTCGGGCTGATCTGCGCGATATGGCCCTGCGAGTCCATGATCATGATCAGGTCCTGCGAGGCGTCGAAAAGCTGCCGCCGCTCCTCGAGCTGCTGCTGTAGCGCCCGCTCGGTCCGTCGCGCCTCGGTGAGGCTGCGCGCCGAGCCCGAGGCGCCGATGATCTCGCCGGAGGGGCCCCTGATCGGTGAGAGGCTCACCGAGATTTCGACCGGGCTGCCATCCTTGCGCAGGCGCACGGTTTCGAAATGTTCGATCCGCTCACCCCTCGCAATCCGCCGAAGATAGTCCTTGCCCTCCTCGCGGCGATCCGGCGGAAGCAGGATCGACGTCGGCTGTCCGATCGCTTCCTCGGCCGAATAGCCGTAGAGGCGTTCGGCTGCCGCGTTCCAGCCGATGATGATGCCGTCGAGCGTTTGCAGGACGATCGAATCGTCGGAGGATTGGACCGCCGCGCTGAACAGGCTTTCGCGGACGGCGAGCTGGTCGCGGACGGCCTCGGTGCGACGCCGCTCCTCGACCTCGTGCTCCAGTGCCGACGTCTTTGCCTTCATCTCCTCGACCATGTGGGCAAAGGCCCGCGCCAGCACGCCCGTCTCGCCGCTTGCATCGACGGGAATGTCCGCTGGCCGTCCGCTGCCGATGGCCTCCACGGCCGCGGTCAGGCGCCCGATCGGGCGAGTCAGGGAGCGCGCCAGCAGCACCGCGAGCGAAGCCGCGGCGAGGACGGCAAGCAAGCCGACGAGCAAGGACGTTTTTTGAATGGCGGCCGGCACGCGGCCAAAGACGGCCGGGGGAATGGTCACGATGATTGCGACCCATTCCTTGCTCGCAAGCAGCGCAGGCGCGATCGCCGCGCCGCTCGGCCGGCCCGATCCATCGGTCGCGAGCTGCGTGGATACTCCCGGCGAGCCTGCCAGGGCTGAGAAAAATGGAAAATCACTGCGCCAGTTGGTGGGGGGGGCGCGCAACGAGCCGAATTCTCGCGTCTGATCGGGATGAACCAGATAGTCGCCGCGCGCATTCACGACGTAGATCTCGCCTCCCGAGCTCGTCGTCGAGCGAATGCGGTCGAGTACCGGACGCATGTCGATATTGGCGATGATGATGCCGAACGGCTTGCCGTCGGGCGTGAACAGCGGCGTCGCGGCCCGCAGGGTCGGAGTGTGCAAGGCCGTGGTTCCCCCCTGGCGGGTCGCGAGTTCGATGGGCGACACATAAATCTCGCCCGGCGCCAGTCGTATCGTTTCCTGAAAGTAGGTTCGTTCGCTCTTGCGCTCCAGTTCGCTGTCGGGGGCAACTCGTACCGCTCCGTTCGGGCCGGAGCGATCGACGCGGACCAGCTCGCGCTGGTCGTCGTCAAGACCGATGATTCGAAACTGTCCATAGCTGGGCTTGGCCTCGATCTCGGCCGCGAGCCGCGCCGCGATACGCTCGCGCCAGGTCTGCTCCGAGACGCCGTCAAGAGCGTCAATTCCTCCGCCGAGGTGGGCCCGGATCAGACCGTTGATTGCCGCGGCGGAGCGATAGCCGACCAAATCGCCGCGAACGCCGGCAACGTAGGATTCAAGATTGGTGGCCAGCAGGCGTGACTGGGCTTCGACCCGCTCCAGCACCCGCGGAATGACGGCTTGTGTGATGTTGCGATAGCCCAGCCAGCCGACGGCGGTCACGGTAGCCGCCACCAGCAGGATCATCGCGATGGCCAGCCGGGTTGCGAGGGTCATGGAGATATTCGCAGGGGTTCCCGGATGACCGTGCGTGTTCTGGCCTGCAGCAGAGGAGACGCCCTCGTCATCGGCGGCCGGTACTGACATCGGGCCCCTCCGGCTTGCCCGCGTCGAGGCAGCCGCTCACCGCGGCGAGCAGCGCGTCTGCCCGGAACGGCTTCTGAAGGCTTGCCACTGCACCGAGCTTGGTCGCCATCTTCAGGAAATCCGGCTCCGCATGGGCGTCCGGCGTGATCGATCGGCCGGAAATGACGATGATCGGAATCGCCGGGGCTAGCGCCCGGATGTGGCGCATCGTCTCCAGCCCGTCCATGCCGGGCATGAAGATGTCGAGAAACAAGAGGTCGAACGGGCTGGCCTCGAACAGCGCAAGTCCCTTGTGGCCGTCGCCGGCGACGGTGACGTGATGACCGGCTCTCTCCAGAAGCAGCCGGATCGTGATCTGCACGGCCGGGTCGTCATCCACGATCAGGATGTTGGCCACGTCTGAATTCCTCCGGGTCGGCTGGGACGTTCCAGTGACCGCAAATCAAGGCATCAAATACGAAATTGTTGCGCGGATTCTATCCGCCCCGCAAGCGCCTCGCGTCTGCCGCGATTGCCTTTCCTGGCGCGCCGGGAGGCAATGCCTTGCACATCATACGCACTCTTGCGTGCATTTGAGGTCGGGCCTGGTTCCAAACATCGTAACCCGTTTTAGCATCGGGAGATATTTCTCTCGCCGTAGTTGTACGGAACCCGAGCCTTCACTATGGATTAAAGGCCGCTGACTACAATCTCCGATAGTCCTCGTATCAGTATTTCGCGCATTTCATTGCTCACATTCTGGCGTCCCACCACGCCAACCGATCAACCGACCACCAGCACGAGATCTTCCATGTTCAAATCGATTGCGAACACCGGAATTCGGACCCGGCTGCTCGGCGGCTTTGCGCTGATCTGCATTCTGCTCGCCGCGACCGTGATCTACACCGTCGCCGCCGTCTCGGACATCTCGTCGCGGATCAAGACGGTCGTGGATCTGCGAGCGCCGGTCGCAGTCGCAAGCACGGAACTCGTCGGCAATCTCTACTCCACGCTCTCGGTGCTGCGCGGCTATCTGCTGACCGGCGATGCGCAGGGCAAGCGTGACCGGGCGGCGGTCTGGGCCGACCTGGATCGCACCGCCGCCGCGGTCGACCGCATGGCGGAGGGGTTTTCCAACCCGCAGAACAAGACCAACTGGAGCGAAGCCAGGGCGCTGATCGCGGAATTTCGCCAGGCCCAAGACAAGGCCGAGCTCGCCGCCTTCACTCCGTCGGCCTATCCGGCGAGCGAGCTCCTGGCCAAGGAGGCCGCGCCGCTGATCGCGACCATGTTCGCCGAGATCACCGCGATGATCGACGAGGAGGAGGCGCTGGAGGCGACGCCCCAGCGCAAGCGCCTGCTCAAGACCTTCGCCGACGTGCGCGGCAATCTCGCCGCGGCGGGATCGCAATTGCGGCTCTACGTCGCCTCGGGCGAGGCGGCCGACCGTGACAAGTTCGAAAAGCCGCTCGCGACCTTCAGGGCCGCGCTCGCATCGGTCGGCACCCAGGCGGATCTGCTCACCGAAAGGCAGGCGTCCGCTTACCGGGCCATCGCCAGGGCGAACGAGGCCTTCACCCCGCTGCCGCAGAAGATCTTCGCGATCCGCCAGACGCCGCAATGGAACGCGCCGGTCTTCATCCTGTCCACCGAGGCCGCGCCGCGCGCGGCCCGCATCCTCGATCTGCTCGACGGTCGCAAGGACACGGATGGCAAGCGCTCCGGCGGACTCAAGAGCGACCAACAGTCGAAGCTCGCCGAGGACGCCCGCAGCGTGGCCGACGCGGTCGAGAGGTTGCTGCTGCTGCAATGGATCCTGCTCGCCGCGGGGCTTGCGCTCGGGACAACGATTGCGATCCTGGTTGCGCGCTCCATCACCCGTCCGATCGTCGAGCTGGTGGGCGATTCCGCGCGCCTGTCCGGGGGCGACACCAGTGTCGAATTCAAGACGGCCGGGCGCGGCGACGAGATCGGAGTGGTCTCGCAGGCGGTGGCGAAGTTCCGCGACAACGTGATCGCCCAGCAACAGGCGGCGGCGTCTCTCGCGCGCGAGGCGGAGGCGCGCGAAGCGGCCAACCGCAACATGGAGGACGCGGTCGAGGAATTTCGCGGGACCTCGCGCGACCTGCTCGCGCTGGTCGGCGAGAACGCCGGCACCATGCGGCAGACCGCAGAGAGCCTCGGCGGCATCGCCAACCATGCGACGAGCCAGGCCGCGTCCGCAGCGACCGCATCCGAACAGACCGCGGTCAACGTCCAGACCGTCGCCGCGGCGGCCGAGCAGCTCGCGAGCTCCATCGTCGAGATCGGCCGGCAGATCGAACTGTCGAACAAGACCGTGCGGTCGGCGGGCGAGGTGACCGCGCGCTCCGAGGCCGAGATCGAAGGCCTCGCGCACGCCGCCCAGAGCATCAGCTCGGTGGTCGATTTGATCCAGGCGATCGCGGGCCAGACCAACCTTTTGGCGCTCAACGCCACCATCGAGGCCGCGCGCGCCGGTGAAGCCGGCCGCGGCTTTGCGGTGGTGGCCTCCGAGGTCAAGGCGCTGGCCGACCAGACCCGCAATGCGACGCAGGACATCGCTCAGCACATTGCCGCGATCCAGAACTCGACCGGCAGCGCAGTCGCCTCCGTCAAGGAGGTCGCAACCGCCATGCGCCGGATCGACGAGGTGACCGCGGCGATTGCCAGCGCCGTGGAGGAGCAGGGCGCCGCGACGCGGGAGATCTCGCAGAACGTCCAGATGGCGGCGTCGGGCACGCAGACGCTGGCGACCAGCATCGGGACCGTCTCCGGCGCCATCGCGGAAACCAACCGCTCGGCCGACGACGTGATGGGCGCCGCGAACCACGTTTCTGGAGCGGCCGAACGCCTCGCCACCGAGGTCCAGGCCTTCTTCGTCAGGCTGCGCACTGGTCCGATGGACCGCCGCAACAGCGACGATGCCGATTATCGCGGGCCGGACCGGCGCAACGCCGCCTGACTAGTCCGTCAGGTACTCCGGGTGGTGGCTCCGGATCTTGTCGAGCTCGCTCAGCGTGCCCGACAGATGCTTGCGCAGATGCTGTTGCGCGGCATCGGCGTCCCCGGCCTCGATCGCGCGGGTGATCAGCCTGTGGTGGCGCACGATATTCTGGGCCTTGCCCGGTGAGGGCAGATGCAGCCGGCGCAGCCGGTCGATATGGCCGCTGCGGCTGCGCACCAGTGCCCACAGCTCCTGCTTGCCGGCGGCGGCGTAGAGCTGGGCGTGGAAGTCGTTGTCGGCGGCCATGAACGCCTCGAACTCGCCGGCCTTCGCGAATTGCTGCTGGAGTGCGATGGCGTGGTCGAGGCGGATGATCAGGGCGTCGTCATGCTTCTCCGCGAGCAGGCGGACGATCTCGAGCTCCAGCGCCTGGCGCAGGAAATGCGCCTGCTGGGCGCGGCCGATGTCGATCCGGCTGACCACGGTCGCGTGCTGCGGAAAGACGTCGACCAGGCCCTCTTCCTCGAGCCGCATCAAGGCATCGCGCACCGGCGTCGAGCTGACGCCGAACTGGCCGGCGAGCTCGGCGCGGGACAGCGGCGCGCCCGGCGGCAGCTCCAGGGCGATGATCGCATTGCGCAGCCGTTCGAACACCTGCGGCGCGGCCTGGCGGGCGCGGTCGAGCCGGGCGGGTCGTGCCGCGCGCGGCGCGGTAT
Source organism: Bradyrhizobium diazoefficiens USDA 110 (assembly GCF_000011365.1). Lineage (GTDB taxonomy): Bacteria > Pseudomonadota > Alphaproteobacteria > Rhizobiales > Xanthobacteraceae > Bradyrhizobium > Bradyrhizobium diazoefficiens. The sequence goes on along the minus strand of NC_004463.1, from coordinate 411,733 downwards.
GGGTTACTTCCATGTCGGGTCCCGCGGGCTTGCCTTTGATGCACTAATATATTAGTGCATCAGCAGGGTCAACGCAGCTCGACGCTGGCCGGAGGAAACACACAACAATGATGATGCATCTTCGTAGCAAGCTTGCGGCTGCCGCCCTGATCGCCGCAACCGCCCTCTCGGTGTCCGCGGCGCATGCACAGCAGAAGTCCGAGATCTCGCTGTCGCGCCAGCCCGGCATTTTCTACATGCCGAGCCACATCATGGAGAAGCAGAAGCTGATCGAGAAGCATGCCGCCAGCCTCGGTGTGCCCGGCGTCACGACCAAATGGGTCACCTTCTCCGGCGGCGGCGCCCAGACCGATGCGCTGCTCGCGGGCGGCGTCGACATCCTCAACACCGGCACCGGCAATCTCCTGTTGCTGTGGGACCGTACCCGCGGCGGCGTGAAGGGCATCGTCGCAACCTCGGCGCAGCCGATGACGCTGATCAGCCGCGATGCCAACATCAAGTCGATCAGGGATTTCGGCCCCGGCGACAAGATCGCGGTGCCGACGGTGAAAGTCTCGACCCAGGCGATCGTGCTTCAGATCGCGGCGGCCGAGGCCTTCGGCGCCGATCAATGGTCGAAGCTCGACGCCAACACCGTGCAGCTCGGCCATCCCGACGCCTATGCGGCGCTCGCCAATTCCAAGCACGAGGTGCACACCCACTTCTCGATCCCGCCCTTCACGTTCCTGGAGCTGAAGAACGTGCCGGGCGCGCATGTCGTGCTGTCGTCGCCCGACGTGATGGGCGGCCCGCTCAGCCAGGCCCAGTTCTTCACCACGACCAAATTCGCCGACGCCAATCCCAAGATCATCCAGGCCGTGCGCGACGCCACCAAGGAAGCGCAGGACCTGATCCGCAGCGACACCAGGCAAGCCGTCGAGATCTACAAGGAGATCACCGGCGACAAGACCTCGGCGGAGGAGCTGCTCGATCTGCTGAAGGAGCCCGGCATGATGGAGTGGAATCTCGAGCCGCAGGGTACGATGAAATTCGCCGCCCATCTCTACAAGACTGGCACGCTGAAGAATCAGCCCAAGGCCTGGACCGACTATTATCTCCCCGTCGCGCACGACCTGAAGGGCAACTGATGGCGCTGCTCGACGTCAACGGAGTGACGCTGCGCTATAAGACCTCCAGCGCCGTCGTCACCGCCACCGAGAGGGTGAGCTTCACCGTCGACAGGTCCGACCGCTTCGTGCTGCTCGGACCGTCCGGCTGCGGCAAGTCGACCCTGCTCAAGGCCGTCGGCGGCTACATGAGCCCGAGCGAAGGCCGCATGAGTATCAACGGTCGCGAGATCCACGGCCCGGGCGCCGACCGCATGATGATCTTCCAGGAGTTCGACCAGCTGCTGCCGTGGAAGACGGTGCTCGCCAACGTGATGTTTCCGTTGCTGACGGCGCGAAAGCTGCCGCACAAGGACGCCGAGGCCCGCGCGCGGGCCTATATCGAGAAAGTCGGCCTCACCCGCGTGGTCGATGCCTATCCGCACACGCTGTCCGGCGGCATGAAGCAGCGCGTCGCGATCGCGCGCGGCATGGCGATGGAGCCTGACATCCTGTTGATGGACGAGCCGTTCGCGGCGCTGGACGCGCTGACGCGCCGGACCTGCCAGGACGAGCTGCTCCAGCTCTGGAGCGAGACCAAATTCACCGTGCTGTTCGTGACCCATTCGATCGCGGAAGCGATCCGCATCGGCAACCGCATCCTCCTGCTGTCGCCGCATCCCGGCCGCGTCAAGGCCGAGGTGGTCGATGTCGACAAGGTCTCGAGTGCGGACGGCAGCGCCGGCCGGCTGGAGAAGGAGATCCACGATCTCCTGTTCGCCGCCGAAGCCACCGCGCATTGAGGGAGCCTCGACATGGGCGAAGCGAGAATATTGCTGCGTGACGCGCCGGTCGCTGCTGCCAGCGGCGCTGCCGAGGTCGAGCGCAAGCTGAGCGTGACCGAGCTGTTGTGGAACGACGGTTTTGTCCGCAAGACCGTTATCATCCTGTTCCTGGCGGCGATCTGGGAGGCCTACGGCGTCGCCCTCGACAATCCGCTGCTGTTTCCGACGCTGCACGACACCATCGTCACGATGTATGAGCGCGTGAAGGACGGCACGATTCCAATGCGGGCTTGGGCCTCGCTGAAGGTCCTGTTCATGGGCTATTCGGCCGGCATCGTGCTCGCCGCGATCTTCACCGTGCTTGCGATCTCGACCCGCATCGGCACCGATTTCCTCGAGACCGTCACGGCGATGTTCAATCCGCTGCCGGCGATCGCGCTGTTACCGCTGGCGCTGATCTGGTTCGGACTCGGCAACGGCAGCCTCGTTTTCGTGCTGATCCATTCGGTGCTGTGGCCGGTCGCGCTCAACACCCATTCCGGTTTCAAGAGTGTGTCCAACACGCTGCGCATGGTCGGGCGCAATTACGGCCTGCGCGGGCTGCCTTATGTGGCGAAAATCCTGATCCCCGCCGCCTTCGGCTCGATCCTCACCGGCCTCAAGATCGGCTGGGCCTTCGCCTGGCGCACGCTGATCGCGGCCGAGCTGGTGTTCGGCGTGTCCTCGGGCCAAGGCGGGCTCGGCTGGTTCATCTTCGAGAACCGCAACCTCCTCGACATACCCGCCGTCTTCGCAGGCCTCTTGACGGTGATTATCATCGGGCTCTTTGTCGAGAACCTGATCTTCCGCGCCATCGAGCGGAACACGGTCCAGAAATGGGGCACTCAATCATGACCAAGAAGAAGAAAACACCCGACCAGCTCCGCAGCGCGCGCTGGTTCGCGCCCGACGATCTCCGCTCGTTCGGCCACCGCTCCCGCACCATGCAGATGGGCTACGCCCCCGAGGAGTGGAAGGACCGTCCGATCATCGCGATCCTCAACACCTGGTCGGACGCGCAGCCCTGTCACATGCACTTCAAGTCGCGCGTCGACGACGTCAAGCGCGGCATCCTGATGGCCGGCGGCCTGCCGCTCGAGCTGCCGGCGCTGTCGCTATCGGAATCGCTGCTCAAGCCGACCACGATGCTCTATCGCAATCTGCTGGCGATGGACGCCGAGGAGCTGCTGCGCAGCCATCCCGTCGACGGCGTGGTGCTGATGGGCGGCTGCGATAAGACCACGCCCGCGCTGCTGCTGGGCGCGACCTCGATGAACATCCCGGCGATCTATCTGCCGGCAGGTCCCATGCTGCGCGGCAACTGGAAGGGCAAGACGCTGGGCTCCGGCTCGGACGGCTGGAAATACTGGGACGAGCGCCGCGCCGGAAAGATCTCCGACAAGGACTGGCTCGACATCGAGGCCGGCATCGCCCGCAGCTACGGCACCTGCATGACCATGGGCACGGCGTCGACCATGACCGCGATCGCCGAGGCCATCGGCATGACGCTGCCGGGCGCCTCCTCGATTCCGGCGGCGGACGCCAACCACATCCGCATGGCCAGTGAATGTGGCCGTCGCATCGTCGAGATGGTGTGGGAGGATCTGACGCCGAAGGTGATCCAGACCCGCAAGGCGTTCGAGAACGCGATCGCGGTCGCGATGGCGATGGGCTGCTCCACCAACGCGATCATCCATCTGATCGCGCAGGCTCGCCGTGCCGGCCAGGACATCGGTCTCGACGATTTCGAGATCGCGAGCCGCAAGGTGCCTGTGATCGCCAACGTGCGGCCGAGCGGCGATGCCTATCTGATGGAGGACTTCTTCTATGCCGGCGGCCTGCCGGCGCTGATGGGCCAGATCAAGCCGCATCTGCATCTCGACTGCATCACCGTCACCGGCCAGACGGTGGCTGAGAACATCGCGCATGCCGAGGTGCACAATGACGACGTGATCCGCTCGGTCGACAATCCCATCTACAAGGAAGGCGCGCTCGCCGTGCTCAAGGGCAATCTCGCGCCCGACGGCTGCGTCATCAAGCCCTCCGCCTGCGCGCCGCGCTTCCTCAAGCACACCGGACCCGCGCTGGTGTTCGACGATTATCCGTCGATGAAGAAGGCGGTCGACGATCCCAATCTCGACGTCACCGAGGACCACATCCTGATCCTGCGCAATGCGGGGCCGCAGGGCGGACCTGGCATGCCGGAATGGGGCATGTTGCCGATCCCGACCAAGCTCGTGAAGCAGGGCGTGCGCGACATGGTGCGCATCTCGGACGCGCGCATGAGCGGCACCAGCTACGGCGCCTGCATCCTGCACGTTTCACCGGAGTCCTACATCGGCGGCCCGCTGGCCCTGGTGCAGAACGGCGACCGCATCACCCTCGACGTCGCCGCGCGGACCATCAATCTCGATGTGAGCGAAGCCGAGCTCGAAAAACGCCGCGCCGCCTGGAAGCAGCCCGAGCGCCGCTTCGAGCGCGGCTATGGCTGGATGTTCACCAAGCACATCAAGCAGGCCAATGACGGCTGCGACTTCGACTTCCTCGAGACCGATTTCGGCGCGCCGATCGGCGAGCCGTCGATCTACTAACACCGTCGTTCCGGGGCGCGAAGCGAACCCGGAACCTCGAGATTCCGGGTTCGCGCCAAGTGGCGCGCCCCGGAATGACGAACGAGAAAGAAAGCGCCAATGACAAAACTCAGCGAAGCCACCCGCAACAAGCTCAAATCCGTCTCCACCGCCACCGTCGCCACCGCGCTGTTCAAGCGCGGCCTGCGCATCCAGATGATCCAGGATGTGCACCCGCTCGGTCCTGACCAGCCGACCATGGTGGGCGAGGCCTTCACGCTGCGCTACATGCCGGCGCGCGAGGACCTCAACACCATCGACGTCTTCAAGGACCGCTCGCATCCGCAGCGCAAGGCGGTCGAGGACTGCCCGGCAGGCAGCGTGCTGGTGATGGACAGCCGCAAGGATGCGCGCGCGGCTTCCGCCGGTGCGATCCTGGTGACGCGGCTGATGAAGCGCGGCGTCGCCGGCGTCGTCACCGACGGCGGCTTTCGCGACTCCGCCGAGATCGCCAAGCTCGGCATCCCCGCCTACCACCATCGTCCCTCGGCGCCGACGAACCTCACGCTGCATCAGGCGATCGAGATCAACGTGCCGATCGGCTGCGGCGATGCGCCGGTGTTTCCCGGCGACGTCATTTTGGGCGATGCCGACGGCGTCATCGTGATCCCCGCGCATCTTGCCGACGATATCGCCAACGAGACGTTCGAGATGACCGCGTTCGAGGACTTCGTCACCGAGGAGGTCGGCAAGGGTCGCGGCATCTTCGGTCTCTATCCTGCCACCGATCCGCAGACGCTCACCGACTTCGCGGAATGGCGGAAGAAGAACGGCAGGTAGTTTACACTCCGTCGTCGTCCTGGCTTTCGCCAGGACGACGACGGGGCTACACCCCGGCCTCCGCCATTCCCGCCGCCCACAGCGCGAACGCATAGACGATCGCCACCTCGTCCAGACGATCAAATCGCCCCGAGGCGCCGCCGTGGCCGGCGCCCATGTTGGTGCGCAGCAGCACCGGGCCGCCGCCGCGCATGGTGGCGCGCAGGCGGGCGATCCATTTGGCGGGCTCCCAATAGGTGACGCGCGGATCGGTCAATCCGCCCATTGCAAGGATGGCCGGATAGGCCTTCGCCGCGACATTGTCGTAGGGCGAGTAGGACAGGATGGTGCGAAAATCCTTCTCGCTCTCGATCGGGTTGCCCCATTCCGGCCATTCCGGCGGCGTCAGCGGCAGCGTGTCGTCGAGCATGGTGTTGAGCACGTCGACGAACGGGACCTCGGCGACGATGCCGGCGAACAGCTCGCCGGCGCGGTTTGCCACCGCTCCCATCAGCATGCCGCCGGCCGAGCCGCCATGGCCGACGATGCGCTTTGCGCTGGTGTATCTTGCGTCGATCAGCGCGCGGGCGCTGGCGGCGAAATCGTCGAACGAATTCGTCTTCTTCTCGCGCTTGCCGTCGAGATACCAGCCCCAGCCCTTGTCGGCGCCGCCACGGATATGGGCGATGGCATAGACGAAGCCGCGATCGACCAGCGACAGGCGGTTGGCGTTGAACGAGGCCGGCATCGCCATGCCATAGGAGCCGTAGCCGTAGAGCAGGAGCGGTGCCGATCCGTCGAGCTTCAGCCCGCGGCGATAGAGAATCGAGACCGGCACCTCGGCGCCGTCCTGCGCCTTCGCCATGATGCGCGTGGTGACGTAGTCGCTCGCATTGTGGCCGGACGGGATCTCCTGGCGCTTGCGCAAGGTCCGCGTCCGCTTGGCCATGTCGTAATCATAGACCTCCGACGGAGTCGTCATCGACGAATAGGCGAAACGCAAGTTCGTTGTCTCGAACTCGTAGGAGCCCATCGTGTCGAGCGAATAGGCGGCTTCGTCGAAGGCGATGGCGTGCTCCTCGTTCGATGCGAGATCGCGGATCACGATCGCCGGCAGCGCATTGGCGCGCTCCAGCCGCACCAGATGGCCGGCATAGAGATCGAGGTCGATGATGTAGATGCCCGGACGATACGGGATCAGATCGCGCCAGTTCTTCCGTTCGGGCGAGCCAAGCGGTGCGGTGACGATCTTGAAGTCGATGGCGTCATCGGCATTGGTGAGGATGAAGAGCTGATCGCCGCGATCGGCCAGCGAATATTGCACGCCTTCCTCACGCGCCGCGACCAGCCGCGGCGGCGTATCAGGGCTTTCGAGATCGATCAGCCGCTGCTCGGAGGTCTCGTGATCGCCGCCCGCGATCACGCAGAAGCGGCCGCTGGTGCTCTCGTGCAGATGGGTGAACCAGCCGGAATCCTGCTCCTCATAGACGAGCGTGTCGTTGGCCTGTTTCGTCCCCAGCCGGTGCCGCCACACCTGCATCGGCCGGTGATTGTCGTCGAGCTTCACATAGAAGAAGCTTTTCGCGTCCTTGCTCCAGACGATGCCGCCGTCGGTCTCCTCGACGAGGTCGTCAAAGTCCTTCCCCGTCGCCCAGTCGCGCACGCGGATCGAAAAATATTCGGAGCCTTTGGTGTCCGCGCTCCAGGCCTGCAGCTTGTGATCGGGCGAATGCCGGCTGCCGCCGAACTTGAAATATTTGTGGTCCTTGGCGAGCGCATCGCCGTCGAGCACGATATGGCCGTCGCCGCCCTCGCGCGGCATGCGGCCGAACAGTTCGTGCTGCCCGCCCTCGCGAAACCTGCGGAAATAGGCGAACTGGCCGTCCGGCGACGGCACGCTGGAATCGTCCTCCTTGATCCGCCCGCGCATCTCGCGCACCAGCGTCTTCTGCAGCGCCGCGGTATGGCCGAGCAGGCTCTCGGTGTAGACGTTCTCTTCATCCAGATATTTGCGGATGTCGGGGTCGATCACCCCGGGGTCGCGCAGCACCTCCTGCCATTTCTCGTCCTTCAGCCAGGCATAGTCGTCGGTCACGGTGATGCCGTGCCGGGTAAAGCTGTGCGGCCGGCGCCGGGCGACGGGGGGCTGGGAAGGTGTCTTGGTCTGGGTCACTCGATCCTCATCATCTCACGTCCGTACGGCGCCTCTTCCTTACCTCTCCCCGCCTGCGGGGAGAGGTCGGATTGCATCGGAGATGCAATCCGGGTGAGGGGGTACAGGTCTCTCGACCATCTCGCGTGTGGAGAGAGGCCCCTCACCCCGATCCTCTCCCCGTAAGAACGGGGAAAGGGGGAATTAGCACAGCGTATCCCACCTTATATCGTCCCGATTCCGCGGATTGCCAGCGTCGCTGCGCCAAGGACCGGACAAAGGACTGCGCCAAGTCGCCGGGTTGTTGATCGCCCCCTTGTATGCTTTAGGGGCAGTACCCCGCCGCCGGTCCAGCCTGATGCTGTTCAATTCCTACCCGTTCATCCTGCTGTTCCTGCCGGCTGTGCTGGCCGGGTACTTCTGGCTCGGGCGGCGCGGCAATCTGACCCCGGTGATCTGGCTGGCGGTCGCCTCGCTCGCCTTCTATGCCATCGGCAATTGGCAGTTTGTCGCGCTGCTGCTGGCGTCGATCGCCTTCAACTACGGTGTCGGCCATCTCCTGATTGCAGCGGAGCTCATGCCAACGCAGCGCCGGGCGGCACTTGCCCTTGGTGTCGCCGGCGACCTCCTCGTGCTCGGCATCTTCAAATATGCGGGCTTCGCCGCCGACAATCTCAATGCGCTGCTCGGCACGCATGTCGCGGTCCACATCCTGCTGCCGGTCGGCATCTCCTTCTACACGTTCACCCAGATCGCGTTCCTGGTCGATGCCTATCGCGGCCAGGTCGCGCGTTATGCCTTGCCGCATTACGCGCTGTTCGTGACCTATTTCCCGCATCTGATCGCGGGGCCGATCCTCCACCACAAGGACATGATCCCGCAATTCGAGCGGGAGGAGTCCAAGCAGCCGCACGCGCATCTGATCCTGTGCGGAATCATCATCTTCGCCATCGGCCTGTTCAAGAAGACCTGCCTTGCCGACGGCATCCAGCCCCTGGTCGCGCTCGCCTTCGACGCGCGCTCGCCGAGCTTCGACCAGGCCTGGTGTGGTGCGCTCGCCTACACGTTCCAGCTCTATTTCGACTTCTCCGGCTATTCCGACATGGCGATCGGGATTTCCCTGATGTTCGGCATCTTCCTGCCCGTCAACTTCAACTCGCCGTACAAGGCTGCGAGCATCGTCGAGTTCTGGCGCCGCTGGCACATGACGTTGTCGCAATTCCTGCGCGACTATCTCTACATCCCGCTCGGCGGCAACCGCCGCGGCCACGTGCTGCGCTATGTCAATTTGCTGATCACGATGCTGCTCGGCGGGCTCTGGCACGGCGCGGCCTGGACATTCGTGGTGTGGGGTGCGCTGCACGGCGCCTATCTCTGCGTCAATCACGCCTTCAGCGCGCTGGTGCAGACCATCCCGTCGCTTCATGCGCGCCCGGTCCGGATCCTTGGCGCCGTGCTGACCTTCCTCGCCGTCGTCGTCGCCTGGGTGTTCTTCCGCGCCGAGCGGGTCGATTGGGCGTTGCGGATCGTCAGTGCCATGGCTGATCCCTTGAACATCGTCCTCGGCCGCGAGGAGATCGCGGCGCTGGTGCAGGTCGCGATCTATGCGGCGCTGGTGTGGCTGGCGCCGAACACGCAAGGAATCATGGGCTACGATCACGGCAACCGCAGGGTCGGCGAAAGCTTGCGGGCAGGGCGCATGCGGCCGCTGTTCCTCTATGGTGCATCGCTCGTGCTCGCATTCGGACTTCTGGGCATCCAGAGCCACAGCGAATTCATCTACTTCCGGTTCTGATGCGGGGATCGTTCACCAGCGTGATGCGCCTTCTCCTTGCGAGCGTCGCGTGCGTGCTGGGCGCCGCGGCGCTCACCTTTGCCGTCGATCCCCTGCAACTGTTCCGCCCGTCGCGCCTCGTCGCGCCGTTCTATTCCGACGACACGCGCATGCAGAATGCCGGGCTGATCCGCAGCCAGTCGTTCGACACCGCCTTCATCGGCACCTCGCTCGCGATCCATTTCCGCCAGAGCGACATCGACCGCGCGCTCGGCGTCCGTTCGCTCAAGCTGGCGATGACCGGATCCAATTCGCGCCAGCAGGGCTTTGTGCTGGAGCAGGCGATCGATCGCGGCGCCCGGCGCGTGATCTGGGCGATGGACGATTTCAGCTTTGTCGATGCGGCCGGCATCGAGGCCGATCCCTATCTGTCCGTCGATCTTTATCGGAGGACGGCCAAGGGGATCGCGGCATATCTGTTCAGCGGGCCGATGGCGAAGGAATCCCTGTTCGCGCTGCTGCGGTCTGTCCCGCCGCTGCGGGAGCCGCTGAGCCGTGCGGCGCCGTTTCTCCCCGTCAAGTTCGCGCTGTCCGACGTCGACGACATCTACGCGCTGCCACGGGATTTCGACGTCGCGCGCGCCTACAACGCCGAGAGGACACGCGCCGCCTTCGCCTATATCACCGATCCGGTGCGCAGCAGCTTTCTCGGCGAGGGCTACGAGCGTGACGCCATGATCAGGCATTTCGAGCGTGACGCCGCCAGCCTGATCACGCGCCATCCGGACGTGACCTTCGACGTCTACTTCCCGCCCTATTCGATCCTGCAATTCGTCGCGATGCGCGATGCCTCACCGGCGACGCTGACCATCGTCACCGATCTTACGGCCCGCATCGCGCAGCGCCTGACGCAGCTTCCCAACGTGCGCCTCCACGATTTCCGCGCGATCAAGGCGGTGACCCACGACCTCAACAATTACGGCGACGTCATCCACCATTCGCCGGCCGTGGACGCGATGGTGTTGAAATGGCTGGCGAGCGGGGAATACCGGGTCGATCCGAAGGCGCCGCTCGCGTCGCTGGAGGAGCTGAAGGCGCAGGTCGAGGCGTATCGCGTCGAGCGCTGAATCTTAAGTCGCTGCGAATGTGAGGCTCAGCCCAGCCACGACCTCTGCCGTCGTCCCGGCGTAGGCCGGGACCCATAACCCCAGGGAGAGGTTATCGCGCGGGCTGGCAACTCCGACTCTTCGCCAAACTGCATCCTGTGGCTGGGTCCCGGATCGGCGCTCCGCCCCGACAACGCTACGCGTTGCCAGAGCTGCGCTTGTCCGGGACGACGGCGGAATTTGCGCCTACGCCGCCACCTCTTCGCCGAGATACGCGACCGCCGCCTCCAGCCCGCCCTTGCCGTGCGGGATCTTCAGCGCGTTGAGGCCGATCTCGACCACCCCCAGCGTGCCGAGCAGCATCGGCGCGTTGATGTGGCCCATATGGGCGATGCGGAAGGCTTGTCCGGAGAGGTCGCCGATGCCGGTGCCGAGCACCACGCCGCACTTGTCCTTGCAATAGCGTTGCAGCACTGCGGGATCATGGCCGTTGCTCATGGTCACCGTGGTCACGGTGTTGGAGCGCTCGCTGGCTTCGGCGATGTTGAAGCCGAGCACCTGGCCTTCCGTCCAGGCGGATACCGCGCGGCGCGCGGCTTCGCCGAGCAGGCTGTGGCGGCGGAAGGCGTTTTCAAGCCCTTCCTCGTGCAGCAGGTCGATCGCCTTGCGCAGCGCGAACAGCAGATGCACCGGCGCGGTGCCGGCATATTTGCGATAATTCTCGGTGCCCTCGCGCTCGCTCCAGCTCCAATAGGGCGTCGACATGTTCGCCTTCTTGTGCACCTCGAGCGCGCGCGCATTGGCGGAGACGAAGCCGAGGCCGGGTGGCGTCATCAGGCCCTTCTGCGAGCCGGACATCGCGACGTCCACGCCCCATTTGTCCATCTCGAACGGCATGCAGCCGAGCGAGGCGACGGTGTCGACCATATACAGCGCGGGATGACCGCTCGCCTTGATCGCCTTGCCGATCGCTTCGATGTCGTTCTGCACGCCCGAGGCCGTATCGACCTGGACGACGACGACGGCCTTGATCCTGTGCTCCTTGTCGCGGCGCAGGCGCTCCTCGACCTCGTGCGGCCGCACCGCGCGACGCCAGTCGCCCTTGAGCACCTCGACCTCGGCGCCCATCAGCGCTGCCGCATTGCCCCAGCCGATCGCGAAGCGGCCGCTCTCCAGCACCAGCACCTTGTCGCCGCGCGACAACACGTTGCTCAGCGCGGCTTCCCAGGCGCCATGACCGTTGGCGATGTAGATGTAGGACTTGCCCCTGGTCGCAAACAGTTTCGAGATGTCACTGAGCAGGCTCTCCGTCAGGTCGAGCATCTCTTTGGAGTAGATGTCGATCGCCGGACGATGCATCGCCCGCAGCACCTCGTCGGGCATCGTGGTGGGCCCGGGGATGGCCAGAAATTCCCGGCCCGCGCGAACGGTCATTGCTGTTGGTCCTTGTTGCTGGAGGACAGGCTGGTGGGTCGCTCGAGTCGTACTTTTACGCGCTGCTGGAAGCCAAGAAAAGCACGCAAAATGCAGGGCTGGGTTATCGTTTGGTCTCGCGGCAGCCGGCGGCTTCCGCCTCCTCCACCGAGCAGAACCAGCGGGTGCCCTTGCTGATCTTCATCTTGATCTGGGTGTACCAGCGGCTGGTCGGCTGGTGATAGATGCACTCGCCGGCGGTGTTGACGTTGCCCTTGATGGTGCAGTCCGGCGAGGGCGCGACCGGCCCCGAGGCCGAAGCGAGCAGCACGGCATGCGCTCCCTCCGGCGGCTTGGTGGCGCCCAATATCGTCGTCTTCTTGTTGCGCACGCGCCAGTCCCAGGGCGCAATGAAGGCGCCCTGCCACATGCCGGCCTTAGCCTCACGCGCGGCAGCCTCGTCGGCGTCGTAATCGTGCGAAACGCGGGTGTAGGACAGCGCCCAGCCGCTGCGCACCAGCCATTTCTGGATGTCCTCGCCGCCGACCTCGCAGCGCGCCACGGTGCGGCCGCGCCGGTCGATCGCGCGGGCATGACAGACCCAGTTCTTGCCCTCGGTGTATTTGGCGAGCTCGTCGCGTGCCGCGATCCCGCAGGTCCAGCGCTCGGTATGGGTGTTGAGGCAGAGCTGGTCGGACGACGGCGCGTCGATGCCGCCGAGCCGGACCCTCGTGTTGCCGATCACGACGGAATCGCCGTCGCGGACCTTTGCGGTGCCGGTGATGTCGGCGGCCTGGGCGAGCGTCGGGGCGAGCAAAGACAGCGCAAGCAGGAATTTTCGCAACATGCCGGTCCAGTGTTCAGGAAAATCTCGATAAGCCGCGCAATTGTGGTCGGCTTTTGGCCGCCCGGCCAGCGCTTGCCTAACGATTAAGCTTTCAACTTCCCGTCATTGTCGTGGACGCCACTTACCCTCCCCTGGAGGGGGAAGACACGTTACCCCCGCGCCATCGCCCGCCTCGCCACCGCCAGCGCCATCAGCACGAACGCCGACGTCACCTCCGGTCCGCCCACCAGGATCCGCGTCGGCGTCTTCATCTTGTTCCATTCATAGGCGCGGAACGGGCCGCGGCGGCCGCCTTCGCCGATGGCGCCGACGATGACATTCAGCGCCGGCGCGAAGGCCCGCGGGTCGGCGCCGAGATGGCCGAGCGCGATCAAGGCGAGTGCGGCGTCGAACACGTTCATCTCGGCGGCCATCAGCTCGCCCTTGACGTAGGAGAGCACGCGGTGGCGGATGAAATCGAAGTCGCCGTCCGGATCGATCGCCGCCTGCGCCGCCAGCGGCAGCGCGAGGAAGGCGGCATAGCAGCGGCCGAAATAGGCGCTGTAGAGTTCCGGCAGGTAATAGATGTGCGAGCGCGGATTGGCGAAGGCGCCGCTGGCCGCGAGCCGCTTCTGGAAGCCGATGATGCGATGCACGGTCGCAAGCCGGGCCGGCGTCTCCAGAATCTTCCAGCGCACGAGGTTGCGGAAGCTGACCTCTAGAATGTCGAGATTGAGCGTCGGATCGAGATCGTTGCCGTAGGGCCGTTCGCCCCTGAGATTGTCGATCCAGGTCGCGACCCCGCCCTCATAGTCGATATTGTCATTGAGCGGCACGGTCACGCGCGGCTCGTTGACGCCGGCGCGCACCTGGTAACTGCTGTAGAAATCCAGCAGCGGCTGGTCGATGATCGGATCGGTGCAGCCCGCCTGCGTCGCCGCCGAGATCGAGCAGGCCGTGGTGTCGCAGTCCGGCACATAGACGCCGAAGCCGAGATCCTGTTTGATCTGGGCGAAGAAGCGGGAAAAGCGCGGATGTGGCGCGGGCGCGAGCGCGGTGATGACATTGAAGCGCGCACCGTCGGTGCCCTCGACCTCCTCGCGGCTGATGTTGACGCAGAAATCGACCATGTCGGCGATGGCGCGCTCTGCCGCCGTCTTGTCGGCCGGTGAAGCGAGCCCGGTCTCAACGAAGCTGAGCAGCGCTTCAATGAAGAACGCATCGTAATAGGCCGAGCGGTGGCGGATCTGCACCGGCTCCCACATCGGCTCGGCGATGCCGGTCCAGGGCGGATTGACCACGGCGGCTGCCTTCGAGCGCGCGATGAAGACGCGGGCGAGATTGAACAGCAGTGAGGAGTTCTTGTAGCCGCGCGCGTTCAACCCGGTGAGCGCCATGGTCAGCTCGCGTCCGCGGAAATCAGGGTCGCCGATCAGGTTGAAGGCGGCATAGGTCGGCAGGAAACCGTTCTTGCGGTACGAGCCGAGCAGATGCTGCGCGCAGTCGCGGATCACGCCGTCGATCTGTGAAGCCTGCGGCATGGCGCCGACGAACAGCGCCGGCGGTGGCCTCGGATGGTCGAGCGTGATGCTGTCGACGAGATCGGCGACGGGCTGGCCGACCGCCGCCCAGTCCGGCTCGGCCTCGTCGCGGGCGCGGGTGAGTGCCTCGCGCAGCCGGGTGAGCTTGGCCTCGTTGCGCAACTCGGGCAGCCCGGCCCGCCGGAGCAGCACCCGCAGCGCGGGATTGCCGAGCGCGGTCTTGTAGAATTTGGCCAGATGCGGATCGCCGCTGGCGGGGCCTGACAATACGGGATCGCAGACGTCGTAAAGCGAGGGGCCGTCCTTCCGCGCCGTCAGCGCCCGGCAGGCGGCGCCGGCAAAATAATGAAAGCTCATGAAATACCTGGTCGCGGGGCCTTGGTCGGGGACGGCCGGTGCGCTCCCATCTGCGCACCACCCCTGCAAGTCTTTGAAAAAGCTACCCGGATTCGCAGGAAAAACAAATGTGATGGCAGTCACGGAAAAAGTCGGCACGAGGGCTGCATGATCAGAGCCCGGAAGGCTACGGGGATACCAAAAACGGAGAAATCCAGGTCAGGTAATTAACTAACATCTTCAGCGACTTAGCTCAAATTTTGGGCAATCTATTGCGGGACACCCTATATCCCGTTAAAGGTTTGTTTGGTGCGGCGCCGCAAATTGCGCGCAATTCGGGGGCACTCCCCCGGCCAATCCCTCAAACCTAAAGACGCTATCGCGCTACTCAACCTGTATGCGCGCGCGTGGCCGGTCTTTGGCACTGACAGGAATGAAGCGAGATGAATGTAAGGCAGCTCGACATTTCCCGACGCACGATTGCGGTGGCCGCAGCCCTCATCGGCACGGTCTCGCTCGTGATCGGCGCCCATGCTGCCCTCAACATGCGCGCGCTCGATGCCGCCAAGGCTGTTACGACCGACCAGGTCACCGGGTCGATCGGCCAGGCCTCCCGGCTCGCGCTCGTCATCGGCAATGGACATTATCCCGACGCCAACGCGCCGCTGACGCAGTCGATCAACGACGCCCGCGCGCTGTCCTCGACCCTGCGCAAGAACGGCTTTGACGTCGACATGGTGGAAGACGCGACCAAGGACGACATGGTCCGCGCCGTCAACCGCCTGAAGTCCCGGATCAAGCGCGACACCGTCGTCATGCTGTTCTTCGGCGGCTACGGCGTGCAGGCCGGCCGCCAGAGCTACATGCTGCCGATCGACGCCGTGATCTGGAAGGAAAGCGACGTCCGCCGCCAGGGCGTCTCTATCGACGGCGTGCTCGACATGATGAAGGAGCAGGGCGCCAAGGCCAAGCTCGTCGTCGTCGATGCCTCCCGCCGTAACCCCTACGAGCGCCGCTTCCGCTCCTACAGCCACGGCCTCGCGCCGATCAGCGCGCCCGACAATGCGCTGATCCTCTCCTCCGCTTCGCCCGGCAAGGTCGTCGACGACGGCAAGGGCGAGCATAGCGTGCTGGTGAGCGAGCTGCTCGGCAACCTCGCTGCGCAGGGCAGCGCCGAAAGCGCCTTCAACAAGACCCGCGTCGCCATCTCCCGCGCCTCCGAAGGCGACCAGGTCCCGACCGTCTCCTCCTCGCTGCTCGAAGACGTTCATTTCGGCGAAGCCGGCGGCTAGTTTTTCCCGGCGATTGTAGGGTGGATTAGCGAAGCGTAATCCACCACTTCTTTCTCAGAGCGGAAAGCAAAGAGGTGGATTACGCCTTCGGCTAATCCACCCTACGATATGCGTGTGTAGCGCACATCTGCCCCTACACCGTCATGGCGAGCGCAGCGAAGCAATCCAGAATCTTTCCGCGGAAAGACTCTGGATTGCTTCGTCGCAAGAGCTCCTCGCAATGACGATCGTGGCTGCTACTTCGCCGCTTCCGCGGCCATCACCGGGCGCACGGGATCGCCTTCGCGGAGTAGTGCGCCGGCGCGAGCGACGACGACGTCGCCTTCGTTGAGGCCGTCGCGGACCTCGATATTGCCGCCCGACATCAAGCCGATCTCGACGCGCTTGGTCTCGACGCGGTTGCGGCGGATCACCTGCACCACGGTGCCGGCGGACGAATATTGCACGGAGGTCAGCGGCACCGCGACGTTGCAGCTCTGCCCGGTCTTGATCAGCGCGCGCCCGCTCGCATTCAGCAGCAGCCGCTTCTGCGAGGAGATGCCGATATAGACCATGCCCTGCTGGATGTTCGGCTCGACGGTCGGCCCGATGCGGCGCACCTTGCCGTCGATGTCGCCGGCGCCGGCGATACGCACGGTCGCCTGCTGATTGACTGCGAGCTTGCGCATGTCGGTCGTCGCCACGAGGCCGACGAGATCGTATTCGCTGCGCGCCACGATCGTGAACAGTGCCTCGCCCTTGGCCGAGGCGAGGTTGCCGATCTGCGCGGTCGAGGTGGCGATCACACCCGCGACCGGCGCGGTGACCTGAAGCGTGCCGCCTTCGGGCAGCGCGAGGCGCGCCAGCACCTGGCCGGCGGTGGTGGTCTCGCCGGCTTCCGCCAGCACTTCCGTTACCTTCAGGCCTGGACGTTCGGGCCGCACCGAGGTCTCCTCGCGCGCGATGATTGTGCCGGTGGCCTCGACGATGTCGGAGAAGCAGGATTTTGCGACCTTCAGCACCGTGACGGCCGGCCCCTTGGGCGCGTCGTCATCGGCGGCTCCGGCCGGATATTGGCCGAAGACGAGCACTGCGGCGATGGTTGCGGGAAACAGGGCTCGAACAGCGGCACGGGGCAAATGGCGCATCGGAAATTCCACGGGGGCTATGCCTCCAATCGATAGCAGATGGCAGCGGCAAGGACTACGGCAGCGTTGTCCCAAAGCGGGATGCCGCGCCGCCCGGGGCTGCCGCGGCAAGTCTTTGATTAGTCGCGGGATTGGAGAACAGGTTCGCTCGCCGCCGGGCAGGGCGCGGCGGCCGCACAACTCGTGGTTCGAGATGGGATGCGACGGTTCTGCCTGGCTGCCGGTCAGCTTCGGCGATCGCCGAGCAGCTTGCCGGAGGAACGGTCGATCAGATGCAGCCGCGTGCAGGCCGGGCAGGGTACGGACACGTGCGTGCGATCGGCCGGCTCGTCGCCAAGCCGATGCTGCACGTTCATGCCGGTCTGGGGGCACTTGAAGACAATATGACGGTCCATGACCGTCATATGATGAAAAGCCCCGGACTTTGAAATTACGGATGATTACTTAGGCCGGCCGCGGCCCCTCACGGCAGGCTCAGGAACTCCACCCAGTTCGGCTTCTTGCCGGTGGGGTAGGATTTCAGCTTGCTGAGCGCGCCGCTGCTCTGGTCGATGGCATAGACCGTCATGCCGTCGGACAGCTCGCCGACCGCGGCGAGGTAGCGGCTGGACGGATCGATGTTGAAGCCGCGCGGCTGCTTCTCGGTCGGCACGCTGCCGACCGTGGTCAGCTTGCCGCTGGCCGCATCGACCTTGTAGGCGGTGAGCGTATTGGTCGTGCGCTCGGAGGCGTAGAGGAAGCGCCCGTCCGGGGTGATGTGGATGTCGGCGGCCCAGGGTTTCCCATTAAAACCCTCCGGCAGTGCGGTGGTGCGCTGGATCTCGTCCCATGCGCCGCTCTTGGCCTCATAGGTGAAAGCAGCGACATCGCCGTTCAGTTCGTGGATGAGATAGACGAACTTGCCGTTCGGATGGAACACGAAGTGCCGCGGCCCCGATTTTTCCGGCACCTTGTAGTTCGGCGGAGCGCTCGGCGTGAGCGTACCGGTCGTGACGTCGAACGCGAAGCTCAGCACCTGGTCGGAGCCGAGATTGGTCGCGAACACGTAGCGGTTGTCGGGCGAGGGCAGGAAGGCGTGCGCGTTCAGCCCGGTCGGGATCACCTGCTTCGGCTCGCCAACGACGCCGTTCGCGGAAAGCGGATTCAGCGCGACCTTGTTGCCGCCATAGGAGGCGCTGAACAGGACCTTGCCGCCGCGGTCGGTTGCGATGTTCGCCATGCTGTCGGCGAGCGGCCCGTTGCCGACATGGCTGAGCTGGCCCGTCTTGGGGTCGATCGCAAAACTTACCGCCTGGAACGGCTGCGAGCGGACGCCGGCAATGAGCACGCGGTGGTCGGGTGTGATCGCGAGCGGCGTCGAGGAGCCCGGCTTTTCGACGCCCGTGAAGGCGGCGGTCTGCACCGGTGTCATCTCGCCGCTTTCGGACAGCTTGAACACGCTGATGTCGTTGCTGTCGGCATTGCCGACATAGGCAAAGGTCTCGGCCATGCCGGCGCGAACTCCCGAAATGAGGGCAAGGAAGGCGAGGGTGGTGGCGATCGCAGCGCGGGGCGTTTTGGATGCGACGCAGCGTGTCGGTCTCGGCATGGGCGTTCTCCTCGGGGCCAGTGCGGCATTGTTGTTTTGTCGCAGAGGATAGCGGCAGGCGCCTCGCCGCACCAAATTCCAAATGAGATCGATCGATGCCGAAATGGTATCGGTTGCGTCGCGCCGAAGGCGGCTACCGCACCGCGGCCGTCAGGTTGCGGAAGTGCAGATTCGGGCCGGCGGGATGGTCGGGCGGCCCGAGCACGGTCCACACGACGACCGCGAGCAATGCCGAGGTCAGGATGGTCCAGGCGACGAGTCGTTTGCGCATGGCGAAAATCCGTCGGTCGAATGTTCGATGCGCCGGGGCGCGTGTGAACCATCGTGCACTGCAAACGGCCGCGCCTCTATGAACTCGTTCACAGCCCAAGGGGATGAAAGGGTCCGCGGGATGAGGATGTCGTGGCAAAGCGCCACACCGGTTAAACCGATCGCAAGGTCTCTCCGACAAACTTGAACAGCGCTGCGCTTCCTCTGCTCTATCTCAGGCCGCAGGGCCACATGATCGCTAGGGAACGGCAGCCCCCTTCCCGCCGTTACCCCTGATCTCGCGGGCGGAGGACGCCAAAACGGAGGCTGGCACGTGTTTTGGATTTATTGGGACACCGCCTGGTCGCTGATCATCAGCGGCATCATGTTCGCCACCATCGTCACGCATCCCGACGCCGAGTTCGTCGAAGTGCACGCGGCCAAACGGCTGATGTGAACTTTCGTCCCGACAGGGATGCTGTTCCCCGATCGCCGGCTTCGCCCGAGGGCGACGTCTGCGGTCCGAGGTCCGGTTTGGACTCGCCTCCGCTTCCGGACCTCGTCCCGCCGGGATCCCTCACTGCATGGTTGCAGCGATCTTCTCTGCCGACATCAGCACCGGAAAGTTGGTGTTGGCGCATGGCACCACCGGGAAGATCGAGGCGTCGACGACCCGCAGACCCTGGACACCCCTGACGCGGCCCTGGTTGTCGACCACCGCCATCGGATCGTCGGCCCGGCCCATGCGGCATGAGCACGAGGCGTGCCACACGCCGATGGTCGCCTTGCGCACGAAGGCTTCAAGCGCCTCGTCGTCGTTCATCACGTCATCGAAGGTGAAGCCTTCGACCACGAAATTGTCGATCAGATAGTGACGCAGCGCCGCCGGCCCGTCCATGAGCGCCGCCGCGACTCTGGTCAGGATCTTGTTCCCGGTGTTGACCACGCCGATCTTGCGGACCTTGTCGGTATAGGCGGCCGGGAACGGCTTGTCCGTCACCTTCCTGACGATTTCGCTCATCTGCACCGCCGCCATCTTGCGGAAGCCGCTCATCAGCCGATCGAGGTCGCGCCGGTCCGACAGCAGGTTGAACTCGACGATCGGCTCTGCGGAAGGGTCGCGCGAGGCAAGCTTGACCTGTCCGGTCTCGGAATAGGTCTTGTTGACGAAGGTCAGCAGCGAGCCGATTTGCGCGCCGACCGCGTGCCAGGCCGATTTGCTGAGCACGACGACGAACATGTCGCCCTTCGGCACCCCTGACAGCCCGGACGAATAGCGCAGGCCAAGCTGCATGTGGCGCCTGGTATGCTCGTTCATGCGCGCGCCGCGGCGGACAAAGGACGACAGCGAAATCGAGGGATGATCCATCAGGCGCTGGCCGACGCCCGGCAAGCCCGTCAGCACGGGAATCCCCATGTCCTTGAGGTGGCCGACCGGGCCGATACCGGCGCGGAGCAGATGCGCCGGCGAATGGATGGCGCCGCTGGAGAGAATGATCTCGCGTCCGCGGAATTCCTGCTCCCGCCCGTCGACCCTGGCCTTCACGCCGACGCATTGCGTGCCTTCGAACAGCAGCTCCCGAACTTGCGTGTTGGTGGAGATCGTGAGGTTGGCGCGCTTGCGGGTGTCGCGATCGAGATAGCCCATCGCGGCGGAGACGCGCTGCTCGGCCTGGTTGGAGTGCGTCACCGCGAAATAGCCGTCGACGAACTCGCCGTTCTGGTCCGCCACGAATTGATGACCGGCCTGCTGGAAGGCATCGGCGAAGGCCTGCGAATGCCGTGTCCAGTGCTCCCGCGGAATCCGGCGCACCGGGATCCGGCCGTCCTTGCCGTGATACGGGCCGTCGAAATCGAGGTCGCGCTCGACCTTCTTGAAGAACGGCAGCACGTCGTTCCACGTCCACCCTTCGGCACCCCGCGCATCCCATTCGTCGTAGTCGGTCGGCGCGCCGCGGTTGGCCATCTGGCCGTTGATCGACGAGCCGCCGCCGAGCACGCGCGCCTGCTCGTATTTGCGCAAGGGAGGACGCGCTTCGGTCGGATTGTTGTGGCTGACGACCTGCGTCGTGACCTTCAATTCCGTCCAGTGGAAGCGCGGATCGAAATAGGCCGTGCCCGGATAGCTGTCCCTGATCTCGGCCGGCTCGTTGCCGGGTGGTGTGTCCTGTCCGGCTTCGCAGAGCAGGACCTTGTTGGCACTCTTTGCGGAGAGCCGGTGGGCCAGCACGGACCCCGCCGAGCCGCCGCCCACGATAATGTAGTCGTACACGATTGGCGTTTCCTCTTGTTCTTGTGCTCAAGAGGTTAGCGCGGATTTATTTCGAGGTCACGCCACGGCTTTTGTTGGTGGCGCCATGAGGTCTGCAGGGTGGGACGATGCCGCGGGGCGAGACGGACAGCTAGCTTGCGCCGTCTCGCTCGATGAACCTTATTGCAGCACTTTCGGCATCACGATGACGACGTCGACCTGCTTGTCCAGCACCTGCGATGCGACCGCGGCGATGTAGGGCGAGTAGCTGTCCTCGATGTCGGACGCGACCTCCGCGTTCCCGGCGAAGGCGTAGAGCATCGTGCCCTCGATATTGTCGAAGCGGATGCCCGCGAAGACGCGATCGAACGTCTCGGCGCCGACGATGCCTGCCATGAGCGCCTGGATAGCCTGGTCCTGGACGAGTGTGAGCTTCATCATGCCGATGAGATATGGACCATCTTCCCGGATACAAGATGCGCAGCAACGATGCCGGCCTGTTCTCATTGCCCGGTCGGTCTCACGGCGTTGTCGTGCCGCCGTTTCAGCCCGCGGGCCTGGCAGCGGTCTGCGGCAGCGGCGGCTTGCGCTCCGGAAGCTTCTTTTTCGGCGGCGCCGGCAGCAAGCCTTCCCTGATCGCCTGCTTGCGAGCGAGCTTGCGGGCGCGGCGAATGGCCTCGGATTTTTCGCGCGTCTTTCTCTCCGACGGCTTCTCGTAGGAGCGCCGCTGTTTCATTTCCCGAAACACGCCCTCGCGCTGCATCTTCTTCTTCAGGACACGAAGCGCCTGGTCGACATTGTTGTCGCGAACAAGTACCTGCAATTGTGTCTCCTCGTCCGGCTGCGAAATACGGCAGTCCTGCACGCAGCCGATTGCGCAGGAGCTTCATTGCGATCGTGAGGATGACAGTGACGGCGATCTTCAGCGCCGGCCTCGAACACGCGAGCTGCTTGTCGCCGCGATACAGTTCGGGGACGACGTGAACACTCCCGGGCCGCCGTGTCAATCGATAAGGCCGCCGTGCGCGTCAATTCGCCACCTGAAGCCTATTCCGGGCCGCGCGAGAGGTGTTTTCACCGTCATCGCCTGCGCAAACGGCGCTTAAGCCGCGGCCGCCTGCGCCGACAGCAACCGCTTCAGCTTCGCGGCCGGGACGGCCGGGCTGAACAGCCAGCCCTGCATCTGGCTGCATCCGAGCTGGCGCAGCACCTCGCGCTGCGCCTCGGTCTCGACGCCTTCGGCCGTCGTCGCCATGCGGCGGGCGGCGGCCATGTGCACCACGGCCTGGACGATCGGAGAGGAGTCCTCGGGCTCGCCGATGTCGCTGATGAAGCTGCGGTCGATCTTGATCTTGTCGAAGGGGAAGCGGTGCAGATAGCTCAGCGACGAATAGCCGGTGCCGAAATCGTCGAGCGCGATGCGCACGCCGAGCTCGCGCAACTGCTGGAGGATCGTCAGCGCCTCCTCGTCGTCGCGAATGAGGACGGTTTCGGTGACCTCGAGCTCGAGCCGCCCGGGCGCCAGGCCCGATTCGGCAAGCGCGGCGGCGACCTTGAGTGCCAGCGTCTTGGAGCGGAACTGCACCGGCGAGACGTTGACGGCGATGTGGATATCGCCGGGCCAGGAGGCCGCCTCCGTGCAGGCCTGCTTGAGCACCCATTCGCCGATCTCGCCGATCAGTCCGGTGTCTTCCGCGACCGGAATGAAGTCGGCGGGCGAGACCATGCCGCGCTCCGGATGGTGCCACCGCAGCAGCGCCTCGCAGCCGGTCACGACATTGGCCGCGAGGTCGACCAGCGGCTGATAGTGCACCTCGAACTCGCCGCGCGCGAGGGCCTGCCGCAGATCGAGCTCCAGCTGCCGGCGCAGCCGCGCCTTGGCGTCGTATTCGGGCACGAAGACGCGGAAGGTGCGGCGGCCCTCGGATTTGGCGGCATACATCGCCAGGTCGGCGCGCTTGAGCAGGTCGTCGAGATTGTCGCCGTGGTCGGGCGCGATTGCGATGCCGATGCTGGCATCGGTCGGAACCTCCTGGCCCTTGCAGTTCACGGGCGCACGCAATGCGTTGAGGATCGTTTCCGCCAGCGCCGTCAGCTCGGCCTGGTCGCGGGTACCGGCCTTGACGATGGCGAATTCGTCGCCGCCCAGCCGCGCGACGAGGTCGTTGCCGCTGACGCAGGCGCGCAGGCGGTTCGCGACCTGGCGCAGCAGCTCGTCGCCGACCTCGTGTCCGAGCGAATCGTTGACGCCCTTGAACTCGTCGACGTCGATATAGAGGATCGCGAACGGCTTGCCCTCGGCAAGCTCCGCCACGCGGCGTTCCAGATGGCCGCGCATCAGCACGCGATTGGGCAGGTCGGTCAGCGCGTCGTAATGCGCCATATGCGCGATGCGTTCGTCGGCGCGGATGCGCTCGGTGACGTCGTCATGGGTGGCAAGCCAGCCGCCGGCGGCGCCGGGCTGGTTCTTGATCTCGATCAGGCGGCTGTCGGCGGTCTCGACGATCGCGCTCTGGGTCCGTCCGACACTGCCCAAAATGCCGTCGCAATAGGAATCGACGTCGCCGTCGAACGATCCGGTGTCGTGGCGGTGCTGGATGACGTCGCGGAAATAGGCCCCGGGCTTCACCACGTCGGTGGACAGGTGGTACATCTCGATGTAGCGCCGGTTGCAGACGATCAGCCGCTCGTCCTGGTCGAACATCAGAAGGCCCTGCGTCATGGTGTTCAGCGCGGTGTCGAGCCGCTGCTTCTCCAGCGAGAGCCGGCGGGTCACCTGGCGGAAGATCAGGAACAGCGTCAGGACGAGCAGGCCGATCGACAGCACGGCCACGGTGACGAAGAATTTCGTTTGCGTGCGCCAGGTGGCGAGCGTCGCGTCCAGCGACCTGGTCGCAACGATCACCAGCGGCGCGCCGGTCAGGAGGCGGGAGGCGACGATGCGGTCCTTGCCGTCGATCGGGCTCGCGAGCTGCATCGTGACGAAGGTGCGCTCGAACACGGCTTTCTGCTCGGGGGAGCCGGTGTGGTAGTTCTGCCCGATCATCGCGTCGACATGCGGAATGCGCGCAAGCAGCTGGCCGTTCTGGTGGTGCATCGCGATCGAGGAATCGTCGCCGAGCCCCGTCGAGGCAAAGAAGGATTCGAGCTGGTCGGGCGTGATCGCGCGCGAGACCATGCCGAGGAATTCGCCATGGGGGCCGGAGACGCGCCGCGCGAACACGATCGCCGGTCCGTTGCCGAACCGTCCGGGCACGACCTCGATCTCCTCCTGCGAGGTCGGGTCGGATTTGAGGCGGTTGAAATAGCCGCGGTCGGCGACCGAGATGTCGGCGACCGGCCAGCGCCGCGACGAGTTGATGAGCGCGCCGTTGGCGTCGAACACATTGGCGCCGGCGACGTCGGACCAGCCGCTGGCTTTTGCGCGCAACGCCTCGTGCATGGCGAGGGTGCCCATCTCGCTGCGGAAGACGTCGGTGGAGGCGATGCCGTGGCTTTCGAGCTCGGCGATGACGCTCTTCTGGAGCACCGCGAAATCCGCGAACTCGCGGTCGAAATGGCGGACCAGCAGGCGGACGGCACTCTCCAGGCTGTCGCGGCCGCTCTCGATCGCATTCTGCCGGAAGCGGTCGACGGTGAGCGCGGTGCCGATGGCGGTTGCAGCCATCAGCACGAAGCCGCCGACGATCAGCCATGTCAGCGGCGCCCCGCGCCAACGGCGCAGCAGCGCGCGCATCCGCGCGGTCCATCGGATCGATGTGCCCATCCAGCCCTCCCGTGGGATGCAAGATGCAGCAAAACCGACAAGACCCCGTTACCAGTGAGGGTTACGAAAATATGAATGGGAACGGAATCGGGAGGTTGGTTCTCGGGGCGGCCGATCCTTCGAGACGCCCGCTTTGGCGGGCTCCTCAGGATGAGGGCAGAGTGCGTGGCAGCAATTTTAGCGGGCGCCGATGCTGCTTAGCCTCATCCTGAGGAGACCGCGAGAAGCGGTCGTCTCGAAGGGCGAGGCGCGCGTAGACTGGCGCCAAGGAGACATATGAGATCGCCCCGCTTTGGAGGGGGCCGGCGAGGCCAAATCTCACCGCTTGATCTCCCAGTTCAGCGCCTCCGCGTTGCCCTTGGCGAACATCGCCGGCACGTCGAACTTGCCGGTCTTGAGGTCATAACGGCATTTCCAGTCGGCCAGTCCCTTCACGGCGACGTTCTTCGGATGCTTGTCCATTTCGCCCGACAGCGAGATCAGGAGGTAGCGATTGTTGGGCCAGTCAACACCGAGCCAGCGATAAGCATCTTCGGTGCCCTTCATCAGATTGGCCGAGATGTGGTAGTCGAGCTTCATGTTCTTCGTGTCCGGCCGGCTGTGGAAATAGGCCCAGGCGAGGTCACTGAGCGACTTCTTCGTCGCGCTCACGAAGGCGCCGTTCTCGACATGGTAGAGAAACAGATCCTGCTCGCCCGAGCCGGTCTTCTGCATCCGCACCAGCCATTGCGAGTCGCTGGTGAAGCGGAAGCCGGCCCCGTAGCCCTGCTCGGGCTTCAGCTCCGTCATCCGCTCGCCGTTCCTCGCCCAGGCCTGCCATTTGACGTCGAAATCCTTGCTGTCCTTCATGTACTGCTCGATCCGGGTGGCGCCGTCGGGCGAGGTGAAGGCGAGATCGGCATTGTCGGTGAGGATGTAGTCCGGCGGCGGGCCCGAGGCGGCAAGTGCGGGGGTGGCGGCGAGCATCACGGCAAGCGCCAGCCATGGCGCGGGGCGGCAGAATGCAGTCACGGGAAAAATCCTCAAAAAATAGGCCGCGATGCGGCCTCGATCATATGACGCCGACGGGGCCGCGCCGGTTCATCCGCGGCGGGCGGGAACGGAGGGCGGTAATCCCTTCGACCGTCTTGCTGCCGTAGCCAAATCGGAGCAACTTGCCGTCATCGGCCGATTTGCCAGCAAGGGTCTGCTTTCTGATGATGACCGCTTCCAAGGCTTTCATTGCATTCTGCCTGCTCGCGGTGGTCGGCACCGTGCTGGTGATCGGCCCCACCGAGCTGCGCCGCCTGTTGCCGGGCGGGACGAGCACCGAGATCGCCGTCGCGGCCAAGTCCGAGGCCAAGGTCGGAGCCAACGCCGAAATCAAGACCGAACCTAAAGCCGAGACCAAGGCAGTGCCGACGCCCGAGGAACCGAAGCTCGCCGCCGGCGCGCCGCCCGCGCCCGCCGCCGCGCCGAAGCCTGCGGGTCCATTGGCCGAGACGCAGAAGCAGGTCACGGCGCTGGCTGATCTCGTGCCGGTCAAGCCGCCGGTGGCCGCGACCGACGCCGGTCCCCGGTTCGACGTCGCCCGCATCGACGACCATGGCGAAGCGGCGGTGATCGCGGGCCAGGCCACGCCGGGTGCAAAGGTCGAGCTGCTGCGCGACGGCCAGCCGCTTCACTCGGTCGTGGCCGATGCATCGGGCCAGTTCGTCATGACGCCGCCGCAACTTCCCGCCGGCAGCTACGAGCTGACCCTGCGCGCCAGGGCGCCGGATGGCACCGTCACGCAGTCCAGCCGCACCATGCCGGTGACGATCGCGGAGGCGGCGCCGCCGCCGGCGCGTGTTGCACCGCCCGCCGCCAAACTGGAAACGAAGCGGGCCGCGACGCCGGACGCGAGATCGGATGTCGTGGCATCCCTGCCGTCGGCATCGGACAGGCCGGCGACGCGGCCCAGAATGATGGGCGCGACGAAATCTAGGGGCAGCATGGCGCGAGCGCCTGCCGCCACGACGGTCGCATCGGCGTCGCCGGGCGACGCCCTCAGCGGCACACCGGCGGAGGCGGGCGGCAGCCGGGTGATCTCCCGCGGCGACAGCCTGTGGGCGCTCAGCCGGCTCGCTTACGGCGACGGCGCCCGCTACGCCGTGATCTTCAACGCCAACCGCGCGAAGATCCACAACCCGAACCTGATCTATCCCGGCCAGACTCTTGTGCTGCCGCAAAAGGCGGAATGAGCGCAGCGCTTCTTCTCACCGCCGCGACGCTTTGACCGTCGTACTCCCGGAACCTTTGGTTCCCCCGCGCGTCATGTGATGCGAGGTGGTGCGCGCTTGGCGCTGGAGGAGGGCCAAGGTGGTCAGGTCAGCGATCATGTCGGGATCACGGATGGCCCCCGTGCTGGCGGGCGCCGCCCTTGTCGTTCTGGCCGTGCTGCTGCCGAACAGGGCCGAAGCGCAGTTCGGACTGCGCGGCGGGCCGCTCGGCGTCGCGCGGTTCGCCGTCGGTCACGTGATCGGCCTGTCGCGCCTGCGTCATGCCCGCATGGCGGTGCGAGGCGGCGGATACCGCTCCGCCGCGTTGCGGTCGCAGGATCCCCGCGGCGTCGAGGGCCGGCAACCGCTCAATCCCGCCATTCTGCGCGCGGCGCTCACGGCGCAAGCGGCGCTGTCGGGCTGGCATGGCGGCCGCCGCCCGCAGGGCTGGTGGCGCCACCCCGACGGCAGCTATGGCTGGGCCGGTCCGGTGTTCTGGCCGTTCGCCCATGACGATCTCGCCAATGCAATCATCCTTGGTGATACGACCAGCATCTCGCTCTACGGCTACGGCGACATCTACGCCGCGCTGTTCTCGCCCTATGCGGCCAAGGAGCTTGCCGCCTACGCCGCGCCGCAAGGCCGGTTTGCGCGCAGGATTCCGTCGGCGCAAAACATCTGTGACGTCAGCGATCCCGCCGGCTTCCCGGCGGATCGCATCACCGCTGCCGTGCAGCCGAACGAATTGCAGCGCACCGCGCTCGACGATCTCAGTGCCGCCTGGCTAGCTGCCCGCAACAGCATTCGCGCGACCTGCCCGGCGCAGGTGCCTGCGACCGCATCCGAGCGCCTCGGCCTGATGCGCGAGCGCCTGGAGGCCATGATCAAGGCAACGGACGCGGTCGCGCCGCCGCTTTCGAAATTTGTCGATCTTCTCGACGCGAACCAGAAGTCCAGGCTCGATGCGCTGGCCAACGAGGCTCGCGCCGCGCTCGCGTCAAGCCAGCACAAGGATGCGCAGGCAGCCGCGGCTTGCGCGGCGGACAGCGATCCTCGCTATGACCCCCAGCTGCAGCGCCAGTACGAGCAGCTCGTGCAGCAGCAATGGCCCGTCGCCGACATCGCGTCCACGCTTCGCCTCGACGACATCGGCCGCGCCCGGCTCGACGTGCTCCAGGACACCACGCTGCGCACCATGGAGACGCTGAGCGCCTGCCCGACCAAGCCTGCCGCGACACCGCAAGGCCGCCTCGCGGCCGTGAAGGCGCGGCTGGAGACGATGCTGCAGGCGGTGAGCGGCGTTGCCGATGCGCTCGACGATTTCGAGGCGGACCTGAGCGACGAGCAGAAGGCCGGCTTCGAGGCGATCGGACCGAAGCGGGGGGCGTGACTATCCGCACGCCCAGTCGAACTTCATCTCCTTGAAGTCGAGCTGCGCATTGCCGCCGCCGAAATTGTAGCCGCCGAAATATTCCTCGAACTCGATGTAGAACGGGCTCATCTCCGGCACCGCCTGGCACGGCCGCATGGTGCCGCCGAGATGGTTGTGGGCGTGGTCCTTGCTCCAATCGTGCAGGCGAAAATTGTCGCGGCTCGGCACGCCGCCGACATAATAGTAATAGGGCTGATAGCCGGTCGGCGGGTTTTGGCGGACGTGCTCGTCCTGCGGGCCCTTGCCGGCATTGGGATCGGCCGCGCGCGGCGTCAAGCCAATCGCGCGGGTCTCGGCGAGATCGGCGCGCGGCGGCGCGGCGAACATCTTCCTGGCGTAGGGCGCGGCGGTCTCGAAGAAGGCGCAGGCGCCGCCGACATCCAGCCAGCGCGGCCGGTCGGCGGTGGCCAGCGCAAGCGGCGCCGGCGGCGTCGCGAACGCGCCGTCATATTCAGCCTTGGTCAGCAGCAGCGCGGCATATTCGTAGTCGAGGATGTCGGTCATGCGCGACAGGCGCGGATGCGCCGGCCGCGCCAGCACCGCCTCGCGGATCTCAGGGTCGTCGGGCGCGCCGCCGTCATTGTGATCGGGCGCGGTCGCGAAGAACGACACCGCGACGATGTCGTCGCCATGCAGGCGATAATCGTCCGGCAGCAGAAGCGTAAACCCGTGCATCAACGGATAGCCGGTGACGGGATCGAGCGGCCATTGCTCGGATGTGATGCCCGGCGGCAAGCCATAGACCCAGCCGTGGTCGCGCGCACGCTCAGTGGGACGGTCCAGCATCTGCAAATCATATGCGCGCGAAGGCAAGGCAAACGCCACGATCGTCTCCCATCTGAAACCCGCCTCGCCGTTGAGGCGATGGTTAGTCGCAGGGAGGAGAGATGTGGTTCGTAGTGTCGTCGCAAGAGTCGCGACGACGGTGCGGCTTGCGCCGCTGCGCTCCCTCCCCCCTTGCGGCAGGGCAATCGCATATGACTTTTGGCAGGGCCTGAGCGCGCGCCTCGTCCTTCGAGACGACCGCTCCGCGGTCTCCTCAGGATGAGGCTAAGCGGCATCTTTGCCGGTCGAAATTGCTGCCGCGAACTCCGTCCTCATGCTGAGGGCCCGCCAAAGGCGGGCGTCTCGAAGGATGGGCCACAGAGCAACGGCCTTAAATGCGATTGCCCTGCCGCAAGGGGGGAGGGAACGCAGCGAGCGTGCGGCTGAGAGCGAGGGCTACCCTCGCCGCCTTGCCGCCGCAGCATCCACCACGTTGTCCACTTCCTCGCGCCAGCTCAGAATCTCCATCGCCAGCACGGGGTGATTGAAGCCCTTGAGCACGAGATCGTCGAGCGCGCGCGCCTCCACCCAGGGTTCGACCATGCCGTAGACGCGGCGGCTGACCACGATCTGGTTGGCCTTGGCTTCGCCGCAGAGGCGCGAGGCGAGGTTGGTGACGCTGCCGATCGCGGCATATTCCAGCCGCTGCTCGAAGCCGACCTGGCCGAGCGTCGCATAGCCGAGTGCAATGCCGATGCCGAAGCCGAGGCTATGCCCGCGGTTGCGCCAGCGCTCGGTCAGCGGGCCGATGGTGTCGCGCATCTCCACCGCCATCTTCACGGCGCGCTGGGTGTGGTCCTCGAATTGAATCGGTGCATTGAACAGGATCATCACGCCGTCGCCGGCATATTTGTCGAGCGTGCCCTCATACTTGAAGATCAGCGTGCCGAGCGCCGCGTGATATTCGCGCAGCACGTTCATCGCCTCTTCCGGCTCGGTCGCTTCCGTGAACGCGGTGAAGCCGCGCAGGTCGCAGAACACGACCGTGACCTCGCGGCGCTGGCTGGTGAGCAGCCCCTCGGGGCTGTCGGAGGAGGCGATCAACTGCGCGACCTGCGGTGCGAGGAACCGCTCGAGCTTGCGGATGCGCTCGATCTCGCCGAGCTGCTTCTCGACGCGCTCCTCCAGCGACTTGTTCCAGTCCTTGAGCTGCTCGGTCTGCACGCGCAGCTTGTCCGCCTGGGCGCGCACGGTCTCGTGCGCCGCTTCCAGCGCGTGGCTCTTGTGATCGACCTCGGTGAACAGGCGCGCGTTGCGCATCGCCAGCACGGCCTGGTTGGCGAAGGTGCGCATCAGGCCGATGATGCTGGCGGCGAACTCGCCGCCGGCACGCCTCAGCACCACCAACGAGCCGAGCGTGCCCTGCTGGTCCACCAGCGGCACCACCAGCACGGAGTGGAAGCCGGCCGCGATCGCGACGTCGCGCAGCGGCTGCTCGGCCGCATGGTCGAGATCGGCAAGCGCGATCGGCTCACAGCTCGCCGCGGCATCGCTCAGGATGTTGTCGCCTTCGTCGATCGTGACATGGGCGCCGTCTGCCGATTTGTCGATGCCGTTGGATTCGACCAGGTTGAAGCGACGCGTCCCGGCGTCGAAGCCGTAGATCAGCACCGCGTCGGCATGGGTGATCTCGATCGCGCGGGCGGCGATCGTCGGCAGCACCGCGTTGAGATCGAGCGAGGAGGCGACGGCGCGGCCGACTTCTTCCAGCACCTTGAGCTCGTTGATCGACTGCGCGAGATCGCGGGTGCGCTCCTCGACCTTGGTCTCCAGGTTCGAATAGGTCTCCTGGATCTGGGTGGCCATGCGGTTGAACTGGCCGGCGAGATCTTCCAGCTCGTCGGAGGTGTGCACGTCGATGCGGTGGCTGAAATCGCCTTCGCCGAGCTTGTGCGCGCCGTCGCGCAGCGCCGTGATCGGAATGATCATGCGGCGGGCGAGCAGCGTGCCGGCGAGGATCGCGACCATCAGGCCCATGCCGATCAAGAGCGCGATGCGCACCAGCTGATCGCGGATCGGCGTCAAGGCCTGCGTGGTCGGCTGCTCGAACAGCACGCTCCAGCCGAGCTTCGGTACGGTGCTCGCGGCGGTCAGCACCGAATAGCCGTTGAAGTCGGTGCCTGACGTGTCGGGCCCGCGGCCGGGCGAAATCGCGGCAGCCACTTGCGGCAGCTTGGAGAGGTCCTTGCCGACATCGGGTCCTTTCGAGGACGTCGCCAGCACGCGGCCGCGCGGATCGACCACATAGGCAAAGGCCGCCTTGCCGACCTGGGCGTCGGACAGCAATTCGGAGAGGAAGCTGAGATCGATCTCAGCGACCGTGACGCCGGCGTTGAAGCCGGAATGCGCCACCGAGATCGACATCAACGGAGTCCTGTCGGAGAACCAGGCCGGCGCGTAGCTGACGCCGCGGGCGACGGTGTCGGTGAAGCGCATGTCGCGGGAGAGGTCGGCATTGCCGCCGGTCGTGGTCGACTGGCGCGAGACGCGCAGCACCTCGCGGCCTTCGCCGTTGAGCTGGAACAGCTGGTTGACCACCGCGACCTGGTGCAGGAGCTGGGCGTAGTCGGCGCGGCGCTTCTCGAGGGTGTCCTGGCTCGCGCGGGTCACCCAGCTGATCTGGCGCTCGAGCTCGGAGATCGACTGTTCCACCCGCCGGGCCGCGGCCTGCGCCTTGTCCTCCAGCCCGTCGGTCAGCTGTGTCTTGGTGGCGCGATAGGAGATCCAGGTCTCCATCGCGCCGCTGACGGCGAGGACGAACACGACGAGGCCGACGAGGGAGACGACGTATTTGGCGAACAGGCCCTCGCGCAGAAACCGTGTCTTGTCGTTCGCTCCCGCCATCCGGATCCTCTCGCGCCGCCATCGACGCCGGCGCTACGGGCCGTACAGGCCCAGCCGCCCTTCTATCACAATTTGGGCCAAGGGACGTCCCGGGGACCGGAGGACCGGCCGGCGTGGTTACCCGAAGTGGACGCCGGGTCGGGCCTAAAGGGTGGTGAATTGTCGCAGGCTCATCCGTTCGGAGGAAG
This sequence comes from Bradyrhizobium diazoefficiens USDA 110, assembly GCF_000011365.1. Taxonomy (GTDB): domain Bacteria; phylum Pseudomonadota; class Alphaproteobacteria; order Rhizobiales; family Xanthobacteraceae; genus Bradyrhizobium; species Bradyrhizobium diazoefficiens. The sequence continues at coordinate 379,485 of NC_004463.1, read as the reverse complement.
CAGGGAAAGGCCGGGCCGATGTAAGGGATTGGCGTGGAGTCCAGCCTGTTGGTCCGCCAATCATCGATTATTGAAGAGCTGCCGCAACACGTCGTTCATGGGCTGGCTGTCCTGCTGCGCCACCGGCGGCTCGTCCGGGGCCCGGGCCGGGGGCGCCGGCGCGGGCGAGGCCTGCGGTGCCGGTGTGGACGGCGTCGCGGGCAGGCTGCGGCTGCGGCCGGTGCCAGTGCCGGTTGCAGCTCCGCTGGAAAGTCCCTGCTGGATCAGATTGCCGAGCGCCTCGCCCAGCGGGCCGCCGAGCAGATTGTTCTGTCCCGGCTGCTGGGTTTGCGGATTGGCGTTGCTGCCTGCATTGCCGCCACCCGGCGCGGTCGTGCCGCCGAGACCAAGGCTGCCCAGGATATTGCCGAGCCCGGCGCCATCAGGCCCGAACAGGCCCTTGCCCATCTCGCGCAGCTTGGCGTAGGCGGCGTCGGGATTGTCGAGCATGCCGGCCATGTCAGGGTAGATCCGCGGCTGCGACCAGCTGCCCTGGATCATCACGGGGATGCCGAAGCCGACCGGCTCGGAGGCGCGGCCCTGGCCTTCGGTGGTCATCACCAGCTTCGGCTCGACGCGAAAGCCCAACATCTTGGTGTCGAGCGCGATCGTGCCGGCGCCGGTCACGCGCACCAGCGGCCCGATCAGGTTGAGATCGGTCGTCACCGCCTGTCCCTTGTCGATGCGGAAGGAGGCCGAGAGCTGCGACAAATCCGTGCTCTGGTCCTGGCTGCTGTTCTGGTTGTCTTGCCAGCCGGACAGCGTGCCCGATGTCAGCGAGCGGATCATCTGCGCGACGTTGATGCCGCGGATGGCGCCGTCCTGGAAATTGACGAAGGCCGTGCCCTGCATGTTCGCCATCAGGGCGCGCTGGCTGGTGCCGGCGCTGCGCAATGCGAGCTTGGCTTGCAGCTTGCCGTCGATCCGGTCGAATTCGGCAAGGCCCCGGAGCAGCGGCAGCGCGCGCACGCCGACGAGGTCGGAATGCATGGCAAAGCTCGGCGCGCCGCTGGTCGCATCCAGGATCACTTCGCCGGAGACCTGGCCGCCATAGGCGCCGAGATTGGCGGTGCCGGCCTTCAGCACCCCGCCGGCGAGCTTTGCATCGAGCGCCAGCGGCGCAAGACGCGCATCGCCGATCACGGCGTCGTTCGCGGAGATCCTGATTTGTGCATCGACATAATTGAGCCCGGACACGTCGATCGGCGCATTGCTCCAGGGCTGCCCGGACGCGCCGTCCGGCGATTTCGCCAGCGGAATCGTGAGCCGCTGGAAGTCGAGATCGACCTTGACCAGAGGCTTGCTCGCGATGTCGACCGAAGCCCAGCCGTTGAACGCGCCGTCGCCGAGCGTGCCGTTCACGCCGTTGATCATCACGAGATCGCCGCTCAGCCGCATCTCGGCGTGACCTGCGAGCCGGGACTTCAGCACATCGGGCATGTCGATGGCGAACTCCACCGGGATCGTCGGCCGGTCGGTTGGCGGCGCGGGCGTCGTCGCCTTGATGTCGAACTTGGTCGGGTGCTCGCCGACGCGCGCGGTGCCGGTGATGCTGACGTTGCGGTCGCGGCCAACGACGGCATCGGCATTGATGGCGCTGATGCGGCTCTCGACGCGATCGCGCACGCGCGCGAATGCGACCTCGCCGTCGGTGACCTTGACGCGGTCGATGGTCGCGCCGTCCGTGTCGAGCGCCAGCGGCTTCGACGAGGTGCCGGCATTCGGCAGGCGCTCACGCAGCAGCGGCTGGTAGAGCACGGGGCGGGTGACGATGAGTTCGCTGATCTTCGGGCGGCCCGACCAGACGCTGGAGAGCGACATGTCGGCCTGCACGCTGTCGACGGTGAGGCGCGTAATGCCGCTGCGGTCCTTCGGATCCTGAAGCGTGAGATCGTTCAAGGTGACGTTCAGCGTCGGCCACAGGCTGATCCTGGTGGTGCCGTCGATCGACAGGCGATAGCCCGTCGCGCTCTCGACCCGCGACGCAATCGTCGAGGTCAGGAAGCCCGATGGGATCCCGACCACGAGGAGAAGCGCGATCACGATGACGACAGCGGCGACCGCGGCGCCGGCGAATTTCACTGCTCTCATGTCGACTTTCCAACGACGGACGAACGGTGCCGAACCCGGCCGCTCACCCGTCCTATGCGCGTGAGTTTATCCCGGGACGGGAAGCCGCTCCAAGCGGTCAAAAATAGTCAGGGGGTGCTGCAAAGTTATGTGACTTATGACACACTTCTCCGGCGCGGTTTTACGCGATTCTGGACGTTGATGGTTCCAGCCGATTTGCCAGCGAAATTGACAAGTAAATTCACAAGGAAGTTGAAATGAGCAAGCAGGCCGAATTTGCGGTCATCCTGAAGATGAACCCGATGTTCGCCGATCTCGGCGCAGACGAGCTCCAGCGGCTGTCCAATCTCTGCCACACCCAGCATCTGGCGAACGGCGAGGTGCTGTTCCAGAAGGGCGATGCCGGAGACGCGCTGTTCGGCATGCGCCGCGGCCAGGTCCGTATCGAGACCGGCGCCGCCGACGGCAGCCGGCTGACGCTGAATTTCATGGGGCCGGGCGACCTGTTCGGCGAGGTCGCGGTGCTGGACGGCCAGAACCGCACTGCGGACGCGACCGCGGGCGAGGCCAGCGAATTGTTCGTGCTGCGGCGCGAAGACTTTCTTGCCTTCCTCGAGCGCGAGCCGAAGGTCGCGATCAAGATCATCGCGCTGCTGTGCCAGCGCATCCGCTGGCAGAGCGAGCGCATGGAAGAGTCCATGCTGCAGCCGCTGCCGGTTCGCCTCGCGCGGCGGCTCTGCGCGCTCGCCGCCGATTTCGGCTCGGAGGTGCACATCTCGCAGGAGCAGCTCGGCGTCTTCGTCGGCGCCGCCCGCGAAAGCGTTAACCGCCAGCTTCAGGCCTGGCGCAAGGACGCGATCCTCGATCTCCAGCGTGGCCGCATCCTGCTGAGGAACATGACCAAGCTGACGGCGATCGCGCGGAACGAGTAGGGGCTCTCGCGAACCTTACTCCGCCGCCGGATGCACGATGCTCTTCTGTGCCGGCTGTGCCGGCGAAGCTTCGTGATGATGACCGGGGGCCTCGGTATCCTCGCTGTGCACGATCAGCCGCTTGCCGAAGCGCCAGATCAGGGCGCCGAGATCGTCCATCACCATGAACATCGCGGGCACGAACACCAGCGACAGGATGGTCGAGAAGATCAGGCCGCCGATCACCGCGAGCGCCATCGGCGAGCGGAACTCACCGCCGGCGCCGACCGCGAGCGCGCTCGGCATCATGCCGGCGGCCATCGCGATCGTTGTCATCACGATCGGGCGGGCGCGCTTCATGCCGGCGTCGATCATGGCCTCGTCGCGCGGCTTGCCGTCGCGGATCGCCTCGATGGCGAACTCCACCAGCATGATCGCGTTCTTGGTGACGATGCCCATCAGCATCAGGATGCCGATCCAGACCGGCGTGGTGAGCTGCTTGCCGGTGACGAGCAGGGCCGCGATGGCGCCGCCGATCGACAGCGGCAGCGAGAACAGGATGGTGATCGGCTGCAGGAAGGTGCCGAACAGCAGCACCAGCACGGCATAGACCATCATCAGGCCCGCGGTGATCGCGGTGGCGAAGCCGTCGGACAGCTCGTTCAGGCTTTCGGCGTCGCCGGACGGTGAGACCTTCACGCCCTTCGGCAGGCTCTTCATCACCGGCAGCTCGTTGATCTTCTTGGTGGCATCGCCGAGCGCCGCGGAGCCGACGAGGTCGGCGGCAACGGTGGCCTGGCGGTCCCGGTCGTAACGGTTGATGCTGGTCGGACCCTGGTCGAGCTTGACGTCGGCGATGACCGAGAGCGGCACGCCGCCCTTCTCGCCATGCTCACCGAGCGGCACGCGCAATTGTTCGAGCGTCTTGAGGTTGCCGCGCGCGGCGTCCTCGAGCTGCACCCGGATCGGCACCAGGCGGTCGCCGACGTCGAATTTGGCAAGCGCAGGCCCGACGTCGCCGATGGTGGCGACGCGGATGGTCTGCGACAGGCTTTCCGTGGAGACACCGAGGCGTGCGGCGAGATCGGCGCGCGGCTCGATGCGCAGCTCGGGCCGCTCCAGCGTGGTTTCCGAGATCACGTTGGAGATGGTCGGGATCCGCTTCATCTGCGTCGCGAGCTCGCTGGCGACGTTGTTGACGATGTTGGCGTCGACGCCGGTCACGACCAGCGAGATCGCGCGCAGGCCGTTTTCGTCGAGGAACCAGAAGCGGATGTCGGGAATGTTCTCCAGCTCCTGGCTGATCGAGAATTCCAGCTCGCGCTGGGTGATGTCGCGATCGCCCTTGGGCGTATAGTTGATGATGAGGGCGGCGCGCCGGACTTCCTGGGTGCCGGGTGGAACGCGCCCGCCGTCGACGAAGATGCTCTTCACCTCGGGCCGCTTGCGCAGTCGCGCGACGATGTCCTCGGTGACTTTTTCGGTGTAGGCGAGCTGGGTGCCCGGCGGCAGCTCGAGGGCAAGCAGCGAGCGCGCGCTGTCCTGCGCCGGCAGGAAGCCCTGCGGCAGCAGCGTGATGCTCCAGATCGAGGCGGCGAAGATGCCGAAGCCGATCAGCACCGTGATGAAATAGTGCTTCACCGACCAGGCCACGATCCGGTGATAGGACCGCAGCACGCGCCCGGGCGGCGGCTCCTCGTGATGGCCATGCTTGAGGAAGTAGGCGGCCAGCACCGGCGTGACGAAGCGCGCCGCGAGCAGCGAGAAGAACACCTGCACCGAGACGGTGATGCCGAACTGCTTGAAGAACTGTCCGGCGATGCCCGACATGAAGCTCGCCGGCGCAAAGATCGCGATGATGGTGAGCGAGATCGCGATCACCGCGAGGCCGATCTCGTCGGCGGCTTCCAGCGCGGCACGATAGGGCGATTTGCCCATGTTCATGTGCCGCACGATGTTCTCGATCTCGACGATGGCGTCGTCGACAAGAATACCTGTCGACAGCGTGATGGCGAGGAAGCTGACGAGGTTGAGCGAGAAGCCGAGGAGGTCCATCGCCCAGAATGCCGGGAAGATCGACAGCGGCAGCGAGATCGCGGCGATGATGGTGGCGCGCAGATCGCGCAGGAACAATAGCACGATGACGACGGCGAGGATGGCGCCCTCGAACAGGGTCGAGATCGCCGCTTCGTAATTGCCGTTGGTGTATTCGACCGAGGTGTCGATCAGCTTGAGGTCGACGTCGGGATAGGCGGCCTTGAGCGCGTCGATGCGCTTCTGCACGGCGTCGGCGACCTTCACGTCGCTGGCGCCCTTGGAGCGCTTGATGCCGAGCGCGACCACCGGCTCGCCGTTGAAGCGCGCGAAGGTGCGGCGGTCGGCGATGGTGTCGGTGACGGTGCCGAGATCGTCGAGCCGGACCTCGCCGCCGCCGAACAGCGGGACCATGGTGCCGGCGAGGTCGCTCAGCGTCTTGGCGCCGGCCAGGGTGCGGATCGCCTGGTCGTTCTTGCCGATCTCGGCGCGGCCGCCGGCGACGTCGACATTGGTGCCGCGCAGGCTCTGGCTGACATTGACGGCGGTCAGGCCCATCGCCTGAAGGCGGTCGGGATCGAGCGAGACCAGGATCTCGCGCTCGACACCGCCGATGCGCTCGACCTGGGCGACGCCGCGCACGCCCTGGAGCGCGCGCTTGACCACGTCGTCGACGAAATAGGAGAGCTGCTCCGGCGTCTTGCCGGGCGAGATCGCGGCATAGGTCACGATCGGCAGGCCGATGACGTCGACGCGCTGGATCAAGGGCTCGGTGACGTTCTGCGGCAGGTTGGAGCGCACCCGCGTCACTGCGTCCTTGACGTCGTTGAGCGCGCGGTCGGTGTTGGTCTCCAGCGCGAACTGGATGGTGGTCAGCGACAAGCCGTCGGTGATCGAGGAGGTGATGTGCCGCACACCCTCGACGCCGGAGACCGCGTCTTCAATGGTCTTGGTGACCTGGGATTCGAGCTCGGCGGGCGCAGCACCGAACTGCGACACCGCGACCGAGATCACGGGAATGTCGGCCGAGGGAAGCCGCGTCACCGCGAGCTTGGCGAAGGAGGTCCAGCCGAGGATCAGCAGGATGATCGAAAAGACGACCGACGGCAGCGGATTCCGGATCGACCATGCCGAGATATTGAGAGCCATCAGCGTACCCGCGTGCGATCGAGTTCATCGGCGAACATGGTCTTGATCTGGTCGCCGTCATGCAGTGAAGAGCCGGCGTCGGCCACGACGATTTCGCCGACGTCGAGCCCTTCCAGGATTTCCGTCGCGGTGTCGGACGACAGCCCGACCCGCACCTTGCGCGTCTCGATCGTGTTGCCCTTGACGACCTGCACGGTGAGATGGTCGATCGCGGTCTTGGGCACCGCGACGCCGCAGCTTCGCTTGGCGTCGATCGAGGCGCGGGCGAACACGCCGACCTTCAGCGAGGGATTGTTGGTGACGCTGATGCGGACACGGCCGAGCTGGGTGGCGCGGTCGATTTCGGGCGCAACCAGCCGCACCCGGCCGATCAGATCGGGCGCGTCGTCGCGGCTGATGCGCACGGTCGCGCCGGCGCTGAGCTTGGGCATGTGCACGGCCGGGACCTGGGCGTCGAGCTCGATCTCGTTGTTGACGGCGATGCGGAACATCGGGCCGGCCTGCGGCGAGGCCGGCGCGCCGACGATGGTGCGAACTTCGGTGACGAGGCCCGGCGCCGGCGCCTTCAGCGAGATCGGGCCTTGCGCGCCGGACCGCTGCGGCTGGCCCGGGATCTGCGGCGGCGCCGTCAGGCGCGCCAGCTCCTGGTTGTCGGTGACCATGGTGCCTTCGGTGACGAAGAGGTCGGTGACCCGGGAGCCTTCCTGGTCGGCGACGACCACGGCCTCGCGGCGCGGCACGAAAAAGCCGGTCACCCGGACGAGGTCGGAGAAGCAGGCATTGGTCGACTTCGTCACGATGACGAGCGCCTCGCCCGGCGTTTCCTTCGCCTCGGGGCGACGCCGATGCTCGAACAGATAATAGCCGATGCCGAGCGCGACGATGAACGCCACGGTTCCGGCAGGCTTGAGATAGTCGGAGACGTTCATCGCCGGATTGTCCTGGCCTGGCTCACGGCCATCCGCACGAGGCCTGCTGAGAGCGTTACCCTGAAACAAAGCGGCGTCCCGCAAGGCTGCGGGACGCGCTTTGGAAGCGAGACTTTACACCACATCAGGCACGGTCACTTCAACGGATTGCGTCGTGCTCACTTCGATGCGGTGGTCTTGTTTTCCATGTTGACGACCTGCACGCGGCGGTTGACCTCGGCCATCGGCTGGCTCGGGTCCTTCAGCTTGCTCTTGCCGTAACCGACGGTGACGAGGTCGGTCGCGGAGATGCTGTACTTCTCGACGAGGTAGCGCTTGATCGCATCCGCGCGGCGTTCAGACAGGTCCTGGTTGTAGCTCTCGCCACCGGCGGCGTCGGTGTGGCCGGCGACCACGAAGGTCGAGCCCTTCAGGTCGGGGCTGGTCAGCGCGCGACCGAGAGCCTGCACCGAAGCCAGCGACTTGGTGCTGATGTTGGCGGAGTTGTAGTCGAAGGTGATCTCGAGATCGATGTTCGGCTTGTCCTTGGCGACTGACGCGATTTCCTCGCGCTCGGTCGACGACAGCGAGCGCGTCGAGCGGCCGCGCACGGACTGGATCAGCTTGGTCTCCGACGCGCTCGGCGCGGGGTCGGCCTGCGGCGCGATCGAGAGGCCGCGGGTCAGCGGCTTCTTCTGCGGCGGCGCCAGCGCGCGGACGATCTCGTCCTCGGTGACGTTCTTGCTGTTGCCGTCGTCGCCGGCGAATGCGGGTGAGGCCGGCAGCGACAGCGCGGCGCCAATGGCCATGATGGACAGGATTGCGGTAAGTCCTTTTGCAGCCGATCTCATTGCCAGTCCCTCCTGCGCAGCCGAGCTGCGTGGTTCCAAAATTCCTGCAATAGGCCCCCCGGGAAAGGCCGCCTGCGGCATCCGCCCATTAGTCTTGCCTGGGCCGCCGGGGGTTCGAGGCGTCGGTCGCCTCAATTCAAAAAAATACTAGCGGACTCCGTAGCTTGCGAATTCCTGAACGATGTTCGGATCCATCGCCTTGGCATTGGCAATGTCCAGCGCCCCTTCCTGGGCGGAGCCGTTGCGCTGCTTCGCAATGCCCCGTCCGTACAGCGAGGAGGTGAGGCGGGGATTGATCCTCAGGGCCGCATCGAAATCGGCGATCGCGTTCTTCACCGCTCCCGATTTCAGATTGACGAGCCCCCGGCTGTCCAGCGCATCGACGAAGTTCGGACGCAGCCGCAGCGCTTCGTTGCAATCCTTCAGGGCGCCCTGGAGATCGCCGACCACCGTGCGGGTCCAGCAGCGGTTGTTCAGCGCCTCGACGTCCTTCGAGTTGATCCGGAGCGTGTCGTCGAAATCCTTGATGGCGAGGTTGTAGGCGCCCTTGCTGGCATAGACCTGGCCGCGGCGGTACAGCGCGTTCACGTCGTCAGGATTGGCCGCGATCTTGGCCGTCAGGCCCCTTGATGGTGGGGTCCTCCGCGAGGGCGGCCGCGCTAGGCCCGGCGTCCGCGTTCGGCGCGGGAGCGGGATCGGCCGGTTTCACCGGCGGCGGCGGCGGGGGTAAGGCGGCCTCGACCTGCGGCTTCGGTGATGGGGCCGGGACGGGCGCGGGAGCTGGTGCGGCCGCCGTGTCGGCCGGCTTCGGCGGCGGAGGCGGTGATGGTGGCACCGGTGGTGCCGGCGGCGGGTTGTTGGCGACGACGGGTGGCGGCGCGGGGGGCGCGGGCGGCGGCGCCATTGTCGGACGCGATCCGCCGGCTCCCGGAATGAACGAGAAATCTTCGGCCAATGAAGAGGATATCCACGGCACCTGCTCGCCGCGCGAGGCGCGGGTGACGCCCATCTTGGTGCGGTTCAGCGTCTCCTCGGCCATCAGGTCGGGGACGCGGATTTCCTTCAGCAGTTCCTGGACGAACAGGCTGTGCTCGCCGCCGGCGTCCGACACCACCGAGGCCAGCGCCGCCGAATACATCACCAGCGTCCCGTTCGGCGCGATGACCGGGGTCAGGCCGGCCGAGAAGCTGCGGAACCGGCGCTCGAACGGGTTACGCCTCGAGGCATCGATCAGCGCGATCTTGACGCCGGCGCCGCGGGTGTTGAGCTCGCCGAGGACGGCTTCCAGGCTGAAACCGTCGCGGCGCACGTCGGATTCGGTCCAGATTTGCGCGTCGATCGGCAGCATGTAGCTCTGGCGCGCCGACTGGATGCCGAAACCGCTGAAGAACACCAGCGCAACCGAGCCCGGCTTGATCTTGCCGTAGAGCTTGTCGAAGGCGCGGCGCATGCCGTCGCCGGTCAGGTTCTCGCCGATTTCGACCGAAAAGCCGTCGCGCTTGAGCTCGTCGGCGACGTCACGTGCGTCGTTGAGCGGTTCCTTCAGCGGGGCGTCTGCATCCGGATATTTGGCGTTGCCGATGACCAGCGCATAACGGTCGCCGGCCGCAAGCGATGGAGCGGTCGGGACGAGCGAAACGAGCAAGGGAAGAAGGAAAAGGAAGCGAATTTTCATAATCAGCGCGGTCCAGCCAAAAAGGCGCCGTTCCCAGCTTGCGCCGCGGCGACCTTAACTTACGCAATGTGCATTATCAAACCGGGGAGAGGGGGCGTCAACCGCTTGGAGATTCGGCATTATCGCGACGATTGACCGCAACGCATGGGCGCGCCGCGAGGGGAATAAACCAGCCATCTTGGTTGTGCTCGACACGATCCGGTTGGGCATTGCAGCGGCCATCTCAGGGCACCCCTGTTAGGGGAGTTCTTTATTAGGGGAGTCGTGGCGCCGAAAATGTGATTGGTCTCACATTGGAGGGGCCCTCCACGCATCACGCGTGGCGTTTGACCTTTCCGGCGGACAATGGCTTGGTGCGCTCGTACCTCCCCGAAGGTCCACACAAGAAGCAAAACCAAAAGAAAAATCATGGGAAACGCCTACGAAATCTACGCACTGCGCTATGCGACCATGTCGCCGCGCACTCCCAGCATGAACTTCCTGGCGCCGGATCCGCATGACAGCGCGGCGCAGGATCTCGACTACTTCGTCTGGCTGATCCGCGGCGGCGGCCGCGACATCCTGGTCGATACCGGCTTCAATGCCGAGGAGGCGAGCGCACGCGCGCGCAAGCTGACGCTCAATCCGGTCGATGCGCTGGAGCGCTTTGGCGTCAAGGCGTCGGCGATTCGCGACATCATCGTGACGCATTTGCATTACGACCATGCCGGCAATCTCGATCGTTTTGCGAACGCGCGCTTCCATCTCCAGGAGCGCGAGATGGCCTACGCGACCGGCCGCTGCATGTGCAACGGACTGCTGCGACATCCGTTCTCGGTCGAGCACGTCACGCAGATGGTGCGCCATGTCTATGGCGAGCGCGTCAATTTCTATTCGGGCGACGGCGAGGTCGCGCCCGGAATCACCGTGCACCGTGTCGGCGGCCATTCGGACGGCTTGCAGGTGGTCAAGGTCGAGACCGCGCGCGGGCCGGTGGTGCTGGCGTCCGACGCCGCGCATTACTACGCCAACCTGCAGCGCCGCAGCCCGTTTCCGATCGTCTACAATGTCGGCGACATGGCACAGGGCTGGGAGACGATCGAGCGTCTCGCCGGCCACCCCGACAGGTTCATTCCCGGCCACGATCCGATCGTGACGGAGATCTATCCGCGCGCCAGCGACAAGGTCGACGCCTGGGCGCTGCATTTGCCGCCGTCGCGGTCGTTTGCGAAATAGCGGTTGAGACCTGCCCCACGCTCGTCGTCCCGGACAAGCGCGCCAAAAGCGCGCGTAGATCCGGGACCCATAACCCCAGGGAGGAGTCGCCGCGCGAGCTGGCAACTCCGAGTCTTCGCCAAAGATCTCCCTGTGGTTATGGATCCCGGATCTGCGCTTCGCTCTAGACAACGCTTCGCGTTGTCTAGAGCACTGCTTGTCCGGGACGACGATTGAGTTTTGGACGGCGCGCTTGCGCGCCTCCTCACCATGACGGTCAACGAATCATCAGGAATGCAAGGGCGTGTACTTCGTAAATCCGGGATGTTTGCTTTCTAGGGTAAAGCGGACACCCCCCGAACCCGGAATGTCGCCTTGTGACGCACAAGAGACATCAGAGCGAAACCAACCGACGGCAGCTTGTTGAATGGCTTACATCGATGCTTTCGCATCCGGTCGCCTCGCAACGAGAACATTGCCGATGCACTGCAACACCGTCTCGCGTCTTTGGTTGCGCAAGTGGATTTGGTTGCGAAGGATTCCCCTATCGGAGCTCGACCTCGACTCGCGCTTCTCCAGAACAATCGATTCAAGATCGAGGTGGTCTCCGGGGGTACCGCGTTCGGCAGCCTCACCTCATCCCAGCCGAGCCCGGCAAGGACACGGAGCGGAGGCTGTAGTTTGCTCGTTAGCGAGATGAAGATCGCGAACGTGTGGGCACCGGATGCCGTCAGTCCCGCAAAAACTGAGTGCGCAGCAGCTTCCTCATCGATGTGGAAGGGCCGTGCGTCATATTGCTTGGCGAACTGAATAATTTCGTCCTTGGAGACAAAATAGGGGCCGGCCTTGCCGGCTATCGCCAATTTCGGTGTCTTCAAAATAGCCGCTGGTCATAGGTCAATCCCTTACAAGCGCCCGCCAATCTAGGTCATGCTCCCTGGCATGAAGCACCGGATCGATATCTCCGGATAGAGGTCGTTGTAGATCGGCCAGACCATCGTGCGTCCGACTTTGTTCGGTACGGTGATTATGGCATCGTCAGGCACATCGACCCAGATCATCAGTTTGGAGTCGGCGGTTTTCGGCAGTCGCACACGGTAGTGGCCGTCTCTGGCTTCCCAGTCTACGTCTTCGACGGCATGACCGTCGGCGTGCGAACAGCAGAGGCCTTTGCCGCTTGCCAAACTCTCAAACCATTCGAGAAGTGGTGAATTCCTGTAGCGTCCGTCGAGATCGCGCCCCGGCGCCGGCGACATCACCATCGCGATAGCCGCGCTCATGGCGATTTGCGAAATCCCGCGTTTGATCAACGCTGTGCAGTGCCGCCCCATGGTGCCTCCGGGCGAACTGTAACCGCTTGTGAGTAGGTATCTTTCGGCTAAGGGAGGTTCACAAATTGGGGTGAGGCCGAACGTCGCGAAGTATCCGACAAAGTTTGGTAGCCTCGTGTGTTCTAGTTCGCCTGTTGCACACCAAGAGCTAGTGCAAGTGGGACGTGCATAGCGAAGATCAAACAAGGGGGTTTGACCATGCCCTCGATATTCGATTTTCTGTACCGCGAATTTTGTCGTGCGCGTCTCTCTGAAATGCGGAGACAGCTCCTTGTGGCCCGACGCGAAGAGGTTCGGGAAGCCGCATGGGTTCGCTGCACCCTAGACCGGTCTTTGGCCGCACGGCTCTCGACCGGCGTTTTTGCCCAACACCCGGACCTCGCATCATAGGGGCTTCCTGTGAACCTCCGCGGCCACTCCTAGACTTACCCATGGGAGGGTCAATGGAGGGACTAGGTCATGGCTATTGTACAATTCACACGCTTCAAGAGCGACAAACCTGAGGAAATGATCAAGACCGCCAAGCAGGCGAAGGCAATCTTCGAAAAGCACGGCGCTGAATTTCTTCGACTTTCCCGATTTCACACTGGTATGTGGGCTGGGGAGTTTCTTATCGCTACGCGCTATTCCAGTTGGGAAGTGTACGGAAAGGTGCAGGAGGCATTGGCAAAGGATGAAGCATTCACAAAGCTGTACGCGCACACACTAACCTTTGCCGAATTGAAGGGCCGTAACATCGCGGTCGGCATCGATCTCTGAGACTCCGCTGAGAGTTGCGGGCGTAGCGTTAGAGTATTGAGGTTCTGTGAGCCGCATCGGCCGCGCGGCGGCCCTGACCGGCCGCAATGTGCCGACGCCGCCAAGCGCAGTTGTCTTGACCGCGTCGTCGCTTCGGCATCGGGCCGCCGTCGGCCGAGCGGAAAGTCGCGACAAAGACGGCTCAGCAACTACATGCTGGAGCGTCTATTCCGCACCCTAATACGCCTGCTTGGCATCCGCCTCTTCGCTGGTCTGGATCAGGTCGAGACTCTGCTCGATCTTGCCGAGCAGAGCCGAGAGCTGCTTGCGCTCCTGCGCCGAGAGGCAGGCGAGGATCTCGTCCTCCCGCCGCAGCAATTGCGGGAACAGCTCCTCGTAGAGCGCGCGGCCTTTCTTGGTCAGTTGCAGGCGGAATTCGCGGCGGTCGGCCTCGTTCTCGACCCGCTCGATCAGCCCTTCATGCAACAGCATGGTGACGGCGCGGCTGATGGTGGATTTGTGCGTGCGGGTGCATTGCGAGATGTACTGCGCGCTACAGGCATCGTTGCGGAAACCGAGCGTCGCGATCACGCGCCAGGCCGGAATGTCGAGGCCGTGACGCTCCTGATATTCGACCGCGAGCGCGGAACTCACCTCCGCGGCAAGCCGGTTGAGGCGGAACGGCACGAACTTGAACAGATCGAGCCGCGTTTTTTGCCGCGGCGACGCCTCGCCCGCCTCTTGTCTCTGCAGCGCCGCATCGCTGGATGTCCTCGCCAAGGCTTGCGCTCCGAATTCCAGTTGACGGCCGGCCGGCTCCGGTCCAAAATAGTTGCACGTGAGACTATCTAGCAGATCAGCCCTCTTCTGACCAGAGCCGAGGTTAGCGCATGGCGCAGGTCAATGTGCATCAGACCAAGACCCAATTCGGCTATCGCCGCCACCCCGATCAGGACCGTCCCGGGCAAAGCCCGGCCGAGCATCCGGTTGTGGTTGTCGGCGCGGGCCCGGTCGGACTGTCGCTGGCGATCGACCTCGCGCAGCGCGGCCAGAGCGTCGTCCTTCTGGATGATGCCGACCGCATCGGCGAAGGCTCGCGCGCGATCTGCTTCTCGAAGCGCTCGCTGGAGTACTGGGACCGGCTTGGCGTCGGCGACCGCATGGTCGGGAAGGGCGTGGTGTGGAGCGTCGGTCGCATCTTCCACGGCGAGTCCCAGCTCTACCAGTTCAACCTGCTGCCGGAAGACGGTCACAAGCGGCCGGCCTTCATCAATCTCCAGCAATATTACGCCGAGGCCTATCTGGTCGATCGCATCAGCGATCTGCCTGAGGTCGACCTGCGCTGGCGCAACAAGGTGACCGCGCTGGAGCAGCGCAACGATTCCGTCGCGCTGACGATCGAGACGCCGGAGGGCGCCTACCGCCTGCACGCGCAATATGTCGTCGCCTGCGACGGCGCGCGGTCGTCGCTGCGGCAGATGGTTGGCGCCGAGTTCGCCGGCCAGGTGTTCGAGGACCAGTTCCTGATCGCCGACGTCAAGATGACGGCGGAATTCCCGACCGAGCGCTGGTTCTGGTTCGATCCGCCGTTCCATGCGGGACGCTCGGCGCTGCTGCACCGGCAGCCCGACGATGTCTGGCGCATCGATCTCCAGCTCAATCGCTACGCCGATCCGGTCGTCGAGAAGAAGCCGGAAAACGTGCGGCCGCGGATCGCGCGCATGCTGGGCCACGACAAGTTCGAGTTCGAGTGGATCTCGCTCTACAAATTCCAGTGCCGGCGCATGGACCGCTTCATCCATGGCCGCGTGATCTTCGCCGGCGACTCCGCGCATCAGGTCTCGCCCTTCGGTGCGCGCGGCGCCAATTCGGGACTCGAGGACGCGGAAAACCTGTCCTGGAAGCTCGACCGCGTCCTGCGCGGCACCTCGCCCGCGAGCCTGCTGGAGAGCTACCACGCCGAGCGCAGCATGGCGGCGGATGAGAACATCCGCGAATCCACCCGCTCGACCGATTTCATGGCGCCGAACTCGCACCAGGAGGCGCGGCTGCGCAAGGCGGTGCTGTCGCTCGCCAAGGAGACCGAATTCGGCAAGCGCATGGTCAATGGCGGCCGGCTCTCGGTGCCGTGCAGCTATGATACGTCGCTGTCGTCGCCCGATGCGGATATGTGGGGCGCTGGCCCGCGGCCCGGCTGTTCCATGTTGGATGCGCCGGTTGCCTCAAGCGCGGGTGAGCAGGCCTATCTGACGGATGTATTCCGCAAGGGCGGAACAGACTTCACCTTGCTGTCGTTCAGCAATGGCACGGAGCTCGGCGTGCCCGAAGGCGTGAAGGATATCCGCATCGGCGGCGAGGGCGGCCTTGCCGATCCCTCGGGCCTCGTCGCAAGGCGCTACGACGCCGACGCGGGTGCTGCCTATCTGCTCAGGCCCGATGGTTACGTTGCTGCGCGGTTCCGTCATCCGACGCGCGAGACCATTGCTGCGGCGCTGTCGCGCGCCGAAGGCTTGAATTGAGGTTTGGTATGCCGCTGTCCACCAGTTCCAACTTCGCACGCCCGGACGACGCCTTTCGCGCCATCGTCGAGGCGCATCGCGGCCTCACGGAGGAGCAGAGCGCCGATTTCGACGCGGCATTGGTGCTGATCCTCGCCAACCATATCGGCGACATCGATGTGCTGCGGGAAGCGATCGGGCTCGCCAAGCGCCGCATGATCGACGGCCAGCAGCAGCAACAACAGCAACAACAGCAACAACAATAACCCTGTGACCTAAGGATGAATTGATGGCGAAGAACTTCGCGTCCACCGGCGATCTCGCCGAGAAGAAGATCACCTTCTCCGAGATCGGCGCCGATCTCTATGCTTTTACCGCGGAGGGCGATCCGAACACGGCCGTGATCGTCGGCGACGACGGCTGCCTCGTGTTCGACGCGCAGGCAACGCCCGCGATGGCGAACAAGGTGATCGAGCGCGTCCGTACCGTCACCGACAAGCCGATCAAATATGTCGTGCTGTCGCACTATCACGCCGTGCGCGTGCTGGGGGCCTCCGCCTACAAGGCGCAAGGTATCGTCGCCTCGCAGGAGACCTATCGTCTCATCGAGGAGCGCGGCAAGCAGGATTGGGATTCCGAATACGGCCGCTTCCCGCGCCTGTTCCAGGACGCGCAAAGCATTCCCGGCCTGACCTGGCCGACGCTGACCTTCGAAGGCGAGATGTCGATCTATCTCGGCAAGCGCGAGGTGCGCTTGATGCAGCTCGGTGCCGGCCACACCTCGGGCGACATCGTCGCCTGGGTGCCGGATGCCGAAGTGATGTTCTCCGGCGACCTCATCGAATATCACTCGGCCTGCTATTGCGGCGATGCGCATTTGCGCGAATGGCCGCTGACGCTGAACGAGATCCGCAACTTCAATCCCAAGGCGATTGCGCCGGGCCGCGGCGATGCGCTGAAGGGCGCAGCCACCGTGCGCGAGGCCATCGCGATGACGCGCGACTTCGTCACCTCGCTCTATGGCGCCGCCGAAATCTCGGTCGCCAAAGGACGCACGCTGAAGGAATCGATGGCGGCGACGCGCGAGGTGATGGATCCGAAATTCCACAGCTTCGCCATCTACGAGCACTGCCTGCCGTTCAACGTGTCGCGCGCCTATGACGAAGCGTCGGGGATCGACGATCCCGTGATCTGGACCGACAAGCGCGATCAGGAGATGTGGGCTGCCTTGCAAGGAGGAGGATAGTCATGAACATCAATACCTCGCCCGATCAGATCATCCGAAGCTCGGCCCAGGTCACGCCGGGCTACATGTCCGGCTTCGGGAACAGCTTTGAGACGGAAGCCCTGCCTGGCGCGCTGCCGATCGGGCGCAACTCGCCGCAGCGCTGCGCCTACGGGCTCTATGCCGAGCAGCTCTCGGGTTCGCCCTTCACCGCGCCGCGCGGCACCAATGAGCGCTCCTGGCTCTACCGCATCCGTCCCTCGGTGAAGCATTCGGGGCGCTTCGAGAAGGCCGATGCGGGCCTGTGGCGCTCGGCGCCGTGCCATGAATACGATCTGCCCATCGCCCAGATGCGCTGGGACCCGACGCCGGTGCCGAAGGAGGAGGTGACCTTCGTTCAGGGCGTGCAGACCATGACGACGGCCGGCGACGTCAATACGCAGGCCGGCATGGCCGCGCATGTCTATCTCATCACCAAGTCGATGGTGGACCAGCATTTCTACAATGCCGACGGCGAGCTGATGTTCGTGCTCCAGCAGGGGAACCTGCGCCTCGTCACCGAGTTCGGCCGCATCGACGCCGAGCCCGGCGAGATCGTGGTGATCCCGCGCGGCGTAAAATTCCGCGTCGAGATTCCGAACGGGCCGGCGCGCGGTTATCTCTGCGAGAACTACGGCGGCGCCTTCACGCTGCCGGAGCGCGGGCCGATCGGCGCCAACTGCCTCGCCAATGCGCGCGACTTCCTGACGCCGGTCGCGAACTACGAGGACAAGGACACGCCGACCGAGTTGTTCGTGAAATGGGGCGGGTCGCTGTTCAAGACCACCTTGCCGCATTCGCCGATCGACGTCGTCGCCTGGCACGGCAATTACGCGCCCTATAAATACGATCTGCGCACCTTCTCTCCGGTCGGCGCGATCGGCTTCGACCATCCCGATCCGTCGATCTTCACCGTGCTGACCTCGCCGTCGGAGACCGCGGGCACCGCGAACATCGATTTCGTGATCTTCCCGGAGCGCTGGATGGTCGCCGACAACACCTTCCGGCCGCCGTGGTACCACATGAACATCATGAGCGAGTTCATGGGCCTGATCTACGGCGTCTACGACGCCAAGCCGCAGGGCTTCGTCCCCGGCGGCATGAGCCTGCACAATTGCATGCTGCCGCACGGCCCGGATCGTGATGCCTTCGAGCACGCCAGCAACGGCGAATTGAAGCCGGTGAAGCTGACCGGCACCATGGCCTTCATGTTCGAGACCCGCTACCCGCAGCGCGTCACCGCGCATGCCGCGAACGCGTCCACGCTCCAGGACGATTACGCCGATTGCTGGAAGGGCCTGGAGAAGCGGTTCGATCCGAACAGGCCGTAGTGACTTCGTCATTCCGGGATGCGCCAGAGGCGCAGGCCCGGAATCCATACTCACGATCGTGGTTATGGATTCCGGGCTCGCGCTCCGGAATGACGGCGGAGAAACCGTTTCAGAACATCCGGCAGGAAACCAATGCCCCACCCCAACGATCCCAGCCTCCGCTCCTTCATCGACGTCGATCCGGCCTCCGACTTCCCGATCCAGAACCTGCCCTATGGCGTGTTCTCGACCGCGGCCAGCCCGACGCCGCGGGTTGGCGTCGCGATCGGCAATTACGTGCTCGATCTCTGGGAGCTCGAGCAGGACTCGCGTCTCGATGTCGGCGCGCTCGGCGTGTTCTCGGGCGCCTCGCTCAATCCGTTCATGGCGCTGGGGCCGAAGGTCTGGGCAAGGACGCGGGCGCGGATCAGCGAGCTCCTGCGCGCGGATCATCCGGAGCTGCGCGACAATGAGGAGCTGCGCAAGCAGGCCCTGGTGCCGATGCGCGACGCCAAGCTGCACATGCCGTTCGCGGTCTCCGGCTACACCGATTTCTATTCGTCCAGGGAGCACGCCACCAATGTCGGCGTGATGTTCCGCGGCAAGGACAATGCGTTGCAGCCGAACTGGCTGCATATGCCGATCGCCTATAACGGCCGCGCGTCCACGGTCGTGGTGTCAGGTACCAACGTGAAGCGCCCGCGCGGGCAGTTGAAGCCGCCGAATGTCGACGTGCCGAGCTTTGGTCCCTGCAAGCGGCTCGATTTCGAGTTGGAGATGGGCGTGGTGGTCGGCCAGCCCTCAGCCATGGGCGGCATGCTCACCGAGCAACAGGCCGAAGAGATGATCTTCGGCTTCGTGCTGCTCAACGACTGGAGCGCGCGCGACATCCAGCAATGGGAGTACGTGCCGCTCGGTCCGTTCCTGGCAAAGGCGTTTGCGACCTCGATCAGCCCGTGGGTGGTGACGCGCGAGGCGCTGGAGCCGTTCCGGCTGAAGGGGCCGGAGCAGGAGCCGGTGCCGCTCGATTATCTCAAGCAGGCCAAGCCGCAGAATTACAGCATCGAGCTCGACGTCTCGCTGCGGCCCGGCGGCGCCAACGCGCCCACCAGCATCAGCCGCACCAATTTCAAGTACATGTACTGGTCCTCGGTGCAGCAGCTCATGCACCACGCCTCCTCTGGCTGCGCCATGAATGTCGGAGATCTCTTAGGGAGCGGCACCATCTCCGGCCCGGAGAAGAACCAGCGCGGCAGCCTGCTCGAGATCAGCTGGAACGGCACCGAGCCGGTCGAACTCCCCGGCGGCATCAAGCGCTCGTTCCTGGAGGACGGCGACAGCCTCGTCATGCGCGGCTGGTGCCAGGGCGCCGGCTATCGCGTCGGGTTCGGCCAGGTCGAGGGGACGATTTTGCCGGCGGAGTGAGATGGTCGTCATTCCGGGGCGATGCGAAGCATCGAACCCGGAATCTCGAGGTTCCGGGTTCGCGCTTCGCGCGCCCCGGAACGACGAGTTGGAAATTCAACGCCTCTCCGGCGGCACGTCGCGTATCCGCGCGCAATGTGCCGCGACATCCTCCACGCTGTATTTCAGATGCACCCGCTTGTCCGACGGCGCCTGCCTGGTCGTGCACACGCCCGGCCGCCATTCCTGCGTGGGGCGGATCGGGCGCGGCGCAAAGCCGCCGCCGCAATTCGGGCAGACGTTGGAGAGCTTGGTCTCGACGCAGTCCGCACAGAACGTGCATTCATAGGAGCAGATCCGCGCATCCGTTGCGTCAGGCGGCAGGTCGCGGTCGCAATATTCGCAGTTCGGTCGAAGCTGGAGGGCCATGGTCGAATCTCCGGATCGGCCGGATCATCGCAGACGGCGCGTGACGCGCGAATGCCGTAGTTCCCTCGATTTCAGCCAGCCTTCAGCTCCTTCAGCGGCAGCTTCGAGCTTTCCTTCAGCCGGTCCAGCACGATCGAGGAGCGCACATGCGCCACGCTCTGGTGCGGCATCAACACGTCGTTGACGAGGTTGGAGAGGCCCTTCAGGTCGCGCAGCACGGCTTTCAGCACGTAATCGGCATCGCCCGTCAGCGAGTAGGCCTCCTGGATCTCGTCGATGCGGTTCACCAGCGCGCGGAAGCGCTTGGAATTGTCCGGCGAGTGGGTCGCGAGCCCCACCTGGATGAAGGCGATCACGCCGAAGCCGAGCGCCTCGCTGGAGAGATCGGCGTGATAGCCCGCGATCACCTTCTCCTCCTCCAGCCGCATCCGCCGCCGCGAGCATTGCGAGGCCGAGAGACCTGCGAGCTCCGCAAGCTCCTGGTTGGTGAGGCGGCCGTCGTCCTGGAGCGCGCCGAGAATCCTGAGGTCGAAGGCGTCCACCGAAATCATGCGGGCTTTGTCCATTTGATGCACGGATCGTGCATATGATAGTCAAATGTCGTCCCGTTTGCACGCCCCTTGCGCGTCCCATGAAGGATAGTTCCTGCCAGCAGCCATTTGGGAGAGCAGCATGGGTCCGTTTCCGCACGATGCACCGCCGGCCACGATCAGCGCCGACAATCCGATGGGCACCGACGGCTTCGAGTTCGTCGAATATGCGCATCCCAATCCGGAACAGCTGCACGCGCTGTTCAAGCTGATGGGCTATGTGCCCGTCGCGCGCCACAAGACCAAGGCGATCACGGTCTATCGCCAGGGCGACATCAACTATCTCGTCAACGAGGAGCCCGGCACCCACGGCTACGATTTCGTTGCCGCGCACGGTCCCTGTGCGCCGTCGATGGCGTTTCGCGTCGTCGATGCGAAGGCGGCCTACGACCGCGCGATTGCGCTCGGCGCCGAGCCCGCCAACGTGTCATCCGCGCAGAAGGCGCTCGACGTGCCCGCGATCAAGGGCATCGGCGGCAGCCTGCTCTATTTCGTCGATCGCTACGGCGCCAAGGGCTCGGCCTATGATTCCGAGTACGAGTGGCTGGGCGCGCGCGATCCCAAGCCGGTCGGTGCCGGCCTGTTCTATCTCGACCACCTCACCCACAACGTCCATCGCGGCCGCATGGATGTCTGGACCGGCTTCTACGAAAGGCTGTTCAACTTCCGCCAGATCCGCTTCTTCGACATCGAGGGCCGTGCCTCCGGCCTGTTCTCGCGCGCGCTGACCAGCCCCGACGGCAAGATCCGGATTCCGATCAACGAGGACGCCGGCGATTCCGGCCAGATCGAGGAATATCTGAAGATCTATCGCGGCGAAGGCATCCAGCACATCGCCTGCGGCTGCCGCGACATCCACCAGACCATCGAAGGCCTGCGCGAAGCCGGCCTGCCCTTCATGCCCTCGCCGCCCGAGACCTATTTCGAGCGGATCGACGCGCGCCTGCCGAAGCATGGCGAGGACATCGCACGGCTTCAGAAGAACGGCATCCTGATCGACGGCGAAGGCGTGGTGGACGGCGGCCAGACCAAGGTGCTGCTGCAGATCTTCTCGGCCAACGCGATCGGCCCGATCTTCTTCGAGTTCATCCAGCGCAAGGGCGACGACGGCTTTGGCGAGGGCAACTTCAAGGCCCTGTTCGAGTCGATCGAGGAGGACCAGATCCGGCGTGGGGTGTTGAAGGTGGATGATGCGGCGTAGCTCGTCGCTATTGCCTGCATTTGCCGCCTCATAACAGGTGTCGTCCCGGACAAGCGCAAGCGCCGATCCGGGACCCATAGCCGCAGGGAGGAGTTGCGGCGCGAAAGCGGTAACTCCGAGTCCCGTAACCACAACGGCCTGTGGTTATGGATCCCGGATCAGCGCTCCGCTCTAGGCAACGCTACGCGTTGTCGAGAGCTGCGCTTGTCCGGGACGACAGCGGAGCGTGTTGCGACGGCGGAGATTATTTCGCCGCCTGCCACGCCTTCGTCACCGCCGCGATCTCCGCGCCCTCCGGCTCGCGCACCGCTGATGGCGTCCGTGAGAACCTTGGTGCGGGCGCAGGTTGTTTCACGCCGTGGCGCTCGACGAACACCTGTCGGGCGACCATGTGCGGATGTTGCGTGGCCTCCGACATGGTCAGCACCGGCGCGAAGCAGATGTCGGTGCCTTCCATGATCTTGCACCAGTCCTCGCGCGTCTTGCTCTTGAACACGGCTTTCAGCTTTTCCTTCAGCGCCGGCCAGGCCTTGCGGTCCATCTGCGCGTCGAAATCGGCGTCGGTCAGGCCCGCGTGCTGGCGCAGCAGCGCGTAGAACTGCGGCTCGATCGAGCCGATCGAGACGAAATGGCCGCAGGCGCATTCGTAGACGCCGTAGAAATGCGCGCCGCCGTCGAGGAAGTTCTGGTTGCGCCCTTCGGTCCAGCGGCCGATCGTGGTCATGTCGAAGAAGAACGACATCAGCGATGCCGCGCCGTCGCACATCGCGGCATCGACCACCTGGCCCTTGCCGGACCTCGATGCTTCGAGCAGGGCCGCGAGCACGCCGACGACGAGGTAGAGCGCACCGCCGCCGAAATCGCCGACCAGGTTGAGCGGCGGCACCGGCGCCTCCTTCGGGCCGATCGCGGCGAGCGCGCCGGTGATGGAGATGTAGTTGATGTCGTGGCCGGCGGCATTCGCGAGCGGGCCTTCCTGGCCCCAGCCGGTCATGCGGCCGTAGACGAGCTTTGGGTTGCGCGCGAGCACCATTTCGGGGCCCAGTCCGAGCCGCTCCATCACGCCGGGACGAAAACCTTCGACCAGCGCATCGGCGCTCGCAAGCAGGTCGAGCACCTGTGCGATCGCCGCCTTGTCCTTGAGGTCGAGCTCGATCACCTTGCGGCCGCGGCCCGCCACCGACTTCATGCTCTTCTTGGCGCCGACCCGGTCGAGCGTGACGACGTCGGCGCCCATGTCGGCCAGCATCATGCAGGCGAACGGGCCGGGCCCGATGCCGGCGAATTCGACGATGCGGAAGCCCGAGAGCGGGCCGGAGGCGCGGACGGACGAGGTGGGGGCTGATTTGTCGAGCACGTTGTTGTTTCCTCGGGTCGCGGGCAAGTGCCGGTGGTCCGGCAAACGCCTCACGTTGCTCTTGGGGGCGAGTTAATCGGCTGATTAACTTTTCTCGCCTTCCCGCCAGCGAGGCAAGCGGTTTTCATGCATGGGCGCATAATAAAAGCGGCGCGCATTTCTGCGCGCCGCGGAAAATTTGCGTTCAGTCGCTAGAGCGGGATCGTCAGCCTGCGGCGGCCACCGCACGCTGCGCCATCACCTTGATGAGGTTCGCACGATACTCCGACGTGCCGTGGATGTCGGACAGAAGTCCGCTCGCCGAAATAGTCACGCTGTCGATCGCCGACGGCGACCAGTTGGCCTTGAGCGCGGCTTCGATGGCGGGAATGCGCACCACGCCGCTCTGCGAGGCGCCCGTGGCGGCAACGCGGACATCGCCCGACTTCGTCTGCGCGACGAACACGCCGGTCAGCGCAAAGCGCGAGGCCGGATGCGGGAATTTCGCGTAGCCCGCTTTCCCCGGAACCGGGAACGACACGGCGGTGATGATCTCGCCGTCCTCGAGCGCCGTCGTAAACAGGCCCTTGAAGAAATCCTCCGCCGAGATCGAACGCTTGTTGGTCTTCACGGTGGCACCGAGCGCCAGCGTCGCGGCCGGATAATCCGCGGCAGGGTCGTTGTTGGCGAGCGAGCCGCCGATCGTGCCGCGGTAGCGCACGGCGGGGTCGCCGATCAGCGACGCGAGATAGGCGAGCGCGGGGATCGCCTTCTTCGCGGCATCGCTGGTCGCCACGTCGTAATGCGGCGTGGCGGCCTTGATGGTCAGCGTGTCGCCGGCGGCCTCGATGCCGATCATGTCCTTGATCTTGCCGAGGTCGATCACGTCGGACGGGCTGGCGAGGCGCTGCTTCATCACCGGCAGCAGCGTCTGGCCGCCGGACAGGAATTTCGCCTCGCTGCTCTTGCCGAACAGGCTGGCGGCTTCGTCGACCGAGGAGGCGCGATGATAGGTTGTCTGGTACATCTTGGTTGCTCCTGAAATCTTTTCTCTGTCATTCCGGGATGCGCCGCAGGCGCAGACCCGGAATCTCGAGGTTGAATTCGTGGCTCCAGATTCCGGGTTCGACGCTTCGCGTCGCCCCGGAATGACGATGATGAGGCGGTTAAGCCGCGTGGATCGTGCGCCACACCCGGTCAGGGGTTGCGGGCATTTCCAGATTGTTCTTGCCGATCGCATCCGTGATCGCGTTGATCACGGCCGCTGACGCCCCGATCGCGCCGGCCTCACCGCAACCCTTGATGCCGAGCGGATTGCCCGGGCACAGCGTCGTGGTGTGGGAGAGGTTGAACGAGGGCACATCGTCGGCGCGCGGCATGGCATAGTCCATGAACGAGGCCGTGACCGGCTGGCCGTTGGCGTCGTAGATCGCGTGCTCGAGCAGCGCCTGTCCGATGCCTTGAACCAAGCCGCCATGGACCTGGCCCTCGACGATCATCGGGTTGATCAGCCGGCCGAAATCGTCGGCCGCGACGAAGTTGACGAAGGAGGTCTTGCCGGTGCCGGGATCGACCTCAAGCTCGCAGATATAGGTACCGGCCGGGAAGGTGAAGTTGGTCGGATCGTAGAAGGCGCTTTCTTTCAGGCCGGGCTCCATCCCGTCAGGCAGATTGTGCGCGGTGTAGGCCGCGAGCGCGACCATCGGGAAGGCGATCGCCTTGTCGGTGCCCGTCACCTTGAACTCGCCGTTCTCGATGACGATGTCGGCTTCCGACGCTTCCAATGCGTGCGCGGCGATCTTCTTGGCCTTGGACTCCATCTTCTCCATGGCCTTCAGGATCGCGGTGAGGCCGACGGCCGCCGAGCGCGAGCCGTAGGTGCCCATGCCGAACTGCACCTTGTCGGTGTCGCCATGAACGATCGAGACCTGGCTGATGGGAACCCCCAGGCGCTCCGCGACGAGTTGGCAGAACGTCGTCTCGTGACCCTGGCCGTGGCTGTGCGAGCCCGTGAGGATCTCGATGGTGCCGACCGGGTTGACGCGCACCTCGGCGGATTCCCAAAGGCCGACGCCCGCCCCCAGGCTGCCGACGGCCTTCGACGGCGCGATGCCGCAGGCCTCGATGTAGCAGGACACGCCGATGCCGCGCAGCTTGCCGTCCGCCTTGGCCTTGGCCTTGCGCGCGGCGAAGCCGGCATAGTCGATCGCCTTCATCGCGGCGTCGAGCGAAGCGTTAAAGTCGCCGGTGTCATAGGCCATGATCACGGGCGTCTGGTGCGGGAACTGGGTGATGAAGTTGGTCCGGCGCAGCGCGGCCGGATCGACCTTCAACTGCCGCGCCGCCGTCTCCATCAGCCGTTCGATCAAATAGCTCGCCTCGGGGCGGCCCGCGCCACGATAGGCGTCGACCGGCGTGGTGTTGGTGTAGACCCCGATCACCTCGGCATGGATCGCCGGGATGTTGTACTGGCCCGACAGCAGCGTCGCGTAGAGATAGGTCGGTACCGACGAGGAGAACAGCGACATGTAGGCGCCGAAATTGGCGTAGGTCTTCACCTTGAGGCCGGTGATCTTGTTGCTGGCATCGAACGCCATCTCGGCATGGGTCACATGGTCGCGGCCATGCGCGTCGGTGAGGAAGGCCTCGGTGCGGTCGCCGGTCCATTTCACGGGACGGCCGACCTTCTTCGAGGCCCACAGCGCCACCATCTCCTCCGGATAGATGAAGATCTTGGAGCCGAAGCCGCCGCCGACGTCGGGCGCGATCACCCGCAGCTTGTGTTCGGGCGCGATGTTGTAGAACGCCGACAGCACGAGGCGGGCGACGTGCGGGTTCTGCGACGTCGTGTAGAGCGTGAAATGCTCCTCCGCGGCGTCGTAATCGGCGATCGCCGCGCGCGGCTCCATCGCGTTCGGCGCGAGGCGGTTGTTGGTGACGTCGAGCTTCACGACATTGGCGGCCTTGGCGAAGGCCGCATCGGTGGCGCCCTCGTCGCCGATCACCCAGTCATAGACCTGGTTGCCGGGAGCCTCGGGATGAAGCTGCGGCGCGCCGGCCTTGATCGCGGCGTGGACGTCGGCGACCGCGGGAAGTTCCTCGTAATCGACGACGACAGCTTCCGCCGCGTCGCGCGCCAGGTTCTTGCTGTCGGCGATCACGACCGCGACGGCCTGACCGACGAAGCGCACCGTCTCCGGCGCCATCGCCGGCCATGCGCCCATCTTCATCGGGCTGCCGTCCTTGGAGGTGATGGCCCAGCCGCAAATCAGGTTGCCGACCTTGTCGTCGACGATCTGCTGCCCCGTGAGCACCGCGACCACGCCCGGCATCTTCAGCGCGGCGGAAGAGTCGATCTTCTTGACCTTGGCGTGCGCGTGCGGGCTTCTGATGAAATGGGCATGGGTCATGCCCACCAATTTGATGTCGTCGACGTAGCGGCCCTTGCCGGTAATGAAACGCTTGTCTTCCTTGCGCACGACTCGCGCGCCGATGCCTTCAACACCCATGTCTGGTCCTCCCGACCGGAATTATTTTGACTGCGCTTTCCATCGAAAGCAGCAAGTGGTGGTCTTTGTTCGAGGCGGGCGGCCTTACTCGGCCGCCTGCGCAACCTTCATGCGTCCGGCTGCATCCAGCACGGCCTTGACGATGTTGTGGTAGCCGGTGCAGCGGCAGATATTGCCTTCGAGCTCCTGGCGGACGGTGGCCTCGTCGAGCTCGCCACCATGGCGGTGCACGATGTCGATCGCCGACATGATCATGCCCGGCGTGCAATAGCCGCACTGCAGGCCGTGATTGTCGCGGAAGGCGGCCTGCATCGGATGCAGCTCGTCGCCCTTGGCGATGCCTTCGATGGTGGTGACGCTGGCGCCGTCGGCCTGTCCCGCCAGCATGGTGCAGGATTTCACCGCGCGGCCGTCCATGTGCACGACGCAGGCACCGCACTGGCTGGTGTCGCAGCCGACATGGGTGCCGGTGAGGTTGAGGTGATCGCGCAGGAGATGGACCAGCAGCGTGCGATCCTCGACGTCGACAGCAACGGCCTTGCCGTTCACTGTCAGTTTGACTGTAGACACGGTGAAGTCCTCCCGAATGTTTGTAGTTATTCCAATTAGAGACAGCGCGAACGGAACTTTGCAACTGGGATTTTGGGGACTGCGCGTCATGGAAAGGTCATCATGGCGGTTGTCGCAGGTCAGCGATTCGGCCACGATGTTCCGTGCCGCCGCCAGTGCGTGGCGCGACCTTGCAGGGAGCTTTCGAAAACGATCTCCGCTTCGTCGATGGCGGCTGGGTTCAGCCGCCGGCGCGAGGCGCTGGCCCTGGATGTCGGCGCCCTTGGCGCGTCGTTTCTCCCTTTGATGTCGTGTTCGTTGTTGCGAATAGGAGCACGCGCCCACGCCGTTGTAATCGCGATCTTGGTAGTAGACGGCGGCAGGCTAACTCATTGATTCTATTGATGTTGACCTTGGCGTTCCTCGCCGGACAGTCCATTCCGTCACTCCGGGGCCCGAGCGGAGCGAGGGAGCCCGGAATCCATCGGGCCGCAGAGTGGATTGAGTGAATGAGACGCCAGAAAAAGCACCCCTAGTACTTCCTGGCGATTGATCGCAGCCGGGCGCCGCCCTAGTCGTGCCATACAAGCAACGGTCAAAAGGGGTGGAAGCGATGCAGATGAACGACAGTCAGCGTATCCCAGCGTCGAAAGCCAATGTGTGGGCCGCGCTCAACGATCCC
The DNA here is from genome assembly GCF_000011365.1 of Bradyrhizobium diazoefficiens USDA 110. Classification (GTDB taxonomy): domain Bacteria; phylum Pseudomonadota; class Alphaproteobacteria; order Rhizobiales; family Xanthobacteraceae; genus Bradyrhizobium; species Bradyrhizobium diazoefficiens. The sequence continues at coordinate 351,813 of NC_004463.1, read as the reverse complement.
GATATTCTCAGGCGCTGCATTCCCGGCTGCCAATCGCTCGAGATGGCATCGCCGACGGAGATGATTGCGACCGTGGTGCTGAAGGTCGGCCCGGTGAAGGCGACGTTCAGCGGCAAGGTGACGCTGACCGATATCGATGCGCCCAACGGCTACCGCATCGTCGGCGAAGGCGCCGGCGGCGTCGCCGGCTTTGCCAAGGGCGGCGCGAAGGTCAGGCTGGAAGAAGAATCGCCTGGCGTCACCGTCCTGCACTACGAGGCCGACGCGCAGATCGGCGGCAAGCTCGCACAGCTCGGCTCGCGGCTGATCGACTCGACGTCGCGAAAGCTTGCCGCGAATTTCTTCGAAAGCTTCGCGGCTGTGGTAGCGCCATCATCGTGATCAGCGCGTCGTCCTCGGCGCCTGACGCGAACTTGTAGGGTGGGCAAAGGCGCTCTTGCGCCGTGCCCACCACTTAACCAATCCACGATTGCGAGAGAAGAGGTGGGCACGCTTTGCTTTGCCCAACCTACTGCGCTGATTGGGCGGACGAAGCGGATTACGGCGCGATGCTGCCCAAATCCGATGGCGCTTTTCGAGCTGTAAAATAAGGGCAAGACGCAAGCCCGGACAACGAGATGAGCGGCAAAAGCCGCCAATGATTTGCACTACTACCTTCCGCCTATACTAAGCGCGACAAGGCGATGCTGTAATTTCGAACGATGGCTCGCAGACGAACTGCGCATCACGGGCGCGGCGCGCTCAGGCGCCTAACATGGCGTGCACAACAACATCGTGGAGGGAATACATGACCTTTGGAACGAAGGGCTTCTTGGCTGGCATCTCGATGGTTGCGATGCTGGCTACCGCTACGTCGGGCGTTCGCGCCAACGACTCCCTGCTCAAGGCGCAATCCGACTCGAGCCAGTGGGCCGTTGCCGGCCACGACTACGGCAACACGCGCTTCAGCCCGCTGAAGCAGATCAACACCGAGAACGCCGGCAAGCTGACGCTCGCTTATTCGTTCTCGCTCGCCTCGCTCCGTTCGAACGAATCCTCGCCGATCGTCGTCGGTAACACGCTCTACGTTTCGAGCTCCTGGGGCCCGAAATACGTCTACGCGCTCGATGCCGCCACCGGCGTGCGCAAATGGACCTACGAACCCGATATTCCCGAGGACGTGCTGCAATACGCCTGCTGCGACGTGAACAATCGCGGCGTCTCCTATGCCGACGGCAAGATCTTCGTCGGCCGCCTCGACGGCAAGCTGACGGCGCTCGATGCCGCGACCGGCAAGGCGCTCTGGACGGCGAAGGTGGTCGATTACAAGCAGGGTTCGGTCATCACCTCGCCGCCGCTCGTCGTGCGCGACAAGGTCATCACCGGTTTCGGCGGCGGCGAGTACGGCGTGCGCGGCTCGCTCCAGGCCTTCGACATCAACACCGGCAAGCAGCTGTGGCAGACCTACACCGTTCCGTCGCCGGATGAGCCCGGCGGCGACACCTGGAAGGGCGACTCCGCCCAGCATGGCGGCGGTGCGGCCTGGCTGGTCGGCTCCTACGATCCGAAGACCGACACGGTCTATTGGGGTACCAGCAATCCCGGTCCCTGGAACACGGCGGTACGCTCGACCGGCGACGGCAATTTCGGCAAGCTGACCAACCTCTACACCGCCTCGACGGTGGCGTTCGATCCCAACACCGGCAAGATCAAGTGGCACATCCAGACCACGCCGGCCGATGCCTGGGACTATGACGGCGTCAACGAAGCCGTGCTCGCGGATCTGAAGATCGGCGGCAGCACCGTGCCGGCGCTGATGAAGGCGGATCGCAACGGCTACTTCTTCGTCGCCAATCGCGAGACCGGCAAGGTGCTTTCGGCGGAGAAATACGTGTTCTCCAACTGGGCCAAGAAGTGGGACATCGCCACGATGCGCGCGGTCGAGGATCCCGACAAGCGTCCCGGGCCGAACCATCCCGCCAAGGACATCTGCCCGAACCTGATCGGCGGCAAGAACTGGCAGCCGATGTCGTTCAACCCGCAGACCGGCCTCGTCTACATCCCGTCCAACAATGTCTGCATGGACTGGTCGGTCTCCGACGTCGCCTACAAGCGCGGTGTGTTCTATCTCGGCGCCGAATTCCCGACCAAGGAAGGCCCCGGCGGTTTCCTCGGCGAGCTCGTGGCCTGGGATCCGGTCGCGCAGAAGAAGGTCTGGTCGATCAAGGAAGACCTGCCGTTCAACGGCGGCACGCTGACCACCGGCGGTGGCCTCGTGTTTGCCGGCAACATCCATGGCGATTTCCGCGCCATCGATGCGAAGTCCGGCAAGGTGTTGTGGAGCAGGAATCTCGGCTCCGGCATCGGCGCAGGTCCGGTGACCTACCAGGTCGACGGCAAGCAATATGTCGCCATCGTCGTCGGCCGCACGGCTGCGCTGCCTGCGTTCCTGGGCGAGGTAGGAAAGAAGATGACGGCCGCAGCTCCCGAGGGCGGTTCGCTCTTCGTGTTCTCCGTCCAGTGACCACTCGCGCGCGTATCCCCGCGGGATACGCGCGCGCTTTTTCCAGACTTTGGTTGCGGCATCGGCCGATGCCTGGTGCCGCTGCGCTTGGCTCAACGAGCTCCGGCTCAACAAAGCTATGGGAGACGAGGATGCGTCCGAATCATTCTGGCATCGGTGCGAGCCGAAATCGCGCCATCGCAGGCCTGCTCACATGTGCCGCGCTGATCGTTCCGGTCTCGCTGCGCGCAGACGAGGCGCAGCCGCTCCGCCTCTGCGCCGATCCGACCAATCTTCCATTCTCGAGCGATAGTCCGTCGCAACCGGGCTTCTATGTCGAGATCGGGCAGGCCCTGGCGCAGGCGCTCGGCCGGCCGATCGCCTATGACTGGTACAAATCCTATTTCGGCAAGCGCACCGTGCGCGTCACCCTGCTCGGCAAGCAATGCGACGCCATGATCGGGCTGCCGCGGTCCGAGGATTTCATGGGACCGGCCGTGATCTTCTCCAACGCGTTCGCGAAGCAGGGCTATGCCCTCGTGGCCGCCAAGGGGCAGGCGCTCGATGGCATCGACGGCCTCAAGGGCAAGCGCGTTGCCGTGCAGTTCGCCAGCACGCCGCAGAATCTGCTCGCGAGCCGCGACGACATCCAGAAGGTGACGGTGCTGTCGCCCGAGCAAGGCATGCAGGCGCTCGATCAGGGCAAGGCCGACGTCGCCTTCATCTGGGGGCCGGTCGCCGGCTGGCTGAACAAGACCAGCTACGGCGATCGCTATCAGATCCAGCTCACCGAGGGTGAGGGCCTGTCATGGGATGCGGCGATCGGCTTTGCGAAGACGTCCACCGAGCTGCGTGATCGCGTCGATGCCGTCCTGCCGCAGCTTCAGGGCACGATCGGCGCGCTCGCGGTGAAATATGGCCTGCCGACCGGCCAGCCGGCGCGCTTCGGTGCGACCCAGGCGATGCCGGCGGGAACGACGACCGGGACCGGACCCGGCGTGACGCAGACCGCCAATGTGGTGGCGACCGAGACCAAGGGGGACGCGGCCGCGCCGGCCGCCGAGGCCGTCGGCTCGGGCAAGGAGATCTTCAACGGAACCTGTGCGCACTGCCACGGCCCCGACGCGATCCAGAGCGAGCGGAAGATCGACCTGCGGCTGCTGCGTCACCGCTACGGCGACGAGATGCGCGAGAAGTTCTGGACGACCGTGCATGAGGGACGGCCGACCAAGGGCATGCCGGCCTGGAAAGAGGTCTTCACCGACGAGCAGTTCGACCACATCTTTTCCTTCCTGCTGACGGTCCAGTCCGAATCGAACGACTGAACGATCTTGACCGAACGCGATCGGGAGGATGTGGTAGCGTCCGTCCGGCATCATCCCGGCGCCGGACGGCTATCGCATGGATGTGCCGCTTCCGCTGCTGCGGTCGATGCGGGTGCGGTGCAGTGTTGGGAAGGCCCCATGACCAGCTTCCTGATCATCGACGATCATCCGCTGTTTCGCGAGGCGCTCGGCAATGCGGTGCGGCTGGCCTTGCCGGAGGCGCGGATCTTCGAAGCGATGTCGATCGGGGATGCCCTGCATATCCTGTCGGCCGGGGAGGGCATCGACCTCGCGCTGCTCGACCTCTCGCTGCCGGATGCGACCGGCTTCTCCGGCTTCCTGCGCTTGCGCGAGGCCTATCCGCGCCTGCCCGTCGCTATCGTGTCGAGCGAGGAGGATCAGCACGTCGTCCGCGAGGCGTTGGCGCTGGGCGCCGCCGGCTATCTGCCCAAGTCGACGTCGAAGCGTGAGCTGGCGCAATCGATCGAGGGTGTGCTGAGCGGATCGGTGTCGGTGCCGAAGGATTTCGTGGCGACGCCGCGGCGGCGGGCCGATGCCAGCAAGGCGCTCGAGGTCAAGCTGCGCGAGCTCACGCCGCAGCAGCTTCGCGTGCTCGACCTCCTGCGTCGCGGCTATCCGAACCGGCAGATCGCCCAGGAGCTTCAGCTCGCCGAATCCACGGTGAAGGCGCATATCACCGAGATCCTGCGCAAGCTCGGCCTGTTCAGCCGCAACAAGGCGATCATCGAGATCGGCAAGATGGAGCTGCCCGATCCGCGCAGCCGGCCTCATGCACGGGTCGATCGTGGCAGGCCGCAATGACGCGCGCTGTCGTCCTTGACCTGGATCAAGCCGGCGCCGCCCTGCTGAGCCATTCTCAGCATGTGCAATTCAACGTCGGCCCCGGCGGCATCTTGGGCAAGGTCTTCAGAATGGCTCATACGTGATGCGATTTCTGATCGTCGAGGACCATCCGCTGTTTCGCGAGGCGCTCGAGGGCGCGCTCCGGATGGTGGCGCCCGCGGCCGATATTCTTCAGGCGACCTCGATCGACGGCGCGCTGGAGCAGGTGGCGGCGACCACCGAGCTCGACCTGATCCTGCTCGATCTGTCGATGCCGGGCACCACGGGTCTTTCGGGCATCATCCGCATCCGCAAGGCGTTCCCCAAAATTCCCGTCGTCATCGTATCCGGATATCAGGATCGGCAGATCATCTCCGGCGCATTGTCGCTCGGCGTGTCCGGCTACATCCTCAAATCGTCGTCCAAGCAGGATCTGGCGCAATCGATCGGCGAGGTGCTGCGCGGCGCGGTCTGTGTTCCCGCCGCGTATCGCGGGCAGGTCCGCCCGCAGCGCGCGGCCGGCCCCGCGCAGGATCTCCTGAAGCGCCTGCACGAGCTGACGCCGCAGCAATTGCGCGTGCTCGAAATGCTCAAGCGCGGCCTGCAAAACAAGCAGATCGCCTTTGAGCTCAAGATCTCGGAGACCACGGTGAAGGTCCACGTCTCCGACATCCTGCGCAAGCTCAACGTGATCAGCCGCACCAAGGCCATCGTCGAAATGTCCAGGATCGATTTCGCGACGCTGGCAGGCGGGGGCACCGCGGCCGAGCGCGAGCGACCACGGCCGGACCAGCAGTGAGGCGATCCGCGCCTGGTTTGCCCTCCAGATTGAGAGCGCTCTGTTTCTGATTTCGATTGTAAATCATTGCCTTGAATGGATGTAAGATATTACCGCTACTGTGCATGGGGTTGTTTTCGCCATTTTTGTTGGGAGCCATGCGCGCTTGCCCCGCAGGCGGGGGGCGAAGGCCATCCGCGCGGGCTAGCTCAGCAGGAACGACAGCAGCGCCCGCATCTCGGCGGGCTTGATCGGCTTCTTCAGCACTTCGAGGCCGTGGCGGCTCGCGTCCTTCGCGGCCTTTTCGGAGTAGTCGGCCGTGATGATCATGGCCGGCGTGTCGAGCTTCAGATGCTGGCGGACGTCGGCGATGGCCGACAAGCCGCTCTCGCCGTGATCGAGATGGAGGTCGGCGATCACGGCATCGGGTGCGCCGCCGAGCTCGCTGAGGCGCAGCAGCGCATCCGCGGCCGAGCGCGTGGTCGCGACGTCGCAGCCCCATCCTTCCAGCAGCGCGGCCATCGCCTCCGAGCCGTTCGGGTCGTTCTCGATCAGCAGGATCTTGGCGCCTTCGAGCCCGCTATAGCGCCGCTCGGCGAGCTTGACCTCGTGCACCTCGTCGCTGACCTCGGCGAGGTCGGCGGGCTCCAGCTCCAGGGTGAAGGTCGATCCCCGGCCGACCTGCGACGACAGCCGCACCTCGTGCCCGAGCACGGTTGCGAAACGGCGGACGATGGAGAGGCCGAGCCCGAAGCCGGCCTGGTCGGTCGCGGTCGCCTCGCCGCGCTGGAATTCGCGGAAGATTGCCTGCTGCTGCGCCTGTGCAATCCCAGGCCCGGTGTCGGAGACCTGGATGCAGATGTGGTCGCCCCTCAGCCGGCATCCCATGACGACGCCGCCGTTGCGGGTATAGCGGATGGCATTGGCAAGCAGGTTCTGCAGGATCCGCCGCAGCATCATCGCATCCGACCTCACGGCGCGCGGCGAGGTGCGGATGCGCAGGGAAAGACCCTGCCGCGCCGCGACCGGCTCGAATTCGTTGCGGAGCTGTTCGAACAGGGGCGCCAGCGCAATCGCGCGCACGTCGGGCTTGAGCGCGCCGGCGTCGAGCTTTGCGATCTCCAGCAGCGACCGCAGCAAATCCTCCAGCATCAGCAGCGAGCGGTCGGCCTGGTCGATCAGCAGGCCCGCCTCCTGCGATTCCATCATCTCGGTCAGCGCCGACAGCGTCAGGCGCGCCGCGTTCAGCGGCTGCAACAGGTCGTGGGTCACCGAGATCAGCACCGATGATTTCAGCGAGCTTGCGGCTTCGGCCTGCTGCTTGGCGCGGTAGAGCCCTTCATTGGCGCGCTCGACCGAATGCAGCGCCTCGCGCAGCTGATGAGTCCGGTCGCGAACCTTGTGGTCGAGCGCAATGGCGGTTTCGAACAATGAAAAGGCGTTGAGCTGCTGGTCCATCGAGCGTTCGACGCGCGACATCAGCGCGGCATTGATCTTCTTCAGCTTCACCGCCTCGCGCCGCAGCTGGTCGACCGCATCAGGGCCCTGCAATATGTCCGTCACGACGGGCGCCTTCCGATCGCAACGCCGGTGAAGGTCTGGTTCACATGCATGGAGCCGAACTGCTCGCCATAGGTATGAAAACCGACGACCCGGTTCTGCCGGTACAGGTCGGACATGTCGCGGGCGAGCTGATGCTGCTCGGCGTCGAGCCGGCGAAGCAGGCACTCGAAGCCGATATAGAGCGAGACGTCTCCGATCTGGTCCCGGATCTCGGCGAAGGTGTCGCGGGTCGAGCCGACCAGGCTGCGCGACGTCGCCGCCGTCAGCACCATGCCCTCGTCGATGGCGCAGAAGAAATGTAAGGATCCGTCCGGCTCGACGCGCTGGATCGACCGCGCGTAATAGGCGCCGCCGACGCGCACCAGCACGGGGTGGGACGCGAAGGAGAACGGATCGAGCTTGGCGTCCAGGATCCCGACCATGCGCGAATATTCCTCGGCCGCGGGCTCCGCGTTCAGCTCCCTGACCGTTCGATTTTCGATGTCGGCTTCGGTGACCACCATCTTCTGCGGGCTCGGCTCGAAATTGTCGCACTTGAAAGCCCGGAACGGCAGGGAGGTGTTCAACAGGATCAGGAGGGCGGCGTTGGTGTGTGCCTTGCCGTCGCAGAACACCCAGGTCTTCTCGAAGCGCATCCCGTCGCCTGCGGACCCGCCGACGACCGGGATGTCGTCGAGCGAGGCATAGATCGCGGACATCACCGCCTCCTCGCGGCGGCACAGGCCGTCGATCAACACCAGGCCGAAGGGATTGCCGCGATCGACTTGCGGGGTGATCCGCAACAGCTCGTGCCGGAGCTCGCCGCCGATCCTGCGGCCGTCCTCGACGCGGAAGCTGTCGAGGTTGAGAATGGGCCGCACCGCGGCGGAGAAGTCGGCACGGCTGAACGCCAGCGCCACGACGCTGTTCTCGTCCCAGCCGTCAGGGGCGAGCTCGCCCGCGGTCGTGCAACCGCAGACCTGAGTCTCGTCGAATTGCCGGGTGATCTCGGCGATGAAGTGATGAGGGTCGTAGCTGGGCGAGAGGAAGACCAGGATCAGCGCCAGCTCGTCGGATGGGAGCTGGGCGGCGAGCTCGGCCACGGCTTCATCGACGCTCGCAGCCTTCGATTTGGCAACGGCAACGCCAGACGCACCGCCAAACCGAAAATCGGTTTGCCCCACTCCGTTTCTCCCCTCGAGGACCAGCCTGGTCTAACGCCAAGTGCCTGATAAGTGCCCGACAAGTCTTCAAAGAATAAGGCGTTTTCCGGTTAGCCGCAACACGGCGCCCCACGGGTTGGTAAGGCTGGTCGCGCGCGAGGGGCCGGAAACTCTCTCCACCCGGGGTGCAGGCCGGACGGATTTACCACCCCTTGACGTTTCTGCCTTAATTTTCCGCACGCGTTCGGAAAGGGCTGCTTCCGGGCCGCGTGATCGTTGCAAGAACATAAGGTTGGGGGTGGGAATGTCCGGGCGTATCGCGTCGCCGTCTAAGCGCACCATATTTCCGACCCTCAGGTTCCGCGCCAAAATCATCCTGGGCTTTGCCGCAGTGCTGGTGATCTCCGCCGGCAGCATGGCTTTCGCCTATTTCGGCTTCGAGCGGGTCTCCTCCGGGGTCGGGTCCTACCGCACCAGCGTTTCGGAGGCCGACCTCGCCCGCAACATCGACCGCGAGCTGCTCGCCTATCGTTCGTCCGCCCGCTACTTCGTCGTCACCGGCAAGGAAGATGACGCCAAGGCGGCGCTGGAAGCCGAGGCCAGCCTGAAGAACGCTATCGACCAGGCGATCAAGGGCGCCAAGCGGCCGGCGCGGCAGGAGAGTCTCAACAAGCTCGCCAAGGAGTTCTCGAACTTCTCCGCGACGTTTGCAAAGATCCTGCAGGCCAAGCGCGACAGCGCCCTGCTGGTCCAGAACCAGCTCCAGCGCAATGCCAACCTCCTGAAGTACAAGCTCGACGATATCGGCAACAACGCCTCCGACGCAGAAGCGCAGGCGATCGAGTTCGGCACCAAGCAGGTCAATGCCCAGTTCCAGACTGCGAGTTCGGCCGCGAGCAATTTCATCCTCAACTCCGACCAGGCGGTGGCGACAAGCGCGCTGGCGCGACTGAAGTTCGTCGAGAACTCGCTGGGCGCGGTCTATTCCATGGACGACAAGATCGTCGCCGGCTTGAAGGATGCGAAGGTGCTGCTCGCGGCCTATCGCGACGCGCTGGAGAAGCTGATCGCCAACGCCAAGATGGTCGATGAGCTCGTGACCGAGATGAGCGGCTCGGCTGGTGCGATCCTGCAAGGCGCGACCGCAATGAAGGCGGACCTCGTCGCCGAGCAGCAGCGGCTGGATACGGAATCGGAAGCGACCATCGGGCAGACCGAGCAACTGGTGCTGATGCTGGCCGTCGGCGGCACGCTGTTAGGTGCGATCCTCGCCTTCCTGCTCGGCACCGGCATCTCGCGTCCGATGATCGCGATGTGCAAGGCGATGCGCGAACTCGCCTCGGGCAATTTCGACGTCGTGCTGCCGGGCCTCGGCCGCAAGGACGAGATCGGCGAGATGGCCGGCGCGGTCGAGGAGTTCAAGGTTCAGGCCGTCGCCAAGGCCGAGCGCGATGCCGCTGCCAGCGAAGCCCAGAACAAGGAACTGGCCACCGCCCGCCGCTCCGAGCTGATCCGCTTTGCCGACGACTTCGAGAGCGCCGTCGGCGCCATCGTCTCCAACGTCTCGGCTTCGGCCGTGCAGCTCGAATCGGCCGCGTCCACGCTGACCCGCACCGCCGAGACCACGCAGAGCCTGTCGAGCCAGGTCGCCGGCGTCTCGGAGCAGGCCTCCAGCAACATGCAGTCGGTCGCCACCGCGACGGAAGAGCTCTCGGCCTCGGTCGAGGAGATCGGCCGCCAGGTGCGCGATTCCAGCCGCATTGCGGAAGCTGCGGTGGTGCAGGCCAAGGAGACCGACGGCCGCATCGGCAAGCTCTCGCATGCCGCCCAGCAGATCGGCGAGGTCGTCAAGCTCATCACCGCGATCGCCGAGCAGACCAACCTGCTGGCGCTCAATGCGACCATCGAGGCGGCGCGCGCCGGTGAAGCCGGCCGCGGCTTTGCGGTGGTCGCGAGCGAAGTGAAGTCGCTGGCCAGCCAGACGGCGAAAGCAACCGACGAGATTTCCTCCCACATCACGGGCATGCAGGGCGCCACAGCCGAGTCGGTTGCCGCGATCAAGGAGATCGGCGCCACCATCGGCCAGATCTCGTCGATCTCGACGTCGATCGCGAGCGCGGTCGAGCAGCAGGGCGCCGCGACGCAAGAGATCGCGCGCAGTGTCCAGACGGTCGCCCAGGGCACCCACGCCGCCGCCACCGACATTGGCCAGGTCAACCGCGGCGCCGCCGAGACCGGCTCGGCTTCGGAGGAGGTGTTGAATTCGGCCAAGACGCTGTCATCCGAAAGCACGCGTCTTCGCGCCGAGCTCGACCGCTTCATGGCAAATATCCGGGCGGCGTAAGGCTCGGACTTCTCCCCTCTCTCCACCGTCGTCCTGGCGAAAGCCAGGACCCATTACCCCGAGAGCCAGCTGGGCAAAGACCGGCAACTACGAGTCATCGCCAAACCACGCCCTGTGGTAATGGGTCTGGATCAGCGCTCGCTCGTCCGGGACGACAGCGGAGATTGGTGCCGGCCTTCAATTTGTAGCGGCGCGAGAAAGCGCGCCTTGACATTTGCCCGCGTCACCGAACCGCAAGTTGCGACGCCGCAAATTTACCGCCGCTTATCCTTTGCCAATTACCGTGCACACGAGTCGGGAAGCGGGCTGCTTCCGGGCTGCGCCTGGTTTTCCGCGAATGGAATGGGGTGGGGGAATGTCCGTCAAATCCAAGCCGAACACATCGAAACTGCCAACCTTGCGTTTTCGCGCAAAAATCATCCTCGGCTTCGTGGCGGTGCTGGCCATCCTCGCGGTCAGCATGGCTTTCGCCTATTTCGGCTTCGAGCGGATCCAGGCCGCCGTGGCCTCCTACCGGACCAGCGTGGCGGAAGCGGATCTCGCGCGAACCGTCGACCGCGAGCTGATCGCCTATCAGGGGCTGGCGCGGGCCTATACGCTGACCGGGGCGACAGACGACGAGACCGCGGCCAAGGCGGCCGAAGAGAATCTGAAAGCGGCGATCGCCAAATCGACGTCCGCCACGACCGGCGCCGCGCGCCGCGAGCAGGTCGGCAAGCTCGAGGCGGAGTTCCAGCGCTTTACGAAGGTATTCGGTGAGATCATCACCCTGACGCGCGAGAACAACAAGATCGCGGCCGATGAGCTCAACAGCGTCGGCAACAAGATTCGCTTCAAGTTTGACGACCTTGCCGATACCGCGGCGCTCGCCGGGCTCGCCTCGGTCCAGACCACGGCCAAGGACGTCACCTCGCAATATCTTGCGGTCTCCACCTCTGTCGGCGCCTTCGTCGCCAAGCCCGAACCGAAGACCGCCGACGGCGTGATCGCCCGCATCAAGTTCCTGGAGACCCTGCTGGTCTCGATCTATGCCAACGACCAGAAGATCACCGACCGCGTCACCGAGATCAGCAACCTGCTGAAGCAGTACCGCACCTCCTTTGCCAAGCTGACCGAGAACGTGAAGGTCATCGTCAAGTCGAACGGCGAGATGACCAAGACGGCCGCGTCCATCCTCAAGCTTTCGAGTGAGCTGCGATCGGACCTGACCGCCGATCAGCAGCGCATCGAGGCCAGCGCCAATGCAACGATCGGAGAGACCGAACGGCTGATGCTGATGCTGGCGCTGGGCGGCCTGGCCATCGGCGCCGTGCTCGCCCTGATGCTCGGCAACGGCATCTCGCGTCCGATGATCGCGATGTGCAAGGCGATGCGCGAACTCGCCTCGGGCAATTTCGACGTCGTGCTGCCGGGCCTCGGCCGCAAGGACGAGATCGGCGAGATGGCCGGCGCGGTCGAGGAGTTCAAGGTTCAGGCCGTCGCCAAGGCCGAGCGCGATGCCGCCGCCAGCGAAGCCCAGAGCCGGGAGCAGGCCGCAAGCCGCCGCTCCGAGCTGATCCGCTTTGCCGACGATTTCGAGAACGCCGTCGGCGCCATCGTCTCCAACGTCTCGGCCTCGGCCGTGCAGCTCGAATCGGCGGCGTCCACGCTGACCCGTACCGCCGAGACCACGCAGAGCCTGTCGAGCCAGGTCGCCGGCGTCTCCGAGCAGGCCTCCAGCAATATGCAGTCGGTCGCCACCGCGACGGAAGAGCTCTCGGCCTCGGTCGAGGAGATCGGTCGCCAGGTGCGCGATTCCAGCCGCATTGCCGAGGCCGCCGTGGTGCAGGCCAAGGAGACCGATGGTCGCATCGGCAAGCTCTCGCATGCCGCCCAGCAGATCGGCGAAGTGGTCAAGCTCATCACGGCAATCGCCGAGCAGACCAACCTGCTGGCGCTCAATGCCACCATCGAGGCGGCGCGCGCCGGTGAAGCCGGCCGCGGCTTTGCGGTGGTTGCCAGCGAAGTGAAGTCACTGGCCAGCCAGACGGCGAAGGCCACCGACGAGATTTCCTCCCACATCACGGGCATGCAGGGCGCCACCGCCGAGTCGGTCGCCGCGATCAAGGAGATCGGCGCGACCATCGGCCAGATCTCGTCGATCTCGACGTCGATCGCGAGCGCGGTCGAGCAGCAGGGCGCCGCGACGCAGGAGATCGCGCGCAGTGTCCAGACGGTCGCCCAGGGCACCCAGACCGCAGCCACCGACATCGGCGAGGTCAATCGCGGCGCCGCCGAGACCGGCTCGGCTTCGGAAGAGGTGCTGAATTCGGCCAAGACCCTGTCATCCGAAAGCACCCGCCTCCGCGCCGAGCTCGACCGCTTCATGGGGAATATCCGGGCGGCGTAAGGCTCGGACTGCGCCACTCTCTCCGCTGTCGTCCTGGCGAAAGCCAGGACCCATTATCCCAGGGAGCAGTCGTTGCGCGAGCAGCCAGCCGCAAGTCTTCGCCAAACCACGTCCTGTGATAATCGGTCCTGGATCAGCGCTCGCTCCGCTCGCTTGTCCAGGACGACGGCTGGTTTTTCGCTGTGCCGTCTAAGTCTCACTCCCTTCCAAACGCCCGCTTCAATTCCACCTTCGCCTGCTCCAGCCGCGCCCGCTGTGTTTTCGGCAGCGTCTTGCCGGCACGGTTGATATAGAACGTCAGCATCGACAGCGCCGAACGATAGGCGCCGGTCTTGCGGCGCGAACTGTGCTCGGCCGAGCGCTTCAGCGATGCTGCGATCTTCTTCGGACTCGTGAGCGTGAATACGCCGCGCTTGAGATCGAGCGCGTCGCTCTCCTTGGTCACACGTTGCGACCAGCGCTTCGGCGTCGCGCGTTTCGCGCTCTTGCGCACGCTGGTCTTCCTGCTGCGCGCAGCTGTTTTGCGAGAATGTGTCGTCTTTCTGACGTGAGCCATGCGTCAACTCCCTGCGGCTCCTTCGGAAACGGACGGCGTTGGAGGCCGTTCCTGCTGGAACCGGCGCTTGCCGCAGACGTTGTCGCAGGTGGCAGGCGGAATGCCGCACCCCGATGATCGGTTCGCCCCTGGCCACATCATGTGAACCGGGGTCGCTTCCATTGGTCAGACCCAGCAACGCGATGGAATTGCAGCAAAGCCAAGCGCTGAATTATGGACCTGCTGTCTCGGCGGTCGCGACCGATCGCATCATCGAGACCAGTATTCCCTCACGTCTCGATGCGCTGCCGTGGAGCGGCTTTCACACCCGGGTCGTGCTGGCGCTCGGCATCACCTGGATCCTCGACGGGCTCGAGGTGACACTCGCCGGTGCGCTTTCCGGCGCGCTGAAGCAAAGTCCCTCGTTGCAATTCTCCAATCTCGATCTCGGCATTGCCAATTCAGCCTATCTCGCCGGCGCGGTGCTCGGCGCGCTCGGTTTCGGTTGGCTGACCGACCGCATCGGCCGCAAGAAACTGTTCTTCATCACGCTCGCGCTTTATCTCTCCGCGACCGCTGCGACCGCACTGTCGTGGGATATCGCGAGCTACGCGCTGTTTCGTTTTCTCACCGGCGCCGGCATCGGCGGCGAATATACCGCGATCAATTCGACCATCCAGGAGCTGGTGCCGGCGCGCTATCGCGGCTGGACCGATCTCGTCATCAACGGCAGCTTCTGGATCGGCGCGGCCATGGGCGCGGTGGCGGCCATCGTTCTGCTGGATCCCGCCTTGATCGGCCCCGATCTCGGCTGGCGCCTCGCTTATCTCATCGGCGCGAGCATCGGCCTCGTCGTGCTGTTGATGCGGATGTGGATCCCGGAAAGCCCGCGCTGGCTGATGATCCACGGGCGGCCCGATCAGGCCCACGCCATCGTCGACGAGATCGAGCGTTCGGTGATCGGACACGACCAGGATGCGAGCGACCGACGCTTCACCAGGATCCGGCTGAAGATGCGCGATCACACGCCGATTCGCGAGGTCATGCACACGCTGTTCACGGTCTATCGCCAGCGCGCGCTGGTCGGCCTCGTCCTGATGGGCGCGCAGGCTTTCTTCTACAACGCCATCTTCTTCACCTTCGCGCTGGTGCTGACCGATTTCTACGGCATCAGCGCCGATCATGTCGGATGGTATCTGCTTCCCTTCGCCGCCGGCAATTTCCTCGGCCCGCTGCTGCTCGGCCGCCTGTTCGACACGCTCGGACGGCGCGCGATGATCATGTTCACCTATGGCGCGTCGGGCCTGCTGTTGGCGCTGTCGGGCTATCTGTTCTCGATCGGGGCGCTCAGTGCGCAAGGACAGACCATCGCCTGGATGGTGATCTTCTTCTTTGCCTCGCCCGCCGCGAGCGCGGCCTATCTCACGGTCAGCGAGACGTTTCCTTTGGAAGTCCGCGCGCTGGCGATCGCGGTGTTTTACGCGGTCGGCACCGGTATTGGCGGCGTCATCGGCCCGGCGCTGTTCGGCGCGCTGATCGACACGGGATCACGCACAAGCGTGTTCGCCGGCTATTTGCTGGGGGCATTCCTCATGATCGCGGCCGCGATCGTGGCGTGGCGCTACGCCGTCTCCGCGGAACGCAAATCGCTCGAACAAATAGCGCGGCCGCTGGCCTTTATGGAGTAGACTATGAAATCGGAACTTGCGGAAATGGCAGTGGACCAGAAGCGCACCATGCCCGTTGACGACGATGTGCCGGAAACGGTGCCGGTGCCGCATGCGCTCGTGCCACATCTCGACGAGACCGCGATCCTGCTCGACATCGACGGCACGCTGCTCGACCTGATGCCGACGCCGCGCGAAGTGTGGGTGCCGCCGGGCCTGTCGGAGACGCTCAAGCGGCTGGTGGAACGCACCTCCGGGGCGTTGGCGCTGGTCAGCGGCCGCTCGCTCAACGACATCGACTTGATCTTCGCGCCCGACGTCTATCGCGCCGTCGCCGGCCACGGCGCGGAGATGCGGCTGTCGGTGGACAATGAAGTGGATGATGTGCACGCGCCGCCGCTGGACAAGGAGTTGAAGCGGCGGCTCGCTGCGATCGCAAAGCTCAGTCCGGGCATTCTGCTCGAGGACAAGGGCTATTCGCTCGCGCTGCACTATCGCCTCGCACCGCATGCGGAGAAGGCGATCTTCGAGGCTGTCTCGCTGATCCGCGCCGATCTGCCCAATGCGCCGATCGAGGTGCTGCCCGGAAAGTTCGTCTGCGAGATCAAGCATTCCGGCTTCACCAAGGCGACCGGCGTGCACGAGTTGATGAAGCACGAACCGTTCAGGGGACGGCGTCCACTGTTCATCGGCGACGACGTCACCGACGAGACCGTGTTCGCGATCATGCCTGACATGAACGGGCTCGCTTTTTCGGTGGGCCGCCGTGCCATGGGTGTGAATGGTCACTTCGATGCGCCGAGCGATGTGCGCGCGTTCCTCGCGCGCCTGCTCGATCCGAGGTGAAACAAAGGCAGCGCCACGCTGCAGACATAAAGGCCGTCGGCGCAGCGCCCTAGCGTGCAGCGATGCATGCCGTGCAATAGTACCAAAATGACTGTCTTTGCAGTAGGTTCCGCAAGCGAAACCAGTTCCAACGTGCGCGCCTGACTTTGGTTTCATTTCGTGGAAATGATGACAGGAACCATATTGATGAACGCCAGTTAAACGGGGTGGAATGAACAGGAGGGGACGACCTGTGAACTTAGTCGTCGTTTCGAATCGTGTTGCGCGCGGCAAACCCAACGAGCCCATGACGGGCGGCTTGGCTGCGGCATTGCTTCCCGTTGTGGAACATTCGGGTGCCATCTGGGTGGGGTCTTCCGGCCGCGTGCGTGACGGCCATCAGAAGGAGCCGTTTGCCGAGATCGAGGCGCTGGGTTCGGGCGCGATTGCGACGCTGGATCTGCCGGCGGCGCATTACGGCGGCTATTACGAAGGTTTTGCCAATTCGGCGTTGTGGCCGGCGCTGCATTCGCGCAGCGATCTGATCCGCGTTTCGCGCGAAGACTATGTCAGCTATCGCGAGGTCAACGCCTTCATGGCGCGCGCCTTGATGCGCTTCCGTAAACCCCGGACCGCATTCTGGGTGCAGGACTATCATTTCCTCGCACTCGGTGCGGAGCTGCGCGATCTCGGCGTCGACGATCCGATCGGCTTCTTCCTGCACACGCCGTGGCCGGTGGCCGCGGTGACGCAGGGCGTACCCAATCATCGCGAACTGATCACGGCGATGCTCGCCTACGATCTCATTGGCTTCCAGACCGAGGAGGATCGCCAGAATTTCCTCGGTTATGTCGCCGGCGAGCTCGGTCTCGTCATCGATGATGGTGTTGTGCTGTCGCAGCACGGCCGCACCCGCTGTGAAGTCTTCCCCATCGGCATCGATGCGGAGAAGTTCGCGCAGTATGCCGCCAAGTCCGCCTCGCATCCGGATGTGTCGCGGCTGCGCCGCAGCCTCAACGGCGAGCGTCTGGCGATCGGTGTCGACCGGCTCGACTATTCCAAGGGCCTCGTCAACCGCATCAGCGCGTTCGACCGGCTCTGGACCGAGCAGCCGCAATTCTTGCGCAGCATCTCGCTGCTCCAGATCGCCAATCCTTCGCGCGGTGCCATCGAGGCCTATGGCAATCTTCAGAACGAGGTCGCGCGTCTCGTCACCGACGTCAACGGCCGCCACGGCGAGGTGGACTGGACGCCGATCCGCTATCTCAACAAGGGCTTCAGCCAGGCCGTGCTCGCGGGGCTCTATCGCACCGCGCAGATCGGTGTGGTGACGCCGCTGCATGACGGCATGAACCTCGTCGCAAAGGAGTATGTCGCCGCGCAGAACCCGGCCGACCCCGGCGTGCTGGTGCTGTCGAAATTCGCCGGCGCGGCGAATGAGCTCGACACGGCGCTGCTGGTCAATCCGCACGACATCGACGCCATGGCACGCGCGATCGCGATCGCCGCCGCGATGCCGCTCACCGAGCGCAAGATGCGCTGGGACGCGATGATGAAGAAGCTGCGCGGCCACACCATCCAGCAATGGTCCGCCGATTTCGTCGCCGAGCTCGAAAAGTGCCGGATCGAGAAGGCCGCCGTCGCCCCGCTCGCAGCCCAGCCCCCGCAAGCGCTGCGCTGGTTGAAGTCGGCGATCTCGGGCGTGCGGTTGATTTAGCTTCCGTGAAGCTCGCTCTGATCTTCCCCCCTCCCACGAGGGGGGAAGGAAGAGATCGTCAATAGCAATACGACACGCCATCCAGAATCGCGCATTGCCGCTTGTTCGGCGCGTTGGGATCGTCCAGCGGCACCATGCCCTTGCCCTGGCCGACGAACACGCCGGGCCCGACATGCACCGAGCTCTTGTTGCCGATGATCACGCTCGGATGCGGCGACGAACTCGAGCGCGTCCCGTCCGGCCAGATAATGGCATCGCCCGAAAGCACCCCGCGCCGCCCGTCGTCGCAGCTGACGTCAACCCCTTGGCGGGTGCAGACCTGAGCCAGGGCCGGCCCGGCAAAGGCGGAGCCAAGGGCCGAAATCAGGCCCAGTGCGGCGATGGTCTTGCGGATGGTCATGGCGCCCCCGGTCGTGTTTGGCATTCTCAAATGAATCGTCGCGCCAAACCCGTCCTGGGTTCAGCCGGCAGGCGGTTCCAAAACAGCCGCCGGCGCCAGATATTGTCATTTAAATACAACATCTTACGGAAAATTCACCCGATTTTCTCGCGGTCTCTTGCAAAATCGCCGGCGCCCCTTCAAGAGAGGGCGCTCCGGAGAGATGGCCGAGTGGCTTAAGGCGCACGCTTGGAAAGCGTGTGTGCGGGAAACCGTACCGTGGGTTCGAATCCCACTCTCTCCGCCAGATCTTATGGCGACTCGTCCTCTCAGGCGCCGTAAAGGCGCAAATTTCCATCATTGGTGATCAGCCGGACCTGCACATCTGGCCGCGTGGCCGCTATGTCGCCAATCTGCGACGCAGGCATCAGGCTAAAGGCGGTCGAAAGCGCATCCGCCTCGGTGGCGGTCGGCGCAATGACGCTGACGGTCCGATAGAGCGCAGGGCTCCGTCCCGTCCGGGGATCGAATAGATGCGTGAACCGGCCCGCCGGATCGAAGCGGAAGCCCGCGCCCGCGGTGGTCGCGACCGCCCGATCAATGAGGTCGATGGTTTCCGTGAGCGCGCCGGCTCTGTCCGGATCGGAAAGGCCGACGCGCCACGGCGTCCCGTCCGCGCGCGCTCCGAGCGCGCGGATCTCACCCATGTTGACGAGGGTCGTCGACAACCCGCGGGCGCGCAAGACATCCACGACACGGTCGGTGGCGTATCCTTGGGCGATGCCGTTCAGGGTGATCGCAGCGCCATGTCTGAGGAGCGCCACAAGCTTTTCGCTTACGCGCAGGCCGCTGCTGCCCACCTTCGCGAGCGCCTCCGCCAGCTTCCCGGCCGGCGGACCGCCGGGATCCGGATTCTCCGACGAAAAGTGTGCGGCATAGAGCTGCCAGAGCGGCTGGACGGTGGGATCGAAGGTGCCGCCGGTAAGGTCGGAGAATTGCAGCGAGGCCTTGAGCAGCGCGACCATGTCGGGCTCCGGTGCGACAAGGATGCCACTCCGGTTGAGGGCACAAATGGCGGAATCCGCCCGGTACAGGCTGAACTGCCCTTCGAGTCGTCTTACCTCAGTCAGGCAATCCTGAATGATCCTTTCCGCCTCCTCCCGATCGGGATGGAAGATATCGATCGACACCTGCGCGCCGAGCGCCGATCCGCGCCAACGCACTGCCCCGGTCGAGGACGCGTGTCCTCCGCCGGAAAGAAACGCCGAGCCTGCGGTCGCGGCTGCGATGGTGATCATGCGCCGGCGCGTGAGATTTGCTGGTGCCATCGGAAGCCTCGTCAGTTGGTCCGGGCGCTGGGGCGTTCATGCCCGGTTTGATCGACGGCGGCGCTGTCGCTGCCGAGCACGTAGCCGCTCGGAACGTCCGCAAACGTGACGACCTTGCCGCCATTGGCGGCGGTGAAGGCGTCCGCCGCGGCACGATTGCCGAAAGGCACAGCCTCGGCGGCCCCCATTCCGCCCTGCTTGCGGCTCTCGATGACGAAGAACGCCTTTTTGGCGTCGATCCAGTTGGTCGCTCCCGGCTCCTCCCAACTGGGCGCGCGCGCCATGTCGGACACGTAGATCGCGCGGATGTCACGGGGCTGATCCGGCATCAGAGTGAAGGCCACGGTGTCGCGCACCGAGGTGAACCAGTACGGGTCGATGCGGCTCGCCGTGATGATCTGCCCTTTGGGGCCAGGGTGTTCGAGCACGTTCATGCCGCAGAAGACCCCCATTGCATCGCTGTTGAGCGCCGCGGGCGGCGGCATGACGGCATCGCTTCCGTCCCGATTGCAGCCGGCGAGGACCAGCGCGACGATCATGCACAGAATCCGCAGGATCATAGCTCCCTCCGAGCGAAGAAGGCGGCCGCAAGCCCGAGCGGCGCGACGACCCAGGCGGTCAGTCCCGTCAACAGCGCGCCGACGCTGGTCGTCGCGGTGCCGGCGAGCCCTGCCATCCCGGAAAACTGGCTGACGTTAAAGCCGGTCAGGTTCGTCATCCGGTACAGGTCCGTCGGATTGAGGAACAGCAGCGCTTCGAGAACGGGTGCGGAGACGATGTTCCCCTGATCGACGACCAGCACGCCGAGCAGTGCCATGTCGAATACCAGCACCATCAGCAGCCAGACTCCCACCGAGATGCCGGCGGCGGTGCCGCGGTCCCGGACCAGGCTGCTGATCAGATAACCGACCGCGACAAAGACCGCCCCGAGCATGACCGAGGTTCCGAGCATCGAGGCGAAGGCATACCAGCTCGCGGCGAGCACCGAGGCGCCGGTCGTCGCGAGGGCAGCGGCCGCGGCGCCGTAGCCGATCACTGTCGCGAAGGCGAGGATCAGGACGTGGCCGCAGAATTTGCCGAGGATCACCTGGCCTCGGCCCACCGGATAACTCAGGAGCAGCGTCATGGTGCCGCGTTCCATCTCGCCGACCACGGCGTCGTGCGAGATCAAGAGGGCGATCAGCGGAAGCAGGAAGATCGTCAGGCTCGACAGGCTGACGACGACGACGTCGAGCGCCCCCGCGCCGACATTGCCGGTGGGTGCGCTTCCCAGGAACGTCAGCGACAAGGCCAGCGCGGCCAAAAGGAGCGTGGTTGCCAGGACCCAGCGGTTCCGTAACCCTTCCTGGATCTCCTTGGCGGCTATGATGACGATCGTTCTCACGCAGCACTCTCCTGCGAATTTAGGAAATGCGCATAGAGCTCATCGAGGGTCGGCGCCGCGATCTCGATGTTGATGACGCCGGGATCACTGGCCGCAGCGCGCAGCACGTCCATTTTGCGCGCCTCGTCGGGCACCAGCAGCATGCGTCCGCGCGGGGTCGCAACACTTGCGCCGTTCACCCACGCCGCGGGAACGCCGGCGCCGGGCGCAAAGTCGACCGAAACCCGGATCGGGAGTTGCGAGATCGAGCGCAGTTCCGACAGGGTGCCCTGCGCGGCGAGGAGCCCGCGGTTCATGATGAGGACATGCTCGGCGCGATCCTCGAGTTCGTTCAGCGCGTGGGACGAGATCAGCACAGTGGCGCCGTCGTCGCGGAGTTCGTTCAGGATCTCATAGAAGGTCTGCCGTAGCGCGGGATCCAGTCCCGTCGTCGGCTCGTCGAGCAGGAGCACCCGGGGCCGGCCGAGCAGCGCCTGCGCCAATCCGAGGCGCTGGCGCATGCCCTTCGAATAGGTCCCGACCCGGCGGTCGGCCGCATCGGTCAGTCCGACGCGATCGAGAAAGGCCCACGCTTTCGACGGTTTGACGTGTTTCAGCCGCGCGTAAAATGTCAGCGTCTCTCGCCCGGTGAGTGCTGCGTTGAAGGCAACGTTTTCCGGAAGATATCCAAGCTGCCGTCGTGCCGAAAATTCACCGGCGGCCGGATCCTCGTCGAGGACGCGGATGGAGCCCTGATCCGGACGGATCAATCCCAGCATCAGCTTGATCAGTGTGGTCTTGCCGGCGCCGTTGTGGCCGACCAGTGCGCTGAGCCGTCCCGGGGCGAGATCGAACGAGACGTCGCGCAGTGCGCGCACCGTGCGGTAGTTCTTCACGACACCAGTCACGGAAACGGTAGCGCTCATCTTCCGCCCTCCTTGCCCGACGGCCGCGGCGGTGGAGCGATCAAGGGGTGGCTGTCGATGACGCCGCCCGGGTAGAGCGCCGGAAACTGAGCCTGGGCCCACCGTAGCACTTGCACCGCAGGGCTGTTGATCAGCACCTTGGCGGAGGGTGCCGTCCACAGCACCCGATCGACGAGATCGTTGGGTCGGTAGGCGGTGTCGGCGATGCCGTCACCGTCGAGATCGAAGGCGGGATTGTCGCTCCAATAATTGCCGCGGCCGCCCTTGGACCAGTCGAGGTTGCGCGTACCGACATATTTGACCTGGTTCCGATTGCCGACGAAGGCGTTTCCGGTGATCTCGTTGCCTTCGGATCCGGCCGTGAAATGAACGCCGATGGCGCAGCGTTCGAACCAGTTGTTCCGGAACCGGTTGTGGTTCGTGTTGTAGATGAACACGCACTTCTCCGGGCCGCTTCGTAAGCTCTGCTCGCGCTTCGTGTCCGGGATCATGCCTCGCTCGTCGTCCGGCCCCTCTTCGCTCCCGGCGGACACCGTATCCAATAGTCCGCCCGTCACCCTGTTTCCGTCGATCTCGGCGTAGTTGGCGTAGTTGAACAGGAGGCCGTGATCGCGATCGCGATCGGAGATGTTGTCGCGGATGATCAGCCGGTTCGAGTACATGATGGCGTAGCCGACATGATTTCCGATCGAGACGTTGCCGCTGACCTCGCTGTCGTTGGTGTACATGTAGTGGACCGCGAAGCGGACCTGTTCGAAGCGGTTGCCGACGAAGCGGTCCTTGCGGCTGGAAATGGTAAAGATACCGTCGCGGCCATAGCGGAAGGTGTTGTCCGCAATGGTGACTTCGGGAGCGTTCCAGAGCGAGACGCCGTTGCCGGCCTCGCTGAGGCGATGGCCGCGAAGCCCTTCGATCAAGTTGTTGGCCACCCGCGATCCGGTCGCTCCGTGCACGTAGACGCCGAACAGGTTTCCCACCAGGCGGTTGTTCTCGATGGTCGCGCGTTCGGCGGTCTTCTGGAGAAAGACCCCGGAATTCATCGCCTGCAGGTCGCGCCCCGACCCCCGGATGGTCACGCCGCGGACCGTTACATCGGGCGCGGTCACCGTGACGACGTTGCCGGAGCCCCCGCCGTCCAGCACGGCGCCGGGACGTCCGGTCAGGGCAAGAGGGCGATCGATGCGGATCGAGCCGTTGTAGTCCCCTGGAGCGAGTTCGACGACGTCACCGTCGCGGGCACGATCCAGCAACGCCTGCAGCGGTTGCCCCGGCACAGCAGTCAGCGTCTCCGCGCTGGCGAAGCCGGACAATCCGGCGGCGACGAGCGCCGCCGGAAGCATGCGTGACGGAAGACGCACGGTGTCGCTCCCGATCAGACCGATTTCGGCTCGACGAACATGCGGCCCTTCATCTCCATGTGCATGGCGTGGCAGAACCAGGAGCAGTAGTACCAGTAGACGCCCGCCTTGTCGGCGCTGAACGACACCGACGCGGTCGCCATCGGCGCGACCTCCATCTGGATACCGTAGTTCACGATGCAGAAGCCGTGCGTCAGGTCTTCGACCGCATCGATGTTGGTGATGTAGACGGTGACCTGATCGCCCTGCTTGACCTGGAACTGCTCGAGCCCGAACGCCGGAGCGGTCGAGGTCATATAGACCCGCACCTTGTTGCCGTCGCGGATGATCTTGGAATCCGCCTCCAGGTTGATCCCGTCGGCCTTGGCTTGCTTGACCGCATCGGCAAACATCGGATCGGCGCGGTCCCAGATCGAGATCGGGTTGATCTTGGAACGGTGCACGATGGTGGCGTCATGCGGCTCGGCGAAGCTAGGACCGTCATGGACCAGTTTCATCTGGTCGCCCGAGATGTCGATCAACTGATCGTTCTCCGGCTTCAGCGGGCCGACGTTGAGAAAGCGGTCCTTCGAAAACTTGTTCAGCGAGATCAGCCATTTTCCGTCGGCCTCCTTGGTCTGACCCATCGAGGAGTGATTGTGGCCAGGCTGATAGTGGACGTCGAGCTTCTGGATGATGGGATCGACCTTCTCGCCCTTAAAGGCTCGTTTGGCGAGATCGATGTTCCATTTGACGACCTGGCTGTCGAGGAACAACGTCGTGTAGGCGTTGCCCTTGCCGTCGTAGGCCGTATGCAGCGGCCCGAGGCCGAGTTCGGGCTCGGCGACCACGACGTCGCGCGGTTTGATCTTGTCGTCGAACAGTTGGTCGAACAGCCGAACGTCCATCACCGTCACCGTCGGCGACAGCTTGCCTGCCGCGACGATGTGGATGCCGTCGGGCGCGGTATTCATGCCATGCGGATTGTTCGACACCGGAACGTAGCGCGTGTAGGGCGAGCCCTTGCGACCGTCGATCACGGGCACGCCGTTCATTTCCTTGAAATCACCCTTCTTCACTGCCTCCTCGATCCGCTTGAGGTTGAAGATGACGACCCAGTCCTGCTCGTTGGCGGTCATCTCGGCCAGAGTGACGCCTTCTTCGGCGTTGTAACAGGTCGAGAAGCAGTATTTGCCTTGGTAGTCGGAATCGACGTTGTCGAGATTGCCGCTAACCATCACCTGCCAGGCCACTTTCATGGTATCGCCGTCGAGCGCCGTGAAGATGGAGTGATATTCCTTCGGGTTGTCGAGAACCTTGCCGTCGTTCGGCAGCGGAACGCCGTCTTCCCCGTTGCAGAACACATATCCGGTTCGTGGATACTTCTGCAGCCGAAGGCCGTGGACGGTGTGCTGATTCGGCAGTTCGATAATCTTGTCGCACTTCATGACGTCGAGCCGCACCCGCGCTACGCGGCTGTTGGCCTTGTCGTTCATGAAGGCGTAGCGGCCGTCGTAGGTGCCGTCCGTGAAGGAGACGTGCGGATGGTGGAGGTCGCC
Source organism: Bradyrhizobium diazoefficiens USDA 110 (assembly GCF_000011365.1). Lineage (GTDB taxonomy): Bacteria > Pseudomonadota > Alphaproteobacteria > Rhizobiales > Xanthobacteraceae > Bradyrhizobium > Bradyrhizobium diazoefficiens. The sequence goes on along the minus strand of NC_004463.1, from coordinate 327,311 downwards.
GTTCATGAACGTGCCGCCACGGTTCTTGAGGAATTCGCGGGTCGCCGGCTGCATCCCTTCTGTCAAAACCTTCAGGCTTTCGTTGGTCTGGCCCCAGCCGGTCGCGCTGCAGCGGTTGAAGACCGGAACGCGCATCAGTTCGCGCATCGAGGGGAGCCCGATGATCCGCATCTCGCCGGATTGGCCACTCGAAAAGAAGACGTAATATTCGTCGAGCTCGCCCGGCGCGACTTCGGTCTTCTGCACGGCCGGACGCGCCGGCGGTGCCTTGGGTGCGGCAGATTTGGTCTGCGCGTCGGCGGTCGAGACGAAGCCCGCGCCGTCCTTTGTTACCACCGCCCCGCCGGCAAGTCCCACGCCCGCAGCGGCCGCCGTGGTCCCCAGCAGCGTTCGCCGGCTGACGCCCTTGATGTTGTCGCTGTCGCTCATGATTGCCTCCTCGGCTTTCGGTTCAGGTTGCAGGTTGCAGATGGCGTGATGGCGTCGACTGGCGACGCGCCGACGGGTTTTCCCCCGGCTGTGATGATTGTGTTCGGACCTTTGCCGCCTGATCGCATCGAAGGCGACGACATGGCCATCCGCTTCTCGCGCTTCAGCCGCACCTGGATCATGTGCGGGCAGCGGTGGTCATCGAAATAGAGTTCCTGGCAGTGCATGCAGTAGATGCACTCGTTGACGTTGATGTGACCTTCCGGATGGATCGCTTGCACGGGGCATTCATTGGCGCAGCGCTGGCAGGGCGAGCCGCATTCCGGCCAGCGTCGCAGCCATTCGAACATCCGGATGCGGCCGGGAATCGCCAGCGCCGCGCCGAGCGGGCACATGTAGCGGCAGAAGAAGCGCTCGACGAACAACCCCGCCGCGAGGAGGGTCAGGGCGTAGACGACGAACGGCCATTCCCGCGCGAACTTCAGGACGATCGAAGTCTTGAACGGTTCGACCTCGGCGAGCTGCTCGGCGAAGGCGGTCGAGTAGAGCGACATGCCGAACAGGCCGAGGAAGATGATGTACTTGATCGGCCACAGCCGTTCGTGAAGGCCCCAGGGAACGCGGTACTGCGGGACCTTGAGCGCCTTGGCGGCGTTGTTGAGCAATTCCTGCAGGGCGCCGAACGGGCAGAGCCAACCGCAGAACGGTCCGCGCCCCCAGAAGAGAAGTCCCGCCGCGATGGAGGCCCAGAGAAGGAAAATCAGCGGCGCGGAGAGGAAATACTCCCAACTGAACCCGGTCAGCAGGGAGTTCGTGAAGGTCAGGACGTTGACCACTGAAAGCTGAGCGTTCGCATACCATCCCAGCCAGACGAGAATGAACAGCAGATAGAAGCGGCGGACCCACGTGTACACCGCCGGACGACGGACCAGAAAATTCTGGAAGAAGAAGATCAACGTCAGCGCGCCGAGCGCCAGCATCGCTGTGCCGATCTTGAGGGCGTCCGCGCGCCATATCCGCATCCACAACGGATCCTCGTCGGTCGTCGGCACGCGGGCTTCGGGGGCGGCGGCCGGCGACGACTTTGCGGTCGGCGCCGCTGCCGCTGCGGCCGGCCGAACCGGCGCTTCGCGCTTGAGATAGGTTTCGGGAAGTGTGTATCCAAGATCGAAGGTGACCCAGGCCTTGTCCCGTGCGCCGACGACGCGCTGCACCAGGAGCTGCAGCGCCCACGGCTCGGTCGCATCGAACGCGAAGTCGGCCGGCACGATGAACAGCGCTATTTCGGGAAAATCCGGCGCGCCGTCGGCCGCCAGGCTACCCAGTCGGGTATGGTCCCGATCGCGGAAACGGATGCTGTTGGTTTCCTGGATCAGCTCGATCCGGTCGAAGATTCCACCCCGAACGTAGGCGGCCCCTTTGAAGGAATAACGGCCGGCACCGGCGACGACGAGCGCCTGCTGGCCTGGCTTCAACCTGCCGGCCAGCCGGCCGTAGCTCTCGTCGCCCAGCAGGCTGCGGCCGATGGTCGGCACCGCGACGTCCGCGACATAGAGATCGATGAAGCTGTCGTCCGGAGCGCCTTCCTCCGGGCGCGCTGCGGCGACCGCATTGCCCGATTTCTCGAAGGCCTGGTTGATATCGGCGACGGAGAGGGTTAGCCGCCGGACCGAGCCGTCGCCGACCAGGGTCTGCCAATCGCGGACTTCGCTCTTGGCCGCGTCGATGGCCTTCGCGGCTCGCGGCCCGGCCGCCGCAACCGGACTGCCCTGAGCGCCGAGGCGGCCGCTCCGGATCAGCTTGGTGGCGGATCGAACGATGCTGTCGCCGATCACCAGAACGGTTACGGTTGCGCCGCTGACGATGTCGACTTGGGGCGCCGGCGCAGCCCCGCGGGCGACGCTCCCCAGGTCGGCGCCGATCAGCTTGTTGACGGCCTCCAGAATGCGCTTTTCGGGGATGCCCACCAGCACGATGGGCTCCTTGTGCTCGACCAGCTTGAGGCCGGTCAGCACACCTTTCGGATCGATGCCGACGAGCATCTGGATCGGTTTTCCGGAATAGCCGACCGCATTGGCGAAATCGGAATTCAGGTACACGAAGCCCTGCAATTGATCGCCGCGATAGGCCGGTATGATAGGCGGCTCGCCCTGCGGGGGACCGAAACGGTCGGCGCCCGCGAAGAAGTCGGCAGGGGCAATCTTCGACAGGTAACCGTTCAGGTCGGCAGCGGACGCGGTGTTGAAGGACGAGAGCACGCAAAGGAACGCCAACGCGAAGAGTGCGCGCGCCGCTTGGGTTAGAAAATCCGGAACAACATGCGTTCTTTGGAGCATGGGACCTCGAACGTGAACGCCGCGACCGACCGGGCCGCGCGCTCCTATTTCTTCCGAAGTCGCCGTTGACGCAGGAACTTGATCGGATAGATGCTACGCTGTCAACCGAAAGAGTGTTTGCGCTGGATCAAGCTCGCCAATTGTTCCGTGAGGATCTCGTCATGCCGTTGCTACGAACTTCGCTGCTGATGAGCGAGCCGGCCGGAACGCTCGAGTCGCTCGACGAGTTGTTCGCTCTCGCCAACGCCATGGAAGAGGAGGCTGCGAAAAGATACTCCGCGTTGGCGGAGGAGATGCGACGGCAGAACAAGGATGCCCTGGCCGAGGTCTTCGCTAACCTCGCCGCCGCTGAGCGCGAACATGTCGACAGCGTCGCAAGATGGTCACAATCGCGCCGCGGCAAGGCGCCGGATCCGGCACTGGTTCGATGGGAGGCGCCCGAAACCTTCGACGCCGAGACGGCAAGGGAGATCGAAACCTCCCGGCTGACGACCCCCTACCGCGCTTTGGCCATGGCGGTTCGCAACGAGGAACGCGCCTTCGCATTCTGGTCCTACGTCGCCGCCTATTCCCGGGATTTGGAGATCAAGCAGGCCGCCGAAGCCATGGCGCGTGAGGAACTCGGACATATCTCGACACTGAGGAAGGAACGGCGTCGCGCCTACCATAAGGAGCATGAGCAAACCGAACGGAGGGGGCGCGACGATTCGGCCGTGATGCAGATCGATGCGCGCGCACTGGAGCTCCGTCTCGCAGCGCAGCTTGCCGACTTGGAACGCGGTCTCGCCGGGGCTGCAGCGGTCCGCACACGGGAGCTTGTTGAAGAGACGATGCAGATGTCCGAGAAAGCCGAGGGCATCGGGAAATTCCCGGTGTCACTCGAACAGCGCGACGCGGAGACGATCTCGGAAGCGCTGGCCGACGGCTACCTGGAGAGCGCCGAAAGCGCCGGCGATCAAACCCAGGTCGTGCTGCTACAAGAATTGGCGGAAGGGGCCATCGCTCGCTTAGCGTGGTTGCGCTCGTTGACGGTGGCGTGAAGGTTGAATGCGACGTCGTTCGTCTCCGTGCCCGGTCCTGGCCGTACGCCATCGGTTTCCTGGTCGCGCGAAGTCGATCCGACAGGCCCACGAATCCGGCTACGCGTTATGGCAGGCAATTGCTCTACCGTCCGCGCCGGCAGACCGAAGCTCGGGAACGTCGACCAGGCAGCGATGGCTGGCTATCGGGCAACGTGGGGCGTAGGCGCAGCCGCTTGGCCGCTTGAAGAGGCTTGGCGGTTCACCCGTTTCGATCGCGCCGAGAATCCGCTTGGATGGGTCCGGCTTCGGAATTGCCGCCACCAGCGAACGTGTATAGGGATGGCGCGGATCGTCCAAAACCGTCCGCGTTGCGGCCTGCTCCACGATCCGCCCCATATACATCACCGCAACGCGATTGCTGATTTGTCCGATGACGCCGAGGTCGTGGGAGATGAACAGCATCGACAGTCTCAGCTGCTCACGCAGATCCATCATCAGATTGAGCACCTGGGCCTGCACGGACACGTCGAGGGCCGAGACCGGCTCGTCGGCGATCACGATGGACGGTGAGGGAAGGATTGTTCGTGCGATGCCGGCCCGTTGCCGCTGCCCGCCGCTCAGTTCGTACGGATAGCGCGCGGCGAAAGACGGATCCAGGCCGACCGCCGTCAGCGTGGTGGCGATCGCCGCGCTGCGCTCGGCGCGACTGGTGAAGAAACCATTGATATCGCCAGCCTCCGCGACCGAGTCTCCGATCGACCGCCGCGGGTTGAGCGATGCATAGGGATCCTGGAAGACCATCCGGATGTTCAGGCGCATGTTGCGAAGGCTGGCGCCCGTCATGTCCGTTCCCTTGAAGCTGATGGTGCCGCTGTCGGGCCGGGCCAGCCCCACGATGGACCGGCCCAGCGTGGTCTTGCCACAGCCTGACTCGCCGACGATCCCAAGCACCTCACCCTCTGCCAGCGACAGCGACACACCATCCACCGCCCGCACCTGATATTTTCGGCCGGCGCGCCTGACGCTGAAGGAGACTCTCAGATCCCGAATGTCGAGGACGGCGTTTCCGTTCATCGCGATTCCCCGCCGTCCAGGGGGAAGGCGCAGAGCACCTCGTGTCCTCGAGAAACCTCCGCGCGCGGCGGGGCCGCCGTGCGGCACGACTCGCGCACTGCTGCGCACCGCGAGGCAAAGACGCAGCCGGCACCGACTGTGCCGGGCGCCGGCGGCTGGCCCGCTATGGTTGGCAGGCGGCGCGCGCCGGAATTCCGCGACGGCATGCAGTCCATCAGTCCGCGCGTGTAGTGGTGGCGCGGTCTGCCGAACAACGCTTCGACGCCCGCGGTCTCCACGATCCGGCCCGCATACATGACCGACACACGATCGGCGAGCTGCGCGATCACCCCCATGTCGTGGGTGATGAACAACATCGCCATGTCGAGGCGGTTGCAGAGCTCGCGCAGCAGCCCGAGAACCTGCACCTGGATGGTGACATCCAGTGCCGTGGTCGGTTCATCCGCGATCAGAACCTGAGGCCGGCAGGCGAGCGCGATCGCGATCATGACCCGCTGGCGCTGGCCGCCGGACAATTGATGCGGATACGCCGAGAGCTGCATTGCGGGATCTGGCATGCGCACCAGCTCGAGCAGCTCGCGCGCCCGGGCGATCGCCGGGGGACCGGAAGATCGATCATGCACGCGCACGGCTTCGGCGATCTGATCGCCGATCCGACGAACCGGGTTAAGCGAGGTCATCGGCTCCTGAAAGATCATTGCCATCCGGCCGTGGCCCGCTTCGACGCGCTGCCAGGGCTGCAGCTGCGTCACGTCGCAGCCTTCCAGCAGGACCCGGCCGGCCCGGATCCGCGGGCCGGGCTGCGGCAGCAATCCCATCACCGCGAGCGAGGTCATGCTCTTGCCGCAGCCGGATTCGCCGACGAGGCCGAGGATTTCGCCCTTGCCAAGTTCGAAGGACACGCCGGCGACGATGTCGACCGGTGTGGTCTCCGAGCCCAATGACACCGTAAGGTCGCGAACGGACAGCACGATCTAGCCCTTCTCGCTAAAGACCTGACGGAACCGGGGATCGAGACGATCGCGCAGTGCATCGCCGACCAGGTTGAGCGAAAATGCAGTCGCCACGATCATCATGCCCGGAAAGAACAGCAGCCACGGGGCTCGGGTGATGAAGGTGCGCGATTCCGCCAGCATGTTGCCCCAGCTCGGAATCTCCGGCGGAGCGCCCAGGCCCAGGAAATCGAGCGATGCCGCGCCAAGCTGCGCGAACGCGAAGACGAAGCTGGCCTGCACAAGAAGCGGAGAGATCAGGTTCGGCAGGATGTGCTTGCCGATGAGCCATGCCGTTCCGGCGCCCATGCTGCGGGATGCCTCGACATAGGTCTCCACGCGCAAGCGCAGCGTCAGACCGTAAACGATGCGCGTCGTCGTCGTCATGTAGCCGAGCCCGATCGCCAGAATGGCATTGGCCACGCTCGGGCCGAGGACGACGATCAGACCGAGTGCGAGCAGCAGGCTCGGGAATGCCATGAGCACATCGATCATGCGCATCAACAGGTGACCGAGCCGGGGAAACAGGGCGGACAGCACGCCGACCGGCACGCCTGTCGCAAGCGCGAACACGACCACGCCCGAACCGATCAGGAGCGCCATGCGCGCCGAGTGGATGACGCGTGACAAGGTGTCCCGGCCAAATTGGTCGGTACCGAACCAATGAAGCGCGTTCGGAGGTGTCAGTCGGATCGACGGGTCGATGGCGTAGGGATCGTAAGGTGCGAGCCAGGGCGCGAAAGTCGCGGCAAGCACGGTCCCCAGGAGGAGGCCGAGCCCCACCAGTGCGATCGGGCGCGCGATGAATGGCTTCAACCAAAGGGTCGCACCGTCGCGGCTCATTGGAGTTCGACCCGCGGATCGAGCAGGCGATAACTCAGATCGACGATCAGGTTGATCAGGAGATACACGACGACGATGACCAGAATGACGCCCTGGATCACCGGATAGTCCCGGCGGAGGATCGACTGTACGACGAGGCGGCCGATACCCGGCAGGGCAAACACCGTTTCGGTCACCACCGCTTCGGACAGCAGCGCCGCGAAGGTGAAGCCGAATGCCGAGACCACCGCCAGGAGCGCGTTGCGCAGGATGTGCCGAACCACGACCTGCCAGGGCCGGATGCCCTTTGCACGCGCCGTGCGCACGTAATCCTCGCGGGCGACGTCGAGCATGCTGGCGCGCGTCAGCCGCAGAATCAGCGCGGCATTCGGCGCTGCAAGCGCCAGGCTCGGGAGGACGAGATAGCGGAGATTGACGAGCCCGCCTTCGAAGATCGATGGATAACCGGAGCTCGGAAACCAGCCAAGCCACGCGGCAAAGATCAGGATCAAATAGAGCCCGACCCAGAACGTGGGAATCGAGGCCATCAGCATCGCCGCGCCGGATAGCCCCTGGTCGAGCCAGGTGCCGTGCCGAACCGCCGCGATCATGCCGATCGGCACGCCGATGAGCGTAACCCAGATCATCGTCATGGTGGCGAGCAAGGCGCTGGTCTCGGCACCGTCGGCAATCACCGACAGCACCGGCGCCTGGAAGAAGATCGACCGTCCGAGGTTGCCCTCGAGCACATGGCCGGTCCAGGTCAGATATTGCAGGATGATCGGTTGATCGAGACCGAGCTGGTGTCGCAGAGCGTCGATCTGATCGGGGGTCGCGGTGTCACCGAGCAGGACGTAGATGGGATCGCCCGGAACGATATGGATGAAGGCAAAGATGATAACGGACGCCGCCAGAAGCGTCACCGCCGTCGTTCCCGCGCGCTTGAGTGCGTAAGACCACATGTGATTGTGCGGCTGATCAGCGGCGATGATGCGCGCCGGTGACGGCGCTCGACATTCCCAGCGGTCTCATTGCCCGTCCTTACTTCGTGGACACATTCCAGAACACGGGACCGTTCGGGTTCAGTCCCTTCAACTTGGGAGAAGCGATGTCATAGGTGTAGGCATCGCCTACTTTCATGACCGGCACCTGATCGTAGATCAGCGATTGGATCTTGTCCCATGTCGACTTGCGTGCGGTCGGATCGGTCGATTTGATCAGCTCGGCCCGAAGCGAACTGATCTCGGGACTGTCCCACCACCCGGGATAACTCGCATTCAGGAACGTGAGGAGCAGCGGATCGGGCGAGAACGAATGGTGGGTGACAAAGATGTCCCACTGTTCCGGCTGGCCTCGCATCTTCAGAAGCGTCGCCCAATCGACGACCATCATCTGAACATTGATCCCGGCGTCGGCCAGTTGGCGAGTGAAGACGGAGGCTTCGTCGTAGTGCGCCTGATAGTTTGTCGAGACCAGAAGGCGGATCGGAGTCCCCGTGTAGTCCGCCTCCTTGGCGAGCTCCTTGGCCTTCTTTGGATCGTGCGGGCTGTAGCCGGAAACGCCTTCCGCCGAGTACCAGGGCGTGCCCTTGGGAAAGATCGATCCCTCGGCGTTCCACAGATCCTTGGAGCCGAAGGCGACGCGCAGGGCCTGCGACTTGTCCAGCGCGGTCTGGATGGCGCGGCGGAGCTTGTAGTTGTCCTTCAGGATTCCCTGCTTCGAGTTCATGAAGAAAAGGCCGAAGATCGACGCGTTCGTACGCTGCACCTGGACCGATTGGTCCTTGCTCAGGGACTCGTACAGATCGCCAGAGATCATTTCCGCATAGTCGTAGTCGCCGGCTTGCACGCCGCTCACGCGGGTGCCGACGTCCGGGACCGGAATGAACCGGATCTTGTCGAAGATGGCGATGCGGGCGCCGGCGAACCCGTCGCCCTTTTCCTTCACCGGCTTGTAGCCATCGAATTTCTCCACCTCGACATAGCGGTTCGGCCGCCACTCCACGAACTTGTAAGGCCCGGTGCCGATATAGTCCTTCTGCTCGATCGGCCGGTTGCCGGCATTGGCGGCGATTTCTTCCGGATAGATCGCAAGGCCACCATTGACGTCCGCAATGAGATTCTTCCAGGCGCCGTTCGGCGCGGACAATTTCAGCGTGACTTCGTACTTTCCCGTCGCTTCGACCGACGTGGCTGCGGCCATCAGGAGCTTGCCGCGCGCACCGAAGTTGCCCCACCGCGTCAGCGAGGCGGCCACGTCCCTGGCGGTCATCTCCTTGCCGTTGTGGAAGGGAACGCCTTCGCGGAGCTTGATGACGATGGTCTTGCCGCCGTCTTCCTCGCGATCGCTCTCGGCCAGCATCGGGCGCGGCGTATAGGCCGAGTCCAGCGCATACAGTGTTTCGAAGATGTGGCGGCCGATGACCGATGCGACGTCGGCAGTCGTCAGCATGACGTCAAGTGGCGGCGGTTCGCCGATGGTGGCTTCGCGAAGCAGGGTGGCCGCGCTGGCCTGTGCATTGAGAAACAATGCGGTGGCGATCCCAACGGCGCCGCGCATCAAGACACTGAGGTCGCATCTCATGATCGCCCCTCCCACCTTGTTTCAGCCGCCTGCCTTCACCTGCAGGGGATGCGCCCTCAGGCGTTGACCCGGCGGCGCGTTATCGTTTGTTTGAAAGTTACATACAGAATATGCTAAGTTTCAAGTAGAAAATTGCGGTAGACTGCCGATCTGTCGATACGTGGATTGATCGAGGCTGAAGGTTTCTTACGACGATCTCCTGGTCAAGGGCGCAGGTTAATCCGACTTGAGGAAGGGCGCGCATGCCGCGTGCGAAGCGAATTCACCCGGCGAAAGCCGCGGGGACGGCAGTCTCGACCCCGTCGCGTCGCGACGCGTTCGTGGCCGGCGACATCATCTCTGTCATCAGACAGAGTGCTCCGAGTCTCAGCCCCTCGGAGCAGCGTGTTGCCATGGCGCTGCTGGCCGACGTCGAGTTTGCCATTCACGCGAGCAATGCGGAGCTGGCTCGCAGCGCGCGTGTCAGTGAGCCGACAGTGACCAGGTTCAGTCGCTCCGTCGGCTGTCGCGGCGTCCGTGACCTCAAGGTGAGGCTGGCTCAAGCCATGGCGGTTGGGCGGATTTACGTTGAGCTGCCCCCGCATGTCGGCACGGATCTGGCGCGCCCCGCTCTCTGGCGGTCGGTGTTCCAGGAAATTCGTCGCGCAATCGCTGCTGCCGAAGAGGGACTACGGAAGGAGGACATCGAGAGGGCTGCCGAAGCCATCTCGCGCTGTTCGAAACTTGCAGCCTTCGGCGTGGGCGGCGGCTCGACCCTTGCGGCGATGGAGGTCCAGAATCGCTTCTTTCGTCTCGGGATCGCCGTCTCTCACACCTCCGACCCGAGCTTGATGCGCATGATCGCGGCGACCCTTGGCGAGGAGGATGTCGTCGTCGCCATCTCGACCACGGGTGCAGCGAGCGAGGTGATCGAGGCAGCCGGTATCGCCAAGCAATACGGCGCCCTGGTCGTCGCGATTACCAGGCCGCAAAGCAGGCTGGCCTCAATCGCCGATATTGCGCTCGGGGTGCACGTGCCCGAAGCGCCCGATGCGCTCAAGCCGACCGCGTCGCGCTATGCCCTTCTCGCGGCCATCGATCTGCTCGCCGCGTCGACGGCCTATTGCAAGCCGCTCGAAGCCCAGACACGGATGCGACGGATCAAATACGAGTTGCTGAAGGGGACGGACGGAAATTCAAATGGGCCGCTCGGCGACTGAAGCGCGATGCCGGCACATGCCAACTGTTGCGCTGCTGACGCTCTCAGCGCAGGCTCGGGCCCTTGCTCAAACGTGCGCGTCGTAGATTTGGATGTCGGGACGAGCAAATCGGACAATCTGCGCGATCAGAGCGGTCGTCATTTTGGAGCGAGCCGGTAGAACTCAAGCCTGTAACAGTGGGCTCGTGTTGGAACGGCATGGAAAACATTGAGTCTGTTAGTCGTTCGGTAGCCAAGATGCTCTCGAGAGAGCATCTTGGCTTCGCAAGGGTACGACGCGTTTCGTCGCCTTTATCTTTGACGACGACGGCAATACGCCTTGGTCAGTCCGGGCCGATGGCTGTTGAGCGGTTGGGGCTAGCTGCAGCTCAGCGGCAACGGCTGGTTGGGATGCAACTCGTACCAATCATAGCAATCCGGATAGGCGCCGTAGAATCCATATCCGGGCCGGTAGCGGCCGAAGTGGTGAAACGCGTGCTGGCGGAGACCGTCGGCATGACCGCCGAAGCCGAGGTGCTCGCCGCCGAACCGGGCGCCGCCGCCGAAGCCGCCCTCATGCCCCATGCTGCCGAAATGCGCGCCGCCGCCAAAGCCCGCATGTCCACCGCCGAAGCCGCCACCGCCAAAGCCGCCGTGGCCGCCACCTCCACCTCCTCCACCGTGCGCGTCGGCCGCGCCGATGGCGAGCGTCGAGGCGAGCGCTGCTGTTGCCAGAATCATGATGGCTCGTTTCATGGAAAACTCCTCTCGTGTTGAGCTGCCCGGTCATCCCTGAGGCCCGCTGCCGGATCGTGCTGTGCGCGCGAGGCTGCTGGTGACCGGGCGTGTGATGCAGGAGAGGTAGGTGCGCCGCGCGGCAATCCAACTGAATTCCGCGTCAGACATCAGGCGCCGCGCGCGAAGGTGAACGCGCCGCGCGTGGTGGCAACGCACGCAAGAGAGCGGGCTGAATCGAACAGCCCGCTCCCTGTCATTCGATGTGAAGCGCCCGGCGGAGCCATCCGGCCGGCCGCGTTGGTGCAATCAGAAGCTGCCCGTGCCGGCTCGCAAGGCACGTTGTTGCCGGTCCACGGCGCGGTGGCAAAGGCGCCGACGCGCGGTGCCGGAATGCAGGCGCGTTCGCCCGGATAGAATGGCGCGCTCGTCGCGACCGTATCGGCTTCCACCGCGGGCTGCTGCACGACGCGATGGTGCTCGCGCGCCATGACGGGGCCGCCCAGCATGGCGGCTGCGATCAATCCCATCGACAACAGTTTGGACGTGGTCATTCGCTCTCTCCATTGATGACATCAGGCCGAACCAAGCCGGCTCGTCATCGACGTGTGAACGATCAGTCGCGATTCAAACGCACGATTTGCTCACCGCAGTTCAACCGCCCGTGACCCGATGCGGCGTCGCAACCACGATCGTGCGAATGCATAACATCCGTGGCCCCTGAAACTACAGCGCGTGCGTTGACGGCATATGTTCGATCAGCGCAGTTGGCAGCGGAGCCCGGAAGATGATCACGACATTGGCAACACGCATCGCCCTTGCACTGGCGCTGCTCGCGAGGCGCGCGGTCCGCACCATGAATTGCAATTCAATGGTGCCCCATGCGACGCGAGCCTATCCTGTACCGCAGCGAGTGGCCGGCGTCAGGCGGCATCAGGGCCGCGCGTTCGACGCGGGCGGGCATTGAGCATGAGACCGCGTGCCGCTGAACCCTCGCTTCCTCACCGCGCGCCGAAACGGCGTGCGGAACGCGGAACGAGGATCATGAACCGGATTCTCCTGATCGAGGACGACGCCGAGACCGCCGAGGCAATTGTCGCCGAGCTCGCCGATCGCGGGTTCGAGGTGCAATGGGCCGGCGACGGCGTCGACGGTCTCGACCGCGCGCGCACATCGAGCCCTGATGCCATGATCGTCGATCGCATGCTGCCGGGAATGGACGGGCTGGCCGTCATCGAGGCGCTACGCAAGGACCAGGTCAGGACGCCCGTGCTGGTCCTGAGCGCGCTCGGCGCGGTTGACGACCGGGTGCGCGGATTACGCATGGGCGGAGATGATTATCTCACAAAGCCGTTCGCGATCATCGAGCTGGTCGCGCGGATCGAGGCGCTGCTGCGCCGTCCGACCGACAGCCGCGAAACCATCCTGCATGTCGGGCCGCTCGAGATCGACCTGATCGAGCGGACCGCGCGACGCGGCGAGCGCGAGCTCGAACTGTTGCCGCGCGAATTCCGCCTGCTCGAATACATGATGCGCCGGAACGATCAGCTGCTGACGCGCGCGATGCTGCTCGAGGAGGTCTGGAATTACAAGTTCGTCCCGGCGACCACGAACCTGATCGATGTGCATATGGGTCGGCTCCGACACAAGGTCGACGGTCCCGGAGAGGTGCAGCTGATCCACAACGTCCGAGGCTCCGGCTTCGTTCTGCGTTCGCGGCTATAGGGGCGCGAGATGCACCAGAGCCAGCTGATCCGCTCCAGCACGTTCCTCTGGGCCCTGGCCGTGGCGGCCGCCTTCGCGCTGTTCGTGGTCGGCCTGTTCGCGTTCATCTACTGGAAGCTCGACGACTATCTGGTCGCGCGATCCGATCGCATGATCACCACACGGATTCACTTCATCGCAGACCTGCCGCCGGCCCGCCGCATCAGCGCGATCGCGGATCATCTCGGGCAGGATTCCAGGGGCGTGCAATACGCGGGACTGTTCGATGCCGCTGGCACGAGGCTGGCCGGCAACATCGACCATTTGCCGCGCGAGCTGGGGCTTGATGGCGCGGTGCAGGGCGTGCGGCTCGACCTGTTCGAAAAGCCGGCAGCCCACGTTCCGGTCGTCAGGGCGGTCGGCAGACGTCTCGATGGCGGCGATGTCTTGGTGATGGGACGGAACGTCGATGAGACGCGCGAGATATCGAGCGTGGTGGGGCAGGCGCTGGCCCTGGGCTTGCTGCCGGCCTTCAGCCTCTGTCTGCTGGCTGGCGCCTGGCTGAGCATCCGCGCCCAGAGACGCGTGGAGGAGGTGAACCAACGGGTCCAGCGCATCGTGGCCGGCGAGCTGCGCGAGCGGCTCCCGGAGGGCGGAACGGACGATCCATTCGCGCGGCTGGCCGGGATCGTCAACGGCATGCTCGACGAGATGGAGACGATGATCAACGCGCTCGCCGGCGTCGGCAACGACATCGCCCATGATCTCAGGACGCCGCTCACGCGCGTCCGCCTGGCGCTGGAGCGCGGGCGCACGCATGCGGCAACGCTGGAGGACCTCCAGGAGATTACCGACAAGGCGATCGCCGGCATCGACCAGTCGCTCGCGATCGTCACCGCCCTGCTGCGTCTGACCGAGATCGAGAACAATCGCCGCATGGCCGGCTTTGGCGAGGTCGCGCTCGACGAGATCCTGCGGGAAGTGTGCGACGTCTACGAACCCATCGCCGAGGACAAGCGCATCGCCCTCGGTGTCGTCATCGAGCGCAATGTGCAGGTGTGGGGCGACCGGGACCTGCTGTTCGAGGCGGTCGCCAATCTCGTGGACAATGCCGTCAAGTTCACGCCATCGGGCGGACGGGTGGAGCTCGCGCTGGAAGCGGAGGACGGCACGGCGCTCGTGCGCGTCAGCGACACAGGCCCCGGCATCCGCGAGCAGGAGCGAGAGGCGGTGCTGCGGCGGTTCTATCGCTCCGACAAGATGCGCAACACGCCGGGCGTCGGGCTGGGGCTGAGCCTGGTGGCCGCCATCGTCAAGCTGCATGGCTTCCGGCTGATCGTCGGTCCCGCGCCCGGAGGGCGGATCGAGATCCTCGCCTGGACCGGACGGGCGGACAAGGCCGCCACCTGCCGGTCCCGGACATTGCGGCACGCAGACGCCGACCTGATGGGATGAGCCAAATGATGCGCAATGCCTTCGAGATCGATCAGCCGGCCTGGAGTGTGGGAGTGACAGATGCAGACTAGCCACGAAGTTGCGAGGAGTGCTTCCGTCGCCGCTGCGGGCGCAGCGGTATCGGCACCGTTCCTCAGCGCGTATTCCGCGGCCATCAGACGCTACGAACTGCTCGAGCCAGGTCAGGAGCAGCAGCTGGCACGTCGCTGGCACGAGACACGAGACCGCGGCGCAGCCGACGCGCTCGTCACCAGCCATCTCCGGCTCGCCGCCAAGCTGGCGCGCGGCTACAAGGGATACGGACTTCCGATGGTCGACCTGATCGCGGAAGCGAATCTCGGCCTCGTCATCGCAGCGTCACGCTTCGAGCCCGGCCGCGGCGCGCGTTTCTCCACCTATGCGATCTGGTGGATCAAGGCCGCCATTCACGAGTACATCCTGCGCTCCTGGTCCCTGGTCAAGATCGGGACGACGGCTGCGCAGAAGAAGCTGTTCTTCAAGCTCCGCAGCGAGATCAGGAAAGCCACCGGCAGCGTGATGTCAGGGCTCACGCCTGACGTCGCCGAATTGATCGCCGGGAAGCTCGATGTGACCGCGCGTGAGGTGATCGAGATGGATGCGCGGCTCAATGGCGACATGTCGCTGAACGCGCGCGTCGGTGGCGAGGAAAGCGGAACCGAGCTGGAAGCCTTGCTGGTCGATGGGGCGGTCGACGCCGAGACGATGCTCGCCGATCACGAGCAGACGGAGCGGCGTGCCAAAGCCTTGCGGGTTGCGCTGGGCGGGCTTGCGGCGCGGGAACGTCATGTCTTCGAGGCGCGGCGACTGACGGAATGCCCTGTGACGCTCGATCAGTTGGCCCGCGAATTGTCCATCTCCAGCGAACGGGTTCGACAGATCGAGATTCGTGCCTTTGCCAAGGTCAAGCGGGCCGTGATGCTCGCCGCGCAGGATGCGCCACGCGCCGCCGTATGCAACGTCTGAATTCGTTTTCATTTGAACGGAGCTCCGACCGTCCTCACCTGTCCGAAGATCCCGCGTCCCTCGCTCCAGGCAGACCACCATGGGAATTGTTCGCTTCGCACTACGGCTTCCGCACACATTTTATGTGCTTGCCGCGCTGATCCTGTTTCTCGGCGGGATCGCGATCCGGTCGATGCCGACGGATATTTTCCCGGAGATTCGGATCCCCGTTGTCACGGTCATCTGGAGCTACACTGGCCTCTCGACGCCGGAGATGGAGCAGCGCGTCAGCACCTACAGCCAATATTCGATCAGCGCCAACGTCACCGGAATCAAGAATATCGAAGCACAGACCCTCAACGGCCTTTCGGTTCAGAAGATCTACTTTCAGCCGGACGTCAATCTCGATCTCGCGATCTCACAGATCGTCTCGGCGACCAATGCCATCCGTGCCCTGATGCCGCCGGGCATCCAGCCGCCGATCATCGTGCAGTTCAATGCCTCGAGCGTCCCGGTGCTCCAGCTCAGCCTCGAGTCAAACAGCCTGAACGAGCAGCAACTCTACGATTTCGGCATCTACCGGGTCCGCCAGCAACTGGCTCCCGTTCCGGGCGTGACCCTTCCCACGCCTGCCGGCGGCAAATACCGGCAGATCATGGTCGATATCGATCCGAACAAGCTGCTGTCGCGCGGATTGACGCCGCTCGACATCGTCAATGCGGTCAACACCCAGAATCTGACGCTGCCGACCGGCACGACGAAGATCGGCGACACCCAGTACACCGTTCGAACCAACGCAACGCCGGCCACGATCCAGGATCTCAACATGATCCCGGTCAAGTTCGCCAACGGGGCCACGATCTTCCTGAAGGACGTCGCCCAGGTCCGCGACGGTGCCCAGGTCCAGCAGAATATCGTCCGCGAGGATGGCCACCGGGCCGTTTTGCTCAGCGTCATCAAGAACGGGAACGCCTCTACCCTCGCCGTCGTCAACGGCGTGAAGGCGGCCTTGACGTCGATCCGCGCGTCGGCCCCGGCGGGGCTGAAGATCAACGAGTTGTTCGATCAGTCGATATTCGTCACCCATTCGGTCAATGGCGTGCTGCGCGAAGGAGCGATCGCGGCCGGCCTGACGGCGCTGATGATCCTGGTGTTTCTGGGGTCTTGGCGATCGACGCTGGTTGTCCTGATCTCGATCCCGCTGGCGATGCTGTCCTCGCTGGTCGTCCTGTATTTTCTCGGCGAGACCCTCAACACGATGACGCTCGGCGGGCTTGCCCTCGCGGTCGGTATCCTTGTGGACGATTCGACGGTGACGATCGAGAACACGCACCGGCTCTGGACCGAAGAGGGCATGCCGTTGTCGGAAGCGACCCTGCACGGAGCCGCCGAGATCGCTATTCCGACGTTGGTCTCCACGCTCGCGATCAGTTGCGTGTTCACCTCGGTCGTATTTCTGGAAGGCCCGGCCAAATATTTGTTCACGCCGCTTGGCCTCGCCGTGGTGTTCGCGATGCTGGCGTCGTACGGATTGTCGCGGACGCTCACGCCGATCACTATCGGCCTGCTGCTGAAGGGCGAGCGGCGTCATGGCGAGGGCGAGCGATCGTCGAACATATTCGCGCGCGCCTCCGCCGCGTTCGAGCGCGGGTTCGAGCACCTGCGCGACGGCTATTCCGATCTCCTGCTGACATTGTTGCGTCGTCGCGTCATCGTGCCCGTCGTCGCCGTGCTGGTGCTGGCGCTCGGAGCCACCATGTTCGTCTATGTCGGAAGGGATTTCTATCCCCTGATCGACGGCGGCCAGATCCAGCTCCATGTTCGCGCGCCCGCGGGCACGCGCATCGAGCGGACGGAAGCGATCTTCCAGGCGGTCGAGGACAAGATCCGCGAAGTTATTCCGAAGCGCGACCGGGCGCTGATCGTCGACAATATCGGCCTCCCGGCGCGGCCCTACAATCTCGCATTCACCGACGGCTCCACGATCGGGGTGAACGACGGCACCATTCTCGTATCGCTGAAGGACGGGCACAAGCCGACTGCGGACTACATCAGGAAGCTGCGGCAGGTGCTGCCGTCGGCATTTCCGGAGGACACGTTCTATTTCCAGGCGGCCGATATCGTCACGCAAATCCTGAACTTCGGTCTCCCGGCGCAGATCGATGTCCGCACCGTCGGTTACGGCAGCAACAACCTGGCCGTGGCCAAGGAGCTGCAGAAGAGTCTTGCGGCGATCCCCGGTGTCGTCGACGCGCATCTGCAGCAGGAGGTCGATGCTCCCGCGTTCTACGCCGATATCGACCGCACTCGCGCCGCGCAATTGGGTCTCAATGCGAGCACGGTGGCGACCAATATCAATGTCAGCCTCAGTTCGTCCGCGCAGGTCTCGCCGAATTTCTGGACTGATCCGACGTCAGGCATCCCCTATTACCTGGCCGTGCAGACACCCGAATACAGGGCCAACTCGCTGAACTCCCTGGGCAACACGCCGGTGTCGGCATCGCTCGCCGCAAGCGGGCAGACGGTGCCTGGCCTCCTCAGCAATGTCGCCACCTTCAAGCGGGGCACCGTTCCGACCAATTTGAACCAGGCCAATGTCCAGCCGGTGTTCGACGTCTATGCGAGCGTCCAGGGCCGCGATCTCGGCAGCGTCGCGTCCGATATCGACAAGGTGACGTCCACCCTTCAGAAGCAACTGCAGCCCGGCAATTCGATCCAGGTTCTGGGACAGATCCAGAGCATGCATCAGTCGTTCCGCGATCTCGGGATTGGACTGCTGTTCGCGGCGATTCTCGTCTACCTGCTGATGGTCGTGAACTACCAGAATTTCGGAGATCCCTTCGTCGTCATCATGGCGCTGCCGGCGACATTCTGCGGCATCGTGACGATGCTGTTCGTCACCGGGACCACGCTGAACGTGCCCTCGCTGATGGGAGCCATCATGGCGGTCGGCGTTGCCTCCGCAAATTCCATCCTGCTCGTGACGTTCGCGCGGGACGAGCAGTTGAAGGGACATTCCGCCTTCCAGGCGGCGCTGAGCGCGGGCCGGACGAGGATCCGGCCGGTGCTGATGACCGCGGCGGCGATGATCGTGGGCATGATCCCGATGGCGATCGGCGGGCCGGGTGAGGAGCAAAATGCAGCGCTCGCGCGGGCGGTCATCGGCGGCCTGCTGTTCGCAACTCCGACCACCTTGCTGATCGTGCCTTATCTCTTCGCCATGCTGCGCAAGGGCAACGACGGCAAGCCCCGCCACGGCGTATTCGAGGAGCAACCGGAATGAGTGATGTTCGCGAACGGTCCGATGACGACGAGGCAGCAGACCGCCCCGGAGCGGAGAGCCTCAGGATCGTGGAGCTGCCGGGCAAGGTCGCACGATCCAAGCGCCGTTACGGTGGTCCGCTGCTCGGGGGAGGCGTGCTCCTGCTACTTGCGGGCGGTCTGGGCATCGGCGGCTGGCGGCACTATGAGGCCGCGCGTGAGGTCGCCGCAGTGGCAGAGCAGGTTCGGACCAACGTTCCGGAAGTTCGCGTGGCGACGGTCCAGGCTAGCGGCGACCTCATGAAGGTCACCTTGCCGGCGACGACGACCGCGTTCGAGGCTGCCAACATCTTTGCGCGGACCAGCGGCTATATCGAGAAGCGCTACGTCGACATCGGCGATCGAGTGAAGAAGGGCGATCTCCTCGTGGAAATCACCGCTCCCGAGCTGGACCAGCAGATCGCGCAGGCGCAGGCGACGCTCGCGCAGGACCAGGCCGCACTTCAGCAAGCGCAAGCGAGCCGAGAACTGGCCGACGTCACCAATTCGCGCGACAGCAATCTCGTCAAGCAGGGCTGGTTGACGGCGCAACAGGGCGATAACGATCGTCTTACCCTGCGCGCACAGCAGGGCGCGGTGGGCGTCGCGCAGTCGAACATCGCGGCGCAAGAGGCGCAGATTCGCGTGCTCCAGCAGGAGAAGTCCTACCAGCGCGTGGTGGCGCCGTTCGACGGCGTGGTCACGCAGCGCAACGTGGACAATGGCAGCCTAGTGCAGGCCGGCTCCACCTTCATGTTCACGATGATGCATTCCAATGTCATCCGAACCCAGGTCTTCGTGCCGCAGGACGAGGCTTTCGGCGTTGCTCCGGGCGTCGACTCGGATATCCGCGTTCCCGAGATTCCGGGGCGGACGTTTGCGGGCAAGGTCACGCGGATCGCGACCGCGCTGCAGCCGGGGAGCCGGACGTTGCTGACCGAGATCGACGTGCCCAACCCCGATGGCCTGCTCAGTCCCGGCATCTATTGCACGGTCGAATTATCGATCCCGCGCAGGACGCCCTCGACGACGATCCCGTCCGATGCGCTCGTCTTCGATCAGAACGGCCTCCATGTCGCGGTCGTGCGGAATGGTACGGTTCATTTTCAGCAGGTCTCGATCTCCAGGGATTTCGGCACCACGGTGGAAGTGCGCGACGGCGTGCAGCCCGGCGATCAGGTCGTGCTCAATCCCGCGGTCAATCTGGCAGAGGGCAGCAAGGTCACGGTTCGCAAGAGCGAAGTGAGTTAGGGCACCAAAGATGATGCGGATCGCGTTCGCAACGGCGATGGCTCTGCTGCTCGGCATCTCTCCGGGCCAGGCACAGATCGCAACGACCGGCAGCACGGCAATGGATCTGCCGACAGTGCCGGGCGCGATCGTGATCTCGCCGCTCAACAGTCCGGGGCCGTTTTCGGCAACGACCGTGCCGGGCGTTCCGGATACGACGCTGGCGCCGGTTCCGCTCGCCTCGGATCCGACGACGCCCGGGACGGTGGTCGTCTGTGCTCCGCCGGCGACCTCGCCAACGCCGTTGCCGGCGACACCGACCGTATCGAGCACTGGCCTTTCGACATCGGGCATCGCGGCCCCGATCCTGCCGGTCACGGGACAGAACGGCAGCTCCATCGGGACAATCTCCACGGCCGCGCCGGCGGGAACAGGTGCGACAGTGGCATGCAGCTCAACGCCCGGAGGGCAGGTGACGAGCGCGGCATCTCTGCCGCTTTCGATTCCGCAGGTGCCTGCAAGCCCCGCGCCCGGCACGATCCTGGCGGATACCAGCGGCGCCGGCGGCACGGGCATCGACCCGAACGCCGCCGTCGTACCCAGCCCGAACAGCTCGGCTTGCGCGGAAGGGGTTTCGATGAATCTGGCGCAGCCCGCGACGGTGTTGCCGGCCAACGCCTCGGGTGCAGCGCCAACGCCGGGCGTGTCGCCGATCCTGCCACCGGGATGCTGAGGCGAAATTGCAGGCCTCAAGCGTCATCGCAACCTAGTGGCAGGTGCAAGACGGGGGCCGCTCGCCGTCGTATGTCGAAAGCGAGATGCCCGGTATTTCAGCCAGAGCGCGAGCAAACGTGAGTGCGGGAAGATCGATCTCCTGATCGAACAGAGCGCTGACCGGACCAACGAGATCAAGTGCCGTCTGCTGACGGTTCGACTTCGCCATGATCCTTGCCCAGGCCGCCGCAACCTTCAGCTCGTAGAAGCTGCATTGCTGCTCTCGGGCCACGGATAGTCCCTCGGCGAACAGCAATTCGGATCGCGAGAGTTCGGATGGGCCATTGGCCAGAAGAATTTCAGCCTTTATCCTCAGCAGGTCCGCAAGGCACCACAATTGCCGGCCTTGCCGCGAGATGGACAAGGCCTCTTCCACCGCGGCCAGGGCCTGCGCAGCCTCGCCGCTCGCGAGCAGGCCTTCGGCGAGCGATCCGAGAAACTCGGGATTGCGCATCAGCCATCCGTTCTCGGTCCGCGCTTTCAGGCCACTACGCAGCAGCGCTATTCCGTCGTCATGGTTGCCTTGCAAAACCAACAGCTGCCCCTTCAGGCAAGACGTCCAGCTCGTCCAGAAAGCTATTCCTTCGCGTGTGACGAGCTCGAGAAGGGAGGATATTGCCTGATCGGCGGCGGCGAGATCATGCGTCATCAGCGCGATCGGGCAGACGGCGTTCCGGAGCGCGTAGGCGATCGCAAGCTTGTCCTTCTCACGCTCGGCGTCCTGGAGGCACTCGGCGGCCAGCGATCTGCTCTGGGCGATCTTTCCCTGCAACAGCAGCACGCGAGCCAACATCGCCTTGGCAAGAACGCTCTGATTCAGCAGGAACCACATCAGGTTCGTGCCGCCGCTCAATCCGTGGGCCGAATCGTCCAGGGACAAGGTCAGCTCGCGCCGTGCAACCTCCTGCGCGCCGAAGAAATGGGCGGCAGCGCCAATCAGGCGACGGCCTACCGCCTCGTTGGCGGGATTTCCGGTGCGCAGCGCGATCTCGAGGTAGCGTTCGCCGACGTCCTTGGCCGCGGCATATTGGCCCGAGTTGAGGTTATAGCTCCACAAGGTCCAGACCGCCTTGAGCTGAAGCTCGAGATCGGACAATTCCTCGGCGAGCGCGAGACCGATGCTCAGCGCCGCCTTCATGCGATCGGCCGACCCCGTGGTGTTGAGGAGTGCGAATCCCAGCGCGACATAGAGCTGCGCCTTGAGCTTCGGAACGCAGGTGAACCCGGGGCTGAAATGCGCAAGAGCGTGCTCGATCCGCGTTGAGCATTCCACGAAGGACAGCAACTGCATCCATACCGGAACGAAGCCGGACGTCAGCTCGATTCCAAGCGCCGTATCTCCACCGGGCGAGAACGCCCAATCGAGCGCCGCATGCACGTTTCCGATCTCCTGGGCGAAACGGGAGATGTCGTCGGGAGCGGGAGAGGCATCGCCGAGCGGCGCGATGATCTGCCTGACAAAGACGGCCTGCCGTCTGGCAGCCTGCTCGACGAGGCCTGCGTCTGCGAGCTTCTCCAGCGCATAGGCGCGAGTGCTCTCCAGGAGGCGCCATCGTCCCTCGAAGGAGGGATCCAGCGACACCAGCGATTTCGCGACCAGATTGAACAGGGTTTCGATGACGTCCGACCGCGACAGAGTGTCGTCCATCATCGCACTGGCCGCATCGAGCGTGAAACCGGCCGGAAACACCGCGAGTTGGCAAAGCAGGTTCTGCTCTGCCGGCGGCAAGAGATCGTAGCTCCAGTCCAGGGTCGCCCGCAGGGTCTGGTGTCGCGGCAGCTGGTCGCGGCGGCCGCCATTCAGGAGCTCGAAGCGCTTGTCCAGGCGGAGCAGTACGGCGTCTACTCCGAGATTGGCGGCCCGGGCTGCGGCAAACTCCAGTGCGAGCGGAATGCCGTCGAGGCGGCGACAGATGGCGGCGATCTTCTGAAGCTCCTCGGCGCCGGCAACGAAGCTCGCACGCAGCGCCCGCGTTCGGGCGACGAACAGCTGCACTGCGCTTGCCCGGAGCAGCAGATCGGGAGCGTGCATATCGGGATCGGGGACCGACAGCGCCGGAACGGCCGCAACGTATTCGCCGTCGATGCGGAGGCCTTCGCGGCTGGTCGCGAGAACCGTGACGTTCGGACAATAGTGGAGCACGGCACTGGCGATCTGCGCGGCCGCTTCGATCACATGCTCACAATTGTCCAGGACAAGAAGCAGGCGGCGGGTCCCGATGGCCTGCGCGATGCTTGCGGGCGTTACTTCCTTGTCATTCGAGGCGAGCCTGAGCGCACGGGCGGTCGCAGATGCCGCAAGAGCCGCACCCTGCAGGGCCGCGAGCTCGACCAGCGCTACGGAATCGTTGAACGAAGGCGCGACACTGCGCGCGAGCTCGATCGCCAGCTTCGTCTTTCCGATGCCGCCGGGGCCGACAAGAGTCACGGCCCGATATGCGGACAACACGTCGCTCAATTCGCTCAGACTATCCTCGCGACCGATGAGAGGCGCGCGGATACTCGGCAGGTTGCTGGAAAAGAGCGCATCGGCCGGAATTGTTACCGGTGCGGCCGCCGGATGATCCAAATGCCCGCTTCGCCAAGTTCCAGCGAGCGTGTATCCGCGACCTGAAACCGTCTTGAGCAGATTGCGATCCTCGCCCAGCGCCTTCCGGACGGCCGAAATATGAACCTGGAGCGTGTTGTCTTCGACGGTCAGGCCCGACCAGACGCTTCCGATCAAATCGTCCTTGGTGACCAGGAGGCCGGCGGAGCCCACCAACTTCTCGAGAATCTCGAATGCACGGCTTCCGATCGGCACCGCGACGTTGTTGTATCTCAGCTCCCTCCGTTGGCAATCGATCAGCCAATGTCCGAAAGAGTACGTGCGATCAACCGGAGATGACATAAGGGGTCCGTGCATCAACTTCGCTGCCGTGATCCGAGGGGGAGATCACGAGCCCGCCCTTGAGATCACCGACCCGTGGCAAGAATTTGAAAGCGTCAATGCGCCTAGGTCTCCTAGAGGGGAGATCGTCGGCATGTCAAGAAGACCCGCTCAGTCCGACGCTTCGTTCATCGTCGATGCTGGCACCCGACGCGCTCGTGTTCGATACACGAATTCGTGACAGCAGCCGGGCGTGTGTCACAATGGGAGAGGCGGTCGGAAGAAGCCTGACGTCTGCAACGGAAGCATCATTTACTCACTTCGCCGAGGATCGTCAGCGCAAGACCTCCGGAGCAGAAATGCGTCCGAGAGACGTGCACCGGTCGCAAGAACGGCGGCCTGATCGTGAGCCGCCGTCCTTCCTTCCGCCGAGAGGTCAAAATCCGGAACGTTGAGACGATCAACTTCCAGTCGGCGTCAACCGGACTTGATCCGGTTCGCGAACTCAATAGCCCGAGGTGGGCTCGCATGGCGGCCGCCGCCAGGGGGCGGTTGCGTACGCACCGACGTCGGGAGCACGGGCGCAGCCGCGCTTGGAGGAGGCCGGAACGCGCTGAGCCGACGCATAAGCCTCGGCATTGGTACGCTTCGCGTTGCCTTCGCGAGCCATCGCGGGGGAGGCAATCATGGCTGCGACCACGAATCCGGCCGACAAGAGCTTCAGTGTAGTCATCGAACATCTCCTTGAGAAAGCGACGCCGAACGCCTCGGCCCGCACGCGAGACATGTTCATGCGCGCGTCGGATCCGCAGTGTTGATCGAACGAACATTTTCGTCTTTGCACGAAGTCGTCGCGGTGCGTTGACTTCGGACATCGACGGCTCATCCCACAGGGAGGTTCGCGTCCTAGTCGGGCAAGGGCGTCGCCTGGTCAGCGCGTCCATCGAGCAGCGGACCAAACCATTCCCAGCTCTCGCCGGTGAAGCGCATCATCTGGAGCTGCTCGATCGGATGAAAGTCCGTTGGTGATGTCTTTATTCGAATGCCGGGGATGTAGGCTTCGAGTTCGAAATCGAGATCCGCGGCCACTTGCATGATTCTCTCGTGCGTCAGATCATCGCCGCAGCGTCTGATCACCTCCACGAGCGCGCTCGACATGTTGAAGGCCACCAGAGGCCCGCTCTCCGATCGATCGGCTTCCGGAAAGTATTTCGCCATGAACGCGCGAAAGTGCTGCATGCCCGGATGGCTGTCCCACTGCGGATCCGTCACGTCCATCTGATACCCCGCGCTGAGAACTCCCTTTGCGTTGTCCAGTCCGGCCGGCTTCAGCACCGCGCCGACCGAGACCGAGACGTTCGTCACGATGTGGATGGGATGCCAGTCCAGCTCAGCGAGCTTCCTAATCGCCTGAGCGGCGAATTTGGGCGTGGCTATGTCGATGAATATGTCGGGCGCGGCGGACTTGATCGCGACGACCTGTGAATCGATCGTCGGTTCGCTGACCTCGTATGGCAGGCTGGCAACCACCATTTGCGCGTACTTGTCCTGGAGCACGTCCTTCAGCCCGAGCAGATAGTCGCGCCCGAAGTCGTCGTTCTGGTGGAGAATGCCGATCCTGGCACCTGGATGATGCCTCAGAATGTAGTCCGCATAGATGCGGGCCTCGGTTCGGTAGCTCGGTAGCCAGCCGATGGTCCACGGAAAGTGCTCGGGATCGGCCCAGTGCGACGCTCCGGTGATGACGAACAATTGCGGCACATGCCGGTGGTTCATGTACTTCTGAATGGCGGCATTGCTGGCCGTGCCGAACGGCGCGAAGATCGCGAGCACCTCGTCGTCCTCGACGAGCCGTCGTGCTTGTTCGACCGCCTTGGATGAACTGTAGGCGTCGTCATATGAGATGAAATTGATCTTCCGGCCGTTGATTCCGCCGTTGTCGTTGATCATGCGAAAGTATGCACTCATCGTCTTGCCGATGATGCCGTAAGCCGACGCCGGACCGCTGTAGGGCATGATGTTGCCGATCCGGATCTCGGTATCGCTTGCGCCGGGGTCGTACTGCGGCTCCGCGGAAGCGCTGCCGACTGCGAGCACGGCGCAGGAGATGACGAGCTTTCCCAGGCGCCACGCGTTGCCCGAAATCGAGTAGCCAGTTCTGCCTGTGATCAAGCGGTGCCTCCATGGCGCTGCCGGGTTTCGAACATACCAAACCCGACGACGTGTCGTTCGGCCGCGCCGGCCCGGGAGAGACGCGTATTGCGGTCGCTGGGCGTGCACGTGCAGAAGTCGGGTCCCGAATATAGCGCGGGTGCTGCCGCGAGCCCGGCTTAAGATGCTGAAGAACTGTTAAGTTTCGCAACTGCCGGGCCGGCTATCCGGATCGACGTGATTGGCCTTGTTTCGAAGCCGGCAGGGTGCGCCGCATGGCGCGGCCGCACTCCCGGATTTTGGACGCCATCATCTGCATGACGCTCGATTGTGGTGCCTCATCATCGATGCCAGTTGCGGACGTGGTAGTGGCCCGCGGCGAATACGGGCGCGGCACCACCCGGCCGCTCGAGGCCCATTCGTCCGGCCGGCGTCAGCGCGCCGCCATTCAGCACGTCGCGATCGGGGTACATCGATGCAAAGGCTGCCGGCTCCTGATCGGCGAAGGACCAGGCGGCGGATGCGGACGATATCGTTGCCGTTGAGAGTAGCGCCGCAGCGATTAGGATTTTGAATACACTCATAGCGATTCTCCATTGCTTGCTCTGTGCGGAGAGTCGCTTGGCGATGATCGCTGCTCGGCTGGTGGCGTTTCCGAAAATTCTTTTGATGAATCCTATGTAGGTCGTCCGGTCGAGAAGTCCCGGAGGACGTGCATCACTCCTGCGGGAAGATTCTGTCAACGTTGTCAGAATCCTCGCGCGATTGTGCGTGGTCAAACGCGTCTGATGCCCGTTTCTGGGAGGCGGGTCGTTTGAACATTTGGAGTGTGAGCAATGAGATTAATCCCTGTTGTTTGTGTCGTCGCCTGCGTAGCGCTCTCGGGCATTGCGTCTGCCCGCGGTGACATGGGATCGCATATGTCGATGGCAAGCGGCGGTGCGCTCGGGACGAGCGCCGCCGCGCCTGGAACGAACTCGCTGGGCACCGCGCTTCCGTCGTCCGACAGTGGTGGTCGCGCGACGAAGGGGCCGTTGCTCGGCACGGACCCGACCATCGACAAGGACGACGCCCGGCTCGAGAAGATGCTGGAAGGATCGATCTGCCGCGGCTGCTGAAGAGCGCGCATTCCGAGACGGGGGCCGGCGGCGGCGCCGTCCGGCAACCTGTGTCTTTCGAAAGGGTTGATGGTAAGCTGGACTGAAAATGATGAAACCGCTTGGGCTGTCCCAATGATGGCTGAGCCAGGCCAGCGTCCCGTCTACATTTATGCGCAATGGGAGATCGATCTTGTCAGACGCGAGTTGCGTTCGGCAGGAGAGCTCGTTCCTTTGGGGGGGCGTGCCTTTGAGATTCTTGCGGAATTGGTTCAGGCGGAGGGCCAACTCGTCACCAAGAACGACCTGACGGAGCGCGTCTGGCGGGGCGTCTTTGTCGAGGAGAGCGCACTTCGCGTACATATCGCGGCGATCCGAAAAGCCCTTGGTCCTGACCGCGACATGCTGTCAACCACTGTTGGCCGCGGTTATCGTTTGCTGGGAGCGTGGCGGATCCGGCATATGGACGCCCCGCTACAATCTGCCGCAACCGGGTTGCTGCCGTCGACCAACATTCCCAGCGCGTCGTTCGATCTCATCGGCCGCACCGCCGCGATCGCACATCTGTGGCGGCTTCTGTCGGCCTATCGCGTGGTGAGCCTGGTCGGGCCCGGCGGGATCGGAAAGACGGCGTTGGCGCTGGAGGCAGCCAGAACGCCGCCGACCGGCTTGGCGGCTGACCGGTTGCTGGTCGAACTGGCCTCGCTGTCCGATCCCAAGCTCGTCTGCTCGGTCATCGCCGGCGTGCTCGGCACCAAGCTCGAGGGCGAGGAGATTTCGCCTGAATCCATCGCACGCGCGATCGGCCCTCGGCCATTGTTGCTCATCCTCGACAATTGCGAACACGTCATTGATGCCGTGGCCCAGGTGGCCGAGCTCGTTGTCAGCCGCTGTCCCGGGACGTTCATTGTTGCGACAAGTCGAGAAGCGCTGCGCATCGAGGGGGAGCACGTCTACCGCGTGCTCCCTCTGGGCGTGCCGCCTGAAGCCAGGCTCGAGCCCGCCGGCGCCTCCGCGTACAGCGCAGTCGAGCTGTTCACGAGCAGAGCGAAGGCGTTGGGTTCAAGCTTCGCGTCCGACGAGGAGAACATCGGCGCCATCGCAGCCATCTGCCGGCGGCTCGACGGCATTCCGCTTGCGATCGAGTTTGCAGCAGCGCGCGCAGTCATGCTCAGCCCGCCGAGGATCGCGGCACTTCTCGATGACAGGTTCAAATTTCTGACGACGGGCCGTCGTACCGCGTTGCCGAGGCAGCAAACGCTGAGAGCAACGCTCGACTGGAGCTATGACCTGCTGCCGGACGACGAGGCGTGGCTGCTCCGGCAGCTCGGCATATTCGCCGGCGAATTCCAGCTCGATGCAGTGATCGCGCTCGCCGGCGAGCACATCGGCGACGTGACCGGCCAGCTTGCCAGGCTGGTGGCAAAGTCGCTCGTTGTCGCCGATATTCGCCGCGACAGTCCTCATTATCGCTTGCTGGATACGACGCGTGCCTATGCATTGGAGAAGCTGCACGCGGGCGGAGAATATCCCGACGCCGCCCGCCGCGAGGCGAAATACTATTGCGGATTCTTTGCCAACGCCGAGGCCGACAGCGAAGTGAAGCCGCAGGCGGAGTGGCTCACCATCTATGGCCGGCACATCGACAACGTGCGAACGAGCCTTGATTGGGCCTTCTCGTCCGGCGGAGACGCGCAAGTCGGAGCGGCCTTGACGGCGGCCGCGGTCCCGCTCTGGGTGCAATTGTCGCTCCTCAGCGAATGCCGCGAGCGGACCGAACTCGCTCTGGCGCGCCTCGACCCGACGGCTGCGAACGCGCCGCGGCTTCGCATGCAGCTGTCGGCCGCGCGCGGCTGGTCGCTGATGTACGGTGTTGGAAGAGCCCGGGAGGCCGGTCCCGCCTGGGCCGCGACCCTTCAGCTGGCCGAGCAACTCGGTGACAGGGACTACCTGTTGCGCGCGCTTTGGGGACTCTGCATCGATCAGTTCAACAATGGCGAATTCCGCAGGGCCCTCGAATTTGCGCATCGTTTCGCGGACGCCGTAGCCGATTCCGGCAATCCTGTCGACCGGATGATGGCCGACCGACTTCTTGCAACCACGCTGCACTATCTCGGCGACCAGCGGCAGGCGTATCATCACATCGGGCGAACCTTGTCTCGCCTCTCGGATCTGGCGGCCAAGCCGCAGGTCATCCGTTTCCGGTTCGACCTGCGGGCCTCAACTCACTACTTCCAGGCGCGGATCCTGTGGCTGCTTGGCCTCGCGGATCAGGCCTTGAGCGTCGTCGAGCGCAACGTCGAGGAAGGCCGGACGAGCGGCCACGCACTCACATTCTGCAGCGTCCTCGGGCAGGGTGCTTGCCCGATTGCCTTCCTGGCCGGCGATCTCGACGCGGCGGAGCGGTATTGTACGATGCTGATCGAGCACACCGAACGCCACCCGATCCGCTTGTGGAACGTATGGGCACGCGCCTTCAGGGGCGTGCTGATCTCGCGCCGGGGCGACGTAGCGACCGGATTGCCGCTGCTGCGCAAGGCGCTCGAGCTCGCGGGCGAGGCGCGCTTCCTGCCGCGTTTCCTGCTTCCCTTCGGCGAGCTCGCCGTGTGTCTCGGAGAGGCCGGCGAGGTGTTGCAAGGGCTCGCGACCGCCGACGAGGCGCTCGCACGATGCGAGGCAAGGGACGAAGGATGGTATGTCGCCGAGCTCTTGCGCATAAAGGGCGAATTGCTGCTGCTCCCCGGCGCGCGCCGCTCGACGGGCGGTGCCGAGCAGGCCTTCGACAAG
Organism: Bradyrhizobium diazoefficiens USDA 110; assembly: GCF_000011365.1. Lineage (GTDB taxonomy): Bacteria > Pseudomonadota > Alphaproteobacteria > Rhizobiales > Xanthobacteraceae > Bradyrhizobium > Bradyrhizobium diazoefficiens. The sequence goes on along the minus strand of NC_004463.1, from coordinate 297,811 downwards.
GCGTTCGAGGTGGCGCGGAGCCAGGGTGCATTGTTCTGGGAGCTGAGGACGGCGATCAGCGTGGCACGAATGAGGATGAGTGAGGGGCATCCGGCCGATGCACGCGATGTTCTCGCTTCCGTGTATGGCAAATTCACCGAAGGCTTCGAGACTGCGGACCTCAGCGACGCGCGCGCAATGATGGTGAAGCTGGGATCGTAAGCGATGGAGGCCCCGGGGAGCGGCATCAGATCCGATCGATCGGATGCCTGTGCGGCCTCGGCGAGCGCCGCATCCCCGTGCTCTGGAACGTTCCGCAATCCGCCAGTGGCGCCGCCTGTGCCATGGATGGCGATGGCCGGCGCCGACGTCTCATTGCCAACTCAGCATGGACCGGCCGCCCGCACGCGTCGTTCGAGACTGCACCCCTCTATCGCGATTGCACGGCGATCGAGGCGATGCGCGCTTACGCGATCCGGAGAGGATCATTTGGCCGCAAACGAGCGCGAGCGTGGCGGGTTCAGCTCGGCAAGCAAGCCTCTTGCCGCCACGAGGCTGCGCGTCTGGAATCCCTCGGTAAACTGCTGATAGACGGGGGCGAGCATATCGTACGCCTCCCGGCGGCGATCGCCTCGCTGCCATAGTCTCGCAAGCGCGATCGCCGCGCGAAGCTCATAACCCAGCGCCCCCTGATGGCGGGCGAGGTCGAGTGCTCGGATGAGGCTCAGCTCCGCTTGCGAAAGATCCGGATTGCTCTTCCGCATCAGCGCTTTCGCTCTTGTGCACAACATGTCGGGCATGTCCATCATGAAGTTGCAGTGTTGGGCCTGGGCAATCGCCTGATCAATGGTGTCCAGGGCTTCGTCGCCGTGACCTGTCGCCGCCAGGGCATCGGCGAGAGGCATGCGAAACCCAGCCACCGCACCGAAGCACAGGCTGTGCAGCTTCTCGATCGAGCCTTTCAGCATGGCGAGCCCGACACCGGTCTCGTTCCTGGCCAGCAGTGTAATCCCCTTCATGGCCTCGCCGACCAACTGGAGGATGGCGAGGTTGTGCCTGCGAGCCTCCACGACGAACCTGTCGATGTGTTCTTCGCAATCCTCCAGATCGCCATTCCAGAAGAAGACGCCGAATGCCCATGGCAGCGCTCTGCAGAACATGACCGGATGGTTCGCTGCGATGACGTCCGAGATGGCGCGGCGCACTATTCGCGTCGCCTGATCGGGATATCCCTGAAGCCAGAGGACGCGCGCAAGGGTGATTTGAGCGCGTTTGGGATATTCGAGGGTGAGGCCGCTAAGGACGTCCTTGTCCAGGCCCGTATGTCGCAATGCCTTTTCGACGTATGAGCGAGAGGCAACGAACTTGCCGAGATACTGGCAGGAGATGCTGAGCAATACGCGCATGCGCGCGACCGCATTGGAATCGTTGTTGGCAAGGGCAATGGCTTCGCCGCGCTTGGCGATGCCGAATGCGTCATCATACTTGCCGACGAACAATTGCAGCAAATGCAACTGGTCGATCAAACGGATCTGCCCCGGTATATCGCCGATCCTTTCCGTCAGCTCGAGCGCCCGGCGGAGGTGATTTGCGCCCAATTCATCCAGCTGTCCGGTGAGCATGCGCGCAGCCCCTAGCGCCGTGTGAAGGACGAGGCCCTGCCTGATGCCTCCATTGGTGTCATCGAGTGCTTCGATGGCGCGGGTGACCCAGAGCTCGCATTCCGCCAGGAGCGACAGCTTGAAGAAGAGCGGTATCGATGCTGCAGCGAGCGCCACGCCGGCTCTGCGGTCTCCCTGATCCGAGAAGCACCACGTCAGTGCGGCGCGGACGTTGCCGAATTCCTCCGCAACCGTCGAAAGGTCTCGGTTCGCTTCGTCGCCGATCTTCTCAAGGAGGCCGAGAAAGTAGCAGGCGTGACGTCGCGCGACCGCTTCGGAGTCCCCGCTGGCGGCAAGTTTCTCTTGCGCGTATGCCCGGGTCGAGTCGGCAAGGCGGTAGCGGGTCGGTTGCGAGCCGGTGTTCAGTGCAAGCATCGACTTGGCGACGAGGCTGTCGATGATCGCCAGGATCGTGTCGTCATCCTCCGAGCCCGCGGCAATCGACCGCACGGCGTCCAGGGTCATGCTGCCGACGAACACTGACAGTCGGCCGAGAATCACGCGTTCCGCGTCGGATAGAAGATTGTAGCTCCATTCGATGGTTGCGCGCAGTGTCCGGTGCCGAGGCAGCGCGGTGCGTCGTCCCTCCCACAGCAAATTGAGGTGCTGGTCGAGGAGTTGGACCATCGCTCTTGCGCCATATGCGCCCACATGGCCGGCGGTGAGCTCGATGGCAAGCGGGATACCGTCGAGCCGACGGCAGAGGTTGCCGACATCAGAGGCGTTCGCATCCGTCAGCGCGAACTCGCCGCCTCCCGCGGTCGCACGCTCGACGAAGAGTTTCACCGAAGGGTAGGCGAGAGCGTTCGCGGCCGTCAAAACGATCTTCTCCGGCGGGCTCGGCAGCGGTGGGAGCCGGTATGTGAACTCGCCTTCGACGCGCAGCAGCTCCCGGCTGGTCGCCAGGATGTGCAGCTCCGGTGCTGCCTGGTAGAGCCGTTCGGCCAGCGCCGCCGCGGCTTCGATGACATGCTCGCAGCAGTCCAGAATGAGCAGCATCCGCATGTCGCGCAGGAATGTCGCGAGGCTATTCGTGGGATCATTCGATCGAGCTCGCAGCCCAAGTGAAGATGCGACGATCGCCGGCACTGGAGCGGCGCTGCCTGTCTCGCCGAGACCGACAAAGTGGACATGGCCGGCGAATTCCGCGAGCAGGGCGTGGCCCGCGGAAATGGCGACTGTGGTCTTGCCGATGCCGCCCGGGCCGACGACCGTGACGAAACGTTGGGCTCTCAGTCTTTCCGAGATGTCCTGTATGGCTTGCTCACGCCCGACCATCTGCCGGGGATGCGCCGGCAGGTTATGGACGTAAGTCGGATTGGTCGGTGCAGGTTGCCTCTGTTCCGGGCGCGATACCGCCGCGACGAAGCAGTAGCCTTGCCCGGAGACCGTGCTCAGATATCTGACGCCGTCGTTGCCGTCTCCGAGTGCCTTGCGGAGTGCGGCGATATGGACACGCAGGCTGTTTTCCTCGACGGCGGCGCCCGGCCACGTCGTGGCCATAAGCTCTGTCTTGCTGACGACGTTGCCGGCCTGCCGGACCAGTGCGAGCAGAATGTCGAATGCTCGACCCGACAGCTGCAGGGGGCTCCCGTCTCTCTCAACCCGCCGCTGCGAGGGGTCGAGCCGAAACGGCCCGAAGACCAAGATCTCCCGGGCGGCTTCGTCTTGGGCGGAGCGGCCGGCAGCGGCCATCGTGTTGCTGCTTTGCGTGTTGTTGCTTTGCCAGCGGGGGGCCATTGGGAATTTCAACCCGGCGCACGACTCGTCACGTTCTATGACTTGGAAGCACACCAAGACGCGTGAACGTAGTGGCCTTTCAAACCTAACATTCGGCAGTAACAGGGTAAAGGATTGGGACGTATCACTTTCGTCTGGGGCTCCGAAGAGGCTCCCGGATTTTCAGGAATCGATCCCTGATTACAGAAACGACCGGGAGCTTATATCGATGCGTCGAAACGAGCGCCGCGGCTGGTCTTCGGTCTCGCCTGATCACGAATGTGCGACGCCACGACACCCAGCCCTATCCGATGGACGCGGGCTTGAGAATGTCGTCCAACCCGATCCGGCGGAGAAGTTCCATGCGGACGCTGTCGGCGATGGCGTTGACGGCTGCGGCTCCGTCGTCGTCAGGACCGAAATGAACTCTCAGCGGCCGTTGTCCGAATGGCATGCCGACGACATCGGCTATGGCGGTCGCGACGTCTTGCGGAGTTCGATCCTTCGCCGGAAGCTGCGCAAGTGCCGATTGCGCGATCTCGCTCACGTCGGCCGTCGGACCATCCGCGTATTCCTCGGCCCGCGCCGTGTCGAGCGGTCGGCCGGAGCGAATGTAGTGGCCGGGTCCGAGCGCACTGGGGACCACGATCGTCGTCTCGACGCCCCAGCGCGCGAGCTCGCCCGCATAGCCGAGCGCCAGTGCATCGAGGGCGGCCTTTGACGAAGCATAGGCTCCCAGGAAAGGAACCGAGGCGCCACGTGCGCTGCTCGATGAGACCCAAATCAGCAGGCCCTGGCCCTGCTTGCGCAACTGGGGCAATGCGACCCGATTGACCCGTTGCGCATTCAGCACGTTGGTGTCGTAGAGCTCGGCAAGCTGGTCCGGCGTAAAGGCCTCCGCCGGTCCGTAGATGACCTGTCGGGCATTGTGCACGATCACGTCGAGGCGGTTGTTCTCGGCGACGATGGCATCGATGGCGGAATTCACGGAGGCTTCCGAGGCGACGTCGAACGCGATGGTTCGGAGTTCCGCGCCGTGCTTGCCGGCGTCCTCGACGCCGTGATCATCGTGGCCCTTCGTTTCCTGCATTGAAACGTAGACCGTGTGGCCGGCTTGCGCCAATGTCTTGCAGGTGCTTCGTCCGATGCTGTTTGCAGCTCCTGTGACGATGATCACTTTGCTCATTCGAACCCCAATCGCACTCCAGCTTCCGCAAAGACGCCAGCGTCGTCGCGACACGTTCATCGTTCGTCGACCGACCGCTGGCCTTGTGCGAAGAGCCATTGAACTAGGCCCCGGCGCAAAGCGGGTCTTTCGAGCCCGGTGAGTGATTTTCAGATCGCACGAAATATTTCGAGAAAGCCCGAAATCCGGCGAGGACGAGCCCCGCAGACTGGGCAAGCGCGAACGTGCCTTCGCGAAATTGGCGATCCGGTTTCAGAAGATCGCGGCCGTGGTCGCCAGCTACAACGGAACCCGAGCCGCTCGACAGAACGGGCCGTGGGGCCGGATTGCGGGGCGGCTTGCGTATTGCAAGGAGCAGCGATGAATCAGTCAGGCAACCTGCCGCGCTCGAGGCTCGGCTCGCTGGTGCTGATTGTGGCCGTCCTCGGGGGCGGTGCTGCCGCGCTTGCCTACACTGCTGGGTGGCTCTCGCCCGGGCGCCTGACGCCGGATCGGATGATCGCGGCGCTCACGCCCCCGAGTGGCCCGCCACTCGGGCACCGGCGAAATCATGCCAAGGGAATCTGCTTCACCGGCGTCTTCGAGGCGAACGGGAACGGCGTGGAACTCTCGAAAGCCAGGGTCTTCGAGCGAGGCACGTATCCGGCTCTGGGCCGCTTCAATCTCGGCACTGCCGATCCGAACGCCGTGGACGCAACCGCGCGCGTGCGCGGTTTGGGATTGCAGATCGCAACGGCGGATGGCGAAGAGTGGCGGATGGCGATGATCAATCCGCCGTTCTTTGCAGTCTCCACGCCGCAGGCGTTTCACGACCTGTTGATTGCATCCGGCAAGAAGGACCCGGAGGCGATGAAGATTTTCATCCAGGTCAATCCGGAATTCGCCGCCTTCGCGGCCTGGGCCAAAACGGCGCCCTGGACCGCGAGCTATGCGGAGGAGCCTTACCACGGGCTCAATAGTTTCAACTTCACGGATGCGAAGGGCGCAGAGCATGCGGTGCGATGGTCGCTGCTGCCGACGGCGGAGGTCGTTCCTCTGTCACAAGCCGAGCTGGAAAAGCGCGGTCCCGATTTTCTCGAGCAGGAGATAGCGGAACGGGTCCGGATCGCCGGCCCGCAACGCTGGACCATGGTCACGACCGTCGCCGATCCTGGTGATCCGACCGCGGACCCGAGCAAGCCCTGGCCTGAGGGCCGCCGTACGGTGCAGGTCGGAACGCTCATCGTGCAGCGGATCGAACCGGAGCGGGATGGGCCCTGCCGCGACATCAACTTCGATCCGACCGTGCTGCCGCAGGGAATCCGGGTGTCGGACGATCCTTTCCCGGCCGCGCGCTCGTCGGTCTACCGCAAGTCCTACGATTTGCGTGCGGCCGAAGCCCGGGATTATCCTCGAACCGAGACCGCCAGGCCATGAGCAATGCTCCTCATCGTTTCGCCCTGCTTCAGCGGCTCCTGCACTGGTTGATGGCAGTCTGTATTATCGCCATGCTCTTCATCGGCGTCGGCATGGTGTCCACCGTGGCGCCGACATATCTGCCGCTGATCCTGATCCACAAGACGCTCGGCGTCACTCTTCTGGCTCTCGTCGTGATCAGGTTGGCTCTGCGGCGCCACTACAGCGCGCCACCGTTGCCGGCTGATCTTCCGCCGGCGATGAAGCTGGCAGCACGTTTGTCGCACCAGCTCCTGTATGGCTTCATGATCGTGATGCCGTTGCTGGGGCTCGGCATGCTTTGGGCTGCGGCCTATCCAGTCGTTCTGTATGGCGACATTCGAATTCCGGCGTTGCTGCCGCAGAGCGACCGCCTGCACACGCTGTTGTGGAATGCCCATGTCTATCTGGGCTTTGCGTTCTTTGCCCTCGTGCTGCTGCATCTCGCGGCAGGGCTGTTCCACGCGTTGATCCGCCGCGATGGCGTATTCGGAACGATCGCGCTCCTGCCGTTGCGGAACAGGACGACGCCGGCGGAATGAAGCCCTCGTGCGCCGGCGAAGCATGCGGTTAAAGTTTTTCAACCTCCAACAAGGATGACGACAATGAGCAAAGCGGATCTCCAGAGCCCGACGGATCTCGGGGCCAACGCGAACCGGGACATTCCAGCCGCGTTGAGAGCGCTGCTGGCCGATGTCTTCGCGCTGTACCTGAAGACCAAGAACTTCCACTGGCACGTATCGGGTAGGCACTTCCGCGACTATCACCTGCTGCTCGACGAGCAGGCCGAGCAGATCTTTGCCATGACCGACGACATTGCCGAGCGGGCGCGCAAGATCGGCGGCACGACGCTGCGCTCGATCGGCCATATCGCGCGCGAGCAGCGCATTCTCGACAACGACGCGGATTATGTCGAACCCCAGGACATGCTCGCCGAGCTGCGCAGCGACAACCAGCAGCTGACGCGGGAAATGCGTCGGGTCCACGAGCTTTGCGACGAGTATGGCGACGTCGCCACCGCAAGCCTGCTGGAAAACTGGATCGATGAGACGGAGCGGCGGATCTGGTTCCTGTACGAGACCGGACGAAGCGGCCCGAATTCGTAGGCACAGGATGCCGGGTCGATGACGAGCTTGCCTTGGTGATCGACCTGGTGTCGAAGGCGGCCGATCGCTGCGACGCCGCGGAAGCGAGGGCGACCTTCGCTTCCGCGCAGGGGTGGTTGGAAGTCCATGCGCGACTCTACCATCTCACTGCCGTTGCATCTGCCAAAGATGGCTGCAGACCTGCCTTGAACGCTCGCCGTTTGATCGTGAGCCCACCGAAAAGACCCGCATCGTGCGGATGAAACAATATCGCGGCATTCTCGAAAGATGACCCCGAGCGAAACTCTGTACGCTTGCTCCCATCCATGACCGCTAGGCCGGTCGCACGTACAAGGGTCAAGTCATGACGGACATGTCGAACTCGAAGGCGTCGCTCGGAAGAGCCATTCACGCGATTGCCGGAAAATGGGGCTGGTTCGTTGCACTGGGGGTTGGCGAACTGATCCTCGGCGGCATTGCGTCGGCCAATCTGATGGCGGCGAGCTTGGCCTCCGTGCTCGTCATTGGAGCGACCATGGCAGTCGCCGGGATCTTCCAGATCGTGCATGCCTTCTCCGTGCACGGCCTGCGGGGTTTCCTGTTCTGGCTGTTCGCCGGGATCATCTATGGCGCCGCCGGAGCCGTCATCCTCTACGATCCGCTACTGGCTTCGTTCACACTGTCGCTCGCAATGTGCGCTTTCCTGATCGTCGCCGGGGTGACGCGGATCTGGGTAGGCTTCCATATGCAGCCGGCCGCAGGCTGGCGCTGGATAGTGGCCGCCGGCGTCGTGACGTTCTGCGTCGGCGTGATGCTGGTTGCAGCCTGGCCGACCATTGGCCTGTGGCTGCTCGGTGCGATGCTGGTCGTCGATCTGATCTTCCAGGGATGGGGCTTCATTGCGTTCGGGCTCGCCCTCAGAAACCGGGCCTCGCGACATTCGGCCGAGCCGGCGACGGTGTGAGCCATGATGACGGGTTCGACATTCACGCGGCACCGGGAGATCGCCTGGCGCGGCGGCCGCACGAGGTCGACGTCGCGATTGGTCGCCGAGGAGAGCGCCATCGCGCTGACCTACAACGGGTCGACCCATGCGGTGATGATGGGGACGCCGGCCGATCTTGAGGATTTCGGTGTCGGCTTCAGCCTCACCGAAGGAATCATCGGCTGCGCAAGCGAGATCAGGAGCATCGAGCTGATCTCGAACGAGCTTGGCGTGGAAGTGCGGATGTGGCTCGATGGCGACCGCGCTGCGTCCCTGGCCGCGCGCCGCCGCGCCATCAGCGGTCCGGTCGGGTGCGGGTTATGCGGCATCGAAAGCCTCGAACAGGCACGTCGCGCGCCGTCGCGGGTCGAGAGCCCCGGCATTGCCTTTCACGCACGGGACCTGCTGAGCGCCATGCAGGCGCTGTCTCCTCTCCAGACATTGAACCAACAGACGAGATCCGTTCACGCAGCGGCCTTCTGGCATCCTCGCGCCGGCATTGCCGTGGTCAGGGAGGATGTCGGCCGGCACAATGCGCTCGACAAGCTCGCCGGTGCAATCGTTCGCGACGGCAACTCGGCTCGTGACGGCGCTGTGCTGCTGACGAGCCGCGTTTCGGTAGAGATGGTGCAGAAGGCTGCGATGATCGGCGCGCCGGTCGTCGTTGCCGTTTCCGCGCCGACCGCGCTCGCCATCCAGACAGCGAACGAGGCGGGAATCACGTTGCTCGCCGTCGCCCGCGATGACGGATACGGCGTATTCACGCATTCGCGCCGCGTTCTGCTGCCTGAAGAGGCCGCGCCGCCCGCCGGCTGCTGACCTCGCGGACCCGCGAACATGGCGATGCAAGCCGCATCAACGGAGGCCTTGGCCGAGACGCGCGTCGAGGCCTACGCTCCGGAACGATCGCTGCTGGTTGCCTCTCTCCTGAGCATGTCGGGGGGCTTCCTCGACGCCTTCACGTGGCTGTCGCTGGGCGTCTTCGCGAGTTCGCAGACCGGCAATGTCGTCTTCCTCGGGATCGATGCCCAGTCCGGGCAATGGCTGCGCGCGCTTCACCATCTCCTTCCGATCGTGGCGTTCGTCCTCGGGGCGGTGGTGGCGGCCCGCACCCGGGCGGCGCTGCGCTGTCTCGTCGGAGAAATCGTCTGCCTTGCCACGGCGATGCTGCTGCTTCATCGCGTTCCCGATCAGATCGTGATTCTTGTCATCTCCTTCGGCGTCGCGTTGCAGTCGGCGAGTTTCAGGCAGGTTGGACGCTGGAAGTATCTCTCGGTCACTGCCAGTGGAAACATGCTCCGTGCCATCGATCAGTTCGTTGCCGCGTCCGATCGCGATGCGGCGCGCGGCGGTGGAGCGATGGTTGCGATCTGTCTGATGTTCCTGCTGGGAGCCGCCGTCGGTGGCTGCGTGACGAAGTGGCTGGGAACCTGGAGCCTCGCTCTGCCGATCGCATTGTCGGTGTGCGTTCTCTGGCTCTGCCGGCATCGAAGCCATCAACATTGGAGCCGTGCGATTGTCTGAGTGTTCCGCACGCGCAACGCGCGTTCGCTCGCTGCAAGCCGAGGCGCCCACCATGCCATTCGGAAAAAGGACGTTCGTTCGCGGAAGCGTGTGCGCTGTGCCGTCCGTACACTTTAGGTCGGCGCCGCAAGAGTGCTCCCGACATCAACTGCCACGAGAGGCAAAGGATGAACGACCTCCGCAAAGAGACAGACAGCCTGGGTGAAGTGAACGTTCCCGCGGACAAGCTCTGGGGCGCGCAGACGCAGCGCTCGCTCGAGCATTTCAGCATCGGCCGGGACCTGATGCCGCGCGAAATGATCCAGTCCTACGCGATCCTGAAGAAAGCGGCCGCGAATGCGAATTACGCTGGCGGCCGTCTCGACGGCAAGATTCACAAACTGATCGTCCACACCTGCGACGAGATTCTCGCCGGCCAGCATCACGACATGTTTCCCCTTCACGTCTGGATGACGGGTAGCGGAACGCAGTTCAACATGAACGTGAACGAGGTGATCTCGAACCGATGCTGCCAGCTTGCTGGCACGGCGCTCGGCAGCAAGCTGCCGGTTCATCCGAACGATCACGTCAACATGTCGCAGTCGTCGAACGATAGCTTCCCGTCGGCCATGTACATCGCGGCCGCGATGAACGTGACGCAACGGCTGGTTCCTGCGGTCGAAGCTCTGCACGATGCGATCGCGGCGAAATCGAACCAGTGGGACGACATCGTCAAGATCGGCCGAACCCACATGCAGGATGCCACACCCCTGACGCTCGGGCAGGAGTGGTCCGGTTATGCCGCGATGCTCGCCGACGGTCTGGCGCGCATCGACGACGCGCTCAAGGGCGTCTTCCGCCTCGCGCTGGGCGGCACCGCCGTGGGCACCGGGATTAACGCGGCGCCGGGCTTTGCAGAAGCCGTCGCAGCCGAGATCGCGCGGTTGACGGGCCTGCCCTTCGTCAGTGCGCCGAACAAGTTCGCCGTGCAGGGTGCACACGACGCGCTGGTGCAGCTCTCCGGTACACTGCGCACGCTCGCCGGCTCGCTCTACAAGATCGCAAACGACATCCGCCTTTTGTCCTGCGGTCCGCGCGCGGGCTTTGCCGAGTTGCGGATTCCCGAGAACGAGCCGGGCTCGTCGATCATGCCGGGCAAGGTCAATCCGACGCAGGCTGAGGCGCTGACGATGATCGCCGTGCAGGTGATGGCGAACGACGTCGCCGTCGGGTTCGGTGGCGCCGGCGGCTACCTGGAGATGAACGTCTACAAGCCGCTGATCATCCACAACATCGCGCAATCCGTCACCATCCTCACCGACGGCTGCACGAATTTCCGCACCTTTCTGGTCGAGGGTACCGAGCCGAACCGCAAGAAAATCAAGGAGTATGTCGAGCGGTCGCTGATGCTCGTGACCGCCCTGGCGCCGGTGATCGGCTACGACAAGGCATCGCGGATCGCGCATTACGCGATGGACAACGATCTCACGCTGAAGTCGGCGGCGCTGAAGCTCGGCTTCGTGACCGAGCCGGAGTTCGACCGCATCGTGGATCCCGCCAAGATGGTCAAGCCCTACGTTGCCGAGATCAAGGTGCCGCTCGCAATCGGTGCGAAAACCGGTTGAAGGGAGCAAGGGCCATGATGCGGCCCGCACCACACCGCGCGGGCAACGCAGCAACCATGCAAGGAGAGACACGATGATCCGCTGTGTGCGTCTATGGACCGGAGAGGATAACAACTCGCATTTCGAGGAAGGTTTCCTCGAGCTGGAGCCGGGCCAGCGTGGCGATTTTCTGACCGGCAAGTTCGATGCCGTCAGCGTCTCCTTCCAGGAGACGGAATCAGGCGGGGCTTTTGCCTGGCACACCGCGCCGATCCGGCAGCTCGTGATCACGCTGAGCGGAACGCTCGATTTCCAGACGCGTGACGGCCACCACTTCCTGATTCACCCCGGCAACGTCCTGCTTGCCGAAGACACCGCCGGCTCGGGGCACAGCTGGAAATTGACCGACGATTCGTCCTGGCGCCGTGCCTACGTGATCCTGCGGCCGGGAGCAGATGTGCCGTTCCGCGCCAAGACGCGGCAATCGGTGCAGGCCTGATCGAGCTATCCGGAACAGCAACACCCAACGAAGGAAAAAACCATGCCAGCAGCTTCCGACCGCGAAACTGACGTCGTTCTCATTGGCGCAGGCATCATGAGCGCCACCCTCGGCGCGTTCCTCAAGGAGCTCGAGCCCTCCCTGACGATTCAGATGCTCGAGACTCTCGATGATTGCGCGCAGGAGAGCTCGGACTCCTGGAACAACGCCGGTACCGGCCACGCGGCGAACTGCGAGATGAACTACACGCCGCAGCGGCCCGACGGCAGCATCGACATCTCCAAGGCGCTCCAGGTCAACGTCGAGTTCGATCTGTCCCGGCAATTCTGGTCTTATCTCATCGGGCGGGGCGCGATCGCCGACCCCCGGTCCTTCATCCATCCGGTGCCGCATATGAGCTTCGTGCACGGCACGGAGAACGTCGAATTTCTCCGGAAGCGGTTCAAGGCGATGTCGGCCCATCATTGCTATGAGGGCATGGAGCATACCGAGGATCCCAGGAAGATTGCCGAATGGGCGCCGCTGGTGATGGACGGACGGAGCGGCGACGAGCCGGTCGCCGCAACGCGGATCATCACCGGCACCGACGTCGATTACGGCGCGTTGACGCATCTGCTGGTTGGTCATCTCGTCAGCCAGCCGGGTTGCGCGGTCCACTACAACAGCTGCGTCACCGGTCTCGTCCGCGAGCAGGGCGGCCGCTGGCGGATCGAGGTGCGGGACACCGCGAGCGGCGAAACGCGGTCGGTCCGCGCAAAATTCGTCTTCATCGGTGCCGGCGGCGGTGCGCTGCCGCTGCTGGAGAAATCCGGCCTTCCGGAAGCACGCGGTTATGGCGGTTTTCCGGTCAGCGGGATCTGGCTGCGCTGCGACGATCCGGAGATCAACAAGCGTCATCATGCCAAGGTCTACGGCAAGGCCGCGGTCGGCTCCCCGCCGATGTCCGTGCCGCATCTCGATACGCGCGTGATCGGCGGCAAGCACTCGTTGCTGTTCGGCCCTTATGCGGGCTTCTCGAGCAAATTCCTCAAGCACGGCTCGCTGCTGGATCTGTTCGAGTCCATTCGTCCTGCCAACGTCAAGCCGCTGCTCTCGGTGGCGCGCGACAATTTCGATCTCACCGAATATCTGGTCGGGCAGGTGCTGCAATCCGAGAGCCACCGGCTTGCGGCGCTCGACGAATATTTCCCGAAGGCCGACCCGAAGGACTGGAGGCTGCAGGTCGCAGGCCAGCGCGTCCAGATCATCAAGCCCGATGTCAAGCGCGGCGGTCTGCTCGAATTCGGGACCGAGCTCGTCGGCGCGGACGATCATTCGCTGGTCGCGCTTCTCGGCGCCTCGCCGGGCGCCTCCACTGCGGCGTTCATCGCCATCAGCGTGCTCGAAAAGTGCTTTGCCGGAGAGCTGACGGCGAGCGCCTGGCTGCCGAAGCTGAAGCAGATCGTCCCGTCCTATGGTGTGTCGTTAATCGACGACGCGGATTTCTGTCGTCAGATTCGAGCGACGACGGCGGAGGTCCTCAAGGTCGACAACATTCCGCAGCCGGCCGCACGCGCGCCGGCGGCCGCGAAGCGGGCGTGAACGAACGGGAGAATGTCCGATGGATCCGACGGCACTCCTCCTGTCGCGGCTGCAATTTGCCTTCACGATCTCGTTCCACATCATCTTTCCGGCGTTCACGATCGGGCTTGCCGCCTGGCTCACCGTGCTCGAGGCAATGCACCAGTACAGCGGCAAGCCCGTCTACCGGACCCTGTTCGAGTTCTGGCTCAAGATCTTCGGCGTCGCCTTCGGCATGGGCGTCGTCTCGGGCGTGGTGATGGCGTTCCAGTTCGGAACGAACTGGAGCGTGCTGTCGAAGATGTCGGGGCCGATCCAGGGCCCGCTGCTCTCCTACGAGACATTCACCGCCTTCATGCTGGAGGCAGGGTTCTTCGGCATCCTCATCTTCGGCCGGCCCCGGGTGCCGCCGTGGTTCTACCTGTTCTCGACGGCGATGGTCGCGCTCGGAACCACGCTTTCGGCGTTCTGGATCATGGTCAACAACAGCTGGATGCAGGTGCCGACCGGCTACGTCCTGCAGAACGGCCAGTTCGTACCGAACGATTGGGCGCAGATCATCTTCAATCGCGTGGTCTGGGTCCGGTTTCCGCACATGCTGCTCGCGTCCTATCTGACCGGCGCATTCTGCGTGGCTGCAACCGGCGCATGGTATCTGCTGCGGCGGACCTATCGCGCCGAGGCCCATGTGATGCTGCGGATGGGCCTTGCGCTTGCGGCGGTGCTGCTCCCGGTCCAGCTCTTCATCGGGCATCTCGTCGGCGACTATGTCCACGACTACCAGCCGGCCAAATTCGCCGCGATCGAGGCGCGCTGGCATGACGAGCAGCCGGCCTCGGAGGTGCTGATCGCAATTCCCGATTCGAGCACCGAGTCCAACAAATATGCGATATCGATTCCCGTGCTCGGGAGCATCATCGGCAGCATGAGCCTGACGTCGAAAGAGGTCGGCCTCACCAGCTTCGCGCCGCAGGACCGGCCGCCGGTGGCGATCCCGTTCTTCGCCTTCCGCGTCATGGTCGGCTGCGGCTTCGTGATGCTGGGGCTCGCGTGGTTCGGGACCTGGCTCGGCCTCAAGCATCGGCTCGATCGGAGCCGCCTGCTGCTGTGGGGCATCTTCCTCAGCTTCCCGCTGCCGTGGATCGCGATTCTCACCGGCTGGTACACCGCGGAGGTCGGCCGCCAGCCGTGGACGGTCTACGGCGTATTGCGGACCGCCGATGCCGTGACGCCGTCTCTGACAGCGGCCGCCGCGACGGCTTCGCTGATCCTGTTCGTTGCTGTCTATGCCTTCATCTTCTCGTTCGGGACTTACTACATCTACCGGCTGCTGCGCGCCGGCCCGGCGGGACTGGGCGGCAAGCCCCTGCACGTTCCCGTCCCCAATCGGCCGATGTCGCTCGCCGACCAGGTGCCGTCGCACAGCTACCTCGAAGCGGGAGAATAGACATGGTGATGTTCTGGGTTGCGCTGCTCGCCATCAGCATCCTGATCTATCTTCTGCTGGACGGGTTCGATCTCGGCGTCGGCATGCTGTTTGGCCTCGCCGATGGCGAGGCGAGGCGTGACGAGATGCTGCGCACGATCGCTCCGGTCTGGGATGGCAACGAGACCTGGCTGGTCGTCACCGGCGTGATCATGTGGGGGGCGTTCCCCGTGGTCTATGCCATGCTGATGCCCGCCTTCTACATCCCGGTCGTGGTCATGCTGCTGGGATTGATCCTGCGCGGCGTTGCGTTCGAATTTCGCGGCAAGGCCTCGCGCTCGCGCCGGGTCTGGGACTTCAGCTTCGCCGTGGGATCGTTTGCCGCAAGCTTCATGCAGGGCGCGATGGTCGGAGCGCTTGTCGAGGGACTGCAATTCTCCAACGGCGAATATGTCGGCGGAACCTTCGGCTGGCTGACCGGCTTTTCGGTCTTGTGCGGGATCGGCCTGTGCTTCGGCTACGCGCTGCTCGGTGTCTGCTGGCTGGTGAGGAAGTGCGAAGGCCCGATCCGCGATGCCACACGGCGTCAGATCCCGTTGCTTGCGGTCGCTGTGCTGGCCTTTCTCGTCGTCGTCTTCACGCATGCGCTTGTCGAGCATCTGCCAATCCTGCGCCGATGGATCGAGCGGCCCTATCTGTTCGTGTTCCCCCTCATCGGCGCGGGCGCCGCCGCAGTGCTCGCGACGAGTATTCTGCGCCACGACGATTATTGGCCGTTCCACATGGTGGCGCTGATCTTCGCATCGGCCTTCGGCACGCTTGCCCTGTCTTTCTGGCCCTATATGATCCCGTTCGTCATCACGATCGAGGAGGCGGCGGCGCCTCATGCGAGCCTCGCCTTCATGTTCTGGGGTGCGGGCCTGTTCGTGTTCCCGCTGATGCTGCTCTATGTCGCGGTGGGTTATCGCGTCTTTCGCGGCAAGACGGCTGCGACGGCGGACCACTACTGACGGCTACAGGCTCGAACCGCGAATATAAGAAAGGCGCCGGTTTCGGCGCCTTTCTCGTTCAGACCGTCTAAGGCCTTGCTTCAGGACTTGGGCATGACGCCCGGGCCGTTGTCCGGCCATTGCGCGATCAGCTTCTCGTCGATGTTGAAATGCTGGGCCACCAGCTTGGGCGGCGTGTGCGTCAGCCAGTTGGAGAGCGACACCTCTTCGTAGCGCGGCGCGCGGAACACGCCGACGAACTGCAGCTCGGTGTCGCCGACATTCTCGACATAATGGCCGAGATTGCGCCGGACATAGCCGATGTCGCCGGCCGAGAAATCCGTCGTCAGCGCGTTGGGGCCGGTGTCGAACACCGTCATCCGCGCCTTGCCCTTGATGTAGTACTGCCACTCGTCGGCATTCGGATGCCAGTGCATTTCCCGGACCGCGCCTGGCGGCATCGTCACCAGCGCCGCGGCGACGGTGGTGGCGACCTTGAAGTTGCTGCTGTCGGCGACGCGGATGCTGCCGGCGGCGCTCTCCTTGACGGGAGGCGAGCTGCCGAGCGAATGGATGAAGGGATAGGGCGGCGCTTCGGCGTGCCTGGAGACCGCCGCGCGATCGTCGGCGAGATCGCCGGGCACCGTACCCTGGAAGATCCAGCGATTGTGCAGCGGGATCTTCGCGAAGGCGTCGGCCGGCACGCCGAAATTCTTCGCCAGCACCTCGGGTGGCGTATGGGCCAGCCAGTCCGTCACCAGCAGCGTGTTGAATTCGTTGGCGTGGCCGTCGTCGAAGCAGATCACGAACTCACAGCCGTCGGGGCCCAAGCCCTGCAGCGAATGCGGCGCGCCCGGCGGGAAATACCAGAGGTCGCCGGCCTTGAGATCGCCGACATAGGGGCGCCCCTGCGTGTCGAGCACGGTGATGCGGCAGGAGCCGTAGGTCATGATCGCCCATTCGGCCGCTTGATGCCAATGCAGCTCGCGGATACCGCCGGCGGACAGGCGCATGTTGACGCCGGAGATTTCCTTCGAGATGGCGAAGTCCTCGACGGTGACCTGACGAGCCCAGCCACCGTTTTGGATGCGTCGCGGCGCATTGTTGAACGAGGCCCAATCCATCGGCAGGCCGCCGACGTCCGTCGCTGGCGGCGTTTGTGCGGAAGGGAATTGCTTGGCCAGTTCGGGATTTTGCGGACCGGGATCGCTCAGGCTCCCGGGGCTCTTGGCGTTGACGGCGCCTTGCGGCGGCTCGTCCGGATTGCCGAAGGTTGCCGCCTGCGCACTGGAACCGACCATGGCGGCGCCTGCCGCGGACATGGCCAGCAAATCACGTCGTGAAAACATGGGGGCCTCTCCTGAAAATCATCGAAAGCCCTCTGTCGCGCGGGGGCTCAAGATGCCCAGCCTAGTTCCTTGCTGCCGGCACAGCTTCCGCGAACGGCTTTCCTTTTTCCGGAATGCACTGGCTGCTTCAGCCGCCCGGCCGGGTTCGAACGTGTGCAATTGAGAAATTCGGCGTCGTTTTGAAAAGACGGCTCTGCCCGCGCGATCCTTAACTGGTTCGGAGAATTGCCATACCGAGAGATATCGAGATGACCACGAAATCGGTTCGTCCCTATCGTGAACCCGCCGGCGGCTGGGGCGCACTCAAGGCGCTTAGCGAAGCACTCCTGGTGCAGCGGGTGCCGCTGAAGGGCGCGGCGACGCTGAGCCGGATGAACCAGCCTGAGGGTTTTGATTGTCCCGGCTGTGCGTGGCCCGATCCGAAGCACACCTCGTCCTTCGAATTCTGCGAGAACGGCGGCAAGGCGGTCGCTTGGGAGGCAACGTCGAAGCGCTGCACGCCCGAATTCTTCGCCGAGCACACGGTCACCGAGCTTACGAGCTGGAACGATTACGATCTCGAAATGGTCGGGCGGCTCACCCATCCGATGGCCTATGATGCCGCATCCGACCGCTATCTCCCGGTCGAGTGGAGCGATGCATTCGACATGATCGGTCGCGAGCTTCGGGCCTTGCCGGATCCGAACATGGCGGAGTTCTACACGTCCGGGCGGACCTCGAACGAGGCCGCCTTCCTCTATCAGCTCTTCGTGCGCGAGTACGGCACCAACAATTTTCCCGACTGCTCGAACATGTGCCACGAGGCGACCAGCGTCGGCCTGCCTTACTCGCTGGGCGTCGGCAAGGGCACCGTGCTGCTGGAGGATTTCGACAAGGCCGATTGCATCTTCATCTTCGGTCAGAATCCCGGCACCAACAGCCCGCGGATGATGACCAGCCTGCGCAATGCGGCACGCCGCGGCGCCTCCATCATCTCCTTCAATCCGTTCCGCGAGCGAGCGCTGGAGCGTTTCCAGGCGCCGCAGAGCCCGATCGAGATGATCACACTGTCGTCGACGGCGATCAGCTCAAAACTCTTCCAGGTACGGGTCGGCGGCGACGTCGCCGTCCTCAAGGGAATCATGAAGATCCTTGTGGAGGCCGACGAAGCAGCCCGCGCCGCCGAGCGGCCGGAGATCCTGGACTGGGATTTCATCCGCGGTCACACCGTCGGCGTCGAGGCGTTGATCGACGATCTCAAGCGCACGCAATGGCCGGACATCGAACGTCAGTCCGGCCTGACGCGCGAGGACATGGAATATGCCGCCGGCGCTTATATGAAGGCCGAGCGTGCCATCCTCGTGTACGGCATGGGCATCACCCAGCACTGGCGCGGCGCGAATAACGTGCAGCAGATCGCCAATCTCGCGCTGTTGCGCGGCAATGTGGGGCGCGAAGGCGCCGGCGTCTGCCCGGTTCGCGGTCATTCCAACGTGCAGGGCGATCGGACCGTGGGGATCACGGAAGTCCCCAAGGCGGACTTCCTCGAGCGGCTGGAGCAGCGCTTCGGCTTCAAGCCTCCGACCGCGCCGGGACACAACGTGGTAACCGCGCTGGAAGCCATGATCCGCGGCGAGGTGAAGGCTTTCTTCGCAATGGGCGGCAATTTTGCCGCGGCCATACCGGACTGGCAGGCGACGCAGGCTGCGTTGCGCAATCTCGATCTGACCGCCTACGTCGCCACCAAGCTCAACCGCAGCCATCTCGTTCATGGTCGTGCAGCCTTGATCCTGCCGTGTCTCGGCCGTACCGAGATCGACGTCCAGGCGTCGGGGCCGCAGTCGATCACGGTGGAAGACTCGATGTCGATGGTGCATGCGTCCGGCGGCCGCAACAAGCCGGCATCGGAGCATCTCCTCAGCGAGGTCGCGATCATCGCCGGCGTTGCCAAGGCGACGCTGGGAGAGCGCACGGTGGTCGACTGGGATGACTTCGTTGCCGATTACGATCGCATCCGGGATGCGATCGAGGCGGTGTTCCCCATCTTCCAAGGCTACAATGCCCGCATCCGCGTCCCCGGCGGCTTCCATCTCACCTCGACGGCGCGTGAACGCATCTGGGCGACGCCGTCGGGCAAGGCGAACTTCCTGGTCTTCGCGGGTTGCGGCGAGGACCCGCCGCAGGGCGATCCCGATTTCCTGTGGCTTACCACCATACGCAGCCACGATCAGTACAACACCACCCTCTACTCGATGTCGGACCGCTATCGCGGCGTGTTCGGTCAGCGCGACGTGGTGTTCCTCAATGAATACGAGCTGAAGAGGCGGGGACTTGTGGACGGCGATCGCGTCGACCTGATAACCGCCTCGACCGATGGCGCCGAGCGGATCGTGCGCAACTTCCGCGTGGTAGCCTATTCCTTTCCGACGGGCTGCTGTGCTGCGTACTATCCGGAGACCAATCCGCTGGTGCCGCTCTACGCCCGCGATCCGCTCAGCTTCACGCCGTCATACAAGGGCGTCCCGATCCGCCTGGTGCGTTCGGCCGCTACCGGGGAATAGCGGCCACGCCGGAAACGTCGCGGTCACGTATCGGCGTTGAGGTCGCAGCGCAGCGAATCCGCCGGCACGGAGACCGGCAGCGTGAACCAGAAGCGGGCGCCGCCACTCGCACCGTTACCCCCGGCGCCGATCCGGCCTCCATGCGCTTCCACGATCGACCGGCAGATCGGCAGTCCCATGCCCATCCCGCTGTCCTTGGTCGTGAAAAAGCTCTCGAAGAGCCGGTCGACATGTTCAACTGCGATGCCGGGGCCGTTGTCCTCCACGGCGCAGCACAACGTGGCCGCGTCCTGCGTGACCGTGCTGATGACGATCCTGCGATCGTCATATCCCGCCTGCGTCATCGCCTGCACAGCGTTGATGGCCAGATTGACGATCACCTGCTGGAGCTGGGTGCGGTCACCGAGCACCTGCGGTGTGGTCGGATCGGGCTGGTGCAGGATCGTTACGCCGCGGGATTCGAGCTCGTGTCGCAGAAAGAGAAGCGCTTCGCGGACGATCTCGTCAAATGACAAGGATGCCTGTTCGGGGACTTTCCGGGAAGCCATCCCGTGAACGCGCGCCACGATGTTCGCGGCGCGCTGGGTATCCACGATGATGTTCTCGATGGTCTTGCGGATCTCGACGATATCGGGAGTGGGCCTGTTCAGCCACCGCAGCCCGGCGGCGCCGTTGGTGGCGATGGCCGCGAGGGGCTGGTTGACCTCGTGGGCGATCGATGCGGTGAGTTCTCCGAGCATCGAGACGCGCGCGGCATGCGCGAACTCAGCCTGAACCTGCTGGAGCTTCTGCTGAGCGCGAACACGCTGTGAAATGTCGATGGTGCCGACCAGGCTGACTTCGAGATCATTGATGGGGCCGACCCGCGCCGTGGTGAAGAGAACGTCGACGACGCGGCCGTCCCACGTGACCATCTTGGTCTCTTCCTCGAAATTCGTCTCGCCGCGATAGCGGGATTCCATCGCCCGCCGGAACGTGTCGGGCCGCTCCTTCCAGCTCTCGGCCATGGAGCGTCCGACATAGCCCTCGACGCCTCCTCCGAACATCTGGATGGCTCGTTCATTGGCCTCCTGAAACGAGAGCGCGTCCATGCAGGTCCGCAGAAACTCGGGATGGCTGTCGAAATAGGCGCCAAGGTCCTTGACGCCCTCGGCACGCAATTTTCGGAACAGCACGACCAGCCTGCTGGCGTCGAGCTGCCGGAATGCGATCGGCATGCGGCTGAACAGATGGCGGTAACGCTGTTCGCTCCGCTCCAGCTCGGTATGGGCCTTCTTCTGAGCGGTGATGTCCATGACCGCGCCGACAAACTCGAACTGGCCCCGGCCGTTCGTCATTCCGCGGGCGACCACGCGTATGGTCCGGATCGAACCGTCGTCCAGCACCAGCCGGTTTTCGTGGGAAAAGTCGCCCCTCTCGTTCACCGCCCGGTCGATGGCCTCGCGTACGGCATTGACGTCATCGGGATGTGTGCGCTTCAAGACGACGGCGAGCGACGGGCGCGATGTCTGTGCCAGATCGAAGATCCTGAACGTTTCATCCGACCAGAAAAGCTCTCCGGTCACGACGTTCCAGCCGAAGCTGCCGGTCTGGCTGAGCTTCTGTGCCTCGGCGAGATAAGCGGCCAGGTGGCCATGCTCGCCTGACCACCTGGTCAGACTGATCGCCGCGAGCGAAGTCGCGAGAAAGGCGGCGAGAGCGATCGTGGTGGAATTGAAGCCGAGCAGTGACCAGGCGAAGGACAGCAGGCAAAGGGCAACGCTGCTCCAGGCCCACAATGGAGTGCGATCCTGTTTGGCCCAGTCTTGGAGCAGACGGCGCCACCATCGCTGGAGCTGTACGAAATTAGGGCCATCCAGGCGTTCGAGCGTCATGCGGGAGGTCTACCGCGCCGCCGAAGAGCGGTCTTTTGCGTTTTCGCAGGCGCTTTGTCAAAACGCACGAAGCCGCGATCGGGCTGCCTGCCGCCTGCGATCCTAGGCCATCTCAGCGGCGGGCTTCGTCACGCCGAACCGCCGCTCGAATTCGGCGACATCGACAACACCGCGCCGGTGGCTGCCGTCGCCGATCTTGCGGTCGCCGTCCCAGGCCTCGACCTCGAACAGCACACTCCTGGCTTCGACCGCGACGACCCGCGCGATCGCGCGCACCGTGCGGCCGACCGGGGTTGCCGCCAGATGGCGGATATTGACCATCATCCCGACGCTGACATGGCCCGTCGGCAGGAATGGTTGAACGGCCGATCCCGCGGCCATCTCCATGTGCAGGATCATCATCGGCGTGCCGTAGACGGCTGGCATTCCCGGCACCACATGGCCAACCGTCATCTCGGACGTGACGGTCACCAGCTTCTCTGCCGTCATGCCGGCGGTCAGCCTCTCAAGCGGATTCATGGCTCAATTCCGCATCTGCCTTGGTCGTGGATGAAGTGGGTGTCGCGGCCGCCTGCGGCTTGCGCCCGGTCAGCCAGTTGCTGAGCTGGTCGAGATAGAGATAGACGACGGGCGTGGTGTAGAGCGTCAGGATCTGCGAGAGCATCAGGCCGCCGACGATCGTGTAGCCGAGCGGCTGGCGCAGCTCCGCGCCGGTACCGGAACCGATCATCAGCGGCACGCCGCCGAGCAGCGCCGCCATCGTCGTCATCAGGATCGGGCGGAAGCGCAGCGTGCAGGCCTGGTAGATCGCCTCTTCCGGGCTGAGCCCGTGCTGGCGCTCCACCTCGAGGGCGAAATCGACCAGCATGATGCCGTTCTTCTTGACGATGCCGATCAGCAGGATGATGCCAATGATGGCGATGACGCTGAGATCCATGTGGACCGCCAGCAGCAGCAACAGCGCGCCGATGCCGGCCGACGGCAGCGTCGACAGGATCGTGATCGGATGGATCAGGCTCTCATAGAGCACGCCGAGGATGATGTAGATCACGATCAGCGCCGCCCCGATCAGCAGCGGTGTGCCTCGCAGGGAAGACTGGAAGGCCTGGGCGTTGCCCTGGAACGAGGTCGATAGCGAGGCGGGCTTGCCCGTGCTCTTCTCGATGTTCTGGATCGCCGTCACCGCATCGCCGAGCGCGGCGCCGGGCTGCAGGTTGAACGAGATCGTGACCGACGGAAACAGGCTCTGGTGGTTGATCAGGATGGGCGCGGGCTTAATGACGCTGTGAACCAGCGTGCTCAGGGGGACCTGCTGGCCGGTGGCCGAGTTCAGGTAGATGTCCTTGAGCGCTTCCGGCCCGTACTGGAAACGCGGATCGACCTCCATCACGACATGGTACTGGTTCAGCGAGGTGAACATCGTGGAGACGATGCGCTGGCCGAATGCGTCGTCGAGGGCATTGTCGATCGTCGTGGGCAGGATGCCGAAGCTCGATGCGACCTCGCGATTGACGGTGACCTCCAGCCGCGGACCGGCATTGGCCTGGTCGCTCGCGACGTCGGTGATGAGGTCGAGCTCGCGGAGCTTCTTGAGGAAGATCGCCGACCAGTTGGTGAGCTCGTTGGAATCGGCGTCCGTCAGCGTGTACTGGTATTGCGTCTTGGACAGGCGTGCGCCGATGGTGATGTCCTGCGCGGCCTGCATGTAGAGCCTGATGCCCTGGATATGGGCGAGCTGGGGCCCCAGCCGTTCGATGATCTGGTCGGCGCTGGCCTTGCGCCCGGGCTTCGGCTTCAGGACGATAAATATCCGTCCCTGGTTGAGCGTCGCCGTGGGACCTCCCGGACCGATATAGCTCGCCACCGACTGAATTGCCGGATCCTTCGACAGGATGTCGACGATCGCCTGCTGGCGTTCGGACATGGCGGGGAAGGAAATGTCCTGTGCGGCTTCGGTGATGCCGACAATCTGCCCGGTATCCTGTTGCGGGAAGAAACCCTTCGGAATGATCACGTAGAGATAGCCGGTCAGCGCGATCGTCGAGAGCATCACGAGCAGCGTCACGAAGCGATGGCGCAGCACGATTCGCAGGCCGCTCGCATAAAGCGCAAGCAGGGCGTCGAAACCGCGTTCGAAGGCGAGATAGATTCGGCCGTGCTTCTTCCGCGAGTCGTCCTTCAGCAGCCGCGCGCACATCATCGGCGTCAGCGTGAGCGAGATGACCAGCGACAGCAGCAGCGAAGCCGTGATCGTGACGGCGAATTCCTGGAACAGCTTGCCGACGTAGCCTCCCATCAGGAAAAGCGGGATGAACACAGCGATCAGCGACAGGGTGATGGAGACGATCGTGAAGCCGATTTCGCTGGAACCCTTGAGCGCGGCCTCCATCGGCGTCATGCCCTGCTCGAGATGGCGCACGATGTTCTCGATGACGACGACGGCATCGTCGACGACGAAGCCCACCGCGATCGACAGCGCCATCAGCGAGAGGTTGTCCAGGCTGTAGCCGAGCACGTAGAGGACCGCGAACGTGCCGATCAGCGACAGGGGAACCGTGATCGCCGGGATGATGGTGGCCCAGAAATTCCGCAGGAACAGGAATATGACCATTACCACCAGTGCGACCGTCAGCATCAGCGTGAATTGAACGTCGGAGACCGCGGCGCGAATGGTGGCGGTCCGGTCGGCGGCGATCGTCACCTTGATCGCCGGTGGAACGGAGGCCTGCAATTGCGGCAGCAGCTTCTTGATGCGGTCGACCGTCTCGATCACGTTGGCGCCGGGAACGCGCTGGACTGCCAGGATGATGGCGGGCTCCTTGCCGTACCAGCCGGCCAGGAGGTCGTTCTCGGGCCCCTCGATCGCCGTGCCGATGTCGCGTATCCGCACCGGCGAGCCGTTGCGATAGGCGATGATGAGGTCTTCATAGGCGGAGGGCTTGAGCAATTGATCGTTGGTGTTCAGCGTATAGGTGACGCGCGGGCTGTTGAGCGTGCCCTTCGGCAGGTCGACGTTGGCGCCGGCGATCACGTTGCGGACGTCTTCGAGGCCGATGCCGCGGGCGGCAAGCGCCTGCGGATTGACGCGAACACGGATCGCGGGCTTCTGCTGGCCGCCGATGCCGACGAGACCCACACCCGGCACCTGCGAGATCTTCGGCAGCAGGATGTTTTCCGCATAGGCGTCGACCGTGGTCAGCGGCAGCGAGTCCGACGTCAGCGCGATCAGCATGATCGGCGTCTCCGCCGGATTCACCTTCCTGATCGTCGGCGGGTAGGGGATGTTCGGCGGCAGGAAAGGGCTTGCGGCATTGATCGCGGCCAGCACGTCCACCGCCGCGCTGTCCACGGTGCGCGACAGCTCGAACTGCACTGTGAGCTGGGCGACGCCGAGCGCACTGGACGAGGTGAGCTGCGTGACGCCGGGGATCTGGCTGAGCTGCTGCTCGAGCGGCGTCGCCAGCGACGAGGCAATGGTGCCCGGATCGGCGCCGGGCAGTTGCGCCGAGATCTGGATGGTCGGGTAATTGACGTTCGGCAGCGCACCGACCGGCAGCAACGGATAGGCCGCGAGGCCGCACAGCAGCAAGCCGGCCATCAGCAGGGCGGTTGCAATTGGCCGCAGGATGAAGGGCGCGGAAAGGTTCATGGGATCGCATCCTGCACGGCGCTCTGCAGGTCGGCTTCACGCGCGGCCTTGCCGTGCAGCTCGCGAACGCGGCTGCCTTCCGTGAGTCGGTACTGGCCGTCGATCACGACGACGTCGCCTGATTTCAGTCCCTGGTCGATCAGGGCCTGGCCATCGCTGATCTGCACGACGTGAACGGGACGCAAGGTGGCCGTCTGGCCGTCGGTCACGACATAGACATAGCTGCCGTTCGGTCCCTGCTGCACGGCTGAGCCGGCGACAGTGAGCGCACCCTTCTGGACCTCGAGCAGCAGGCGCGCGTTCACCAGCTGGCCCGGCCACAGCTTGTGCTCATGGTTTGGGAACACGGCCTTGAGTTGGACCGTGCCGGTCGTTCCCGCGATCTCGTTGTTGACCAGCAGCAGCGTGCCCTCGTCGAGCTTCGTCTTGTTGTCCTGGCTGTAGGCGATGACCTTCAGTTCGCCCTTCGCGGCATGCTCCTGGATCACCGGCAGATCGGCCTGCGGCAGGGTGAACAGCAGCGAGATCGGCTCGATCTGGGTGACGATGACGAGGCCGTTGGGATCGGTCGGATGAATGACGTTGCCGACATCGATCTGGCGAACGCCGGTGATGCCGGGGACGGCCGACGACAGGCGCGTATAGCTGAGCTGGACGTTGGCCTCGTCGATCTGGGCCTGGTCCGCCTTCACGGCGGCCTTGAGCTGCGCCACCTGCGCCGTCTGCGTCTCGATCAGTTGCGGGGTCGCATAGCCCTTGTCGCCAAGCTGGTTGTAGCGGGAGAGGTTGGCCTCGGCATTCGCGAGTTGCGCCTGGTCCCTGTCGCGATTGGCCGTCAGCTGTTCGATCTGCGCCTCGTAGGGACGCGGGTCGATCTGCGCGAGCAGGTCGCCGGCCTTGACGGTCTGTCCCTCGGTGAAGGCGATCTTGACGATCTGTCCCTGAATCTGGCTGCGCACGACGTCGGTGTTGTAGGCAATCACCGTGCCGATGCCGCGCAGATAGATCGGAACGTCCTTGCCGGTGACGCTGGCGGCGACCACCGGCACGGCGGTGGGCACGGGTGCGGCTGCCACGGCCGGCTTCCGGTCGGTGCCGAAGAACCAGAGACCCGCGCCGATCAGGATCGCGGCGAGAGCAACGAATGCAATGGTGAGGTTGCGTTTCACGGTGATGGTCCTTCTGATCTCAGGGATTGCCGGAGCCGTCGATCGAAGTCGTGCCGCCCGTGGACGTGGGGCCGGGCACCGGCACGGACGGACTGATTCCGGCGCCGCCGATTTCGGTGGAGCCCAGCGGAATCCCGACGCGGCCGACCGTCGATGTCGAGGGCAGGGACGAGACTGCTGCCGTGCTGCCGGGGCAATTGGTCGATAAGGTGCCGGACAGCCCGCCGCCGTCGAACAATGCTCCGGAGGATGAAGCATTGCCGGATCCGGCGCAGGCGGTCGTGTTTGGCGCGGGGTTGATCGGGGAGATGCCGGGCGTTGCGATCTCGGTCGATCCCAACGGAATGCCCACGGGTCGCGTGGATTGCGGGTTGAGCGGCGAGGTCGCAAGCATGCCGGCAGGCGGCTGCGTTCCCGGCATTGTTGTTTGGGCGATGGCCGCAGTCGAGACCAGCCACAGGACGCTGGTCGCAAGCATCGCGGCAGGGTGCATCAAGGAGAACCGGCGCGATTCGGAACTCCGTGCGCCGGCGTCGTTCGGTGAATGCTGATCTCGCATGGAAGAAGGCTCCGGCTCTATGCATGGACATTAGAAAGATGCGCTCGCGCGGGTATTTCCAGAACGCACGTCCTGCTCCCCGGCTGCACGACGGCGAGGAGGCGTCGCCTCGTCATCGGCCCCGAAGCGCATTCGCTATCTCAGGATGGCCCGCGCGTGTGCGATCTCCCGGCTGCACGCGGCGATGTCGCCGGCGCGATTGGCGGTGCGCGCGCGATCGAGCGAGTCGAGCGCGTCGGTGAAATCGACGCCGTTGCCACCTTCTGCTTCCGCGAGCGAGCGGGGCGTCGGTTGATGGCTGCGCAGCGCGCTGAGGCTCTCCGGCTTCCAGCCGTGGGAGCCCGCATCCTTTTCTATGGCCAGATCGAGCTGGGCCTGGGTTTGCGCGATGTCATCCGCGCAGCTTCCGGCAAGAGCCGGCATGGTCGCGCACAGCAGGGCGAAGAGAGCGACGCTGCACTTTGCGATGGATGTCATTGTTCAATCCTATGCTTGGATTTCGAGTGACGTCAGGAACGTTGTCGTGAATGACAGAGCGCGTATCGATCGTCTTTCGCGTATGAACGCCGGCCGTTCACGCTTGCGAGAGATCATTGTCATGAATGTCAGTGTGCATGACGTGGGCCCTCCGTTAGAAGTGCGTCTCTCAACCGGGCCGCGTCCGGAGGATGTTCGAGCAGCGATCGTCGCAGCTCGCGTGTCCCGGCGTGCGAAGTGGCAAGGGCCGTTGCTTGCCGAAATACGCGGGCAAGCATCGAAACTAGTGTTGCGTCATTCCAACCCGGAGTGATCCCGTCATGAAACACCTCAACGCTGGTCTCGCCTTTGCCGCCGCTCTCTCCTTGCTCTCGACCGTCGCCCCTGCGAACGCGGAGCCCCTGAAGAACATCGTCCTGGTGCACGGCGCCTGGGTGGATGGGTCCGGCTGGAAACCGGTCTACGAGATCCTGACCAAGGAAGGTTTCCGCGTCACCATGGTGCAGGAGCCTGAGACCTCGTTCGCCGACGACGTCACGGCGGCCAAGCGCATTCTCGATCTGCAGGATGGCCCGACGCTTCTCGTCGGCCATAGCTACGGCGGCTCGATCATCACCGAGGCCGGCGTTCATCCGAGCGTCGTCGGTCTCGTCTACGTCGCCGCACACGCGCCCGACGTCGGAGAGGACGAATCGGCGTTGGGCAAGAAGACGCCGAGCGTGCTCGGCAAGACCGAAGGCGTCATCAAGGTCACGCCCGACAAATTCACCTATCTCGATCCCGTGCAATTCCCGAAACTGTTCGCACCCGATCTGCCGCGCGAGCGGGCCGAGTTCGTCGCGCGCTCCCAGGTCCCGGCTGCGGCCCAGGTGTTCAGCACGCCGCTGACGGCGGCGGCGTGGAAGACCAAGCCGAGCTGGGGCATCGTCGCCGGCAATGACCAGATCATCAATCCGGATCTGGAGCGCTGGTACTACGAGCGCGCCAAGAGCCAGACCACCGTGATCCCGGGCGCCAGCCACTCGGTCTACGAGTCGCATCCGAAGGAAGTGGCTGCGGTCATCACCCGCGCCGCGCGCAGCATCCAGCAGCCGGTTACGCGCTGATCACGCTTCGCCGGTCCTGACGCACGACCGGCAGAAGGAAGGACGGCGGGAGCGACAGCACTCCCGCCGGCCCGACTGTGCCATCAGGAGAATTCCCATGAATGTGATCGAGACGACCGGCGCCGCCCTGAACTGGAAGGTGACGACGGTGAAGCGGGCCGGACTGAGCCGCGACTTGCCGTCCGGCAATCCGGACCTGATGTGGGTCGCGAATTCGTCGACGTTGATCTACGGCGAGCGGGACGCGGTCCTCGTCGACACGTTCCTCACCGCCGGGCAGTCGAAAACGCTGCTGGACTGGGTCGCGTCTTGCGAGCGAAATCTGACGACGATCTATGTCACACACGGGCACGGGGATCATTTCTTCGGGCTGGCACCGCTGCTCGACCGCTTTCCGCAGGCAAAAGCCGTTGCCGTTCCCGAGGTCGTCGACGAGATGAAGGCGCAGCTCTCGCCGGCCTCGCTCGACGGTTTCTGGCGCAAGCGCTTTCCGGGCGAGATCGCAGAGCGCCTGGTCGCGGCTGCGCCCCTCGAAGGCGAGCTCACGCTCGAGGGACACAAGCTCGTCGTCATCGACATGGGACGAACCGATACGGCGCGCTCAACCGCCCTTCATGTCCCGTCTCTCGATCTGATCGTCGCCGGCGACACCGTGTACAACGGCATTCATCCCTATCTGGCCGAAACCGACACGCAGAGCCGGCTGGAATGGATCGCCGCGCTCGACCGGCTTGCGGCGCTGAAGCCGCGCTTCGTCGTCGCCGGACACAAAAAGCCGGATAACGACGACGACCCGCGCAACATCGCGGCGACCCGGCAATACCTGCTCGATTTCAACCGCCTCGATAAGGCGACGACATCGCCGCGCGAGCTCTACGAGGCGATGCTCGAGCTCCATCCCGACCGTGCCAATCCGGGATCGCTCTGGAGCGGGGCCAACGCCGCAAAGGGGCAGAAGTCATGACGAGCTGGCAGGACAACCGTGTCGCGCGTGATGCCTGCATTGCGGCGGGCGCAGTCCTTGCCCGCGGCAAGGTCGTCGAAGCACACGACGTCACGCGCCTGCTGGAGGCCGTGATCCGGCCGGGCGACCGGGTTTGCCTGGAGGGCGACAACCAGAAGCAGGCGGATCTCTTGAGCCGCGCGCTGCTGGCGGTCGATCCCTCCAGGGTCAACGATCTGCACATGGTGCAGTCGGGCGTCGTTCTGCCCGAACATCTGGACCTGTTCGACCGCGGCGTCGCGAAGCGGCTCGACTATGCCTATTCCGGGCCGCAATCGGCGCGGATTGCGCGCATGCTGTTCGGCGGCAAGATCGAGCTGGGTGCGGTTCATACCTATCTCGAACTGTTCGCCCGCTACTTCATCGACCTCACGCCGCACGTCGCGCTGATCGCCGCCGTCAGCGCCGATCGCGAGGGAAATCTCTACACCGGCCCGAACACCGAGGACACGCCGACCGTGGTCGAGGCGACGACGTTCAAGGACGGCGTCGTGATCGCCCAGGTCAACGAGATCGTGGAGACGGTTCCGCGGGTCGATATCCCGGCGGACCGTGTCCATTTCATCGTCAAGGCTAACAAGCCGTTCTTCGTCGAACCATTGTTCACGCGCGATCCGGCCGCGATCACCGAAGGCCAGATCCTGACCGCGATGCTGGCGATCAAGGGGGTTTATGCACCGTATGGCGTGCAGCGGCTCAATCACGGCATCGGCTTCAGCACGGCCGCGATCGAACTCCTGCTCCCGACATTCGGCGAGAGGCTGGGGCTGAAGGGCAGGATCGCAACCCACTTCGCGCTGAATCCGCATCCCGCACTCATTCCCGCGATCGAATCCGGCTGGGTGCGGCAGATCCACTCGTTCGGATCGGAGGTCGGCATGGATGACTACATCCGCGCCAGATCCGACGTCTACTTCACCGGTCCCGACGGCTCGTTGCGTTCCAACCGCGCCTTCTGTCAGGCCGCCGGGCTCTATGCCTGCGACATGTTCATTGGCTCCACGCTGCAGATCGATCTGCAGGGAAATTCGTCGACTGTCACCACCTCGCGCATCGCAGGCTTTGGCGGCGCTCCGAACATGGGGGCGGATGCCCGCGGGCGGCGGCATCCGAGCGAGCCCTGGCTGAAGGCCGGAGCGGAGGCCGATCCGGACGGCTCGGCACTGATGCGCCGCGGCCGCAAGCTGGTCGTGCAGATCGGCGAGACGTTCGGGGACAAGAACGTGCCGCTCTTCGTCGAGAAGCTCGATGCCATCGAGCTCGCGGAGAAGCTGAAGCTCGAACTGGCGCCGGTCATGATCTATGGCGACGACGTCACGCACATCGTCACCGAGGAGGGCGTGGCGAATCTCTTGCTGTGCCGCACCGCGCAGGAGCGCGAGCAGGCCATCCGTGGCGTTGCCGGCTACACCGATGTCGGCCGTCGGCGGGACCACGGCATGGTCGCGCGCCTGCGCGAGCGCGGCGTGATCCGCCGGCCGGAAGATCTCGGCATCAATCCGCTCGATGCGGATCGCAGCCTGCTGGCGGCGCGCTCGATCAAGGATCTCGTGCGCTGGTCGGGTGGCTTGTACGCACCCCCTTCGAAATTCAGGAACTGGTGAGGAACGCGCCATGGAAGATCTCAGCTTTCGACATCCGGTTCGCGCCCGCGCCGACGGCGCCAGGCGGAGCGCGATTGTCGGCATAGTTGCCTCGGGCAATCTCGAAGTGCTGGTGGAGCGCGTGCTGCCGGATGCGGAATGTGCCATCGACATCAAGACCGCCGCCGTCGGCTTCGGCGAGGTCTGGAGAGCCGTGATCGGCGATTTCGTCGAGCGCTATTCGCCCGGCGGGCTGAAGTTCTCGATCAATGACGGCGGCGCGCGTCCCGATACGGTCTCGCTCCGGCTGGCGCAGGCGGTGCGATCGATCGCGGAGAACGGCCAATGACCGCGCCGATCAAGCACATCACCCCCGCCGAACGGGCGCACAGCACCAGCTTCTACGAGGCGTCGGCCCGCGTGCGGCTGGAACTGCTGCTCGATGCCGGCAGCTTCGTCGAGTTCATCGGGCCGGAGCAGCGCGAGGTCAGCCCGCATCTGAAGATATTCGATCTTCCCGAGCAGTTCGACGACGGCATCGTCGTCGGTCACGGTCGCCTCGACGGCTCGCCGGTGTTCGTTGCCGCGCAGGAGGGCCGCTTCATGGGCGGCGCCTTCGGCGAAGTGCACGGCGCCAAGCTGACCGGGCTGCTCCGCGCCGCGCGCGAGATCGGCTCGATCCCCGTCTTGATCCTGTTCGATACCGGCGGCGTCCGGTTGCAGGAAGCCAATGCCGGCGAGCTTGCCATCGCCGAGATCATGCGCGCCGTGATGGAAGCGCGCGCCGCCGGCGTGAAGGTCATCGGCCTGATCGGTGGGAGGTCCGG
Source organism: Bradyrhizobium diazoefficiens USDA 110 (assembly GCF_000011365.1). Taxonomy (GTDB): domain Bacteria; phylum Pseudomonadota; class Alphaproteobacteria; order Rhizobiales; family Xanthobacteraceae; genus Bradyrhizobium; species Bradyrhizobium diazoefficiens. The sequence continues at coordinate 266,045 of NC_004463.1, read as the reverse complement.
ATGCTACGGCGGCGGCGGCCTGATCGCGGGCTGTTGCTCCGCGCTCGCCGTCTCGGAGCCGGGGCGCATCGCTGTGTCAGGTCCCGAAGTCATCGAGACCAATCGCGGCGTCGAGGAGTTCGACTCGCGCGATCGTGCCCTGGTCTGGCGGACGATGGGCGGCAAGCACCGCCGCCTGCTCGGCGCCGCCGATGTCTTTGCCGACGACAATGTGCAGGATTTTCGCGAGGCCGCGCTGGAGCTGATCGGCCTGGTCGGACCTTTCGGTCTCGACAGGCTGAAGGCCGAGCAGGAACGGCTCGCCGGACGGTTGCGCCGCTTCGGCGCCTGCGCGGATGCCGTCGACATCTGGACCGCGGAAGGCATCGAGCACGCTGAGACGGTTCCGGAGCTGCCGGCAGATCAGTTCATTGCGCTCGCCAACAGGATCGGGAGGACCAGCCGTGACGCTCGATGACATCATCGCCTCGCTCTTTCCTGACGGCCATGAGGTAAGCAACGACAACGGCGTCCTTCACGGCTCGGCGACGCTGCGATCCGGTGGCACGATGCTGGTGATCGGCATTGCGAATCGAACCGCGCTGGGCGTCGACGAGGCCATCAGGCTTTCCGCACATGTCCTGAAGTCGATCGGTCGTGACTCCGGGCCGATCCTGGTGCTCGTCGATAGCGACAGCCAGCGCATGAGCAAGCGTGACGAACTGCTCGGGCTGAACGAGTTCCTCGCACATCTGGCGAAGGTGCTGATCCACGCGGACATGAATGGCCGCCCGACCATCGGCGTCCTGTACGGCCACTCGGCTGCGGGCGCGCTGCTTGCGACAGGCCTTGCAACGCGTGTGCTGGTCGGACTGCCCGGAGCCGATCCCGCAGTGATGGATCTGCCTTCGATGGCGAAGGTGACCAAGCTGTCGATGGAGGCGCTACAGGAAAAGGCGAAGTCGACGCCGGTGTTCGCGCCGGGCCTGTCCAATCTCGCGCAAATGGGTGCCGTTCACATGACATGGAGCAATGCCGCATCGCTCGCCGACCAGCTGGAGGCGTTGCTCGCCGACATGCCGGCCGCGCAGGACCGGCGGGATGCGCTCGGCAAGCAGCGTGGCGGCCGGCTGAAGGCCGCCGAGATCGCGGAGCGCGTTCGTGACCTCGCCCTGCAAGCACGGTGATCGACCACCCGGTCGTCACGACCTCGTCTTCGTCAGCCCCGCGGGGTGGCGCGCGATGTTGGACGCGCGCGACGATCTCGCCGCCGATTCCCTTCTCGCGCGCTGGCCCAAAATGCGGTGGCCGACGATCAGGCGGCGCGCCTTGCCACACGAGGCAACCGGCGTCGCGCTGGGCCTGCCCCTGCCGCCTTCTGCCGGCAAGAAACGGGTTGCCCTCCTGGTCGAAATCGACCACGTCGCCTCGGTCGCGCGGCCGCCGTCGCTGCAACAGGCGCGGGCTTACGCGCCGCGCAACTGGTGGCCGACGCTCGACCGGCTCGACGGGCTGGCGCTTCGCCATTCGGTGGACGCGCGCGTCTACGGCAGCCTGGCCTGGCAGTCGTTGACCGGGCTCGACTACGTGACCGGCCGTTCCGATCTCGATGTCCTGTTCGAGTTTCGAAGCGAAACCGACATCGATCGCTTCGTCGCCGATGTCGCCGCGATCGAGACCAGCGCGCCGATGCGGCTTGATGGCGAGCTGATGAGCGCCGACGGCGCGGCGGTGAACTGGCGTGAAGTCCACGGCGGCGCGAGCGAGCTTCTGGTCAAGAGCATTGAGCGCGTGGTCCTGCTCGACAGGCATCAATTCATTTCGGGAGCGACGGGATCATGATCACCATGGCCGCAAGAGGCATGGAACGGCCGCTTCTGCGCCGCGCGCGGATGATGCCCGATGTCTCTGCCATCGGGGCTGTCGCCGCCGATTGCCTCGTCAAGGAGCTCGAAACCTGGCCGAAACCGGGGCTGGTGAGCCATGTCGACAATGGCAGTCACGATGACATGGATGCGGGCACGTTTCGTCGCAGCGCCGCGGCCATCAGGCCCTATCTGCAGCGCCTGGCCGATGCGGGTGCGTTTGGCTGCGGCATGGGGCGGCTGCGGATCATTGGCCTCGAGGCGGAGCGCGCCATGTTCGCGGCGACGTCGGGGGTCAACACGCACCGTGGCGCGATCTTCGGGCTCGGCCTGCTGTGCGCGGCCGCCGGCGCGAGAGCCGGCGGGTTGGTCGATCCCGAGCTTCCGCTTGGCGACGTCGTGGCGCGCCTGTGGGGCGACAGCATCCTCGATGGACCGGTGCTGCTGCACAGCCATGGCAGCGTGGCCCGCCGCCGCTTTCGCGCGGGCGGTGCGCGTATCGAGGCCGCGAGGGGATTTCCCAGCATCTACGGAATCGGCTTGCCGGCCTTGCGGAGAGCAACTGTCGTTGTGGAGGATACGGAAGCCGCCCGGGTCGAGGCGTGCTTTGCTCTGATCGCTTCCGTCGAAGACACCAACCTCCTGCATCGCGGCGGGCTCGACGGCCTTCGGTTTGCGCATGACGCGGCGCGTCGCTTCGTCGATGCCGGCGGCGTCTGCGCGTCCGGCTGGCGTGCGCGGGCACAATCGATCCACGAAAGTTTCGTCGCCCGCCGTCTCAGCCCGGGTGGATCGGCCGACCTGCTCGCTATGACGCTCTTCGTCGATGTCCATGAAAGGCCGATTCCATGATGTCCAACGCGATCCTGATGGCGCTGGTGCCGGTCTTCTTCGTCCTGTTGCTGGGATACGCCGCCGGAAAATTTCATATCGTCGACAATCTTCACGTCGACGCCCTCAACGCGCTGGTGATGGATTTTGCGCTGCCGGCGTCCCTGTTCGCCGCGACCGCTTCGGCCTCGCGCCGCGATATGATCGAACAGGTTCCGCTCTCCATGGTGCTCGGCGTGACGATGCTGTTGCTCTATGTCGCCTGGTATTGCGCCGCGCGCAGGTTCTCGAAGGCGTCCCGGTCCGATGCGTCGCTGCAGGCCTTGACGATCGGCTTTCCGAACCTTGCCGGCGTCGGACTTCCGATCCTGTCGTCCGTGTTGGGCCCCGCCGGCACCGTCCCGGTTGCGGTCGCGTTGGCAACGGGCTCGATTCTGATCAGCCCGCTGACCCTGATCATGGTGGAAATGGGTGCGAGCAGGGCGCAGGGCGCCGAATTGTCGATGCGGCAGATTCTGACGGCAGTCAGGCGCGCGATCACCAAGCCGGTCGTACTGGCGCCTGCGGCAGGCATCCTGCTTTCGCTGTCGGACGTGAGCCTCGATGCACTCGCCCATGCATGCCTGGCGTTGATCGGGAGCGCCGCCGCGGGTGTCGCCCTGTTTCTCACGGGGGCGATTCTGTCGGCACAATCGTTCCGGCTGGATTGGCGGATCGTGGCCGCAACGGCGGCCTCGGATGTCGTTCGGCCGCTGCTGGCCATTGCGGTCATTCACTTCATTCCGATTGCGCCTGATCCCGCGAAGACTGCCATTCTGCTTGCCGCGGTGCCCTCGGGCTTTTTCGGCATCCTGTTTGCCGTCAACTACCGGCTGGATTCCGCGACGGCGGGATCCATGGTCATCGCCAGCACCGGATTCAGCGTCGTGACCCTGGCGATTGCGATCGCCATGCTCTTTCCCGGTTAGGTCGCGACCGTGACGCTTGCGATCCTCTGCTCGGGACAAGGCGGACAGCATCGGGACATGTTCGCCCTCACGGGCGGCGCGCCTGAGGCCGCGGACCTGTTTGCGCACGCGGCGACATTGCTCGGTGGCAGCGATCCGCGCGATTTCGTCCGCGGCGAACCCGATGAGGCCCTGCACCGCAACCGTACGGGCCAGATTCTCTGCACCTTGCAGCCGCTCGCCGCGGCGCGCGCGCTCGCAGATGTCATTCCACGCGGCGTCATCATTGCCGGCTACAGTGTCGGCGAGGTCGCGGCCTGGGGTGTCGGCGGTGTGCTCGATGCGACCGCCACGCTCGATCTCGTGGCACGCCGCGCAGAGGCCATGGATGCGGCCACGCGCGCCGGTGACGGGCTGATCTTCGTCCGCGGTCTTTCGCGCGAGGAGGTCGGTCGCCTTTGCGAACGTCACGGCGCAGCGATCGCCATCGTCAATCCGGGCGATGCCTTTGTCATCGGCGGCGGCCGCGAGGCGCTGGGCGGGATTGCCGACGACGCGCGGGCGATGCACGGCGCAAGGATCGTCGCGTTGCCGGTCGAGGTTGCCTCCCACACCAAGCGGCTCGCCGCGGCGTCTGCCGCATTTCGTGAGACCTTGCGCCTGGCACCGGCGGTATTTCCCCCGAGGACCGGTGCGCGCATTCTGAGCGGAATCGATGCCGCTCCGGTCGTCTCGCTCGAGAGCGGTCGCGACAAACTTGCCGCGCAGATCTCGCAAACCGTGCAATGGGCGGATTGCCTGCAGGCCTGTGTCGAAGCGGGCGCGACGGGGTTTCTCGAGCTCGGGCCGCGACATGCGCTCAGCAGCATGGTTGCGGAAATCGGGGCCGGACTTCCGGCTCGCTCGCTGGATGATTTCAGGAGTCTTCAGGGCGTCCGCGCCTGGGCTGCGCGTCACCTGAACGACTAGCCTCGCCAAATTCCGAAGAGACGATGCCGTCGATCGCGCTGCCCGGTCAAAAAAAGGGGCCGTCCTTTGGGGGAGGACGGCCCTAAAACGCTCGTATGCCCAGGGAGGAGGGAGGCTCGAGCGGTGACTTGGGGTCTCAGTCACCTAACACGCACAGCATCGCCGATCCCGCGGCCAAAGTATTTCACGAACCCCTTGTGTTTCTCATTTCGCATGATTCACGAGAAGTCCGCGGGCAGCACGTGAGACACGGCCTTGTATGTCGAAGCCGGATCGCCGCCGGAGAGCCTGGACGAAGCCGATGCGTTCCGGCTGGCGCAACGCCAGCGCGCGGGCGTGTCACCCGTGATCCGTTTGAAGACGGTCGAGAAATGCGCTTGGGTGCAGAAGCCGACGGTCAGCGCCACCTCGGCCAGGGCCGTCTCGGAATTCGACAGCAGCGATTTCGCACGCTCGATGCGCTGATGCAGCAGGTACTCGCGCGGCCGGTATCCCGTCGCGGCGCGAAACTGGGCCGCGAAGTGCATCCGGGACAGTCCCGCCACCTTGGCAAGCTCGGACAAGCTGATGCAGTGGTCGAAGTGCGTCCCGACGTATTCCTCCACGCGCCGCAGTCGCCATTTCGGCAAGGCATTGACTTTCGAGTGTGGCAGCTCGCGCCGGGCGAGGTGCATTGCCAGCGTCTGACCGATGCAGCGCGCGAATTCCCGGTCAGCCGAATGGCCGCGTTCGGTCAGCGCCTTCGCCAGCTGTTCGGCAAAGGGGTCGCGGAGCAGCACGAGGTCGTTGAGGCCTTCGGCCGAAGCTGTTCCTGCTCCAGGCCTTAGGAACGGAAAATATGTGCTGGCCGAGACGTGGAAGTGCAGGAAGTCGCACGGCGCGGAGAACTGCGCACTGAGCTGCTGCAACGGTGCGCCGATATACAGCGTGCCTGCCGGCATGATGCCGTCGAAGATGGTGTGACGGCCTCTGGTCAGTTTGGCGCGGGACGTCTTCAAGGCGATGGCGAAGAAGTATCGGTCGGCAGGGGTCGTCGCCTCTTCGTGCCTTATGCCCGTTTGCGTGCAGGTCCAGCGCGAGATCGTGATGTCGTCAGGCGTGGCCGCGGGCTGGCGCCACCTCCGTTCGAGGGGAAATGCGCGAGTCTCCTGCGGGGAGGCCGGTTTGTGGCGGCTGGGTTGATACGTCGACCGGGCGCCGGCCGCTTGGATATCGGTGAGCATCGTTCGTCCCCGTGTCCTGGATTCTGCCGCCGTCGTGACGGCTGCCGAATGCAACTGGTCCATGCTCGAACGATAGGTGCGGCCTCGTCGAAAGGCTCGTTAAGGATGCTTAAGCGGTATTAGATTTTGCAAATGCGAGAGGTGCGACCGCATGTCGCAAAGAGTTCAATTGAACCAAAGGGATCAAGCACATGTGCAGTGAGGTCTGATGTTAGAGCGCAGCACCGGCCGGACCAGAGGTTTGACGCGGTGCCGTCTCGTCCGGTCGGGCGTGTTCGTCTAATTCAGAGCAGACGTGTTCAGGGCAGACGTGGCGAGGCGTCGATGCCGGGTGTAAGGCCGGGCGCGATCGACTGTGCCGAGGGAACCGGGGGTTCGCGCGAATACGGGATCGCTTCCACCTCGGGGCGTTGCTGGGATGTGGCCTGCAGGCAGTTCGCACGCGGCGGTTGTCCTGCGCCGAACAGATCAGTGACGGGATCCACGAAGCTCGCGCGGAACCGGTCGAACCGGGTCTGGTGATCGCCCGCGGAGGGCTGTCGGATTGTCACCGTCGCCGTCATGCCCGAGACCAGTGGCACATCCGGCGGCACCGTGTCGATGGCGACGCGAACCGGTACGCGCTGGGCAAGCCGCACCCAGGTGTAGATCGGGTCGACACTGGGCAGGCCCTGCGTGCCCGCAGCGGCGTTCGACACGCTGACGCCTCGCGTCACGGTCTTCACATGCCCCAGGATCGGCTTGGCGTAACCAATCAATTGCGCTTCCGCGCGATCCCCGACGCAGACGCGAGCCATCTTGGTTTCCTCGAAATAGCCGTCGATCCAGAAACTGTTGGAATCGATCACCGAGATGTTGCTGACGCCGGTGACGGCATAGTCGCCCGCGCGCAGCAGGAGATTGGTGACGTAACCGTCGACGGGACTGGTCACGCTGGTCCGTTTCAAATTCAGCTCCGCCTGTGCGAGCTGGTGTGCCGCCGCCTCGTAGGCGGCCTTCGCCTGCGCTGCGTTGCCTGCATAGATCTGCTGCTCTTCGGGCGTCGTTGCGAGGTTGGACAGATGTCGACGCCGGTCGAACTCGGCCTGCTTCACCTCCAGATCCGCGGCCCGCTGGTCGACCAGCGCCTTGCCGATTCGGACGGCCACTTCGAAGTCGAAGGGGTCGATGACGTAAAGGACGTCGCCCTTGTGGACGAACTGGTTGTCGCCAACCCGCAGCGCCACGATCTTGCCTGCAACCTGCGGCGCGACATTGGCGACCTGGACACGCACGCTGCCGTTCCGCGTCCAGGGAGCAGTGACGTAGTGCTGCCAGGTCGCAACCGATATCAAGACGGCGACCAATGCGATGCCGAGGGTCGCGAGATGCTTGCCTGCGCCGAGCATGAATCGGCCGACAGCCTTGCGCAGCGGCCTCGCGGAGGGCGTTGCCTGTGTCGGAGGTCTGACGGTGTCCGCCGTGCGATCGCTGGTGTCGCGTGCCACGGTCTCCGGTGCGGCGGAGCCCTCCGCGGTACTTGAGGCATCGCCCGGTGCTTCGGCTGATGGTTCGCTGCGAAGCGGGGCGGCGTCGCGGGGCAGGGTAGCTTCCATGACTCTTCTCCCTAGAAGAACAGTGCGAGCATGCCGAACATCGCCACGTAGAGGCAAAGCTCGGCCAGCGACGGGTTGCTGAAGACTCTCGCGAATCCGATGAAGCGCAGCAGCGGGCGCAGTAACAGGAACGCGAGCAGCGCGGTTGCCGCATAGGAAACGATGGGGGCAATGAGCACGCCGCCGATGACCAGTTCCCGATAGGTGTTCGTCATGACCGTCTCCCTTGGCTGGAGTCGGCCGGAGATTGTGACGGCGCGAAGGCCACGCTTGCCGCAATCAGCGCGGCAATGGCCGCGCTGGCCGACAGGTCGCTTCGTGCTGCCGACTGGTGCAGCGCCTCGGCTGCAGCGAGGATCACGCCGCTGTTCCGACGGGTGAGGGCCTCTCGCGCGGCCTGCGCCGCTACGGCCAGCGGCCCCTGTCCGACCCGGTCCAGTTCGGCGCGGCAACGCCGCAGGGCTGCGGCCTGGTCGAAACAGCGCATCGCCGTGCCGGCCATCCGATCGTCGATCGCGGAGGGGCCGTTTGCGGTCAAAATCTGCTCGATCCGCGCCGCGTCGCGAAAGGCGGCTTCCTCCGGCGCGAGGTGGCGGGCTCGTCCCCCGTCGGCGCGGCTCAGTTCGCGCCGGGCCTCTCCCAGTAGCAGCCGAACTCGCCGGTCGCCCGACAAGGGAGGCAGCAGCTGCTGCGCCGCGAAGACGAGCACGGACGACAGGCAGACAAACAGGCTCGTCACGAGAAACACCTCGGGGTCGTAGCTCTGCGGATTGGTCGGCGCGAGCACGACGAGGGTGAACACCAGCACGAGGCGGCCGATCGATGACAGCATGGGGCTCGGCAGCGTGATCAGCAGTGCGAGGCCGATGACGACAGGCGCAAGACCGATCGCGAGCAGCTGAAACTCGGACACACCGTTGAAGACGAGATATTTCAGGATGCCGGCCAGCACGCAGGCGATCGGCGTCGCCATCACCGCCACCATCGTGAAGTTGCGCGGCGAGGGTGACGTCGAGCCGAGGCCGATGATCACCGCAACGAGCGAGAGGCAGAGCTCGGTGGTCGGCCAGCCCGTCAGGACGAAGACAATTGCAATCAGCGTGAACGAGATCGCAGCCCGTGCGCCAGTCTCGGCCGCGATGCGGCGCGAGCGATAGAGCGGTGCGCGCCATGCACGATACGGGCTTGTCCCTTCGCGCAGCGCATCGAGGCTGCCGCGGACCTGCGCGTTGTTTCGGCCGATTTCGGCCCGGAGCCAGGATCGGGATATCGCGACCAGCCCGGCTGCCTCTGGGGCCAGCGCCGACGCGGCAGGGAGCGCTGCGAGCATGCGACCGAGCGAGAGCGCGCTGACGAGATCGACCAGCGCGGAACGCGCGGCCGCGGTCCTTGCCGTGCCGATGCTCGATTCCGTCGTCAGGCTGGCGATCTCCGGACGTACCGCCGCGATGTCATGCAGCAGTCCAGCCCCAACGGCCGCGGATGGAGTCTCGCCGCGCTCGGCATCTCGCGCGAGATCCGTGACCCGGCGGTGCAGCACTTCGATGCGGCTTGCCAGAACCGGATGATAGCTCGGCGCGGCCAGAACCTCGTTCACAAGCGCCACCGCAAGGACGCCGATGCCGATGGCTGCGCCACGCGCGACGCCGGTCGGGAACACCTGTAGCGGCGTGTCGATCTGCTCGACGGCGATCAGGGCGACGGTGATGCAGCAGAGTGCCGCCGCATAGGCGCGATTGCCATCCAGCAGGCCGGCCACATAGGTGCAAAGCCCGACCCAGATGCCCAACACCACCAGCAGGAGGCCGCCGGTCTGGGAAAATAGGCCGGCGATCGCGATCGAGGCGATGACGCCGATGACGGTTGCGAGCAGCCGGTAGCCGGCTTTTTCCATACCCTGACCGCGTGTCGGCAGCGCCAGGACGGCCACGGTGAGGGCGGCCGACGACGGGGATTCGAGCTCGAGCCAGAAGCCCACATACAACGCGAGCAGCATCGCCAGCCAGACCCGCAGCGCGAACGCCCAGGAACTTGCCGGAAAGCCGGCAAAGACCAGCGGGCGCGGCGCGGCGGCACTTGTGGTGTTCACTGGCATCGTGCCCCATCCGTTTCCGGCAGAGCGTGCGGGCCTGCCGATCTCGTAAAATCAGCGCCGAATATGAGGTTTGCGGGGCTTGCCGGTATTTCCGGTCCACCAACCCGCTTGCCGGAATGCACGTCCGGTTGGGGGCAGGGGCCGTCTTGCGGACTACGGCGCGTGGCCTGCCAGCGCCTCTTCGAGGTAGCGGATGATCTCGTCACCGCTGGAGGGCTTGCCGAGATAGCAATGCGCGCCAGCCGCCATCACGCGCCGGCGCACGGATTCGCTTGGAAATGCCGTCATGAAGATGATCGGGAAGCGTCGGCCGGACGCGATCAACTGTGCCTGCAGCTCATCGCCGGTGATGACAGGCATCTGGACGTCGGCGATCATGCATGCCGGATCGTCTCCCGGTGTCTGCCGCAGGAAATCCATGCCGGATTCGTAGGCCTGGGCCTCGTAGCCGATCGAGCGCACCAGGCTCGCCAGCGACGTGCGAACGCCTTCGTCGTCGTCTACGATCGCAATCACCGGGGTTTTGGCCATTGGCACACAATCCTGACCGCGGTGTTCCGCAAGGAGGCATCTCCCTTTGCGCGGCCGATGGCGCCTTATGCACCCGGGGCAGTCCCGCAGGAATTATACTCAGGTGTGATCCGTAGTCCCGCGGGTTTGGGATACCCCCAGCGCCTCGGCCTTGCGGACGAGGTCGGCCAGCGACCGAACCCCCATCTTGCGCATGACGTTCCCGCGGTGGATCTTGACCGTGATCTCGCTGAGGCCGATCAGGGCGGCGACCTGCTTGTTCATCAGGCCGGCGGTGACATGGCCCATCACCTCGCGCTCGCGCGCCGTCAGGGTCCCGTACTGGGCGCGGATGTCTTCCTTGGTCGCGGCTTCGGCACGGTGCTGCGCATCACGTTCGAGCGCCGCCGTCACGGCATCGAGCATGTCCTGGTCGCGAAACGGCTTGGAGAGGAAATCGACGGCACCGGCCTTCATGGCACGCACCGACATCGGAATGTCCCCATGGCCTGTCATGAAGATGATCGGATAGCTGATGCCCTGCCGGACGAGCTGGCTCTGCAGATCGAGCCCGCTCACGCCGGGAAGGCGGACGTCCAGCACGATGCAGCCTGGGCCGCCGGGCAGCGAGCCGCCGAGCAGTTCCGCCGGCGAGCCGAACAGGCGCGTCTCGAGGCCGACGGATCGGAACAGGCTGTCGAGCGAGGCGCGGATGCCCGCATCGTCATCGACGATGATGACAGTCGCGCTTGAGGGTTGCGTCGGCGGCTGAGCCTGGTTTGGTCGTGTCATGGCGGGGCGTGTTCTTGGCTATATGGCAATGTCAGGTGGAATGTCGCTCCCGAGCCCGGGGTGCTCACCACCGACAATCGGCCGCCGTGAGCTTCCACCGTCGTTCGGCAGATCGCAAGCCCCATGCCCATCCCGCCGTCCTTCGTCGTGAAGAACGGATCGAACAGGCGTGCCATGTCATCAGGCGGGATGCCCGGGCCGCTGTCCTGCACCGTGATGGCGAGGGTCTCGCTGTCCACGGTGCCTGCACGCAGCGTGATGACGCGGGAACCGGGCCGGCCTGACATCGCCTGGCTGGCATTGATCAGAAGATTGACCAGGACCTGCTGCAGCTGAATCCGGTCGCCGCGAACCGGCGGCAGGCCGTGCTGCGGCTCGACGATGAGGGCGACGTCGTCCTTGGCGAGCTCGCGCGCGACCAGCGCAGTCGCCTCCTCGATGACCTCGCCGATTTGCAGCAGATCCTGCTGGGGTGCAGCCTTCTTCAGGAAGGTCCGGATCCGGGTCACGATCTCGCTGGCGCGGCGGCCCTGAGCAACAACATGGCCGATCGTGGTGGCGACCTCCTTGAGATCGGGTACGTCGCGCCGCAGCCATCGCAAGCCGGCTTCGCCGCTGGTGACGATTGCCGCCAGTGGCTGGTTCACCTCGTGCGCTATGGACGCGCTGAGCTCGCCGAGGGTGGCAACGCGCGCAGCATGGGCGAGCTCGGCTTGCGCCGCGAGCAGTGCATCCTGAGCCTGCTTGCGCTCGGTGATGTCGACGACGAAGACGAGCACGTTTTGATCTCCGTCGGGTTCGGGCGGAAAGGTGATCGTGAACAGCACGGGGACCTTACGCCCGTCGAAGCTCACGAGCTGGGTCTCCCCTTCGTGAAACGGCTCTCCATTCGCGAATGCGACCAGCGCGTCGAGGAAACTGCGATCATTCTCGCCCAGCAGCTTGTCGGCGTTCTCGATGAAGGCCGCAGAGCCGCTTGCCCCCGCCATCTTCTGCAGGGCCGGATTGACGTCGGTGATTCTGGCGAGGCGGCGGGCATGCCTGACGAAATCGGGGTTGCGTGCCAGATAGTCGCGCAGGTCCGCCCCTCCGGTCTGCAGCGAATCCAGCGCGGTCCGCAGTCCGCTCCAGTCCTCCTCGACGACGCCGATCCGGCTTGCGTCGAACATCCGGCGGTATCGTTGCTCGCTCTGCACCAGCGCGCTGTGCGCCGCCACGCGGTCCGTAACGTCGGTGTGCGTTTCGAGCACCCCGACGGGTTTGCCGAGATGGTCGTGCTGAAGGGCCCATCGGGCGTCGACGGTGAGCGCGGCGCCGGCCTTCGTCCGTTGCTCAACCCTGCCTTCCCATCGCCCGGTATCGAGCAGGCTGGCCTCGATGGCTTCCCGCCGGTCGGAATAGCTGGTCCGCAGAAGCTTGTCGGCGAGCTGCCCGAGCGCCTCGTCGGGCGACCAGCCGTAAGTCTGTTCCGCGGTCTTGTTCCAGAACGTGATCACGCCGCTGCGATCCCTGACGAAGATCATGTCATGCGAGAGATTGAGCAGCCGCGCTTGCGCCGCGAGGTGCGTCGTCGCCGCGTGATTCTGCAGCACCAGCAGGGTGGTGATCCCGATCGCCGCGAGGCTCACCAGCGCGCGAAGGGCGGGCGAGGCGATTTCATGCAGATCGTGCGACAGCAGATAGGCGGTTATGGTCAGGACGACACAGCCGGTCGCTGCGACGATGATGTCGTTGCGCCGATTCGTCCTCGCCGCAAGGAGGATCGCGATGACATAGAGGACTGCGACCGCGCCCTCGAGCGGCGTCAGCACGTCAACCATGAAGACCGCGAAGGCGAGGGCCGCGGACCAGAACCGCAAGCCGGCGCGGCTCATGGATGAACCCGTGGGCCGATCAAGGTTCGTCATCGTCGCAGGCTGTGCTTCTTCTCATAGCAGCCACGTTGATGCCGCGATTTGATCGCGTCCACAATATCCAGCCGGCCGATTTTCGTGCTCTCGTGGAAGACCTCCTGGACAGTTGAATCCGGCGCGGGCGCGACCGGGAGATTGTCCGGCGGAACGAGGCTTCTCGGTGATATCGCCGATCACGGCCGCGTCAACTTACCGCAGGCGCGCCGAGCCGCCGGCCTCGTGCGTCCGTAGCTGCGGACGAGGTGTTCCGCTCGCACTCTCGCCCGGTGGCTGTACCGCGATCATACCTAGGTATGACGCAGTTAACCCGAGACCTTATCCATGCACCCGCGCGTAGAATGGAGCGCGCGGATCGCCGAACTACTCTGCTCCCATCGCATTCGGACAAGTCGTCAGACATTGCCGATGCGAAATGGAACAAGGAGTTCGACGATGTCGCTGCAGATGTCACACCCGCAAAATGCCAAGGACCATGTCGCCGCCGCAATCGACGTCTCGTCAATCGAATGTGGGCGGCTGCGGTCATCGAGACGTTCACGGCGCTCCGGCGAGGAGGCCATGACGCTCTCCCTCGTTCATCTGGATGTTGCGCTGGCCATCGAGCCGCCTGCGCCGGACGTGCGGGGATCTGCCGACCGCGAGCCGAGCTTCAGGGTGTCCGCGAAACGGCTTGCGTGCGCCTCCTCGGAGGTCGATCGGGAGACGGGCGCGGAAGGATTCACGGATCCGGTGATGCAGCGCCTCGCGGATGCGCTCGCGGCCACCAAAGCCATGCACCATCCCCATTCTGCCATCCTTGTCGATGCGCTGCGTCTGGCCATTCTGACCCGCAAGGCAAGCCGGCGGACGGTGGCCGGACAAGGCCAGCCCGAGTCGGCCGAGGGTGATCATGAAGGCCGGGTTTGCCGGGCGGTGCGGTCGTTGCAGAAATGGCGCCTCAAGCGCGTCATGCAGTATGTCGACGACAATCTGGCCGCGAAGGTGACCTTGGAGCATCTGGCTGCCGTTGCCGGCCTTAGCCGGATGCACTTCGCGGCGCAGTTCCGGGCGGCCGTCGGCATCAGGCCGCACGAGTATTTGCTGAAGCGGCGGATCGAGCGGGCCCAGGAATTGCTGCAACAAGCTGACGTCTCGCTCGTCGACATCGCCTTGACCGTCGGGTTCCAGACGCAGGCTCATTTCACGACGGTGTTCAAGCGCTTCGCGGGCGACACGCCGTATCAATGGAGGAGCGCCTATCTCGCGCAATTCCTGCCGCTGCCGCCCGTCGGAGCAAGACCGTCATGAGCAACCCTGGCATTCAGGCCCTGCTGCTGCAGCTGGTCGGCATTCATTCGGCGCTGGTGCACCATGAGATCATGGGATTGTTGGAGATCGCTCGCGGTCTCGGCGCCTCCTATCGGTTCGCATCCTCGGAACCCGGGGCGGGCGCCTTCTACGGTCGCGTTACCATAAACTTCTGCAGGCTCATTGCCGCCGGCATCGCGCACTATGCCTTGATGGAGCCGTCGATCGAAGAAACGGCCACGCAAAGCTGAAGGAGACGGAGCCAGTCTCGGAATGTCGAGAGTGCTGTATCTTTCAACGGGGATTGACTGACACCCTCCGCCATCCCACGATTTTGTGCGGCAAGCAACGATTCCGAACTATTTCGAGCGCGATAGCTGTTAGGCCTCAGGCGTCATCGCGAGAATCTCCTCCAAGCCCAAGAGCCCAGAATGAATGCAAACGACATCACGCGCATCCCGAACAGGAATCTGCCCAGCAAGTCAGCGGTAACAACATATCATATGCCGGGCGGCGGCGGGTTGCTGTGGGCGGTGGCGGTTTCACCTGATCGCACCCAGGACATTCGCATACAGACGCTGGGCGCCTTGGGCGTCATCGATACTTATCTGAAGGATGCGGGTCTGGACCGTACGCGCATCGTCAAGGCTGAGATCGTGGTGACCGACCACGACAACAAGCCAGCCTTCGACGAGGCCTGGGCGAGCTGGATGCCGGCGGGTTATGGGCCGGTGCGCTCGTTCGTGCAGTCGGTTATGCCCGATGGTGATTTGATCGAGATCATCATCACCGCCGCGCTACCGGCTGGCACGCGCGATACGTCTCAGGCATCAGGCTGAGGATCTCTGAACCTCGTTCGCTTCGACTCGTCTTGCCGGCGCTCATCGGCCATCCTCAGAGGACGACGTCCCGGTTGACGTTCTTGTACAGCAGATAAACCGAGTGGTTCAGGCCGGTGGGATAGAATTGCTGCGGACAGAACGATCCCATCCAGATGAAATCGTCAACCCAGATTTCGTGCCAGCTATTGCCGAGATAATATAGGCCTTGCCCCTCCAGCATGAACAATCCGTGCTCCATGATGTGCGTTTCGACAGCCGGGAAGCAGACGCCGGGCTGGAAAAACATCAGGTTCATCTCAAAGTCGAACCGCAGGTCGCCCATTGGCAGCAGGTGCTTGAACCCGCGGCCCTGCAGCCCGGTATGGTTCGTCATCGGCATGGATTGTTGTTGACCGATGATCGCCGTCGGGGTGGCGATGTCCTCGGCCTTCTCATAGCGCTTCTTGACGGCGATGATGCGGGCAGGCGCGGTGGGATGACAGGACATCGTGAAGGATACGCCGGGCGGTACATAGACAAAGGCGCCGACAGCAAGCTCCACTGGCGGGTCGGAGCCGATGGTCACGTCCACGCCTCCTGCCACAACATAGAAGAAGTGCTGCAGGTCCACACAGATCGGCTGGGCCGTACCGCCCGCGGGCTCGATTTCCAGCATATATTGGGCAAAACCGGCGCCGAGCGAAGGCGCCGCCAGAAAGCGCACGGTTGTGGATTTCCACGCCGGAAGCCGGCTCTTCAACACGCCTTCCGGCGGCATGAACGCGAAGTTGCGACCGACAACGCCGCGATTGTGGCCGATCGCTCCGGGAGGAACGATGCCGGGTTGGCCGGGCAAGTCGGTGGGATGCATCTGAGGTCCTCGGGGAGTCTGGTTCAATCGAAAGGTTCTAGCGAAAGGCCGCGTCGGCGGATTTCGGAAACATGCCGCGGACACTGGAGCCCGCTTCACGTTGCAGCCGGTTCCGGACAGTTATCATCACGGGATCCTTGCGACGAGAGCGCGAATGCAGAACATACCAGCCAGTCCCTCGCATCAATGCGGAAAGGACAGTGGAGCAATGAGCCGGCCCAGGTCGAGCTCCGATGCGACGCCGACGTGAGGCTTAGCTCAAGGAATAGGACGCGTCCGCTGGATTTCCATCACCCTCCATTTCCCGTCCCCCGCGCGCTTCAGCGCGGGGTCGCTCACCCGCACGTGCTCCGCCAGAAAATCGATGAACGCGCGGACGCGCGCCGGGAGCGGCGCGGTGTGGCCGACATAGACAGCGTGGATGTCTTCGCGGTCGCCGGGATTGTAGTTCTGCAAGACCGGGACGAGGCGGCCTGATTCGATGTCGGGGCCGATGTGGAAGAGGGCGAGGCGGGCGAGGCCCACGCCGCCGAGCGCGAGGCGGCGGGCGGCTTCGCCGTCGCTGGCGCGGGCGGCCGGCGGCGGGACGGCTTCCTCGGTGCGGTCGCCGCGCTTGAAGGGCCAGCCGCGGATCGAGCGCGGAAAGGTCCAGCCGATGCCGCGGTGATCGGCAAGATCCGCCGGAATCTTCGGCGTACCGAAGCGCGCGAGATAATTCGGCGCGCCGACCACAACCATGCGGCTGGTGCCGAGTTTTCGCGCGACGAGGCGTGAGGCCCGCAACGGTCCGACGCGGATCGCGACGTCAGCGCGCTCCTGCATCAGGTCGATCAGTGTGTCGGTCAGCACCAGATCGAGCGTGACGTCGGGATGCTGTTCCAGGAAGCGCGGGATCAGCGGCATCACATGCAGCATGCCGAAGGGGATGTTGCTGTTGACGGTGAGGCGGCCGCGCGGTGCCGCGCCTGAAGCTGCCTCGCGCTCGGCCTCCTCCATCTCGGCGAGAATGCGCACGGCGCGCTGGTAGAAGGCCTGGCCTTCCTCCGTCAGCGTGAGCTTGCGCGTGGTGCGGTTGATCAGCCGCGAGCCGAGCCGTACCTCCAGCCGCGAGATCAGCTTGCTGACGCCCGACGGCGTCAGGCGCAGTTTTCGCGCGGCCTGGGTGAACCCGCCCAGGTCGACGACGCGGACGAAAACCTCCATCTCGGCGGAGCGGTTGGTGTCGAAACGGGCCATGTTGAATTCACGTCACAAATGATTGGATTGCGGACATCCTAATGCTTTTGCTGCAGCGCGGCTATCTGCGTGGCTCGTGCCATCCATTGGAGTCCCGCATGCCTCCCGCCGTCCTTGCGCTCACCGCCGGTGCCTTCGGCATCGGCACCACCGAATTCATCATCATGGGCCTGCTGCTCCAGGTCGCCGCCGACATGCATGTCTCCGTGCCGATCGCGGGCCTCCTCATCTCCGGCTATGCGCTGGGTGTGTTCGTCGGCGCGCCGGTTCTGACGCTGGCGACGCGGCGGATGCCGCGCAAAACCGTATTGCTGGCGCTGATGGCGATCTTCACGCTCGGCAATGCCGCCTGCGCGCTGGCGCCGAACTACGAATTGCTGATGGCGGCGCGGGTGCTGACCTCGCTGGCCCACGGCACGTTCTTCGGCGTGGGCTCGGTCGTGGCCACCGGCCTCGTCGCCGAGGACAAGCGCGCCTCGGCGATCGCGACCATGTTCATCGGCCTCACGGTCGCAACGCTGCTGGGCGTGCCCTTCGGCGCCTGGTTCGGCCTGATGCTCGGCTGGCGCGCGGCGTTCTGGGCGGTAACGGTCATCGGCGTGATCGCCTTTGCCGTGGTCGCCGCGTTCGTGCCCGGCCATGTCGGTAACGGCGACAAGCCGATCTCGCTGGCTGAAGAGCTCGCGGTGCTCGGCCGTCCGCAGGTGCTGCTCGGCCTCGCCATGACCGTGTTCGGCTTTGCCGGCCTGTTCGTCGTCTTCACCTATATCCAGCCGATCCTGACGCGCTTCACCGGTTTTTCGGAGGAAGCGGTGTCGCCGATCCTGCTGGTGTTCGGCGCGGGTCTTGCGATCGGCAACGTCGCGGGCGGCAAGCTCGCCGACCGCGGCCTGGCGCGGGCCCTGATCGGCACTCTCGCCGCGCTCGCCATCGTGCTGCTCGGCCTTGCCGCGGTGCTGTCGGTCAAGATCCCCGCGATCGTGCTGATCCTGCTGCTCGGCATCGCCGCCTTCGCAACCGTCGCGCCGCTCCAGCTGCGCGTGCTGGAAGCCGCCGGCCCGAGCGGCCGCACGCTGGCCTCGAGCCTCAACATCGCCGCGTTCAATCTCGGCAACGCGCTGGGGGCCTGGGCCGGCGGTGTCACCATCGATCGCGGGCTCGACCTCTCCGCGTTGCCGCTGGTGGCGGCCGGAATCACCGCGATCGGCCTCGTGCTGGCGCTGTGGAGCCTCCAGCTCGATCGCACGGCGACCGCAGTCGCGGCGTGCCCGGCGGAATAGGAGAGCGATCATGGAATATCGTAGTCTCGGTGCGTCCGGGCTCAAGGTCCCCGTCCTCAGCTTCGGCACCGGCACGTTCGGCGGCCAGGGTCCGCTGTTCTCCGCCTGGGGCCGCAGCGGCACGGAGGAAGCGCGCAGGCTGGTCGACATCTGCCTCGATGCCGGCGTCAATTTGTTCGACAGTGCCGACGTCTATTCGAACGGTGCCTCCGAGGAGATTCTCGGCGCTGCGATCAAGGGCCGCCGCGACAAGGTGCTGATCTCGACCAAGATGAGCCTGCCGATGGGCGATGGCCCGCTCGATGCCGGCTCATCGCGGCAGCGGTTGCTGACTGCGGTCGACGCAGCGCTGCAACGGCTCGGCACCGACACCATCGACCTCCTTCAGCTTCACGCGTTCGACGCGTTCACACCGATCGAGGAGGTGCTGTCCACCCTCGATACGCTCGTGCGTGCCGGCAAGCTGCGCTATGTCGGCGTTTCCAATTTCGCGGGCTGGCAGCTGATGAAGTCGCTCGCCATCGCGGACCGGCACGGCTGGCCGCGCTATGTCGCGCACCAGGTCTATTACTCGCTGCTCGGCCGCGACTATGAGTGGGAGCTGATGCCGCTCGCGCGCGATCAGGGCGTCGGCGCGCTGGTCTGGAGCCCGCTCGGTTGGGGGCGGCTGACCGGAAAGATCCGGCGCGGCCAACCGCTGCCGCAACAGAGCCGCCTGCACGCCACCGCGCAATTCGGTCCGCCCGTGGACGAGCAGCGGCTTTACGCGATCGTCGACGTGCTGGATGCGATTGCCGCCGAGACCGGCCGCACCGTGCCGCAGGTCGCGATCGCCTGGTTGCTGTCGCGCCCCACCGTCTCTTCCGTGATCATCGGCTCCCGTGACGAGGCGCAGCTGCGCGACAATCTCGGTGCGGTCGGCTGGTCGCTGGGCGCGGATCAGATCAAGCGTCTCGACGAGGCGTGCGCCGTGATGCCGCCCTATCCCTATTACCCCTATCGCATCCAGGAGGGTTTTGCGCGGCTCAATCCACCGCTGGTGTGACGGATAGCTAATAGAAGGCGGCGATCGCTGCGCCTAGTCCCTGCGGAAGGTTGGGTTCGCTCTTCAGCGTGTCGATGAAGACGGGATCGTCGGCCACCGTGAGGCCATCCAGCTTGATCGGATGCAGCGGCTCGGCGGCTGCTGCGACAGCTGCCAAATCCGGACCGGTCCGGATGCCGTTATATGCCAGCCGCGGGCGCAATTGGACATTGTTGCCGAACTGCTCGTCCAGCGCGAGACGCCATCCGGTTCGTGACACCGTTCCGCTCGCGATCGCGGCCGACATCGCGATGCTGTGCGGCTGCAACGTGCCGAGATTGCCGAGCGCGGCACTCAATCGGGTCGTTGCTTCCGCCAGCGTGATCTTCTCGATCCCCGGATCCTGGTCGGGCGAGGTGAAATCGATCACCCGCGCACTCCTGCCGACCTTCAGGGCCTCGCCGCTTCCGCCTGCCTGCTGCATGGCCTTCTTGGTCCCATAGCGCGCTCGCCCGCCGATCGTGACCAGGACGATATCCTGCTCGCGCGATTTGATCAGGTGGGCGTAAGGATCGCCGGTGACACCCTTCACGACGACGAGATCGGCGAACTTGCCCTTGGCGATGGTTCCCAGCTTTGAGTCCCACTTCAGGATCGCGGCCGGATTGCGCGTTGCCATCGCGACGATATCGTAATCGCTGAAGCCGAGATTGAAATGCGCGGATACGACCTTCGCCGCCTTCAGCTCGCCCAGCAGGTTCTTGCTGCCGGACGGCGACCAATCCGAGCCCAGCGCGATGGTGAGGCCTGCGGCGCACGCGGCGACGACATCGGTCGTCTTGCCATAGAGCAGCAGGTTGCTCAGGGGCGACCAGACGACCTTGGCCTGGTGCTGGGCCATCGTTCCGAAGTCGGTCGCATCGAGCGCCGTGCAATGAATGCCGGCCAGCGACGGCTCGATCGCCCAATCTCCCGCGGAATTGCGCAGCGCCAGGAAGTGGCTATGCGCCTTGGGATCGATGCCCTCGCTTAAGTGGAGCAGGAAACACGCCGACGATTTCAGCTCGTTGTCGAACTTCGCCCAATCCTCGGCATCGATGTCGGGAATCTTGGAGTGTGCCCGCGGAAGATCGGGCGGGCTCCCGATCTCGGCGGCGCGCAGCGCGCCCTTGTAATACTTGTGGATCGTGCCGCTCCAGTTCGACAGCGTGATCCCCTGGCTCGTCGTCGTTCCCGCGACCAGGCATTTGGCTTCGACATAGCGAACCAGGGCCGGCAGCAGCGAGCCGTCGTCGGCAAGGGCGATCGCGCTCATCGGGCCGGTCACGGACGTCTTGTACGATTTGGCATTCTGCCACTGGTCGCGATTGCCAAAGAGCTGCGGCACGCGCCAGAGCGGCAGGACGTTGTAGCTGAGGTGATTATGCAGCTCGATCAGGCCGGGATAGATGGTGCCGCCGGTGGTCACCGCGGCGACGGCCTCGAAGCCCACCGGGGCCGGCTGTCCCTTGGGCAGGATCGCGGCGATCCGATTGTCCTCGATGAAGATCGTCCCGTTCTTGATGACGTCGCCCTCAGTGGCCATCGTCACGATCCGGCCGGTCAGCGCCCATCGCTTCGGGTTTGCGGCCGGGCTCATGGAATCACCCCATCGGGAATGGTGATCATGATGGTGCGCCGCTTGGCCGCCGCGTCAACGCCCTGGCGCACGGCCCACGGCGTATCTCCACGCATCCAGGCCGGCAGTCCCGCCGGAAGGTCCTTTGCAATGATGTCGACAAGCTCGGACGGCTTGAAGGCGTCGCCGTACGGCACGAGTGTCGTCGGCACGTCGGGATGCTTGACCTCAGGCGCCAGCGCCGCGAGGGCGGCATTCCATTTGGCCAGCATGATCTTGGTATTCGCCGCCTGCGTCGCGGAATCATGCGCGGAGCTTTCCGGCCAGGTCGGGTGCGTGATGTGCTGATACGCGAGGGTCTTGTAGGCCGCGCCGTCGGAGCTCTTGAGCCAGGCTTTCCAGGCCTCGTCCGCGAGGCCGCCGAGCGAGACGACAGCCTCGATGTTGCCGGGGCCCAGCACGGCCTTGAACCATTTGTTGCGATAGTCGACGATGCCCGGCTCGTTCTTGTGCTTGGAGCCGCCGCTCTGGCCGTAAACGCTGTACAGGAAGGTGTTCACCATCACATAGCTCTGCACGATGCCGAGCTTGGCCAGAAAGCCCTGGGTCCGGCGGCCCGCGGTGCCGACCAGGATTCGGCGCACGATGGTCTCGTGCTGGGCGGGATCCTGGCCGACGATGAGCACACGCGCCGATCCGTCCAGCCGGCCGCGGTGAAAGATGGGCCCCCATTCGATGCGGAAGTCGTGGGGATCGTAGGCTTCAGCGCCGGGGTAGTTGGCGCACAGATCGCGAAAGGGTTGCTCGCCGTATCCGGCGTCGAATTCTGTGAGCATGGAAAATGCTCCAATCTGCCGATGTCAAAAATAGCTGCGTCAAAAAACCTGGTCGTTATGCCGCAATCTCAGCGGTAGTCTGTTGCACAATTCAACCAATATATGGGTCAAGACAGCGGGCGCAAAGGTTCACGGGCGTCCCTGGCTCCGGGGCCGTGACAGAGCGTCGCGACAACGCGCCATGCAGAAACGCGCCTGTACACGGTCGCGTGATCTCCATAACCTCCGCGGCGCAATTTCAGGAGATGCGGCGTGGCGAAGAAGACGGCGAGCAAGAAGAAAAGTGTTTCAAGGAAAGTAACGAAGACCTCGAGCAAGAAAGCCACCGCCCGCAAGGGTGCCGTCGCGAAAGCTGCGAAGAAATCAGTCAAGAAGGCCGCCCCGCGCAAATCGGCCACGGCGCGCCGTCCCAAGGGGCCGGTCTGGCAATGGTCTGCGGTCGATACCGCGGCCGCGATCCGCAGCGGCGCAATCTCCGCGGTCGAGACCGTCGAGGCGCATCTGGATCGGATGCGCGCGGTCAATCCCAGGCTGAATGCGGTCGTTGTCGATCTCAGCAAGGAAGCGCTGAAGGCTGCGCATGCGGCCGACAAGCAGCGCGCCAAAGGCGGCGAGCTCGGCCTCCTGCACGGCGTGCCCATCACCATCAAGGAAAACGTCGATTACGAAGGCCGGCCGAACTTCAACGGCGTGCCCGCCAACAAGGATTACATCGCGCCGTCGGATGCGCCTGTTGTCCGTAACCTGAAGAAGGCCGGCGCGATCGTCATCGGTCTCACCAACACGCCGGAATTCTCCTTCCGCGGCTTCACCGACAATCCCCTGCATGGGCTGACGCTGAACCCCTGGGACCCTGATATCACCTGCGGCGGCTCCTCGGGTGGCGCGGGGTCGGCGGTTGCCGCCGGTATCGGCACCATCGCCCATGGCAACGACATCGGCGGCTCGCTGCGCTGGCCGGCACATTGCAACGGCGTTGCCACCATCAAGCCGACGCAGGGCCGCATCCCCGCCTTCAACGGAAGCGCAACGGCCGAGCGGCCGATGCTGGCGCATCTGATGTCGGCGCAGGGGCCGCTCGCCCGCCACGTTGCCGACGTTCGCCTCGCGCTGGAGGTGATGAGCCAGCGCGATCCGCGCGATCCCTGGTGGGTGCCGGCGCCGCTTGTGGGGCCGAAGCCGAAGGGACCGATCAAGGTCGCGCTGGCGAAGATCCCCGACGACATGGACGTCGATCCGGCGGTCGCCGCGGCGCTGCGCCGGGCCGCCGATCACCTCGAGCGTTCCGGCTATCGCGTCAGCGAGGTCGAGGTGCCCGACATCAACGGCGTCTGGCAGACCTGGTGCGACATCATCACCAACGAGACGATGGTGATGCAGGAGGCCGCGATGCTGAAGGTCACGTCCGAGGATTTCCACAATGCGTGGAACGGCATGAAGGCCAAGGCCAATGTGCTCGATCTCAAGGCCTGGATGCAGGCGACGGCCGCGCGCAACGGCCACATCCGCGCCTGGCAGCTGTTCTTCGAGGACTACCCGGTCGTGCTGGCGCCGACCACGGTCAGTCCGACGCCGGGCCCGCGCGACGACACTATCAGCGCCGAGCGCGTGCAGGAGGTGTTCTGGGGCGGGATACGCTTCATCTCCGCGATCAACGTGCTGGGCCTGCCCGGCGCGGTGGTGCCGGTGGCCTTGCACGAGGGCAAGCCGATCGGCGTGCAGCTCATCACCGGCCGCTACCGCGAGGACCTCGCGCTCGATGCCGCGGCGGCGATCGAGAATCGTGCCGGCGTGCTCGCCCATCGCCTATGGGAGACGATGGACTGAGCGCTCGCGAGTTGCCGCCGCGTTGACAGTGCCGCCCTCGCTCCCTGTGGGAGAGGGTGGCACTGGCGGCCTTCGGCCGCCGTCCCTTGAGAACGCCGATGCTTTGCATCCGCGATGGGAAGCGAGTCGCGCCTAGGCGTACGAATTCGTTAATCCAATTTGATTCGAATTTTAGCCAATTCACCAATAACCGTTAGGGTTACTTCCTCGATCTCTAGGCGAATTATTGCTCGCTTTACCACCCGCCTCTAACACGAGGACGGCGGACAACGCACGTGCCTCATACAGGCCAATAAGTGCGGCCCGCTCCACGCGGAGGTGGCACGATGCGCAACGAGACGATCGCTATTCACGCCGGCTATGAGCCCGAAGCCACCACGCACGCGGTTGCCGTGCCGATCTACCAGACCGCGGCCTACGCCTTCGACAGCGCCGATCACGGCGCGGCGCTCTTCAATCTCGAGGCCGAGGGTTTCCGTTACAGCCGCATCGCCAATCCGACCAGCGCGGTGCTGGAGAAGCGTATCAGCCAGCTCGAAGGCGGCGTCGGCGCGCTTGCGGTCGCGACCGGCCAGGCGGCGCTGCATTTCGCCTTCGTCAACGTCGCCGATCACGGCGGCAACATCGTGTCCGTGCCGCAGCTCTACGGCACCACGCACACGCTGCTCTCGCACATTCTGCCGCGCCAGGGCATCACGGGCCGCTTCGCCGAGAGCGACAAGCCGGATGCGATCGAGAAGCTGATCGACGAGAACACCCGTGCGGTGTTCGCCGAGACCATCGGCAATCCTGCCGGCAATGTCTGCGACATCGAGGCATTGGCGAAGATCGCGCATGCCCATGGCGTGCCGCTGATCGTCGACAACACGGTCGCAACCCCGATCCTGCTCAAGCCGTTCGACTACGGCGCCGACATCGCCGTGCATTCGCTGACCAAGTTCCTGGGTGGCCACGGCACCACGCTGGGCGGCGCCATCGTCGATTCCGGAAATTTTCCGTGGGCGAAATACGCCGACCGCTTCCCCGCCTACAACAAGCCGGACGCGTCCTATCACGGACTCGTCTATGCCGAGCGCTTCGGCAAGACCGCCTATATCGAGCGCGCGCGCAGCGTCTATCAGCGCACCATGGGTTCGGTGCTGTCGCCGTTCAACGCCTTCCTGCTGCTCCAGGGCATCGAGACCGTGGCGCTGCGCATGGAGCGCCACGTCGAGAACGCGCGCAAGGTCGCCGAATTCCTGCGTACTGACCCGCGCGTCGCCTGGGTCAACTACACGGGTTTCCCGGACAGCCCCTACTATCCGCTGGTCCAGAAATATCTCGACGGCAATGCCTCCTCGCTGTTCACCTTCGGCATCAAGGGCGGCATGGAAGCCGGCAAGACCTTCTACGATGCGCTGAAGCTGATCACGCGCCTCGTCAATATCGGCGACGCGAAGTCGCTGGCCTGCCATCCGGCTTCGACCACGCACCGGCAGATGTCGGCGGAGCAGCAGCGCCTCGCCGGCGTTCTGCCGGAGACGATCCGCCTGTCCATCGGCATCGAGCATGCTGCCGATATCATCGAGGACATCGACCAGGCGTTGGAAAAAGCCTGTCCGTCGTCGCGCCTCCAGGCCGCGGAGTAGGCGACGGCCCCGATGACGATCCTGATCGACAGGGATCACGGTATGTCGAGCCCGGCGCTGGTGCCGGCTGAGGGCGATCTGGCGCGCGATCATGCCGGCGCCGAGCTCACCATCGGGCTGATCAACAACATGCCTGATCCGGCGCTGAAGGCGACTGAGCGGCAGTTCATGAAGCTGCTCCAGGCCGCCGCCGGCCCGCGCCGCATCCGCTTCCACTGCTTCTCGCTGCCCTCGGTCAAGCGCTCGCCCGAAGCGAAATGGCACGTCGAGAGCGAATATTCCGATCTCGCGGATCTCAAGCGTCAGCGATTCGACGGGCTGATCGTGACCGGCGCCGAGCCGGTCGCGCCCGAGCTCGACCAGGAGCCGTACTGGCGCGACCTCACCGATCTGGTCGACTGGGCGAGGACCAACACGCGCTCGACGATCTGGTCATGCCTCGCCGCGCACGCCGCGGTGCTGCACCTCGACGGCATCGCGCGGCGACGGCTACCGGCCAAGTGTCACGGCATCTTCGACTGCGAGGCCGTTACGGGTGATCCGCTGACGCATGCCCTGCCTGCGCCGCTCAAGGTTTCGCATTCGCGCCTGAACGAGATCGTCGAGAGCGACCTCGAGCAGGCCGGTTATCAGGTCTTGACCCGCTCGGCACTGGCTGGTGTCGACGTCTTCGTCCGCCAATATGCCAGCCGCTTCGTGTTCTTCCAGGGCCACCCCGAATATGACGCATTGTCGCTCCAGCGCGAATATCTGCGCGACGTCGGCCGCTACCTCGTGCGCGAGCGTGACAATTATCCGCACCTGCCGGTGAGCTATTTTGACGCAGCGACGGAAGAGAAGCTTGTGCGCTTCGAGAAGCAGGCGAGGCACCAGCGCCATCCAGCGCTCAGCAACGAGCTTCCCGCGCTGAATTTGCGCGCCGATATCGCCGCCGGCAGCGCGGCGGCGGCGCTATTCCGTAACTGGCTGCAATATCTCGGCGCGGACGCCGATGCGTCGGTCCTTGCGCGCTAGGTCGGGACGCTTCACGTTAGGACTAACGAAGTGTGAAGCTTGCTTCCGGCAGCGTACGAATGCTTCACTGAAGGGGGCGGGGCAAACAGGAAATGCGGTCGTGTGGTCGGCACTCCAGGGACGCGTGAGCAATCGGCTGGCCCGGCATTTCCGTGCCGCGCCGCACCGGCTGCCCGCGCACGCGCCGATGGTGAGCTTCACCTTCGACGATGCCCCCGATAGTGCCGCCGGCGAGGGTGCTTCGCTTCTCGAAGCGCATGGTGGCCGCGGCACCTACTACATCGCCGGCAGCCTGATTGGCCGGCCGTCGGATCATTGGCATGGGCTGTCGAACGACGCAATCGTGCGGCTTCACCATGCCGGCCACGAGATCGCCTGCCATACCTTTTCGCATCAGAGCGCGGTCAATCTCGGCGAGGCCGCCATGACCCGCGAGATCGAACGAAACCGCAGCCATCTCCGCGAAATCGATTCCTCGATCGCGCTGGAGAATTTCGCCTATCCGTACGGCCTCGCCTCGGTCTGGCGCAAGCCGCAGCTCGCGAGAACCTTCCGCTCGGCGCGCGGCATTCTGCCCGGCGTCAATCGCGATGTCATCGACCTCCAGTTCCTGCGCGCCTCACCGTTGGTAGATTGCGAGATCGATAGGGCGGGCGTCGATCGCTATTTCGACGAGGCGGTCGCAAGCGGCGGATGGCTCATCTTCTACGGCCATGACGTCGTGAACGCGCCGAGCCCCTATGGCTGCACGCCGCACCTGATGCGCCATGCGCTGGAGGCGGCCGGCAAGCGCGACATGCCGATCGTAACCGTCGCGGAGGCGCTGCGACGAATCGGGGCGTAGCTCTCTTACCTCGCCCCGCTTGCGGGGAGAGGTCGGATCGCTCTTGCGATCCGGGTGAGGGGGTACAGGTCCCGCAACAGTCTCATCCGTGGAAAGAGGCCCCTCACCCCAACTCTCTCCCCGTAAGAACGGGGAGAGGGAGAAGAAGCAGCGGCGCAAGCGTCAAATCGTCTTGCCACGCCCGCGCAGCCATGCGACTGGCCTTGTGACGAATCCCACGGCCTCCGACACACCCATGAACGTCCCTTCCACTGCTCCGCTGCCCGCGCCGGCCAACGGCCGCGACGCGCTGTCGGTGCTGCATTCGGTGTTCGGCCTGCCGGGGTTCCGCGGCGCGCAGGGCGAGATCATCCGGCATGTCACCGATGGCGGCAATTGCCTCGTGTTGATGCCGACCGGCGGCGGCAAGTCGCTGTGCTACCAGCTGCCGTCGTTGCTGCGCGAAGGCTGCGGCATCGTGGTCTCGCCCTTGATTGCGCTGATGCGCGACCAGGTTGCCGGCCTGCTCGAGGCCGGGGTCAACGCCGCCGCGCTGAACTCGTCGCTGACGCCGCAGGAGGCCTCCGACATCGAGCGGCGCCTGATCGCGGGCGATCTCGACCTGCTCTATGTCGCGCCGGAACGACTGGTGACGCCGCGCTGCCTGTTGATGCTGGCGCAGGCCAAGGTGGCGCTGTTCGCGATCGACGAGGCGCACTGCGTCTCGCAATGGGGCCACGACTTCCGCCCCGAATATGTCGGCCTCTCCATCATCGCCGAGCGCTTTCCCGAGGTGCCGCGCATCGCGCTGACCGCGACCGCCGACGAATTGACGCGGAAGGAGATCGTTGAACGGCTCAAGCTTGGGGGCAGTCCGCAATTCGTCTCGAGCTTCGACCGCCCCAATATCCGTTACGAGATCGTCGACAAGCGCAATGCGGTGTCGCAGCTCAAGGAGTTCATCCGGGAGCGCCATGCGGGTGACGCCGGCGTGGTCTACTGCCTGTCGCGCAACCGGGTCGAGGAGGTCGCCGCCGCGCTCGATGATGCCGGCATCGCCGCGCTGCCCTATCACGCCGGGCTCGACAGTAGCGTGCGCTCGCGCAACCAGGACCGCTTCCTCAACGAGGACGGCATCGTCATCGTGGCGACCATCGCCTTCGGCATGGGCATCGACAAGCCCGACGTGCGCTTCGTCGCGCATCTCGATCTGCCCAAGAGCATCGAGGCCTATTACCAGGAGACGGGACGCGCCGGCCGCGATGGCAAGCCGTCCGCGGCATGGATGGCCTACGGCCTCTCCGACATCGTGCAGCAACGCCGCATGATCGACGAGTCCAGCGGCTCGGACGATTTCAAGCGCGTGTCGATCGGCAAGCTCGACGCGCTGGTCGGGCTCGCCGAGACCGCGCAGTGCCGGCGCAGGCGGCTGCTCGCCTATTTCGGCGAGATCGTGCACGGTGAAACCTGCGGTAATTGCGACAACTGCCTGACGCCGCCGAAGATGCGCGACGGCAAGGTGCTGGCGCAAAAGCTCTTGTCCTGCGTCTATCGTACCGGCCAGCGTTTCGGCGCGATGCACCTGATCGACGTGCTGATCGGTCGCCTGACCGAGAAGGTCACGCAGTTCGGCCACGACAAGCTGTCGGTATTCGGCATCGGGCGCGAGCTCAACGAAAAGCAGTGGCGCACGGTGCTGCGGCAGCTCGTGGCGATGGGCCATTTGCAGAGCGACAGCGAAGCTTATGGCGCACTGAAGCTGACGGAGGCCGCGCGCGGCGTGCTACGCGGCGAGACCGAGGTATGGCTGCGCGAGGAGGTGCCCGGCACCCGCGTCCGTTCCAGCCGCGCGAAATCCCGCCGCGGCGATCTCGCGCCTGCGGCCAGCGCCCCGCAAGGCGATGTCGATCCTGAATTGCGTGCCCGGCTGCGGTCCTGGCGCTCGGATGTCGCGCGCGAACGTGGCGTGCCGGCCTATGTCGTGCTGCACGACGCCACCATTGACGGCATCGTGCGGGCCTGGCCGACCACGCTGGACGAGCTCCGCAACGTGCCCGGCATCGGCGACAAGAAGCTCGAGCATTATGGCGACGAGCTGCTGCAGATCGTGCGGACGCGGTAGGGGTGAAGCTAATATCTCCACCGTCATCCCGGACAAGCGCGCCCAAAGCGCGCGCAGATCCGGGATCCATAACCACAGGCCGTGGGAAACGGCACGCCGACAGCCTCAGTGTGTTTCAACAATTGGCGGTCGGGGTAATGGGTCCTGGCTTTCGCCAGGACGAGACCAGTGAGGAGGCGCGCGCCGTCTTACGGCACCGACGCACTAGCCGTTTCTGAACGCGTAGCCGTAGCCGTTGAGCGCCGGGGCACCGCCGAGATGCGCGTAGAGGACCTTCGCGCCCTTCTCGAAATAGCCTTTCTGCGTGAGGTCGATCAGGCCCTGCATCGACTTGCCCTCGTAGACGGGGTCGGTGATCATGGCTTCGAGACGCGCGGTGAGGCGGATCGCCTCCTTGGTCTCTTCCGACGGCACGCCATAGGCGGGATAGGCGTAGTCCTCGATCAGCACGACGTCGTCTGCGACGATGTCCTTGCCGAGCTCGACGAGCTTGGCCGTGTTCTGGGCGATCGAGAGCACCTGCGCCTTGGTCTGCGCCGGGGTGAACGACCCGTCGATGCCGATCACCTTTCGCGCGCGGCCGTCGGCGGCGAAGCCGACCAGCATGCCGGCATGGGTCGAGCCGGTGACGGTGCAGACCACGATGTAGTCGAACTTGAAGCCGAGCTCGGCTTCCTGCTTACGCACTTCCTCGGCGAAGCCGACATAGCCGAGCCCGCCATATTTGTGCACGGAGGCGCCGGCGGGAATCGCGTAAGGCTTGCCGCCCGCGGCCTTCACTTCCTCGATCGCCTGCTCCCAGCTCTTGCGGATGCCGATGTCGAAGCCGTCGTCGACCAGGCGCACGTCGGCGCCCATGATGCGCGAGAGCATGATGTTGCCGACGCGGTCATAGACGGCGTCCTCGTGCGGCACCCACGCTTCCTGCACCAGGCGGCACTTCATGCCGATCTTGGCGGCGACGGCGGCGATCATGCGGGTGTGGTTGGACTGCACGCCGCCGATCGAGACCAGCGTGTCGGCGTTCGAGGCGATCGCGTCCGGGATGATGTATTCGAGCTTGCGCAGCTTGTTGCCGCCATAGGCGAGGCCGGAGTTGCAGTCCTCGCGCTTGGCATAGATCTCGACATTGCCGCCGAGATGTTTCGACAGCCGCTCCAGCTTCTCGATGGGCGTCGGGCCGAAGGTCAGCGGATAGCGCGCGAATTTTTCCAGCATGGTCAGGTCATCTCGATTGGTGTTGAGCTGGCCGCAGCGATTAGCATATGTGGTAAGGAATGTGCTCTCGAATGCTGCACCGATATTGCATGATATCTTGCGAAGATTGGCATTTTGACTAATATTTCTTTCAGAAAATCATCCAGAATCGGAAGCTTCTTCCATGCCGCTTCGGCTCGATCGAACCGACCTTAAGATATTGAGATTGCTTCAAAATAACGGCCGGCTCAGCAATGCCGAGCTGGCCGAAACCGTTGCGATCAGCCCCGCCACCTGCCATCGCCGCACCCAGCGCCTGTTCGAGGACGGCTTCATCGCTGCCGTCCGCGCCATGATCGCGCCGAAGAAGGTGGCGAAGGGGACGCTGGTCATGGTCGGCGTCGTGCTGGACCGCTCGACGCCGGAAAGCTTTGCCATCTTCGAGCAGGCGATCGCAAAACTGAAATTCGTGCTCGACTGCCACCTCGTCGCCGGCGACTTCGACTATTTCCTCAAGATCCGCGTCGGCGACATGGAGGATTTCAACCGCATCCATGGCGAACAGCTCATCGCGCTGCCGGGGGTGCGCCAGACCCGCACCTTCTTCGTGATGAAAGAGGTCGTCGACAACGCGCCGCTGGAGTTTTGAGCGGCTTCACGATGCCTGTTCGACGACGCCGTCCGGGACCTGCTCCCGCTCGGCGTCCTCCGGCCGCATCGCGATCACCGCGATCAGCCCGAGGCCGACGCCGATCATGACATAGAAGATCGGCGCCAGCGGGGAGCCGGTGAGCGCGATCAGCCAGGTCACGAAGAACTGGGCAAAGCCGCCGAACACCAGCACCGCGACATTGTTGACGATCGCAAGCGCGGTCGAGCGGACGCGGATCGGGAACAGCTCGACCAGCGTGGTGCAGTAGACGCCGAGGAAGAAGGCGCTGAAGAAGCCGATGACGATTTGGGCGACCAGGAGCCTTGCGATCGACGGCTCGGAGATCACCCAGGCATAGAGCGGGTAGAGCGAGACGAAATAGCCGATCAGCGAGACCAGCAACAGCGGCCGGCGCGGATAGCGGTCGGAGACGGCGCCCGCGATCGGCACGACGATCACCATCACGATTGCCGCGATCATCTGCACCAGGAAGCTCTGCATCAGCGGCAGCTTCAGCACCTCCTTGGCGTAGGTCACGGTGTAGCCGAAGGTGACGTAGAACGACACGGCGCTCGCCACCACCATGCCCATGCCGATCAGGAAATTGCGGCCGGGATTCTTCAGCGCGGCGATGAAATTGTCCTTGTGCAGCGTCGCCATGCTGCGCCGGGAAGCTTCGGGCTCGATGACGCTGGCGCGCATATAGAGCAGGATCGGAACGATCACGAGGCCGACGAAGAAGGGAATGCGCCAGGCGCCGGCGGCAAGCTGCTCCTGCGTGAACGCCAGCGTCAGGGCGGCACCCAGCACTGCGCCGAGCACGTTGGCCATGAGCTGGCCGGCGATCTGCCACGAGCCATAGAAGCCGGTGCGGCCGGGAGGCGCCGCTTCGATCAGATAGGCGGTCGAGGTGCCGAACTCGCCGCCGACCGAAAAGCCCTGCAACAGCCGCGCCAGCAGCACGATCAGCGGCGCCGCAATGCCGGCCGTGGCGTAGGTCGGCGTCAACGCCAACAGCGCGACCGACACAGCCATGATGCCCATGCCGAGCGTCATCGCCGCCTTCCGCCCCTTGCGATCGCCGAAATAGCCGAGCACGAGGCCGCCGATCGGCCGCATGAAGAAGCCGGTGCCGAACAGCGCGGTGGTCAGCAGCAGTGCGTTGATCTCACTGCCCGAAATTTTCGGGTCGACCGGGAAGAACAGGTTCTTGATGACCGGTGTCATCAGGGCGAACACCGTGAAGTCGTACCACTCCAGGGCATTGCCGGCGATCGCGGCTGCGATGGCTTTCCTGTTCGTCTGCATCTCTCGCTTGCCTGTCCGGTTGCGCCTATTCGGCGGGTTGATGGGTGACGTCGGCATCCTGCCATTCGTCGCCGGCGAGTTCCGGCGTGGCGAAGGCCTTGAGGTTGGCGAAATGAATCTCGCGATCCTCGACGAACAGGCGACGGACGATGCCGCGCGCGAGCCGGTCGGCGCCTTCGCTGATCGCGGGGATATCGCCGGAGAGCTTTCCGTGGCTCAGCGTCGCCGGATAGTTGAAGCAATGCAGCCGCGCCAACATGGGGCAGGCGCCGGGCTCTTTCTCCAGGAACTGGAAGCTGTCGCCGAGGTCTGGCGAGTTCTCCAGCTCGGCATTGTCCATGCCGTCAGGTGCCGGGAAGCGGTCGCACCAGAACCGGATATGCGGCGCGAACTCGGCGAGCTCGTCGCGCAACGCGAGGTCGACCTTGAAGCCCGTGCCGAAGATGATGAAATCGGTCGCGTAGCGGCCCTTCGGCGTCGTTACCGTGAGATGGTCTCCCGCGACGGCGAGATCATCGATCGGGCTTGCGAGATGGAAATGCGCCTGCGGATAGGCGGAGACCCGCAGTACGCTTTGACGCGGCGGCGGCGTCTGCGCCTTCAGCGTGTGATCGAGGAAACGCCATTTCCAGTCATCCGACAGGCCGGCAAAGCCGTGGACGACGCCCTGGCTGCCGATGCCGGTGAACTTGTTGACGCGCGGGATGTCCGCGCGCCGAATGAATAGGTCGAGCCGCGCTGCGCCCGCCTCCAGCGCCATCGCTGCGTTGTCCATCGCGGATGCGCCCGCGCCGACGACGGCAACACGCCTGCCGCGAAGTCTCTCGAAGTCGATAGGGGCGGACGAATGCGCCCAGAAACGTCGGTCGATGCCGTCGCAGAGCGACGGCACGTAAGCACCGCCGAGGCCGTCGCGGCCCGTCGCCAGCACGACATGGCGCGCGAGAATCTGTCGCGACGTGCCGCCCTCGCTGATGTCGAGCGCGAACAATTCATCGGTGCGCGCGTGGATTCGCTCGACCGAAACCCCGTTGCGGACCGGCAGGTCCAGCACCTTGCGGTACCAGATCAGGTAATCCATCCACATCGTGCGCGGCGCGCGGTCGAGCGCCTGCCACGCCTGCCTGCCATATTGCGCCTCGTAGAAGGCGCGGAAGGTCAGCGCCGGCATGCCCATCGCAGGTCCGGTCAATTCCTTGGGCGAGCGTAGCGTCCGCATCCGGGCGAACGTAACCCAGGGGCCTTCCTCGCCGGCGCGGGCACGGTCGAGCACGAGCTGGTTGTCGACGCCGAGACGCCTGAGCATGGCGGAGGCGACGAGGCCGGCCATGCCGGCGCCGACGATGACGACGTCGACGACGCTCTTGCCGTCAACGACGCGGCGCGGCACCCACGATTTGGCCGGCAGTTCGAGCCAGGCCAGATCCTGCTTCAGGCGCGCTTCAAGCGCCGCGAGGCCCGCCGCGTCAGGTGTCATCGTCGTCATGAGGGAGCTTTCTCGAATTCACTGGTTTCGTCGCCGGCCTCGGCCAGCGCGGCGGCGCCGCTATGCAGTTTTGCGCCAGGCATCAGCGCGACCGCGGCGCGCAGTGCGTCGTTGAGCGCGGCAACCGTCGGCGTCAGCTCGCGCCCGGTCGGCGCAATCGCGGCGAACAGGAAGGGAATGGACACGTCCAGGGGCCGGGTGACGACGCCCTCCACCGGCAGGCTGGAGGTCAGCACCGGCTCGACCACGGCGATGCCGAGCGACTGCTTGGCCATGGCGATCGCCGTCAGCGAAGCGTTGGTGTCGATGACCTCAGCGGGCACGACACCCTCACGCTCCAGCGCCTCCTCCACGCGGCGGCGAAGCCGGTAGGGGTTGGCCATCGTCAGCAGCCGGACGCCAGCAAGATCCCTCAGGCGAATGACCTTCTTCTTTGCCAGCGGATGATCCATCGCGAGGCACGCGACGCACGGCACCTCGCAGACCCACTGCATGTCGAGCCCGGGATGCTGGATCGGCAGGCTCGCAAGGCCGAAATCGACCGACTGCGACAGCACCGATTGCACGACGTTCTCGGCCGAGAGCGCCTGCACGTGGACCTGGCTTGGCAGCAACTTGCGTTCGAGCGCTGCGAGCGCGGCCGGGACGAAGCCGGCCGCCAGCGCCGGGATTGCCGCCAGGCTGAGCACGGGAAGCGCCCCCGCACCGATCGCGTTGGCGCGCTGGCGGATGTGCTTCAAGCCCATCAGCAGCCGCTCGACCTCGGCATGAAACAGCACGCCCTTTGGCGTCGGGCTGATGCGCGGGCCGTTCCGGGTGAACAGGAGATAGCCGACGTCAGCTTCGAGATCCTGGATCTGACGCGTCACGACCGGCTGCGATCGGCCGAGCAGCCGCGCTGCGCCGGTGATGCTGCCGGCCGACATCACGGCGGCGAAGGCCTCGAGAAGGCGGATATCGATAACGTCCTGGTTCATCGCCATGTCGCCCGCATTATGTGAATATAGAATGAACAATATTTCTTGATGTGCAAGAGGTATTATGAGAGCATGAGGTTATGCCGATGGAGCCAACCCCCTTTCGCCACCACAATCCGGCCGGGCCGGTCTACCGGCGCGGCTGGGTCGACGAGGCTGTAGCTGCGATCGAGGCCGACCAATGCCGCACGGCCGACACGCATCTGATCCGGCTGATCGTGCCGGCGCTATCAGGCATCGATATCTATCTGAAGGACGAGTCCACGCACCCGACCGGCAGCCTGAAGCATCGGCTGGCGCGCTCGCTGTTCCTCTACGCGCTCTGCAATGGCCACATCCGCGAAGGCACGCCCGTGGTCGAGGCCTCGTCGGGATCGACCGCGGTGTCGGAAGCCTATTTCGCGCAGATGATCGGCGTGCCCTTCTACGCCGTGATGCCGCGCACGACGTCGGCGGAGAAGATCGCTGCGATCGAGCATTATGGCGGCAATTGCCATCTGATCGACGACGGCCGCGCGCTGTATGCTGAGGCCGCCGCGCTCGCCACCCGCCTGAACGGCCACTACATGGACCAGTTCACCTTCGCCGAGCGCGCCACCGACTGGCGCGGCAACAACAACATCGCCGAATCGATCTTCACGCAATTGCAGGGCGAACCGCGCCCGCTGCCGGACTGGATCGCGATGGGCGCCGGCACCGGCGGCACCTCGGCCACCATCGGACGCTACTTGCGCTACCGCCAATATCCGACGCGGCTGTGCGTCGCCGATGTCGAGCATTCCGCCTTCTTCGATTGCTTCCGCACGCAGGACCGCTCCCACGTTTGCGAACGGCCCTCGCTGATCGAGGGCGTCGGCCGGCCGCGCTGCGAACCGTCCTTCGTGCCTGGCGTTGTCGACCGCATGATGAAAATCCCGGACGTCGCAACGATTGCGGCGATGAATGTACTGTCGCGCCGGCTGCGCCGATCCGTCGGCGGCTCCACCGGCACCAACTTCCTGGCGCTGTGCCGCATTGCCTCGGAGATGCGCAGCGCCGGCCAAGCCGGATCGCTGGTCACGCTGATCTGCGATTCCGGCGAACGCTATCGGCAGACCTACTATGACCCCGCATGGCTGAAAGCACGCGGCCTCGATCCAGCGCCGTTCGAGATTGCCCTGTCGTCGTTCCTGGATACGGCGCAGCCGCTGGCGCTCGCCGTCGAGGATGTTGTCAATCCACAGAGCCCGCGGAGTGTTGCTTGACCACGCTGATCGAAACCATTGCCGGCGTGCGCGCGGCGTCACGGCTCGGCCAGGCTCTGAACGCCCGCGCCGAGATTTTGCACCTCAGCGAAGCCGCCCATGACGCGGTGCTGCTGCCGCGCGAGCCCGGCGGCCTGAGCCACGGCTTGCGGGCGGCGCTCGCGGCGCGGATGTGCCGGCACGTCGGCGACGAGGCGCTGACCGCGCATTACGACTCCTATCTGGCGCATGCGAGCGATCTCGACCTGGCCGCCCTGGCACGGCCCGGCGGCCTGTGTGGCGATTCCCTGCACGACGCCATGGCCCGCCATGCCGACCTGCTGACGCTGTCGCCGCGCGAGGCGACGCGACAGGACATTGCGGCGCTGAAGACGGCCGGCGTCAGCGAGGCCGATATCGTGCGGCTGTCCGAGCTTGCCGCCTTCGTGAACTACCAGCTGCGGGTCCTGGCCGGCCTCAGGCTCCTGAAAGAGGTCGAAGCCCGATGAGCGAGGTCGTCCACAACTTCACCGCCACGATCCCGACCTGGTCGCCCTATGTCACGCCTGTCGAGCTCGCCTCGGCGACGTCAGAGCAGCTCGCGGCGATGAAGGTCACGCCCTCCAACAAGGGCGTCTCGCCTTACGTGCTGACGCTGGCGCATGACCCTGAATCGCTCGCGGTGCGCTCGCCGCTGTTCAACCTCATCATGTACGGCAAGGACGGCTTGTCCCCGGCCGAGCGTGAGCTCGGCGCGCTGAGTGCCTCGGTCGTCAACCGCTGCATCTATTGCGCCGCCGTGCACGCCTCACGCTTCATCAGCTACTCCGGGCGCAACGACATCGTCGAGGAAATCTTTGCCGACGAGCGCGATGCCACGCTGGAGGCGCGCCAGCAGGCACTGTTCAATTTCGCTACAAAACTCTCGACGACGCCGATCGAAGCTACTGCAGATGACGCGCGTGCACTCGGCGAGGCCGGGCTGAGCGAGCTCGAGCAGCTCGACCTGGTACTGTCGGCCGCGATCTTCGGCTGGGCCAACCGGCTGATGCATACGCTGGGCGAGCCGCTGGCGCGCCCGGAGGCGCCGTAACCGGCGTCTCCCTGTTATTTGCAAAATTGCACGATCGTCACGGCAACTTCACTTGCGATGCGCGCACATGCGGGCGACGGTCTCCGCTTCTCAACGAGGAGATCCTGCCGTGCGCCTTCCCATTCTCGATCCGAAAGATCTGACCGACGAACAGAAGCCGCTCTATGACGACATGCGGGCCGGCATCAAGGACCACTTCAAGGGCTTTGTGAACATGCGCGACGATGGTGCGCTGCTCGGACCCTGGAATCCCTGGGTCCGCGAGCCGCGCTTCGGCAAGCCGGTGTGGGAGCTGGTCAAGGCGATCGCGTCGAACCCGCTGCTGCCGGCCTCGGTGCGCGAGGTCGCGATCCTCGTCACCGGCTCGCATTTCCGCTCCGGCTACGAGCTCTATGCTCATGTGCTGGTGGCCGAGCAGCGCGGCCTCTCCGACGAGAAGCTCGCGACCATCGTGGCCGGGCAACGGCCGGTGGATCTGACCAAGCAGGAGGCGGTCGCCTACGACGTCGCATCGGCGCTGGTGAGCGGCGGCGTGCTGCCGGAACTGACCTGGCGCGCCGCGGTCAAGGAGTTCGGCGAGCATGGCGCGGCCGAGCTGTCCTATCTCGTCGGCGTCTATTGCATGGTCTCGGTCACGCTCAACACCTTCGACGTGCCGGTGCCGGAGTAGAAGCGCCTTGTTCTGTTCGAGCATGATCTTTTCGGAAAACCGCTGCACACTTTTCCGGATCATGCTCTAATTGCGCACGGTGTAGAGCGGCGTCCGCAGCGTCAGCTGGTAGGACGGTTTCGGCATCCATGCGATCTGCGCGGTGATGCCGAACAGGCGGTTGTCGTTTTTCGCAGCAGGCAGTCCGCTCGGCAGCGTCGCGCCCTGTCGTACCGCCAGGGCTTCGAACGCGGCCGACAGGGAGGTGTTGCCGAAGCCGAGCCCGAGCGTGCCCGCGGGAATCGTCGCGCAAGTCGTGCGCAGGTCGAGATAGATGTTCGGTACGGTCGGCTTCGCGATGGGCTGTGACGGGGCACGTGACGATCCGACGCGTGGCGACTTGATGACGGAACTGTTGTTAGATGGAACGTGATCACACCTGTGGTCAAGCGCTGTCCGCAAGCGATGGACTGCGCGGATGTGCGCGGGTACCCTGCGGTGATCGCGTTGACATACTCGCCGGCCAGAGTGCAGGCCGGACAATGGAGGGACGACAGTCATGAACACGTCACGCCGCATCCTGCTCACTGGTCTGGCAGGCCTCGCTGTCGCCCCGACCGCCGTGGCCGCCGCCGTTCCGCCGGCCGAACCTGGCGACGTGACGGTCGCCGAAGAGCGCTTCGCGCGCACGATCGCGGCCGCGCATGCCCCCGATGTCACCTGCACGCGGCAGGCCGAACGCTATGCGGATGCGCATTGGCCCGAATATGTTGCGGCAGCCAGGGCCGTGCTGGACGCGCGCGTGTGATTCGCGCTTTTACTTCTCGACCGCCCGCCGCACCTGTTCGCCGATCTGCGACAGCACGAGCTGTGCCTGCGGCAGGATCGCGCCCATGGCGTGGAAATTG
Source organism: Bradyrhizobium diazoefficiens USDA 110 (assembly GCF_000011365.1). Classification (GTDB taxonomy): domain Bacteria; phylum Pseudomonadota; class Alphaproteobacteria; order Rhizobiales; family Xanthobacteraceae; genus Bradyrhizobium; species Bradyrhizobium diazoefficiens. Next base: position 227,446 of record NC_004463.1, on the reverse strand, counting down.
TGGACCATGCCGTCATGGCAGACGTGCTCGACGGTGACGCCTGCGGCGAGAAGCTTGCGCGCATAGGCATTGCCTTCGTCGCGCATCGGGTCGAACTCGGCGGTATGGATGATTGCGGTCGGCAGGCCCGCAAAGCGTGTGGCGCGCAGGGGTGAGATGCGGGGATCGGCGGCATCGATGCCGCCGGGCAGATAGTCGGCGAGATCGGCTTCGATCGTGATGCGATCGATCAGGTGGCCTTCGGCGAACGCCTCGCGCGAAGGCGAGGTCTCCTCGAAATCAAGCACCGGGCAGATCAGGCATTGCGCGACGATGGAGAGGCCGGCGTTCTGCAGCGCTTCCTGGCACACGATCGCGGCGAGCGTCGCGCCGGCGGAATCGCCGCCAACCACGAGGCGTCCGGCGTCGATGCCGAGGGACGACGCTTCGCGTGCGACCCATTCGGTGGCGGCGATCGCATCGTCCACCGCGGCGGGAAATTTGTGCTCCGGCGCGAGGCGGTAATCGACCGAGACCAGGCGGCAGCCGGTGGCATGCGCAAGTGCCGCCGCGATGCGGTCGTGCGTGGCGACGCTGCCGGCGACGAGCCCGCCGCCATGAAAGAACACGAAGCCCGGCGCGCGCTCAGCGGCGGTTGCGGGCGAATACAGCCGATAGGGAAGCTCTCCGCCGGGGCCGGGCAGCGTGCCGTCGGAGACGGTCACGTCAGGCGCGTCAGTGCGCGCGAACTGCATCAGTTTCGCCAGCGACTGCCGCCGCGCCTCGACGCTCGGCCGGTTTCGCACCTGCGGCCCGGCCGCAGCCATCATGGTCAACAAACGCTTTGCGAGCGGATCGAGCGGCATGGAGGACTCCGTAACGTGGACGGCATTATATCCGGTTTGCTCCCCAATGTTATTTCACCGCGATGCTCACCCTCCGTCCAGGGGGCCCTCCAGGGGAGGGGGGCATTCCCCGCAGGGAATCATTTAGAAATTGCCCCCAATAGTCGTGCCATATTGCGGCATCACGCCAAGGGGAGGCCGGTCATGGCCGAGATCAAGAAAGCCATCGAATATTCGCCGAGTTGGACCTTCTTCGAGGGCAAATGGCACGACGGCAATGTGCCGATCATGGGCCCGCGCACGCATGCGGCCTGGCTCGGCTCGGTCGTGTTCGACGGCGCGCGCGCGTTCGAGGGCGTCGCACCCGATCTCGACCGTCACATCGCCCGTGCCAATCAGTCCGCGATCAATTTTGGCCTGAAGCCGGTGGTCGATCCCGGCACCTGGCTCACGCTCGCAAACGAAGGCATCGCGCGCTTCGCGACGAATGCCGAGCTGTATATCCGTCCGATGTACTGGGCGGAGAACGGGTCGGGCGGCGGCGTGCTGTTCGACCCCGAGACCACCAACTGGTGCCTGTGCATCTACGAGGCGCCGATGCCCAAACCCGTCGGCAACGCCATCACGCTGTCGCCGTTCCGCAGGCCGACTGCCGAATGCGCGCCGGTCGAGGCCAAGGCGGCCTGCCTCTATCCCAACAATTCGCGCGCGCTGGCGGAGGCCGCCTCCCGCGGCTTCCAGAACGCGCTGATGCTCGACATGCTCGGCAATGTCGCCGAGTTCGGCAATTCCAACGTGTTCATGGCCAGGGACGGCGTGGTGTTCACGCCGGTGCCGAACGGCACCTTCCTCAACGGCATCACGCGCCAGCGCGTCATCGGCCTGCTTCGCGCCGACGGCGTCACCGTGGTCGAGAAGACGTTGCGCTATGCCGACTTCCTCGCCGCCGACGAGATTTTTTCAACCGGCAATTTCGCCAAGGTCGCGCCCGTGATTCGCATCGACGAGCGCGAGCTGAAGCCGGGCCCGCTCTACACAAAAGCGCGCAAGCTCTATTGGGACTTTGCGCATGCGGTGAAGCTGGCGGCGTAGGCTTCCTGACGTCGTCCTGGCTTTCGCCAGGACGACACCGAAGGTGTGGCATGTGCCACGCCTCAAGAGCCGCGCCTCCGGAACCGGCTGAACTGAAACGCCTGCGTCGATTTCCACGGCGTGTGATGAGTCTCGCTGCGCGTTTCGATCAGCTCGAAATCCGGCCCCAACTCCGTCGAAAGACTCTTGCTGTCGTGGCGCTGCACCGGCAGGCCGCTGCATTTCTCCGGACCATCGAGCGCAAAGGTGGCGATGATGACGTGGCCGCCGGCCGCAACCGCCGACCGCAGGCGCTCGACGTAGGCGGCCCTGTCGCGCGGATCGGTCAGGAAGTGAAACGCCGCACGATCGTGCCAGACCTCGTAGCTGCGCGCCGGCCGCCACGTCGTGGCGTCGGCGACGATCCAGTCGACGGACGCGGCCGCCGGGCCGATCCGCCGCTTCGCAGCGTCGAGCGCATTGGCGGACAGGTCCAGCACGGCGAGATTGCGGTATCCGTCCTGCAGGAGAGCGTCCACCAGCCGCGAAGCGCCGCCGCCGATATCGATGATGCCTGCGCCGCGATCCACGTTGGCGGAGCGGATCATGTCGAGCGAGATCGCCGGGCTCTCCTGAAACCAGCTGACCTCGGTCTCGCCCTTTGTGGCGTAGACGTTGTTCCAATGCGCGCTTGGGTCGGACATGGCGGCTTCTCCAGCGTCGTCCTGGCGAAAGCCAGGACCCATTACCCCAGGAAGCAGTTTGGCGATGATTCGTCGTTCGGTACTGCTATCGATCTCTACCGACAGATCGCGCGGTATGGGTCCTGGCTTTCGCCAGGACGACATTGTGGAATGACGGGTGCACAATCGCCAAGCAAACGCCCGCGGCAGGCGGCCGCGCTGAGGCGAACGAGAGGACCTACTCTTCCTTCTTCGACATCCGCTCGAGGCGTTCCTGCATTTCCTTCATCTGCTGGCGCAGATCGTCGATGTTGCTGTCCTTCGGCGCCTCGGCGGTCGCATCGGGCTCCGGCTCCGGGGTGGTGGAGGAGCGCGCCGGCGGGGCGAAAGGCTTGAACATCGAGAAGGTCTGCTGGAACAGCTCCATGTTGCGGCGGACCTGCTCCTCCAGGGGCGCAAAGGGCGTGCCGGACAGCGTATTGGCGATCTGCTTGCGGAACTTCTCCTGTTCCTGGGTCAGCGTCGCGATCGACTGTTCCAGATATTTCGGCACCACCATCTGCATGCTGTCGCCGTAGAAGCGGATGAGCTGGCGCAGGAAGGTGGTCGGCAGCAGGTTCTGGCCGGCCTTGTTCTCCTGCTCGAAGATGATCTGGGCCAGCACCGAGCGGGTGATGTCGTCGCCGGTCTTGGCGTCGTAGACCAGGAAATCTTCGCCATCCTTGACCATGGCGGCGAGGTCTTCCAGCGTCACATAGGTGCTCGTTCCGGTGTTATAGAGCCGGCGGTTCGCGTATTTCTTGATGGTGGTGGGTTGGTCTGATTTCGCCATGGGCTCTCACTTGCAAGACGCTGAGAACGGGAACCCGGCGGCCGATGCCGCAGGGCGGGAAGAGTACGCAACGCAACAAAATAAGCATTTTCAAAGGGGTCACGCTACCGTTTTGTGCGCCACGGTTAATCGGGCAGCAAAAACGTGCTTGCGAAAGCGCCAAGAACGCTATTTGGAATGCGTTGCGGCATGAATTCGGTCACCGGCCGATTGACATGCCGCAATGACGTTAACAGGATGCCGTCCGAGACTGGCGAGCCGTTTCCCCAGCCCCGTCTGCCCCCATTCAACCCCAGGAGATGCCCATGTCAGACGATGTCGTCATCGTCAGCGCCGCCCGCACCCCGGTCGGAAGCTTCAACGGAGCGTTCGCGACCCTTCCCGCCCACGATCTCGGCGCCGTCGCCATCAAGGCCGCGCTGGAGCGTGGTGGCATCGAGCCCGGCCGGGTCTCCGAAGTCATCATGGGCCAGATTCTGACCGCCGCTCAGGGCCAGAACCCGGCCCGCCAGGCCTCGATCGCCGCCGGCATTCCGGTGGAGAGCCCGGCCTGGGGCGTCAACCAGCTCTGTGGCTCGGGTCTGCGCACGGTCGCACTCGGTTACCAGGCGCTGCTCAACGGCGATTCCGAGATCGTGGTCGCCGGCGGCCAGGAATCGATGAGCATGGCTCCGCACGCCCAGTATCTGCGTGGCGGCGTCAAGATGGGCGCGCTCGAATTCATCGACACCATGATCAAGGACGGCCTGTGGGATGCCTTTAACGGCTACCACATGGGCAACACCGCCGAGAACGTTGCGCGCCAGTGGCAGATCACCCGCGCCCAGCAGGACGAGTTCGCGGTCGCCTCGCAGCAGAAGGCCGAGGCCGCGCAGAAGGCCGGCAAGTTCAACGACGAAATCGTCCCCGTCACCATCAAGACCCGCAAGGGCGACGTGGTCGTCAGCGCCGACGAATACCCGCGCCATGGCGCAACGCTCGATGCGATGGCCAAGCTCCGTCCCGCCTTCGAGAAGGACGGCACGGTCACCGCAGGCTCTGCTTCCGGCATCAATGACGGCGCTGCCGCCGTGGTGCTGATGACCGCCAAGCAGGCTGCCAAGGAAGGCAAGAAGCCGCTCGCGCGCATCGTGTCGTGGGCCCAGGCCGGCGTCGATCCGAAGATCATGGGCTCGGGCCCGATCCCGGCCTCGCGCGCCGCGCTGAAGAAGGCCGGCTGGAACGTCGGCGACCTCGACCTGATCGAGGCCAACGAGGCCTTCGCGGCGCAGGCTTGCGCCGTCAACAAGGACCTCGGCTGGGACACCTCCAAGGTCAACGTCAATGGCGGTGCGATCGCGATCGGCCACCCGGTCGGCGCCTCCGGCGCGCGCGTACTGGTGACGCTGCTGCACGAGATGCAGAAGCGCGATTCCAAGAAGGGCCTTGCCACGCTGTGCATCGGCGGCGGCATGGGTATCGCGATGTGTCTGGCGCGCGACTGAATCTAGCTGTCGCGCAGCTTATTTGGACCATGCGCGTGCGCTGCACACATAAGTGAGTGCGTTGCACGCGACTAAAAAGGCAGCGGTTGCAAATCAAATATTCTTCGCAACCGCCTCAGCCTCGACTAAAGAGAAACGCCCGGCTCACGCCGGGCGTTTTGTTCTTGATGTCCGTCAAACGTCCCGCATAATCCGTAGCTAAAAACGATCACTCAGAAACGTCCGAAGAGTCCAAGGGAAGGAATACGATATGGCACGTGTTGCATTGGTGACGGGTGGTACGCGGGGCATCGGAGCTGCGATCGGCAAGGCGCTGAAGGCGGCCGGCTACAAGGTCGCGGCGAGCTACGCCGGCAACGATGCGGCGGCGGAGAAGTTCAAGGCGGAGACCGGCATCGCCGTCTACAAATGGGACGTCAGCAATTTCGACGCCTGCGCCGAAGGCGTGAAGAAGGTCGAGGCCGAGGTCGGCCCGATCGACGTGCTCGTCAACAATGCCGGGATCACCAAGGACGGCGCCTTCCACAAGATGAGCCTCGAGCAATGGAACGCCGTGATCGGCACCAATCTCGGCTCGCTGTTCAACATGTCGCGCCAGGTGATCGAAGGCATGCGCGGGCGCAAGTTCGGCCGCATCATCAACATCTCCTCGATCAACGGCCAGAAGGGCCAGTTCGGCCAGGTGAACTATTCCGCGGCGAAGGCCGGCGAGATCGGCTTCACCAAGGCCTTGGCGCTGGAGAACGCCAAGGGCGGCGTCACCGTGAACGCGATCTGCCCCGGCTACATCAACACCGAGATGGTGCAGGCGGTGCCGAAGGACGTGCTGGAAAAGTCCATCCTGCCGCTGATCCCGATCGGCCGCTTAGGGGAGCCCGAGGAAATCGCACGCGCGGTCGTGTTCCTCGCCGCCGACGAAGCCGGCGCCATCACCGGCTCGACGCTGACGGTCAACGGCGGCCAGTACATGGTGTGATGCGTAGGCATCACGCAGGCTGATATCGACGACGTCGTCATGCCCGGGCTTGTCCCGGGCATTTGTCCATGCACTGTCATTCCGGGGGCCCGCGATAGCGGCGAACCCGGAATCTCGAGATTCCGGGTTCTGCTCTTTGAGCCGCTCCGGAATGACGAGGCGATTTAAATGACTCCCCGCACCGCGACGCTGATCGGATTGACCGCGATCCTGATGTGGTCGCTGCTGTCAGTGATGACGGTGGCGACCGGAAAGATCCCGGCATTCCAGCTCGCCGCGATGACGTTTGCGATCGGCGGCCTCGTCGGCCTGCTCACCTGGATCGGCCGCGGCGAGGCGGCAAAAAGCCTGCGCCAGCCACTGGCTGTGTGGACCGTCGGCGTCGGCGGACTGTTCGGCTATCACGCGCTGTATTTTTTGGCACTGCGCTTCGCGCCGCCGGCTGAAGCCGGTCTGCTCAACTATCTCTGGCCGCTGCTGATCGTGCTGTTCTCGTCCTTCCTGCCGGGCGAGCGGCTGGCCGTGCATCACATCGTCGGTGCCGTGCTCGGCCTCGTCGGCACCGTGCTGCTGTTCGCCGGCAATACCTCCGGCTTCGCGCCGGGGGCGGTGCCGGGATTGATCGCGGCCTTCATCGCCGCCTTCGTGTGGGCGACCTATTCGGTGCTGTCGCGCCGATTGAAGGCGGTGCCGACCGACGCGGTCGCGGGCTTCTGTCTCGCCACGGCGTTGCTCGCTGCGCTGATGCATGGCGCGCTCGAAACCACCGTGTGGCCGGAGACGGCGCTGCAATGGATCTCCGTGATTGGGCTCGGCATCGGGCCTGTCGGGGCAGCGTTCTACGCCTGGGACATCGGCATGAAGCGCGGCGACATCCGCGTGCTCGGTGCCGCCTCCTACGCGACGCCGCTATTGTCGACCGGCTTCCTCATCGCCGCCGGCTTCGCAAAAGCCAGTGCCAATATCGCCATCGCCGCGGTCCTGATCGCCGGCGGCGGCCTGATCGCGGCGAAAGATATGGTGTTGCGGAAGCGATGATTGTCATTCGGGGGCGCACGACGTGCGAACCCGGAATCCATTTATCGGCGTCAATAGTGGCGAGATAGATTCCGGGTTTGCCGCTTGCGGGGCGCCCCGGAATGACGGTGTGGAGCTACGGCTCCCAGCCCTTCGGCGCGAGCTCGAACTTCGCGAACTCGAATGCGGGTGCCACGGTGCAGCCGACCAGTGTCCACTCACCTGTTGTCTCGGCCATCTGCCATGCATCGGCCGGTACGATGGCCTGCGGTCGTTCGCCGCTCACGAGATCCGTGCCGAGGCGGACCTCGTGCTGGGAGCAGCCCTCATGCGCGATGCGCAGCATCAGCGGGCTGCCGGCGTAGTAATGCCAGATCTCGACCGCATCGATGCGGTGCCAGTGCGAACGCTCGCCGCGCGCGAGCAGGAAGTAAATGAGGGTCGAGCGCGAACGGCCGTTGGCGTCCGTGGTCTGGTCGCGAAACGTCTCGCGATAGTGCCCGCCTTCGGGATGCGGTCGGAGTTCAAGGCGCGCGATGATCTCGGCTGCGGTCGGCATCGATCCCCGTCAGGATTTGTTCTTTAGGATTTGTTCTTGCGCTCGCGCAACTCGCCGAACACCGCGGCGGCATCCGCACCCTTCATGTGTAGCCTGGCTGCGACCGAGGGGTCATCGGCACGCAGGAACACGTTTGCTCGCTTCTCGTCACCAAGCAGTGAGGGGATCGTGGGCTTGTTCTCGGCGCGAAGCTTGGCCACCTCCGCCGCGCGCGCCTGAAGCGCCGCATTGTCGGGATCGACGGTGAGCGCGAACTTGACGTTGGAGGCGGTGTATTCGTGGCCGCAATAGAGCTTGAAATCGTCGGGCAGGGCCCGCAGCTTCAAGAGCGAATCCCACATCATCGGGTAGGTGCCCTCGAAGACGCGGCCGCAGCCGATCGAAAACAGCGTGTCGGCGGCGAACACGGTCTTCTCGGTGTCGAACACGTAGGAGATGTGGTCGAGCGTGTGGCCGGGCGTCTCCACGACGCGCGCCAGCAGGTTGCCGACCTTGACCACGTCGGCATTGGCGACGCGCAGGTCGACGTTGGCGATCGCAGTGGTCTTGTCGTGCGGCGCGACGACGCGGCAGTTGTATTTGTGCTTGAGTTCGGCGACCCCGCCGACATGATCGCCATGGTGATGGGTGATCAGGATGTCGGTGAGCTGCCAGCCCTCGCGCTCCAGCGCCTTCAGGATGGGGCCGGCCTCCGGCGCGTCGATCGACGCTGTCGCCTTGGTTTCCACATCGTGGATCAGGTAACCGAAATTGTCGTTTAAACAGCTGAAAGTACGAATTTCGGCAGCCATGACGTCTCCTTCGCGCTCAGCCCCGCCAGACAAATATGGCGTTAACGTTGCGCAGGCAATGCAATATTCAGCGCGCAGCCGCGGCCTTGCGCATGTTACATTGCCGTCATGAGCATCGACGTCGTCGACCTCCGCGAGTTCTATTCCCGTCGCCTCGGGATTGTGGCGCGGCAAATGATCAATCGCGGCATCAGGGAGCGCTGGCCGCGCGCCGAGGGCCAGCGTGTGCTGGGCATCGGCTATCCCACGCCCTATCTCGGACTGTTCCGGGAGGACGCCGAGCGCTGCCTCGCCTTCATGCCGGCGGCCCAGGGCGTCCTGAAATGGCCTACGGGGCGGCCGGCGCTGGCCTCGCTGGTGGATGAATTCTCGCTGCCGCTTCCCGATTCCGCGGTCGACCGCATCCTGCTGGTCCACGCGCTGGAGATGTCGGACGATCCGGCTGCGCTGCTGCGCGAGGTGTGGCGCGTGCTGTCGCCGTCCGGCCGCGTGATCGCGGTGATCCCGAACCGGCGCGGCGTGTGGACGCGCAGCGACAATACGCCGTTCGGCCACGGCCGGCCCTATTCGCGCTCGCAGATCACCGATCTGTTGCGCCAGACCTGGTTCACGCCGACCGCCTGGGGCGAGGCGCTGTTCATGCCGCCCTATGCCGGCGGCTGGGTGCTGAAATCGGCGCAGATGTGGGAGCGTGCCGGCGCGGCGCTGTCGCTACCCTTCGCCGGCGTGCACATCGTCGAGGCCACCAAGCAGGTCTATCGCGCGATCCCCGCCAAGCGCGAGCGGGCGCGGCTGATTCCCTCGTTGAAGCCGGTGCTGGTGCCGTCCTCGACGGTGACGCGCAGCTGAAAACAAATCGTCCCGGCGCGAGGCCGGGACGATGCAGATCAGAAAATCCGAAGGAGCTTACTCGCCGGGCGCCAGATCGTCGCTGGACGCGGCCGGAGCGGCTTCGCGCTCGGGGCGCGGGCCATGCGGCCGGCGCCGCCGGCGCGGAAAGCGCTCGCCGCCACCACCGCCCTCGAAGCCAGCCTGGCCGCCGTTCGCGCCGACATTCACTTGCGGCTGTGCGCCGGTGATGAAGGAGGGCAGGCGATCGACGCTGCCGGCATCGGCGATGACGGGCTGCGGCTGGTTCGGCGGCATTGGCTGCGGCTGATATTGCTGCGGCTGCGGACGATGGTCGCGTTCGCGGTGCTCGCGCGGCTGCTGGTTGTCGCGCTGGTACGACGGCTGGTTGTCACGCTGCTGGTGATCACGCTGATGATGATCGCGCTGGCCGTCGCGGTCGCGCATGAAGGGCTGCTGCTGTTGCGGCTGCGGGACGAAGCCCGGCTCCTGGCCGAAATTCGAGAAATTCTCGCCGTCGTCTTCGCCGTCGTCGCTATTGCTGCTGATGGGCTCGTCGCCGCGCGGCTGCTGGTTCTGGCGGAACTGCTCCTGGGCGGCCGCGATCAGGCGGAAATAGTGCTCGGCGTGCTGGTAGTAGTTCTCGGCCGCAACGGGGTCGCCGGAGGAGCGCGCGTCGCGCGCGAGCTGCAGATATTTTTCGGCGATGTGCGAAGCCGTGCCGCGGATCTTGATATCGGGTCCGTTGGACTCGTAGACCCGGGTCATCGGGTTCTGGCCGCGCCGGTTGTTGTTATTGTTGTTGTTGCGGTTGCGCATCCGCTGCTTGTTCTGACCGTTTCTCATGTCCTGCCTTTAATTCCAGCCCTAAAGGTTGCACGCATTACCGATTGCTAGGAGTGACCTGATGACAGCGGTTCACATCGCTCACGCGCACCGCGCGCAAGAGGCGGCTTGAACCCTGCCAATGTTCGTCGACCGTCGCGTTCAACAAAGACGCGTTCCCCACCCGCCAGCATTCATTGCCAGCGAACCCATTCATTTTGCCTGCCAAAACAAGCCCTGGTTTCTTGCGTTAGTCTTCGCGCGCAATATCAGGCTTTCGTTCACTTTGCGGTCGGAAAGCTGCGCACCTCAATGGGCTATCGCGCTTAACAGGACCTGCGGCTTGGAACCTAAAATCAGTGAAGCTCTCGCCCGAGAGCCCGGCTTTCGCCCGTAGGTGTACGGGGCCGACACCGATGTGTTGAGTAGAAGGTAGTCGTTCCCAAGGGATATTCCAAGTGGTTTTTACAGGCCAATCCGGCTTTTATGGGGGCATTTTTCGGGCCGAAACGGCCCGTGGGATACCCGCCAAATCGGCCTTGGGCGGCCTGTCCACCACCAACGCCGCAGCCGTCAAAAGGGTTTCAATATTTCGGGCCTGGCCCTGTCCGGCCTCGACGATCAGCGCTCCGCCGGGCGCGAGACGCTCGGCCGCCTGCGGGATCAGGGCGCGGTAGGCGTCATATCCGTCGTTGCCGCCGTCGAGCGCCAGATGCGGATCGTGCTCGCGCACCTCGAGGCTCAATTTCGGAATTTCGGCAGAAGGGATATAGGGCGGATTCGACACGATGAGGTCGAATGGGCCGCGGAGCGCCGCTAAATAGGAACAGGCGACGAAGGCGGAGCGGTCGGCAAGGCCAAGGGTCACGGCATTGCCCCTGGCGGTCTCGAGCGCGTTCAGGCTGAGATCGGTGCCGACGCCGAAGGCGCCGGGGATATCGTGCAGCAGCGCCAGCAGGATCGCGCCGGATCCGGTGCCGATGTCGGCGATGCGTGGCTGCTGGGTTGCCTTCTGCTCGCGGAAAAGCTCGAGCGCGCGCTCGACCACCGTCTCTGTGTCGGGGCGTGGGACCAGGGTTGCGTCCGACAGGCGGAACGGCAGGCCCCAGAATTCGCGCGTGCCGAGAATGCGCGCCACCGGCTCGCCCGCGATCCGGCGTTGCGCATGCTGCGCGATCCGCGAGGCCTCCGCCTCCGTGAGAAGCCGGGCGGCCTGCGCAATCAGGCCGGTGAGATCGAGGCCGAGCGCAGCACCAAGCAGGATGCGGGCGTCGAGCTCGGCTTCCTCGAGCTGCGCCGATCGCAGCCGCGCCGCCAGTGTACGCCGTGCGCTCTCGATCGATTGTCCGGTGAAGGGATCGCTCACGCGGGGCGTCACGCCGCCGCGCCTTGCGCGGCGAGCTGTGCGGCCTGGTGCTCGGTGGTCAGCGCGTCGATCAATTCGCCAAGCGCTTCGCCCGCGATCACCTGCGGCAGCTTGTAGAGCGTTAGATTGATGCGGTGGTCGGTGACGCGCCCTTGCGGGAAATTATAGGTGCGGATGCGCTCGCTGCGATCGCCGGAGCCGACCTTTTCCTTGCGCTCGGCCGAGCGCGCCGCATCGACGCGTTGCCGCTCGGCGTCGTAGATGCGCGAGCGCAGGATGTTCATCGCCGAGGCGCGGTTCTTGTGCTGTGAGCGGCTGTCCTGCATCATCACCACGATGCCGGTCGGGATGTGGGTGATGCGGATCGCCGATTCGGTCTTGTTGACGTGCTGGCCGCCGGCGCCCTGCGCACGCATGGTCTCGATGCGCAGATCGTCGTTCTTGATGTCGACGTCGACATCCTCGACCTCCGGCAGCACCGCCACCGTCGCGGCCGAGGTGTGGATGCGCCCCTGCGTCTCGGTGTCGGGCACGCGCTGCACGCGGTGCACGCCGGATTCGAACTTTAGCTTCGAGAACGCGCCGCGGCCCTGCACCTCCGCGATGATTTCCTTGTAGCCGCCGACGGTGCCTTCGCTCGCCGAGATGACCTCGACCTTCCAGCCCTGCAGGCTGGCGAAGCGCTCGTACATCCGGAACAGGTCGCCGGCGAACAGCGAAGCCTCGTCGCCGCCGGTGCCGGCGCGGATTTCCAGCACCACGTTGCGGTCATCCATGGCGTCCTTGGGCAGCAGCGCGACGCGGATTTTCTGGACGAGATCCTCGATCCTTGGCGCCAGCTCGTCGCGCTCGGCTTCCGCCATGCCGCGCATCTCCGCATCCGTCGCGGGATCGGCGATCAGCGCCTCGGTGTCGGCGAGTTCTTTAACCGCGGACCGGTAAGTCTTGACCGCCTCGATCAGCGGCGTGATCTCGGCGAGCTCGCGCGTGATCTGCACGTAGCGCTCGGAGGCGAGCTGTCCCAGCGATTCGGCCTCGAGCGAAGCGTGATGCGCGAGCAGGACGTCCAGTTTGGCTTCGGGGAGTGACGACATCGGGTAAGTCTCAAATGACGGAAGGCGGCGAGGCGGCGGGAAGCGGGCGACAGGCCCGCTACAAGGCCAGGCCTTCGGCCTCGGCAAATTCCGTCAGCTTCTGCCGGATCGAGACGCTGCCGCTTGGCGCATCCAGCAACGGGCCGAGCATCGCCTCGGCCTTCTTGGCATCGAGATCGATCACCATCGCCTTGACCGGGCCGAGCGCGGTTGCCGACAGCGACAGCGAGCGATAGCCCATCGCGATCAGCGCCAGCGCGCCGATCGGCTTGGAGGCCATCTCGCCGCAGAGCGACAGCGACTTCTGCGCCGCATGGGACTTGCGGGCAATGTCGCGGAGCGCGCGCAGGATCGGCGCCGACATGGTGTCGAAGCGCTCGGAGACCTTGGCATTGCCGCGGTCGACCGCGAACAGGAACTGGAACAGATCGTTGGAGCCGACCGAGATGAAATCGACCTTCTTCAGGAGCTCGTCGAGCTGATACAGCAGCGCCGGCACCTCGACCATGGTGCCGATGTCGATCCGCTCCGGCAGCGTGTGGCCGTGCTGGCGCAGATATGTCAGCTCGCGCTCGACCAGCGCCTTCGCCGCATCGAATTCGGCGACCTCCGAGATCATCGGGAACATGATGCGCAGCGCGCGGCCGCCGCCGGCGCGCAGCAGCGCGCGGATCTGGCCGCGCAAAAGGCCGGGACGGTCGAGCCCGAGCCGGATCGCGCGCCAGCCGAGCGCGGGATTCTCCTCGATCACCGCTTCCATATAGGGCAGCGCCTTGTCGCCGCCGATGTCGAGGGTGCGGAAGGTGACGGGCTTGGTGCCCGCCGCATCCAGCACGGTGCGATAGAGCGCGAGCTGGTCGCTGGTGCGCGGCAGGCTCTGGCCGACCATGAATTGCAGCTCGGTGCGGAACAGGCCGATGCCGGCGCTGCCGGTGTCCTCGATATGCGGCAGGTCGATGGCGAGACCTGCGTTGATCATCAGCTCGACCTTCTGGCCGTCCTTGGTGACGCAGGGCCGGTCGCGCAGCGCGAGGTACTGCGCCTGGCGGCGGGCACGGAAGCGCACGCGCTCGGCGAAGGCCGCCTCGATCTCCTGCGAGGGGCGCACATAGATCGAGCCCGATGTGCCGTCGACGATGATGGCGTCGCCTGGATCGGCGATACCGGGCGCGTTCGGCACTTCGCCGACCGCAGGGATTCCGAGCGCGCGCGCCACGATCGAGACGTGGGAGTTGGCGGTGCCTTCCTCCAGCACGATGCCGCGCAGGCGCTTGCGGTCGTAGTCGAGCAGCGCCGCCGGGCCCATCGCGCGGGCGATGACGATGGCATTGTCGGGCAATTGTTCGCGTGACGGCGCGTGGTCCTGGCCGACGAGCTGCCGCATCAGGCGGTAGCCGAGATCCTCGAGGTCATGCAGCCGGTCGCGCAGGTATGGATCGGTCGAGCGCAGCATGCGCGCGCGGGTGTCGGACTGCACGCGCTCGACGGCGGCTTCCGCGGTGAGGCCGGTGGCGACCGCCTCGTGCAGCTTGTGCGACCAGCCCTGGTCATTGGCGAACATGCGATAGGCTTCCAGCACCTCGCGGTGCTCGCCGCCCTCGGCGACGTCGCCGCGCTCCAGCATGCGGTCGAGATCGGCGCGCAGCTTGGCGAGCGCGGTGTCCAGCCGCTTGATTTCCTTCGGCAGGTCCTCGGCGATGTAGTCCTTGATGACGACGCGCGGCTCGTGCAGCACGACATGGCCGAGCGCGATACCTTCCGACAGGATCGCGCCGACCTTCTGCATGGAGTGGCGCGCGGCCGGCTCGAGGCCGGGCTGGGCCAGCGCCGACAGTTCGCCGGAGGCGATCAGCTCGGCCAGCACCATCGCGGTGGTCTGCAGCGCCTCGAGCTCTTCCTCGACATAGGTGCGCTTGGCGCGGTTCTGCACCACCAGCACGCCGAGCGTGTTGCCGGCGCGCAGGATCGGCACGCCGAGGAAGGAGTGGTAGATCTCTTCGCCGGTCTCCGGGCGGAACGAGAAGGCCGGATGGCTCTGCGCGTCGTTCAGATTGAGCGGCGTCGCCTCGCTGGCGACGAGGCCGACCAGGCCCTCATGGGCGCTGAGCACGGTATGGTGCACCGCCTCGCGGTTCAGACCTTCGGTGGCGTAGAGCTCGAGCGTGTTGTCGATGCGCAGCACATAGACCGAGCACACCTCGGCCACCATGTTGGCGGCGATCAGCACCACGATCTTGTCCAGCCGCTCCTGGGCCGAGACCTGCTCCGCCATGGTTTCGCGGAGCCGTCTCAACAAGACGCGGGGACCTCCCGACGCGCTCCGCATGTACCCTCAGTCTCCTCCGTCAGCCGGGCCCGAAAGGGGGTCCCGGCGGCTCGCCCGAAAATCCAGAAAAACAACGAATTTGCTCATCCGGCGCCGGCCCGGGTCCAAATCTTCTTCAGATTTGGCGCCTGAGCCGAATCAGCACCGCCTCAACTGGGGCACAGTATGTGGCAGCCCACCCTGTTCGCCGTATAGCGAATTGGGGCTTGTTTTGCCAAGCAAAACGCCTGCCAGACGCGAAGGTGTGTACACCTTCGCGTTTGCTGCGACCGCTAAGAGAAAATTAGCCTAAGCCTGATCGAGGCCGTAGAGCGTATGCAGGGTCCGCACCGCAAGCTCGGTATAGGCGGTGTCGATCAATACCGAGAATTTGATCTCGGAGGTTGTAATGGCCCGGATGTTGATATTCCGTCCGGCGAGGGCCGAGAACGCCTGGGCGGCGACGCCGGCGTGGCTGCGCATCCCGCTGCCGATTACCGATATCTTGGCGACGTCGGTGGCGGTATCGAGCCGGGCATAGCCGATCTTGCCCTTGGCGGCGGTAATCGTATCCCTGGCGCGGGTGAAGTCCGCGGCCGGCACCGTGAAGGTGAGGTCGGTGGTCTTGCCGTCCTCGGAGACGCCCTGCACGATCATGTCGACGTTGATGTTGGCATCCGCCAGCGGACCGAAGATCGACGCGGCGACGCCCGGCTTGTCCTCGATCTGGCGCACCGAAATCTGGGCCTCGTCCTTCGAAAAGGCGATGCCGGTGACGACGTGGCTTTCCATGATCTCCTCCTCGCTGCAGATCAGCGTGCCGGGCGGCTGGTTGGCATGCGGGTCGATATCCTCGGGCTTGTCGAAGCTCGAGCGGACGAAGATCGGCATGTTGTGGACCATGCCGAGTTCCACCGAGCGGACCTGGAGCACTTTCGCGCCCTGCGAGGCCAGTTCCAGCATGTCTTCGAACGCGATCTTGCCGAGCCTCTTGGCCTTCGGCACGATTCGCGGGTCGGTGGTGTAGACCCCGTCAACGTCGGTGTAGATGTCGCAGCGGTCGGCCTTGACGGCGGCGGCGACCGCCACGGCCGAGGTGTCGGAGCCGCCGCGGCCGAGCGTTGTGATGCGGTTGGTCTCGGGGTTGATGCCCTGGAAGCCGGCGATGACGGCGACTTCCTTGCGATCCCTAAAGCGCTTGATGATCTCGCTGCCGTCGATGTCCTCGATCCGGGCCGAGGCATGGGCGTCGCTGGTCTTGATCGGGATCTGCCAGCCCTGCCAGGAGCGGGCCTGGATGCCCATGCTCTGGAGCACGATGGCGAGGAGGCCGGAGGTCACCTGTTCGCCGGAGGCGACGACGGCGTCGTATTCGCGCGCATCGTGCATCGGCGAGGCCTCGGTGCACCAGGCCACCAGCTCGTTGGTTTTGCCCGACATCGCCGAGACGACCACGGCCACTTCGTGGCCGGCGTCGACCTCACGCTTCACATGGCGTGCGACGTTGCGGATGCGTTCGATGTTGGCGACGGATGTGCCGCCGAATTTCATCACGAGGCGGCTCATGACGACGCGTGCATTCCCTCATAAGGATCAGTATGGTGACCCGCACTGGACGGGCCTCGCGGACACCGACCGCGCGTATACATAGCGGCGGGGCCGGGGGCAAGCGGGTTCCTGCGGGGGCAGGCTCGAGGTCTGGCTTGAAGTCTGGCCTGGGGGTAATGGGTTAACCGAGATCATGGCGCGTTACATCGACGAGATCCTGCAACCGGGCGAGCGGGTGCTGTATTCGACCAATGCGCACTGGATCTTCTATTTCCCGGCCATCGTGGCCTGGATCGTGGCCCTGGCCCTGTTCGCCCTGTCCCGGCAGAGCGACATCTACAGCGTGATGATCCTGTCCCTGTTCGGCTCCGGCCTGGTCGCGCTGGCCGCCCTGTACTGGACCGTGAAGGGCTGGTTCCATCGCTTCACCACCGAGACCGACGTCACCAACCTCAGGGTTGTGCACAAGACCGGGTTCATCAAGCGCCGCACCTTCGAGATGGCGCTGGACAAGGTCGAGAGCGTCGACGTCGATCAGACGATTCTTGGACGTATTCTCAACTACGGCGACGTGACCATTCGCGGTGTCGGCGAGGGGATCGAGACGATCAGGACCATCGCCTCGCCGCTCGCCTTCCGTAGTTCGATCACCACGCGGTAGGACCGCGCGTAACCATGAGCATGCAGCAAAATACTTCCGCAACTGCCCAGCCGGGCTCGACCGTCGACGCCGCCGAGATCGCGAAATTCTCGAAACTCTCCGCGGAGTGGTGGGACCCCAAGGGCAAGATGGCGCCGCTGCACCGGATCAACCCGTTGCGGCTCGGCTATATCCGCGACGCCGCCTGCCGCAAGTTCGAGCGCAACGTGCGCAGCCTCAACTGCCTCGGCGGCCTGCGCGTGCTCGACATCGGTTGCGGCGCCGGCCTGCTTTGCGAGCCGCTGTCGCGGCTAGGGGCCCAGGTCATCGGCGTCGATCCCTCGCAGAGCAATATTGCGGCCGCAAAACTGCACGCCGACAAGAGCCATCTTGCGATTGACTACCGCTGCACCACGGTCGAGGAGATCGACCCGCGCGAGCGCTTCGACATCGTGCTGGCGATGGAGGTGGTCGAGCACGTCGTCGACGTCGGCGTCTTCCTGAAGCGCTGCGCCGCAATGCTCAAGCCCAACGGGCTGATGGTGGTCTCGACGCTGAACCGGAACTGGAAGAGCTTTGCTCTCGCCATCGTCGGCGCCGAATACGTGCTGCGCTGGCTGCCGCGCGGCACCCACGAATGGAACAAGTTCGTCACCCCCGACGAGCTGACGAAATACCTGCTCGACAACCGCCTCGTCATCACCGAGCAGACCGGCGTCGTCTACTCACCCTTCGCCGACAAGTGGACCCTCTCCTCCGACATGGACGTGAACTACATGGTGGTGGCGGAAGGGATGGTGTGAGGGGCTGTTCGTGGCGGCCTAGCTGCATCCACACCCACGGTGTCGTCCCGGCGAAGGCCGGGACCCATACCCCCAGGGAGAAGTTGCAGCGCGAGCTCGTCACCACGAATCTTCGCCAAACCAAATCCAGTGGCTATGGGTCCCGGCCTTCGCCGGGACGACATCGGCGTTTGTAGCGAGAGCATCGCACCCATGACATCCCTGTGATTGACCTGCTTGAGCGCTAGCGGCAGGTTGGCCGCAAATCCTCTCCTGCCACACCATCCCCACCCACCCCCATGCTCACCATCACCAGCCTCTGGATTCCCTTCACCATCATTGCCGCGCTCGGGCAGGTCGCGCGCAATGCGATGCAGCGGTCGCTGACGAAGCCGCTGGGGACGTGGGGTGCGACCAATATCCGCTTCCTGTTCGGCTTCCCGTTCTCGCTGCTGTTTCTTGGCGTCGTGCTGGTCGCGACAGGCGATCATCTCGGCATGCCGCCGTCGGTATTCTGGCCGTGGCTGCTGCTCGGTGCGCTCAGCCAGATCGTCGGCACCGGGTTGATGCTGCTGGCGATGAACGATCGCTCCTTCGTGGTGACGACGGCATACCTCAAGACCGAGGCGATCCAGACCGCGATCTTCGGCTTCGTCTTCCTCGGCGATCATCTCACCTTGCTGAAGGTACTGGCGATCGTGGTTGCGACAATCGGCGTCGTCATCACGGCGCTGCGGCCCGGCGGCGAGAAAAGCTTTGCCGAGCTGAAGCCGACCATTCTGGGGCTTGTGGCGGCCGCGGCGTTCGCGCTGTCCGCGGTCGGCTTCCGCGGCGCCATCATCACGGTGCCGAACGTGTCTTTCGTAACGGCGGCGTCCTTCACGCTGGTGCTGGGCCTGTTCGTGCAGACTCTGATTCTGACGATCTACCTGCTTTGGCGCGCGCCCAAGATCCTGCAGGCGATCCTTGGCCTGTGGAAGCCGTCGCTGTTCGCCGGCTTCATGGGCGCCTTCTCCTCGCAGTTCTGGTTCCTGGCGTTCGCGCTGACCGCGGCCGCGAATGTCCGCACGCTCGCCCTCATCGAGGTGCTGTTCGCACAAGGCGTGGCGTACTACTCGTTCAAGCAGCCGATCGCGCCACGCGAGATCTTTGGCATCGCGCTGATCGTGGTCGGCGTGGCGGTGTTGGTGGGGGCGTAGTTGACTGTCATTCCGGGGCGCCCGAAGGGCGAACTATGGAGCGCAATTGCGCTCCTGAGAATCTCGAGATCCCCCGATGCGCAATTGCGCATCTGAGGTCTGGTCCTTCGGACCATCCCGGGATGACGCGCTTCGCGCGTCAATTCCTGTCTTCCGGCAGCGTCGGCAGCGGCGAGACTTCGATGCCTTCGTCGATCAGCGACTTGGCCTCGTCGGGCGAGGCCTCGCCGTAGATCGGCCGATGCTCCTTGTCGCCGTAGTGCATCGCGCGGGCTTCGTTCGCAAAGCGCTCGCCGACATTGTCGGCGTTCTTCACGATGTGGTCGCGCAGCTCCTTGATCTTGGCGCGCAGCTCGCGCTCCTGCGCCATCAGCAGCGGGGTCGGTCCTGACGGCGCAGCCTCGGGCACGGGTGTTGAAGCGGGCTCCGGCGGAGGCGTGGCCGGCCCGCGGCCCTTCTTGCCGACGATGCGCGGCGCCATGATCGCCTTCTCGACCTTGGCCGAGCCGCAGATCGGACAGGTCACGAGCTTGCGCTTCACCTGCGAATCGTAGGCCGACGAGCTCTGGAACCAGCTTTCGAATGCGTGGTTGCGGTCGCAGTGAAGCGCGTAGCGAATCATGCCGATCCCCGCACCAGATGCAGATGATCCGGCCCGGCCTTGGGGTCGGCGACGCCGAAGCGGCGGCCGTGCTGGAGCGAAGGGATCGCCCGGCGCGCGGTCTCGACCTTGGCGGGATCGATCGTGGCCATGATAATGCCGGGCTCGACGTCACCTTCCGCGAGGATCTCGCCCCAGGGATCGATGATCAACGAGTGGCCATAGGTCTCGCGCTTGTTCTCGTGCAGGCCGGCCTGCGCCGCGGCGAACACGAAACAACCGGTCTCGATCGCGCGTGCGCGCAGCAGCACGTGCCAGTGCGCTTCACCGGTCTTGCGCGTGAAGGCGGACGGCACCGTGATGAAATAGGCGCCGCTCTCGGCCAGCGCGCGGTAGAGCGCGGGGAAGCGCACGTCGTAGCAGATCGTCAGCCCGACCCGGCCCCAGGGCAGGTCGGAGATCACGGCGGTCTCGCCCGGCTGGTAATTGGCGGATTCGCGATAGCTCTCGCCGTCCGGCAGCTCGATGTCGAACATGTGGATCTTGTCGTAGCTCGCGAGCACATTGCCCTCGGGCCCGATCAGGAACGAGCGGTTGACCGCTTTTTCGTCCGAGAAACGCAATGCCAGCGAGCCGACATGGATGTGGATCTTCAGCTCCGCCGCGAGCGCGCGGTAAGCCTTGAGCGAGGCGTCGTTCTCTTCGCTCTGGAGGTGCTCGAACAGCGCCTTGCGGTTCAGCTGCATCATGTTGCTGACTTCGGGCGTCTGCACGTAGTCGGCGCCGTTGGCCGCGGCCTGCCGGATCAGCCTGGTGGCCTGCGCGAGGCTGGGCTCGGGCATCAGGCCGGTGCGCATCTGCACCATCGCGGCGGTGAAGGTCCTGTTGTCGCTCATGATTCAGCCTTCACGCTTTCGAGCATGCCGTCGAGCTTGCCCTCGCGGTCGAGCGCGTAGAGGTCGTCGCAGCCGCCGACATGGCTACCGCCGATCCAGATCTGCGGGAAGGTCGAGCCCTCGCCGGCGCGGTCGTACATCTCGTCGCGCCAGGACGGGTTCCTGGCGACGTCGAATTCCGTGAAGGTCGCCTTCTTGCGGGTCAGCAGCGATTTGGCCGCGGAGCAATAGCCGCAGCCTGGTCTGGTGTAGATCTCGACAGCGGCGGGCATCTTGTCTGGCGCTCTCATGTCATGAATTCATTGAATTATATGGGACTTCACCTGACCTCCACAACCCGGGCAAACACCAGCACGTCCACCTGGGCCGCTTTGGCACGCAGCAAGGCACGGGCGCAGGCATCCAGCGTCGCCCCAGACGTCAGGACGTCGTCGATCAGGACGATGCGGCGGCCCTGCACCTCGGCCTGACGGTCGGGAGATACCTGGAATGCGCCCTGCACATTGGTGGCGCGCTGGGCCCGCGACAGGCCGATCTGCTGCTCGGTGGCGCGCACCCGGCGCAGCAGCTCGCCCCGCACTTTCACCCCGCTTTGCCGCTCGATGCTCCGCGCCAGCGCCCCGGACTGGTTGTAGCGGCGGCGCCAGGCCCGTCGCCAGTGCAGGGGAACGGGGATCAGCATGTCGGCGCCGGCGAGCAACTCGCCGCCCGCGCGCGCCATCCAGCGGCCCATCGCCGGCGCCAGATCGGTGCGGTCCTGGTATTTCAGCGCATGCACCAGCGTGCGCGCGACGTCGTCATAGCGCACCGCTGCTCGCGCGCGCTGGTAGGCCGGCGGGCTCGCGATCGCCTCCATCGACAGCATGTCGGGGCCGGGATCGTAGACAAAGGGGATGCCGAGGCGCGGGCAATAGGGCCGTTCGATGAACGACAGCCGCGCCCAGCAGGCCGCGCACACGCCCTCGCCATCCACCGGCTCGCGGCAGGACACGCACAAGGTCGGCAGCGCAATGTCGAGCGCGAGCCGTGCCGCGCGCGCCAGCGCGTGACGGCCGGCCGTCCACGCGGCACGCAGAGGTGTAGCGATCGAACGGGAAGGGGCGGCGTCGGCTTCCATGTGGGAAGGCTAGCGCTCTGCGACAATCCGCTCAAGCGGCTCGGTCTCGTGCCCCGGACGCAGCGCGGCGCGTCACTTGGTGCCGCACTGCGTCCGGGACACGGTTGCCAGAACGACTTGGATCGGCGTAACCAGCGGCATGGCTCAGAACGTGCAAACCCCGCCCGCCCTGTTCGATCGGGCCTTGCTGCACGCGCGGCAACGCCGTGCGCACGCGCAAGGCGCCGTGAGTTTCCTGCTCGATCGGGTGACCGAGGACATGTCCGACCGGCTCGCCGCGGTGATGCGGGAGTTTCACGCTCCGGCCGATCTCTGGACGCCCGGTGAAGGCCTCGCGGTCCTGCGCGCGCGGCTGCCGTCGCTTCAGCGGATTGCACTTGGCGAAACCGGCGAGGAGAAGCTGCCCTTCACGCCCGAGAGCCTCGATCTCGTCGTCTCGGCACTGGCGCTGCAATTCGTCAACGACCTGCCGGGCGTGCTGGCGCAGGTCCGGCGCGCGTTGAAGCCGGATGGCTTGCTGCTGGCCGCGATGATCGGCGGCGACAGCCTCACCGAGCTGCGCCAGGCCTTTGCTGCCGCCGAAGCCGAATGCGAAGGCGGCGTGTCGCCGCGCGTCGCGCCGTTCGCCGATCTGCGCGACATCGGCGCGCTGTTGCAGCGCGCGGGCTTTGCGCTGCCGGTCACTGACGTCGACCGTGTCGTGGTGCGCTACGCCAATGCCTTCGCGCTGATGCAGGATATCAGGCGCATGGGCGCGGCCAATGTATTGATCGAACGCCGCCGCACGCCGAGCCGGCGCGCGACGCTGCTGCGCATGGCCGAAATCTATGCCGAACGCTTTGCCGATTCCGACGGCCGCATCCGTGCGACATTCGACATCATCTGGCTCTCCGGCTGGGCCCCGCATGCAAGCCAGCAGCAGCCGCTCAAGCCGGGGTCGGCGAAGGCGAGTCTTGCGGAGGCGGTGAAAAAGGCGGGGGAGAGCTGAGTCGTTCTCTCCGTCATTGCCGAGACCGCCGCCCAAGAATTCGATGTCGTCCCGGCGAAGGCCGGGACCCATAGCCACAGGGAGTGGTTGTGGCGCGAAGGCGGTCACTCCGAGTCCCCGTAACCACGCCTTCCTGTGGATATGGATCCCGGATCTGCGCGCGCTTTGGGCGCGCTTGTCCGGGACGACAATGGAGATTGAGACGCGGTGACCGCCAACTCACATCAGCAAATCAATCAAATGCGGGATCAGCGGAATGTCCGCGGGCGGCATCGGGTAGTCGCGCAGCTTGTTGGCACGGACCCAGGCGAGGGTCTGGCCTTCGCGTGCGGCGACCATCCCCTCCCAGCGCCGGCAGATGTAGAGCGGCATCAACAGGTGGAAGGTCTCGTAGCCGTAGCTCGCAAAGGTCAGCGGCGCCAGGCACGGCTCGGCGACGGTAATTCCGAGCTCTTCATGCAGCTCGCGGATCAGGCTCTGCTCCGGCCGCTCGCCGGGCTCGAGTTTGCCGCCGGGAAATTCCCAGAGGCCGGCCAGCGCCTTGCCCTCGGGGCGCTGCGCGATCAGGACGCGCTTGTCGGCGTCGACAAGCGCGCAGGCCACCACCAGTGTGAGCTTGAGAGGGGTCATGGAGACTACGACCTGTAATCCCCGTTGATCGCGACATATTCCTTGGTGAGGTCGCAGGTCATGACGCGGTCGCGGCCCTTGCCGAGGCCGAGCGAGACCTTGATAGCGATCTCCGGCGCCTTCATCGCCTCCGACACCTGCGCCTCGTCGTAGTCGGGATCGCGCGCGCCGCTCCTGGCGACGCGGATGCCGTTGAAGGAGATCGAGAGCTTGTCGCGGTCGGCCGGCTCGCCGGCCTTGCCGACGGCCATCACCACGCGGCCCCAATTGGCGTCCTCGCCGGCGATCGCGGTCTTCACCAGCGGCGAATTCGCAATCGACATCGCGATCTTGCGCGCCGACGCCTTGGTCTTGGCGCCTTCGACGGTGATCTCGACCAGCTTGCGCGCGCCTTCGCCGTCGCGGGCGACCTGCTCGGCGAGGTTGGCGAGCACCTGGTTGAAGGCCTTGACGAAGGCCTTCAGCCTGGGGTCGCTGGCGCGGCTGATTTTGGGCGCGCCGTGCTCGGCGGCCGCGCCCGTCGCGAAGGCCAGCAGCGTGTCCGAGGTCGAGGTGTCGCCGTCGATCGTCACCGCGTTGAAGGTGTCCTCGACGCCGCTCTTGAGCAACGCTTGCAGGGCGGCCGGCGCGATCGGCGCGTCGGTGAAGACGAACGACAGCATCGTCGCCATATCGGGCGCGATCATGCCGGCGCCCTTGGCCATGCCGTTGATGGTGACCTTGGCCTTGCCGAGCTTGACGGTCGCGGTCGCGACCTTGGGGAAGGTGTCGGTGGTCATGATCGCCTTGGCCGCGGCGAGATAGTCGCCGGGCTCGGCGGTCTCGGCCAGTCGGCCCAAAACGCCGTCGAACTTGGTCGCGTCCAGCGGCTCGCCGATCACGCCGGTCGAGGCCAGGAAAATCTCGCTCTCGCTGCACCCGACGGCCTTGGCCGCGATCTTGGCGGTCAGCGCGGTGGAACTGCGGCCGGTCTTG
Source organism: Bradyrhizobium diazoefficiens USDA 110 (assembly GCF_000011365.1). GTDB lineage: Bacteria > Pseudomonadota > Alphaproteobacteria > Rhizobiales > Xanthobacteraceae > Bradyrhizobium > Bradyrhizobium diazoefficiens. The sequence continues at coordinate 203,394 of NC_004463.1, read as the reverse complement.
CCGGTGAAGGCGTTGGCATTGCCGGAATTGACGACGAGGGCGCGCGCCTTGCCGCCCTTCAGCTTGGCGCGGCACCATTCCACCGGCGCGGACGGGCATTTCGACTTGGTGAAGACGCCGGCGACCGCAGTGCCCTTGTCCATCACCGCCAGCAGCACGTCGGTGCGGTTCTTGTAGCGGATGCCGGCCTCGGCCGTCGCAAGGCGGACGCCCGCGATCACGGGCATGTCGGGAACAGTCTTGGGAGCGAGGGGAGAGACGGAGGAGGACATCGCGGGGCGCCTTGGTGGGGTCTGGATATGCAGATGGCCGGGCATTTGCCCGGCCATTGCGACGTTAGATACTATTGGCGTCCGCGAAGTGACAGCGAATTCTTACTTCTTCGCAGGGGGCGCCATCTTGCTGTCGGAGGGCTTCGCATCGGAAGGCTTGGCCGCGTCGGCCGGCTTGGCGTCCGCGGCGGGCTGGTCCAGCCGCTCGACCTTGGCTTCCGTGCGCAGCTTGGCGACGTAGTCGGCCTGGGCCTTGCGGGTGACGTATTGCTCGATCTGGGCCTTGACCTGCTCGAAGTCCGGCGCCTTGCGGTTGCGCTTTTCCTCGACCTTGATGATGTGCCAGCCGAACTGCGACTTCACGGGGTCGGAGATCTTGCCCGGCTCCAGCGCGAAGGCCACCGCCGAGAATTCCGGCACCATCTGCTCCTTGGTGAAGAAGCCGAGGTCGCCGCCGTCGGCGGAGCCCGGATCCTTGGACTTCTTCTTGGCGAGTTCGGCGAAATCGGCGCCCTTGTCCAACTCGGCCTTCACCGCCTTGGCCTCGTCCTCGGTCTCGACCAGGATGTGGCGGGCGCGCACCTCCTGCTCGCCGGTGATCTGCTTGGAGGCCTCCTCGTAGACCTTCTTCATGGCGTCGGGGGTGGTGGCGGCCTTGCCCTCGTTGGCGAGCAGGCTGTCCATCAGGAGGCGGTTGCGGGCGAACGCCAGGCGCTTCTTGAACTCCTCGCTGTCGGCGACCTTCTTGTCCTCGGCGGCCTTGGACACGATCTTCATGTCGATCAGGAAGGACAGGACGTTCTCGTCCTTGGTCGCCGGGTCCATCTGGGCGAGGCTCGGCCCGAGTTCCTCCTCGGCCATGGCGACGTCGCTCTTCTTGATTTCCGCGCCATTGACCTTCGCCAGGACCGGATCGTCGGCAGCCCGGCCGGGACCCGCGATCAGCGCCAGCGCAAGGCAGCCCACGAGGGCGGTGGCGAGGCCGAAGCGCAGGCCGGTTTTGGTTACCGGGAACGAGGTGGTCATGGAAAATCCTTTTGTTGAAGCAGGGGGCTGCTCGAGCGGGGCGGACACTCGCCCAATTCAGGGGGGCTTGGCAACGCGAAAAGTCTGTCAAAATGATGAATTAGCCGCAATGCGCCCGCCGTTGACAAGGCCCTGACCGGGCCATATCTCTGCCCGGTCGCGACCATGGCGATGGCGTTTATTTTGCTGCGTTTTTGGCCGTTGAACCCAGACTTGCCCAATTCCCACCCATATGGCGGATGACCCCCCGCAGTCCGGGCTCTGGCGCCATCAGCGTCACGGTGAGTTGATAGGCAGGCGGGGGACAACTTCTTGGCTGCAACGCGGTTAAATCGCGAACACAGGAACTAGGCATGATCGGCGCGCTCGCCCGCAAGTTTTTCGGCTCCGCCAACGACCGGCGGGTGAAGGGATATCAGTCCCGCGTCAACGCGATCAACGCGCTGGAGCCCGAGCTCATCAAGCTCTCCGACGAGGAGCTCAAGGCCCGCACGGCCGACTTCAAGAAGCAGCTCGCCGAGGGCAAGACGCTCGATGACCTGCTGGTGCCGGCCTTCGCGACCGTGCGCGAGGCCGCCAAGCGCACGCTCGGCCAGCGCCATTTCGACGTCCAGCTGATCGGCGGCATGGTGCTGCACGAGGGCGACATCGCCGAGATGAAGACCGGCGAAGGCAAGACGCTGGTGGCGACGCTTGCGGTCTATCTCAACGCGCTCGCCGGCAAGGGCGTCCATGTCGTCACCGTCAACGACTACCTCGCCCGCCGCGACTCCGGCTGGATGGGCCAGATCTACGGCTTCCTCGGCATGACCACGGGCGTGATCGTCCACGGTCTCGACGATGCCGAGCGCAAGACGGCCTATGCCTGCGACATCACCTACGGCACCAACAACGAATACGGCTTCGACTATCTGCGCGACAACATGAAGTACCGGCTCGAGGACATGGTCCAGCGGCCGCACTTCTTCGCCATCGTCGACGAAGTCGACTCCATCCTGATCGACGAAGCGCGCACGCCGCTGATCATCTCCGGCCCGCTCGACGACCGCTCCGACTTCTACAACACCATCGACGGCTTCCTGCCCAAGCTCGACAAGACCGACTACGACGTCGACGAGAAGCAGCGCACGGTGACGCTCACCGAAGCCGGCATGGAGAAGATCGAAACCCTGCTGCGCGACGCCGGCCAGCTCAAGGGCGAGTCGCTCTACGACGTCGAGAACGTCTCGGTCGTGCACCACATCAACCAGGCCCTGCGCGCCCACACGCTGTTCACCCGTGACAAGGACTACATCGTCCGCGACGACGAGGTCGTCATCATCGACGAGTTCACCGGCCGCATGATGCCGGGCCGGCGCTATTCGGAAGGCCTGCACCAGGCGCTCGAGGCCAAGGAGCACGTCCAGGTCCAGCCCGAGAACCAGACGCTGGCCTCGATCACCTTCCAGAACTACTTCCGCATGTACGAGAAGCTTGCGGGCATGACCGGCACCGCCGCGACCGAAGCGGACGAACTGTTCGACATCTACAAGCTCGAGGTCGTGGAGATCCCGACCAACCTGTCGGTCGCGCGTCTCGACGAGGACGACGAGGTCTACCGCACGCAGAAGGAAAAATACGCCGCCATTCTCGCCGAGATCGAGCGGGCGAACGCGCGGCTCCAGCCCGTGCTGGTCGGCACGGCGTCGATCGAGAAGTCGGAGGTGCTCGCCGAGTTCCTCAAGTCGAACGGCTACAAGCAGATCGATTTCGGCAAGGAGAACGCGCTCGACAAGCTCTATGCGGCGGCCCGTGCCGGCAAGCCGTCGAAGCTGTTCGCGGTCCTGAACGCGCGCTTCCACGAGCAGGAAGCCTATATCGTCGCGGAAGCCGGCGTGCCCGGCGCGATCACGATCGCGACCAACATGGCCGGCCGCGGCACCGACATCAAGCTCGGCGGCTCGCTCGAGATGCGCGTCCCGAAGGAAACTGCGGGCATCGAGGACGAGGCCGAGAAGGCCAGGAAGATCGAGCAGATCAAGGCCGACGTCGAGCGCTTCCGCGAGATCGTGCTGAAGGCCGAGGAGATCGTCGAGATCGAGCCGGCGAAGGGTTCCAAGCCCGCCAAGACCGTGACGAAGCCGGGCGGTCTCTACATCATCGGCTCCGAGCGTCACGAATCCCGCCGCATCGACAACCAGCTGCGCGGCCGATCCGGCCGTCAGGGCGACCCCGGCCGCTCGAAGTTCTTCCTGTCGCTGGAAGACGATCTGATGCGCATCTTCGGCTCGGATCGCCTCGACAGCATGCTCCAGCGTCTCGGCCTGCAAGAGGGCGAGGCCATCATCCATCCCTGGATCAACAAGGCCCTGGAGAAGGCGCAGCAGAAGGTCGAGGCCCGCAACTTCGACATCCGCAAGAACCTGCTCAAGTTCGACAACGTCCAGAACGACCAGCGCAAGGTGATCTTCGACCAGCGCGTCGACCTGATGAAGGACGACAGCGTCGCCGAGACCGTTACCGACATGCGCCATGCCTTCATCGACGACCTCGTCGCCAAGCACGTGCCCGAGCATGCCTATGCCGAGCAGTGGGACGTTGCCGGCCTGAAGGAGGAGCTGAAGCGCGTGCTCGATCTCGACCTGCCGGTCGACGACTGGGCCAAGGAAGAGGGCATCGCCGACGAGGAGTTGCTCAACCGCATCGAGAACCGCGCCGACGAGCACATGGCCGCCAAGGTCGCGCAGTGGGGCCCCGACGTGATGCGTTACGTCGAGAAGACCATTCTGCTCCAGACGCTCGACCATCTCTGGCGCGAGCACCTGATCATGCTCGACCATCTGCGCCAGGTCATCGGCCTGCGCGGCTACGGCCAGCGCGATCCGCTGCAGGAGTACAAGACCGAGGCCTTCAATCTCTTCCAGGAGATGAGCGCGCACCTGCGCGAGGCCGTCACCGCGCAGCTGATGCGGGTCGAGATCGTCCCGCCGGAGCAGGAAGCGCCCGTGCTGCCGCCGATGGAAGCGCACAAGTTCGACCCGAACACCGGCGAGGACGAGATGGCGCTCGCCAGCGTCACGCTCGGCGCGCCGGCCTCCGACGCCGCCCAGCGCGATCCGAAGAACCCCGCATCCTGGGGCAAGATCGGCCGCAACGAGGATTGCCCGTGCGGCTCAGGCAAGAAGTACAAGCACTGCCACGGGCGGTACGCGTAACCGCTAGCTCGCTGTCATGCGCGCGTGAGGCGCGACATACCCGCCTCATTCTCCGCTGTCGTCGCCCGGCTTGACCGGGCGACCCAGTACGCCGCGGCCTTTCGGCTCAATCACATCCGTTTCAGGAATACTGGATCGCCCGGTCGAGCCGGACGATGACAGTTGAGTGTGTGGCGCGCGACTCCCACCACATCGGGGTCCCGGCGAAGGCCGGTACTCATACCGCGGAGTCTATCGAGAGCGCGCAGGAGAAATCTCTCGTTCCCATAGCGCCAACTAGGGGCACTTCCGTTGCCACTCTGCTGTGGACTGAGGTTTGGAGAGCCCTGTGCATTCGTTGTATAGCGGCTAGTCTTCCCCAATAAATTGTACGAACCGGGGCTGGATCGACCATGAAGGCGAGCAAGCTTAGGCCGCGAGATTTCCTGCAGTGTTTGCTTAGCACCGCGTACCTTCCTGAGGAATTACCTCCTACAGTTACTAGCCGTGAGTATTCCGAATTCTGTCGGCGCAACTATGCTTTGGTTCGCGCCGAGAAGGACAAGCTGATCAAGCTCGCTACCAGCTACGATACATACTCTGCCCCCCGAAACGTACCAGGCCGAAGAGCCCTTGCCGTGGTTCACCCCCTAGCGCAGCTCGGCGTATCACTTCTGATCACGGAAAGACGAGCGGAGATCAGGTCCCTTCTCAAGAAGTCGGGTACATCGCTTTACGACGTCTCTGAAGCTGCTGCACAAGCAAAAGCCTTCGCGGGTCTAGATTTTCAAAAGCGAAGGACGTTGGCTGCAAAACTTCATTCCGAGAAACCCTTCATCCTCCAGGCGGACATATCGAGATTCTTCTATACGGCTTATACGCACTCAATTCCTTGGGCTGTTCTTGGCAAGGAGAAGGCAAAGGAGCTTCTCAGAACAAACCGAAAGAAGCTCAACGCCCATTGGTCGAACAAGATCGATGAGGCATTACAGAGCTGCCAGTCTCGTGAGACCTTCGGCATACCGGTCGGGCCGGATACCTCAAGAGTGCTGGCCGAGCTTCTTCTCTCAGGTGTAGAGACGGACAAGTCCCTGTCAAAATATTTGCAGCCAACTAATGCATTCCGGCTATTGGATGATTTCTCGATCGGATTTGATAACGAAGCCGACGCCAGGCAAGCGCTGCGAGCCATCCGGCAGGTTCTATGGAGATACAATCTGCAGCTTAATGAAGAGAAGACAAAGATAATAACTTCTCCTCTTATCTTCCGTGAGAAGTGGAAGCTAGATTTTGATAAAGCTCCACTCTCTCAGATCGATCCGCAACAACAGCTTCGAGATATCGAATATCTCGTCGACCTCGCCCTCAACGCTTGCTTCGAGAGTCGCGGGAACTCCGGCTCAATGGGCCTGCCGCCGCCTAAGTCGGGCGACAGTTCTAGACGGCACCTTTCACACCTTGCTTGACTCTATGTTTCGTCTGTCCCGCGACTTTCCGATATGCATCAGCCATGTCGTTGGATTTTTAATTAACAATCAGGGGCTTTGCGCCAACCAAGAGGTTAAGACTCGGGTCCATAGTTGGATACGCTCGATTTTGGCCATCCACCTTCCTCAGGGGCATAACTTCGAGGTTGCCTGGAGCCTTGTCGCAGCCGGCGTACTTCGCATAAAGCTTGAGGCGTCGGACGTGCCGACCGACAGCGCTTTCCCCGGATCCATCATCATAGCGCTATTCGGATTGCTCTGGGAGCGCAATTTGATTGGCTTCTCGCTCTCTCGCTGGGACTGGCGAGGTGTGCTGCGTGCCCAAGGGACATTCGGCGAAAATTGGCTCCTTCTGTATGAGGCGGTACGCCGCGGATGGACCAAGGACAGGAAATTGATCAGCCATGCAAACGGACACACACTTCTCGCACTAGCTTTAAAGGAGAACGTTGCATTTCTACGAGATGATGTACTTGACGCCCGGAGGATAAACTTGGACCGGCGCACCTTCCGGCCGAAAGCGGCGTCAGGCGACCTGAAGGGCTCACTTCCGCAAGTAACAAAAGGTGCACCAAAGCGAACCACTCCGGTGTTCCTTCATCGCGGCTCAGACTCCATTGCAGACCTTTACGAAGGCGTGCCTTGAACATGACCGACTTGAAGCTGAACGAAGCTTGCATCCCCTCGTCCCATACTTTGGTCAACCGCACGGAGATCTACGGAGTGCCGCACACTGGCGGATTGGGACATGCCAATGCTGGCGGAATGGCCAAGGTCGATCGAGTATGGGCGACCCTTGCCGCACGATTTTCCAGAATGAGAGACCAACTGTGGCGCTGAAGGGTGGCGCTCTCCTAAAGATCTACATGAGAGTCGGCAATCTTCGCCGCTCAATTCGAGCTGTCGATCAAGCTCTCCAGCAGCCGCTTCAATTCGCTCGTCGACTTGTTGCCGTAGCTCTCCAGGATGTGCTCCTCCTGGTCCACCGCGAGCGAGTTGAGCTTCTTGCACAGCACCTTGCCGCGGTCGGAGATGAACATCAGCACCTTGCGGCGGTCGTTCGGGTCCTGCACGCGATAGACCAGCGTGTCCGAGACCATGCGGTCGATCATCTTGGTCAGCGTCGGATGGTTGAGCAGCACGGCGTCCGCAAGCTCGCCCATCGAATGGCCGTTGCCATCCGACAGCACTTTCAGGATGCGCCATTGCTCGACGGGAACACCTTCCTTGCTCAAGCGCAGTTCCAGCTGCCGGTTGATCTCCCGGTTGGCTTGCGCGAGCAGGTAGGCGAGATGTTCGGTGATCGGAGTGTTTTCTTTCGACGGTTTTGCCACGGCTAAGACTTCGTCTTGACCCAAATGAGTGAATGTCTTGCAATCAATGCTGCATCTATATGCACTTCAATTCTTGAATATTCAATATTTTCAAAATAGGATCATTGCCCAACAAAAGGGCGGAAGCCGCGGCCGCCTACTCAATGTGCTTTCAGGTCTGGTGCCAGACAGGAGTTGGCGTGCGCGCGACGGTAAACTTCCCGGCTCACGGCGGCCCGGCGTTGCCGCCGTCCTTGCTGTTCAGGAATCTGTCGTCGTCGGCGGCCGACTTCGACCTGTCTCCGCTCGACGCGCATTTCATGAAGCGCCGTGGTGCGCGCAACAAGCTGCGCATCGGCAATTTCCTCACCTTCACCGGCTCGCCCGGGATCTGGGGCCCGACCTCCACCAACAGCGCGATGCTGGCGGTCGCCGAGATCAACAAGCGCGGCGGCATTCTGGGCCGCGAGCTGGAGCTGTCGATCTACGATTCCGGCGGCCCGATCGACGAGGTGGTGCAGCGCGCCGAGCAGGCGATCGCCTTCGACGAGGTCGACCTCATCATGGGCTCGCATATCAGCGCGGTCCGCGTCGCGCTGCGCAAGGTCACCGGCAATCGCATCCCCTACATCTACACGCCGGTCTATGAGGGCGGCGAGCGCACGCCGGGCGTGATGGCGATCGGCGAGACGCCGCGCTGGCAGAGCCGCCCCGCCATCCACTGGCTGGCCGACGTCAAGAAGGCGGCGCGCTGGTATCTGATCGGCAGCGACTATGTCTGGCCCTGGCAGTCGCATCGCGCGGTGAAGCGCTACATCAAGGAGGCCGGCGGCCAGGTCGTCGGCGAGGAGTTCGTTCCCGTCGGCGAGGACAATCACGAGGCGCATCTGGCGCGCATCCACGCTGCCAAGCCGGACGCGGTGCTGATCTCGCTGATCGGCACCGACAGCATCACCTTCAACCGTGCCTTCGCCGAGGCAGGGCTTGCCACCTCGACGCTGCGGCTCGCGGGCGCGATGGACGAGACCGTGCTGCTCGGCATCGGCGCCGACAACACCGAGAATTTGTTCTGCGCCTCCGGTTATTTCAACTGCATGGCCTCGCGCGCCAACGACGAGTTCCTAAGTGGCTATCAGGCCATGTTCGGCCCGCACGCGCCGCCGGTCGGCTCGGTCGGCCAGTCGAATTATGAGGGGTTGCGGTTCCTGGAATCCGTGGCCAACCGCGCCGGCTCGCTGGCCTTTCGCCCGCTGCTCAAGGCCGCGCGCAACACCGTCTATTCGGCGGGCCGCGGACCCGTCACCATCCGCGATGGCCGCGCCGAGATGCCGATGTATCTTGCCGAAGCGGACGGTCTCGACTTCAAGCTCATCAAGACGCTCTGAGATCCGGCCGCTCGTCCGTCACGGCCGAGCTTCGAAATAATGCTTGAAAAGGAAAATATTTCCGTCTGTAATATCGAGGCGAAGCCGGCTGGCCCGCGCCGTGCAGGCGCGAGCGAGCGGCCTCCATCCAAAGCCAGGGATCAAGAAACCTCAAGGAGAGCGCCGTGACAGTCGTCCTTCCCACGCCCGCCCAACTTCGCAGTGTCGCCGAGCAATGCGGCCTTTCGCTCACCGACGACGACGTCGCCTCGTTCCGCGGCCTGATGCAGGGCTCGATTGAAGCCTACAATCTCGTTGCCGCGATGCCGGACGAAGTGCCGGAGGTGAAATATCCGCGCACGCCGGGCTATCGGCCCTCGGCCGAAGAGAACCCGCGCAATGCCTGGTATCGCAAGGCGACTGTGAAAGGCGCCGCCGGCGGCAAGCTCAAGGGCAAAACCGTTGCGCTGAAAGACAACATCATGCTGGCCGGCGTGCCCATGACCAACGGCTCGTCGACGCTGGAAGGCTATGTGCCCGATTTCGACGCCACCATCGTCACGCGCATGCTGGATGCCGGTGCCGAGATCAAGGGCAAGGTGCATTGCGAGCATTTCTGCCTGTCCGGCGGCAGCCACACCGGCTCTTTCGGGCCCGTGCACAATCCGCACAAGATGGGTTACTCGGCCGGTGGCTCGTCGTCAGGCTCGGGCGTCGTGGTCGCGCTCGGCGAAGTCGACATGGCGATCGGCGGCGATCAGGGCGGCTCGATCCGCATGCCGTCCTCGTTCTGCGGCATTTACGGCATGAAGCCGACCTGGGGCCTCGTGCCTTACACCGGGATCATGCCGATCGAGATCTATGTCGACCATACCGGTCCGATGACCGCGACCGTCGCTGACAACGCGCTGCTGCTTGAAGTGCTCGCCGGCGATGACGGCTACGATCCGCGCATCAAGGCTCCGAAGGTCGAGGAATACACCAAGGCGCTCGGCCAGGGCGTCAAGGGCATGAAGATCGGCATTCTCAAGGAAGGCTTTGAGCAGCCGGTCGCAGAAGCCGCGGTGAATGAAAGCGTGCGCGAGGCGGCAAAGCGCTTCAAGGATCTTGGCGCCACCGTAGAGACGGTCTCAATCCCGATGCATCTCCTGGGCGGCGCGATCTGGACCCCGATCGGCACCGAAGGCCTGACCCAGACCATGATGTTCGGCGACGGCTACGGCCTCAGCCGCGGCGATCTCTATTCGACCTCGCTGATGGATTTTCATCGCGGCTGGCGCCGGCAGGCCGACTCGCTGTCCGAGACCACGAAGCTGTTCATGATGCTCGGCACCTACATCAACAACAATTTCGGTCCACGCTTCTACGGCAAGGCGCTCAATATCTCCCGCAGGCTGACCGCCGCCTACGACAAGGCGTTTGGGGATTACGATCTGCTTTTGCTGCCGACGACGCCGATGAAGGCAACCAAGCTGCCGGAGCCCACGGCCAGCCGCGAGGACTACGTCGCCCGTGCGCTGGAGATGATCGGCAACACCGCGCCGTTCGACATCACCCATCACCCCGCGATGTCGCTGCCCTGCGGCATGGTCGACGGCCTGCCCGTCGGCCTGATGCTGGTCGGCCGCATGTTCGAGGAATCGACCATCTATCGCGCCGCGCACGCCTTCGAGCAGATCGGCGACTGGAAGAAGATGTGAGCGAGGCGTCGATGCAGACGGACGGAACAGCACCAAATGGCTAACGCGTTCGTCGCGGCGTTCGAGATCCTGAGCTTTGGCGCGATCATCGTCCTGATCGTGCTGGGGCTCGGGATCATCGCCAGCATGATGGGCATCTTCAACTTCGCGCAAGGAGAGTTCGTCCTGCTCGGGGCCTACATCACCTATCTCGCCTACGCCGGGGGCCTGCCGATCTGGGCCGGCATGGTCGCGGCGCCCTTCGTGGTCGGCGCGCTCGGCTTTGTGCTGGAGGCGCTGATCATCCGCCGCTTCTACGCCGCGCCGATCGTGGCGATGCTCGGCACCTATGCGCTCGGCCTGATCATCCGCGAATCCGTGCGCGGCCTGATCGGCGGCTTCTATCTCACCGTGCCCGAGCCGATCGGCGGCTCGATCGACATCGGCGCGATGCACATCTCGGCATGGCGCTTCACCATCATCGTCATCACGCTGCTGGTGATGGGTGGCTGCTATCTCCTGCTCTCTCGCACGAGCTTCGGCCTGCGCGTCCGCGCCACGCTGGAAAATCCCTCGCTGGCGCGCGCCTCCGGCATCTCCACGCCGCTGATCTATGGCGCCACCTTTGCCTTCGGCGCGGCGCTCGCCGGCCTTGCCGGCGCGCTGATCGTGCCTGTCTTCAGCCTGTTCGCCGATCTCGGCCTGCGCTTCCTGATCCAGGGCTTTGTCGCGGTCATGGTCGGCGGCGTCGGCTCCTTCATCGGGCCGGTGGCGGGTGCCGGCGTCATCGGCACGCTGAGTGCCGCGCTGCCCTGGGTGATGGCGCCCGTCGTCGCCGACGTCCTCGTCTTTGTGCTCGCCATTATCTTCATCAAATTCCGGCCGCAGGGCCTCATCGCTGGCAAAGGGGTTTAGTCATATGTTCGATCGTACGCAGCTCTCACGCCGCCGCTTCCTCTCCAATTTCGCCTTTGCGTCGGGCGCGGTCGCGACCGGCGTCGGCAGCTGGGTAATCCCGGCCCCCTGGGCCAATGCGGCCGAAGCCCCGATCAAGGTCGGCATCGCCACAGATCTAACGGGCCCAATTGCGTACGCCGGCAATGCCGACGCCAACGTCGCAAAAATGGTGATCAAGGAGATCAACGCCGCCGGCGGCATGCTCGGCCGTCCGCTCGAGCTCTATATCGAGGACACCGCGTCGAACGAATCCGTCGCGGTCGGCAACGTGCGCAAGCTGATCCAGCGCGACAAGGTCGACATGGTGCTGGGCGGCATCACCTCCTCGATGCGCAACGCGATCAAGGACCCGATCGTGGCGCGCGGCAAGACGCTCTACATCTATCCGCAGCTCTACGAAGGCAAGGAGTGCACGCCCTATCTGTTCTGCACCGGCCCGACGCCGGCGCAGCAATGCGACGAGTTCATACCCTGGCTGATCAAGAACGGCGGCAAGAAATTCGCGCTGCCGAGCGCCAACTATGTCTGGCCGCATACGCTCAACGTCTATGCCCGCAAGGTGATCGAATCCAACGGCGGTGAGGTCGTGTTCGAGGAGTACTATCCACTCGACCAGGTCGACTTCTCCTCGACCGTCAACCGCATCATCTCCAACAAGGTCGACGTCGTCTTCAACACCGTCATTCCGCCCGGCGTCGGCCCGTTCTTCAAGCAGCTCTACGAAGCGGGCTTCCTCAAGAACGGCGGCCGTCTCGCCTGCGTCTACTATGACGAGAACACGCTCAACATCAATCAGGCGAGCGAGATCGAGGGCCTCGCGAGCTGTCTCGACTATTTCAAGGTGCTGACCAAGGAGAACCCGTTCGACGCAAAAATCCAGGCGGCCTACGAGAAGGATTTTCCGGGCAACTTCCTGTTCGCCGCCGGCAGCGCCGCCACCGGCACCTATCGCGGCCTCAAGCTGTGGGAAGCGGCGGTGAAAGAAGCGGGCAAGCTCGACCGCGAGTCGGTCGCCGCCGCGCTCGACCACGCCAAGATCGCCGAAGGTCCCGGCGGACCTGCCGAAATGGTGCCGGGCAAGCGGCACTGCAAGATGAAGATGTACACCGCGGTCGCCAAGGGCGGAAACTACGAGATCGTCGGACGCAGCGACGGGCTCGTCGATCCCAAGGAATGCTGAGGCGGAATGCCGAAGTCGATGAGTGTGGTAAGGGAAGCCATCGCCGGCGACGAAGCGGACGATGCGATGGCTGAACGCGAAGCGGCGGGACAGGTCGCGGCGGGACGAAGAGTCCTGCCGATCGTGGAGGGCGTGGTGCTCGTCGCCGCGCTGCTCGCGCCGCTGGTGCTGCAGGACTATCTCACGGTGTTCGCGACGCGCGTGATCATCCTCGCGCTGTTCGCCCTGTCGTTCGATCTGGTCTGGGGCTATGCCGGCATCATGAGCTTTGGCCAGGCCCTGTTCTTCGGCTCGGCCGGGTATGGCGTGGCGCTGCTCGCGCGCGACCTCGACATCACCAACATCTTCCTGGTGCTCCCCGCGGGCACCATCATCGGCCTCACCTTCGCGCTGCTGCTCGGCGGCTTCCTGCTGCTGGGACGGCATCCCTCCAGCGTGATCTTCGTGTCGCTGGGCACGCTCACCGGCTCCTACGCCGCCGACCGCCTCGCGCGCGGCTGGTACTATCTCGGCGGCCAGAACGGTATTCCCTCGATCGCGCCGATGACGCTCGGTGGTTACGAATTCTCGGAAGGGCCCGCCTTCTACTATCTCGTGCTCGGCATCCTCGTCGTAGTCTACCTGCTCTGCCGCTTCCTGGTGCGCTCGCAGTTTGGCCTCGCGCTGGCGGGGCTGCGCGAGAACGAGCAGCGTATCGCCTTCTTCGGCTACAAGGCGCAGCATCTGAAAGCGATCATCTTCACCATCGGCGGCGGCGTCGCCGGCCTTGCCGGCAGCCTCTATGCCTTCCACGAAGGTTTCGTCTGGCCCAACATGGTCGGCGTCGTCGTCTCGACACAGGTGGTGCTCTATGTGCTGTTCGGCGGCTCCGGCACGCTGATCGGCGCGGTCATCGGCGCGATCATCGTCGAAGGCGTCAGCTTCTGGCTGTCCGACAATTATCGTGACATCTGGCCTATCATCCTGGGCTTGCTGCTGCTGCTCGTGATCCTGTTCCGGCCGCTCGGCCTGATCAGCTTCGTGCTGGGCGAGCGCGAGCGTGTCGGCAGCTTCGGTGCGAACCCAAAGGAGAAGCGCAATGCCGCTCCTTGAGGCCGCCGGCATCAAGAAGATCTTCGGCAAGCTCACCGCGCTCGACGGCGCAGCCCTCACCGTCGGCGAGAACGAGTTTCACGGCCTGATCGGCCCGAACGGCTCCGGCAAGAGCACGCTGATGAAGTGCATTGCCGGCGCCGAGGTGCCGACGCAGGGCAAGGTGAGTTTTGTCAACACCGACATCACCGCGTTCACGCCGACCGAGCGCGCCCGCGCCGGCATGAGCCTGAAATTCCAGATCACGAGCGTGCTGCCGACGCTGACGCTGTACGACAACATCCTGCTCGCGCTCCAGGCGCAATCCTCGCTGCTCGACCTCGTGTTCTCGCGCACGCGCGGCGCGCTGCACGACCAGGTCATGACCATGCTGACGCAGTTCCGCCTCGCCGACCGCGCCTTCGACGCGGCGGCGGCGCTGTCGCACGGCCAGCAGCAATGGCTGGAGATCGCGATGGCGCTTGCCGGAAAACCAAAGCTTCTGCTGCTGGACGAGCCGACCGGCGGCATGAGCCTCGAGGAGCGCCGCGTCACCGGCGAATTGCTCCAGCCGATCAAGAAACATTGCTCGCTCGTCATCGTCGAGCACGATCTCGATTTCATCCGCGACATCTGCGATCGCCTGACCGTGCTCGACCAGGGCAAGGTGCTGGCGTCAGGCACCGTGTCCGAGATCCAGGCCAACAAATCCGTCCAGGAGATCTATCTGCGCCGTGCCTGAATTTTTGGACATCAAGCATCTCGACGCCGGCTATGGCCGCAGCCAGGTCCTGTTCGACGTCAACCTCGGCATCCCCTGGCGCGGCGGCGTCGCCGTGCTCGGGCGCAACGGCGCCGGCAAGACCACGCTGATGAAGACCATCGTCGGCGAGCTGCCGGCGTGGAAGGGCGAGGTTGCCTTCGACGGCCGCGACATCAGCCGCCGCGCGACCCAGGAACGCGTGCGCGCCGGCATCGGCTACGTCCCGCAGGAGCATTCGGTGTTCGCGCGCCTGTCGGTGCGCGACAATCTCGCGGTCGGCTCGCTCGCGAGCAGCAAGGCCGACGCAGTCGATCACGTGCTGAGCATCTTCCCGAAGCTCGGCCAGCGCCTCGACCAGCCCGCCGGCACGCTCTCCGGCGGCGAGCGCAAGATGCTCGCCATCGGCCGTGCCATGTTAGGGGATCCAAAACTGCTGCTGCTCGACGAGCCCACCGAAGGCGTCTGGATCGGCGTCATCGAGGAGATCACCGAGCGCCTGATCGAGCTCGCGAAAGAGATCGCCGTCATCATCGTCGAGCAGCACCTCGACCTCGCGCTGCGCGTCGCCGACTACGCCTACGTGCTTGACCGCGGAAGGGTCGCGCTGCAGGGCGAGGCGGGCGAGGTGAGGGGCAATCCGGAACTGCTGCGGTATCTGGCGCCGTAAGGTAGCGCTGCTCACCTGCGAGTGAGGCGCGGTACTCTCGTCCCACCTCACCTGTCATGCCCCGCGAAGGCGGAGCATCCAGTACGCCGCGGCTTCTCGATCGCTAATTGGTGCCTCTGGAATGCTGGATTCCCCGCCTTCGCGGGGAATGACGGCGTCAGGCTGGAATAGACCGGAGAGAACGCGCGGAGAGGCCGCGCGCTTACTTCACCGCCCCAAACCGGCTGTCGAACGAGTTCGACGACACGACCGGTGCCGCGCCTGCCATCTGGCCGCTGTCACCCGCACCATCCGACACCGACGGCTTCAGCGCAGGACGCGTTGCGGCGAGGCGCGTGTCGGGCTTCACCGGCTCTGCCGGCTTGGCGGCGGCCACAGCCGGCTTCGGCGCGTCCTTCGCTGCATCCTTGGACTTGTCATGTCCCGGCACGAACCGGGTGACTGCGGCCTTCAGCCTGGACGCTGCCGTCGGCGGCGTCGTGGACGTTGTGGCCGGGGCCACGGAGGCGGTCGCCGGCGGAGCCGAAGCGGTCGCCGTCGTGTCGGCGGTGCCGAGGCCCATCTTGCGGCCGAGGTTGGAGAAGAAGCCGCCGCCCTGCGATTTCTCTTGGGATTTCTCGGCGGGCGCTGCGGCCGCGACGCGGGTGCTGGTCGCGGGCGCGCTGACGGCGACGACCGGCTCTTCCTGCGGCGAGGGAGCGGCCGCGTCGAAATTCGGCTTCGGCGGATTGACGTGGCCGGGGATCGTGCCCGGCGCCTTCGCCATTGCCAGCATCTGCAGCGTGGTGCCTTCGGCGCCCTCCGACAGGCCGGTCGAGCCTTCCGGAATCTTGGCGGCGAAGATCTTGTTCATGCCGCCGTCGATGCCGGTGTTCATGCGCGCCACCGGCGTGCCCTTGGCGACGAGCTTGGCGTACTCGGCCTGGTCGCGCGCGTCCTTCTCGCGCACGGCGCTCGCGATGTCCTCGGGGATCACATAGGCCGGGCACTTTGCCGAGGCGTCGAACACCGGATCGCGCTTGGCATCGGGCGTCTTCGCCGCGTCGAAGACGTACTTCTTCTCGCAGAAATCGACCTTCGGCTCCTGCCGCGTCACCTCGAAATGATCATAGCCTTCCTTGATCATCTTCCAGAACGGCATGTTCGGATTGTTCCGGTGCTTGGCCATGTTCACCGGCGTCATCTTGAACGGATAGGCCTGCAGCTGGAACGCCTTCTGGCCGCCGAAGAAGGACTCGCGGCCGAGCGAATAGATCTCCGCGATCTGCTCGTCCGTCATGGCGTAACAGCCGCGCGAAGAACAATCGCCATGCACCATCAGCTGCGAGCCGGTACGGCCCAAAGCCTTGTCGAACGCGTTCGGATAGCCCGTGTTGAACGAGAGGTAATAGGCCGACTGCGGATTCATCTGGCCCGGATTGATCGAGTAGAATCCTTCCGGCGCCTGGCGGTCACCTTCGCGCACCTTCGGACCCAGATCGCCCGACCAGCGGCAGATCGGATAGGTCTTGAGCAGCGCGAACTGGCCGTTGCGGGTCTGCTTCCAGACTTCGAGCTCGGCTTCCTGCTTGAACAGGCGGACCAGGATCGGGGACTGCAGATCCATGTCCTTCTCGACCATCGCGGCGAGAAGCTTTGGCGGCACCGGCTGGTTGGCCTTGGCGTTGGTCGCGAGCGAAACCTGGTCGGTGTCGCAGCCGGCCAGCAGGACACTGGCCGTCAGCAGCGCAACCGAAGCCAAGAGCGCGCGAGCAAGCGAACGAGAAATCAAGATGGACCCCACACCGTGCCGGGCAGAGAGCGCGAACCCCAATTCTTTGGAGCATGATCCGACCGGAGATCCGGACCCGTCGTGACGGGCTTTTTCAAACCACGCTCCAGCGCTTATGCCCTGAAGCCATTGATTAAAATTCTAACCTCTGGGTCATGTGGTCGCAACCCGAGCGGGGATCACGAGCCCGTTGGCCCAGTAGCATGGTCAACAGAGACTAAATGGACGCGACTTTGGGCCTTACTTGGGCCTTCCGGCCCAATTGGGACTCAGATCGCCGATTTGGGCAAAAAAAGGGTTAATGCGGGGTTACCGGGCTCCAACCGTCATTCCGGGGCGCCCGAAGGGCGGACCCGGAATCTCGAGATTCCGGGTTCGCTGCTTCGCATCGCCCCGGAATGACGACGTCGAGGCCGCCCGAATCAGCCCAGTTTCCGGCCGATATCGAGGAATTTCTGCCGACGCTGCTTGCGGATGGCGTCGCCGTCGAGGCCGCGGAGCTCGTCAAACGCCTTGGCGATGGCCTCGCCCGTGGTGGCGATCATGGCGGCGGGGTCGCGGTGGGCGCCGCCGACCGGCTCCTTCAAAATGCTGTCGATCACCCCGAAGCGGAGCATGTCCTGGGCGGTGATCTTCATGTTGTTGGCGGCTTCCTGCGCCTTGGTGCCGTCGCGCCAGAGGATGGAGGAGGCGGCCTCCGGCGAGATCACGCTGTAGATCGCGTGCTCCAGCATCAGCACCCGGTTGGCGGTGGTGATCGCGATGGCGCCGCCCGACATGCCTTCACCGGTGATGATGGCGACGTTCGGCACGCCCAGCGACAGGCACGCATCGGTCGAGCGCGCGATCGCCTCGGCCTGGCCGCGCTCTTCGGCGCCGATGCCGGGATAGGCGCCGGCGGAATCGGCGAGCGACAGCACCGGCAGGCCGAATCGCTCGGCCATCTCCATCAGCCGCACGCATTTGCGATAGCCCTCGGGCCGCGCCATGCCGAAATTGTGCCGGATGCGGCTCTCGGTGGAATCGCCCTTTTCCTGGCCCATCACGCAGATCGGCTCACCGCGGAAGCGGCCGAAGCCGGCGACCAGGGCCTCGTCCTCGCCGAACTTGCGGTCGCCGGCGAGCGGGGTGAATTCGGTGATCAGGCCCTTGATGAAGTCGTTGAAATGCGGCCGCTGCGGATGGCGCGCGACCAGCGTCTTCTGCCACGGCGACAGGTTCGTATAGAGGTCGGCCAGCGCCTGCGCCGCCTTGTCCTCGATCCGCCCGATCTCGTCGGTGATGTCGGTCCCGGAGGCCGCGAGCGTCCGCAGCTCGTCGACCTTGGAGTCGAGCTCGGCGACGGGCTTTTCGAAGTCGAGATAGCTGCGCATCTGGTCTTGCATCAACTCAATATAGGGAGGACGGGGCGAGGCGGCGAAGCGATTTCGGACCTGCGGAAAGAAGTGTAGCCTCTTCAATGAGTTGGCTTGTGGGCTTCTGGGCAGCCCGCCAATTCAATCGTGAGGCCACGGCTCTTTCTGCGGAGATGTGGCCGAAGTCAAGGCGGTTTCGGCTGCGGCAGGCCTACTTCTCCGCCAGCGGGTGCAGGTCGCGCACCAGGCTCTTCAGCCGCTCCTCGACCACATGGGTGTAGATCTGGGTGGTCGAGATGTCGGTGTGGCCGAGCAGGGTCTGCACGATGCGTAAGTCAGCGCCGTTGTGCAGGAGGTGGCTGGCAAAGGCGTGGCGCAGCACGTGCGGGGAGACCAGCCGGGCCTGAAGCCCGGAGGCGACCGCGAGCTCCTTGAGGTCGCGGGCGAAATGCTGCCGGGTCAGGTGCCCGCTCTCGCCGAAGGAGGGGAATAGCCATTTCGAGGCGGCAACGCCGGTCTTCTTGTCGGATTTCGCGGCTTCGGTCGCGGCGAGATAATCCGCCATCGCCTGCCGCGAGGCCTCGTTCAGCGGCACCAGTCGCTCCTTGTTGCCCTTGCCGCGCACCACGATCATGCGGGCGTCGCGCTTGGCCGCCGTGCGCGGCAGCGCCACCAGCTCGGAGACGCGCAGGCCCGTGGCGTACAGCACCTCGAGCAGGCAATAGAGCCGCAAGGCGCGCAGCCGCTTCGAGGGCGAGGCATCCTCCGCCTCGCTCAATTCCCTGGCGCGGCGGAGCATGCGGTCGACATCCGCGATCGACAGCACCTTTGGCAGGCCGCGGCCGCGTTTCGGGCCGGACAGGATCGCGGCGGGATCGTCGCCGCGAATCCGCTCGTTCAGCAGGAAGCGGTAGAGATGCCGCATCGCCGACAGCCGCCGCGCGACGCTGGTGGATTTGAAGCCACGCGTGTCGAGATCGGCGAGATAGTCGCGCAGCGTTTGAGTTTCGGCGTCCGCAAAACTGTGGCCGACGCGGCCCAGAAACTCGGAGAAGTCCGTGAGGTCGCGGCGGTAGGCATCGAGCGTATTGGGGCCGGCGCCCTGTTCCGCCGCGAGCATGTCGAGGAACAGGCCGGTGAGCTTGGCGTCTGAGGGCTTTGCACGCATGCCCTGGAGGCTAACCCCTATTTCTTGAGAAACTTATCCGGCGGGATCGTCACCGACATTTCCCGCGGCTTCGGATTGACGAAGTTCGCCAGCGCGAAAATCACGCCATAGACGATGCCGGCGATCACGGCGACGACCGTCAGGAAGCGGAACAGGCTGGGCATCGGTCTGGGGTCTCTGTAGGGGACTTGGCAGGCAAATTAACCAATGAAATCATCCAACATGTTCGCCGTTTCGTGGCAAGAGTCCTCTGGCGAGGCCCCCTTTGGGGTCGTATAGGTGGCCAAAGCAGGCCGCTTTTGGCGGCAGATCGAGCGAGACCCAGAGCGAGATCCAGAGCGAGACCCATGTCCGACGCCGCGTTGCCGATACAAGCATCGCCTGAGGCCGACATCCTGTCGGCGCTCGGGGCGCGCTCGATCGTGCTCGTCGGCATGATGGGGGTGGGTAAATCCACCATCGGCCGCCGCATGGCGGCCCGGCTCAAGCTGCCCTTCGTCGACGCGGACACCGAGATCGAGGCGGCGGCCGGCATGACCATACCGGAGATTTTCGAGCGCCATGGCGAGGGCCATTTCCGCGACGGCGAGGCCCGCGTGATCGCGCGCCTGCTCGACGGCGGCCCGGTGGTGCTGGCGACCGGCGGCGGCGCCTTCATGCGCGAGGAGACGCGTGCGCGCATCGCGGCCAAGGCGGTCTCGATCTGGCTCAAGGCCGACCACGACGTCATCATGCGCCGCGTCCGCCGCCGCGCCGACCGCCCGTTGCTCCAGACCGCCGACCCCGAGGGAACCGTGACGCGCCTGCTCACCGAGCGCGAGCCGGTCTACAGCCATGCCGACCTCACCATCGCCTCGCGCGACGTGCCGCACGACAAGATCGTCGAGGAGTGTATCGAGACGCTGCGCGCCCATCTCTGCGGCGAACAGGCCGCCCAACCACCTGCCGACGTTGCGAGTGCCGTACGATGACTGCGCCGTTGAAGCATTCCGATCCCGTCAACGTCGACGTCGCGCTCGGCGATCGCGCCTATGACATCGTCATCGGCCGCGGCGTGCTGGCCTCGCTCGGCGAACGGGTCGCAGCGCTGCGCCCCGGCGTGCGCACGGCTGTTGTCACCGACCGTACCGTTGCAAAGCACTGGCTCGAGCCGACCGAAGCATCGCTCGCGGCCGCCGGCATCCCGACGTCGCGCATCGTCGTCGAGGAAGGCGAGATCTCCAAGACCTATGCCGGCCTGGAAAAGGTCAGCGAAGCCCTGATCGCCGCGAAGATCGAGCGCAACGATCTCGTCATCGCGCTCGGCGGCGGTGTGGTCGGCGATCTCGCCGGCTTTGCCGCCGCGATCCTGCGCCGCGGCGTCGATTTCGTGCAGGTGCCGACCTCGCTGCTGGCGCAGGTCGATTCCAGCGTCGGCGGCAAGACCGGCATCAACTCGCCGCAGGGCAAGAATCTGCTCGGCGCCTTCCACCAGCCGGTGCTGGTCATCGCCGACACCGCCGTGCTCGACACGCTGTCGCCGCGCCAGTTCCACGCCGGCTATGCCGAGGTCGCCAAATACGGCGTGCTCGGCGATGAGGCCTTCTTCACCTGGCTGGAAAAGAACCATTCCGACATCTTCAAGGGCGGATCAGCGCGCGAGCACGCGATCGCCACCTCCTGCCGTGCCAAGGCCGGAATCGTCTCGCGCGACGAGCGCGAAACCGGCGAACGCGCGCTGCTCAATCTCGGCCACACCTTTGGTCACGCGCTGGAAGCTGCGACCGGCTTCTCCGACCGTCTGTTCCACGGCGAGGGCGTCGCGATCGGCATGACGCTAGCGGCGCAGTTCTCGGCCAAGCTCGGCATGATCGGCGAGGCCGACGCGGCGCGCGTCGAGCGGCATCTCATCGAGGCCGGCCTGCCGACCCGCTTGCAGGACATCGCGGGCTTTTCGCAGGAAGGGCTTGCCGATGCCGACGCGCTGATGGCCCTGATGGCGCAGGACAAGAAGGTCAAGCGCGGCAAGCTCACCTTCATCCTGCTGGAGGCGGTCGGGCGCGCCGTGATCGCAAAGGACGTCGAGCCGGCCCCGGTGCGCGACTTCCTGAAAGAGAAGCTCGCGCAGAAGGCCTGATGCGCGGCTGAATTTCGTGAAAGCGTTTTCGAGCGAAGTGGGGACCGGTTCGCGCAAGGAAAACGCGTCAAGACAAGAAACTCGAGTGGTGCATGGACTGGCTCGGATTCACCATCGTCGTCCTCTGCCTCCTGGTCTCGGCGTTCTTCGCGGCGAGCGAGACCGCGCTGACCGGCGCCTCGCGCGCCAGCATGCTGCGGCTCTCCAAGCAGGGTAATCACGACGCCGACGTCGTATCCCAATTGCTCGACATGCGCGAGCGCCTGATCGGTGCTCTGCTGCTCGGCAACAACATCGCCAATATCGGCGCCTCCGCGCTCGCCACCGCCATCTTCACGTCCTGGTTCGGCGATGTCGGCGTGCTCTACGCCACCGGCGTGATGACCGCGCTGGTGGTGATCTTCGCCGAGGTGCTGCCCAAGACCATCGCCATCAACGCGCCCGACCGCATGGCGCTTGCGGTCGCGCGCCCGATGCGGCTGACCATGTATGTGCTGGGGCCGCTCCTCAAGATCGTCGAAGTCATCGTGCGCCTCTTGATGCGCCTGTTCGGCCTTGCCGGCGAGCACCAAGCCATCCTGTCGCCGACCGAGCGCCTGCGCGGCGCGGTCGACCTGTTGCATCACGAGGGCAAGTTCGAGAAGCAGGACCGCGACATGCTCGGCGGCCTGCTCGACCTGCGCGAGCTCCAGGTTTCCGACGTCATGATCCATCGCACCGAGATGATGATGATCAACGCCGACCTGCCGCCGGAGGAGCTGCTGCGCGAGGTGCTGGCGACCGAATACACCCGCATTCCGCTCTGGCGCGAGAAGCCGGAAAACATCATCGGCGTGCTCCACGCCAAGGATCTCTTGCGCGCGATCCGCGCCTCCGAAGGCGACACTTCGCGCATCGACGTCTCCACCATCGCGCTGCCGCCCTGGTTCGTGCCGGAGATGCGCCCGGTGTCCGAGCAGCTCAAGGCGTTCCGCCGCCGCAAGACCCATTTCGCGCTCGTCGTCGACGAGTACGGCGAAGTCGAAGGTCTCGTGACGCTGGAGGACATTCTGGAAGAGATCGTCGGCGACATCTCCGACGAGCACGACGTCGTGGTCGCCGGCGTGCGCGCCCAGCCGGACGGCTCGGTCGTGGTCGACGGCTCGGTGCCGATCCGCGATCTCAACCGCGCCATGGACTGGCATCTGCCCGATGGAGAGGCAACCACGGTCGCCGGCCTCGTCATCCACGAGGCGCGCTCGATCCCCGATCGCGGCCAGAGCTTCACGTTCCACGGCTTCCGCTTCCGCGTCCTGCGCCGCGAACGCAACCGCATCACCGCGCTCCGTATTTCACCGGTGCCGCGCGAGGCCGAGATGGAAGAAGCCAAGCCGAGAAGGGCGGGGACGTCGTTCTAAGCCCTCAGTCATTCCGGGGCGATGCGAAGCATCGAACCCGGAATCTCGAGATTCCGGGTTCGGCTCTTTGAGCCGCCCCGGAATGACCGAGCTAATTTTCCCCCGGCGCCTGCGCGTGGATGGCGAGCGCGTGCACGCTGCCGGAGAGTTCCGCGGCCAGCGCCGCATTTATCATGCGGTGGCGATCGACCCGGCTCTTCCCTTTGAAGGCTTGAGACACAATATAAACGCGAAAGTGCGTCTCGCCGCTGGGCCGATGGCCGGCATGGCCCTCATGCAGATGTGACTCGTCGACAACCTGCAGGCTTTCCGGCGTGAAAGCTTCCTGCAACTTGTTGCTGATAATGTCGCTCATAACCATGTGTGTGCCATTCAGGTGCAGAGGTCGCACTCCGTTATTTGCCGGGTTCGCAGCTAATTGCAATGTCAAGACTTGAAGGTTTTTGCATTGCGTAGTCAAAGTCAGCCATGCCGATCGATTCATCAAAGTTCTTCGACTCCATCCGCGTCAAGCCGCGGGGCAAGCAGCCCGAGGTGAAGCCGCGCGACACCGCGGTCGCGTGCGAATGGGCCGGATGCCAGAACAAGGGCGCACACCGCGCGCCGAAGGGGCGTGAGAACCAGCGCGAGTACTGGCACTTCTGCCTCAATCACGTGCGCGAGTACAACCAGAACTACAATTTCTTCTCCGGCATGAATGCCGACGCCGTCGCGCGCTACCAGAAGGATGCGCTGACCGGCCACCGCCCGACCTGGAAGATGGGCGCCAATGGCGGCAAGAAGGGTGCGGAAGCCGATATCGACATGGCGTCCGATCCGTTCAGCATGTTCAGCGAGATCAATGGCCGCGCCAACTGGCGGAAGGGTCCGGACGCCCAGCCCAAGGCCGAGACGCGCAAGGTGATGAACGCCGAGCGCAAGGCGCTCCAGGTCATGGGCCTCGGCCCCAGTGCCACGCTCGCCGACGTCAAGAGCAAGTACAAGGCGCTGGTGAAGCAGCACCACCCCGACGCCAACGGCGGCGACCGCTCGACCGAAGACCGCCTGATCGAGATCATCAAGGCGTATAATTATCTGAAGACGGTGGTGCGGGAGGCGTAGGGCCTCTTGCGGTCGTCGTCCTCCGAGAGTCTGACGGTCGCAGCCAAACTCTCGATGTCGTCCCGGCGAAGGCCGGGACCCATAACCCCAGGGAGTGGTTTGGCGAAGACTCGCAGTGAAGACGTCTTCCCGCGGTACTCCCACCTCCCACTATCGATAGATCACGCGGTATGGGTCCCGGCCTTCGCCGGGACGACGACGGAGTGAACCACTCCGTCGTCATCATTCCGTTCAAAGCTACTGGCCCTAGGCCTCCGGCACCGCCCCCACATAAGACGAGCTCGGCCTGATCAGCCGCCCGGTGCGCTGCTGCTCGCGCGCATGCGCGGTCCAGCCGGCGGCGCGCGCCACCGCGAAGATCGGCGTGAACGCCTGCCTTGGAATCGCCAGCGCATCGAGCAGGATCGCGGTGAAGAACTCCACATTCGTCTCCAGCGGCCGGTCCGGGTTCTTCTTGCGCAGCGCTGCGCGGATATAGGCCTCGACCTCGCCGGCAAACGGCAGGTCGGCGCCGTTGGAGGCCAGGGCCTCGATCGCGGTCTTCAGCACGTCGGCGCGCGGATCGCGCACGCGATAGACGCGATGACCAAAACCCATCATCCGCTCGCCGCGTGCGAGCGCGGCATCCACCCAGGGCTGGATCCGCTCGCGCGAGCCGATCGCATCGAGCATTTCCAGCACCGGCTCCGGTGCGCCGCCATGCAAGGGACCGGTCAGTGCGCAATAGCCGGCGGTGACGGCTGCGAACAGATCGGCCTGGGTCGAGGCCACCACGCGCGTGGTGAAGGTCGAGGCGTTCATGCCGTGGTCGCAGACGGTGACGAGATAGGCATCCAGCGCCGTGACCTCGCGCGTTGCCGGCGCGCGCCCATGCAGCATGCGCAGCGTGTCGGCGGCGTGGCTCGCGCTTGGATCGGGCGCGACCGGATCGAGCCCCTTGGCGCGCCGGACCAGCGCGCCTGATATCACCGGAAAGGCGCCGACGATGGTCGCCTCATGCTCCAGCCCGTGCTCGGCGCGAAGGCCCGCGACGGCCGCGCGAAACCCGTCGACGATTCCCATGCCGTGCGTCGCCGGCAGCAGCTCGGCGAGCCGCGCGAAGGCGCGTTCGCGTGCGGCGCCCAGGCTCGCCCGCACATTGGCCTCGCTCAGCGAGGTCTTGCTGGCGCCGTTCCAGAGCCGGGCGGTGACGCCCTCAAAGCTCGATTTGGCGGCCAGCCGGCCGACATGCTCGCCGGCGATGATCAGCTCGCCGCGCTCGCCGTCGACATGGCTCAGCACGGTCTCGGCCGCGGGAACGCCGTCCAGCCCGATCTGACTTTTGGTGAGGTGGATGTTCATGGCCCAAATCTCCTGTTCTACGCAGGTCAAAAGTCGGGCCTCTCGACAGATTGATCAATCTTGATTACATAAATCAATATGAAAAATTCTGATGAGCTCTACCTCTCCGCCCGGGAGGCGGCCGCCGAACTCGCGATCTCGCCGGCCACGCTCTACGCCTATGTCAGCCGCGGCCTGATCCGCTCCGAGCCGACGCCGGATTCGCGCAAGAACCGCTACCGCGCCGAGGACGTCCGCGCCCTGAAGGAGCGCCGGGTGCCGTCGCCGGAGCCGCGCGGGCTGCGCAGCTTCGATGCCGACTTGCCGGTCATGGACACGGAGATCTCGACCATCACCGAGGAGGGCGCGATCTATCGGGGCGTCAATTGCGTCGACCTCGCCGAGAACGACACGCTGGAGCACACGGCGACGCTGCTCTGGGACGTTTCCGGCGTCGATCCGTTTGCGCCTGACAATCAGCCCGAGATATCCGAGGAGATGCGCACGATCGCAGGCGCCGCGCGCCGCGCTGCGCCGATCGACCGCGCCATCGCCGTGCTGGCGCTCGCCGCGAGCGCCGATCCCCGCGCCTTCACCCGCGCTCCCGATGGCCGCGCCATGGTCGGCGCGCGCATCGTCCGCCTGCTGGTTGCGACCATGCTCAATGCGGAAGCCTCGGCCGAGCCGCTGCACCAGCAGGTCGCGCGCGTCTGGGCGGCGGACAACAAGCACGCGCCCGATCTGATCCGCCGCGCGCTCGTTCTGCTCGCCGATCATGAACTGAACGCCTCGACCTTCACCGCGCGCTGCGCGGCCTCGACCGGCCTCAATCTCTACGACGCCGTCATCGCCGGCCTCGCCGCGCTGAAGGGACCCAAGCATGGCGGCGCCGGCGTGCTGGCTTCGCAACTGGTGAAAACGCTGGTCGACCGCGATGTCGCTCCCGTGGTGCGCGAACGCGTCGCGCTCGGCGAGCGCTTCGCCGGCTTCGGCCATGGCGTCTACAAGCGCGGCGATCCCCGCGCGCAATCGCTGCTGAATGCGCTGTCGCGCGCCGGCGCGCCGCGCAAATTCACGCGCGAAGTGCCGGAGCGGATCGCCGAGGCGACCGGCGAATTCGTCAATATCGACTATGCGCTCGCCGTCCTCGTGCATGCCCTGCGCCTGCCTGCAGGCAGCGAGCTCGCGCTGTTTGCGATGGCCCGCAGCGTCGGCTGGATTGCGCACGCCAGCGAGCAATTGCAGTTCGGCAAGCTGATCCGCCCGCGCGCGCGGTACGTTGGACCCGCGCCGGGGCGGCGGACGGGCGGGTCCTAACCTCTCCCGCTTGCGGGAGAGGTCGCTCCGGAGGCGCGGGTGAGGGCTCCCTCCTCTTGGGGGTTCTCGATTGTGGATGCACCCTCCCCCCCAACCCTCCCCCGCAAGCGGGGGAGGGAGCGCACCTCCGTCCGCCGTGGCAGCCAAAGCTAATCAGACCCGCGGCTTGGCCGCCGCGACACCACCACCGCTCCGCCGACGATAGATCCAAACCGTCACGCTCAGCATGATCGCACCGCCGATCACGGCGAGCATCCAGATATGCTTGCCGACGTGCTCATGGTGCGGCAGCCCGGCATATTCGTGCAGGGCCGACACCGCCAGCACGCCCGGCAGCACATGCGCGGGGGCCCAGACCAGGATCGCCGGGATGTTGATCGCGTAGAAGCGGGCAGGGGGCATCCCAAGCGCGCCGGCCGTGACCGGGACAAATGCGCGGATCGGCGGCACGAAGCGGGCAAAGAACACGGCCCAGGTGCCGAAGCGGTGGAAGAAGCTTTCGCTCTCCTCGACCACGCGCGGATAATTGGTCAGCGGCCAGGTGTTGAGGATCTCGCGCTGCTGCCGGTGCCCGATCCAGTAGGCCGAGCCGTCACCCAGCACGGCCCCGAGCGCGGCCGCCAGCAGCACCCAGCCGAGTTTCAGCTCGCCGCCCGGGATCAGGGCGCTGAGCGCCAGGATAATGGTCGAGCCCGGGACCACCGATCCCACCACCGGAACGGCTTCCAGAAGCGCTGCCAGGAACAGGGTCAGATAAGCCAGCCACGCGTGGGCCGAGACGAAAGCGATGAAGGGATCGAGGAATGACGTCACGTCGTCTTTCGTGGTGGGAGGGGTTACGTCGGTCCAGACCCTACATAAGTAAGGAGAAGCGGTAAAAGTGCCACTCGCGTGGGCAGGCCAGCTGGCCCGCCCGAAATTCGAGCGTGATTCGCAGGGCAGCCTTCCAAAAATCGCGTTCCTTGCCTATCTAAATGAAAAGACAACGGAACTTTGATTGGAGGGCGGGCTTCTGCCCGCACGTTGTCTCTGATAGGTTCGCAAACGCACCCAGCCGCAGCCACCGTGCAATAACTGGTCTCGGGATCGCCCGGGGCCTCGGAGGATTGATGACGACCGCCGCCATGTCCAAAGTTGAGGAAGTTTCCGGTTTGCCCGACATGAAGGTGTCGGTGCGCCAGGTGTTCGGGATCGACAGCGATCTCGAAGTGCCGGCCTATTCCGAAGTCGATCCTCATGTGCCTGAAGTTGATTCCGACTACCGCTTCGACCGCGCCACCACGCTCGCCATTCTCGCCGGCTTCGCCCGCAATCGCCGCGTGATGGTGACCGGCTATCACGGTACCGGCAAATCCACCCATATCGAGCAGGTCGCCGCCCGCCTGAACTGGCCCTGCGTGCGCGTCAACCTCGACAGCCACATCAGCCGTATCGACCTCGTCGGCAAGGACTCGATCGTGGTCCGCGACGGCAAGCAGGTCACCGAATTCCGCGACGGCATCCTGCCCTGGGCGCTCCAGCACAACGTCGCGCTGGTGTTCGACGAATACGACGCCGGCCGTCCGGACGTGATGTTCGTGATCCAGCGCGTGCTGGAAGTCTCCGGCCGCCTGACGCTCCTGGATCAGAACAAGGTGATCAAGCCGCATCCGTCCTTCCGGCTGTTTGCGACCGCCAACACGGTCGGCCTTGGCGACACCTCGGGCCTCTATCACGGCACCCAGCAGATCAACCAGGGCCAGATGGACCGCTGGTCGATCGTCACTACGCTGAACTATCTCAGCCACGACGAGGAAGTGGAGATCGTGCTGGCGAAGGCCAAGCACTATCGCACCCAGGAAGGTCGCGACATCGTCAACAAGATGGTGCGCCTCGCCGATCTCACCCGCAACGCGTTCGCCAATGGCGATCTGTCGACGGTGATGAGCCCGCGCACGGTGATCACCTGGGCGGAAAACGCCGACATCTTCGGCGATATCGGTTTCGCCTTCCGCGTCACCTTCCTCAACAAGTGCGACGAGCTCGAGCGTCCCCTGGTCGCCGAGTTCTACCAGCGCTGCTTCAATGCGGAGCTGCCGGAATCGGCAGTCAACGTGGCGCTCAGCTGACCCATGGCCACCATCACCGTCGAGCGCACCATTGGGACGACCAAGAAGGCTGTGCTCGCCGGGCTCGGCGCCTATAACGACGAGCACTTTGGGAAGCAGAAGGTCAGGAGCATCGCGGTCTCACTGAAGGACCGCCGCAAGATCGTCGGCGGCATCGTCGGGCATCTCTGGGCCACGGTTCTGTTCATCCAGTACTTCTGGATCGACCAGAAGCAGCGCGGCAAGGGTTTTGGGACGAAGCTGATCGCGGCGATCGAGGATGAGGCGAGACGGCATGGCGCGATCCAGGCCTATGTCGACACGATGAGTTTCCAGGCGCCGGGCTTCTATCGTTCCTGCGGGTACGAGGAATTCGGCACTCTCAAGGGCTATCCCGGCGGCGTGACGCGCCATTCGTTTACGAAGTCGCTATGAGCACATCATCATCCAATTCCAAATTCCGTAACAGCAAGGAAGCGCCGACCGAGCCGTTCAAGCGCTCGGTCGCCTCCTGCCTGAAGGCGATCGCGAAATCGCCCGAGCTCGAGGTCTCCTTTGCCGCCGAGCGGCCGGGCCTTGCGCCCGGCAAGGCACGGCTGCCCGAGCCGGCGCGCAAGATGACCAAGCGCGACGCCGCCATCGTGCGCGGCCACGCCGATTCCATCGCGCTGAAGCTCGCCTGTCACGATCCGAAGCTGCATCGCAAGCTGATGCCGGGCAATCCGCAGGCACGCGGCGTGTTCGAGGCGGTCGAGCAGGCGAGGGTGGAGGCGATCGGCGCGCGCCGCATGGCGGGCGTTGCGAAAAACCTCACCGCGATGCTCGACGACCATTTCCATCGCGGCAAGTTCGACGAGATCACCGACCGCGCCGATGCGCCGCTGGCCGATGCGCTGGCGATGCTGGTGCGCGAGCGCCTGACCGGCATGGCGCCGCCGACGGCTGCGAAGAAGATGGTCGATCTCTGGCGGCCGATTCTCGAAGACAAGATCGGCAAGCGCCTCGACCGGCTCGACGGCGTGGTCGAGGACCAGACCAGGTTCGGCGACGCCGTGCATGACCTCTTGTCGGCGCTCGAGCTCGGCGACGAGCGCAACGCCGACAGCGAAGAGAATGACGACGACGACGAAAACCGCGACGGCGACAACGACCAGTCCGGCGCCGAGGGCTCGCCCGATTCCGATGCCGCCCAGGAGATGAGCGCCGACCAGGCGCAGGCGTCGAGCGAGGAGATGAGCGAGAGCGCGATGGAAAGCGCGCAGGCCTCGACGTCAGACACGTTCGACGACGGCGAGCTCGGCGACGACGAGACTCCGGGCGAGGCGACGCGTCCGAACGCGCACGGCAAGAACGAGCCGCGCGGGCCCGAATACCACGCCTTCGCGCCGAAATTCGACGAAGTCATCGCGGCTGAAGACCTCTGCGACCATGACGAGCTGGAGCGCCTGCGCGCCTATCTCGACAAGCAGCTGGCGCATCTGCAAGGCATCGTCGCCCGCCTCGCCAACCGGCTGCAGCGCAAGCTGATGGCGCAGCAGAACCGCGCCTGGGAGTTCGATCTCGAAGAGGGCATCCTCGACCCCGCGCGGCTGTCGCGCGTGGTGACCGATCCCTATCACCCGCTGTCCTTCATGCACGAGAAGGAGGCGACGTTCCGCGACACCGTGGTGACGCTGCTGCTCGACAATTCCGGCTCGATGCGCGGCCGCCCGATCACGGTGGCGGCGACCTGCGCCGACATCCTCGCCCGCACGCTGGAGCGTTGCGGCGTCAAGGTCGAGATTCTCGGCTTCACCACGCGCGCCTGGAAGGGCGGGCAATCGCGTGAAGCGTGGCTTGCCGCCGGCAAGCCGGCCAATCCCGGCCGTCTCAACGATCTCCGCCACATCATCTACAAGTCCGCCGACGCGCCCTGGCGCCGTGCGCGGAAGAACCTCGGCCTGATGATGCGCGAGGGTCTGCTGAAAGAGAACATCGACGGCGAGGCGCTGGATTGGGCGCACAAGCGCCTGCTCGGCCGGCCCGAGCAGCGCAAGATCCTGATGATGATCTCGGACGGCGCGCCGGTCGACGATTCCACGCTGTCGGTCAACGCCGGCAACTATCTCGAGCGGCACCTGCGCCACATCATCGAGGAGATCGAGACCCGCTCGCCGGTCGAGCTGATCGCGATCGGCATCGGCCATGACGTCACGCGCTACTATCGCCGCGCAGTGACGATCGTGGACGCCGAGGAGCTCGGCGGCGCCATCACCGAGAAGCTTGCCGAGCTGTTCAGCGAGACGGCGACCGCACCGCAGCCCTCGGCAAGCCGTCCGCGCCGCAAACTGCATTCGTGAGCACGCTTCGATCCCGCCGCAGCTTCCTTGGCCACGCGGCGGCGGGATTTTCCACTTTCGCACTGTCCCGATTTGCGCAGGCGCAAGCCACGACCGAGCCGCCGCCGCGGCCGCTCCAGGTCGAGCGCGCCGTCGCCGAGCCCGTCAGCATCGAGGTCAACGCGCGGCCGATCCCGAATTTCGAGCCGCGCGACCGCTCGCGCACGCGCTTCGGTTCGCTGGAGTATCGCAGCGGCCTGGTGCTGACCTCGCCCTATCGCGGCTTCGGCGGCCTGTCCGGCATCCGGCTGGATGCGAAAGGCGAACGTTTCCTTGCGGTCTCCGACCAGGGCGGCTGGTTCACCGGGGCCATCCGCTATTCCGGCAGCAGGATGGCCGGGCTCGACGACGTCGAGGCCGCGCCGCTGCTCAATGCGGAGGGACGGCCGATCACGGAAAAGCGCCTCTGGTGGGATTCGGAGTCGCTGACGCGCGACGGCAACGTCGTCTATGTCGGGCTCGAGCGCGTCAACCAGATCCTGCGCTACGATTTTTCGAAAGGCGGCACGCGCGCCCGCGGCGAGGTGATCCAGGTGCCGCCCGCGTTGCGCAAGCTGCCGCACAACAAGGGGCTCGAGGGGCTGGTCTTCGTCCCGAAGGGCCAGCCGCTCGCCGGCACCCTGATCGCCTTCTCCGAGCGCGGGCTGGACGCCGACGGCAATCTGGTCGCGTTCCTGATCGGCGGCCCCACGCCCGGCCAGTTCAGCGTCCGCCGCACCGAGAAGTTCGACATCAGCGACGCGGTGCTCTTGCCGTCGGGCGAGCTGCTCATCCTCGAACGCAAATTCTCCTGGTTCACCGGCGTCGACATCCGCATCCGCTCGATTCCCCTGAAATCGATCGCGCCGGGCGCGGTGGTCGACGGCCCTGCCTTGTTCAAGGCCGATCTCGGCCAGGAGATCGACAACATGGAAGGCATCGACGCCCACGTCACGCCCGAGGGCGACACCGTGCTGACGCTGGTCTCGGACGACAATTTTTCAATGCTCCAGCGTACGCTGCTGCTCCAGTTCACGCTGGTTGAGTGAAGTCATCGTTGAACGCGGTGGCTTTTGGCCGCGACAAAACATCATGCAACTCCGCCGCGCCATCGCAGCCCTGCTCTTCGTCGTGCTTGCCGGCCTGCCGCAGGCGCGCGCCACGGCCGAGCACACCTATGCGAAGGGCGAGTACGGCATCATCTCGGGCGGGTGGGCGCCGAACAAGCGGCTCGCCATCGCCGTCCATGGTGAGGGCGACGGCGCGCATGATAAATTTCACGCCTATCTGATGGCGGAGCCGGGTCATCGCCGGCTGATGACGCTCGACAACGTCAACGACGACAACATCCTCGACACCGCGCCGGATGCGTTCCACGCCGCCTGGTCGGCCGACTCGCGCTACGTCGCCGTCACCTTCCGCAGCGAGCGCCACATCGTCACGCTGAACCTCTACGCCGTCGACGGCCGCCGCGCGCGCCTCGTCGATGCGCCGGACCTGTTCCGCGACGCGACCGGCCGCAGCATCGATCGCAAGACCGACGGCGATATGCGCACATCGGTACCCGCGCTGACATGGCAGGCACCGCGCCGTTTCCATCTCACCGACTACCGCGTGTTCGTCCTCGACGGCACCGCGCTCGCGGACAAGCTCGGCCCGCTCGGCAAGGCGACGGCGATGAAGGATGGCCGCACCACGATCCAGTTTTCCGCCGAGGCCGACGGCGAGCTGCTGCCCGACGGCCGCATCCGCATGGGCAAGCCCAGGGCGGGCCAGTTCGAGGAGCTGGAGTAGGGCGGCGGCTGAGTTGATGTCGCGATCCCGTGATCATATGACGCGCGCAATGCATGCCGCCACGGGCGGGCATGTCTGCCGTGCGGCTAGCAATCCGGCATCCGCTCACTACACTTCCATGATTGCCCTCCATCCCCCGGAACTCCCTGCATGAGCGCCCTGTTTTCCCCGATCAAGCTGCGCGGCCTGACCTTGAAGAACCGCGTCGTGGTGTCGCCGATGTGCCAGTATTCGGCCGAGGACGGCGTTCCGACCGACTGGCACTTCACCCACATCAACAATCTTTCGCTCTCGGGCGCGTCGATGTTCTGCATCGAGGCGACCCATGTGGAAGCGATCGGCCGCATCACGCCGGGCTGCCTCGGGCTCTACAGCGACGCCGCCGAAGCCGCGCTGAAGCAGATCCTCGCCTCCGTGCGCAAGCATTCCACGACCGCGGTCGCGATGCAGCTCGCCCATGCCGGCCGCAAGGCCTCCAGCGCGCGGCCCTGGGACGGCGGCCAGCTGATCCCGGTCAGTGAAGGCGGCTGGCAGACGGTGGCCCCAAGCGCGCTGCCGCACAAGGAGGGCGAGGCCGCGCCGCTCGCGCTCGATGCCGCGGGCCTGACGCGCATCCGCGAGGCCTTCGTCGAGGCTGCGAAACGCGCGGAGCGGATCGGCATCGACGCCATCGAGCTGCACGGCGCGCACGGCTATCTCCTGCATCAGTTCCTGTCGCCGATCTCGAACCGGCGTACCGACGAATATGGCGGCAGCCTGCAAAACCGCATGCGCTTCCCGCTCGAGGTATACGACGCGGTGCGCGCCGTGTTCCCGCACGACAAGCCGATCGGCATGCGGGTGTCGTCGACCGACTGGGTCGAGGGCGGCTGGGATCTGGCGCAGACCATCGAATTCGCCAGCGCGCTGAAGGCGCGCGGCATCGACTGGATCGATGCCTCCTCCGGCGGCGTCTCGCCGCTGCAGAAGATTCCGCTCGGCCCCGGCTATCAGGTGCACTTCGCAGACGCCATCCGCCGCGAGACGGGACTGCCCACCATCGCCGTCGGCATGATCTCCGATGCCAAGCACGCCGAGGAGATCGTCGCCTCCGGCAAGGCCGACATGGTCGCGCTCGGCCGCGGCATGCTCTACGACCCGCGCTGGGGCTGGCACGCCGCTGCCGAGCTCGGCGGCGAGGTCGAAGCTCCGCCGCAATACTGGCGCTCGCAGCCGTCGACGCAGAAGGCGCTGTTCGGCAAGACGACGTTCGGGGCAAGGTAGGGGACGCGTGCGAGGCGCGAGGACCGCGGCATAACCACAGGGAGTAACTCGATAGGTTTAAGTTGCGCGATCGCAGCTGCCTCCTCACGCATCCGTAACATCCCTCGGCTTCCACCTCCCGCAAAACTGGCCTAACCTTCGCACGTTCAACGCCTCACGGAGGCCCGCCATGCGTTATCCTGTCCGCAAAGCTGCTCACATCTTCGAGCGCGTGGGCCTTGCGATGGCAGGCGCGGCGTGCGGACTGTTCGTCGGCGCCTATGTGGGGTCGGCAATCCCCGTGCTCACCACGCAGGGTTTCCTGCTGCTGATGATGGCGCTCGGTGCGGTCGGCTTCTATCTCGGCATCGACACGCCGCAGCTGCCCTTCGACGAGGCGCACAGCGCCATCGACGCCGCGGAATTCTTGAGCTCGGCCGGGACGCTCTGCGCCACGCTCACCGCGCTCGCCTCCGTCGCCGTCATCGTGCTGCGGCTCGATCCGCACCTGGCCTGGACCTGGCTCTCTCTGTTCGGCTGGGTCGGCGGCGTCGCCATGCAGATCGTCGCCGGCGCGAAGGCCAGGATGCGGAAGTAGGCAAAGCCGTCGCCGCAAATTCCGGTGTCGTCCTGGCGAAAGCCAGGACCCATTACCCCAGGGAGAAGTTTGGCGGAGACTCGTTGTCCGGTACGCCTACCATCCACAACCGATAGATTCCGCGGTATGGGTCCTGGCTTTCGCCAGGACGACGATCGAGCGAGGGGCTACGGAAGAGAGCCAAAGAGGCGGCTCGCGCCTCAAAACACCACGCCGACTCGCGAGCCGCGCTTCCAGGCGATGCGGCAGCGCTTCTTGGTGTTGACGTGCAGCAGCTCGAACCTGTCGGGGATGCTCACCTGGCCGCCGAGATCGACGCAGGCCCCGCCGGGCGAATAGTCGATCAGCGTGCAGGGGATCACCGGCGCGCGCGGGTCGGTGATGATCTTGGCCTGGCGGGACACCAGCCCTGCGGGCTTTACACGGGCGAACTTTCGCGGATGCATTGGCACATCTCCTCCAATTCCGCGGATAGCGCGGGTGGTCTCTTCCCAATGATCGACGGGAGTTGATGCGATCCGACTAAGGTGGGCGCGAGAATTTTAATGAAAAGTAGCGGCGAATGGCGAAAGCGGCGGTAGCGGGGTGCGACGGCGTTGCCCCACGCTCCGCCGTCGGCGCCAGCTCCATCTCACCCCGTCACCATCTCATCCGTCTCCGCCGCGGCCCCCACATGCGGCGGCACCGGCATCGGCACCGTCTCGTACGTCTTCGGCAGATTCACCGGCCGGTAGTCCGGCTCCACCGCCATCCGCTTCACCACGCTCTCGTGCACATGCGCGCCTTCGGGGATCAGGCGCGGCTCGCAATCGGGGATGTAGAAGCCGAGAAACACCTTTCGCTCCGGCCACTCCTTGTACTTCGCGCTCTTCGGCAAATATTCCAGCAGCCGCCAGGCCGCCGTCATCGAATTGTGCAATTCGCCGGTCTTGCCGGTGTAGGCGGGCGGCACGTACTGGAACGGGGAGTTCTTGCGATGGACGCCCCAGGCGAGCTGGTTCACGGTGCGCGGGTTGAAGTTCAGCCCGGCCTTTCCCGCCTCGTCGATCATCCAGATCAGCGGATATTTCGACTCGCCGCTCTGGGCCTCCGGATAGCCGCCGCCGACGTCGCTGTGCACGCCGGCGAACCACACCTGCATGATGTCCTGAGGCTCCTTCTTGTCGTCGGGCACGAAGCGGTTGCTCCAATATTCCTGCGGCTCCCGCCATTGCTTGAGGCGGAACATGCAGCGCCGCTCGTCGATCGCGATCGCCTGCCGAAAGATCTTCACGCTCGGATTGCGCAGCGTGAAGGCGAGCTCCTCGAAGCTCGGCCAGTACAGCCGGTCGGGACGCGGCACGATCACGCTCGCCACGGTGTCCCACACCCCGATGAAATGGATGGTCGGCCAGCGCGAGGAGGTGATGCGCGCGAACTGCGCGGCGAGGTCGAACTTGTCCTGCGGCAGCGGCCCGTCGTCGTCGGAGCCGACGTCCTTGAGGTCCGCGATGTCGTTGCCGCGCCCCGAGCCGGAATATTGCTTGTAGGCGACGAGGCCCGAGCCTGCGAGGTTCGCCTGCTCCGGCGAGATCAGCCCGACCTTGTGGATCAGCCCCGCCAGCACGCGCACGGTATAGGCGCCGCGCGAGAAGCCGAACAGGTAGATCTTGTCACCCGGCGCGTAATGCTCGACCAGGAAGCAATAGGCCGACAGCACGTTGTCATCGAGCCCGTAGCCGGTGGCGAGCCCCAGCACCAGATTGACGTTGGCCTTGAGGCGGTGCCACGTCGTCGGCTCCGTCACCGTGCCGACGCCGGGATCGTAGAACACCATCTGCCGCGGCTGCGTCTTGTCGGTCTTGCGCAGGCAGCGATAGAGCTTGAGGACGTTGGAGATGTTCTCGCTGATCTCGTTGCCGGTGCCGTCACAGCAGATGACGAGGTGCTTCGGCTCGGTCTTCGGTTCGGTTCTGCGCTCGTGCTCCACAGGTCGGCCCCTCCCGGCAATGCTACCGGGGCGAGTATAGCAAAAAAGCGCGACGGCGAGGAGACGGTGGTGGTTGCCGCAGCGAAGGTGCGCTCCCTCGCCCCGCTTGCGGGGAGAGGGGGAGTCTCCGCAAGGGAGCTGAGAGCTGGACTCGCGGAGAGTCCCCCTCACCCGGTATTTGCTGCGCAAATCCCGGCCTCTCCCCGCAGCGGGGAGAGGCGAAAGAAGCCCTACTTCTTCTTCGCCGGTCCGAAATCCGGCTGCCAAGCCGCGTCCTTGCGGCTCGGGGCCGCGGCGATCACCTTGGTCTTGTCCTTCTTCGGCTTCTTGGTTTCGCGGTTGCCGCGTTGCTGTCCCTTGGCCATGGCGTCGGTCTCCTGTGGGGGTTTGAGTTCGTCCAGTTCGTCGGATTGCAGCACGCGTCCGCGCGGCGTGCAGACGCGCACGTCCATGTAGCCCTCGCGCAGCAGCTTCCGTGCCAGCCGCAGCGCGACGGTGGCGCTGCCGCGGCCGAGATTGGAACCGCCATATTCGTTGGTGCCGCTGACGAGATAGGGCACGCGCATTGTCCTAGCCATTGAGGATGGCCGCCGCGCAGACCAGGAGCAGAAGGAACAGCGCGACGTCGACCTGTGGAACGATCCATTCCGGGACGCGAAACCGCGACATCGCACGCTCCTGCCAGAGCAGGGCAACACCATGCTCCGCTAACTGGTCCTACGGCGGGAGCGCACGTGACCCTCAGTCACCGGTCGATGCCGTTGCAGGAAGTGCGGTGATGGGAGCGAGCCTACGCCTGCCCTACGCCAATAGCGAGGACTAAAACGCAGCCCGCAGCCCGCAGCCCGCAGCCCGCAGCCCGCAGCCCGCGGCCCCGGCCGCGCGCGGCGCGGCGACGATAGTGCTGGCTATATCCGCCCAGGGAGCGCATGCTTGTCACAGCCGGCGTCGGTTGGGGCTTCGCTCGCAGGAAGGCAGGCGTCCATGACCATCCGTTCGCGACGAGAAACCGTCACCTTCAGGCATCCGTTCCGCATCAACGGCATCGACCGGTTGCTGCCCGCGGGCAGCTATGACGTCGTCACCGACGAAGAGATGATCGAGGGCCTGTCGTTCCCGTGCTGGCGCCGCATCGCCACCATGATCACGGTGCCTGCCGAAAGCGGGGGCGCCGGCATGACGGAAATGTTGTCGATCGGCTCGGTCGACCTCGCGGACGCGCAGGCCGCGGACGCGCAGGCCGCGCCGGCGAGCGTCGCCCAGAGGGTCGCCCATGACTGACGTCCCGGTGGATCTCGACAGGCATCGCGGCATGGCCGCCCAGAAGGCGACCGACCTGCGCCGCGCGCTGGCCGAGGTCGAGAACAATGTCCGGGAGCTGCGCGAGCGCGAGGCCGATCTCGAGAACCGCCTGATGACCGTGCCCGCCACCTCGTGGCCCGAGGCCGCGGTGAAGGCGCGCTATCTGCTCAACCTCTATGCCGCCAGCCTCTCCACCGAGGACTCGCGCCACCGCGCGCTGGTGACGGCGCTGTTCGACGATTTCGCCAGGCTCAGTGGCGACAGCTGAGGCTCAGTGGCGGCAATTGAAGGCCGGCCGGAGCGCCGCAGCGGCAGTGCGCATCTGGAACACAGCCGTCGTCCTGGCGAAAGCCAGGACCCATAACCACCGAACCGAGTTATTGTGAACGAACGCGGCCACAGCGTGCCTCCACAACGCTGACCGGGATAATGGGTCCTGGCTCCCGTGCGCAATTGCGCACCAGGCCGGGACGACGTCGGAGAATTCGCGGGCCGCGGCGGCATCGAAGCCCCGCGGCGACCGCCAAGGTGCAATCGCGTAAGGGAGTAAGCCATGACACTCACGAGCAGCCGCTTCGTCGGCTACGAACAGGACCGCGGCATCGTCCAGTTCCTGATGCAGGACGGATCGAAGGAGATCGCCTGCGCGATCTCGACCTCCGCGATGGACTATCTCGAGCGCGGCCCGCAGGCGAGGCCCGAGCAGCGCGAAGCCCAGTTCACCCGCCTGCGCGACCGCATCGAAGCCCGCGCCGCGAGCAAGTACCGCGCGACCGAGTTCGAGGGCACGCCGCCGGGGATCGTGCTGCGGAGCATTGATTTTCGGGGGTAGGGGAGGCGGGCTACCGCGGCTGCGACTTGTCCGTCTTGCGCAGGCAGCGATGGAGCTTCGGGACGTTGGAGATGTTCTTCGGGATCTCGTTGCCGATGCCGTCACGCCCCATGGCCGCATCGTCTGTTGACATTAACCGTCTGTTAACCATGCGGTTGCCTAATGTTGACGATGGGGGATCACCATGTCGGCCCATGTGACGCGACCGAGGTTGATGCCTGTTTCGGCCGATCCGGCCATCCGGTCGGTGGCGAGGCTGGCGGTTCGCGCCAAGGCTGTCCTACAGGGCAAAGCGCCTGTCCCACGGAGCAAAGCCATGTTCGGAAAGGACGACTTAGTGGACAATCTCAGCCGCGATCTCGATCGCGCGCGCGGAAGACGAGATGCGCTTGCATCCGAAGCCACGACCCTGACGGCCCAGATCGCCGAAATTGAAGCCCGTCTTTCGGAGGAAAAG
This sequence comes from Bradyrhizobium diazoefficiens USDA 110, assembly GCF_000011365.1. GTDB lineage: Bacteria > Pseudomonadota > Alphaproteobacteria > Rhizobiales > Xanthobacteraceae > Bradyrhizobium > Bradyrhizobium diazoefficiens. The sequence goes on along the minus strand of NC_004463.1, from coordinate 164,259 downwards.
AAAAGGCGTGAGCGTGAGCGCGTCTTGAGCGAGGTCGAAGCGATCAAGACGCGAATCAAGCAAGCCGCCGGCGCGTTTGCGCCTGTCGTCGATGGTCTCTCGAGGGCGATCGAGCAGGCTGCGGCGGTTGTGCCCGAAGCGCGCGAGCTCAATAGTTTCCTGGTGTCGGTGGCGACCGAGATCGACAGCGTGCTCGATCCCCTGCTCCGCGAACTGGATCAGCGCGCGGATGCGGTGCGAACCGGACAGGCAGCGCTGGACCTGCCGAGTTCGGCCATTGAAGCGCCGCCCATCGAGCTGCCAAAGGACACCAACGAGCGCCTGCTTCGTTTTCCGGCGTGGCTGTCCCGCGACAGGGAGACGGACAAGAAGGACACCGCCGAGAGCCCGCGCAGCACGGCGGCTTGAAACATCGGCGCGCTGCGCACGCTCTACGCCGTCATTCCGGGGCGCGCCTCTTGGCGCGAACCCGGAATCCATCCCTCAACACGCACTGCGGCCAAATGGATCCTCAGGTGCGCAATTGCGCATCCTAGCTCGCGACTTCGTCGCGCCCCGGGATGACGAGCTGTTGTTGGGCTCGCTGGTTGCCGAGCAGGTAACTCCCCCGCTCGCCACCGCTCAGTTGGCGGCGCGGCGCAGGAAGGCCGGGATATCGAGAGCGGCCTCGTCGGGCAGATTGCGCGCAGGGGCGCGGCCGTAAGGATCGAGCGGCTGAAGCGCCGCCTGCGGCGCATAGTCCAGACCCGGCCTTGCCGGTGGCCCCACGGGGTGGTGCGGCTGCGGGCGGAGCGGCGGGCTTGCCGCTTGCGGAAGGGGAGCACTGCGCTCGATGCGATCGGCGATGCGACGGCCGTCGTTGCGCAGCCTGCCGGCGAGCTGGGTGAGGGCGGTTTCCACCGGTAGCGCCTGCTGCGCCGGATCGAGATTATCGATTCCGGTCGCAACCACCGAGACGCGGACGATGCCTTCGAGGCTTTCGTCAAACGACGCGCCGACGATGATGTTGGCGTCCGGATCGGCCTCGTCGCGAATGCGGGTCGCGGCTTCGTCGACCTCGTACAGCATGAGATCCCTGCCGCCGGTGATGGAGATGATGAGGCCACTGGCACGCTTGATCGAGGGATTCTCGATCAGCGGATTGGAGATCGCGGCCACGGCGGCGGCGAGCACGCGCTTCTCGCCGGAAGCCTCGCCCCGTCCCATCATCGCCTTGCCCTTCTCCTTCATGACGGAGAGGACGTCGGCAAAATCGAGATTGATCAGACCTTCCTTGACGATGAGGTCGCTGATGCAGGCCACGCCCGAATAGAGCACCTGGTCGGCAAGGGCGAAGGCATCGGCGAACGTGGTCTTCTCGCTGGCCACCCGGAACAGGTTCTGGTTCGGGATGATCAAGAGGGTGTCGACCGTCTTCAGCAGCTCCTCGACGCCGGCTTCGGCAAAGCGCATGCGGCGCTGGCCCTCGAAGTAGAACGGCTTGGTGACCACGCCGATGGTGAGGATGCCGAGCTCGCGCGCGGTCCTGGCGATGATCGGTGCAGCCCCGGTGCCGGTGCCGCCGCCCATGCCGGCCGTCACGAACACCATGTGCGCGCCGGTCAGGTGCTCGCGGATCGTATCGATGACCTCCTCGGCTGCGGCGCGTCCCAATTCCGGCTGCGAGCCGGCGCCGAGGCCTGCGGTGACCGTTGTGCCGAGCTGGATGAGGCGCGTCGCCTTCGACATCGCCAGCGCCTGCGCGTCGGTGTTGGCGACCACGAACTCGACTCCTTGCAGCCCGGCCGTGATCATGTTGTTGACGGCATTGCCGCCGGCGCCGCCGACGCCGAAGACGACGATGCGGGCCTTCATTTCATGGATATCGGTATTGCTTGCCATTTTTCCCTCGCGATTGGTCCGGCAAGCCGGGGATTAAAGAAAGTCTCGAGTGCGCAAACAACAACTTGAAGCGACGATTCATCCTGATCTCATCGCGTTCTAGCCGCGCGGTCTGCTTGCACGATGGAGGCGGCCAGATGTCCCAATCGACGCGCGGCGTATCCCGCGATCGCCTCGCCAGGGCGGCGATCGTTCCGCAGCGCCGTCACTTCGTCTTCCAGTCGCGCCGCCCACGCATTGGCGGCCGTCGTCTCGGCGGCCGCCTGCGTCAGCTCGACGGCGAGGCGATCGGCACGCTCACGCTCGCGCTCGAACACGGCCCTGTAGGCGGCTGCGACGTCTTCGAGCCGCGCGATCTCCGCCTTGAAGGCCCCGATCTCTAGAGCGTTTTCGAGCGAAGTGGATACCGGTTCGCGTGAAGAAAACGCGTCAGAATAAGAATCTGGAGCCCCGTTCCGACTCCATCGGAACGGAAATGGCTCCAACGCCTCGATCTTTGTCATGGAGGCATCGACGGGGTCTGCCCGGCGGCCCTTTCGTGGGCGGGGCGTGTACCGGAGCGCGGAGAGATCAACGCTCACCAGGGCCTTGCCATCATCCGACCGCGAGCGCGGCAACCGGCGACGTCTCGCCAGCGAACGAGCGGCCTCGCGCGAGATCTTGAGGCGGGCACTGAGATTGGCATACGTCAACAACGCAACGCACATCGGCGCTTCTCCTGGAGCGAACCGGGAAGGCATTTCGAGCTAATGATGGCTGGACGATCACAGCAGGCTAGGGTGCATTGGTTAATGCATGGTTAACGCGCGCGCGGTGCTGGTTTACGGGTGGCGTCGCCGTGCCGGCCTTGGGATCGCAGGGCACCACTACCGCGGGTGACGATGAAGCCCAGCTATGGATGGTCTCCGTTGCCAGGTTCTCCCCAGATCCAACTCTCCATAACTCGTTTTTGGCTGGCGAGATCGAAATCGTTCGCCACGATTTCGTAAATGGTGGTCGAGCCATCTAATGGACTACCGAACGAAGGGTGCGGGCGGAGGTTGAACCAATGATTGATCTGAAAATGTCCGACGTTTTCCTGCCAAACAGCGTGCGTTACCTCTTTACGGCCGGTTTTTTTGAAGACTGAACGAGAGTAGTTCGCCAGCAGGTCTCCTTTCCCGAGCATCTTCTCAAAAAATTCCGACCTATAATCCGGGACCAATCGCATCAATTGGGTCCGGGCAACACGATGACCATCGGCGTGCTGCCCGGGGCGAACATCGTGAGGCAGTACGCGCAGGACTCGATTGATGACCACGCTATCGAGAACATCTCGCTCCTGATGGAGATCAGGGACAACGCGATCCACTTCCACAACGTGGGCCGAGACCTGCATAAGAGGGTGCAGGAGGTCGGCGCTGCCGCGCTGCGCAACTTCGCTTTCGCTGCAAGGAAATGGTTTGATTGCGACCTGTCACAGTACCAGTTCGCGCTGATGCCCGTCGCCTTCGAGACACCGGCCGGAGTCATACAGACGGTCTTCGGTGACGACACCAAAGGCGCCGCTGGCAAGCTCGCAAAGCTGTTGGCCGATCAGGAGCGGAAATTTCCCTTCGAGGCTGCCAAGCCCTTCAACGTCGGCGTGGAGGTCGAGCTGAGGTTCGTCCGGAACTCCAACGCGCAGGCGATGCCGGTCATCGTCTCCCCCAACGACCCCAATGCCATTCGGGTGACGTTGAGCGAGGAGGACATGCTGAAGCGCTACCCGTGGGACTACCGGACGCTCTGCAAGGCGCTACGGAAGACACCCGACTTCAAAGAGAACGAGCGATTTCACAAGCTGCGCAGACCCCTCGAGGACGATCCGCGGTTTTGTCGCGTCCGTCTGCTCGATCCACGGAACAAGAAAAGCTCAAAGCAGCGATTTTACAGCCCGGCCATCCTCGACGAGATCGTGAAGCACTATGTTTGAGGGGTTGCGGCGCGATCAAACAGTACGTTGTTCGAGCGAGAGATAGCCCTCGAACGCGAGGTAAGATGCCGACCTCGGCCGCGATCTGCCAGCAACGCTCCGCTCGTCGCCAGCACTTCGCCATTCGAATCCCTAAAACAAAAACGGCCGGATCTCTCGATCCGGCCGCTACACAAACTCTACTGGCTAAGCCTACGCCACGCGACGCAACTTAGCCCCCGCCCAACTCGAAAATTCGCTTAGCTGGCCTTCTTGACCGGCGCGGTGACGCCGACCTTCTTCTGGATGGCGCGCTTCAGCTCGAGGGCGCGCGGCGACAGGGCGTCGGCGCTGGCCTTGAGCAGGAAGGCGTCCAGGCCGCCATTGTGATCCACGCTCTTCACCGCGTTGGTGGAGACGCGCAGGCGCACGTTGCGCTCCAGGGCTTCGCTGATGAACGTCACGTTGACGAGGTTCGGCAGGAAGCGGCGCTTGGTCTTGATGTTGGAGTGGCTGACCTTGTGGCCGACGAGGGGGCCCTTGGCCGTCAGTTCGCAGCGGCGAGACATGTCACAAATCCTCAATCTAAGCCCCCAACGACTTGCGGCCGCCATTCGGGGCGCCACGGGGGCAAATTCTCTGTCCTTGCAGGGAGCGGCGGACGTATAGGGGGGAAGCGGCGGGACGTCAAGTTTTTGGGGCGGGATTCATGCCCGGCGCCATGCCCACAATAGGTGTCATCGCCCGGCTTGGCCGGGCGATCCAGTATTCCGTGCCGGCGCGGCCGGAGTCGAGGGGCCGCGGCGTACTGGATGCCCCGGTCAAGCCGGGGCATGACAGGGGAATAAGCGGCAAGAGCTTACCACCCTCGATCACCAAAACGGCAATGTTTGAAGTGCCTTACCATCACATAAAGGGCGTATTCGCCCCCGAAGTATCAGGTGGAGTTCCGCGCTTGTTGCGCCCGAACACATTGTTTGCCGCGGTTTTTGGCTTAAGTAACAACCGTCGCGCCCCGATTGGATCGTTTCGTGCCCATTTCCTCCCGATTTGCGCCCAAGCCGCGTATCGCCAGCCCGCGGTCTGCCGCCCGGTTGGCCATGGCGGCCCTGTGCGGGCTGGTCTTCGCCTGGGAGGCGAAGCCGGCCGCCGCGCAAGGCAAGCTCGAGGCGCAGTATGAGGCGACGCTGGCAGGCATTCCGGTCGGCAGGGGCGCCTGGAACATCGACATCCAGGACGACGTGTTTGCCGCGGCCGCCTCCGGCGGCACCACGGGGCTCTTGAAGTCGTTCGCGGGCGGGTCCGGCACCGGCGCCTCGCAGGGCCGGGTCGTCAACGGCGCGCTGGTTGCGACCGGCTACCAGGCCTCCACCACCACCTCGAAGAAGACCGAAGAGATCCACATCACGCTCGACAAGGGCAATGTGAAGGAGTTCGGCATCGTGCCGGAGCCGCCGGTCGACCCTGATCGTATCGTCGTCACCGAGGCGCATCGCCGCGGCGTCTGGGATCCGATGACGGCCTCGCTGTTGCGCGTGCCCGGCACCGGCGATCCTGTCACGCCGGACGCCTGCCACAACGCAGCGCCGGTGTTCGACGGCCGCATGCGCTACGACTTAAAACTCGATTTCAAGCGCATGGAGACCGTGAAGGCGGAGAAGGGCTATCGCGGCCCGGTCGTGGTCTGCGCGCTCTATTTCGTGCCTGTCGCCGGCTACATCCCCGACCGCCCCGTGATCAAATACCTCGCCGCCCAGCGCAACATCGAGATCGCCTTCGCCCCGGTCGCCGGCACGCGCATCCTGGTTCCGTTCTGGCTGAAAGTGCCGACGCCGCTCGGCCCCGCGATGCTCGAAGCCACCAGCTTCATCACATCCGCCCAGCCGCCGCGGGTCGCGAAGACGCAGTAAAGGCCGCGCCATACGGGCTACCATTCCTCCGTCATTCCTGGGCGCGCCACTTGGCGCGAACCCGGAATCCATGGTGAGGCGAACCTTGCGGCCTGATAGATTCCGGGTTCGCGACTGGCGTCGCGCCCCGGAATGACGAGCGGAGCGATTCGGCACGCAGCTCCAACACCTTACCCGCCGTCACCCCGCCCTTCGCCCGCGCGCCGTTTCTACTGTGCATGGGGTTGTTTTCGCAGTTTTTGTTTTGGCGCCCTCGATCCGTGAATCCATTTGACTCCTCCCCGATTCTGATTCGACTCCGCGCCGTCCCCAATTTTAAGGAACCCGCCATCGAAACGTCGCTTGTGCGGCAGCCCAAAACTCCATCTAGTGCAATCAAACACAGGGTGCCGCGACATGTTGCGTGAACGTAACAGGACTCAACAGGGAGTCAGCGATTCGGCCGCGATTCGTTCTAGAGTCGTTCCGAAGCTTAAGGACACAGGGAAAAGCGTCGCAAAGTGAGACAGTTGCGCGAGGTTCGGGCGGCTTCTTCTTCTCCCTCGCCCCGTTCTTACGGGGAGAGGGTTGGGGTGAGGGGCTGCTTCCACGGAATAGGTGATAGCTGGTTCGTGGAGAGTCCCCCTCACCCGGATCGCTTCGCGATCCGACCTCTCCCCGCAAGCGGGGCGAGGTGACCTCCAAGCGCATCGCGCCTAGCCCTAATCGCGCCCGGCCGCCGCGCCGCCCCAAACAGCACTGACATTCGCCGAAATCGGCACTACCTAATCGTACAGAATGGCTTTTCCCCCTTCCCCCTTCGCCTCCGAGCGCGCACCCGGCGCGGGCGTCACTGCGGTGCTCGGGCCGACCAACACCGGCAAGACCCATCTCGCCATTGAGCGGATGCTCGCGCATCCCTCCGGCATGATCGGCCTGCCGCTGCGGCTGCTGGCGCGCGAGGTCTATAACAAGATCGCCGATCGCAAGGGCGTGGAGAGCGTCGCGCTGATCACCGGCGAGGAGAAGATCAAGCCGAAGAACCCGCGCTACTGGGTCTCCACCGTCGAGGCGATGCCGAGAGATCTCGACGTCTCCTTCCTCGCTGTGGACGAGGTCCAGATCGCCTCCGATCTCGAACGCGGCCACGTCTTCACCGACCGCATCCTCAACCGTCGCGGCCGCGACGAGACGCTGCTGCTGGGCGCGGCGACCATGCGCCCGATCATCGAGCGCCTTCTGCCCGGCGTGTCCATGATCACGCGGCCGCGGCTGTCGCAGCTGGAATTCGCCGGCGACCGCAAGATCACCCGCCAGCCGCGCCGCACCGCCATCGTCGCGTTCTCGGCGGACGAGGTCTATGCCATCGCCGAGCTGATCCGCCGCCAGCATGGCGGCGCGGCCGTGGTGCTCGGCTCGCTCAGCCCGCGCACCAGAAATGCGCAGGTGTCGATGTTCCAGAACGGCGACGTCGATTATCTCGTCGCCACCGACGCGGTCGGCATGGGCCTCAATCTCGACGTCGACCACGTCGCCTTCGCCTCCGACCGCAAGTTCGACGGCTACCAGTTCCGCCGCCTGACGCCGTCCGAATTCGCGCAGATCGCCGGTCGCGCCGGCCGCGCCACGCGAAATGGAACGTTCGGCACCACCGGCCGCTGCGCGCCGTTCGAGCCCGAGCTCGTCAACGCGCTGCAGAACCACACCTTCGACAGCGTGAAGATGCTGCAATGGCGCAATTCGAAGCTGGATTTCTCCTCGCTCGGCGCGCTCCAGGTGTCGCTGAACCTCTCCCCCGGCCATGAGGCGCTGACGCGCGCGCCGATCGCCGAGGACATGCGCGTGCTCGACCACGTCGCCCGCGACGCCGATGTGCGCGATACCGCACATGGCAAGCTGGCCGTGGAACGGCTGTGGGAGGCCTGCCAGGTCCCCGATTACCGAAAACTGTCGCCGGCGGCCCATGGCGAGCTCGTGACCACGCTGTACGGCTTCCTGATGCAGAAGGGCCGCATTCCAGATGCCTGGTTCGCGGCCCAGGTCGACCAGGCCGACCGCATCGACGGCGATATCGACACGCTGTCGGGCCGGATCGCGCAGATCCGCACCTGGACCTTCGTCGCCAACCGGCCGGACTGGCTCGCCGACCCCGAACACTGGCAGGGGATTACGCGGGAGGTCGAAAATAAATTGTCGGATGCGCTCCATGAACGCTTGACTGAGCGTTTCGTTGATCGCCGGACCAGTGTATTGATGCGCCGCCTGCGGGAGAACACGAGCTTGAATACTGAAATCGGCAAGACCGGCGAAGTCATCGTCGAAGGCCATGTCATCGGCCGTCTCGATGGCTTCACCTTTGCACCGGATGCGGCGGAAGCCGGCTCCGATGCGAAAGCCTTGCAGGCTGCGGCCCAAGCGGTGCTCGCCGGCGAGATCAACGCGCGCGCCGAAAAGCTGGGCAACGCGCCGGACGAGCAGTTCGTGCTGACCTCGGAAGGCACCATCCGCTGGACCGGCGACGCCGTGGCGCGGCTGTCCGCCGCAGAGGACGCGCTGCATCCGCGCATCCGCATCATCTCGGACGAGCGCCTGACCGGCAGCCCGCGCGAGAAGGTGCAGGCGCGCCTCGACCTCTGGCTCAAGACGCATATCGAAAAGCTGCTCGGGCCGATGTTCGAGCTCTCCAAGGCCGAGGACGTCACCGGCATTGCCCGCGGCATCGCCTATCAGCTGGTCGAGGCGCTCGGCGTGCTCGAGCGTCCCAGGATCGCCAACGAGCTGAAGGATCTCGACCAACCCTCGCGCGCCACTTTACGCAAATACGGCGTCCGCTTCGGCGCCTATCACCTCTATTTCCCCGGCCTCTTGAAGCCCGCCGCGCGTGCGCTGGCCGCGCTGCTGTGGGCGCTGAAGCAGGACAATGTCGATCTGTCCTCGCTCTCGGGCGCGCAGCATCTGGCATCTTCGGGCCGCACTTCGTTCCCGGTCGACAAGGCTCTGCCGCGCGATGCCTATCGCGTGCTCGGCTACAAGCAGGCCGGCGAGCGCGCTGTGCGCGTCGACATCCTGGAGCGCCTTGCCGACCTGATCCGCCCGGCGCTGGCTTGGCGCGAGAACTCGCCCGGCGAAAAGCCCGCCGGCGCGTTCGACGGCCGCAGCTTTATCGTGACCCAGGCGATGACCTCGCTCACGGGCTCTGCGGGCGAGGATTTCGCCTCGGTGCTGCGCGCGCTCGGCTATCGCATGGAGAAGCGCCCGCCGCTGCCGCCGAAGCCTGTAGCGGTCGTTGCGGAAGCGTCCAGCGCAGAGGCTCCCGCCGAGACGTCTGCGACCGAAACGCCGGTCGAGGACGCTGTCGCCACAGACACACCGATCGAAGTCGCTGCCGAAGCCGTCACCGTCGAAGACGCGCCCGGCATGGAGCAGCACGACGAGCCCGCGCCCGAAGAACCGGCGCTCGCAGCATCGCTAGAGGCGCCCGTCACGCCCGAAGATGCTCCCGGCATCGCGCCGCCGGCCGAAGAGGCCGCCGCGCCCACCGAGGCTGCCGGCCTTGAAGCCGCGCCCGCTGAAGCTGCCGCTGTCGAAGCTGCCGCATCGCCCGATGCCGCAGCGCCGGTCGAGGCCGCTGCCGCGCCCGCCGAGCCGGAGCTCGTCGAGGTCTGGCGTCCCGGCGGCCGTCACGAGGATCGCAAGCCGCGCCACGAGCGCCATCGCCATCAGCGTCATCATCAGCCGCGTCCGCAGGCGGGCGCCGAGGCGGGTGCTGCGCCCGCCGAAGGCGAGGCCGCGCAAGCCGCCGACGGCGAGAAGCGCGGCGAGCGTCATCGCCATGGCGGGCATCGGAAAGATTTCCGCAAAGGCCGCGAAGGCGGTGCCGACGGCGCGCCGCGTCCCGAGGGGCGCGACGACAAGAACCGCAGCTTCCAGGGCAAGGATCGCGACAAGGATCGCGATCGCAACAAGGGCAAGTTCGGCGGCGATCGCGACAAGGGTCGCGACAATCGTGGCCGCGACCGCGACAAGGGCCGTGACCGCCAAGGCGGGCCGTCGCTGCGTCCCTACGCCTCGAGCGCGAACCCGCGCGAGCGCGATCGGCCGGTCGATCCCAATTCGCCCTTCGCAAAGCTCGCTGCGCTGAAGGAGCAGCTCGCGGGGCGCAAGGAGTAGCCTACGACCGAGCGGCAGCGCATCGACAAATGGCTGTGGCACGCGCGGGTGGTGAAGGCGCGCACCTCCGCGGCTGAACTCGTCGAGTCCGGCCATGTCCGCGTCAACGGCACGCGCGAGACCTCGCCCGGGCATGCGATCAAGGTGGGCGACGTGCTCACCATCGCGCTCGACCGCACCGTGCGCGTGTTGAAAGTGATAGCCTTCAACGAGCGCCGCGGCGATGCCGCCTCGGCGCGCGTGCTCTACGAGGAGCTCGGCGAAGGAAAGCGCAATTAATTGCGCTTTGAATTCATTTCTTGGTCGATCAATCGCGCAAAGCCGTCATGATCGGCCGTCCCCGACCTTGCGGCGCCGGGCCATCCGCGCTACGCAAGCCGCGACTTTTAAAAGAGCTTTTCGGAGCGTTGGATGACTTACGTCGTCACTGAAAACTGCATCAAGTGCAAGTACACCGACTGCGTCGAGGTCTGCCCGGTCGACTGTTTCTACGAGGGTGACAACATGCTCGTCATCCATCCTGACGAATGCATCGACTGCGGCGTGTGCGAGCCGGAATGCCCCGCCGACGCCATCAAGCCGGACACGGAACCGGGCCTGGAAAAGTGGCTTTCGGTCAACGCCGACTACGCCAAGAGCTGGCCGAACATCACCCAAAAGAAAGAATCACCCGCCGACGCCAAGGAATTCGACGGTATGGAGGGCAAGTTCGAGAAATATTTTTCTCCGAACCCCGGCTCCGGAGACTAATTCGGACCCAAACTTAACCCTAATACCTTCGTTCGCGCCGAAAACCAGGCCTAAAGACCCCTAAATCATTGATTTTTGCGGGAAATGTGCTATATTGGGCACATTAAGCCGAACCCCGTCAGCCCCGTTGGCCCCTCTGGGTTCCCGTGAAACCAAATGTCGAACAGGGGCGTGGCAGTTTCCGCGCGCAGGCTGTGTCACAGAAAACGCGTAAAAAGAGTACTTCAGCGAGGGCTTCCCATAAGGAGGCCAAAAAAGTCGCCGCGGCCAGCCGTAGCGCATCCAAGGGTCGGACCGCGACTAAGGCGCCGGCTGCAAAGTCCTCGAAGAACAAAAGAAGCGCAATGCCTAACAAGACTGCCAAACCGGCCGCGAAAGCGACCGTTGCCAAGCCTGCTGCTGCTAAGGTTCCCGCTGCCAAGCCCGCTGCGCCGAAGGCCTCTGTTGCTGCTCCTGCCAAGGCTCCTGTCGCTGCCAAGCCGGCCGTGAAGCCGGCGGCTGCTGCGCCGAAGGTCGAGGAAAAGAAGGTCGTGACCCAGCGCCAGGGCTTCAAGGCCAACGAATTCGTCGTCTATCCCGCTCACGGCGTCGGCCAGATCCTGGCCATCGAGGAGCAGGAGATCGCCGGTGCGAAGCTCGAGCTGTTCGTCATCAACTTCATCAAGGACAAGATGACGCTGCGCGTTCCGACCGCCAAGGTCGCGAACGTCGGCATGCGCAAGCTGTCCGAGCCCGCGCTGGTGAAGAAGGCGCTGGAAACGCTCAAGGGCCGCGCCCGCGTCAAGCGCACCATGTGGTCGCGCCGCGCCCAGGAATACGAAGCGAAGATCAATTCGGGCGATATCGTCGCGATCGCGGAAGTCGTGCGCGACCTCTATCGCTCCGAGTCGCAGCCCGAGCAGTCCTACTCTGAACGCCAGCTCTATGAAGCCGCACTCGATCGTCTGTCCCGCGAGATCGCGGTGGTGCAGCACTCGACCGAGACCGAAGCGGTCAAGGAGATCGAGGCCCAGCTCGCCAAGAGCCCGCGCCGCAACGCCAAGGCGGAAGCCACCGAGGGCGAGGCGGATGCCGAGGGCGATGCCGACGATACCGATGGCGACGACACCACCGTCGCCGACGAGGCGGCGTAAGCGCCACGTCGCGTCGATCGCAACAGATCAAAAGCCCGGCCTTGCGGCCGGGCTTTTTGTTTGGGGGCAGGGTCATACCAAGCGTCGTCCTGGCGAAGGCCAGGACCCATTACCCCAGGTTTGAGTTGCTGCGACGGCTCGGAGTTACAGCCTTCGTCAAACCGCAGCCTGTGGTGATGGGTCCTGGATCGGCGCTCGCTTTGCTCGCTGGTCCAGGACGACGAGGAGAAGGAGGCCTTGCCTCATTTCACCGGCCGCTTTTCCAGCTTCCTCGCCAGCGTCCGCCGGTGCATGCCGAGCCGCCTCGCCGCCTCCGAAATATTGAAATCCGTCTCGATCAGGGTCTGGTGGATGCGTTCCCATTCCAGCGTCTTGATCGATGTCGGCCGCGCATCGAGCGCGACTTCGGCATTGCCTTCGGCCTTGTTGAAGGCGGCCTCGATGTCGTCGGTGTTCGACGGCTTGGCCAGATAGTGGCAGGCGCCGAGCTTGATCGCCTCGACGGCAGTCGAGATGCTGGCAAAGCCGGTTAGCACCACGATCAGCATCTCCTCGTCGTGCGTGTGCAGCAGCTCGACGCAAGCCAAGCCCGAAGCGCCGCCGAGCTTGAGATCGACCACGGCGTGGCCGAAGGATCGCTCCTCCAGCACTTTCCGCACCTCCTCGATCGAACCGGCGAGCACGACATCGTAGCCGCGGCGCTCGAACGAGCGTTTCAGCGTGCGCGCAAAGCCTTCATCGTCCTCGACGACGATGAGCGAACGGTCAGGCGTCAAAGCTGCCTCCGATCGCGAGCGTTGCGAGGGGCAGGGTCAGGCGGACGGTGGCGCCGCGCTTCCTGTGGTTCTCGGCGGTTACGCTGCCCCCGAGCTTGCGCACAACGTTGACCACCAGGAACAGGCCGAGCCCGCCGCCGGCGCGGCCCTTGCTTGAGTGATAGGGCTTGCCGAGCTGCGCCAGCATCTCCGGCGCAAAGCCCGGGCCGCGGTCGCTGATCGACAGCACGAGATTGTCGCCCTCGCGCTCGGCCAGAAGCTCGACCCAGTCGCGCGAGACCTCATAGGCGTTGTCGAGCACGTTGAAGATCACCTGCTTCAGCGCGACGTCCGAGGCGATCGCGACGTCCTCGCCGAACGTGTTGACGAAATAGAGCGTGCGCGCCGAACGGGCGTTGCGCCACTCATCGACCAGTGCGGTGACGAAGGCCGTCACCGTCGTCGGCGAGGAACCTTCACCGCGCGCTTCGCCCGCCGACACCAGGATGCCCGTCACGATCGACTTGCAGCGTTGCAGCGAGGTCTCCATCTCCGCGAGATCCTCGGCGAGTTCCTGATCGGCGGCGAGATCCGGCATGCGGCGCCAATCGCTGAGGATCACCGAGAGCGAGGCCAGCGGGGTGCCGAGCTCGTGCGCTGCACCCGATGCTAGCAGGCCCATGCGGACGATGTGGTCCTGCTCGGCCGCATGCTGGCGCAGCGCCGCCAGATGCGCGTCGCGCTCGCGCAGGTTTCTGTTGATGCGGGTGACGAACACGACCAGCAGCACGGCGTTGAGCACGAAGCCCAACAGCATGCCGGCCACGGTGAGGCTGTAGGCCTCGCTGATCGGGTTCGGCGGCAGGTCGAGCGGCCGGTACGCCAATGTCAGCCAGACAAAGCTGGCGCAGGTCAGCGCCACCAGCGACCAGGTCGAGCGCGCATCGAGCAGCACCGCGCCCAGCGTCACCTGGAGCAGGAATAACGAGGTGAACGGATTGGTGGCGCCGCCACTGAGATAGAGCTGCGCGGTCAGCGCGGCGACGTCGAGCATCAAGGCGACCAGCAGCTCGTTGCTGGAGATCGCGGCGCGATGGCGCACCCAGACCAGGCTCGAGACGTTGAGCAGCACCAGCGCGCCGATCACGGCGCCCATCCGCTCCAGCGGCAGGGGGATGCCGAGCCAGAAATGCACGCCGCCGATGGTCACGATCTGGCCGACCACCGCGGTCCAGCGCAGCTGGATCAGCAACGCCATGTTCTTGCGGTTGGTCTCGTCGTCGGTCGGCGCAGCGCCGATCAGCTCGCTGCGCGCGTCCGCCTGCGATTGCAGCGTGACGGCGAGCTCGCCAAACGCCTGGGGAGGCGTTCTTCCGTCGTCAGGTCTGTTCGACGATCGTTCCAGCATCTGATCCCGTCCTGCGGGCGGCAGCATCGGAGCCGCCGGCCGGTTCGTGGACGAAGCGCCCGCGGCGGAACAGCCCGCCGCCGAATGTGACGAAAAGTTTACCGGCCAGCATGAACGCCAGGGCAAACCACGTCAGCGCGTAGATCAGGTGGTTATTGGGAAAGCGGATCACGGTCAATCCGCCGATGGGGCCCTCGATGGGGCCTTGGGCGGTTTGTGATCCGGCATCGGCATCGACGAAAAAGGGTGCGACATCGTGGAGGCCGCGCGCCGCCGCAATCGCGGCGACATCCCGCGAGTACCAGCGGTTGTGCTGGGGCACGTTGTTGCGGAGGAAGCCGCCTTTTGGCTCCGTCATGCGCAGCAGGCCGGTGATCTCGACCTCGCCGTCCGGATTGCCGTTCCGGCGCATCGATGCCTCGCGCCGCTCGGGCGGCACGAAGCCGCGATTGATCAGGACCTGGGTGCCATCGTCGCGCTTGAGAGGCGTCAGCACCCAATAGCCGGGGCCTTCCTCGGTGACGGCCTGAACCAGCGTCTCGCGGTCATGCAGGAAGCGGCCGGCGACGGTGACATGCCTGTATTCGTCGCTTGCGGCGGAGACCGCAGGCCACGAAGCGGGCGAGGGGATCGGCTGGGCCGGGGCATGGACGCGCTGCTCGACGCGGTCGATCAACGCCAGCTTCCAGGCGCGGCGTTCGATCTGCCAGACGCCGAGCGCGATCAGAGCGGCAAAGGCCGTGAGCGAGAGGACCGTGAGCCAGAAGGACGGGCGCGCAGCCTTACGGCGCGCCCGTCCTGCCTTGCTCGTCACGGTCCCCAATTCGCTCACTTCATTCCGCTCATCTGGTGGATCGGCATCATGTTGCTGTTGAGGTGGTTCATCACCCACAGTGAGCCGGACAGCGCGATCACCACCATGACGATGGTGAAGATCAGCGCCATCATGCTCCAGCCGTTCTCGGATTTCGTGTTCATGTGCAGGAAGTAGATCATGTGCACGACAATCTGCACGACCGCGAAGGCCATGATGACCAGCGCGGTGATCTGCTTGCTCGGCAGTGTGCCGCTCATCACCAGCCAGAACGGGATCGCGGTGAGCACCACCGAGAGCACGAAGCCGAGCATGTAGCCCGAGAACGTGCTGTGGGCGTGGCCGTCGTCGTGGTGATGGTCGCCCGCGTGAGCGGCGTGGGTATCGGTGTTCATCGCAGAACTCCCAGGAGATAGACGAAGGTGAAGACGCCGATCCAGACCACGTCGAGGAAGTGCCAGAACATCGACAGGCACATCAGGCGGCGGCGGTTGGCTTCGATCAGGCCGAACTTCCAGACCTGCACCATCAACGTGACCAGCCAGATCAGGCCGCAGCTGACGTGCAGGCCGTGGGTGCCGACCAGGGTGAAGAAGGCGGACAGGAAGGCGCTGCGCTGGGGCGTTGCGCCTTCATGGATCATGTGGGCGAACTCGGTCAGCTCGATGCCGATGAAGGCGGCGCCGAACAGGCCGGTGATCGCCAGCCACATCTGCGTCTGCGCGATCTTGTTCTGCTGCATCGTCAACATCGCGAAGCCGTAGGTGATCGACGACAGCAGCAGCATCGAGGTGTTCACCGCGACCAGGTCGAGGTCGAACAGGTCCTTCGGCGCGGGGCCGGCGGCGTAGTTGGCGCCGAGCACGCCGAAGGCGGCGAACAGCATCGCGAAGATGAGGCAGTCGCTCATCAGGTAGATCCAGAAGCCGAGCGAGGTGCTGTAGCCTTCCGGATGCGGGTGTTCGTCGGCGAGATAGAAGACCGGCTCGCCGGTCTGCGAGGGATTGACAGCGACAGTCATTTACTTGGCTCCGGCGAGCAGTTTGGTGCGCGCGTCCTCGGTCCGGATGACGTCGTCAGCCGGAATGTCGAAGTCGCGGTGATAGTTGAAGGTGTGACCGATCCCGACGGCGAGCATCGCGATGAAGCTCGCGGCGGCCAGCCACCAGATGTACCAGATCAGGCCGAATCCCATCGCGGTTGCCAAGCCGGCGAGGATGATTCCGGTGCCGGTGCTGCTCGGCATGTGGATCGGCTTGAACCCGATGAGCGGACGCTGGTAGCCGCGCTTCTTCATGTCCCACCACGCGTCATTGTCGTGAACGACGGGGGTGAAGGCGAAGTTGTAGTCCGGCGGCGGCGAGGAGGTCGCCCATTCCAGCGTGCGCGCGTCCCAGGGATCGCCGGAGACGTCCTTAAGCTGCTCGCGCTTGAGGAAGCTGACCGCGAACTGCATCAGCATGCTGAGAATGCCGAGGAAGACGAGGCCGGCGCCGATCGCGGCGATGACGAACCATATCTGCAAGGACGGATCGTCGAACACGCGCAGGCGGCGGGTCACGCCCATCAGGCCGAGCACATAGAGCGGCATGAAGGCGAGGTAGAAGCCGACGACCCAGAACCAGAACGACAGCTTGCCCCAGAACACATCGAGCTTGAAGCCGAACGCCTTCGGGAACCAATAATTGATTCCGGCGAACGCGCCGAACACCACGCCGCCGATGATCACGTTGTGGAAGTGCGCGATCAGGAACAGGCTGTTGTGCAGCACGAAGTCGGCCGGCGGCACCGCCAGCAGAACGCCGGTCATGCCGCCGAGCACGAAGGTCAGCATGAAGGCGATCGTCCACATCATCGGCAGCTCGTAGCGGATGCGGCCGCGATACATCGTGAACAGCCAGTTGAACATCTTCGCGCCCGTCGGGATCGAGATGATCATCGTGGTGATGCCGAAGAACGAGTTCACGCTGGCGCCCGAGCCCATCGTGAAGAAGTGGTGCAGCCACACGAGATACGACAGGATGGTGATGACCACCGTGGCGTAGACCATCGAGGTGTAGCCGAACAGGCGCTTGCCGGAGAAGGTCGAGGTGACTTCCGAGAAGATGCCGAAGGCGGGGAGAACCAGGATGTAGACCTCGGGATGGCCCCAGATCCAGATCAGGTTCACGTACATCATCGGGCTGCCGCCGAAATCGTTCGTGAAGAAGTTGGTGCCGACGTAGCGATCGAGCGAGAGCAGCGCGAGCACGACGGTCAGAACCGGGAAGGAGGCGACGATCAGGATGTTGGTGCAGAGCGAGGTCCAGGTGAACACCGGCATCTTCATCATGGTCATGCCGGGGCACCGCAGCTTGACGATGGTGCAGATCAGGTTGATGCCGGATAACGTCGTTCCGACGCCGGCGACCTGCAGCGCCCAGATGTAATAGTCGACGCCGACATCAGGGCTGTAGCCGATGTTCGACAGCGGCGGATAGGCGAGCCAGCCGGTGCGGGCGAACTCGCCGATGAACAGCGAGGCCATCACCAGCACCGCGCCGCCGACCGTCATCCAGAAGCTGAAATTGTTCAGGAACGGGAACGACACGTCGCGCGCGCCGATCTGGAGCGGAACGACGTAGTTCATCAGGCCCGTGACCAGCGGCATCGCCACGAAGAAGATCATGATCACGCCGTGGGCGGTGAAGACCTGGTCGTAGTGATGGGCGTTGAGATAGCCTTCGGAGCCGCCGAACGCGAGCATCTGCTGGCCGCGCATCATCAGCGCGTCGGCGAAGCCGCGCAGCAGCATCACGATGCCGAGGATCATGTACATGATGCCGATGCGCTTGTGGTCCACCGTGGTGAACCATTCGCGCCAGAGGTAGCCCCAGAGACGGAAATAGGTGAGGCCGCCGAGCAGCGTGGCGCCGCCGAGCGCGACCACCACGAAGGTGCCGACGACGATCGGCTCGTGCAGTGGCAGTGACTCGAGGCCGAGCCGGCCGAAGATGAGCTTGAGAAGATCAGGAGACATGCGAGCTCTCTTTAGGAGTCTGACTTCGGACGCTGTCCGAGGAAGAAGGACGAGGACTTGAGCGGCGTGAAGGTCGGCCGCTTCAGGCCGGCGCCGAGCAGCGGCGCGGTGTCGGCCGGCGCCTTGATCGACGCGGTGGTCTGGCCCTGCGGCGCATCCGGCGTGCAGGTGCCGGCGACGAAGGTCGGCTCGGGCCCGAGCGCGGTGCCGCGACGGGCGTACTTGTCGTAGGCGAGCGGCAGGGTGTTGTTCAGGCCCTCATGGCCGCGGCCACCCTTGGCGTCGATCGCCATCATCTCGCTCTGGCACATCTTGCCGGTCTCGACGCACATGTTGAGGATCAGGCGGTAGAGATCGGTATCGATGGTGCCGTAGCGCCGCACCGGCTCGTTCTGGCTCGGCTTTTCGAGCTGGAGATATTCGGCGCGGCCGAGCGAGCCGCCGGCGGACTTGGCGCTGGCGATCCAGGCGTCAAAGCCCTTGTCGTCGAGGCCCTGGAAGTCGAAGTGCATGCCGGAGAAGCCGGCGCCGCTGTAGTTCGCCGAGAAGCCCTTGTAGGTGCCGGTGTGGTTCACGACGGCGTGGAGCTTGGTCTCCATGCCCGGCATCGCGTAGATCTGGCCGGCGAGCGCGGGGATGTAGAACGAGTTCATCACCGAGGAGGCGGTGATGCGGAAGTTGATCGGGCGATCGACCGGCGCCGCCAGGTCGTTGACGGTGGCGATGCCGTAGTCCGGATAGATGAAGAGCCACTTCCAGTCGAGCGCGACGACGTCGACCTCGAGCGGGGCCTTGGACTGGTCCACGGCGCGGTCGGCGTGGATGCGGCCGAGCGTGCGATAGGGGTCGAGCAGATGCGTGCCCATCCAGGTCAGCGCGCCCAGGCAAATGATGATCAGCAGCGGCGCCGACCAGATCACCAGCTCGAGCTTGGTCGAGTGGTCCCAATCCGGCTCGTAGCGGGCCGAGGTGTTGGACTGGCGGTAGCGCCAGGCGAACAGCACCGTCAGTGCCATCACGGGGACGACGATCAGGAGCATCAGGACGGTGGAGATGATGACGAGGTCGCGCTGCTGGGCAGCGATGTCGCCGGCTGGCGCCAGCACGACGTAGTTGCAGCCACTGAGCGCGGCTGCCAAGGGTAGCAGCGCCAGGATCTTGAGACGGGACACGGGCCGAGCCTTTGAGAATGAGTTTCCTTTGCGGGGCCAACGGGTAGCTGCGGCGCAGCAATCCGGACATTGGACAATTTGTCCAATGTTGCAGTGCGGAATGTTGGGCCAGACAGGCCCGGATTGCCTGGCGCCCCGCCGGGCGGTCGGCTTTGGTTTTCAGGACGTTAAGGGCGCACGAATGGCGACGGCACAGACCCCTGCAATGGCAGACCTCCACTCGGGCGAGCACGGCCACGACCAGGCCAGTCCCGGCGAGATCGCCATCGGCGTCATCATCGGCCGCACCTCGGAATTCTTCGACTTCTTCGTCTACGCGATCGCCTCGGTGATCGTGTTCCCGCGCCTGGTGTTTCCGTTCACCAGCGAACTGACCGGCACGCTCTATTCCTTCATGATTTTCGCGCTGGCCTTCATGGCCCGGCCGATCGGAACCGTCATTTTCATGACGGTCGACCGTGAGTACGGCAAAACGGCCAAGCTGGTCTCGGCGCTGTTCCTGCTCGGCACCGCCACCGTGGCGCTGGCGTTCCTGCCCGGCTATTCCGAGATCGGCGTTGCGGCGATCTGGCTGCTGGCGCTGGCGCGTATCGCGCAGGGTCTGGCCTGGGGCGGCGCCTGGGACGGCATGGCCTCGCTGCTGGCGCTGAACGCTCCGCCCTCCAAGCGCGGCTGGTACGCGATGGTGCCGCAGCTCGGGGCGCCGCTCGGGCTGATCGTGGCGAGCGCGCTGTTCGCCTATTTCGCCGGCAACCTCTCGGCCGACGATTTCTTCGACTGGGGCTGGCGCTATCCGTTCTTCGTCGCCTTCGCCATCAACGTCGTGGCGCTGTTCGCGCGCCTGCGCATGGTGACGACGGAAGAATACGCGACGCTGTTCGAGACCCGTGAATTGCAGCCCGCGCGCATCTCCGAGACGGTCGCGCGCGAAGGCCAGAACATCATGCTCGGCGCATTCGCGCCGCTGGCGAGCTTTGCGCTGTTCCACATGGTCACGGTGTTTCCGCTGTCCTGGGTGTTCCTGTTCACCCGCGAAAGCCCGGTGCGCTTCCTGATCATCGAGATCGTCGCCGCCGTGTTCGGCGTCGCCGCGATCGTGGCCTCCGGCATCATCGCCGACCGCGTCGGCCGCAAGTCGCTGCTGATGGGATCGGCGATCGCGATCGCGATCTACAGCGGCTTCGCTCCGCAGCTGCTCGACGCCGGCGCGTTCGGCGAGACCATCTACATGGTGATCGGCTTCATCCTGCTCGGCCTGTCGTTCGGCCAGTCCTCGGGCGCGATCGCCTCGAACTTCAAGCAGGCGTATCGCTACACGGCCTCGGCGCTGACCTCTGACATGGCCTGGCTGTTCGGCGCCGGCTTCGCGCCGCTGGTCGCGCTGTTGCTTGCCACCAATCTCGGCGTCATCGCCTCGGGTGCGTATCTGCTCTCGGGCGCGTTCTGGACGCTGCTCGCGCTCTGGCTCAGCGGCCAGCGCGAGGCGGGCGACATGGACGCGGGCGCTTAGTCAAGCGCGGAGCTTGTAGGGTGGGCAAAGGCGCATGGCGCCGTGCCCACCTCTCTCAACGATTTCGATCGGAAATGGTGGGCACGCTACGCTTTGCCCACCCTACGGCAGTGTCTTCGTGGCTCCAGATCCCGGGTTCGCGCCAAGCGCCCCGGGATGACGCGCGCTTCGCGCAGCGTCAATCCGCCACGACCTTCACGCGATCCCTCACCTTCACCTGCGCGTTGCGATCGAGGCCGTTGAGCACGCGGAAGCGCTCGGCGGGGTGATCGACGCCGGCCATGCGGTGGGAGAGCGATTCCACGGTGTCGCCGGGCTGCACGGTGATCACCTTGATGCGCAGCGGGCGGGCGGCCTGGATCTCGTCGAGGGTCAGGCGACGGAACGAGTTGACGGTCTCGCGCGCATTGCGCTCGCTCTCGGTCGACTTCTGCCGTGCCGCGAAGATGAAGCGGTAGACGTCGCTGCCGAAACGCAGCGCATAGACCTTGAACTGCCACTGGTCGCCCTTGGCGGTGGCGGACGCGGCCGGGAAGCCGTTGATGGTGATGTCTTCCGTGGACGCCTTCTCGACGCCTTCCATCCAGCCCGAATTGAGGTAATCGCCGAGCGACTGCTCGGCCGGCACCCGCACCACGTCGAAGCGCATCGCCTGCGAGCCGCCGTCGCGCACGCCGATCACCGCCTGCGCGGTGTTGTCGAGCGTGAAATTGTCCGGCGCCTGGAAGGTGAAGCCGAGCTTCGGATGCAGGAAACGCCGGCCGCGGACAAAACCCTCGCTCGGGGTCTTCGCCATAGACGAGGTTGTCGATCGCGGCGAGATAGCTCTCGCGGTCGCGCTCGCCTCCTTCCGGAGCGACGTATTGCCGCGCGATGGTCTGCGCGTTCTGCACACGCTCCGGGGTTGCCGGATGCGACGAGGTGAAGTCCTGCGCGCGCGGATCGAGCGAGGTCTTGCCGGCCTTGAGCTCGGCATTGCGCTCCATCGCGGAAAGGAAGCGCGCGGCACCGTAGGGATCGAAATGCGCCCTGGCGGAGATGCCGACGCCGATGCCGTCCGCCTCGAACTCCTGGTTGCGCGAAAAGCTCGCCATGGTGAGCTTGGTCTTGGCCAGCGCGAGCGCGGTGAGATCGGGATCGTTGCTCATGTCGGTGACAACACGGGTGACGATCGCGGCCTGGCGCGCCTGGTCCTCGCGCATCGCGGCGTGCTTGGACAGCACATGCGCCATCTCGTGGCTGAGCACGGAGGACAATTCCGACGTATCGCTCGCGAGCGCAAGAAGACCGCGCGTGACATAGAGCTGGCCGTTCGGCAGCGCGAAGGCGTTGACCGCGCCGGAATTCAGAATGGTGATCCGGTAGCCCTGGTCGGGGCGGTCGGAGGCGGCGACGAGCCGGTCGACGGTCTTGGTGACCAGCGATTCGAGCCTCGGGTCGTCATAGGTGCCGCCATAGCTCGCCAGGATGCGCTCGTGCTCCTTTTCGGTGGCGGGGGTCTGCGCGACGGCTGGCTTCGGCTTGGGCATCGCGACCGTCGGCGGGGCCGCCGCGGTCTGGAACCGGTTCATGTCGCCGCAACCGGCGAGCGCCGTGCCCAGCAAAAGGCATAGCACGGCCGGCGCAGCCCGAAGGCGGCGGCCTTCACCCGTCCAGTGCTGTTCTAGCACCCCATTCACGTCGCTTAACCCGTGCCCGGCCCGTTTAAGGCCTTACCCCTGCCGGCTCGTTTGCACCCAGCAACTCGACCTGTCCAACGAGGCGCACATCGATACGCGGCCCCGTATTCCCCTCAACCCAGCCCCGGACTCGAATACGTCGATTTTCCAGGGACTTAAGGGCTATCCCGGCGGTTTCGAACGCCGGTGATGCGCGCCTTGAAATAGTCACGGCAAAGCCGCGTGTCCAGTTCCGTCCGAAGTTGAGGTAGGTCATTGCCCCAGCTTGCCGGACCGACAGGACTTTGCCCTCGACCACCACAAAACGCCCGATCCCGGCCAAAATATCGTCCGGACTTTCCGCGTTTTTTATGGCCGACGGGTCAGCCCAGTTGCCCTTTTTTTGGCGTCGCGCCTCGGCCTCGGACGACATCAGGGCGGCCGCGCAGTCCTTGTCGGCGATCTCGGCGGAGACGATGGCGTCGCCCTGGGCCAGCAGCATCGCCTGCACCGGGGTGTCGCTGTCGCCGATGAAGATCAACCCACCCTGGCGCCCATAGCGGTCGGGCGTGTCGTCGGCGCTCCGCAGCGTCACGTCGCGGCCGACGAGCAGCGAAGCCAGCGCCTGCTTCGTCGTCGCGGTCGGCTCGATTCCGGTGAGGCGGATCTCGCGGCCGTCGTCCAGGCGCACGCTGCGCGCATCGACGATCGCGGCGACGCGGCCATCGCCCTGCGACTCGAACTGGCACGGCGCCGCGAACGCAGTGCGACCCGCGACGAGAAGAAGTACGACGATGAGGTGAAGCAGTCGCGTCACGTTGCCCGGGAAGGTTGCGTTACGCTCCACTCTTAACTCAAACGAGGCCAACGACGAAGTGCTTCGATCCGATCCAGTGGCCGTGTGACGCTCAGCCATTGCCTCACATGCGTCATTGCGAGCGCAGCGAAGCAATCCAGGACTATCCCCGCGGTGACGGTCTGATTGCTTCGCTGCGCTCGCAATGACGGTGCGGAAACGTCTTGCGTCATTCCACCATTCCGCTTTGCGGAAAACGCGTGACGATCGCGCGAGCTGCACGCCCCTCGCGCTTGCTGCCCTCTCGCGCATGCGGCATGATTGCGGCAATAGCGATAACCAAGAGCAATAACCAAGCCGCCATCAGAGTACGGCGCGATAAGGGAGGTCTTTTTCGATGACGAGAATTTTGCCGGGCATTTTTGCCGCCGCGTTGGCCCTGAGTGCGAGTGCCGTGCAGGCCGAGGACAAGCCGCCCCTGAAGATCGGCGGCATCCTCGATATGTCGAGCCTCTATGCCGACATCACCGGTCCCGGCAGCGAGACCGCGGCCAAGATGGCCGCTGAGGATTTTGGCGGCGAGGTGCTGGGGCGCAAGATCCAGGTGTTGGCGGCCGACCATCTCAACAAGGCGGATCTCTCCGCCAACATCGCCCGCGACATGCTCGACAACCAGGGCGTCGAGATGATCTACGACGTCGCGGCCTCCGCGACCGCGCTTGCGGCGGGCGAGATCGCGAAGGCGCGCAACAAGATCATCATGTTCAACGGCCCGGGCTCGATCCGTCTCACCAACGAGGCCTGCGGTCCCTACACCGTGCACTACGTGTTCGACACCTACGGCCAGGCCAACGTGACCGGGCTTGCGGCCGTGAAGTCGGGCCTCGACACCTGGTTCTTCCTCACCGCCGACTACGCCTTCGGCCAGGATCTGGAGAAGGACACCAGCGCCGTCGTCACCAAGACCGGCGGCAAGGTGCTCGGCGGCGTGCGCCATCCGCTCAACACGTCGGACTTCTCATCCTTCCTGCTCCAGGCGCAGGCTTCCAAGGCCAAGGTGATCGGCCTTGCCAATGCCGGCGGCGACACCGTCAATGCCATCAAGCAGGCGGCCGAGTTCGGCATCACCAAGGGCGGCCAGAAGGTCTCGCCGCTATTGGCCTTCGTGACCGATATCGATTCGATCGGACTGGAGACCGCGCAAGGCCTGCTGCTGGCGGAAGCCTTCTACTGGGACCTCAACGACGACACGCGCGCATTCTCGAAGCGCTTCACCGAGCGCATGAAGCGGCCGCCGACCTCGGCGCAGGCCGGCGTCTACTCCTCCGTGACGCATTACCTGAAAGCCGTGAAGGCGGCGGGCACGACGGATGCGGCTGCGGTGATCAAGGTGATGAAGGAGACGCCGATCAACGATTTCTTCGCCAAGGGTGGCAAGATCCGCGAGGACGGCCGCATGATCCACGACATGTACCTGTTCGAGGTGAAGAAGCCGTCGGAATCCAAGGGCCGCTGGGACGACTACAAGCTGCTCGCCACCGTGCCCGGCAGCGAAGCGTTCCAGTCGCTGGAGCAGTCGCGCTGCCCGCTGGTGAAGAAGTGACGGCGTGACGTAAGTCATGACGTCATCCCGGGGCGCGAAGCGAACCCGGGATCTCGAGGTTCCGGGTTCTCGCTTCGCGAGCCCCGGAACGACAATCTAACGGTCGGCGCGCCCCGGAATGACGAAACAACAAACAACAAGAGGGAGACGTCCCATGAGCAACGACATGGTCCTGCAAAAGCTCGAAGGCGGGCTGCTCACCATCACGATGAATCGCCCCGAACGGAAGAACGCGCTCAACCCGGACATGGTGCGCGGGCTGGTCGAGGCGGCGCGGCGCGCGGCTGACGATCCGGAGGTGCGCGCGGTGCTGTTCAAGGGCGCCGGCGGCTCGTTCTGTGTCGGCGGTGACGTCAAGTCGATGGCGGAGGGCCGCGCGCCGCTGCCGTTCGAGCAGAAGCTTGCGAATCTGCGCCGCGGCATGGAGGTCTCGCGCATCCTGCACCAGATGCCGAAACCCGTGGTGGCGCAGCTCGACGGCGCCGCGGCCGGTGCCGGCCTCTCGATGGCGCTGTCCTGCGATCTGCGCATCGCCTCTGAATCCTGTAAGATCACCACCGCCTTCGCCAAGGTCGGCTTCTCCGGCGATTACGGCGGCACCTATTTCCTGACCCAGCTGCTCGGCAGCGCGCGGGCGCGCGAGCTCTATCTGATGTCGCCGGTGCTCACCGCGAAGGAGGCGCAGGCCATCGGCATGGTGACGAAGGTCGTGCCCGACGCCGAGATCGACACTGCCGCCCACGAGCTCGCGCTGTCGCTGGCGCAGGGCCCCTCGATCGCGCTCGGCTTCATCAAGCGCAACATCAACAATGCCGAGCATCTGGCGCTGGAAGACTGCTTCGACGGCGAGGCGATCCATCACACCCGCTGCGGCGACACCGAGGACCACAAGGAGGCCGCAAAGGCCTTCGTCGAGAAGCGCAAGCCGACCTTCAAGGGCGCATGATCATGGCGCCCTATGTGCGCTTGCGACAGATCTGCCTGGTCGCGCCGCAGCTCGCGCCCGTGATCTCCGACATCGCGGACATCATGGGCCTCGCCGTCTGCTACCGCGACGGCAATGTCGCAAAATACGGCCTGGAGAACGCGTTGCTCCCGGTCGACACGATCCTGCTGGAGGTGGTCGCACCCTTCAAGGACGGCACCACCGCCGGCCGCTTCATCGAGAAGACCGGCGGCCGCGGCGGCTACATGGCGATCTTCTGCTGCAACGATCCGGACGAGCGCGGCCGCAACGCCAACGCGCTCGGCGTGCGTACGGCGAACGTGATCGACCACGCGCCGTATCACGGCGTGCAGCTCCATCCGCGCGACTGCCGCGCGGCCTTCATCGAGTTCAACCACACCAAAGGCAGCGACGACATTCTGGGGCCGTATCCGCCGGCGGGACCGGACTGGCAGAAATTCATCCGCAAGGATGTGACGCAGGCGCTGACAGCGGTGGAGATGCAGAGCCCGGATCCAGCGGGGCTGGCGGAGCACTGGGGCGGGATCATCGGGGTCGCGCCAAGCGATGCCGAGCTGAGGCTGCCCAACGCAACTTTTCGTTTCGTGAAGGGGCCTAGCGAGATCATGAGCGCGCTGGAGTTCCGGGTGGCTGATGTCGCGGGCGTGCTGCATGCGGCCAGGGCGAAAGGCCTCGCGGTGGCTGGCAACGAGTTCCTGCTGGGTGGAGTGACGTTCCGGCTCAATGCGTGAGCTCTCGCCTTCGTAGCTCTCAAACCGTCATCCTGAGGTGCGAGCTGTACGGTGCGCAGCGCCGTGCAGGGAGCCTCGAAGGATGAACGGCCACCGGCCGGGCCGCTCATCCTTCGAGGCTCGCCCAGCGGCGCAGTTGCGCCGCTGATCTCGCGCCTCCAGCGACATCGGCTTCGCCGTTGCGCGGGGATGACGGTTTGAGAGAGTGCACGGCTCCACGAAAAAGGACTCGCCTCCCAATGCCGCATCCGCTCGACAGCTTCTTTTCGCCCGCCAGCATCGCGCTGATCGGCGCCTCGCGCGATCATGAGAAGATTCCCGGGCGGCTGCTCGCGATGCTGCGCAAGAACGAGTATCCCGGAAAGATCTATCCGGTGAACCCGAACTACGCCGAGATCGACGGGCTCGCCTGCTACAAGTCGATCGCGGAGATCGGTGCGCCGATCGATCTCGCCGTCGTCATCATTCCCGCCCGTGCCGTGCTGCCTGCGCTCGAGCAATGCGCCGTCGCCGGCGTCAGGAACGCCGTCATCATCTCCTCCGGCTTTGCGGAGGAGGGCGGCGACAGTGCGGCGATGCAGGATGCGATCGCGGCGCTGGCCAAGCGCACGGGCATGCGGATCTCCGGCCCCAACGCGGAGGGCTTTTTCAGCCAGATGCAGCGCGTGGCGGCGACGTTCAGCCCGGCCGTGGACGTCAAGCCGGGTGTGGTGCCGCTCGTCGCCACGCAAAGACGAATCGGCATCGTCGCGCAGAGCGGTGGCATCGGCTTTGCCTATTATCACCGCGCCCGGGCGCTCGGTGTCGCCGTGAGCTACGTCGTCAGCGCCGGCAACGAATCCGATCTCGGCGCCGGCGAATTCCTCGATTACCTGGTGCAGGATTCCTCGACCGACGTGATCCTGCTGTTCATCGAAGGCATCCGCGACGTTGGCAAGTTTCTCGCGGCGGCGCGGCGCGCCGCGGAGGTGAAGAAGCCCGTCATCGTGACGAAAGTCGGCCGCTCCGGCGCAGGCCAGCGCGCCGCGGCCTCGCATACCGCGAGCATGGCCGGCTGGTCGGCAGCGTATGATGCGGTGTTCGCGAAATACGGCTTCATCGTCTCCAACGATCTCGACGAGGCGCTGACGATTGCCGCCGTGCTGGCGAGCAACCCGTTGCCGAAGGGCGATCGCGTTGCGGTCGTCACCGTCTCCGGCGGCGCCGGCATCTGGGGCGCGGATGCGGTGGCGCTGCGGGGTTTGCAGGTGCCGGAATTGTCCGAACCGGTCCAGGCGGAGATCAAGACGCTGATGCCGTCCTACGGCACCGCGCGCAATCCGATCGACGTCACCGCGCAGGGCGTCACGTCGGGCGGTCTTCAGAAGAGCGTCGATCTGCTCACGGCCTCGGACGAGGTCGACGCGATCCTGGTCGTGCTGTCGCTGTCGAGCGAGATGCGCAAGCCCTTCAGGGAGGAGGAGCTGACGCCGGTGCTGGCGGCGCAGCACAAGCCGGTGCTGTTCTATTCCTACACGGTGCCGTCCGACTTCGCACGGCGCGAGCTTGCCAAATCCGGCGTCGTCGTGCTCTCCGGCCTGTCCCATGCCGGCGTCGCGATGCGGCAACTCGTGGATTACGCCCGTTTCGAGCTACCGAAGCCCGCGGACGAGGCGCGGTTGCCGTCGCGCGATCTCTCCGCGCATCTGACCTCGCCGGTTCTGTCAGAGGCCGACAGCAAGGCGTTGCTGCGCGCCGCCGGCATCGCGCTGCCGGACGAAGTGCTGGTGAAGGACAAGGCCGGGCTCGATGAAGCGGTCGCCCGCATCGGCTTCCCGCTGGTGATGAAGATCCAGTCGCCCGACATCGCGCACAAGAGCGAGATCGGCGGCGTGCGCGTCAACATCGTCGCCAAGGGCGAGGTGTTTCTGGCGTTCGAGGCGCTGCTGGGCAATGCGCGCAAGCACCGGCCGGAGGCTGTGATCCAGGGCGTGCTGGTCGGTCCGATGGCGAAGCAGGGTGTCGAGATCATCGTCGGCACGATGACGGACAAGACCTTTGGTCCGATGGTGATGGTGGGTCTCGGTGGGATCACCACCGAGCTGTTCCGTGACGTCGCCTATCGTCCGGCGCCTGTGAGTGCGGAGGAGGCGGGGGCGATGCTCAAGGGTTTGAAGGCGGCGCCATTGCTGAACGGTTTTCGCGGAGCAGCGAAGGCGGATGTCGTGGCGCTATCGCAATTGATCGCGGACGTCTCCGTGCTCGCCGCGCGGCATGCGAGGGACATCGCGGAGATCGAGCTCAACCCGGTGCTGGTGCACGCCGAAGGGCAGGGCGTGACCATCGTGGACGCGCTGGTGGTGGGGCGCGGCTAAACCCTCTCCCCTTGTGGGAGAGGGTGGCTCGCCGCGGAGCGGCGAGACGGGTGAGGGGTTCTCTCCGCGCGCACATCTGCGAGAGAGGCATTTGCGGAGAGATACCCCTCATCCGGCGCTTCGCGCCACCTTCTCCCACAAGGGGAGAAGGAAGAAGAGGTCACCGCCCCCTGAAATTCGCCGCGCGCCGTTCTTCCGTCGCCTTCACACCCTCCTTGAAATCTTCCGTCGCGCGCAGGCGGGTCTGCTCGGCGAGCTCGTGGTTGGTGGCGGCCATGACGCGGTCGGCGAGGCTGGCGCGCATCGTCGCGCGCGTCGAGAGCAGGCCGAGCGGTGAGCACTCGGCGATCTCGCCGGCGAGCTTCATCGCGGCCGACTTCACCTGGTCCTGCGGCACCAGCTCGTTGGCGAGGCCCCATTTGACCGCTTCTTCGCCGGTGACGCGGCGGCTGGTGTAGAACATCAGCTCGGCGTTGTTCTTGCCGATCAGCTCCGGCAGCGTCACGGTCAGGCCGAAGCCGGGGTGGAAGCCGAGTTTTGTAAAGTTCGCGGAGAAGCGTGCTTCGGGGCAGGTGACGCGGAAGTCCGCGGACACCGCGAGGCCCAGGCCGCCGCCGATCGCCGCGCCCTGCACGGCGGCGACGATCGGCTTCTTAGCGCGGAAGATGCGCACGGCCTGGATGTAGAGATGGCTGATCGGGCCGAGGTTGTCGGCCGGGTCGCCCTTCTTCTCGGCCGCGCGCGCTTCCTGGGCTTGTCGCGCGGGGTCGCCGAAATTGGCGCCGGCGCAGAACGCCTTGCCCTGGGCCGAGAGCACCGAGGCGCGGATCTCGATGTCGCGGTCGAACTCGTCGAGCGCGTCCGCGATCTGGTTGATCAGCGAGATGTCGAAGAAGTTCAGCGGCGGACGGCGGATCTCGATGGTGCCGACGTGCCCGACCTTCTCGACGCCGATATCTGTATAGGTGCTCATGATGGTCCTCGATTGAATTAGCGCAAGCCAAGTCCGCGCGCGATGATGCCGCGGAGCACCTCGGTGGTGCCGCCCTGGATGGTGAGTTTCGGTGCGGTCTTGATGGCGAAGTCGAGCTGCCGCTCCAGCGTCTCGCGGTTGGTCGCGGTCTCCTCGACGAAAGCGGCGAGATCGCGCACGCGATGCGGAAGCTGCTGCTCCCAGACCGTGCCGATGTCCTTGACGATGGAGGCTTCCACCACCGGCTCCTTGCCGGCTTGCAGCATGCCGGCGACGGAGACCGACATGCGCCGCATGGTGTGAAGCTGTGCCACCAGCCGGCCGATGCCTTCGGCGCTGCGCGTGTCCGGATTGGGACCGACCGCGCGGACCAGCTCGGTCAGCACGTAATAGGTCTCGAGGAAGCGCTCGGGGCCCGAACGTTCGTAGGCAAGCTCGCTCGTCGCCTGCTTCCAGGCGCCGTCGACCTCGCCGAGCACGTGATCGTCAGGGACGAAGAAGTCGGTGAAGACGACCTCGTTGAACTCGTACTGGCCGGTGATCTGGCCGATCGGGTTCACCTCGATGCCCGGCTGCTTCATCTTGACCAAAAACTGCGTCAGGCCGTGACGGCGGTTCTCCTTGGTCGGCGGCGACGTCCGGAAGATCGCGATCATGTAGTCGGCGATATGCGCCGACGAGGTCCAGATCTTGGTGCCGTTGATGAGATAGCCGCCGTCGGTCTTGGTCGCGCGGGTCTTCGCCGCGAACAGGTCCGAGCCGGAATTCGGCTCGCTCATGCCGATCGCAAAGCAGATCTCGCCGCGGCAGATGCGTGGCAGGATCTCCATCTTGATGTGTTCAGGGGCGTATTTCAGCAGCACCGGCCCGCTCTGGCGGTCGGCGACGAAGAAGCGTCGCGTCGGCGCATTCGCCACGCGCATCTCCTCGGTCACCACGTAGCGTTCGAGGAACGAGCGCTCCTGGCCGCCATATTTCTTCGGCCAGGTCATGCCCAGCCAGCCCTTGGCGCCGACCCGGCGGGAAAATTCCGGCGCGTCGGTGTCTTCGCGGTTGGGCTTGTGCGGATCGAAAGTGCCGGCGGCGATCTCCTCGGCGAGGAACGCGCGCACTTCCTTGCGCAATTGCTCGCACTTCTCGGGCAGGCGGATCGGATCGAAACGGAGGGCAGCGGTCATGTGTTTCGTCTCCCGATCAACGCGAAGCTACGAGCGGCCACAGTTCGTCGGCGCCGCGCCTTGCGACCAGCTTGCCGAGCTCGACGGCCCAGTGGCTTTCCGAACCGAAATCGTCGCGCCAGGCCAGCGCCCGCAGCGAATAGCGGTGCAGGATGTGCTCCATGGTGAAGCCGATCGCGCCATGGACCTGGTGCGCGATGGCGCCGCCTTTTTCGGCGGCTTCCGCGCAACGGATCTTTGCCGAGGCGGCCTCCAGGTAGACCTCGTCGTTGAACGACGTTGCGTTTGCAATGGCATCGGCCGCGGACGTTGCGGCCGCGAGCGCTGCGGCGGATTCGCCGGCAAGCCGCGCGAGATTGTGCTGCACGGCCTGGAATTTCGAGATCTTCTTCTCGAAGGCGACGCGCTCGTTGGAGTAGCGCACGGAGATGTCGAGCATCGCTTCCAGCGCGCCCGCGATCTGAAGGCTGCGCGCGACGCCGCCCATCAGCATCAGGGCGGTCTGGTCAAAGCCCTTCGGCGCCGGCTTGATCGTGATTGGCTGGGCCTTGTCGAGCGTGACGGTGTCGCTGTGGTCATAGCCGACATTGAGGCCGGATTCGATCCGGCCCTTGCTGGCATCGACCAGCGCGATCGAGACGCCGTCCTTGCCATGCGCCAGCACGGCAAAATGTTTCGCGGCCTTGGCAAAGGGCACGCCGCGGGCGCGGCCGGAGAGCGCGCCGTCGGCATCGAGCGTGATGCGATCCTTCGGCGACGCCGGGGCGACCGTCATCTCGCCTTCGGGCGAGGCGATCCTGGCCTGCGCGAGCAGCCAGCCCGCCAGCATGGTCTCGGCGAGGGGCACCGCGACCGCGAAGCGGCCGGCGGCGTTGAGCAGCGCAAAGCCGTCGGCAAGGCTTGCGCCGGAGCCGCCGAGATCGTCCGGCACCCAGGACAGCGGCAGTCCGGCCTCGCTCAGCGCCTGCCATAGCGGCGCCTGCCAGGAATCCTTCTTGTCGTTGTTGATGGTCTGCGGGTCGGCGAGATCGGCGAAGATCTTCTCCGCGGTCTCGACGACGATATTGTCACTCTCCGCCACAGCGTTCCCCGTGCTTTGCCATTGGCGCGTCCCGCCAAGTCAAGCCGGCGCGCGGTCTCTTCTTGCGCCCGATGATCTGAAAAAGCCATGGCCCTGACAAGCGTTGATCGCAAGCCCATCTGCGGCACCGGCATGGGCGCGAGAACCGATCTGGACTAATTCCGCTTAGCGGAGTTTGCTCGATTTGCAGGGTGCGGCAAACTCGCTAAACAGGGCCAGCGACCCAAGGCTTGCATCAGATACAGGGGAAGGAAATCCGGATGGCCAAAGACAGCTTATGCGCAATCGTGACGGGGTCCGCATCCGGACTTGGCGCAGCGACCGCGGAAATTCTCGCACGGAGCGGGGCGCGGCTCGTCATCAACTATTCGTCGAGCCAGAAGGAAGCCGAGGCCACGGCAGAGCTCTGCCGCAACGCGGGCGCTGCGGAAGTCCTGGTCGCCCAGGGCGACGTTTCCAAGGATGAGGATTGCCGCAAGATCGTTGCGGCAGCCAGCGGCTGGGGCCGGCTCGACGTGCTCGTCAACAATGCCGGCACCACCAAGCATGTCGCCCATGCCGATCTCGACGGATTGTCGGCGGAAGATTTCCAGCGCCTTTACGGCGTCAACACCATCGGCCCGTTCCAGATGGTGCGCGCGGCGCGCAGCCTGCTGGAAGCCGGCGCGAAGGCGTCGGGGCGGCCGTCGGCGGTCGTCAATGTGTCGTCGGTCGCCGGCATCAGCGGCGTCGGCTCGTCGATCGCCTATGCCGCGAGCAAGGGCGCGCTGAACACGATGACGCTGTCGCTGTCGCGGGCGCTGGCGCCGCTGATCCGCGTCAACACGGTATGCCCCGGCTATATCGACACGCCCTGGTTCACCAAGGGCCGCGGCGAGGCCGGCGCAAAGCAGGTGCGCGACAGCGTGGTGGCGAAGGTGCCGCTGAAGGTCGCGTCAACCGCCGACGACATCGCGCAGCTCGTCTGCTTCCTGGCGATGCCGGCCTCCAGCAACATGACCGGCGAGGTCGTGCGCATGGACGCTGGCATGCATTTGATTGCGTGACTCTACACGACGTCATTCCGGGGCGATGCGTTAGCATCGAACCCGGAATCTCGAGATTCCGGGTTCGCGCGTTGCGCGCCCCGGAATGACGGTGGCTACCCCTTGATCACGCCGCTCGCCACCAGCCGGTGCCAGATGAACAGCACCACCACCGCGCCGATCGTGGCCATGATGAAGCCGGCGCCCTGGTCCGCGCCGTAGTGCCCGATCGCCTGGCCGACGAACGTCGCCAGAAACGCACCGGCGATGCCGAGGATGGTGGTGAGGATGAAGCCGCTCGGATTGTTCGGCCCCGGCGCGAGCCAGCGCGCGATGAGACCGGCGATGAAGCCGACGACGATGATCCACAACAGGCCGCCCATGCTCATGACAATGCTCCCCTTCCCGAGAACGCGCAGATCAATCTTGACTAAATTCTGCCCGAGAGTTCGTTCTCGGTCGGCAGCCGTCCATCCGGCGTCAGGTGGTCGATCACCTGCGGCAGATATTGGCTGAGGCCGGAGAGCAGCTCCTCGCGCGACAGGCCGCTCTGGGCGGACAGGCTCTCGATCTGGTCCGCGCCGAGTGCGCTGGCGAGATCGCCGGGCGCGATCGGCTTGTTCTGGCCCTTGCCGACCCAGGAATTCGCGGTCTCACCGTGGCCGCCCTGCTGGAGCTGATTGAGGAGATCGCCGAGCCCGCCGCTCAGCACGGTGCCGGCCGCGCCGCCCGCGAGCAGACCGCCGAGGCCGCCTTTGAGCAGATCGCCGAGACCGCCGCCGCTCCCTCCGGGAAGCGTGGCGTCGCCCGTATTGACAGGCGTCGGAGGCGGCAGCGGTGAGCGCTGCTGCGGGGCAGGCGCGTCGCCCGGCTGGCCCGCCGTCAGATGCTTGAATGCCTTCCAGGCGAGCAGGCCGAGCAGCGCCATGGTCATCGGCGACATGCCGCCGGAGGATGGTTGCTCGCCCGTGCGCGATCCGTGCGGGCCGTTCTGCATGCCGTTGAGGACGTCGAGTAGACCCATGGTGCTCTCCTTTGGCGTTCTCGTTCGGCGAGTTTGCTGTTCCCGTTCGGCGAGCGCTCGCCGCTGACAAGCCCCCCGGGGCGAAAACATATGGGGCTCTCATGACCGTTACAAGGCGGATGCGCCGTAGCCGCGAGACCCCCGGCTCTGCTATCGAAGGCCGGTCATTCAGGGAGTTGAGGTCAGGTGGTTGCGGATCGACCGATCGTGGTGGCCGGCGCGGGCGCCATCGGCTGTTTCGTCGGCGGCATGCTGGCGGCTGCCGGCCGTCGCGTCGCGCTGCTGGTGCGGCCGCGGGTGAAGACCGAGATCGAGCGGTTCGGCCTGCGGCTGACCGATTTCGACGGCTCCGAGAAGAAGCTCGGGGCCGGCCAGCTCGCGCTGTCGGAGGATCCCGCGATCTTCCATAGTGCCGGCATCGTGCTGGTGACCGTGAAGAGCGCCGACACCGCCGATGTCGCGGACCAGATCGCGCAGCACGCGCCGCAGGACGCTGTCATCGTCTCGCTTCAGAACGGCGTCGGCAATGTCGCGGTGCTGCGCGAGCGCCTCGGCGGCCGGCGCGTGCTCGCCGGCATGGTGCCGTTCAACGTGATCGCGATGGGCGAGGGGCGCTTCCACCGCTCGACTTCCGGCGACATCCATGTCGGAGAGGACGCCGAGAACACGGCCGCGGCGCTCTCGGTGCCCGGTCTGTCGATGCGCGCGAGCCGCGACATCACCGGCGTGCAATGGGGCAAGCTGATCATCAACCTGAACAACGCGCTCAGCGCATTGTCGGACATGCCGCTCGCCGCGCAACTGGCAAGCCGCAACTGGCGAAAACTGTTCGCCGAACAGATGGCAGAGGGGTTGGCTGCGATGAAGGCCGCCGGCATCAATCCGGTCTCCGCGACGCCGATCCCGCTGAACTGGACGCCGACATTGCTGAGATTGCCCGACATGATCTTCAACGCGATCCTGGGGCGGACCATGAAGATCGATCCCGAGGCGCGCTCTTCGATGTGGCAGGACCTGAAGCAGGGCCGCAAGACCGAGATCGACTATCTCCAGGGCGCGGTCATCGCGCTTGCCGAGCAGAGCAATGTCAATGTGCCGCTGATGCGCCGCATTGTTGCGCTGATCAAGGAAGCTGAAGTCGCCGGCAACGGCCCTCCCGGGCTGACGCCGCAGCAGATTCGCGGGTAGCGCCTGAGTGCATGCCGCGCGACCGGAGGAGTAACGATGAGGCGTTTCTTGATGATCGGATTCGCACTGGCCGTGCTCTGCGGCGCGTCCACGTTTGCGGAAGCCCGGCCGCCGACGGTCATGAACTCTCCCGGTTATGACAGGCGATTGCAGGAGAGCAGGTCGCAGTTGGGCAGTTCACCGGCGACAGCGCCGGCGGATGCGCCGGTGGTCAAACCGAAGCGCAGCAAGAAGAAGCAGCCGAACTGAGGATGTAGGGTGGGCAAAGCGAAGCGTGCCCACCATCTTCCTTCTTGCCGGAATGGTGGGCACGGGGCGCGAAGCGCGCGCCTTGGCCCACCCTACGGTCAGTGCGAGAAGCTCACCCCTTCTTCGCCGGCTTGCTCGGCGTCGGGCTGAACAGCTTCTTCAGATCGTTCAGGCTTTCCGACAGCCGCGGCCATTCGCAGGAGAACGAGCCCTTGGTGCAGGGTGCGCCCTTCGGTCTCGGGCCCACGGCCTGCTGCACCTTCGGCCGTTCGACCGGGACGGGCACGCGCTCGACGTCGGTCCGCAGCGCGACCTGCTGGAGCTGCTGCACCTGTTGTTCCTGCTGCTCGCGCTGCTGACGCGCGGTGGCCTGGGCCGCTTCATTGCTGCGGCGCTGATTGGCGAGATAGGCGGTGTAGGCTTCGTCGATCTTCTTCTGCTCTTCCGGCGTCGGGTTGGGACCTGCGATATCGAAGGTGCGGTCCTGGAGGAAGTCGTAATAGGAGTAGCCGCCGCCCGGCTTGCGGCGTCCGGCGAACTTGGCGTTGCAATCCGCAAGCGCCGACGTTTTCTCCGCCTTGGTCGTGGCCTTCTCGGCGGCATCAGCGCATTCCTCGAAGTCGACAGGCGCGCGCTTCCACCATTGCGCCTGGGCATGCGCGTGCGTCAGCAGAAAAAATCCTGCTGCAGCAACGAGAAGCGCCGCACGACGCGATGCAAACACGGACCACATTCTACGAGAGCATTCCTTGCAAAACTCAACCCGAACTGAGTCGGGCCAATTTTTGCCTCTTTATCGCCGGCTTGTCACCCATGGAACTCGGGAATTTCATGACTGCAATGCTGACATTTTTTGCTTGACGTGGCGCGGGAGTCACAGCCGTACGGCACGTCATGCGCTTAGAGTTCTATCCATTCGGAGGCGAAGGGGAATGTTCGTCATGAGAGCGCTGGCCTGTCTTGCCGCACTCGTCCTGGTGCTGATCTGCGGCCATGCCTTTGCAGCGGACGAAGATGCGCCCAACCGCAAGCCGGTGAAGGCGATCGGCGATGCACGGCTCTCGGTCGGCGGCCGGGGAACGCTGCGGCTCTACCTCTCCCGCGACTGGTCGATGCCGCAGCCCGCGATCTCGCGCGCCGTCATCGTGCTGCACGGACGCCTGCGCAACGCCGACGAATATTACATATCGGCCAACAACGCGCAGGCCGCGGCGGGCGACGACGGCAAGGCCGCACTGATGATCGTGCCGCAGTTTCTCGCCGAGATCGATATCGAAGCGCACAAGCTGACGGAGGACACGCTGCGCTGGTCGCTGGAGGGATGGGAGGGCGGCGATGCCGCGCTTGCGCCCAATCCGGTCTCCTCGTTCGAGGCGCTCGATGCGATCCTCGCAAGACTCGCCGACCGGCGCGTCTTCCCGAACCTGAAGCAGGTCGTGGTTGCCGGCCATTCCGGCGGCGGACAGGTCGTGCAACGCTATGCCATCGCCGGCAAGGGCGAGACGGCGCTGTCGCGCCAGCACATCGACGTCCGCTATGTCGTCGCCAACCCCTCGTCCTATGCCTATTTCAGCGCCGACCGGCCGGTGCCCGCAATTGCCGCGTCCTGTCCGGGCTACAACAACTGGAAATACGGCATGGGCGACCGGCCGCCCTATCTCGCCGACGCGACGCCGGCGGCGCTCGAGCAGCGCTATGTCGAGCGCGAGGTGATCTATCTGCTTGGCACGCTCGACACCAACCCGAAGCATTCCGCGCTGGACAAGAGCTGCATGGCGGAGGCGCAGGGGCCTTATCGTTACGCCCGCGGCCACGCTTACGTGGACGCGATGGCCAAGCGCGATCACGGTACGCCAAACCACCGGGTCTGGGACGTTCCCGGCGTCGGTCATGACGGCGACAAGATGCTGACCTCGAAATGCGGGCTCGCGGCCCTGTTCGATATTCCGGGCTGCGGCGCCGAGCGCTGACGCCGCTGCCTTGAAGCTCCGGCTCCGGCTGTTACACTTCGCACCGCGAGCATCTCACCCCGAGGCGCCGCCAAGAAGACGAAGTGGAAACGCCTGATGCTGCTGCCCCTGTCCGACGTGCCGCGCTGGTACGCTGAGCGCAAACCCCAAGGCACGATCGCCGTCCGCCACGGGCAGGATACGCTGACATGGGACGAGCTCGAGCGCGGCGCCAACCGGCGCGCGCGGGCATTTGCGGCCAAGGGCGTCAAGCCCGGCGATTTCGTCGCGATCGGTCTTCCCAACGGTAATGCATTCTTCGAGACCTCGTTTGCGATTTGGAAGTGCGGGGCGACACCGACCTCGCTGTCATGGCGGTTGCCGCGCGGCGAAGCCGCCGCGGTGCTCGACATCCTCAAGCCTGCGCTGGTGGTCGGCGGCGAGGCCGATTGGAACGCGCCGAACCGTCTGCCTGCGGATTTCGTGCCGGAAGGATTTTCGGACGAGCCGCTGACGCCGCCGGTGGCGCGCTACTGGAAGGCCATGACCTCAGGCGGCTCTACCGGCCGCCCGAAAGTGATCCTCGATCATCACCCGGCGGTGACCGACACCGTCGCCGCGCCGGCGCTCAACATCCCCTTCGGGGTCTCGCTGCTCAATCCCGGCCCGCTCTACCACAATGCGCCGTTCATCGTGTCGCACACCGCGCTGTTCGCCGGCGGCCAGCTCACCGGCCTCGTCAAGTTCGACGCCGAGGAGACGCTGCGGCTGATCGAACGCGAGCGCGTGCAGTGGGTCAATTTCGTGCCGACCATGATGCACCGGATCTGGGCGCTGCCTGAGAACGTGCGCAACGCCTACGATGTCTCGAGCCTTCAGACCGTGTTTCACATGGCGGCTCCGATGCCGCCCTGGCTGAAGGAGAACTGGATCGCCTGGCTCGGGCCCGAGCGGGTCTGGGAGCTCTATGGCGGCACCGAGCGGCAAGGCTCCTGCATCATATCAGGCACGGAATGGCTGACCCACAAGGGCTCGGTCGGCAAGATCGGCGAGATGGCGCGCCTGTGCATCATCGGCGAGGACGGCAACGACGTCGCGCCGGGCGAGACCGGCGAGATCTATTTCCTCAACAATGACGGCAAGGACGCCACCTATCACTATCTCGGCGCCGAGCCGAAGCGGCGCGCCGACGGCTGGGAATCGCTCGGCGATATCGGCAGGCTGGATGCGGAAGGCTATCTCTATCTCGGCGACCGCCTCGCCGACATGGTGCTGCGCGGCGGCGCCAACATCTATCCGGCCGAAGTCGAGGCCGCCGTCTCCGCCTGCCCCGTCGTGCGCTCCTGCGTGGTGGTGGGATTGCCTGATCCGGAATTGGGCCAGCGCGTGCATGCCATCATCGAGCCGGAGCTGGATGCGGACGGCCAGGTTATCGCCGACGGCATGGCGGAGTTCTTGAAGGACAGGCTCAGCCGCTACAAGCACCCCGAGAGTTTCGAGATCGTCAGCGCCCCGCCGCGCGATGATTCCGGAAAAGTGCGCCGCACGCTGTTGCGCGACGAGCGTGCGGCGTGGATGAAGGAGGGGCGTGCCTTCCGGATCTGGCCGGCGAAGGCGCGGGCGCACGCCGAATAAGAAAATTCACGAAAGGACTCTTTGACATGACCATCACGATCGTAGCCAACAGCGTGCCGAAGCCGCCGGCCGACATCATCGAGGGCTTTCGAGGTGCACCGACCTCCGTCATTTCAGACAACCTCGCCCGCTTGCCGGGCGCGGTGGGGCTGAAGCCCTATCATCGCGGCGGCAAGCTGGTGGGCACGGCCTTCACGGTGCGCACCCGGCCCGGCGACAATCTCGCCATCCACCGCGCGCTCGATCTGGTCGGTCCCGGCGACGTCATCGTGGTCGATGGCGGCGGCGACGAGACCCGCGCGCTGGTCGGCGAGATCATGAAGAACATCGCGCAGTGGCGCAAAGCCGAAGGCTACGTCATCGACGGCGCGATCCGCGATGTCGCGGCGTTCGCGGCTGATGACTTCCCCTGCTATGCCCGCGCGGTGATCCATCGCGGCCCCTACAAGAACGGCCCCGGCGAGATCAATGTGCCTGTTACGGTCGGCGGCAGCGTGATCTCGCCCGGCGACATCGTCGTCGGCGACGAGGACGGCGTGGTGTCGTTTCCCGCGGCTGGTGCGGCCGCGTTGCTGGAAGCCGTGCGCGCCCAGGTCGCGCGCGAGGAGGAGACACTGAAGGCGATCCGCGAGGGCCGCTATCAGGGCTCCTACGGCAAGTCCTGATCGACGCGAGAACGAAGGGGAGGATGGCGTGAGCCAGAAGGAAGAGTTCCACAATCTCGACGACGCCAGCGACGGGCTGTTCCGCGAGCTTGCGGCGGGGGTGACCACGCGCATCTTCTCCGGCGAGCAGGCGATGCTGTCGGTGGTGACGCTGGCGCCGCACGCGCATGGTACGCTGCACCACCATCCCGAGGAGCAATGGGGCGTGCTGCTCGACGGCTCCGCCATCCGCGTCCAGGGCGATGAGGAGATCCCCGTGAAGAAGGGCGACTTCTGGCGCACGCCGGGCAATGTGCCGCACACCATGCGCGCCGGCCCCGAGGGCGCCCGCGTGCTGGACATCTTCAGTCCACCGCGGCCAGAATACAGAAAACCCGGGTCGGGTTTCGGGACGACCTAAGCGCCAAAGAGCAAAAGCCGGGCGCGGAAACACAAGGGAGGGGACCATGACGATCACACGACGGGCGCTGCTGGCAGCGCCCGCAATCCTGGCGATGGCGCCCGCGGCGGCGCAGGCCGGCAAGATCACTCTGGTCGTGCCGTTTCCGCCGGGTGGCTCGACCGATGCGATGGCGCGGCTGCTCCAGAGCAATCTGCAAACCAAGCTTGGCCGCATCGTCGTGGTCGAGAACAAGTCGGGCGCCGCGGGCGCGCTCGGCGCCGCGCAGGTCGCCAAGAGCCCGGCGGACGGCACGACGTTCCTGGTCACCTTCGATTCCCACGCGGTGATCCCGTCCATCCTCGACAAGCCGCCGGTCGACGTCGAGCGCGAGCTGATGCCGGTGCTGCTCGTCGGCACCGCGCCTTACGTGATCGCCGCCGGCGCCGGCCGTCCCTACAAGAGTTTTGCCGACGTGGTCGCGGCCTGCAAGGCGACGCCCGGTGCGGTGAAATACGCCTCCGTCGGCATCGGCACGCTCGGCCATCTCGCCATGACCGTGCTCGGCAACAAGGCCGGGGTCGAGATCGTGCACGTGCCCTATCGCGGCGGCGGCCCCGCGATGAACGACGTGCTCGGCGGCCATGTCGATCTGATCGCGGGATCGGCGGCGCTGGTCGCAGCCCAGCTCGGCTCCAACATGCTGCGTCCGATCCTGCAGCTCGGCCGCGAGCGGCTGCCGGCGCTGCCCGATACGCAGACCGCGATCGAGGCGGGCTTTCCGGACTTCGAGACGCTGGCCTGGTGGGGCATCTTCGCGCCCGCGGGCACGCCGCCTGAGATCGTCGCCGCCATGGCGGCGGCGTCCAGGGAGATCCTGAGCGAACCCGCGACCGCAGCCCAGCTCAAGGAGACCCAGCACATGACGCTGCTGCTCGAGGACGGCGCCGCCTTCAAGACCTTCTTCGACAAGCAGGTCGCCTATTGGGGCAAGGTGGTGCGCGAGAACAATATCAGGGCATGAAAGGCCTATTCCCGGGATTGCCATCCCGGGTCCAGTGCGCTCGCGCGGGCTTGAGCGTCAGAGCATCTTGCCGACGATCTTTGTCATATCTGCCGCCGAAAACGCGCGCAGCGTTTCGGTGCGGACATTGCCGAGTGCGCTGAGACTAAGGCTAAGCGACATCGCGGCAGCCTCATCTGGAGCCTCGAGAACGGTTACAACGTCATATCGTCCCTGCGTCCAGACGATCTCTTTCACGGTCACTCCGAACGTCTTGGCCATCTCCTTGAAGGCGTCGGCCCGCTTCGGCGAGTCCTTGACGTTGCGGACTCCCTGATCAGTGAAGTTTCCCAGCACGACATAGGTTACCATGGTCGTCCTCCCTCGTTAGAACCCAGATACAATTCTCGCTTGAGGCAACCGCGCCGAGCTTGCCACGGCGGCTGAGAGAGCGCTACTTGCGCGTTGGGAACGTCAGCGGGTGTGACTTATTCGGTCAGGACAACGGACGCGCGAAACTGAGCTCGTGGCCGTCGGGGTCGGTGAGATGGAAGTAGCGCTCACCCCATTCCGCATCGCGAGGCGTGCTCGATGGCTGCCAACCGGCTGCGCGGGCGCGCTCGTAGGTCCCGTCGACATCGGCGACGTAGAAGATGACGCGCCCCCACCAGGACCAGTGCTTGTCGTCCGGTTGTGCGGTCAGGTTGAGATAGCCGGTCCCGGCGCGAAAGCTGGTGAATGCAGCGGCTTCGCCGCCATACAGGAGTTCGAACCCGAGCGAACGGTAGAAGTGCACGGCGCGCGCCATGTCATGGGTGCCGAGTGTGATGGCACTGATGCCCTCGATCATGGTGCCGGCTCCTGGACCCGGTTTTGGGCTGGGACCATGGTACACCCCTAACGCAGTTTGACGACCATCGGCGCAGCGCATCGCTGACCCCGTCTGGCGACTGGCGATCCCAATCCTGCTCTGCTAAGAGGGGTCGAAACCCGCCTCCCGCGGGTTCCGCGGTCCCGTAGCTCAGCCGGATAGAGCGGCGGTTTCCTAAACCGTAGGTCGGATGTTCGAGTCATCCCGGGATCGCCATTTTGTCATGGGCATTGGCCGCTATTTGGCGGGTCCATCGGCGCAAAAATTGCTAGAAGCGAACGGCTTCCTTCCTTGCTGGCCCGGCTGACCTGCTAGCCACGCCTCACTGCCCATCCGGAGACGACAATGCCTTTCGACTTGATCCTGCGCGGCGGCCGTGTGGTCGACCCGTCCCAGAAGCTCGACGCCGTGACCGATGTCGGCTTTGCCGGCGGCAAGGTCGCTGCGGTGGGCAGCGGGCTCAAGGCGGATCCGGGCACGGAGGTGCGCGACGTGTCACGCTACATCGTGACGCCGGGGCTGATCGATCTCCACACCCATGTCTATTGGGGCGGCACCTCGCTCGGCATCGATGCCGAGGAATTCTGCCGCCTCTCCGGCGTCACCACGGCGGTGGACACCGGCAGCGCGGGGCCCGGCAATTTCGCGGGCTTCCGCAAGCATGTGATCGAGCCGAGCCAGGTCCGCATTCTCGCTTACCTGCACGTCTCGCATGCCGGCATCTTCGGCTTCTCGCACCGGATCATGGTGGGTGAGAGCGAGGAGTTGCGGCTGATGAATCCGATCGAGGCGGCCAAGGTGGCGGATGCCAACCGCGATCTCATCGTCGGCATCAAGGTGCGCGTGGGCTTGCACTCCTCGGGCACGTCGGGGGCCGTGCCGCTCGACATCGCGCTCGAGGTCGCGAACGAGGTCGGCATGCCCCTGATGGCGCATATCGATCATCCGCCGCCGAGCTATGAGGACGTGCTGGCGCGCCTGCGGCCCGGCGACGTGCTGACCCATGCGTTCCGCCCTTTCCCCAACACGCCGGCGACGGCGCAGGGCACGGTGAAGAAGGCGGTGCTGGATGCGCGCGAGCGCGGCGTGCTGTTCGACATCGGCCACGGCAAGGGCTCGTTTGCCTTCAAGACCGCGCGCGCGATGCTCGCCAACGGCTTCTATCCGGACACGATCTCCTCCGACATCCATCAGCTCTGCATCGATGGCCCGGCCTTCGACCAGGTCACGACCATGTCGAAGTTCCTGTGCATGGGCATGGAGCTGTCCGATGTGGTCGCCGCTTCGACGGTGAACGCGGCGATGGCGCTGCGCCGCCCCGAGCTCGGCAGCCTCAAGCCGGGCTGCGTCGGCGACGCCACGCTGATTTCGGTCAGGCAGGGCCAGTTCGACTATGAGGACGTCGTCGGCGAGCACCTGATCGGCGATCGCAAGATCGTTTCGGAGGGCGTGGTCATCGGTGGCCGCTGGTGGCATCCGAATTGAGCGGATCAGGCTTGCTCGCGATAGAATTGCAGCAACCGCGCGCCTGCCGGCGAGAGCCAGTCGGGTGCGCCGGTGATGTAACCCTCGACGTGGTTGCTCGCGCCGACCAGATAGGTCACGGGCATGCCGACGAGCGTGAAGGCCGAGGCTGAGGCTTCCGCCGTCGTGTCATACGCATCGACGTAGCAGGCGAGGTTCTGCACGGCGAGACCGCCGAGGAACGCGCGGATCTTGCGCAGGTCCTTCGTATCGGTGCAGATCGCGACAACGTCGAGCCGATCCGGCCGCGATCCCACGAGGCTTGCGAGCACAGGCAGGTCGAGCCGGCAGGCCGCGCACCACGTCGCCCAGAAGTTGACGAGCGTGATCCGGCCCGGCCGCGCCGTCAGCACAACGTCTTTTCCGTGCAGGTCCTGAAGCCTGAGCTGCGGCATCGTTGCGCGAGGCCGCACGACGGTAAACTGGCTGCGGCCGGCCTCCAACACCGGCGGCCAGGCGGGATCACCGCCCTGCGCGCGGCTTGCGCGCGGAGGGACAAGGGCCGCCGGCGCGGCCATCAGCAGCGCTCGCCTGGACAGTGTCGTGCCGGGCGCACGAGGCTTCTCACGCATGGATATAGGCCCAGCCCTTCAATTGCAGATCGACGACGCGGCCGATCCCGAACGGCACAAGGCTCGCGCCCGATATCAACGGAATCGAGACCTGCTCCTTGGCTTCGGCGATCGCCTTCGACGACGCGCACATGCTGTAGGTGAGATTGGGCAGCGACTGCCGCAGCGTCGCGAGCGGCTCGACCAGCGGAGTCTTGTCCGCCCGGAAGACGTCGATGCCCTTGCCGTTGGCGACGACCTCGATCAGCAATCGCGCGCCCTTGTCGGCAAAGTGCTTTGCGAGATTAGCCGAGTAGCTGATCGCATGTCCCATGACATAGGGCTCGTTGCTGTCGATCAGGATCACGACGCCGTCGGCGAGACGGTCCTCCCTGGCGGCGGCGCCGCCCGCGGTGAGGATCGCGGTGCCTGCGAGCAGACCCCTCCGGGACCATCCATTGGCTGAGATCATGGCGGCGGCGTTCCTGCCGGTCAGAGCTGACGCGGCGTAATCGGCGCCTTGCGGCCGCGTCCCCACAGCACGAACAGGCTGAGCGCGAGCAGGACGACATTGAGCGGCGTGACATCAGTCTCGCCACGCGAGAGGTGGAAGACGAGCGCGAACACCTGCAACACGGTGCAGCCGAGCGCGGCCAACACCGTCAGCCGCGGCAGGATCCGCGTCAGGGCCGGAAGCAGGATGCCGATCCCGCCGGCAAGGTCGATCAGTCCGATGATTCGGACGAAGGTTTCGGAATACTGCCCGGCCCAGGGCATCATCGCGGCCAGCTGAGGGATAGGCGTGAGCAGCTTGACCAGCCCGGCCGAGGCGAAGACGAAGAAGATCAGGCCCTGTGCGGCCCAGAGGCCGATGCGAAGGGCGCGGCCCGGGGTGGCGGTTTCGAAGGTGGTGGCGGTCATGGTGGGTCTCCAGGGTCTGTGGGTCGCCACCATTTGATGGTTTCGCCTCATTTGAT
Organism: Bradyrhizobium diazoefficiens USDA 110; assembly: GCF_000011365.1. Classification (GTDB taxonomy): domain Bacteria; phylum Pseudomonadota; class Alphaproteobacteria; order Rhizobiales; family Xanthobacteraceae; genus Bradyrhizobium; species Bradyrhizobium diazoefficiens. The sequence continues at coordinate 119,444 of NC_004463.1, read as the reverse complement.
CATTATGCGTTCCATGATTGATTCCTTTCCTGGATGTTGATGATTTCATGGACTCGCTGGTCAGCATGAGGGTGTTTTGCCTGGTCGCGGAGCTGAAGAGCTTTGCGACCGCGGCGCAGCGCCTGCGCATTTCGCCCGCCATGGCGAGCAAGCACGTGATGCAGCTCGAGAAGCGGCTGGGCACGCGGCTACTCAACCGCACCAGCCGGCGCGTCAGCCTGAGCGAGAGCGGCGCGCTCTATTTCGAGCAGGCGCGGCAGATGCTGGATTCGCTCGACGAGGTCGAGGCCGCCGTCAGCAAGGCGACCGTCGTTCCGCGCGGTACGCTGCGGCTGACCGCGCCGGTGTGGATGGCGAATGCGATCTTCGCGGGCGTGCTGGCGGATTACCAGGCTCGTTATCCGGAGGTGTGCCTCGACGTCGATCTCAGCGGGCGGCTGGTCAATCTGGTCGAGGAGGGATTCGATCTCGCCTTGCGCGCGACCGGCACGCCGGACGAGGCGCTGATCGCGCGTCCCATCACCAAGGTCCCCTTCTTGTTGGTTGCGGCCCCTGCGTTCCTCAAACGCGCCGGACGCCCGACGAAGTTCGCCGATCTCGCCGGCCAGGCGCTGTTGCACTATGCGCTTTATCCGGGAGAGAGCTTCTCCCTGAACAGGAACGGCACGGTCGAGACCATCAAGCTCAACCCGGTCCTGCGCAGCGGCAACGAGACCCTGCTCCACATGGCCGCGCTGGAAGGCATGGGCTTCGCCTTCCTGCCGAAATGGCTGGTCGCGGACGACATCGCCGCCGGCCGGCTCGTGCATATGCTGCCCGACGACATCATCTTCGAAGGGCGCCTGTTCGCGGTCTATCCGAGCCGCAAATACCTCTCCGCGAAGGTGAGGACCTTCATCGACTTCATCGCGGCCGACAAGCGGATGAGGTAACCAGCCGGATCACAGCGACCTTGCGATCAACAGCTTCATGATCTCGTTGGTGCCGCCATAGATCTTCTGGATGCGGGAATCGATGAAGATGCGCGAGATCGGGTATTCCTGCATGTAGCCGTAGCCGCCGAACAGCTGGAGGCATTCGTCGGCGGTCTGGACCTGCTTGTCCGAGCACCAGTATTTCGCCATCGACGCCGTGACGGTGTCGAGATCCCCGGCAACCAGGCGCTCGATGCACCAGTCGACGAAGACGCGCGCGATCATCGCCTCGGTCTTGCGCTCGGCGAGCGTGAAGGCGGTGTTCTGGAAATCCATCAGCGGCTTGCCGAAGGCCTTGCGCTCCTTGGTGTACTCGGTGGTGAGCTTGACCGCGCGCTCCATCGAGGCGACGGCGCCGACCGCGAGCGCGAGGCGCTCCTGCGGCAATTGCTGCATCAGCTGGACAAAACCCTGGCCTTCCTCCTTGCCGAGCAGGTTTTCCGGCGGCACCGTGACGTTGTCGAAGAACAGCTCCGACGTGTCGGAAGCGTGCAGGCCGATCTTGTCGAGGTTGCGCCCGCGCTCGTAGCCGTCCGCGCCTGCGGTCTCGACCACGATCAGCGAAATGCCTTTCGCACCGGCTTCGCCCGTGCGCGCGACCACGACGACGAGATCGGCGGCCTGGCCGTTGGTGATGAAAGTCTTCTGCCGTTGATGACGTAGGAATTGCCCTGCTTCTTCGCCGTGGTCTTCACGGCCTGGAGGTCGGAGCCGGTGCCGGGCTCGGTCATGGCGATGGCGCCGACCATCTCGCCGCTCGCCATCTTCGGCAGCCAGCGCTTCTTCTGCTCCTCCGAGCCGTAATTGAGGATGTAGTGCGCGACGATGGCGCTGTGCACGGAGACGCCGGTCGTCAGCTCCGGCACCGTGCTCTCGAGATCATCCAGCACGGCGGCGTCATAGGCGAAGGTTGCGCCCAGGCCGCCATATTCCTCCGGTACGCTCGCCAAGAGCGCGCCCATCTCGCCGAGCCCGCGCCAGGCGAAGCGGTCCACCATCTTCTGCTCGCGCCATTTTTCGGCATGCGGTGCCAGATCCTTGGCAAGATATTTCCGGAACTGGTCGCGAAAGACGTCGAGCTCTTCGGTCATCCAGGAGGAGCGGTAGGACATGGTCACCTCGGTTGATGCGTCGTTCCGGCTTGGTAGGCTGGTCGGCGGCGACAATTATTGTGTTTTCAGGCTGCGCCGGTGACGCTACCAAGGCGGCCGGAGCAGCGTCTGTCGGGATGGCTGATTGTGGCGACCAAAACTCAAGAGCTCAAGCTCGACATCGAGCGCATCGGTACGGTCTCCGCGATCCTGACGCAGCCCGAAAATGCGCGCGCCTGTTACGTGCTGGCGCACGGCGCAGGTGCCGACATGCGGCATGCGTTCATGGACAAGGTTGCGGAAGGCCTCGCGGAGCGCGGCATCGCGACGCTCCGCTTCAATTTCCCCTATATGGAAAAGAAACAAGGACGTCCCGACCAGCCGGCGGTCGCGCACGCCGCCATCCACGCGGCGGTCGCGGAGGCGGCGCGGCTGTGCCCCGGCGTGACGCTCGTCGCCGGCGGCAAGTCTTTCGGCGGGCGGATGACCTCGCAGGCGCAGTCCAAGGCTCCATTGCCTGGTGTCAAAGGGCTCGCCTTCCTCGGCTTTCCCCTGCATGCCGACGGCAAGCCGTCGGCGGAGCGCGCCGAGCACCTCGCCGGCATCGCTATCCCGATGCTGTTCCTGCAAGGCACGCGCGACAAGCTTGCCGACCTCGGCATCCTCAAGCCTGTCGTCGAAGGGCTTGGCCCGAAGGCGACGCTGCATGAGGTCGAGGGCGGCGATCACTCTTTCGCGGTGCTGAAGAAGTCCGGCCGTAGCAACGAAGAGGCGCTCACCGAGGTGCTCGACGCGCTCACGACCTGGATCGGCGGGCTCGCCTGAACTCAGGCCGAATAAAGCCCCTTGTCGCGCGCCTTCTGGATCGCCAGCGCGGCGATCAGGTCGAGGGTCGGCGTCGGCAGGCCCGAGGTGCGCGCGAAGGCGGCGGGCGCCTTCACCAGCACGTCGATCTCCATGGCGCGGCCGATCTCGTAATCCTGCAGCAGCGACGGCTTGTGGTTGGGGGCGGGGCCGCTGCGCGTGACGCGCTTGACCTCGGGAATGAAGTGCTGCGCGATGTCGTTGGCCTCGTTCAACATGCGCGGAATGACCTCGGCAAAGGCGGGGTCGTCGCGCACGCCGCGTGCGGTCTGGCCGGTCAGCAGGCACAGCACCGACAGCGACATGTTGGTCAGCAGCTTTGACCAGATCGCTTCGCGGATCTCGGCCACCGGCGGCGATTCCAGCCGCGCATCGTTGAGGACGCCGCGGAGTTTCGTGATGCGCTCGCAATTGCGGTCATCGCATTCGCCGATCAGCAGGCGGTTGCGGTCCGGGGTGAGGTTCTGCACCACGCCGGGCGAGACCACCTCGTTGGAGGAGAAGATCACGCCGCCGATGATCCGCTCCTTCGGGATGCAGGCGCGCAGGCGCCCGCCCGGGTCGAGGAAGGAAATGTCCGGCGGCGTCGGGTGCCGCGGCGGCAGGCCGATCCCGTACCACCAGGGAATGCCGTTCTGCGCGAACACGATCGCCGTGTCGTCTTGCAGCAGCGGTTTGATGCTGGAGACCAGTCCGGTCAGCGCGGTGGCCTTCAAGGTGCTGATCACGACGTCCTGCGGGCCGAGCTGGGCGGGATCCCCGGAGGCGTTCACCTTGGCGGTGACCTCGGAATCGCCGACACGCAGCTTCAGGCCGCCCGCACGCGCCGCCTCCAGATGCGCCCCCCGCATCACGCACGAGACCTCATGGCCGGCGCGCGCCAGCCGGACCGCAATGTGGCTGCCGACGGCGCCCGCGCCGAAAATGCAAATGCGCATGATGTGATGTCCCGTCCTGATCCCTTGCTGCCACCCCGCGCCAGCATGACACAAGCCGCCATGCGATGGACGCGGCCGCCCCACGCCGGAAAGATATGGATCAGGGTGCGTGGCCTCGGCCATAGTGCAGGGCAAACAAACGACCGGAGGATCGCCGATGACTGCCAACCCCGTTTTGTGGACTTTGGATGAGCGTGGGGTTGCGACCGTCACGTTGAACCGGCCGGAGGTCAACAACGCCTATGACGGTGCGCTGATCGCGGGCGTGCTCGCGGCTATCGACGATCTCGGCAAGAGGCCCAATTTGCGCGTCGTGGTCCTCCGGGGCAACGGCAAGCATTTCCAGGCCGGCGCCGACCTCAAATGGATCAACGGCGTGCGGCCGCAATCGGCCGAGGCCAACGAAGCGGCATCGCGGGCGACGTTCGAGGCCGTGCAGCGGCTCAACACGCTGCCGATTCCGACCGTCGCATTGGTGCAGGGCGGCTGCTTCGGCGGCGGTACCGGCGTGATCGCGGCCTGCGACGTCGTGATCGCGGCGGACAATGCCCTGTTCTCGATCACGGAGGTGCGCTGGGGCCTGACGGCGGCGATCATCATCCCGCAGCTTTGCGATGCCATCGGCGTGCGGCAGGTCCGCCGCTACGCGCTGACAGGCGAACGTTTCGGCGCCGAAGACGCCCGCCGCATCGGTCTCGTCCACGAAGTCGTGCCGCTCGCCGAGTTGGAGGCCGCCGGTGCAAAGGTGGTCGAGCAGCTCCTCGCCAACGGACCCGAGGCGATGGCCGAGACCAAGCGGCTCGCGCTGGAGAGCTCGTTCGGCGGGATGGCGGTGGACGATGCGGCGTACACGCGGCTGGTGCACCTGCATTCGGTCAAGCGCCAGAGCTCGGAGGCGGCGGAGGGGCTGGCCTCGTTCGCCGAGAAGCGGGCGGGGAATTGGGGCGGCGGGAAAGGCTGAGCGTTCTCGGCTCAGCAGCCGCGGCAGATGTTGTTGATGCTGCGATAGACGGCGTCGTCGTCCTGCCGCATCTGGCGCAGCGTTTCGAGCGTCTTGCCCTCATTCACGGGCGCAGCAGGCTTGCGCTTTGCGGCCAGTTCTTCCTCCTGCCGCATGTAGCAGGCCTCGCGATCGGCCTTGGCCTGGATGAAGCGGCAGTTCTGCTCCACGGCTGCGGCGGGAGTGGTGGAGATCGCAAGAGCGATCAGGGCTGGCAGGGCGAATTTCACGACTATCGAATCCATGGCGGCCCTTCTCTCAGGTCCGACAATCAAGAGCAACTGCGATCTTGTGACAGCCGCGCGACGCGGCTTACAGCGACGACGCGAGTGACGTTTTCAGCAGGGTGAGCAGCGCCTGCACCGCCGCCGCGTTGCGCCGGCGTTCGGGGATCGCGGCCTTCACCCACAATTCCGGAATCGGAAAGTCGCGCAGCACCGGCTTGAGCGTGCCGTCGCGCAAGGCATCGGCGACGAGATAATGCGAGATCAGTGCGATGCCGTTGCCGGCGATGGCGCTGCGCGCCAGCACGTGTCCCTCGTTGGAGGAGAGCAGCGGGCTGACCTGGATGCTGATGCGGCCGCGCGGCCCGTCAAAAATCCATTCCGGTCCCGTCGGCAGAAAGCTGAGGCAGCGATGCTCGACGAGGTCGCGCGGATGCTTTGGCGTGCCGTGCTTCTTCAAGTAGGCGGGGGAAGCGCAGAGCAGCCGCTTCAGCGCGCAGAGCGGCTCGTCGACCACGCCGCCGAAGGAGTGCGGGAAGGCGCCGATCGCAATGTCGAAGCCCTCAGTCACGGGATCGACCGGGCGGTCGATCAGCACGATCTCGAGCTTCAGTCGCGGGTTCTGGGTCTGGAAGGCGCTGAAGGCGTCGGCGAGGCGCGCCACCGTCAGCGAGGTCGGCGCCTTGATGCGGAGGTGATCGACGAGATCGTGGCCCTTCTCGCCCATGCGCGAGAGCAGGTCGGTGGCATCGGTGACGACGCCGCGCGCGCGATGCACATAGCGCTGGCCGGCGTCGGTCAGCCGCAATTGCCGGGTCGAGCGGTGAAACAGCGGCGTGCCGATCCGCGTCTCCAGCTGCGTGACGCGCTTGGCCACCACGGAGGTCGAGACGTTGAGCTTTCGCGCGGCGGCAGAGAAGCCGGCCGCATCCGCGGTGGCGAGGAACGCCTGAAGGTTCACCAGGATGTCCATCTCTGACCTTTCGCGATTCGAGAAAGCTGATCGCGTAATTTGGTGGATTGTAGCCCGCCTCGCGTTAATTCATAGTCGGTCCCAAGCAAGGATTTTCAGGGATAGGACGCGCCATGCGGGCCACGACGATCGAAGAACCAGCGCGCCAGGTGCCGCTCTACGGCGAATATGAGGTCGTCGTGCTCGGCGGCGGTCCGGCCGGCATTATCGCGGCGGCGTCGGCGGCGCGGGCAGGGCGGAAGACGCTGCTGATCGAGCGCTACGGCTTCCTTGGCGGCATGGGCACCGCGGCCGGCGTCACCAATTTCTGCGGCCTGCACGGCAACGTCTACGGCCAGGCCCACCGGCTGGTGCAGGGCCTGGCGTCCGAGCTCCTGGCACGGATCGACCTGCTCAACGGCCTCAACACCCCGCATCTGATCCTCGGCAAGGTCTTTGCCCAGGCCTACGACACCGCGGCCTATAAGATTGCGGCCGACGAACTCCTGGCAAGCCACAAGGTCAATATCCTCTTCCACGCGCTCGGCGCCGGCGTGGTGATGGGCGATAACAGCCGCATCGACGCGCTGATGGTCGAGACCAAGGCCGGCCGGCAGGCGGTGCGCTCGGAGATCTTCATCGACTGCTCCGGTGACGGCGATCTCGCGGTCTGGGCCGGGGCGCCGTTCGAAGTCGGCGACGAACACGGCCATCCGCTCTACCCGTCGATGATGCTCCGTCTCAACAATATCGATCCGGAAAAGGCGGGCGAGGCCTGGCGCACCATCCCGCAATTGATGGAAAAGGCGCTCGCCGCCGGCACCCACAAATTCCCGCGGAAAAGTGCCATCGTGCGGCCGCAGAAATCCGGCATCGAATGGCGGGTGAATTTCACGCAGGTCGCGCGCGAGGATGGCCACGCCATCAACGGCATCGAGCCCGACGATCTCACCCGCGGCGAGATCGAGGGCCGCAGGCAGGCGCTCGCCGCGTTCGAATTCCTGCGCACGGTGCCGGGTTTTGAGAAGTCCTACATCGTGGACCTGCCGCCGCAGCTCGGCATCCGCGAGACCCGCCGCATCAAAGGCGGCTACCAGCTCAGCGGCGAGGACGTGCTCGGCTGTGCCTCGTTCGAGGATTCCATCGGCGTCAACGGCTGGCCGATCGAGGCTCATGTTCCCGGCGATGTGATCTTCACTTTTCCGCCAATCCCGGAATCGCGCGGCTATAACGAGCTGCCCTACCGGATGCTGGTGCCCGAGGGCGTCGACAATCTGCTGGTCGCCGGCCGTTGCGCCTCGATGACCCATGAGGGCCAGTCGGCCGCCCGCGTCTCGGGTGCCTGTTTCGTGATGGGGGAGGCGGCCGGTTCCGCCGCCGCGCTGGCGCTCTCCGGAAACCGGATCCCGCGTGACATCCCCATTGAAAAATTGCAGGAAACGTTGAAACAACAGGGCGCCTTCATCGGACGGGACCAGCCCGTGCCCGAAGGGCTTTGACGGGCTGCAAGAGAACGACCAAGACAACGACGGAGGAAACCGGATGATCGGGATTGCGCGGCTCGCGCTTGCGGGCCTGGTGGCGATCATGGCGATGGGCGCGGCGCAGGCCGAGGACGCGCTGAAGGCCAGGATCGGCGTGCTCCGCCTGTCCTCCTCCGCGCCGGTCTTCATCGCGCAGGACAAGGGCTATTTTCGCGAGGCCGGCCTCGACGTCGAGCTGAAGTTCTTCGACGCGGCGCAGCCGATCGCGGTCGCCACCACCTCGGGCGACGTCGATTTCGGCGTCACCGCGTTCACCGCCGGTCTCTACAATCTCGCCGGCAAGGGCGTGCTCAAGGTGATCGGCGGCATGAGCCGCGAAAAAGCCGGCTATCCCCTGATCGGCTATTTCGCCAGCAACAACGCTTACGCGGCCGGGCTGAAAACGCCGAAGGACCTCGCGGGCAAGCGCGTCGCGGTCACGCAGGTCGGATCATCCTTCCATTATTCGCTTGGGCTGCTCGCCGACAAATACGGCTTCAAGCTCGCCGACGTGAAGATCATCCCGCTGCAGTCGCTGTCCAATGCGGCGGCCGCGCTGAAAGGCGAGACTGTCGATGCCGCGCTACTGCCGATCTCCACCGCGCGAAAACTGATGGATGAGGGCGGCGCGAAGTTCCTGGGCTGGGTCGGTGACGAGACGCCCTGGCAGCTCGGCGCGGTGTTCGCCTCGCCGAAGACGCTGACCAACAAGGCGCTGGTAACCAAGCTGCTCGGCGCTTTGGCAAAGGCTGACCGCGAATACCACGACGTGATCCTCGCCGCGATGAAGGACGGCGTGGCGCCCGTCAACGAGCAGACCAAGCCGCTGCTGGAGATCATCGCGAAGTACACCAATCTGCCGGTCGAGCAGGTGGTCGGCAATTGCGCTTACATCGATCCCGACGGCAAGCTCGACGTCAAGAACGTCGACAACCAGATCAAATGGCTCCAGGAGCAGGGCTTTGCCGACAAGGGCTTTGACGCCAATACGATCATCGCGAAGGACTATGTGAAGGCGGATTGATGCTTCCGTCATTCCGGGGCGATGCGAAGCATCGAACCCGGAATCTCGAGGTTCCGGGTCTGATTCTTCGGATCATCCCGGAACGACGGAGAACCGGATAGACGAGACAGCATGGACTTGATCGCCAACCACATCACCCACCGCTTCGGCGACCTCGCCGTGCTCGACGACGTCTCCTTCACCGTCAGCGCCGGTGAGGTGGTCGCGATCGTCGGTCCTTCCGGCTGCGGCAAGAGCACGCTGCTGTCGATCCTCGGCGGGCTGTTGCAGCCGACCTCCGGCGCGCCGGAGCTGCGCGGGGCGCCGCCGGCGGACAGTCTCAATCCGCTCACCTTCGTGTTCCAGGATTTTGCGTTGCTGCCCTGGGCGACGGTCGAGGAGAACGTCGAATTTCCGCTGCTGCACGCCCAGCTCTCGGCGGCGCAGCGCCGCGCGCTGGTCGAGGATGCGCTGCGCCGCACCGGCCTGACCGATTTTCGCAAGACCTATCCAAAGCAGCTCTCCGGCGGCATGCGCCAGCGCGTCGGGATTTCGCGGGCGCTGGCGGTCAGGCCTGCCATCCTGCTGATGGACGAGCCGCTCTCGGCGTTGGATTCGCAGACCCGCGAGTTGTTGATGGAGGACTTCGTCCGCCTGCTCGCCGACGGCGGCATGGGCGCGGTCTATGTCACGCACAATCTCGAAGAGGCGGCGCGGCTCGCCGACCGCATCGTGGTGCTGTCGCGCCGGCCCGGGCGGATCCGCGAGGTCGTCACCGTGCCGATGACGCGCGCCGAGCGCGGCGAAACCGCGGCGCGCGAAAAGCTGCTGTTGCTTCAGAACCAGATCTGGTCGCTGATCCGCCACGAGGCGATCGATGCCGAGCGCGAGGTCCAGCATGCTTGATCGCGCGTCGGTGGCGGAGACACCTGTCAAGAGCGAGGCGACCCGTCGCGTCCGCTTCCGCGGCGCGGGCTTCGTGCCGGCTAGCAGCCGCTTCGGCGGCTGGATCGCGCTCGCCCTCGTCATCGCGATCTGGCAGGCGGCCGGGAGCGCCGGTCTCGTCAATCCGCTGTTCCTGCCGGCGCCGTTGGCGATCGTGCGCGCGATCTACGAGCTGGCGATGTCAGGCGCGCTCTGGCAGCACCTGTCGGCCTCGCTGCTGCGCATCGGTGTCGGCTGGCTGCTGGGAACGGCGGCCGGCGTCGCCGTCGGCTTTGCCATTGGCCTGTCGCGGCTCGCGCGCAGCGTCGGCATCACTTTCATCTCGGCGCTGTTCCCGATCCCGAAGATCGCACTGCTGCCGCTGTTGATCCTCTGGCTCGGCATCGGCGAAGAGCCGAAGATCGCGACCATTGCCTTGGGCGTGTTCTTCTCGACCGCGATCTCGGTCTATAGCGGCGTCGATGCGGTGCCGCGCAACCTCATCCGCATGGCGCAGAGCTTCAACGTGCCCTTCGCCACCATTGTGCGCAAGGTGATCTGGCCGGGCGCGCTGCCGGCGATCCTCGCCGGCTTCCGCATCACCGCCTCGGTGGCCCTGCTGCTCGTCGTCAGCGCCGAGATGATCGGCGCGCAATACGGCATCGGCGCCTTCGTGCTCCAGGCCGGCAATCTGATGCAGACGGATCAACTGCTCGCGGGCGTCGTGATCCTATCGGTGTTTGGCCTCGCGGTGGGCAAGGTGATCAATCTGCTGGAGACGCGGTTGCTGCACTGGCGGTGAGACATACTCCGTCATTGCGAGCGCAGCGACGATGTGGATGGAGACGCGCGCCAAAACCTCCATTGTCGTCCCGGCGAAGGCCGGGACCCATAACCCCAGGGAGAAGTTTGGCGAAGACGGGTAGTTACTCTTCGCTGGTACTCACACCACCTGCCGTCGATAGATCATGCGGTATGGGTCCCGGCCTTCGCCGGGACGACACCGAATGTGAGGCTATAGCACCCCGCCTTACGCATTCCCGCGATCCTCGCGAAACAGGTCGAGCTTCTGCTGCACGGGCCGATCCGAGAAGCTGAACAGCACGGCGTCGTCGTCGGCCTCGTGCGTCACCCAGTGCCAGCTCGGCACCACGAACAGATCGCGCGGGCCCCATTCGAAAACGGCATCGCCGATGCGGCTGCGGCCGCGGCCTTCGATCGGGCAGAACACCGTCGCATCGGTGGAGCGATATCGCGCAGTCTTGAACCCCTTCGGCAGCAACTGGATGAAGGTGCCGATGGTCGGCATCGCAAAGTCGCCGGTCTCGGGATTGCTGAACTTCAGCTTCAGCCCATGGCAGGCGTCCCATTCCTGGCTCGCGCGAGCCTTCTCCAGCGCTTCACGGGTGTAGGCATAGGGATAGCTGAAGATCGGCGAGGTCTTCGAGCTCCGCTTCACGTCGACCGGCAGCAGATTGTGGCCATAGCGCGCAAAGCTGTCGCCGGCGGGCTTCGTGATCCTCTGCTGGTCCTCCTTCGAGCCTTCCGCAAAGGAGCAGTCGAAGAACTGCACCAGCGGGATATCGAGGCCGTCGAGCCAGAACATCGGCTCGTCGGTCTCGTTGGAATGATCGTGCCAGGTCATCGACGGCGTGATGATGAAATCGCCGGGCTCCATCGCGGTGCGCTCACCGTCGACGGCGGTGTGGGCGCCCTTGCCTTCGAGCACGAAGCGCAGCGCCGACTGGCTGTGCCGATGCGCGGGAGCGACGTCTCCGGGCACCACCATCTGTACGCCGGCATAGAGCGAGGTCGTGATTTTTGATTGCCCGCGCAGGCCCGGGTTCTCCAGCACCAGCACGCGGCGCTCGGCCTCCTTGGCCGTGATTAGCTTGCCGGCTTCACGCATGTAGTCGCGGATGACGTCGAATTTCCAGAGGTGCGGCCGGCAGGCGCTCTTCGGCTCCGGCGTGATCAGATCGCCCATCACCGTCCACAGCGCGGTGAGATTTTCGCCGTCGATCTTCTTGTAGAACGCCTCGCGTTCCGGCGTCTTGGTCACGGCTTCCATGGTGCGGCTCCCGTCGTTTTGTTGATTGACAGTATACTGACGATCTAGGTAGCGTCAATGTGACGGACGGCATACAAGGTTGTCGTCATTCCGGGGCGACGCGCCAGAGTCGAGCCCGGAATCCATAACCACGATCGGGAGTATGGATTCCGGGCTCTCGCTTCGCGAGCCCCGGAATGACAGAAAACAAAAGGGAGGGTTCCGATGAAGCTGCACGGCTATTTCCGCTCCAGCGCCGCCTACCGGGTGCGGATCGCGCTGAATCTGAAGGGCCTCGGCGCCGAGCATCTGCCGCATCATCTTCGCAAGGGCGAGCAATGCGCGCCCGCCTATCTTGCCATCAATCCGCAAGGGCTGGTGCCGGCGCTGGAGAACGATGGCGGTGCGGTGCTGACCCAATCGGTCGCGATCATCGAATGGCTCGACGAGACGCACCCCAATCCACCGCTGCTGCCGAAGGATCCGCTGCGACGCGCCAAGGTGAGAGCGTTTGCGCTGGCGATCGCCTGCGACACCCATCCGGTGCAGAACCTGAAGGTGCTGGCGCGGCTGCGCGAGCTGGGGCTTGCGGAGGAGAAGGTCCAGGACTGGGCCGCCTGGGTCAACCGCGAGGGACTGTCGGCGTGCGAAACGCTGATCAGGGACGAGCCGGGCCCGTTCTGCTTCGGCGATGCGCCGACGCTCGCCGATCTCTGCCTCGTGCCGCAGCTTGCCAACGCGCGCCGCTTCGGCGTCGACGTCTCGGCCTATCCGCGCCTGCTGAAGGCGGAGGCTGCCGCCAAGGCGCTGCCGGCGTTCGCCGATGCCGCACCGGAGAAGCAGCCCGATGCCGAGTAAGCCTCCTCCCCCGATCACGATGGACGCGATCTATGCCGCGCCGGGCTATCTGTTCCGGCGCATGCAGCAGATCGCGGTCTCGATCTTCATGGAGGAGTGCAAGGCGTTCGATCTCACGCCGGTGCAGTATGGGGCGCTGATCGCGATCCACACCCATCCCGGCATCGATGCGACGCGGCTGTCGGCGGTGATCGCGTTCGACCGCTCCACCCTCGGCAGCGTGATCGAACGGCTTCAGGCCAAGGACTATATCGAGCGCAAGCCCGCGCCCGAGGACAAGCGGATCAAGCTGCTCTACCTGACCAAATCAGGCGCCGCGATCCTGCGCGAGATCATTCCCGCCGTCGAACGCGCCCAGGCGCGCATGCTGGAGCCGCTGAAGCCCACTGAGCGCAAGGCGCTGATGGGACTTCTGGTGCAGCTCGTCGATCTCAACAACGAAGTCTCGCGGGTGCCGCTGCGGGCCGAGGACGCGCTGGAGCATCTGGGGAAGGGCGGGTGAACGAGTGAGTAAGACGCTGATGTTGCAACAATAGCGGTGTCATTCCCCGCGAAGGCGGGGAATCCAGTACGCCGCGGATTCTCCGTATTCCTCACCGTCCCGGCGTACTGGATCGCCCGCTTTCGCGGGCGATGACAGCGAGAGTGTGGTTGCGTGCTGCGTCCCTAACAGTGCCTGGCCTCACATCCGCAGCAACGCCTGCCGGTCGATCTTCCCCGTCCCCGTCTTCGGCAGTTCGTCGATGAAGATCACCTCGCGCGGATATTTGTAGGGCAAGAGCTTGCCCTTCACGTAATCCTGTAGCCGCCGCGTCGCTTCGCCTTGGTCGGTGGTGCGGCTGTTCATCACCACCACCGCCTTCAGCGTCATGCGACGGTCCGGCAGCTCGGCGGCGAACACCGCGCATTCGCGGATGTCGGGGTGATCGGCGAGGCAGAGCTCGACCTCGAGCGGATAGACCCACTGGCCGGAGATCTTGATGAGATCGTCGGCGCGGCCGCGGAAGAAGTGGAAGCCGTCGGCATCGCGGACGAAGCGGTCGCCGGTGTAGATCCACCCGCCCTCGCGGATGGTCTCGGCGGACTTGTCCGGCCGATTCCAGTACAGTGGCGTGTTGGAATCGCCGCGCACCCACAAGATGCCTTCCTCGCCGTCGCCGACCTCGCTTCCGTCCTTGTTGCGCAGCGCGACCTCGTAGCCGGGCACGCGCAGGCCCGCGGCGCCGAGCTTCTTCCGTTCGGGACGGTTGGAGAGATAGATGTGCAGCACCTCGGTCGAGCCGAGGCCTTCGACGATTTCGAGCCCCGTGAGCGTCTTCCAGCCGTTGAAGACTTCGGCCGAGAGCACTTCGGCTGCGGAGAGCGCCATGCGCAGCGACGAGAAGTTCGTCTGTTGCGCGCCCTCGGCCTTGGTCAGCGAGGTGTAAAGCGTCGGCAGGCCGAAGAAGACGGTCGGCCTGTATTGCTCGATCGCCGCGAAGATCGTCGCCGGCTTCGGCTGTCCCGGTAGCAGCAGCGTCGCCGCGCCGACCGAGAACGGGAAGGTGACGGAGTTGCCGAACCCGTAGGCAAAGAAGATCTTCGGCACCGAGAAGCAGATGTCGTCAGGCGTCAGCTTCAACACATTCTGCGCGAAGGCCACCTCGCTATAGGTCATGTCGTGCTGGAGGTGCACGATGCCCTTGGGCCGGCCGGTCGAGCCGGACGAGTACATCCAGAACGCCATCTCGTTGCGATGGGTATTCGCTTCCGCAAGCTCGGCCGGGAATTGCGCAAGCCAGCTTGCCGCCGCGACCGCCGCAGGCGCAGCACGCTCGCCCATTTCGCCATTGACGACGATCAGCGTACGCAGGCTCGTGTCCTTGCGCGCCTCTGCATTGAAGCGCGCGCAGAATTCGGACTCGGCCACCGCGACGGTCGCGCCGGAATCGGCGAGATAGAATTGCAACAGATCCGGCGGCGTCAGCGTGTTGATCAGGAGCGGCACGAAGCCGGCACGCACGGCGCCGAAGAAGGCGGCGGGATAAGCCGGCGTATCGTCGAGGAACAGCAGCACGCGATCGCCACGCTTGAGGCCGAGCGAGATGAAGCCGTTGCCCCAGCGGCAAGCCTCCGCGCAGAGCTCGGCATATGTGCGCGTGCCCGCCGGACCAATCAGCGCGAGCTTGTCGCCATATCCCTTGCCGAGATTGTCGAACAGCACGCGGCTGGCGTTGTAGATTTCCGGAACGGCAAAGCCGATCTCGCGTGCGCCCGCGCTGTCCGCGGGCACCTGGTCGCAAATCTCGTTGCTCATGCGGTAGCCTCACTGGCCGCATCCCCACCGTTCTTGGCGGCCTCGTAACGCGCCATGAAGGCCGGCGACATCGCCCGCAGCCGGGAATCGTCGATGCGGCCGGAGCGGGTGATGTAGCTGTAAGCAAAATCCATCAGGTCGAGCTGCATGTGCTGGGCAAAGTTCTCGTACCAGGAGGCGCTGGTTCGTGCGGCGTCGACGAGCTTCTGCACGACCGGTTTGCGCGCGGCCTGGTAGCGAAGCAATGCGGTGTTCAGATGCGCATCGGATTCCAGCGCCTTGACCAGCGCGATCGCGTCCTCGATCGCGAGCCGCGTGCCGGAGCCGATCGAGAAATGCGCCGAGTGCAGCGCGTCGCCGATAAGCACCATATTCTTGAACGACCAGTGCTCGTTCCAGACCCAGGGAAAATTGCGCCACACCGATTTGTTGGAGACGAGGCAGTGGCCGCCGAGCGTGTCGGCGAACACCTCCTCGCAGACGCCCTTGGACTGTTCGACGTCCTTGTAGGCGAAGCCATAGGCCTGCCAGGTGGCGTGGTCGCACTCGACCAGGAAGGTGCTCATGGTCGGCGAATAGCGGTAGTGATGGGCGTTGAAGGCGCCGCGGTCGGTCTTCACAAAAGTCTGTGACAGCGTGTCGAAGCGCTTCGAGGTGCCGTACCAGACGAACTTGTTGGAGGAGTAGGACAGCGAGGTGCCGAAATCGCCCTCGTAAGCGCGGCGCACCAGCGAGTTCAAGCCGTCGGCGGCGACGATCAGATCGTGGCCGTTGAGCTGGTCGATCCCGTGAATTTGCGTGTCGAAGCGCGGCGTGACCCCGACATCGAGCGCGCGCTGCTGAAGGAACTGCAAGAGCTCGAGCCGCCCGATCGAGGAGAAGCCGACCCCGTCGATGGCGACGCTGCCGCCCTGCAGGTTGAGCGTGATGTTCTCCCAGCTCTCCATATGCGGCGCGATCGCATCGACCGTCTCGGGGTCGTCGGCGCGCAGGAACTCCAGGGCCTGGTCGGAGAACACCACGCCAAAACCCCAGGTCGCGTCGGCCGGGTTCTGTTCGAACAGGTCGACTTGATCCTCGGGATGACGCTTCTTCCAGAGATAGGCGAAGTAGAGCCCGCCGGGCCCCCCGCCAATCACGGCGATCCGCAACGTCTGCCTCCCTAATTGACAGTATACTTACTATCTAGGGGTAGACTAATGTGCTCCGGCCTCCCGCGCCAGCAGAATTATCGGCCAAGCGCGGCGCGCCAAAGCTCGCTTTCGGACCTGCGTCTTGCGCGTGTCCGAAACCGTCAGGCGCGAACCATAGCCAAAGCGCGCCGGCTTGGCCACCCGGGGATCAGACGCAGCGCTTCACGTAGACCCCGTCCACCAGCACCCTGGTACAGCGGACCACCGGAACCGGCTTGCGGACCACGACGGCCGCGTTCGGCCCGGCGCAGCCGGCGCGATAGACGCCGCGGGCGCACACCACCGCGTTGGCGTCGGTGGCCTCGAACGTCATGGTCGCCCCGAAGGCGAGGAGTGCAGAAGCAACCAGCAGCAATGAACGCATGTTGTCCTCCCGGTCTTGTCGTGATCGAAATCGATATCCGCAAAGGTTGATCGCGGCAGGCGTGCGAGAATTCATTCGCGCATGCCGCCGATCGGTGTCGTGCACTCCGGCGCGTCGCCGTGCGCTGCCTTATCGCGCCGCGAACGGCGCCAGCACGTCCTTGCACGCGGGCGACAGCGACGCGGCATTGCTGGCGATGCATTGCACGATGCGGCCGCCGCCGGGCGCGACGCCGGCGCACAGCGTGCGGATGTCGGCGCCGCAGGCCGATCGGACGATGAACAGCTCTTCGCGCGGCCGCAGCGGGCGCAGAACGATCACGGCTGGCGCGGCCGCCGGTGCTGCCGCCGCCGCAGGGGCTGCGCCCGCAGGCGCTGCCGTTGCTGCTGCGCCGCCGCCGGCCGCGGCGCTCAGGGCCTTCTCGCAGGCGGGCGAAACCTTTGCCTTGTTCTTCTCAAGGCATTCGAGCGCGGGCGCACCGCCCGGCGGCACGCTGGCGCAGACCTTGGGATAGTCGGCGCGGCACGCGCTCTTGACCGCAGCAACCTGCGCGCTGCTCGGTTGCTTGGCGGCAGCTGCCTTCGGCGCTGGTGCGGCGGCGGGCTTTTCGGCGGGCGCCGATTCAGCCTTCGGCGCCGCAGGCGCCGTTTCCGTCTTGGACTCGGTCTTGGGCGCAGCTTCGGTCTTTGGCGCGGCCGGCGCGGCTTCGGTCTTCGGAGGCGCAGCCGGCTCGACCGCGCGAACCGCGGTCTGGCATCCAGGTGACAGGCTCGACATGTTCTTCGCCAGACATTGATACGCTTCCACGCCGCCGGGCGTGACGCTCGAGCAGTGCGCCATGAAGTCCGAGCGGCATGCGGACCGGATCGCGCTCTTCTGCGCGTCGGTCGGCGCTTGCGCGAACGCGCCTGTTGCAGTTGCGAAGAGCACGGCCGCGAGCAACGCCGTGCGCGTTGATGCATGTTTCAACGTGTTGAACATCTGAGTGAATTCCCGCCCTGTCGGTAGCGCCGACGATTTTCAAATGTGATTCAAGCGCAATCGTCGCGAGTGATGCCTCGCGCGCGGTATCTTTGGATGCTTTGGCCGCTACCGCAAGTGGATAATGCCGGCGCAATTGCGACGTAACTGGAGCATGATCCGGACCCGAAGGGCCGCGTCAGCGCAAAGTGTGCAGCGGTTATCCCTCGCGACAGACGCGGAACGCGTTTGCGCGGAGATCATGCTCAAGCAATACGTCGTCAGAGCTTGACCATGCGCTTGCCGCGGTTCTCGCCCGCGAGCAATCCGATCAGCGCTTTCGGCGTGTTCTCCAATCCGTCGATGATGTCCTCCTGCACCTTCAGCTTGCCGGATTTGACCCAGCCCTGGAGCTCGGCGAGCGCGCGCTGGCTGTCCTTCATGTAGTCCATCACGATGAAGCCCTGCATGACGAGCCGCTTCACCACGATCAGGCCGGGTACGCCGCGCGGACCGTGCGCGGCAGGCGCACCGTCATATTGCGAGATCGCGCCGCAGCAGGCGATGCGGCCGTAATTGTTCATCTGCGGCAGGCAGGCTTCCAGAATGTCGCCGCCGACATTGTCGAAATAGACGTCGATGCCCGTTGGCGCGGCCGCGCGCAGGGCCTTGAACACCGCGCCGTCCTTGTAGTCGACGGCGGCATCGAATCCGAGCTCGGAGGTCAGCCAGTTGCACTTGTCGGCGCCGCCGGCGATGCCGATGACGCGACATCCCTTGATCTTGGCGATCTGCCCGACGATCGAGCCGACCGAGCCGGCCGCCGCGGAGACCACGACGGTCTCGCCCTCTTTGGGCTTGCCGACCTCCAGCAGGCCGAAATAGGCGGTGAGGCCGGCGATGCCGAACACGCTGAGCAGATGCGTCATCGGTTCCAGCTTCGGCATCTTGGTGAGATGCTTTGCCGGCACCGCGGCAAACTCCTGCCAGCCGGTGTCGCCGAACACGATGTCGCCGGCAGCCAACCCCGGCGCCTTCGAGCTGACGACCTCGGCGATGCCGCCGCCGGCCATAACGCTGTTCGCTTCGACGGCTGAACGATAGGTCGCGCCATGCATCCAGGCGCGGTTGGCGGCGTCGAGCGAGATGTAACGCACGCGCAGCAAAGCCTCGCCGTCCTTCGGCTCGGGCATCGCGCCGTCGACCATCTTGAAATGTTCAGGGCCGAGCTTGCCGCTGGGTTTTTCGACCAGAAGAATCTGGCGATTGATGCTGCCGCTCATGGCGTTTCCCTCTCCGTTTGTTTGACGATTATTGATGCAGCTGCCGCAAAGAAAACGTGCAGGCGCATTCGTTGTGCGCTGCATGAAGGCTAGATCGCGGGGGGCCGTTTCACAACGGGAACATCCGGCCAACGCGGCCACCCGGCAAGCGAGTTGCGCAGCCGCCATATCTGCGACATCATGAAGCGCCGGTGTACGTGGGGGTAAGCAATGTCGAACAGGTTTACGCAATACATCTTGGGCGCGATGGTGCTGGGCATCATCATGGGCTCGGCGATCTACAACTTCCTGCCCGATACGCGCGCCGACTGGGCCTCGTCCATCAACCTGATCGCCATGATGTTCCTGCGCCTGATCAAGATGATCATCGCGCCGCTGGTGTTTGCGACCCTGGTCGGCGGCATCGCCCATATGGGCTCGGGCGCCAAGCTCGGCCGCATCTTCGCCAAGACCATGGGGTGGTTCATCAGCGCCTCCTTCGTCTCGCTGATGCTCGGCCTGATCATGGTCAATCTGCTTCAGCCCGGCGCCAACTTCCCCGGCACGCTGCCTGCGGCAGGCCAGTCGACCGGCCTGCCGGTCTCCGCCTTCTCGATCGAGAAATTCCTGACCCATCTGATCCCGACCTCGATCGCGGACGCGATGGCGCAGAACGAGATCCTCCAGATCGTGATCTTCGCCGTGTTCTTCTCGGTGGCGATGGGCGCGATGCCGGAGCGCTCCAAGCCGATCCTGGCGCTGATCGACGATATCGGCCACATCATGCTCAAGGTGACGAGCTATGTGATGCTGTTCGCGCCGCTCGCGGTGTGGGCCGCCATCACGGCGACGGTGGCCAA
The DNA here is from genome assembly GCF_000011365.1 of Bradyrhizobium diazoefficiens USDA 110. Classification (GTDB taxonomy): domain Bacteria; phylum Pseudomonadota; class Alphaproteobacteria; order Rhizobiales; family Xanthobacteraceae; genus Bradyrhizobium; species Bradyrhizobium diazoefficiens. Next base: position 100,108 of record NC_004463.1, on the reverse strand, counting down.
GAACGGCCTGCTGGTGCTCTGGAAGCTCGTCGTGTTCATGGGCGGCTTCTATCTCTCGCTGGCGCTCCTGTGGACGATCCTGGTGATCGTGGGCTTCATCGTGATCGGGCCGCGCTACAGCCACCTGCTGAAGCTGATCCGCGAGCCGCTGATGATCGCGTTCTCGACCGCGAGCTCGGAAGCGGCTTATCCGAAGACGCTGGAGGGCCTCAACCGCTTCGGCGCCTCGTCGCGGATCTCGAGCTTCGTGCTGCCGCTCGGTTATTCCTTCAACCTCGACGGCACGATGATGTACTGCACCTTCGCGAGCATCTTCATCGCGCAGAGCTACCACATCGACATGCCGCTCGGCACGCAGCTCGCGATGCTGGCGACGCTGATGATCACCTCGAAGGGCGTCGCCGGCGTGCCGCGCGCCTCCCTCGTCGTGATCGCCTCGACGCTGGCGCAGTTCAACATCCCCGAGGCCGGCCTGCTCATGATCATGGGCATCGACACCTTCCTCGACATGGGCCGCAGCGCGACCAACGTGATCGGCAACACGCTCGCGACCTCGGTCGTCGCGAAGTGGGAAGGCGAGCTTGGGCCCGAGCATGCGATGGGACCGGGCGACGCCGTTCCTGATGACATGGTGCCGGGCGAAGTGCCCGCCATGGCCGGCCATGGTTAGGAGCACACCATGGGCCAGACACTGACAAGGTCAGTGATCGGCGGCTGCCTCTGGCTCGCGGCATCGTTGCTCGCGACCACAGCACTCGCCCAGACCGGGAGCGAAGGGCTCAGCCCGACGCTGTCGGCTATCAAGAAGGCGCATGTCGTGCGGCTCGGGTATCGCGAGAGCTCGCCGCCGTTCTCCTTCCTCGACCAGTCGGGCCGCCCGATCGGCTACAGCCTCGAACTCTGCGAGGCCATCGTCGAGGAGATCGGCGTCGAGGTCGACGATCCCAATCTCAAGATCGACTACGTGAAGGTCACCTCGGACGACCGCATCGACGCGGTGCTCCAGAACAAGATCGACCTGGAGTGCGGCTCGACCACGGCCAATGCCGAGCGCGCCAAGCGCGTCGCGTTCTCCCCCTTGATGTTCGTCGCCGGTACCAAGCTGATGGTGCCGAAGGCGTCCAGCGTCCAGTCGCTGACCGACCTGAAGGGCAAGACCATCGTGGTGACGAAGGGCACCACCAATGAGCAGGCGATCCAAGCGGCCGACAAGAAATCCTCGCTGGGGCTGACCATCGCCGTCGGCGCCGATCACGAGCAATCGTTCCAGATGCTCGCGGACGGCAAGGCGGATGCGTTCGCGACCGACGACATCCTGCTCTCCGGCCTGATCGCGCGCCACAAGGCGCAGGACAAGTACCGCGTCACCGGCGACTATCTGTCCTACGACCCCTACGGCATCATGTTCAGGAAAGGCGAGCCGCAATTGTCGGCCGTGGTCGAGCGCACCTTCCGCAAGCTCGGCTCCAACCGCGACCTCGTCCCGCTCTACAACAAATGGTTCACCGCCAGGCTTCCGACCGGCGAACGGCTCAACGTGCCGATCTCGCTGCAACTCGAGGAAGCCTTCAAGGCGATGGACGATTCGGCGAGCGCGAATAATTAGGCGGTTTGAGTGGCGGTGATCGTGCCGCGGTCTCGATGCACCCTCTTCCCTTGTGGGAGAGGGTGGCTCGCCGCATAGCGGCGAGACGGGTGAGGGGTATCTATCCGCACGAGCAGTCATACAAGTGGAGAGAACCCCTCATCCGGCGCTCCGCGCCACCTTCTCCCACAACAAGGGGAGAAGGAATGGCAGCGTGCGCTTGGCGCTCAGCTTGTCTTCCCAAACACCCGGTCCAGCGCCGCGTCATACGTCGCCTGCACCAGCTCCGGATGGAGCTTCGCCAGCGCCTCCATCATCACGCCGGAATTGATCTCGAGCACGCGCCAGGCGCCATCCACGCGCACCACGTCGATCGAGGCGAAGGCGATGCCGATGGCGTTGGCGGCGTCGACGGCGAGCCTCACGCATGCCGCGCGCACCTCGCCATTCTCCATCAGGACCGGCCGCGCGCCGGCGTCGAGATTGTGCCGCCAGTTCAGGATGCGCCGCTTGCCGTTCGGGACGACCGCATTCACCTCGCGCGCTTCGAGCTCGCGGAGCTGCCCGTCGTGTCCCGCCGCGATCGCGAGCTCGCGCAACGTATGCTCCCCGTCGCCGACGACCGACGGCCGGTCCTTGCGGTAGACGATCATCGGCTTGCGATCGAGCAGGATCACGCGGACCTCCTCCTCGATCTCGACATAAGGCGCGATCACGAGGCCGAGGCCCGACGAAAAAACCTCGCAGACGGCGCGATCGAGCTCGGCAGCGCTCGTCACCTTGAACACCGCGCGTCCGGACGTGCCCTCGTTCGGCTTCACCACCACGCCTTGCGGGTGCTGCGCAAGCAGCGCCAGCATCGCTTCACGCCAACCAGGGCCGGCGACATGCGCGCCCATGCTCGGGTTGAGGAAGAGATGATGAGGAACGCAGGGCACGGCTTCAAGCGACAGCGCCTCGGCGGTCGCCGATTTGTCGTTGGCGAGGCGATGCGCGATGGCGCTGTTGAGGCCGATGTCGTAGCCGAAGGCGAAGTGGCGCGCCTCGCCCCGGCGCATCGCGATCAGCCAGCCACCGGCGCGGATGTCGACGGCAATGCCATGTCGGGCGCAATAGCGCCTGATCGCCTGGACGAAGATGCGTTCGCTGCTGGCCATGGGTCTCAATCATTCCTGTCGCCAAAAGCCGCAAAAATGCGGGCATCGGCGCCAAGCCGGGGTGAAGATCAGAGCTATTCTTAATGAAATTCTCGCGAGCGCGACGGAAATTAAGTGCTGCCATCGAGCCCGAAAGGGAAAAGAAATTGCCCTCTGTGCGCGCCGCGCAGCAGATTCATTAATGATGCGGCCAATTCCACCGCAAGTGCCGGTTTGATCGGCATCAATTGCATCCGAAACGAGGTTGATTATTGGTCTCAATGGCGTAGATCACACACGCGAAATCCTCCGCCATGGCAATGGTGTCCGCCCTGCTTTCAGGGCCGGGCAGCGCTTTTGCCCTAAAACCGCAATTATTCGGAATATCGAAAATCATGAGCGCGTTTTACCGAGAGAAAGTTCTTTCCGTCCAGCACTGGACCGACACGCTGTTCAGCTTCCGCGCCACGCGCGATACCGGCTTCCGCTTCCAGAACGGCCAGTTCGCGATGATCGGCCTCGAGGTCGACGGCCGTCCGCTGCTGCGCGCCTACAGCATGGCGAGCGCCAACCACGAGGAAGAGCTCGAGTTCTTCTCGATCAAGGTTCAGGACGGTCCGCTCACCTCGCGCCTCCAGAAGATCAAGGAGGGCGACACCATCCTGGTCGGCCGCAAGGCGACCGGCACGCTGATCACCGACAACCTCATCCCGGGCAAGCGGCTGATGCTGCTCTCGACCGGTACAGGCCTCGCGCCGTTCGCGAGCCTGATCAAGGACCCCGACGTCTACGAGCAGTTCGAGACCATCGTGCTGGTGCATGGCTGCCGCCAGGTCTCCGAGCTCGCTTATGGCGAGAAGCTCGTCGCCAATCTGCGCGAGGACGAGCTGTTCGGCGAGCTGCTCGCGGACAAGCTGGTCTATTATCCGACCGTGACCCGCGAGCCGTTCCGCAATCGGGGCCGCATCACCGACCTCATCAGCTCCGAGCAGATCTTCAACGACATCGGACAGGGCCCGCTCGACATCGCAACCGACCGCATCATGATGTGCGGCAGCCCGGCGATGCTGGAAGAGCTGAAGGTGATGTTCGAAGGCCGCGACTTCATCGAGGGAAGCGGCAACAAGCCCGGCCATTTCGTGATCGAGAAGGCGTTCGTCGAGCGGTAAGTTCTGTTGAATGAGTGGCGCGATCTCGCGTCAACACTCAACTCGTCGTCCCGGACAAGCGCAGCGAAGCGGAGCGCCGATCCGGGACCCATAGCCACAGGATGTGGTTTGGCGAGGACGCGCAGTGACAGCTCTCTCAGTCACGAAATCCTGTGGTTATGGATCCCGGGTCTGCGCTGACGCTTGCCCGGGACGACAGCTGAACCTGTGGAAACGCGTCTGCGCTCCATGGGCAGCCGGTTGAGGCCCACTGGCCCGGCCGCCCCACTATTCCCATCCCCACTCCCTCTGCTGCACTGCAAAAGCCTAACCTCTCGGCGGATTGATCTGCGGCGGCGGAATTCGCTAGCCTGAAACAAGGGCCGCGTCATATCCGTATGAAAGGCGCGGGCGTATCGTACCGCCTCAAGCTGGCGAGAGGATGGGAATCGTGGCCGACGAAAATAGCAAAGCGCCAAAATCGAAGCGTGGGCCGTTGGAAGAGGGGGCCATGGAAACCCTGCTGATGCCATTCTCGCCGCGCTTCATAGTGCTGACGATCTGCGCGGTCGTCACCGCGCTCCTGATCGGCTTCGGCATCGCCGACCGCAAGATCTTCGACATCCTGCTGATCCCGATCCTGATCTTCGGCGCCCTGACGCTGCTCGGCGTCCGCGACCTGCTCCAGAAGAGCCATGCGGTGCTGCGCAACTACCCGATCTCGGCGCATATCCGCTTCCTGCTCGAAGAGATACGCCCCGAGATGCGGCAGTATTTCTTCGAGAGCGAGAAGGACGGCATGCCGTTCTCGCGCGACACCCGCGCGGTGGTCTATCAGCGCGCCAAGATGCAGCTCGACAAGCGTCCGTTCGGCACCCAGGAGGACGTCTACCGCGAGGGCTATGAGTGGATGCATCACTCGGTGTCGCCGAAGGCGCATGCCGAGGAGAAGTTTCGCGTCGTCGTCGGCGGACCGGACTGCAAGAAGCCCTACTCGGCCTCGGTGTTCAACATCTCGGCGATGAGCTTTGGCGCGCTCAGCCCGAACGCGGTGCGTGCGCTCAATGCCGGCGCGAAGAAGGGCGGCTTTGCCCATGACACCGGCGAGGGCGGCTTCAGCCCCTATCACGCAGAGATGGGCGGCGACATCATCTGGGAGATTGGCTCCGGCTATTTCGGCTGCCGCCATCTCGACGGCTCGTTCGATCCCGAAGCGTTCGCGCGCGTCGCCGGCCAGGACCAGATCAAGATGGTCGAGCTCAAGATCAGCCAGGGTGCCAAGCCCGGCCATGGCGGCGTGCTGCCGGCGGCAAAGGTCTCGGAGGAGATTTCCAAGATCCGCGGCGTGTCCATGGGCGAGGACTGCATCTCGCCGGCCTCGCACCGCGCCTTCTCGACGCCCGTTGGCATGATGCAGTTCATCGCTGAGATGCGCCGCCTCTCCGGTGGCAAGCCGGCCGGCTTCAAGCTGTGCATCGGTCATCCCTGGGAATTCCTGGCGATCTGCAAGGCGATGCTGGAGACCGGCATCTATCCCGATTTCATCGTCGTCGACGGCAACGAAGGCGGCACCGGTGCGGCGCCGCTCGAGTTCATGGACCATCTCGGCATGCCGATGCGCGAGGGCGTCAATTTCGTGCACAACGCGCTGATCGGCATCAATGCGCGCGACCGCATCAAGCTCGGCGCCTCCGGCAAGATCGCCACCGCGTTCGACATGGCGCGGGCGATGGCGATCGGCGCCGACTGGTGCAATTCGGCGCGCGGCTTCATGTTCTCGCTCGGCTGCATCCAGTCGCTGAGCTGCCACACCGACCGCTGCCCGACCGGTGTCGCGACGCAGGACCCGACGCGGGCGCGCGCGCTCTACGTGCCGCTCAAGATCGACCGCGTGCACAATTACCACCATGCCACGCTGCATTCGCTGACCGAGCTGATCGCCGCGGCCGGCCTCGAACATCCCCAGCAGCTGCGCCCGATCCACTTCAGCCAACGGAGGTCGACGACCCAGGTGCAATCTTTCGCGCAGCTCTATCCGGCGCTGCGTCCGGGAGAATTGCTCGAAGGCACGGAGGACCCGCGCTTCCGCGACGCCTGGCGGATGGCGCGGGCGGAGACGTTCCAGCCGGCGCTGTGAGGCGCCGGGCCACGGCATGATGCGGCCCGCGCGAGGCCATGAAATTGTCGCGAGCAGAGCGGGGGCTTAACGTCTGATTCAACTTTGGGTATAGTTCATCCCATGGACGAGCGACGCAACAAAGCCAGGCATCGCGTGCTGAAGGCCGGAACGATCGAGTTCGGTGGCGGCGCGATCGACTGCACCGTCCGCAATTTCTCAGACACCGGCGCAGCCCTCGACGTCACCAGCCCGGTCGGCATTCCCGAACACTTCACCCTGCTCATCCAGGCCGACGGAAAGCATCTGGCGTGCACCGTGGTCTGGCGCAAGGAAAAGCGGATCGGTGTGAGGTTCGGGTAGGCGCCTGCATCTGGCATGAGCGCGAACCACAATCTCAGCTGTCGTCCCGGACAAGCGTCAGCGCAGATCCGGGACCCATACCGCGTGATCGATCGATTGCGGTTGGTGGTAGTACCGAACCCCAGTCTTCGCCAAACGGCTTCCTGGGAGTATGGGTCCCGGATCGGCGCGCGCTTGAGGCGCGCTTGTCCGGGACGACGAGTGGAGATTGGCGCGACAGCATGCGTCACTTCACGCGAGCGCGCACTCACGCCGCCGCCTGCTCACCCCGACGGCTCGCCAGAATCTTGTCGATCCTTCTTCCGTCGAGATCGACCACCTCGATGTGCCAGCCGCCGAGGTCGAAGGCGTCGCCGACATTGGGCAGCACGTTGAAGTGTTGCAGCACGAGGCCCGCCACGGTGTAGAAGCGGTGGTGCGGCGGCAGCTCGATGCCGAGCAGCTCGCAGAATTCGTCGACCGGCATCCAGCCGGCGACCAGCAGCGAATCGTCTGCGCGCTTGACATAGGCCGGCTCCGGCGGGCCTTCCTCGGAATGGAACGCGCCGACGATCGATTCCAGAATGTCGGCCGCGGTGACCACGCCTTCGAAGGCGCCGTACTCGTCATAGACGAAACCGACATGGACCGGAGCGGCCCTCAGGATCGCGAGCACGTCGCGGGCATCCGCCGAGGCGGGAATGCTTGGCGCTTCGCGAACAAGCGCCCGCAGATCGGGCGTGCGTTCGCTCATGAACGCGACCAGCAGGTCCTTGGCCTGGAGCACGCCGATCGGCTTGTCGCGTTCGCCGTCCGAGGCCGGAAAGCGCGAATGCGGGCTCTTGGCGATGATCTGCTGAATGGCTTCCGGTGTGTCGTTCAGGTCGATCTCGTCGACCTCCGTGCGCGGCGTCATGACGGCGCCGACCGGCCGGTCGCCGAGCCGCATCACGCCGGCGATCATCTCCTTCTCGCCGGGCTCGAGCACGCCGGCATTTTCGGCTTCGCTGACGAGATGATGGATCTCGTCCTCCGAGACCTTCTCCTCGGCCTTGCCGCCGCGGCCGAGCAGCGTGAGGATCAGCTTGCCGGAGAGATCGAGCAGGAAGACGAGCGGCAGCGAGATCCGCGCCAGAACATGCATCGCGGGCGCGACCTTGACCGCGATGCTCTCGGGGTCGCGCAGCGCCACCTGCTTCGGCACCAGCTCGCCGACGATCAGTGTGGCGTAGGTGATGAGCGTGACGACGATGCCGACGCCGACGATGTCGGCGATGCCGGCGGACAGGCCGAGCTCGACCAGCCATTGCGCCAGCCGTTGCCCGAGCGTCGCGCCGGAGAATGCACCCGAGAGCACGCCGACCAGCGTGATGCCGATCTGCACCGTCGAGAGGAATTTGCCGGGATCGGCCGCCAGCGTCAGCGCGCGGTCGGCGCCGCGCACGCCCTTGGCGGCGAGCAGCGAGAGGCGGGCCGGACGGGACGAGACCACGGCCAGCTCCGACATGGAGAGCAGGCCGTTGATGACGATCAGGACGACGACGATGACGAGTTCGACCGAGAGCATTGATGTTCCGGAGGTACGCGAGTGCGGCCGGATGGCGACGCAAGCATTGATATAGGCGTTTTGCGAGGAAAATCCCGGCAATTCTGTCGCATCTGGCACCACGGGGAACCCGGCGATGACAGCGTTCCGGCGACCCGCGCGGCCCAAGGCACTCCGCTGAACTACGGGCCGTTGCTTAACGGGCCCTTAGTGGCCGCCAGCTAGGTTTTCGACATTTGTAGCAATGTATTCGGGGACCCAAGGATGCGGATCGGGAAGCTCTTCGCGCTGTCGATGCTCACGGTGACGGTTTTTGCAGTCATCCTCGGCGCCGAGGTGCTGATACCCCAGGCGCGCATCTTCACGAACCGCTCCGATGCGATCAAGACGGTTGACGCTTTTGGTGCGACCCTGATGGTCAGCCAGCAGGTCGCCGGTCTCCGTGCCCCCTACATTGGACCGATCTTCCAGGAAGCCGCTGCGACGCAGGCCCAGATCGACGCTGCCGCGAAGGCCGCGAAAGCCGCCGAGACCGCCTTCGAGAGCGCAAGGCGGGCCATCATGGTGCTGGATGACGGCGGAGCGATTGCCGAGCATCTCGACCGTGCGGCGCGGCGGCTGAAGGAGATCAACGCTGCGGCAGATCGCGCGATGAGTGTTCCGCTGGCAGCGCGCGACAGCGCCGCGATCAAGGGTTTCCTGCCCGGTGTTGCCGAGGTGCTCGGCAATATCGAGCCGGTCATGAACCGGCTCGAGGCGAAGGTCGTCAATGCCGATTCCTCGCTCGCGGCGCTGCTGAGCCTGGCACGGACGGCGCAGGATCTGCGCGTCTCGGCCGGCAGCCGCGCCGCCACGCTGTCGCCGGCGCTGAGCGTACGCCGGCCGCTCACCGCGGCCGAGTTCTCGCTGATGGATCGCATGCAGGGGCGTGTCGAGGCCGACCGCGAGCGCATCGAGGCCGGTATCGACCAGCTCGGAAGCCCGCCCCGCATCGCCACCGCGCTGAAGGCGGCGACGGACTCCTATTTCGGCAAAGCCGCGCTCGTCGTGGATAAGGAAATGCCGGCGGCCCGTAGCGACGGCAAGTACGGTGTCAACGCCGAAGAGCTGGCCGGTGTCATCGTGCCGGCCATCCAGATGTTCTACGGCGTGCGCGACGCCGCGCTGGCCGAAGCGGCCGAGCGCGCCGCGGCCGCGCGCGATGGCGCGCTGGCGATGCTCGCGCTTGCAGGCGTGGCGGTGCTGGCGCTGCTCGGGACGCTCGGTGGCGTGACCATGATGCTGCGCAGCCGCGTGGTAACGCCGCTTAGCCGGCTCGCGGACGTGATCGGCACGCTCGCCGCCGGACAGCATGAGGTCGAGATCCCCGCGACGGGCCGCAACGACGAGATCGGCCAGGTGGCGGGCTCGCTGCGGCACTTCAAGGATTCGCTCGCGGCCAAGAAGGCCGCCGACGAGGCGGCCGCGGTCGAAGCCGAGGCGAAGCTCCGTCGCAGCCAGCGGATGGACCAGATCGCGCGCGACTTCGAAGCGATGATCGGCGACGTCATCAACACCGTGGCGTCGGCATCCTCGGAGCTGGAGGCCTCGGCGGGAACGCTGACGAGCACGGCCGATCAATCGGAAAAGGTCACTGCGACCGTCGCGGCCGCGTCCGAGCAGGCTTCCACCAACGTGCAGACCGTTGCCGCGGCGGCGGAGGAAATGGCCTCGTCGGTCGACGAGATCAGCCGGCAGGTCCAGGACTCCGCGCGCGTCGCCGGCGAAGCGGTGCAGCAGGCCGGGCGGACCAACGATCACGTCGGCGAGCTGGCCAAGGCCGCCGGCCGGATCGGGGACGTCGTCGAGCTCATCAGCCAGATCGCGGGCCAGACCAATCTCCTGGCGCTGAACGCCACCATCGAGGCGGCCCGCGCCGGCGAGGCCGGCCGCGGCTTTGCCGTCGTCGCCTCCGAGGTCAAGGCGCTGGCCGAGCAGACCGCCAAGGCCACCGGCGAGATCAGCCAGCAGATTGCGGGAATCCAGACGGCGACGGAGGATTCTGTCGGCGCCATCAAGTCGATCGGCGACACCATCACCCGCATGTCCGAGATCGCGTCCGCGATCGCCTCGGCGGTCGAGGAGCAGGGCGCGGCGACGCGGGAGATTTCCCGCAACGTGCAGCAGGCGGCCCGCGGCACCCAGCAGGTCTCCGCCAGCATCGTCGACGTGCAGCGCGGCGCGAGCCAGACCGGATCGGCATCCTCGAATGTGCTCGCGGCAGCCAGATCGCTGTCGGGCGAGAGCAGCCGCCTCAAGGTCGAGGTCGGAAAGTTCCTGGACGCGATCCGGGCCGCGTAGAAAATCGAACTCCTCTCCCCGCTGGGGTCGCAATCGTATTTGCAGAGCGACGTCCCTTTGGCCCATCCTTCGAGACGCCCGCTCTGGCGGCTCCTCAGGATGAGGACGGAGTGCGCGGCCGCAGTTTCGACGGGCACCAATGCTTAGCCTCATCCTGAGGAGCCCGCGAAGCGGGCGTCTCGAAGGACGAGGCGCGCGCGCTCAGAACTCGCCGTGGAGCCGGCCGGAGAACACCGACACCGGGCCACGATCCGCGTTGTAGGCGGGATTGACGATGAGCTGATAGTCGGCGGTGAAGGTCAGCGCCTTGTTCAGCGCGTAGGCGTAATAGGTCTCCAGCACGCGTTCGCGGCGGTAGTTGAGTTGGCCGTCGCCGATCAGCGGACCGAGTCCGCCGGCGGCGATGAAGTCGCGATGGTCCTGCGAGAGGCCGTTGATGGCGCCGGCGATGGCGACGACGTCGTCGGGCCGGCCCCATTTCGTTCCCTTCACCGAGACGCCGCCGGACAGGCTGCGGTCGATGTCGGTGAAGGCCATGATCTCGTTGCGGCCGTCGTTCCAGCTCCAGCGGCCGAACACGCCGATGTCGTCGGTGATGGCCTGTTCGACGTTGAACGCGTAGCCGTATTTGAGGCGGCCGCGGCGGGTCTGGCTGATGTCGACGCCGAACGCGGGATTGTCCAGTGTCTCGCGATAGCTGCCGGAGAAGGCGCTGTTGACGAAGCCGAGCGTGCGCAGCTTGCCGGGCAGGCCGAACAGCGAGTAGCGCGTCTCGAGCTCCATGACATATTCGCCGCGACGGCCGACGTTCATGTCGAAATTGTTCGAGTTGGAGACGGCATCGATCAGGAAGTAGCCGGCGCGCAGCGCCCATTGCTTCTGGTTCAATTCGGCGGTCGCGCCGTAGCCGAGGCCGAGCTTGTCGGCGGCGTAGTCGAAAGCGCCGGACGCCCAGATCGACCAGTTCATGAAGTCCTTGCGCGGATCGTGCGCATAGGAATTGCCGTCGAACACGTCGACCACGGAGAACTTGCCGACCTGCAAGGTGAGGCGCGAGACGTCAACTTTGCTCGCGAGCTGAAGCTGCCCGCTGGCAAGCTCTTCTTGTTCGCCGCCGAAGCCGAAGGTGTGGCGCACGAACAGGCGAGAGGCGTTGAAGTGCGGATAGGGGAAGCCGGACTTCTGCGCTTCGCCGTTGGGAAAGCCCGCAGCGCCCGTCGTGTTGTTGAAGCCGAAGCCCTGCAGAAGCTCGGGATTGAAATAGACCTCGCCGCCGTCCCACAGCCGCGCATTCAGATAGAGCGAATTGCTCCAGGTCTGCTGAAAATCCGGCGACGGGAGCAGGCTGTTCGTTCCGGTATAGGGCGCGTGGAACGCGGGGTAGCCCTGCCCCAGCACGGTCGACTGGCCGTGAATCTCCCAGCGGCTGGACTCGGTGTCGGTGACGTCGGACTTCGGGTTGTAGGTCGGCACGCCCGGCCAGTCGATCTTGCGATTGAGGCCGATGCGCAGGCTCTGGAAATCCATCGACGACGAATATTGCGCGCCGGACGGGAAGGTGACGTTGGCGTTGTCGAACTTGCTGTAGAGATATTCGAGCCGCGCGCTCCAGTGCGGCGCGAAGGCATATTCGACGCCGCCGCCGGCGGTCCAGCCGAACCGCGTGTGCAACACCTTCTCCTCAGTGCCGCCGGTCGGCGTCGACAGGAAACGCTCGCCGGTGAAGGCCGCGCCGCCGGTCGCGTAGAACAGCCAGTTGCCGGTGGTGTAGCCGAGCCGTGCGCGCAGGCTCGCGACATAGTCCCAGCGCTCCTCCGCGCTCGACAGCACGGTCGCCGCCGACGACACGACGTGGTTGGACGGCAGATAGTTCGGAAACGAGATGTCGCCCTCGACGCCGAGCAGGAGCCCCGAATTGAGGCGCCAGTTGTAGCCCGCCTGCACGCCGCCGGTCGCGCCGGTAAACACATGGTCGTCGGTCGCGAGCGTCGGATCGATCAGTGTCGCCGACGACGTGCCGCGGGTGACGCCGACATGCGCGCCGATGTAGAGGCCGGTCCAGTCATAGACGGTCTTCAGCGCCGGTGCCTTCAGCGGCAGATCGGCCGCGCGGCTCGCGGCGGGCAAAACCATCACGCCCGAGGCGATTGCCGCGGCCGTCCGCAAATACCTGTAACGGTGACCTCTCAACGTCAAAACGCACGCCCCCAAAACGCGAATGTGTCCCATCCGCCGCAGCCGACATCCCTGCCGATTCGCGGCGATCCTGTCACCAGGTTCCGGTTGTTCGCACGATCGGCCGAGATGATCTCGATCCGACGCGATTTCTTCCCAAGTCCCCGTGTCTGCTGCAAACCTTATTGCGATTAATTCGCAATAGCAACTGAAGCGGATTGCCGCAGGTGATGGTTCGCACCGCTGTGTGACGTGACTGCAACATCGCTCAGGGAGACAGGATCTCGACTGCTCGAGCGGAGTCGACCTCTGCGGAAGGACCTATCCAGGACGGATGGGAGAGTGGTGGCATCGCGAAGGCTCGACGGCCGGTCGCTGGCCAGCGGGAGCACCTAGCAGCCGCGGCAGATGCCCTTGATCTTCTTGTCGAGCAGCGCGTCCTCCTTGCTCGACGAACTGTTCGCCGCCGGTTTGCTCATCGCCGGACTATTGGTCGCCGGAGCGATCGTATCCCACCGCTGCTGCCAGAGTTTTTCACCAATCGTGCAGAGAACCCGCGGCTTCTTGTCCACTGAGGGGGGCGGCGATTGATCCGGCGTACGGCCCGCGACCTCGAGCGCCAGCTTGGTCCGGATCGCCTCCTTGAAGTTTTCGCGATCGGTGATGGGCACGACGAAGGAACCTGGACCGCCGATCACGCAATCCTCATAGTACCAATCGATATGGTCGATATGGCTGATGTCCACCTGACCAGGAGGCGTTGCATTGATCATGACCGGCAGGCCGGTGATGACGATGCCCTGCTGCACTGCTGTGTCGCGCGCGGTGGCGACAGGATCGCCGTTGTTGTTGGGGCCATCGCCCGCAACGTCGATGATGCGGCGCGCGCCCCGGTACGGGTTCTGCTCGAACAGCGGCATGGCGAACTTGATCGCACCCGAAATCGACGTGCGCGAACCGCGGCGGATCGGTGCCTTCATGATTTCAGCTGCGACGGCCTCGGCCGCTTCCGGTCCGTCGATCTGCCGCCAGGGGACGATGACGTCCTGATCCCTTGTCGATGACCATTCGAAGTAGGTCAGCGCGATCTTGCCGACAGGGCCGGTCCGCAAGGCCCGCAGAAACTCCTCCGAGACGATGGCCTTGGCATAGCCTTCGCGTTGAGCCGCCAGGTCATCTGGCTGCACCGAGTAGGAAATGTCGACCGCGATCACGAGCTCGAGGTCCACGGCGGGGCGGCTGTCGCCCTGGGGCGCTGTTTGCGGCTGTAAGGCCGGCTCGGGAAATGCCTGTGTCGATGTCAGGATCGCAATCAGGATCGATCCAATTGAGACCCGCCAATTCACGCTCGCCCTCCAGCCGCCTATCCGTATCCTGACACGCGAGACGTGCAATCGGAAGGATTGTCTGAGCCAAGCGGTAGCCGGGCTTTTCTGGCCGCAAATGGTTGACCCCGCCCGGGGGGACAGCCGGGCGGGGTCGGGGCACGACACGGGGTGGATGAGGCGCCCGTGTCGGACGCAGGATCCACGTGAGATCGGCCTCAGGTACTCAAATCAGTAGCAGCTGCGAACGCGGCCAACGTACTGGCCGAAGGCGTTGTACTGGGCGACCCAGCCGCAGCGGTGATAGCCGTAGTAATAGGGGTCGTTGCTGGCGGCGATCGCGGAGCCGACCACAGCGGCGGTGGCGATGCCGGCACCCACACCCCAGACCCAGCCGGGCTGCTTGGCTTCGGCCGAGGAGGTGGTGGACACGATGCTGCCGGTGACGGCGAGGGCAGCGAGAGCTGCGGCGGCAATCTTGGTCTTGATCGACATGTGAAACTCCATCCGGGTTGAGGCGGTCCGTTGTGGCCCGCGTGCCCAGTTGGACGGAGGCTCCGCGCGTCCGGTTCGAAGACGGCGGATGCGACCCCCGGGTGAGGTCCTTTCCTCAATGATTCCAGGAGGATGTTGGCTAGCCGAGAGGGCCCTTGGCGAGCCTGTTCACGTCGAAGTTATCGACTTCAGTGAGCAGCTCGCAGAAGGCGCGCGCACCCTGATCCAACAATTGCGCGCCCTTCTCGGGAACGGCCAGCGTCGCATTGCCGATGGCGCCGCTGGCGTTCAGATCCTGCGCCTGCCAGGCGAATGGCGCGGGCCGCTGCGTCGACAGCCAGCGATACTGCGTCTCCATCGCGACGCTGCTCGCGGGAAAATCCGCGATCGCATCTTTGCGCACCTGGTCGGGATAGCGCGCCAGCATGATCGAGGTCTCGATCGCGCCGCCATGAATGCCGTGGCGCACCTCCTCGGCCGGGAACAGCTTGTCGGCGCCCGACAGGCGCGACCACGACGTCGTCACCACGAACAGCTTGTGATGCGCGCGCAGATCCTGCGCGACCAGCATCATGGCCGCGCTGTTGCCACCATGGCTGGTGATAATGACGAGCTTCTTCACCCCACGCCGCGCGACCTCCTCGCCGATCGCGGTCCACCTTTTCAGCGCCACGTCGGTCGGCAGCGTCTGCGTGCCCGGATAGTCGATATGCTCGGTGGAAATTCCGACCGGTTCAACGGGAAGGAAACTGGCCGGAATGGTCGCGGGCAAAAGCTCGCGCACGCGCGCCAGATAGGCGTCCGCGATCAGCACGTCGGTTGCAAGCGGCAGGTGCGGGCCGTGCTGCTCGGTCGCCGCCAGCGGCAGCACCGCGATCCAGCGCGACACCTCCGCAGGGACGGCGTCGGCCCAGCGGATCTCGGTCCAGTCGCGGGACGGCATCATCAAGGTTTCTTTGCCCGAATTTGTCACGTAATTTGGCGTATGAGGGGACGCGGGCCTGGCCGGCTCGCGTCCCCGAACTTCATGCGGTTTTATCGCGTTGCTTTCACATGGGCCAGAAGCGATTGGGCCAGAAGCGATCGACGGAGTGCCATTATGACCCTCTCTCATCTGCGGCGAGCGTTAACGGCGGGCTTGATGGCCGCTCTTGTCTCGGTCGTCCCGGCGCGCGCGGAGACCCTGGACAAAGTCACCTTCGGCACCAACTGGGTCGCCGAGGCCGAGCATGGCGGCTTCTTCCAGGCGGTCGCCGACGGTACCTATAAGAAGTACGGGCTCGACGTCACCATCGTCCCCGGCGGTCCCAACGAGAACAACCGGATGCTGCTGATCGCCGGCAAGATCGATTTCTTCATGGCCGCGAACACGCTGATGTCGTTCGATGCGGTCGCCAACAACGTTCCCGTCGTGACCATCGCCGCGGTGTTCCAGAAGGATCCGCAGGTGATGCTGACGCAGCCGGACGCCAAGGTCGCCAAGATCGAGGACCTCAAGCCGCTGACTCTGTTCGTCTCCAAGGAGGGCATGAGCAGCTACTTCCAGTGGCTCAAGTCCGAATACGGCTTCAACGAGAAGAACGTCCGGCCCTACAATTTCAATCCGCAGCCCTTCATCGCCAATCCCAAGAGCGCGATGCAGGGCTACGTCACCTCCGAGCCCTTCGCGGTCGAGAAGGCCGCCGGCTTCAAGCCGAACGTGCTGCTGCTCGCCGATTACGGCTTCAATACCTATTCGACCCTGATCGAGACCCGCCGCGACATCGCCGAGAAGAAGCCCGATCTGGTGCAGCGCTTCGTCGATGCCTCCATGATCGGCTGGTACAACTATATCTACGGCGACAATTCCGCCGGCAATGCCATGATCAAGAAGCTCAATCCTGAGATGACCGACGATCTGCTCGCCTATTCCGTCGCCAGGATGAAGGAATACGGCATCGTCGATTCCGGCGAGTCGTTGAAGAACGGCATCGGCGCCATGAGCGACGAGCGCTACACCTCCTTCTTCAACAAGATGGTGAAGGCGGGCGTGGTGAAGCCGGATCTCGACTTCCGCAAGTCCTATACGCTGCGCTTCGTCAACAAGGGCGTCGGCGTCGAGCTGCGCCCGAGCAAGCCGTAACGCAAGGTCCATGTCACCAGTCAAAACCTCGTCCGGGGTCGAGGCCAGCCTGACGGCGCTCGCCGTCAGCCTGCGCGGCGTGACGAAGGTCTATGACAACGGCGTCATGGCGCTCGGGCCGCTCGATCTCGCCGTGCGCAAGGGCGAGTTCATCTCGCTGCTGGGACCGTCGGGTTGCGGCAAGTCGACCGCGCTGCGGCTGATCGCGCAGCTCAGCGCGCCGTCGTCCGGCATCGTGCGGCTGGCGCGTCACGAGGGACCTGCACAGCCGGGCCATGGCATCGGCTTCGTATTCCAGGAGCCGACCCTGATGCCCTGGACCAGCGTGCGCGAGAACGTGCGGCTGCCGTTGAAGCTTGCTGGCGTGGCGAAGGCGGAGGCGCGCGCGCGCGCCGACGAAGCGCTGGCGAGCGTCGGGCTTGCCGATTTCGCCGACGCCTATCCGCGCGAGCTGTCCGGCGGCATGAAGATGCGGGTCTCGCTGGCGCGCGCGCTCGTCACCGATCCGGATATCCTCCTGATGGATGAGCCGTTCGCGGCGCTCGACGAGATCACGCGCTTCCGCCTCAACAACGACCTGCTCGCGCTGTGGCGCAGCCTTCGCAAGACCGTCATCTTCGTCACCCATTCGGTGTTCGAATCCGTCTATCTGTCGCAGCGCGTGGTGGTCATGACGGCGCGGCCCGGCCGGATCCAGGCCGACATCCGCATCGAGACGGTCGAGCCGCGCGGAGAGGAGTTTCGCACCTCGGCCGCCTATTCGGATTATTGCCGGAAGGTGTCGGCCGCGCTGGCGCCGTCCTATTCGGGGCAACCGGTGCTATGAGCGCGCAGCCCTCCGTCACCGCCAGTCCGTCCGGCGCGCACCGCGCGGTGCGCTTCGTGCTTCCCGTCATCGTGCTTGCGGCCGGGCTTCTCGCCTGGGAACTCGTGGTCCGCATCAGGGAGATCCCGCCTTACGTGCTGCCCGCGCCCTCCGTGATCTTCCTGACGCTGATCAAGGACTGGGCCGTGCTGTCACAATCGCTCGCCACCACGCTTCTGACCACGCTTGAAGGATTTGTGGCAGCGAGCGTCGGCGGTATCGCGCTGGCGCTGCTGTTCAACCAGTCGAAATGGGTGGAATATTCGCTATTCCCCTACGCCGTCGTCCTCCAGGTGACGCCTGTTATCGCGATTGCACCGCTGCTCCTGATCTATCTGGAGCAGCAGACCGCGGTCGTCGTCTGCGCCTTCATCGTCGCCTTCTTCCCGGTGCTCTCCAACACCACGCTCGGGCTCAATTCGGTCGACCGCAATCTGGCCGGCCTGTTCCAGCTCTATGGCGCCTCGCCACCACAAACCCTGCGCTTCCTGAAGCTGCCGGCGGCGCTGCCCTATATCCTCGGCGGCCTGCGCATCGCCGGAGGGCTGTCGCTGATCGGCGCTGTCGTGGCCGAGATCGCGGCCGGAACGGCCGGCGCCGGCTCTGGGCTCGCCTACAGGATCGCCGAGTCAGGCTACCGATTGAACATACCCCGCATGTTCGCCGCGCTGCTGCTGTTGTCGCTGGCCGGGATTGTCATCTATGGGGTGCTGGCGCTAGTTTCCCACCTCGTTTTACGGCGCTGGCACGAAAGCGCCCTTGGAAAGGAAAACTGATGACCGCCGGTTCGATTTCGTCCGAAAAGATCGACCTTCTGATCTATGGGCCGGTGCGGCCGATCCTCGAGAACGGGTTTTCCGATCATTTCGTCGTGCACAAGGCCGAGACACGAGGCGACCTCGAGCGGCTGACACCCGCGATCCGCGAAAAGATCCGCGGCGTGGCCGTGACCTATCACACGGTGCGTGCCGACAGGGACTCGCTGTCGCAATTGCCCAAGATCGAGATGGTGGCGAGCTTCGGCGTCGGCTACGACCACGTCGACGCCAAATACGCGGCCGAGCACAACATCATCGTCACCAACACGCCCGACGTGCTGACCGAGGAGGTCGCCGACGTCGCGATGGGCCTGCTGATCTCCACCGTGCGCGAATTCATCAAGGCCGACCGCTACGTCCGTTCCGGCCTCTGGCAGACGCAGAACTATCCGCTCAGCGTCGGCTCCTTGCGCGACCGCAAGGTCGGCATCGTCGGCATGGGCCGGATCGGCCAGGCCATCGCGCGCCGGCTCGATGCCTCGCTGGTGCCGGTGGTCTACCACTCCCGCAACCCGTCCAAGGACGTCTCCTACAAGCACTACCCTGACTTGATCGAGATGGCGAAGGCGGTGGATACCTTGATGGTGATCGTGCCCGGCGGCGCCAGCACCAACAAGATGATCAATGCCGAGGTGCTCAAGGCGCTCGGCCCGCGCGGCGTACTGATCAATGTCGCGCGCGGCTCGGTGGTCGACGAGCCGGCGCTGGTGCAGGCGCTGAAATCCGGCACCATCCTGGCCGCCGGCCTCGACGTGTTCGCAGCGGAGCCGAGCGTGCCGGACGAGCTCAAGAGCATGCAGAACGTCGTGCTGCTGCCGCATATCGGCTCGGCCTCGGTGGTGACGCGCAACGCGATGGACCAGCTCGTCGTCGACAACCTCAAGGCCTGGTTCGCCGGCAAGGCGCCGTTGACCCCGGTTGCGGAAACGCCGTTCAAGGGGCGCTGATGACCATTCTTCGGGTCGCTGCATTGGCCATCGCGGCATGTGTCGCCGCGGTCGGCCCTGCCTTGGCGCAGGATGCGACGAGCCTGAAGAAGACGATGCCCGGGCAATGGGAGCTCTCGACCACCGAGCGCAGCAAGACCTGCGTGGTCACCATGAAGAGCGATGCCGCGGGCCAGGGCTTCAAGCTGGAGCTGGAGCCGGCCTGCAAGACCGCGCTGCCCTTCACCAAGGACATCGTCGCCTGGAGCGTCAGGGGTCTCGACATCGTTCGCTTGCAGGATGCGACCGGTGAAGCGGTGATCGACTTCACCGAGGTCGAGGCCGGCATCTTCGAGGGGCTGCGGCAGGGCGAAGGTGTCTACATCCTGCAGGACCTCGCCGCCGCCCGTTCGATGGCCAAGTCGATGGACCAGATGATCGGCGACTGGTCGATGGTGCGCGGCAACGGCCAGCCGGTCTGCGGGCTGACGCTGACCAATACCGAGGCGGGGCCGGACAATTTCCAGGTCTTCCTGAAGCCGAAATGCGATGCGGGCATCGCGCAGTTCAATCCGACGCAATGGCGGCTCGAACGCGGCCAGATCATCCTGATGTCGAAATCAGGCGATGTCTGGCAGTTCGAGGCCGACGACAACGCGCAGTGGCGGCGCGTTCCCGATACCGCTGATCCCCTGATCATGCTGCGGCAATAATTTCTCCCGGCCAATAATTTCTCTCGGGGATGTCGATTTAGCCGAGGCTCAATCGTCACATCCATAGCGAGCCGGTTTGCGGCCGGAGCGGTCGCTGCTCGCGCCAAGGGAGTTTTTCATGCGCTTCATGTACATCGTCACCTCCAGCCAGCCGATGGCGGGCCCGACCCCGGCACTGATGGAGGCGATGCAGAAAATATCAGAGCGGGAGATCAAGGCCGGTCGAATGCTCGACACCGGCGGCCTGATGCCGCTTGCGACCGGCGCACGGGTGAAGATCGTCGACGGCGAGCTCAGCGTCATCGACGGCCCCTTCGTCGAGGCCAAGGAAGTGATCGGCGGCTACGCCATTTTCGAGCTGCGCGACAAGGCGGAAGCCCTGGCCATGGCGAAGGAATTCATGCAGTTGCATCTCGATCACATGCCGGGATGGGACGGTACCTGCGAATTGCGGGCATTCGCGACGCCGGGCGTCGACGTGGCGTGCGAGATCGACGCGCATTCCAGGGTCGCCGCCCACGCCTGATGAACACCACCGCTCGTCTTAGTGCGTTTTCAAGCAAAGTGGATACCGGTTCGCGTAAAGAAAACGCGTCAAAGCAAGAATCCAGAGCCCCGTTCCGATTCTATCGGAACGGAAAGGGCTCTGGTCGGTGGCGATGACGGCCGCCGACATCGATCACGCGATCCGCGCCGCGATTCACGCAGCTTGGCGCGTCGTGCAGCCGCGGCTGATCGCGACGCTGTCGCGCATGCTGCGGGACGTGACGCTCGCGGAAGAATTGACCCAGGACGCTCTCGTCGCCGCGCTGGAGGCCTGGCCGCTGAGCGGGGTGCCGGACAATCCCGGTGCGTGGCTGGTTGCGACGGCGAAGCGCCGTGCGCTCGATCATCTGCGCCGGGCGAAAATGCTCACCCGCAAGCAGGACCTGCTGACGCACGAGCTGATGCAGGAACAGGACGCGATGCCCGATTTCGACACCGCCCTCGACGACGACATCGGTGACGAATGGCTGCGGCTGATCTTCACGGCCTGCCACCCGCTGCTGCCGCGGCAGGCCCGCGCGGCGCTGGCGTTGCGCATGATCTGCGGCCTGACCACCGACGAGATCGCGCGCGCCTTCCTGGTCTCGGAGGCAACCATCGCCCAACGCATCGTCCGCGCCAAGCGCACGCTTTCGCGGTCGGGCCTCACCTACGAAACGCCGGGCGGCGAGGCGCTTTCCGAGCGTCTGGCCTCGGTGCTCGAGGTCGTCTATCTCATCTTCAACGAGGGCTATTCGGCCTCTCGCGGCGAGGAGTGGCTGCGGCCGCAGCTCTGTGACGAGGCCCTGCGCATGGGACGGGTGCTGGTCGGGCTCGCGCCGCTCGAGCCCGAGGTGCACGGTCTCATGGCGCTGATGGACCTGAATGCCGCGCGGATGCATGCCCGCACCGACCGCGATGGCGAGCCCATCCTGCTCATGGACCAGGATCGCGGGCTGTGGGATCGGCTCCAAATCACGCGCGGCCTTCGGGCGCTGGACCGCGCGCGCGAGCTCGGCGGAGCCGGCCGGTTCTACACGCTGCAGGCCGCAATCGTCGCGTGTCACGCCACCGCGGAGACGGCCGCAAGCACCGACTGGCGACGCATCGCGGAGCTCTATGGCCAGCTTGCGACGCTGGTGCGCTCGCCCGTGATCGAACTCAACCGTGCGGTCGCGCTCGGCATGGCCGAAGGGCCGCAGGCCGGGCTCGATCTCGTCGAGATGATCGCCGACGAGCCGGCGCTCAGCACTTATCACCATCTTCAGGCCGTGCGCGGCGACCTTCTGCACAGGCTCGGCCGCTTCGCCGAGGCACGGCTATCGTTCGAGACCGCCGCCCGTCTTGCAACCAATGCGCGCGAGCGCGGGTTGATGGAACGACGTGCGGCAGACATTGCCGATGCCGGCGGCATGGCTTGAGGCGCGCTGAAACGGCTGCGCGGTTGTGGTTAGGTCGTCGGCTCTACGTCGTCGGCTTTACGTCGTAGCCTTGGGCGGCGGCGCGGTGCCCTGCGCCCACTTCTCCAGCTTGCCGAGCACGCCCCAGGCCGTGAGCGCCAGCGAGATCGGCATCGCGAACTGGCCAAGGCCCGGCACGGCCGACACGATCGTTCCGAGCAATCCGGCAATGCCGCCCGCATTGGGGCTTGCCGTCACCGACGACAGCAGCGCGGTGAGCACCGAGCCGCCGATGCCGAGCGCGGTCTTCTTGCCGTCGAGCAGCTTGCCGATGGTCTCGCCGAGCGCGCCGTTGACCTGGCCGAGCACGGGCTTGCCGTCCTTGTTGAGCAAGGTGCTGAGCAGGTCGACAACCTGCTTCAGCTGATCGACGGGGGCGGGATTGGTCGGGGTGACCGGTCCTGGCATGGGCGCCGTCTTGTTGATGAGGGAAAAGAGCCGTTCGAACAGGCTGATCGGGTCGTTGGTGGCGGGCAGCGTGTTGCCCGGTGTCGTCGTCCCCGGCGTTACGCCGCCGGCTGACGGTCGCAGCAACTGCGCGAGGTCCTCCAGCCGCTTCAGGGCCTGGGACAGATCGCCGGTCTGCCCGGCGGTGCCCGACTGCGTCGCGCGCGTGACGGCAGCGACCGTGGCCCCGTCGAGAAGGCCGGTATCCCTCAGGCCGTTCTGCTGCTGAAACTGCGAGACCGCAGCCTTGGTCTTCGGTCCGCTGATGCCGTCCTCTGCAAGCGGCGGGTTGGCGCCGAGCTTGTTGAGCGCCTGCTGCATCAGAACAACCGTCGAGGCGATGTCGTCCTCGGGCTCGGTGCGGCCCACGAATTGCGTGCTGCCGTCGATGGCGATCGAGGAATCGAGCGACATCATCGCATGCAGGATCACCGCGGTGCCGAGCTGGGAATCGACGTGGTTCGAGTCGAACACGTGATCGCGGACGAATTTGCCGGCCCTTGCCTCGGGCGGGCCGTACAGTGTCGAGCCGCCATAGAGATAGGGCGAATTGCAGCCCTTGGCGTGATAGCCGAAGCCGTTGAACGCCTCGAGCCGGTACAGAATCCGCGCGATACCCCAGTCGTGAGCGCCAACGAAATTCTCGATTCTGAACGCGTCCACGGCGCCGTCCACGAAGGTGGCAAACGGGCCGCGCCCTTTCGGAACGATGGTCGTCGCGCGATGGATCGTTTCGCCGTTGCCGAGATAGGTGTCGAAATCGAAGTTGGATTCGCGATAGTGGCAGAGCGCGGCAAAATGCCAGGGCACGCCGGTCAACCGCTCGATCTGCTGATAGGTCGCCTTGCCGTTGAGGGCCTTGCGTGCGACCGCATTGGCTTCGGCGAGGCGTGAGGGCCTGACCTCGAGACTGGCCCAATTGCGCTCGTATTCGTCTTTCAAACTCTCGAATGACAACATTTCCCGCTCCCGCAAATGGATGAACGATCTACTCTCCGTGCATGTCAAAGTAGGCCGGGCGCCGTAATCAGGGCGTGGCGCCAGCGTAATCTGCGAGAATGTGACAGGTCGCCGGCCCGGCGTGTGTGAAATGGGTTACAGCCTGAGCGGGAAATCGGCGGCAGCACTGCGCTCGGAGGTCGCAAGCCGAATGTGGCTTGCGAACGCGGGTCACCGCGATCCTGGAACCTGCTGGGGCGTCCGCCCGTTAGCAGCCCACACGGTCAGGAGGCTTGCTCAGGAGGCTTGCATGGCCAAGCGCGTCCTCGCGATCGGCATCGAACCCGGGGTTGCGGACTACAGCACATTCCCGCAGCTCACGCCGGAGCTCGTGCGCAACTATATCGAGACCCAGCTGCTGCGCCTGCGCGGTCTCGGTTACGAGGTCACGAGCTGCCTGATCGATCTCGACGCGGCTGCGGAAGCGGCGGTGACGGCGGCGTTGCGCGACGAGAGCTTCGACTGCATCGTGATCGGCGCGGGCCTGCGCGAGCCGAAGCAGCGCCTGCTGCTGTTCGAGAAGGTGCTCAACCTCGTCCACCGCCTGGCGCCCAATGCGGCGATCTGCTTCAACACCACGCCCGCCGACACCGCCGAGGCCGTGCAGCGCTGGATCGAGCCCTGACACGGAGATGGCCGGCATGTGCACCGCACCCGGCACGGTCTGAGCTGCCGCCTCGCAGAGCCCCCCGGCGCCATCACGGCGCGTCCAGGTGGCGGCGCTGGCTATTTTTCTGGCCCGAATCCGCTTCCGGCGCTATGACACAGCTCACCACAGGGGAGGTCGAGCATGCTTCGAGGTCTTCGCATTGGAAGTTTTGGGATCGCTGCGTGTCTGACGGTTGCGATGGCAATGCCGGTGCATGAGGCGGCGGCCCAGGACGCCGTCGGCGGCGCGATCATCGGCGGTGTCGGCGGGGCGATCCTCGGCGGCGCGATCGGTGGAGGCCGCGGTGCCGCAATCGGGGCCGTCGTCGGTGCCGGAACGGGCGCCGCGATCGCTTCCGAGGGCGAGCGCCGCCGCTCCGGTTACTACGCCTATCAGCGCGGCTGCTACATGCAGCGCCCCGACGGCCGCTACGTCCCGGTCGATCCCCGATATTGCTATTGATCGTTCAGCCGCCGGCGTCGCGGGGTTGACGGCGGCCGGCGGTTGACTTGGCGGGGAGGGGTGAGCATCGGCCGCGGGCCGCCATCCCGGGGTGGTGGATCGCATGACTATCCGATCTCGCATGTGCCGGCTTCTGATCGCCGTCATCGCAGCGGGCGATCTCGTCGGAGCCGGGTCCGCCCGCGCGCAACAGATTCCAGCCGACGAACCCGCGTTTACGGCTTTCGTGGCCGAGCGCATCCGCGCCGAGATTCGTGACACCCCTGTCGTGATCAAGGGGCCGCTGACGCTTTCGATCGGCCCTCTGCAAGCCAACCTCGATCGCATCTACGCCTTCTGCAAGACCAACACGGGCGCCTGCAGCAAGGAGATCGGCACCTATGTCAGCGGCGTCGTGGCAACGACAAGCAATCGGAATGATCCTCCCACCAGAGCAGCGCTGCGCGTGGTCGTGCGCTCGGCCGATTACATGCGGCAGGCGCTTCGGGAGGTCGATGCGCGCGGTCCGGCCCTGACGCGGCCCCTGGCAGAGGGGCTGGTGATCGTCCCGGTGCTGGATTCGCCGCGGACGATACGGGTGTTCAATGACAAGGATCGTGCTGCGCTCGGCCTGAAGCCGGACCAGGTCTTCGACATCGCCATCGCCAATCTGCGCAGCAGCATGAAGCCGCTCGCGACCGCCGCAAAGGCGGTCCCATCAGGACAATTCGGCACGCTGAAGGGAGACTACTATCAGACCAGCCGGCTTGCGCTGATCGACAGCTGGGCGCCGCTCGCGCAGGCCCAGGGTGGCGTCCTGATCGTGGCGGCGCCGTCGGCCGATCTCGTGCTCTATGCAAGCGAAGACAGCGGCGCCGCGCTCGACGCGCTGCGGACGCTCGCCAGGAACGTCATGGCGCGCGCGCCGAAGCCGCTTTCCGCCGCGCTGCTGCGCTGGACGCCGAAAGGGTGGCAACTGGTTCGGTGAGATGGCCTGAGAGCCATGCGGCCGATTCAGCGGCAGGCACTGATAAGATAGGCGGGACTTCCTCTCAATCCGCCGCCACGATTTGGAGCCCTGGATCAACCGCATCCCGCGCAAGCTGGCGTGGCCACTTCTGCCGACGGTGATGTGGTCGTGCACGGCGATGCCGAGCGACCTGGCGATGTGTGGCGGGCCGGCGAGGTATCCACGCCTGCCTCACACGGCATAACGCCGGTAGAGCACGACGATGATAGCGAGCACCGTCCCGGCATAAATGATCTGTGCTACGTGATCCGAAACAACAGCGACGCGCTTTCGGCCCGCGTCCCGAAGTTTTTCATGTCTGTAGCCCGCCAACATCGCCATCAGGCATAGTACGAAGAAGATGTAGAACATCTCTTCGACCACCACCGTGTATCCGACATCGCCGATCTGACTGTTCACCGCTACGAGCAGCACCGCGCTCGCCAGGATCGAGGTCACTGGGATCGTCACGCGTTCACGAAACATGGTTTCGGGAAAGAACAGCGTGGCGAATACGACGAGCACGAGCAGAAACAGCGGCAGTAGGTTCTTCAGCATGTAGATGGCGGAGCTGCGGCGCAGCATGATGGCCGCATCGAAGCCTGCGAATTCCGTCCTTGCCTCGGCACCAAACAAAGGCGCCTTTCCGAGCGTCGATCCGCTGGACAGGGATTCGACGAAATAGTTCAGCCCGAGAAATCGCCAGAGCGGAAGCCCGGAATAGGCCCCGTCCTCGGCCCGCGAGCTTCCGTCGTCGGCGAGGCGCAAGCCGAACCGATCGATGACATAGGTGATGAGCTCCCGCCGCTGTTCCGTGTTCTGAAAAAGTAGATGCAATTGCTGCGTGTCGAATGGATAATCATGGAGATCGAAATGGGCCTTGAAATCGCCGTTGATGCGATAGAGCCGGTAACTCAGGCCGTCTTCGTGTCCAGCCTGAATCGGCCGAGCTGGATCGAACGCCCCGCGATCCAGCAATGCCGGGAATTCGACGTGCGTCTGCGCCTCATCGTCGCCAGCGAATCGCATCCAGAGATAGAAGTCGACGTTGAACGAATTTTGCTTCACGTCGATCCGGCTGACGCGAATGATGTCGATGCCGGTATAGACGACGCGCTGAATCCAGTAGCGCCGATCCTCGAACGCGATGACATGGCCCTTCTCCTGTTCCGCGGCGAGATCGATTCCATCAGGCTGATCGATGCGCACGAGTTGCTGCGGCGCCGTGACGAACCGACCGTAATGGAAGAAACCCATTCGGATCGGGCGCGGAATGTCGCGGTTCGCGTTGAAATAGAGCCGCCCCGTCAGCCCGACGACCGCCGATTTCGGACTGTCGATCGCGGCCAGTGCGGCGCGCACCCGGTCGCGATCCGCAACCTTGCTGTCGGATCGTTTCTGAATCCCCTGCCCCATAAACCGGTGATGTACGGCAGCTCGTTTCAGCGCATCGATCATCAGGCGCGCGGCGTCATACGCGCCGCCGGCAACCCAGCTTGGCGAGGTAGCGGCTTTCGCCTTGTAGTCGACGGCAAAGGCCTGCGCCGCCACGCCTGCGCTGTCGAACATCAGCGATGAAGCGGCATACAGATTCTCGCTGAAGAAACCCGGATGCGATTTTTCCTCGGGCTCGTTGGCGAAATTCTGCAAATAGCTTTCGCGGGCCGCGCCTTGGGATGCGATGATCGTTCCCTTGATGCCGTGGCGGCGCAGCGCCTTGACGATGTCTGGGCTAAAATCGGGTGCCGCGCCGACGACGATAACGCCGGGTCCGGGCTCCTGCGCGGCAGCGGCTAGCGTCCCATCCATCGATCCGATCTGACCGGCTGCGACGTCCAGTCCGAACACGTGCAACTGCTCCGCCGGATAGGCCGCGGCAAATCCATGCTCAAAATTCTTGCCGTAGGAATCGCGCGTGTGAACAAGACGGACTTTTGGCTCCTTCATCACGGCGCGCAGATGTTCCGCGATCGAGCGCGCCTGCGCGGAGACCGGCGCCAACGCACGAAAATAGTAATCATTGGTGGATGTCAGATCGTCGGCAGCCGCGCTTCCCGTGAGCGCCGGAATCCGCGCATCCTTATATACCGGCGCGGCCGCGAGCGAAGCGGAGCTGAGATAATGGCCGAGCACAGCGACGCATGGGCTGTCGGCGATCGCCTGCGCGTTCGCGCGCGCCACGGCTGGATCGCTTGCGTCGTCGAACAGAACGAGTTCAATTAGCCGTCCGTTGACGCCACCCTTGGCGTTCACCTCGTCGATTGCAAGCTGCGTCGCGACCAGGCTTTCCGTCCCGGCCGGGGCCGACGGTCCAGAGAGCGAATTGGCGAAGGCGATGCGAATAGGCTCCGGGCGAGTCCACAGGATGGCGGCCCAGGCGACGGCGAGCACCAGGGCGACGCCCGCAACAACGGCAAGCCACATTATAAGCCGCTGCTTCATCGTCGATCCTCGCATCGATCGGCATAAGCCGAGATTCTCCAGATCGAGGCCTCAATCAAGCCGAGATTGCCGCCGCTGAGAGCGTTTTTCAAGCCCGCCCCATCGTTACCGGCAAGATCTACGACCATTCAAGGCGGATGAAGGAAAGTGCGTGGTGCCGGAAGTCCGGGCCGTCGGCCGTGGCCTCGGTCATTCACATACCCGGCCTGACACCGCGCGCATTCGCCGGATCGCTCGGAACGGCTTTCGTTCTGGCCGTGGAGCGCGGCCGACGAGGCGCTTGATTGAACGGACCTCAATGAGGCGTTCCGCCACTTCTCTGATGGGCCAGAAGCGGACATTGATTGGCCTTCCGCGTTCTCCGCAAAGCGGAGTAGGCTACGCCTACTGCCGTCCGTGCCCAATTGTTGCGGAGGGACTGCCATGAAACTTCGCCGCCGAAATTTTCTGCATCTCGCCGCGGGGGCCGGCCAGATGGTGTTCCCGCCGCCGAAGGAGGCTCTCATTCCGCGCGCAAAATTTCGCGTTGACGGACCGAACTAAGACAGGAGAACCAGACATGGCCGCTTTTCAAGAGGTTTTCCGCCGCTCCGGCATCGATGAGCGCCGCAGCCCGCCGGGCATGGTGGTGCCGTTCGGCGGCTCCAACATCGTGGCGCTGATCGATCCCGGAAGAAAGCTCAAAGTCGATCCTAACCCCCATGCCCTCGGGATCAAGGAGATCGATGGCGCCGATACCCTTAGACGCGTAATGCAAGCCAGAGACACCTTCTCCGAACCCGATATCGATCCGCAGCTCAGGGCGGCGTCACTTCCCACCACCTTCAATGGCGATGCACGGTTTTTCGAAATCAATGGCCGGATTAAGCCGATTGGCTTTCCCGGCCTGGAGGTGGTGGCCCGGTCGGCCGGCCGGAAGATCGAAGCCAAGCTCCATGTCGTCGTGCTGCCGGAAATCAAGATCAAGGTGGCGTTCCGTAACGTCATGGTTCCGGGGAGTGGCGGCGCTCCGGCGTTTCACGCCAAGAAGCCTTGCAACGAGCAAGATGAATTGCTGACGATGAACAATATATGGAGGCCGCAGGCCAACATCCGCTTCGAGCGGGTGCCAAGCGACTGGCTGGTCATCGACGACTCGCAGGCTGCCGTCAAACAGGACCTCGCCACTGCGACCGGCATGAAGGATGCGAGCCTAGCGACCTTTCCCGATGTGATCGACGTCGAAAAACTGAAGGGCTTCTTCGTCAAACACAAAGTTCAGGGCGCCCATCTAACCATTTTTTGCGTCGATAAGGTTTGGTCCAATGGCGGCCCCGCCAATGGCTCATTTGCTCGATCGCTGGACCTTGCCTTCATCAGCTCGCAACGCGGGCCTAACACGTCTGCCCATGAATCCGGCCATTTTCTCGGCTACTACTCGAAGAGCGCGAGCAAACCTTGGGACAGCCAAGGCCACACGCTGGAGACCGATCCGAAAACCGGAAAAGAAAACAGGGCGGAAGACATCAAGATGCTGATGCGCGGGGGAGGCGCCGGGTGGAAAATTCCGTTTAATCTCGTCAAGGAGTTCCGCGACTTCCCCGGCTAGCATCCGAAGATCAGACAGAAGCTGGAAATCACTCCAGGCGTTGAATGTCGCCTTTGGGTCAGTCGCGTCGTTTTGCGAAGTTCGCGGTAAGGTCCGCTTTAGCCCCAAGAGCCGACGTCGTTAGATCAGCTTCATCCCCTTCAAGCTGGAATGCCCGTTCTTGCCGACGATGATGTGGTCGTGCACGGCGATGCCGAGCGGCCTGGCGATGTCGATGATCGCTTTCGTCATCTGGATGTCGGCCTGCGAGGGCGAGGGATCGCCGCTAGGGTGGTTGTGCATGAGCCTGCGGCGTCTATTATCTATTTGAGTTTGCTGTTATTTTAGATTCTGATCGAGCTGTAGGAGGCGGAGACTGGGGCATGTAGTGGGTGATTGTTCGTGATAGTCACGAGAGTTCACGCTCGGTCCTGGCCGCTTCGATTGGAGTCCTTGTTTCAATGCCCGATCTGTCCGTGACATGCATTTCAGTGCGTATCGACGGCTTACGGACACCGCCGAAAGCATCAGCCTGAATGCTCAGGTTTTCCGTTAACGTGTCCTTTCATCGACGGCTTCCTCCAATACGTGCAACGTATCGCGCCGCTCGAACAGTAAAATTAGCTCTCTGACCCGGGCCGATTTGCGGTCGCCGGGAATTTCGTCAATGTCCACGCCCAGGAGAAAGCAAAGGTTCTTAAACTCTTCCATATCGAACGCCGTACACAGCTCATCGAACAATTTCTTACGTTGAGCTATCGAAATACGCGACTTCGTTGCCGCTACCGAAGCAACGGACTTCGGCCACGCCCCCTCCGAGAGGGAAACTGGGCGCGACTCAATGAAGCTTCGCAAGCACGAAGCCGCGGAATACGCTGCGTACTCTTGCCACATGTCATTCTTTTTGCCGTCGGCGAAGTCGCAGATGGCTCGGATCGTCAAGAATCCCACCTTCTTGACAGCGCTGAATGCCGCAGAAGCGACTCCTGCACTCTCCATCTCAATTGCGATGAGATCGCGTTGCAACGACCGAAGCTCTTGGGCAGCCTCGCTTGAAGCAATCACCTTCTCTCCAGAGGCAATTGGTCCGACATGAATTCTCGGCTCGATGGCGCTCGCGCTTTTCCCATCGGGCCTTGAAGGCAAATGTGCGCGCCACGTTGAGTCGGTCAAGTTCAGTATTCCATCCACGAGGATGGGGTCCGCCTGAAATTGCCGAGCTCGATGCTCCTGATGATTGGGTCGAACCTTCGAGAGCTCATAATAGAAAATGGAGTTCGAGGCCACGATATCGCCGAAGCCCTGATCCTTTCTAGAGATTCCACCAGCAATTCCATTCACAAGTACAAATCGCGGCTTCCATTTGTGGATGAGGTCCGATGTCGCATGTGCGGCATCGAGATTTCCCATCGAATGAAGGAGAGTGGCAACAACTCGATACGAGCCGCCGCGTCTTGTTGGAATCGTTCCGCGAAGGTACGTGCGGGTCGAATCCGATGTCGACGAAATCGGTACCAGCTCAGGAAAATAATGCTTAAGCGCAGCCAATTCCTTCCGCAACGCGACGACAACTGCGAAGTCGACTGATTCGTCCTCCACCTGTCGCGAGAGGTCGGTAGCCTGCTTGTCAGTAAGCTCGACAGCAACCGAGCTGAGAAATGCTGCGACGCGGCTCTCATGGCGCCGTTTCATGAGAAGCAACGAATCCGCTGTGTAAGTGGTCGGATCCTGATCGACCAAACGATGATGCGTTGGACATAGGATGATCAAGTTGTCTGCGTCGTTGCGCGACTCTTCGGATTGCGCGGGATCGAATCTCGGCCCCCCGGGAGAGGCCGCACGAATGTGGCAGAGTTCGCCCAGTAATGCGCGAGATTGAGGCTGAACGAGCTGCGTTGTACATCCCGGGAAAGCGCATAGGCCCCCCGAAGAAGCGAACAGAATCTTTATCGAACGATCACTGGGTTGTCGTCGCATAGCACCTCAAGCACGCTCCGCATGCCGTCGCCCCGTAGTCAAGAGATCATAGCCTTCAACGCCCATCAACCGGATACGTGTCGATAAGCCGACACTTTGTGGCTAACGTTGCTATTGAGCAGGCCGTCTAGAGCTGCGCGACATCGAGTAGCCTTCTAACTCTTCTTTGCGGGGGGCATGTTCTTTCCATTTGCATCGTGGAGGCATTCGCGCTTAAGTTGATCATATTGAAGGTCCGTCTTAATTGACATGGCGTACTTCCGCGCGGAAACGCGACGGGGGATGGATGATCGACTCTCTTCGCGTTGCAAAAACAGCAAATTTTCACATTCTTAAGCGGCAGATGAGCAATGCCGCATTGGATGACCTTTTTCGCCAAGTTCGGGCAAGCCAGCCCTCGGCCTCCCAAAACATATTCTACCATCGGCGCGTCCAAGCTGGGCGCGCGCGTTGGTCTGCGATCTCCTTCCTCTATGACCGCTCGCCTTCATTCTTAACCGAAGACGCAGGAATCCGAGAACGAATCTGCGGATTTATTCTTTTGATCGAATATCGCGATCATCTCGCGATTCTTAAATCCAAGCTCGATCTTCCGGCAGGATTTTTCACCCGCTATCTCGGTCGAGTATCAGCCGAACGCGTGGATCGTGCGGTCGCACGGCAGGGAGCGGTGTTCGAAAAGATTCGGCTTCGAAACATGTCGGTCTCCAAGCACGTGATGAGGAGTAAAACGTTCGAAGCCGATGACCTACAAAATGTTGTCGGGCCTGCTGGCGCAAACCGGTATGTGCCCCAGGCGTACGCGGTCCGGTCGGGAACTGACCACTATTCTACAACTCCTAGCACCGGCAGGATAGGGCAGCGGTCTGATCGGGTCGATCACCTCGCACTTGTGGAGTACGCGAAATCTGTAATTGACGAGCTGGTAGGTGGAAGAGCTGCACCTGCCAGCTTTCTCCGTACCTTAGCCCGCGCTATCGATTTGGCGAGTATTGGCGGCACCGCGCGTCCAACAAGTTTTGCCGTCGACGTTGCGGGATTTGTTGATGCGATCCATGTCGATCGCGAAATCAGACTTGTACATGAAGATAGCGGTAGACTCACTCAACTCTCCAAGCATGAAATCGATGCAGCGTTAAATGAGCTCGATCGTGCGTTTAGGGTCAGCGGCGACGGAAAGAGGATGGATATCTTCGACGGTGCTGATTCGGTTGGAGCAATTGCAATCAACCAAGCTCGCGTAGCATTGCGTGACTTGCAATTGCCGATCACTGCCGGCATCGAGGTCGAAAGTACAGAGTATGCTCTCGGTCACGATCCAAATCGGATCTCGCTCCGACGCTACATCGATCGCGAGGATAAGTTCATATTGCTGTTCGACGCCCTCTCTTTAGCTTACATCGACGGGACCTTGTTCCGCGACGAAGGCTTTGTAGATGGTGGCGCAGCCCTGTTGCGCCATTTGCGCTCTGATCCGCTCCTAGACGGAGTGACTGATGAAAAGGGTAACTTTTCGACGCGAAAGGCCACCTTTGATGCTGACTCCACTTTCGGTGTGATCGAAGCGAGTGTTGCGGACGGGGACGATGTGCTTGTGTGCGACGATCTTGGCGACGAATGGGCGGACTATATTGGGCTAAACAACTCCAGCAGCCCGCCTAGAATTACCTTTTATCACGCAAAGCATGGTCCACTATCGCTCGGTGCTGGGCCGTTCCATATCTCCGTGAGCCAAGCAATTAAGAACTTGCAGCGTATGAGCCTTCCGCCGGAATCGATGGAAGCGAAAATTCGTGGTTGGAACAACAAGTATGTAAGCGGTAGCGGAGTCAAAACCCGGATCAAGAGGATTGTCCGAGGCGATGCCGACGAGCTAATGAACGAATTCGCTCAAGTGCGGCTTGCGCCGGATGCAATTCGTCGGGTCTTCATCGTGACCTCTTCGCTGAGCCGCGGTGCTGTTGAAGAGGCGCTAAAGGAAGTCGCAGCCGGCCAAGCGCCAGACCCATACTTCGTTCAGCTCTATTGGCTGTTGATGTCATTCTTCTCGGCGTGTACCGAAATGAACGCACATGGATACGTGATCTGTCAAACTTAGCAGGCGCTGATCACGGAGTCGGTATTCGAAACTGCGATTTGGCTATTCCGGCTGTTAAGGCCCGACAGCCGGCTGACTGCTAACCTATGCGCAGTTGTAGTAAAGAGCGCGTGCCATGCTTACTTTGCAGCAGATGGAAGAGGTAAGGGTTCGCCTAGCGCAGCAACTGATATTCTACATGCCCGTTAAGCTGTTTCCTATTGCGCAGAAATTAGCGTTTCCGATTCTTTTAGAGTTCACACGACTAGTGGATTTTAGGAATCTGGAAATTCCACCAGAGAAGATCAAAATTACTGACTTGATCTACGAAGACAGGCTTCCGTCAGTGTTCGAGTCGTTTATCGCTCGGCGGTTTTCCGAGGGGAATAAGCAAGCGGAGTTGCGAGTAGCGGGAATCATTACACCAGATCACAAGATCGTCCTGGCAGATCGTAAAACGGCAGAGGGATTTCTAATAAAGGCAAACTCAGCGGTTTGGTATGAAATTGTAGCAAGCCTGCAATCGGATTGGAGCCAAGCGTATTCACTTTCTGCGACGCGTTGGGAAGAGATCGTCGCTGGTGCCTTCGATAAAGCGGGGTTCGACGAGGTGACATTAACGCCACGCTCAGGGGATCACGGACGGGATGTCATAGCTGTTCGAAGGGGGTTGGTTGCATCAAGATCATAGGATCGGTGAAGGCGTATAAGCCGAGGAACGAGGTTTCATATGATGACATTCGTGCATTGCTGGGCGTACTCAGCGGGGAGCAGAATGCCTCTAAGGGAATCCTGACTACAACGTCGGACTTTCCGCCAAGGCTAATATCTGATCCGTTCATAACTCCCTTTCTGCCGACGCGTCTCGAATTGATGAACGGTGACAGCCTTCAAAAGTGGCTTGGTGGCCTCCTGAAAAAATAGGCTTCTCCCGTTCGGATACATGCCTCTACGAGAGAGGGCTTGGGTCCGGACTTAATTGATCCACCAGGTAATCGCAGCGGCGAGGAGGATTGCGGACAGGAAGATGTCCGCGCGCTTGTCGCATCGGGTTTAGGGAATATCGAAGGTCCGTATGAACCCGTGCGATCGATTGTTGTCGTAGAGCCGGAGGGAAAGATCCGATTTGGGCATCCAGACGCGGCCGACCTCGACCGCCAGGGAGGCGGGAAGCGCGGGAAAAACATGCAGCAGCGTTCCCTCGCCATGCCGAGCCTTGATGCGGTCGTAGAGCCGTCGGAGTTCGCGCCGAAATGCGGCCTGATCGTCAGCTCGCCGCAAGACGTCGTTGTGAGGTTGATCCGCGCAGAGCGACCAGATCGCGGCTTCGTCGCCGAGAACCGCCTGGAGTCGCGCGTCGGTCACGGTAGCGCTGACACCGAGCTTTAGCGCGACCGAGCCTGACAGCCCGATATCCGGTTCGGTGACCTGGAATGTGATCGGGGGGCCATCGGACGCCCATCGCCAACTCGCGGGTTCGCGATGCCTTTGATGAACGACGGCCGGAACGATATCGCAGAGCAGCCGGCCAAGCTCGATCAGCAGCGGCTGCGGTGCGAGTGCGAATACGCTTAGATGCCTAATCTCCTGTCGCTCTACGCGGCCTCGCACCTTCGCTTCGAACTGGCGTCTCAGGTTCTCGCGCTGGACCGTCCAATAGGCAGGCTCGTTGTCTCGAAACGCACAGCCTACCATTTCAAGATCCAACCTCTGGCCGCTGGCTGGGTGGCGGTCGGGCGGCATCGCCGAAAAGATCGCCTGCGTCGATACAAGCGCCTCGTTGTCACAAATGCTCGCCCCAAACCTGATGACGTGAGATGCCCGGTCTTCGTCGATGCCGGCAACGATCGCGATCCGGCCCTCGTGCTCGGCTTTCATAGTTAGCAGAACAGATTCCGGATGATCGGCGACGGCGTCAAGATCGATCAGCTTGTGATGTCGGGCGCACATCAACATTAGATTTTCCAGACTACGCGCGAGCTGAGTCGACCGGATCGGATCGCCGCGCGGGCCGCCTTCGACGTCAGCCACGATGTGTGCGATGAAGCCGAAGATCCCGTCTTGCCGCCCGGCCACCAGGTCGCCGACCAAATCAGTATTGCATCCACGATATTGGCAGCGGCCAGCAGCCCGCGCCCACAGCGCCGATTGGACCTTTTGCGGAATGCTGCTCTTAGACACCGACGCCACCTGCTACGACGTGGCGGCCGCTCGCTGTCCATTGACCCGTTGCGCGCCAGCCCTCGTAAGCGGCAAGCCACTCGATCACCCAGGGCACAGTTGTCTGCGAGAGGCTGTCGAACGGCGACCAATCGTCGGAATCGGGATCGAGCATGCATAGCGTCACTTCGCCATCCGAACCGTAGTACACGTGAGGGAGCCTACCCTCCGGGTCGCCCGGACGGTGCCGTAACGGCGGTGACAAGACTTTGACGCGTGGCTGGAGAATGCGCACGTCGAGCCGTTCGATCACCAGCGGCGCTCGATAAGTGATCTCGACCTGAAACGTCTGAAGCAAAGGCCGGAGAGGGCCCTGCCACGCCGCGATTGCGCCGTGGCGGCCGATGAGTTTCAAGTTCGGCCACAAGGAAGCCATGTCAGTGATCTGGGCGTCGACCGTCATCACCACTTATCGGCGCTCTCCCATGTTGGTGTGTGCGCGAGCCGCGACTGGCGCCAGGCTGGTCGCCGCGCCGATGATCGCCGGCGCGGCGGGAACGAACAGGCCGCCGGAGCGCGTATAACCATGCTGCCGTGATTGAACTTGGC
Source organism: Bradyrhizobium diazoefficiens USDA 110 (assembly GCF_000011365.1). Lineage (GTDB taxonomy): Bacteria > Pseudomonadota > Alphaproteobacteria > Rhizobiales > Xanthobacteraceae > Bradyrhizobium > Bradyrhizobium diazoefficiens. Next base: position 64,094 of record NC_004463.1, on the reverse strand, counting down.
GCCCGAGCCGCTGGTTGAAAGCTTTGACAGAACGCGTGACGACCCGGTCCCCGAACTGCCCGCGCAACCACTCCTGCAAGTCCTCCAGCTGCACGTCGCCGGTGCGGGCGGCTTCGAGCCCGTTAGCGAGGGTGTGCAGGTGGCGAGAATAGGTTGTCTGTTGCAGCTGAGATTCTGGCCAACGGTCGGTGAAACGCTCGACCGGAAATTCGGGGTTGGGCACGACCAGGAGCTGGCCGCGCTTCGCGGCGTCGTCGATCGCGCGGGCCGTCCAGCGCGCCTGCCGGATCAGCATTTCCGCAAGCCTCATGCCCGGACGGGCGGCATGGCCGGCATGGCACGACAACATCACCGATGGCGGGATCCGGCCCGTCTCGGTCGCGTAGGCGATGTTGCGGTGCCGCTTGATTAGCTGCAGCGCGACCGTCGTCACGCTCTTGATGATGAGCGGCGTTTGCGGCGGAACGTCCTCGACGTCCGCTGCGGCGAAGGCGATTCCGGCCTGTTCGTACAGCTGACGATTCAGCGCCAGCGCGAACCGCTCCTCGGTAGGCGTTCGGGCGCAATACCACTTCCCGAAGGCATATGAGTTCATCGGCACATAGCGCGCCGGGTCGCTGCGAGTCCCCTTCTTCGCATGCGGGATCTCGCCTTCCTTCTCCTTCGGCGCCCGCCGCCGCGACGGCGTAATGTCAAGATGCATGCCGTCGGCGTAGTAGAGCGTGATGCACCGAGTTTGGCGCACGACCTTGCTTACCGGGTAGCTCTCGAGTGCGGCTTCCAGGTCATCCAGCAGCGCCTCGGGACCGAGGTCGGGGCCTTCGATCTCGGCGACGATATCGAGATCGTACTCGTCGTCCGTGCCGCGGGTCGACGTGGTTGCGTCGATTGCCATGGAGCCCTGGGGATAGAAGCAGGCGACCCTGCCTTCGAGCGGACTACCGGGTCGTTCGATGTAGCGTCGGACCGCCTCATATCGCTCGACCGCCTTGGCATGCAGGCCGGGCGGAAGCTGAATATTGATGGCAAGCTCGGCGAGTACCGCGTCCAGCGGGTCGGCAAAGGGATCATCAGGCCGATCATCGCGGCGCAGGGACGGAAAATTCGACATCGATATTGGTCCTCTTCTTTGAATGACCTCCGCGCGCCGATCCGACCGGATCGCCCTGGTGAGCGATCCGTTGGGTTATCCTTTCGGCGGGAAGGGATCGTTTCCGTAGGAGTTGGCGTCGCGAATGCGGCCATCGGGACGGTGGATGACGACTTCGCCGTGCTCGCGAAGCGCAGTGCTACGCGCCGCCTCCGTCGCCTCGGCTTGGGTGTGATGGGTGGACCCCACCCGCAACGCCCCCTCACGTCGGGTTGCCCAACCTGATTCGTGCGGCACGACATGAATGCGCTTCGACATCTCGGTTCCTTCGCCTCGTCGGTGAGCGTCGCGCTCTCCGGCGGGATATGGATTCCTGAGATTGGCCAATATGTCAAGTAATGATCACACTAGTAAGTTTGTAATAAGCACATAATGTTTGCGGGATTGACATTATGCCCGAAGCAGCGCAAACATCGGCGATGGCGGGCAATCCGGTCTATATAGCGTTCGGCAACGCGGTCTCGACGCGGCGCAAGGCTCTTTCGCTGACCCAGGCCCAGTTGGCGAGCAAAGTTAAGATGTCTCGCGCGTCGATCGCCAACATCGAGAGCGGCCGGCAGAACATATTGCTGCACCATGTCTATGCCCTCGCCACCGCGCTTGATTTCGCGAAGGTCGCCGACCTGCTGCCGCCAATGCCGCATAAGTCCATCGGGGAGGAATTGAAGATGACGCTGGTCAATGAGAAGCTTTCGAAGGAGTCGCTGTCCGAGAACGCGGGCGCCCAGGTCGCTGATTTGATCAGCAGCGCGCTCGCGCCACGCCGCGGCTCTAAGGTCGGATCGTGAGGGACGCTGATCCAGGTCGAGCGCGCGAAGCTGCGCGCTCGATCCTTCGGGAGTTCGGCGTTTCAGCGCCGCCCGTCCCTGTCGAACGCATCATTAAATCGCGCAAGATCGTCCTTCAGTACGCACCGCTGGAGGAGGATCTTTCGGGCATGGCCTATATCAAGGACGGCATCGGCATCATCGGCGTCAATGCGCTACATCATCCCAACCGCCAGCGTTTTTCCGCCGCCCATGAACTCGCCCATCATGTGCTGCACGACGAAGACATCAGACAAGCCGTTCACGTCGACAAGGGGATACGCGTTCTCTTCCGAGATGATATCTCAGCGCTCGGAACCGAACCGATAGAGATCGAAGCCAACGCCTTCGCCTCAGAGCTGTTGATCCCCGGCGACCTCTTAGCCGCCGTCTTGGAAGGCGGTGGTGTGGATCTCGAGGACGAGGCAGCGATTGAGGGTCTCGCGCGCCGGTTTAGGGTAAGCCCGGCGGCGATGCGTTTCCGGTTGACTCGTTGGTAGCACACCCATGAGCTTCGTCTTTTTCGACACCGAGACGACGGGGCTTAAGCGTGGCTTCGATCAGATTCTCCACTTCGCCGCTGTTCGCACCGATGAAAACCTGAACGAGGTGGCTCGGTTCGAGACGCGCTCGCGCCTTCAGCCACATGTGCTTCCCCATCCTTCGGCGCTTCGGACGAACGGATTGCCGATCGAGTCGTTGACTGATTCCAGCCTGCCGTCGCACTACACCATGGTAGGAGATATTCGCCGGACCTTGATTTCCTGGAGCCCTGCGGTTTTCGTCGGCTTCAACTCCATCCGCTTCGACGAGGAGATGCTGCGCCACGCCCTCTTCCAGTGCCTATATCCGGCATATCTGACAAGTAATCATCGAAACTGCCGCGCCGATGCGCTCAGTCTGGTGATGGCCGCCGATGCCGTGTCGCCTGCGCAACTAGTTGTGCCGGTCAGCGAAGAAGGGCGGCGGACATTTCGCTTGCAACAGTTGGCGGCGGCAAATGGCGTCGCACATGCTCGGGCACACGACGCGATGTCCGATGTGCTTGCGACGCTCGAACTGAGCCGATTGGTCTATCGAAGGTCTCCGGAGTTGTGGCAGCGCTTCGTGCGCTTCTCGAACAAAGCGACCGTCGCGGATTTCATTGAGGTCGAAGACGGCTTCGTGTTGACCGAGTTTTTCGGCGGCCAAGCTTATCATACGTCGGTCGTCTGCATCGGCAGGGATCCCGATCAGGCCAATGGCCGGCTTTGCTTGAGTCTCAACGAAGACATGGGCCGGCTTGCCGCGATGAGCGATCTCGAACTGCAAGTTCATCTGACGCAGAAGCCAAGTCCGATTCGTCGCTTCAGGATCAATGCCGCGCCCACGCTGACGGCGTTCTACGACGCTCCCGAGCATATGCTGGATGGCGGTTCGATGGGCGCCACCGGAGACCGGGCCTGTCTCATGAAGGCGGACACTGGTCTGTGCGCGCGGCTTGTGGCTGCTTACATGGCTGCGCGCGAGCCCTACGCATTATCTCCGCACCTCGAAGAGCGCATCTATAGCGGCTTTCCCGGTCCTGCTGATGAGGCACGCATTGCCGCGTTCCACGATGCGCGATGGGAGGACCGCCTCGCGATCGTCCAGGGCATGGAGGACGAGCGACTGCGCTGGTTCGGGCTCCGGTTGATCTATTTCGAAGCGCGCTCGGTTCTCCCCGAACCTACTCGATTGGAGGTCGAGCGCTACTTGACCGATCAGATGACAGGCGACGGTTCGGGCTGCCTCACCATCGATCAGGCGATGGCAGAGACGGAAAGGGTGCTTGGCGAGTTCGCCAGTCCAGATGATCTTCTGATCCAATATCGCACGTATCTGCAGGATCGACTGGCGCGGCTTGAGGCCTATCGGACACGGCTGATTGCCTGAACCGACCGGTTCGGAGCGCTCAACTCAACGTCGCCTTCTCTGCGCTGAGTATTTGGTCACGGACGGAGTGCCGCGAGGACATGGCGTCAGTGTTGAGCCGACTTATGATGAAAGCGGTGGTCTGACGGTGCACCGCTGAACAGGGGAAACGCAGCGCGGTTCGCGATTTTAGCTCCCTATCATTCCGAGCACAGCAACCGAGTCGTTGTCTCGAGCGTGCCAGCGGATTGAGTCATCATATTAGAGCGCGATTTTGTTTTTCTCAAGCTAGCTCACGTTCAGTTCTTTCGACGCACTACAAATCACCAGATTTCCCCGATCCCATGCGTCAAGCTCGTCCACCGGGTATAAGACGGCTTTGCCGATCTTGATGTATGCAGGCCCAGTTCGCATTGCGCGCCAATTCCGCAGCGTACCCACGGAGACCTCGCCACGGTATCGTGCAGACACTTCCTCCGGTGTCAGGAATTTGGACTCCGTCATTCGTCTTCTCCATCACTCCGCCGCACGAAACGTCACGGTCGAGATGACTGAGATGTTGGCACCCAGAATGACGGAAGAAAACGATATTCTCGATGACCCCGCATAGCTCGCGTCAAACGCGAGCGAGTTAACGCGTCAGCCTGCGTTGATAGCCGCAAGATAGCGTAACGGAGCGTAGCAAAAATACTTGCGGCTCTCGGCCGCAGGTACACTGACCAATCGCGAAGATCGGAAGGTCGTCCTTGTAGGAAGTGTCTTTGGTTAGAAATGCCTTGAGCTGATCGTCTCCCAACCCGTATCCGTTGTCTTTGCAGGAAACGATCATGGACTCTCGGTCGTCGAGCATGTCAGCTCGAATAAATTAGACGTCGATTTCAACCAGCATGTCCGTTTCAGAGGCGTCTTCGTGCTTGCGGATAAGGAATGAGTCGGTCGCATTTGAGATCGGTTCCTCAAAAACGACATACAGGTTCGAGCTGATCTTCGTATTCTTGATGCTGCCCCTGATATCGAACGTCATTTTCGTTTCAATCGCTGACGTTGTGGTCTGTGGAGGATCGTTCTGCCGGTGTGTGGGACGTCAAGTCAAGCTGTCGTATGAAAATGGCGAAAGCACCCGCCAGTTGGCTCCGATGTTCAGTTCCCCTTGTTTGCGCGCGCACTAACTTTCCGAGCTGGTCCATCGGGTTACGCAGCCTGTTGCTCCGATGATATGGCGAATTCCGGCGGTGCGCCTTTGAGGGGAAAGCCTTCCCCCTGGTCGGCGCCGCGGTCGCCGACGCACCCCCTTCTGCGGGGAGACCCCGCAACGCCCCCATTAGAGTGAGAGGACGGATCGGCTTCGCCGTGACGGGTTGATGATCGGAGGAGAGGCCTCCGGCGCCCGTCATGGAGATTGTCCCATGACCCAAGCAGAAGTTTTGATCGCTGCCCACGACTGCGCCGGCGGCTACAAGGTGGATGTGAGTCGCGGCGAGCGCATCGGCCGCGTTTCATCCGAATGGTTCTCGCGGCCGGCGGACGAACGCTATCTGTCCTTGTCGGATCTCTACTCCGCCGTGCGCAGCCGGAGCGAGCGCAGCCGGACCCGAACGGTCGAGAGCACCGCGATCCGAGTGGAGGCCAACCGCGACGATGCCGAGCGCCTGACGCTGATGCTACCCGGTTGCGACGCGCCGATCGCGCCGACTCATTGGAGCTTCGGTCAACTTGCCAGCTTGGTCGGAGCGCCGGCGGCTTACCTCCGTCAGCTTCCGGCACCGCTCGCTGGCATCAACCTGCAGTTCGGCCTCAGCTTTCATCGAGCCGAGCAGATAAAAACGCTTGAGGTGCAGGGCAGTCGCCTCGAGCTTCGCGCCGCGACGGGTCCGGAATATGGGCGTATATTTGACCACGAACTCGTGGCAGCTGTTCAGCGCATCGCCGGCAATGGCACGGGTGACACGCGCTGGAAGGTCCCAGGCGTGCTTGATTGGTCGACTGGCGTTTACAACCCGCGCGTCGACATCACCCAGGATACGACGACGCTCTACGCCTCCGATCGCGATGTCTTCCTGTTTCTGGTCGACGACCTCAATCCGATCGAGGCCGGCCGGCTGCCCGACGGCTTGCCGGACCTCTACTTCCGCGGCTTCTACTGCTGGAATTCCGAGGTGGGCGCGAAGACGCTCGGCATAGCGAGCTTCTATCTTCGCGCCGTCTGTCAGAATCGGAATTTGTGGGGTGTTCAGGATTTCGAGGAGATCACCATCCGCCATTCGAAATACGCCGCGACGCGCTTCGCCCATGAGGCGGCGCCGGCGCTGACACGCTTCGCGAACTCTTCGCCGATGCCCTTCGTCAACGGCATCAAATCGGCGCGGGAGCGGATCGTCGCCCGGACCGACGAGGACCGCAGCGAGTTTCTGCGCAAGGGCGGCTTCTCCAAGACCGAGACGGCGAAGATCATCGACACAGTTCTGTCCGAGGAAGGCCGGAAGCCCGAGAGCGTGTTTGATTTCGTCCAGGGCATCACAGCCGTCGCGCGCGACAAGACTCATCAGGACGCACGACTCGACATGGAGGCACGGGCGAAGAAGCTGCTCGACCGCGCGGCCTGATTCCCGGACAACCGGAGATACGGAACGGTGCTTTTCCGGTTCCGAGGCTTTCCGTCTTTCCTGTTCGTTGGCTTTGCGACGCCGCCCTCCAAAGTGAGAGGGCGGCGCTGCGCTTCGTGACGAGTTGATGTCGAGAGAGAGGCTCTCGGCGCCCGTCGCGGAGTATCATCCCATGGCGACTACCGTTCGCAAGATCACCCTTTCGCCCTCGCGCGATATCCCCTTCAACAGGCTCGTGCTGAGTCAGTCGAACGTCCGGCGCGTGAAGGCCGGCGTCTCGATCGAGGAGCTAGCAGAGGACATCGCCCGCCGGGGCCTTCTGCAGGGCCTCAGTGTCCGGCCCGTCGTCGACCAGGTCGGCGCCGAGACCGGCGTGTTCGAGATCCCGGCTGGCGGCCGGCGCTACCGCGCGCTGGAGCTGCTCGTCAAGCAGAAGCGCCTCGCCAAGACCGCCCCGGTGCCCTGCGTCGTCCGCGATAGCGGCATCGCTGAGGAAGACTCGCTCGCCGAGAACGTCCAGCGCGCTCCGCTTCATCCGCTCGACCAGTTCCGGGCATTCCTGGCGCTGCGCGAAAAGGGCCAGTCGGAGGAGGAGATCGCTGCCGCCTTCTTCGTCTCCGTCAACGTCGTCAAGCAACGCCTCAAGCTCGCGTCGGTTTCGCCGACGCTGCTCGACGTCTATGCGGAGGACGGCATGACGCTCGACCAGCTCATGGCCTTCGCTGTATCTGGCGACCACGAGCGTCAGGAAGTTGTGTTCGAGCGGCTGAAGGCGTCCCACGACAAGCAGCCCTACGTCATCCGCCGCATGCTGACAGAAGGCGCGGTCCGCGCTTCCGACAAGCGGGCGCTGTTCATCGGGGTTGACGCCTATACTGCCGCCGGTGGCACGGTGCTGCGAGATCTGTTTCAGGGCGACGATGGCGGCTGGATGCAGGATGTCGCGCTCGTCGACCAGATGGTGGCCGACAAGCTGAAGGCGGAATCCGAGACGATTGCCGCCGAGGGTTGGAAGTGGACCGAGGTCGCCCCCGATTTCGCTTACGGCCACGCTTTCGGTCTGCGACAACTTCGCGGCGAGATCGTCACCCTCACTGCCGAGGAGGAAGCGGCCCGCAACGCCTTGCAAGCAGAGTTCGATCAGCTGTCTGAGAAACACGCGGACGCCGATGAACTGCCCGACGAGGTCGACGAACGGTTGTCCGAGCTGGAAACAGCTTTGGAGGGGCTCGAGAGCCGGCCGGTTGTTTTCGACCCGGCCGAGATCGTGCGCGCAGGCGTCTTCGTCAGCATTGGCGCTGAAGGCGAGCTTCGTGTTGAGCGCGGCTACGTCCGGCCCGAAGACGAACCGTCGGCGGAGCCGGAGCCCGGTCTTGCTGAAGAAGATGGTGAGGCCGAACGGGCCAAGGCCGCGAGCTACGAAGGCGGCGAGCGCAACGTGTCGGTCGAGCCCGGCGCCGAGCAGGAGGAGGACGAGGGCCTTTCGCCCATCTCCGACCGGCTGATGACCGAGCTCACCACCCATCGGACACTCGGCCTGCGTCATGCCCTCGGTGAGCAGCCGCAGGTCGCCTTTCATGCGGCCCTGCATGCTCTGACATTGAAGACCTTCTACCACTACGGCTCGGATAGCTGCCTGGAGCTGGATCTGAAGAGCGTGAGTTTCGGCGCCCAGGCGCTCGGCCTGAACGACAGCGCCTTAGCCGAGGCGATCCGCGCTCGGCACGAGCGCTGGGCGAAGGCTTTGCCGAAGGAATCGGCCGACCTCTGGGACGCACTTCAGGCGTGGGACGGCGACAGCCAGGCGATGCTCTTTGCCCATGTCGTCAGCCTGTCGGTCAACGCCGTGCATGAACCCTGGAATCGGCGGCCGCGTGCGCTCGCTCACGCCGACCGTCTCGCCCGGGCTGTCGATCTCGACATGGCTGCGGCGGGGTGGAAACCGACCGTAGACAACTTCTTCGGTCGGGTGACGAAGACGCGAATCCTCCAGGCCGTGGTGGAGGCAAAAGGGCAGCGCGCCGCCGATCGGATCGAGCATCTGAAGAAGGGTGACATGGCTGCCGAGGCGCAGACCTTGCTCACCGACACGGCCTGGCTGCCCGAACCGCTTCGCACGCTGGGCCGAGCCATTGGCGACGAACCGGCGGTCGAATCTATAGTCGAGGAAACTCCAGAGCAGCCTAGCGAAAACAAACTGGAAGACGAAGAAGAGCGGACCGCCCACAATCAGCGAGCCGGTGAGCAGATTATGGCAGCCGAATAAGCCGTCGAGAGCAACAACAAGGTCCGCTGGCGACGGCGGACCTTTTCTTTTTGGGGATGACGATGGCCGATAACGCACACGATCTCGCACGGCGTCTCGGCCGGCAGGCTGAGTCCGTGTGCCGTCACTACCTCTCTGCCGGACGACGGGAAGGTAGCTATTGGCTCGTCGGCGACGTCCGCAATACGCCTGGCCGCTCAATGTTCGTGCGGCTCAAGCAGTCGGCGAAGGGAGCCGCCGGCAAATGGACCGATGCCGCCACCGGGGAACATGGCGATTTGCTCGATGTCATTCGCGAGAGTTGCCGCCTGGTCGACTTCAAGAACGTCCTCGACGAGGCGCGCTTGTTTCTCAGCTTGCCGCATCCAGAGCCCGAGCCCAATCAGCCGCGGCTCCGCAATTCCAGCGCGGCACGAGGATCGCCGGAGGCCGCTCGTCGGCTCTTTGCCATGTCGCAGCCGATCGAACGCACACTCATAGAAGCGTATCTCCGCAATCGCGGCATTACGTCTTTGCACGAAACCGGAAGCCTGCGCTTTCACCCACGTTGCTACTACCGGCCCGACGACCACAGCCCGACCGAGACCTGGCCGGCGATGATCGCCGCCGTCACCGATCTGTCCGGCGAGCTGGCTGGCGTACACCGCACCTGGCTCGACCCGCATGGTTTCAGCGAGGCGACGCTGGGCAAGGCGCCAATCGACACGCCAAAGCGGGCGATGGGCGACCTGCTTGGTCACGCTGTTCGATTTGGCGTCGCTGGTGAAGTCATGGCGGCCGGTGAGGGCATCGAGACGATGCTGTCGCTCCGCTGCGCCCTGCCGACCATGCCGATGGTCGCAGCTCTCTCGGCAGCGCATCTCTCCGCCGTCCTTCTTCCGGATACGCTCCGCCGGCTCTACATCGCCCGGGACGACGATCCTGCCGGTGACGGCGCCATGGCGACCTTGATGGATCGGGCGCAGGAGGCCGGCATCGAGGCAATCGTGATCTCGCCACAGCTTGGCGACTTCAACGAGGATCTTCGCCTGCTCGGATTTGACGCCCTTCGGGCCGCAAGCCGCGTACAGATCGCGGCGCAGGACGTCGCGCGCTTTATGGAGCTGGCGGCATAGCCGAAACGGGATGAGGGGCGACGCGGCCGCTTCGTTACCGCACGGTCGGTGAACGTGTTTCCCCTCGGCGCCAGAGGACTGCCCCACGGCCTTCTGAGAGGGCGATCGGGCGGCAGGCGGCCCGGACCGGCAACCTCGTGGGCCGACTATTTTCCGTCGGCGGCAGAGCCGCCTTTACATCGCGAGACAAAATAGTCGGCCCCCTTCGGTCCTCCGCCAAGGCTCCGGCCCTCCGCTGCGCTGCGGGTGCAAGTCCGTTCCGCCTGCCGCTTTCGTCGCCATGAAGGCCGCGATGGGCGCGGTCGATCCGACGAGGGAAAACCGCAATGACCGCCGACCACGACAACGATTTCGAGCCGCACCACAGCTCATCCCCGACCGACCAGGTCCTCCAGGAACTCCAGCTCCATGGCTACCGTCCCTTCCACGATGATCCCGATCCCCGGGGGCTTCCTGAAGCGCGAATCCTCGCCGGCAGCGTCGCCGACATCTTCGATGCCCTGGTGGTGGCGCTGTCCGATACCCGTCTTGAGCCCGACCTCGACGACCTGCTCTGGTCGATGGTAAACGTCTTCCATCGTGCGATCGACAGGATCGAGCGCGAGCTCGACGATAACGAGCTGGCCCAGCAGCGCTCGCAGCGGGAGCAGGACGGCAGCGAAATCAAATCCGTCGAGCTGGAGCGTCTGACGGCAGAAGGGCAAACGCTGATCGAGCGACGCAACGCCTTCGAGCTGATGCGCGACCAGGCCGCCGACGAGTTCGAACGCCACGCCCATTCCGCATGGCGGCCGCGCAACGGATCGAAGGTCAACCACCGCAATCTGACGTCAGCGATGATCGACAGCCGCGATTTCCTGGCCGCGAAGAAGCGCGCCGAAAATCAGGTGCTCATGCCACGCGGACCGAAAGTCGCGCTCACCGGTGGACTCGACTTCAACGACTACCGGCTAATTTGGGCTAAGCTCGACCAGGTGCACGCCAAGCACCCGGACATGGTGCTGCTGCACGGCGGATCGCCCAAGGGCGCCGAGCTGATTGCCGCCAAGTGGGCCGACAATCGCAAGGTCCCGCAGATCGCCTTCAAGCCCGACTGGACAAAGCACGCCAAGGCCGCGCCGTTCAAACGCAACGATGCGATGCTGGAGACGCTACCCATCGGCGTGATGCACTTTCCTGGCACCGGCATCCAAGACAATCTCGCTGACAAAGCGAAGAAGCTAGGCATCCCGGTCTGGAGGTACGGCGGCTCGTGAGCGCCGCCGTACCTTGTCGTGCAGAACGACAGACGAAATGAGAGCCCAATCGTGCCATGAAATGCCTAGCTGCCCTCAGGCGTCCTGATCATAGTAATGTGAGTCATCAATGGCGCCCGACGTCTCCAGCTCCGGCCGCATATAGCCGGTTCGACCGGCCACACGCTCAAATGTTATCATCGTCGTGAAAGCGATCGAATCCCCGTGGAACGGCTTATCCGGATCGTTCTCTCCATTGAGAGAACCTGAGACATTTGCCACGAGCACATCGTCTCCGACGTCTAGGCTTACTTTGTCTATGTAAAGCTCGTCAAAAAAAGCATTCGTCATAGCCATCTCACCCGAGAGAGCGTCCTCGATCATCATGGGATCTTCTTGAATGAAGGATACATCGATATACTCCTCGAGATCTCGGGTGTACCAAACCTCACCTGAAAAGTAGCCGTTTGCGTTAAGAAAGCTCGAGAGCAGCGAAGCCAGCTCGTCAACATTGGGTAGACCTGCAGGGAGACCATTGAGGTGCTGCACGCGCTGATCCATCAAGCGCAGATCAGGCATCAGGATCGCGGCTTTATCCAAAGCCGCAAGCTGATACTTCGGCTCGGCCCTTAGAGCCGCCGCGGTACCATAGCCGAAATACGCAGCCACGATCTCGTGGGCGTGACCTGATCCGAGCTTGCCGCCGGCCAGATCGTTGAAGGTCATACGCAGAAAGTCTGCGCACTTCTTTTGGATGGTAGACATGGCAAATCCATTTCACACCGGCGTCTTAGTGGCAGTCACAAGCGCTTCATGACCACCGCGCGCCGGCAGAATGGTTGCCGTTCGGGTGTTCGATTGGGAAATCGAGATGCCGCCTTTTGGGTCGCTTGCAGCCCGGGCGATCGGCTCCTGACGCTCAATATGGTCATTTTGTCATTCGCCCGCAACCGGATTTGTGACGATTCCGGTCGCTGGCATTTGCTGCTATACTGCGTTTGCGCCGTGGTGGTGGTGGAAGGCGCGACCGTCAGACCCCTATCTCACGGAGCCCACCACCATGATTGCCTTGGGACCACTGCTTATTTTCCTCGCCATAGGCTTCTTCGCCTGGCTACTCTTCACGCTTGCGGTCTTCGCGGTGCCCGTCTTCGCCGGCGTGACGATTGGTCTTCGGGCCTTCCACACAGGGGCTGGCGCTCTGGGCGGAATCGCGGTTGCGTTCGCGGCTGGCGCCGTAACCTTCGGCATCGGCCAACTCGCGCTCGCCCTCGTGACATGGGCTTGGCTGCGGCTCTTAATCATCATCCTCTATGTCGCGCCCGCGACCGTCGCCGGTTACAGCGCGACGCATGGAATCGCCCAGATGGCGATGTCTTCGCCCACCTGGCAAACGGTCTTCGCGATCGCCGGGGCCGTTGCGGTCAGCATCACGGCCTTGGCTCGCTTCACCGGCATGGCCGCAGACGGGCCGGCAAGATAGCGCTTGACGCCGGGCTGATATCAATACCGGGGCGGGCCCGGCAGGAACCTAATCCGGCCGGATATCACGAAGGCTTCGAAGCTTACCGCCGATCGATGTGGACGCAGATACAATCAGCATCATGGGGCGTTCGAGTTCTTCGGCCAATTGCGGCATCTGCTGGATCTGCTCGCGTGTTGGGGCAAACTCCTCGATCCGCCGAATTTGAAGGCCTGCGCCGATCAGCGTATTCAAGGTAGTGCCAAGTGTCCTGTGGTATTTCAGAACGCCCTTGGCAAACCAGTCCGTCCGACGTTCGCCCTCGACGGAATATCGATTGACCGGCCAGGTTTTGCGGCCCTCCTCATCGGAAATCCAGTGCGGATGTGCCGCGGCCATGAAGATCGGATGCTCAATCGTAAAGACGAAATGCCCGTCAGGAACGAGCGTTTTGCGGATCACATGTACGAGACGGCCAAAGTCCTGAACATAGTGAAAGGTCAGTGCGCTGTAGGCGAGGTCGAAAGCCGCCTCAGGGAGGTCCAGTGTGTCGAGATCGGCGATGCGATACTCAATGGCCGTATCCGCTGTGTCCGCCCTGGCACGCTCGATCATGTTCTGCGACAGATCGAGACCCAGAACCGAGGCCGCGCCCTGCTCGCGCATCCAGCGCGAGGCCCAGCCGAAGCCACATCCGAGATCAACGACACGTTTCCCGACCAAATCGGGCAGCATGGCCCGGATCGCCGGCCATTCAGGAGCGCCGTCCAGCCCATGCACCTGCCGGGGCAATTGGCTGTAGCCAGCGAAGAAATCGGGATTGTCGTAGATATTCTGCGCCATATCTGCCTGCTATTCGGCTTTTCGCTCTGTGCCGCTCCGGATGATTCTTACGCATCCAAGTCGAATTGTCGCAGTGGGCTGCGCCATTTGACGAGCCTATCCGGTCAAGCTGCTTCTCGCGCCGGAAACGAAAAACCCCGGCATGAAAGCCGGGGCTCCCGTGATGCCACGACGTACATCCGGCCGCGACAAGCAGGCGACAGTTAGCACGGAGTTTTCGAAGAAAATGTGACCTTCGCCTCGTCGTTCTTGAATGCCGGCCGATTTCAGCGTGCTCGTTCATTTCATCGAGTGGGGCACTCTATTTCTTCTGTCCAAGACCTACGAACGGGCGGGACAACGGATCCCATCGAGCCGCTTTCGCGCGGAGACTTGCGATCGGCTCGTTCAATGATTTAGATGGGAAGGTGTTTTTTCTTTTTGGAGCAAATGACGTGGCGTTAGGGACTGTTAAGTGGTTCAACCCGACCAAAGGCTATGGGTTCATTGCGCCGGACGACGGTGGCAACGATGTTTTCGTGCACATCTCGGCGGTAGAGAAGGCCGGCTATACCTCGCTTGTTGAAGGCGCGAAGGTCAGCTACGAGCTGGTGATGAACCGCAGCGGCAAACAAGCCGCAGAAAATCTCCGCCTAGGATAAGGCGCAGCTCGACGTCCTGGCATACTTTGAGCTAGCCTGAATCTCGTGGTTTTGAGACCTTTGGAAGATATCCTAGTTGGCGCTCGAGGGCGGCCAAAGTCGAGTGGGCTGAATCCAAACGTGCGGTCGCCTCAGTTAGGTTGGCCCACGCTTCGTTCTGCCGCGAGACAGCTGCCGAGCCGATCTTAATGCTATTCTTAAGACACCGCGTGTCTTGGCTGCGTAAGGCGCGCCCCAATTCAGGCAGTATCCTGGTCACCGCTCGATGCGCGGAACGTTCTTTTCGCTCCAGGCGGCCGACCACGGCGAAGGCCTCACGATAGTTCCATATCGCTTCGATGGCTCTGTTTTCAAGATCGCTTTTGTCGCTCATCCGGTTCTCTTCTCACTCGAGCTCTTAGCGGTCATCATTTGCGCGAGATCCTCCTCTGGGTCCGCGCGGCGAATTGTCGTAACCCCTGTAGGGGCGGGAAGGCCTGGCGCAAGCCGGCAGCGTCCATTGGAAGGGGCTGACTCGATCAGACATCCAGCGTGCTCGCATTCTAGTCTGTGAGCTTCACACAGAGCGGCCAAGCATCGAGACACGACCGATCATCGCAGAGTGGCAGTTTCGTGGCAGTCGTTGTGCGGCATCGACCAAACGGTGACGGATCACAACTACGGCCAGCCGCTCTCGTGAATGGGGCGTGCTGCCGACGCGCGATCGCGGAAGCGGAGATCCGTCCGTCTCGATTACAGAGGGCTAAGCAGCATTGGATTCGTTGGGCCAGCTCTCTCGGTGGGCTCCCAAATCGCCACGTTCTCCTTGATGTCAGCTCTGTTTGGATCGAGCGCACCAACGGCCTCTTCGATGGATGGATCTGGCCGAAGGACGGCTGAAGCCTCGACCGCCTTTGGCGCAACAGCGGCGTCACAACTTTCTTCCCCTGCCGGCTGCGCCGCCATTCCTCGCGCGAGACAAGAAAGTTCCTCCTTTGCTGTCCAGCCCCTTCGGGGTGCGCCGTCGATCGCCTCCGGCCTGTCGATCACCATCGAGGCCGCAAGGTGCGGGCTCGAAAACAGAGATCAAGGAGAACTACCATGGCGACCATCGGCACCTTCAAGAAGACCGGCAACAACGAGTTCAACGGCGAGATCGTCACTCTCTCGCTCCAGGCGAGGAACGTCCGCATCGTCCCCGAAACCAGCCGCTCGGGCGACAACGCCCCCAGCCACCGGATCTATGTCGGCCGGGTCGAGATCGGGGCCGCCTGGTCCAAGCGCTCCAACGAAGGCCGCGATTATCTCGGCCTCAAGCTCGACGATCCGAGCTTCACCGCCCCGATCTTCGCCAACCTCTTCGCCGATGAAGAGGGCGAGGGCTTCAGCCTGATCTGGTCTCGCCCCAACCGTCGCAACGGCGACTGAGCCGATCCGCAATGCCCCGCCCGGCTGGCCCGGGCGGGGCACCGCCACGCTGAGGAAGCGCGAAGGCACCTCGTTTGCCGTGACGGCGCAAGCGGCAAGGGCGTAACCGATGCCGATCAGCGGCCGCGTGCCGATTTGATTGGACGTCTTTGGTTGGCCTCGATCACGCTCTCGACGATGTCTTCCCAGTCCGGACAAATGGCGACGAGACGATCCAGCACTGTGGGATCCCGTTCGATCTGGCCAAGCGCCTGAGCGCGCCACTGGTCGTTGAAACTAATGCTCATCAGTCCCAGGCATTCGACAACCGAACTGTCGGGGAGCAAGTGCTCCATCGTTGCCGTCACTATGCCGGTCCACTGTTGGATCAGATGCCACGGCTCCGCCTCGCGCCGCGCCTCCAACTTCTCTCCGAGCAGGCCAATCAGCGCAAAGAACCGCGTTGGCCAAGGTTGCGGCCTGAGTTCCGTGACCAGAGCATCCACTGTCTCGCGAATGTCGGCTGGCAAGTGCTCGTACAGAGTCATGAGGCCTACTCCATCTCCCCAGCATGCTCGTCCGTTTCTGAACTAGGCATGCGCTTTGGAGACAGATCAGATTTACGTAAAGCCGACTATCAACTTATGCGTGAGGCAATGCGGAGTTGATTCACGACGTGCCGGTGTTGCGGTGGGGCACAAAATTGTCGCGTCATCGAGCCCGATGGGAATGAACCGTCGTTCGCTTGACGAGATCGGTTGCTTCGACGCCGAGCGCCTCCGCGATTCGGCCAAGCACGGTCACGCTGGCCGACACATCTGCGCGTTCAATTGCGCCGACGTAACGGACGCTTAGTCCAGCGCCATCGGCCAACTCTTCCTGCGTCATTTTCTTCACATGACGTATCCGACGCAGATTGACCGCCATGACCTCCTTGAGATCCATGGCAACAAGGGAACTCACATCGGAATGATCGTTCCAGGAACGATCGTTCCGATTCGTGCGTCACTGTGCTATTCATATCGTCTGGCTAGGCCCTGGTGTGCCGCTTCCGGGGAGCGCCGCGATGCGATCTGCGCATCACGGCACAATTCGAGTGTGACGATTTCCCAGCTTGCAAAGTTCTGGAGCTTAGATGAATTCTAATCGCTGCATCAATGCTGAGGGGCAATTGCAATGAACGGCGCGCCATTCCAGGACCGGCCGCCAATAACGGATCGCGTCAACGCCTATGACGAGAAACATCTTGCTATCTACGTTCGGTTGTTGATGGCCGAAGAGGAGGGCGCCGACTGGCGCGAGGTGGTCAGCGTGATCTTCGGCCTCGACCCCACGCGCGAACCAGATCGTGCCAAAAATGTCCATGATAGCCATCTCGCCCGCGCGCGATGGATGGTGGAAGCCGGATATCAGGGCCTTTTGGAACCGCGGATGCAGTGATTTGCGCCCCAATCACGCAAATTGCGATCTCGCGTGATGCAACCTCCGGGTCTGGTCTCTTGTAGCGTCTTTAGGGATCGTGGTGCGGGGCACAGAACAAAAAGACGAGAAGACAGACCATGCCGACCCAGTACTGGCGCTCGCCGGAGACCATCGAACGCCTGAATCGTCTTGAGCGCCCGGGTTTTGCCCTCGAATTCCTTCGTCGCAATGCCGACTACCGCCGCGACTTCGCCCGCACTGAGCGACAGATCGCGCGCGGCGAATCCGATCCCAACACCATCCGAACCAGTTTCGCACGTCGATGGAGGTTGCGGTGTCGCCCATGACCCCGCCTCTCCGGTTTGGCCCGAACCAGCCATTTGGCTGCCCGAGGCATCACCGGGAACATTGATCCTGACGCCCGCGCCGCCGGACTTCGAGACCGTTCATTCGATTGATCGCAACGCTTTCGGACTGTCGATCGTCGGGCGGACAGATGCTGACGGTCGCGAGCTGGTTGTCGCCGACGGCTCGGGTGAGCTCCATGTCAGTTTGCGCGACGAGCAGGCCGCGCGCCGTCCCGCCGTGCTTGTGCCGCTCGACGGCATGGGCGAACTGCGGGCCGACGTGGCGCTACACTTCGTGCGTCGCCTCAGCGGCCAGCGCACCGGTCTTCTCCCGGCGGCGCTGCGGCTGACGTCGTTTCAGAAACGGCGACTGATTCAGCTCCTGCACGCCTTCGACGTCCACGACCTGGGTGGCGGCCCGCGAGACGTGGCAGCGAAGGTGCTCGCCTCCGACCACGCTCAGCGCCGCTCGGTCGAGTGGAAGGATTCTCATGCCCGCCGCAAGGCGAACCGGCTCATTCACGATTCAATCGCTTTGGTCGAGCGCGGCTATCTGAAACTTCTACGCGGCCTCTGATCGGCTCCCCGATTCCTTCAAGCCATCGACCTGATGAGTTAGTTGCGCCCCGGTAGTACGCCTGGCTTCGCCTGGTTGCGACGATGGGGGGACACAAACGTACGTCAATTTTCGTCCACCCCCAACGCCTGAACTCTCCGCCACTCTGGCCCGGACATGCCGCGACTTGGCCGCGGCACTTCGAGGCAAGACGGAGATCTCCCATGCTCGACAGGCCTGCGCAACTCGCCACCCGTTACGTGCGCACCCCCGAGGCCGCGCGCCTCCTCGGCATCTCGCCGCGCACGCTTGAAAAATATCGCTGCCATGGCAATGGCCCGACTTTTCGCAAGCTCGGCGGCCGCGTTGTCTACGCCATCGGCGATCTCGAAGCCTGGGCCGATCAGGCCGCCTGCAGCTCAACGTCGGATCCGCGCTACCTCGAAGCGCGCGCCGCCGGCAACGCGCATCGCTAAGGCAACGCTCGTCATGTCGTCGCGTCGCCTCATCACACCCAGCGAGCGAAGCAAGCTCGACCCGTTCGTTGTCGCCACCGGTGATGCCAGCCCGCGTGATCAACGCGACCTGATGGAGCGCCCGTTCTTTTCGCTCGCCAAGGCCAAGCGAACAAGACCGATCCTCTACCAGACCGGCGACGTGTGTGTCGAAGTCTATGCAGTTCCTGAGCACGGTATGGCGACCATTTGGGATGCCGACGTGCTGATTTGGGCGGCGAGCCAGATTGTCGAGGCCGAGAACCTCGGTCTGAAGACCTCGCGCTTCCTGCGCTTCACACCCTACCAGCTTCTGACCGCAGTCGGCCGGCAGACCGGCGCCCGCGACTACAAGCTCTTGAAGGGGGCATTGGCCCGCCTGCAGGCGACCGTCATCCGCACCAGCATCCGGCAGGGGGAGCATTGGCGGCGCCACCAGTTCTCATGGATCAACGAATGGGAGGAATGCGCGACGCGCGACGGTCGGGTGCAGGGAATGGAATTCGTCCTTCCCGACTGGCTCTATCGCGGCGTCATCGATCGCTCACTCGTTCTCACGATCGATCCGGCCTATTTCAGCCTGACTGGTGGGATCGAGCGCTGGCTCTACCGCGTCGCGCGCAAGCATGCTGGCCGCCAGCCGAGAGGTTGGCTGTTCGAGGTCGCACACCTCCATGAGAAATCCGGCAGCCTCGCCAAGCCTGCAGACTTCGCCTTTGATCTCCGCCGGATCGCGGCACGTCAACCGCTGCCAGGCTACTGCCTGAGCATCGAACGCAGGGAACGCCGAGAGCTATTGCGCATCCTGCCATCGAAGTCATTCACAGCTCCTGTGGACGGCGCTGTGAATCAGCTCGGGACTTCGGGCGTTCACACTATCGGGACTCCGGGCGTGCCGGTATCGGGATTCCGGGAGTGCAAACCACAGCTAACGCTTTGGCCAGGAAACACGATCGCCTGCCCTAACTTAGAGTCTAACTTAGAATCTAACTGTTGTAGTGGGGCCGCGCGTCTTGCGGATAACACCGACATCCGCGCTCAGCCGCCAACCGAGCACCCAAGCCAACCATCTCTGCCGCTTTCAGGTCGCAAGACGGGAGGCATGCGATGATCGTCGCCGTGCTCAACCAGAAAGGCGGTGTCGGCAAGACCACGCTCGCCCTGCACCTCGCCGGCGTATGGGCGCTGCGCGGAAAGCGCGTGACGCTGATCGACGCTGACCCCCAGGGCTCCGCATTGGACTGGTCGCAGCAGCGTGCGCGGGAGAATGTCGCACGGCTATTCGGCGTCGTTGGCCTCGCGCGCGATACGCTCCACCGCGAGGCGCCGGAAATCGCACGCACCGCCGATCATGTCGTCATTGACGGACCGCCGCGCGTCGCGGGACTGATGCGTTCGGCGCTGCTGGCGGCGGATCTCGTGTTGATCCCCGTGCAGCCGTCGCCATTCGACGGCTGGGCCTCGGCCGAGATGCTCGCTCTGCTGCGAGAGGCTCGCATCTATCGTCCGCAGCTTCCTGCTCGCTTTGTGCTCAACCGCTGCGGCGCGCGCACGATCATCGCCCGCGAGACTGCCGAAACTCTCGCCGACCACGATCCGCCGGTGCTCGCCAGCACCATCGGCCAACGCGTTGTCTTCGCCGACGCCGCTCAGTCCGGACGGCTCGTCTTCGAGTTCGTCGAGCAGAGCGCCGCCGCCCGCGAGATCGCCGCGCTCGCGGCAGAAGTTGCGAGGTTCGCGCCATGAGCGACCGCTCTATCAAACGCGGCTTCGCCTCGCGTCCGGGCGATGCCGAGAGCTGGATCAAAGCCAGTGATACGCCGCCACGCAGCGTGAATGATGCTGCCGCATTCACCGCGCGCCTGACGATTGACGTCACGCCCACGCTGCGCGGCCGCATCAAGGTCGCCGCGTTCCAGCGCGGCGTGACCGTCGCCGACATGCTGCGCGAATTGCTGGCGCGAGAGTTCCCCGCTGACGCCCCGGAGAACCGTCATGAACGACAATGAAGCCTTGCCGCCGCGTGCAGTGCCGCCCTCGCATCGACGGGATGTCGCGCTCACCCATGTCGAGCTGACCTGGATCGAGAAGCGGATCGAGCACTGGCTGCGCTTCGGCCGCCGCGCGGAGGAGAAGATTCTCGACCGTCGCCGCAGCATCTCGAGCTTTGAGCCGGGCAGCATCTTCGGCTTCGTCCGCTGGGCATCGAACGACTATGGCACCGTGGTGTCGCGCATGGACATCGTGCGTGCCGTGGAAGCCGGGCAGCGCTATCAGACGCTGCCCTTCGTCCGCCCCGGTGGCGAAATCCTGCTGCGCGTTGATAGCTGGCCGAAGGTCGAGCGCGTGTTGCAGGCCATCGACGCCATCGAGGCGCTCTCCATCGATCCGGCTGACGCCGCACCCGAATACTGGCGGCATCTCCACAACCGTCTCGCCGCCGACCATGTGCCGCGCGCCTACACGCGCGAGCAGCATATCGCCTGGCTCAAGCGCCGGAGCGTCACGCCATGACCCGCTTCGGCTATCTCATGTTGACCTACCTTGCGGCGCTGGTCGCCGGCGCCCTGGCCCTCGTTCATCCTGCGCCGCGGCTGATTTGGAACGCTACCGCGAGCACGCCAATAGGGCTCTACGCGCTGCATCCGCTCGGAGAGCTGCGCGACTTGGAACTGGTCGCGGTACGGCTGCCGGAACCGATCGCCAGCTTCCTTGCCGATGGCGGCTTTCTTCCAAAAGGTCTGCCGCTGCTGAAGCGTGTGATGGCGCTGCCCGGGCAAACCGTGTGCCGGTCGGGCGATGCCATCACGGTCGATGCTGTCGATGTCGGCGCCGCACACGAGCACGATCATCGCGGCCGTCCGCTGCCGCGTTGGAGCGGTTGCCATACCCTCGAACCGGGCGAGGTCTTTCTCATGAACCCGACCGTCCCAGACAGCCTGGACGGCCGCTATTTCGGCGCGCTCCCCGTCAGCTCGATCGTCGCGCGCGCAGTCCCGCTTTGGACGGACGAAGCCGCCGACGGCCGTTTCGTCTGGCGCGCCGCCACTCATTGACCCGTTTCCAACCCAGCAACCCAGGAGCTTTCCCATGGCACAAATCGGCCAGTTCACGCGCGATAAGTCCGGCTTCACCGGTCGCGTTGAAACGCTGTTCTTCGAGCGGATTCTCACCCTCGTCCCGGCCGAATCCTCGGATGCCGAGAACGCGCCGGACTACCGTATCCGCCTCGGCGATGCCGATGGCCCGGAGATCGGCGCAGGTTGGAAGCGGACCGGCGAGAAGGCCGGCGATTACGTTTCGCTCGTCATCGACGACCCGGCGCTGCCGCGGCCGATCCGCGCAAATCTCTTCCAGTCGGGCAACGACAAAGCGGCCTGGACGCTGAACTGGAATCGTCAGCCCCAACGCGCCGAGCGGGACTGATTGCATGCAGGATCCTGTCGCGCGTGCCGCCAACCAGGCGCATCAACGGTCCACCCCCTTGTTCGGGGAAAAGCCCTCTCATAACTCGGGTCCACGCAACCGTCGGGCGGCCGCCACGCACAGCGGCGGTCAAACCGGTGGTCCGTGCGCACCGCCGGTAGGCAGCAAGACGCCTCGCCATGATGGCGGAGACAGGGCGAGCCTTGCCGTTCTCCTCCTTACCGGCCTGCTGGTGATTGGCGGGCCAACGGCAGCAGTGTCCGGGCAGAGAGCACCGGCACGAAGTCAACCGGCGAGCGATCACTACGCATCTCATGTGGCAGAGGCCGCGCAGCGCTTTGGCATTCCGGCTGCATGGATACGAGCCGTCATGCGGGTCGAGAGCAATGGCGATCGGCGTGCCGTCTCACCCAAAGGCGCACTCGGCCTGATGCAACTCATGCCCAAGACTTGGGCGGACATGCGCGCGCGCTATGGTCTCGGGCGCGATCCCTTCGATCCCCGTGACAACATCCTCGCCGGCGCCGCCTTTCTTCGCGAACTGCACGACCGTTACGGCTCGCCGGGCTTTCTCGCGGCCTATAATGCAGGTCCCGGCCGCTACGAGGAGTTTCGGGATAGACACCGTCCACTGCCCGCGGAGACGACAGCCTATGTCGCGGCCATCGTCCCTTTTGTCGACGCGGAGGGAGCGCCAGGACCTCTTCTCCTCGCGGCTTCTTCTCGTTCATCCTGGACGCGGGCGCCGCTGTTCTTCGACCACGCTGACGGGCCGTCCCCTGGCGCGCGAGCGGCGCTCGATCAACCCGCGCACGGCGGCTCAGTCGGCACTACGGTGCACGATATTTCGGCGATTGCGCCGCAGTCGGAGGGCCTGTTCGTCGCGCTCTCGGCCATGGGGCGATCGCAATGACTGCACGGCATCTTCAACGTCAATGCGCGGATCGCGGTACGTCTGCAGGCACCCTTGTTGCGGCGGCTGCACATCGGGCAGCTCGCGATATCAGCTGTCAGTTTCCAGGTTCGCTGGCGCCCCTTGACGAACATTCGGTTTGCATTCGAAACGCTGCAACACAGTCATACGGGCGATGCCTTCGGCCCGCGCTCTACTCGTCGCTTCGCTCCTCACCGAGCCACCCTACGGGTGTCTCGGCCCTTCGCGTAACGATCGCTATCGCAAACACTCGCAAACAGTGGGGGCTTCCGCGAGTACCGACCGAACGATGGCGAGATAAAAGGCCGCAATGTGCGGCTCGGTCGGTTGGTTGTTTGTGCTGCTATTTTTCCTCGGGTCCGCAATGTGCGGCTTCGGCGCGCAATGTGCGCTCGACTATCAACCCGTTGCAGGGATTCTGCATTCCGCACATTGTCGAGGCTGGCCATGGCTGAAGACAGCGATTTTCAACCACGGCCCGGCCGCATCCGCTCCTCGAGGAGCCAGCGGGCCAAGCCCTTCATCGCCCAGGCGCTTGCCGCCGCTCAACGCGCTGGCGGCGGCATTTCGCGAGCCGGCCAGCTCGTCAGCCACCGTCATTCGCGCTTCGGCCGCGGCCGAGCCGCCAGCGTGCGGGCAAACCGTCTGCTCACCGGCCGCTCGCGTCTGGTGACCATCAAGACCCGGGTCGTCCGGCACAGGGCGAGGTCGGCGCCGCTCGCGACGCATCTCGGCTATCTCCGGCGCGAAGGCGTGACCCGGGACGGGGAGAAGGCCCACCTGTTCGGCCCGGGCACCGAGGATGCCGATCCCAAGGCCTTCGCCGAGCGCTGTCAGAATGACCGCCACCATTTCCGCTTCATCGTCTCCCCCGAGGACGCGCCTGACATGGCCGACCTCAAGGGTTTCGCCCGCGAATTGGTCGGCCAGATGGAAGTGGATCTGGGTACCAAGCTCGACTGGGTGGGGGTCGATCACTGGAACACCCAGCACCCCCACGTCCACATCATCGTGCGCGGCGTCGCAGAGGACGGCCAAGACCTCGTCATCTCCCGCGACTACATCAAGGAAGGGATGCGCGCCCGCGCCCAGGACCTGGTCACCCAGGAACTTGGACTGCGCTCCGATCTCGACATTCGTCGCTCGCTCGAGAGCCAGATCGGAGCCGAGCGCTGGACGCAGCTCGATCGCCAGCTTGTTCGCGATGCAAACCAGCACGGTGTTATCGACCTTGCGCCGCGTCCCGAGCAGCAGCCCGATCAATTCCATGCGTTGAAGGTTGGCCGGCTGCGACACTTGGAAAGTCTTGGCCTCGCTCATCAACTCGGGCCCGGCCAATGGTCCATGGACGAGGCCGCCGAAACGACCTTGCGCGAGCTCGGCGAACGCGGCGACATCATCAAGCGTATCCACCGCAGCTTGACCGAACGCGGCATCGAGCGCGGGAGCGCGAGTTACGTGTTATCAGGCGAAAATCTTGACGTCCCCGTCATCGGGCGTCTCGTTGATCGCGGTCTCGACGACGAGCTCAAGGCGACCGCCTATGCCGTGGTCGACGGGGTCGACGGCCGCACCCACCACATCCGGCTGCCCGACCTCGACGCTGCCGGCGACAGCGCGCCAGGCTCAATCGTCGAGCTTCGCAAATTCGATGACGCAAGAGGGCAGCGTCGCGTGGCGCTTGCCGTCCGCTCCGATCTCTCGATCGAAGCGCAGGTGACCGCGAGCGGCGCGACATGGCTCGATCGGCAGGCCGTCGCGCGCGACCCTGTGGCGCTTGGCCAGGGCGGCTTCGGCGCCGAGGTCCGCGACGCTATGGAACGGCGGCCCGAGCAGCTCATCGGGCAGGGGCTCGCCGAACGCCAGGCGCGTGGACTGGTGTTCGCGAAAAACCTTATCGGCACGCTGCGCCGTCGGGAGTTAGAGGATCTCGGCAAGCAGCTCGCCGCCGAGACCGGTCAGCCGTTCAACCCGTCGGCTAGCGGCGAGTATGTGGCAGGCACCTATCGGCAGCGCTTCGCGCTCGCCTCCGGCCGCTTCGCCATGATCGACGACGGTCTCGGCTTCCAGCTCGTGCCTTGGACGCCCTCACTCGATAAACAGCTCGGCCGGCATGTCTCTGGCGTCGCGCGCGCGGATGGCGGCATCGATTGGGGTTTTGGGCGCAACCGGGGGCTCGGCTTGTGAGTGATCCTTCCAATCACCGACGTCAGGAGAGGGCGGCCGCCATGTCGGCGACCAAGATTCTTTGGGGGCAGGTCATCATGGTCTTCGGCATCGTCCTGCTCACGATCTGGGCCGCGACGGAATGGACGGCTTGGCGCCTCGGCTTTCAGCCGCAGCTCGGGCAGCCCTGGTTCGAGCTGCTCCATTTTCCGTTCTACCTTCCGCCTGCCTTCTTCTGGTGGTGGTATGCCTACGATGCTTACGCGCCCTCAATCTTCACCGAGGGCGCCTTCATCGCGGCATCCGGCGGCATCATCGCTGCGGCGGTCGCGATCGGTATGTCGGTCTGGCGCGCCCGCGAAGCGAAGAATGCCGAGACTTATGGGTCCGCGCGGTGGGCGAAGGCAAAGGAGATCGAGCAGGCTGGATTGCTTGGACCCGACGGCGTGGTGCTCGGCCGGTTCGAGCGCACCTATCTTCGCCATGATGGACCGGAGCATGTCCTGTGCTTCGCACCCACGCGATCGGGCAAGGGCGTCGGCCTCGTCATCCCTTCGCTCTTGACGTGGCCGGGCTCGGCTATCGTCCACGACCTCAAGGGGGAGAACTGGCAGCTCACTGCCGGCTTTCGCGCCCGACACGGCCGTGTCCTTCTGTTCGATCCGACCAACGCGAAGTCGTCGGCCTATAACCCGTTGCTCGAGGTGCGCCGCGGCGAGTGGGAGGTGCGCGACGTCCAGAACATTGCCGACATTCTGGTCGACCCGGAGGGCAGCCTCGAGAAGCGGAACCATTGGGAGAAAACCAGTCACGCCCTGCTGGTCGGCGCGATCCTCCACGTCCTCTATGCCGAGGAAGACAAGACGCTCGCCGGTGTCGCAGCCTTCTTGTCCGATCCCAAGCGGCCCATTGAGACGACGCTTGCCGCAATGATGCGAACCGCGCATCTCGGCGAGGCCGGTGTTCATCCCGTCGTCGCGTCCGCTGCCCGCGAGTTGCTGAACAAGTCCGGCAACGAACGCTCCGGTGTCTTGAGCACCGCCATGTCGTTCCTGGGCCTTTACCGAGATCCCGTGGTGGCGGAGGTGACGCGGTGCTGCGACTGGCGGATTACCGATATCGTTGGCGGAGAGCGAGCGACCACGCTGTACCTTGTCGTGCCGCCCTCCGACATCAATCGCACCAAGCCGCTGATCCGTCTGATCCTCAACCAGATAGGCCGCCGCTTGACCGAGGATCTGCAAGCCAAGGCCGGCCGGCGCCGGCTCCTCCTGATGCTCGACGAATTCCCGGCGCTCGGCCGGCTCGACTTCTTCGAGTCTGCGCTGGCCTTCATGGCCGGATACGGCATCAAGAGTTTCCTGATTGCTCAGTCGCTGAACCAGATCGAGAAGGCCTACGGGCCCAACAACTCGATCCTTGACAACTGCCACGTCCGGGTCAGCTTTGCGACCAACGACGAGCGCACCGCAAAGCGCGTGAGCGACGCGCTCGGCACGGCGACCGAGATGAAGGCGATGAAGAACTATGCCGGCAGCCGGCTGGCGCCTTGGCTGGGCCACCTCATGGTGTCGCGGTCCGAGACCGCCCGCCCGCTGCTCACGCCCGGCGAGATGATGCAGCTCCCGCCCTCCGACGAGATCGTCATGATGTCGGGCCTCCATCCGATTCGGGCGAAGAAGGCGCGCTATTACGAAGATAGACGTTTCCAGGAGCGCATCATGGCGCCGCCGATGCTGACGAAATCCAATGGCGGCCGGTTGGACGATTGGAGCTCAAGGCCATTGCCGCCGCGCCCAAGGGCATTGGAGACGTTGAACGACGACCAGACGGATGACGAAGATCCAAAGGCCGCCGACCGCAGGCAGCAGCCGGAACTCGATCGAGACACGGTGGAGAATAAGGAACCACTCGAGAACGAGTTCGCTTCGGACCTCGTGGATGAGCTCGATGAAGATGTCCCGCGGATCAGGCGCATGAACGACATGATGCAGGGCGTGGCGCGCCAAGCCTCCCTCGATCCCGGCGACGATCTCGGATTGTGAGGTAGCCATGATCGGGACAAAAAAGAAGGCTCAGCTGTCGGTCTATCTCGATCCTGATGTCATGAAGGCGCTATCGGCCTACGCCGCCCGGCGCGAGCAGTCGCTGTCGCTTATCGCGGAAGCCGCGATCGCTTCCTTTCTGTCGCCGGACGCCGATGAACGGCGAGAGGCTGCTACTGCCAAGCGTCTTGACCAGATCGACCGCCGGATCGCGCGCCTTGAGCGGGATGTCGGGATTTCGGTCGAGACTATCGCTCTCTTCATCCGCTTCTGGCTCACGACAACACCATCACTCCCCGAACCCGCCGCCAAGGCCGCGAGAGCACAGGCCGGAGCGCGTTATGATAATTTCCTTGCCGCATTGGGCCGCCGGCTCAATCAAGGGCCGAAACTGCGGCAAGAAATCCCGGAGGATGCCCAGCAGACTGACTCGTCCCCAGGCGAGTGATGCTCAACCCCGACGGTCGGCTCTGGATCGATTGGCTGTCTGGCGGGTTGGAGGATAGCGGACGAACGATGTCCGCCGCCGACGGCGAGCGGATCGTGGACCATCCAAAAAGTGTTAGGCGACCCGCGTGCTCAACTGCGAAATGCATGCCCTCCCCTGGATCAACTCGATCAGAGGCGACCCCCTGGCCCCGTATGCGACCGTCTGATGCGAGCTATATCCCTCGACGGCCTGCCAGGATCGACTGCGACCTAGCGAGTGATGTCAACGGGATGAGGGGGGATCCTGTGTTTGCGACAATTGTACAAGCGTTGCCAAGATTGCCTCAGTCGAAGACACGGATAGTGTTCGCACATTCACGCTCGATTTCCCAGACTGGTTAACCAATGACCTCGCCATTGAAGCGGGCGTATCTTTAGACGGTGTGTGTCTCAAGGCGACGACTGGCATTTCTTCCACCCGAGTTCTTCTCGACTCCAATCGAGCGAGTAAGCCAGGAGCCAATCAGCGCGCCGCGCCCGTGACTTGCTGGCGGAGTTGCGGCTATTATGTGTTTGCGAACAGGATCAACGAGATTTTGTCAGGCCCCATCCGTTGATCTATCTTCGGTCGGGCTTCTAGAGACAAACCGCCGATGATGAAGACGTACACCGGCTCGTGTCACTGCGGCACCGTCCGTTTCGAGATCGACGCCGATATCGACCATGTGCGGGTTTGCGACTGCTCTATCTGCTCGAAGCGTGGCGCGCTGATTTATCGCGTCGCCGAGGGCGACTTCCGGCTCCTGACGCCCCTCCAGGAGTTGTCGGTCTATCGCTGGGGTTTATTCACTGCGGCTGACTATTTTTGCCCGGTTTGCGGTATTTTGCCGTTCCGCAAACCAAGCCAGCCCACCGCAGCAGAACGCGAAGCCGGCATTCGGCCGTTCGACGGATGGGCAGTGAACGTGCGTTGCCTGAAGGACTTCGATCCGTTTTCAGTGCCCGTTCGGCAGATTCACGGCAGCAGGCTGACAATTGATTCGCCATAGCGGCCCTTGCCATGGACTTTCCGTTCGACTGCACGTGTTTATAATTGGTGATGTTCGTTGGACGTCGGCACTCAAAGAACGAAATCGGCCCTTTCCACCACGCTGAGTTTGGGAGTAGTGCCACTTCATAGCCGAGCATCGGGAAAACCTTCAGAAGATGCTCGTTTTCGACAGGCATCCTCGAAATCATGACGCGTCTCTTGATCGGTCGCGTGGATGGCCGGCCAAGGCGGAAGCGATGAACACGCGTCGATGATAGTGGCGTGCCTGTCCGAGTTCCTTGTCGCCGGCTCGCCTGTCACGCGTTCGAGACCCGCTGCGGCGTCGATCAGGCCGCGATCGAATAAACCCAGCCGTCGAACGCACTCGCTCGCGTCAGGTTTTCAAGGGAAAGATCAAACGCACTGTGCAGGCGCGCTTCAATACCTGTCCCGGGCAACGCGGGAACGCCCGACTCCAATTCCTTCCTTACGACCGGGCGTCCAGGCTCATCTATCGTCGCGTAGCCGCGTCGGCCGAGTTCGGTCAGCAGCGTGGACTTCCCACAGCCGGGGCATCCCGAGATCACGGCGAATCGATCAGATATTCTTCAAGCTCAATTGGCGCTCCAATAGACTTGCCTGATGAGGCGTAATCTCCGCGCCTTTGCGCCTCCGGACACATCACACGTGGACTACGAAAGATCGCCCCAGTGGGGATGAACCCGGTTGCCGTGGTCAATCGGCTGCGTACAAATGGTTGAAAAAGTCGAGGCAATTGCGATTATCGAAGTCTCCTCTTCCGATGCGACCGCGCCCGCCAATGCATTTCGCGAACCTGCATCCGGCAACCAGTCGTCACTCACTCCCGTGCTGTGAAACGCACTCCAATTTAATCACAGCCCTGTTCGGCCGGCAAAGAAGGCTTGTCGGGCGAAATTGGTGTTCTAAGTCCCTCAATTGGCTACGTAGAAGCCGTTGAAATTCGCTATTTTTTCTTGCGACGTGGACCCGCTGGCTTGCGGCTTTTAGGCAAGGTCTTCGGAGACCTAGCACCTTTGGGCGGCAGAACAAAGAACTCGGACAACTGCACGTCCAGCGTTTCGGCGATGCGGTCGAGAAGATCAATCGTCGGGTTCTTCGATTGCCGCTCAAGACTACTCATGTAGGAGCGGTCGATCCCGGCCTTCCAAGCCAATTGCTCCTGCGAGATACCCCGATTCACGCGAATCCGACGCACATTCCAGGCTACAATCGCACGAGTTTTCATACGTCAACTCATGCCATGGTGCTAGGCCTCAAAACACTGGCTATAATCCCGCTATTATTTCTTGGTCGGTGTTCCTCGACGTGATCTAGCCTCAAACGCGGCCGGGACCGTGATCGATGCACGTGGGCAGTCGGCGTCCCACGCGCTTCGCACGATGCCCGCGGCTTAGGATGTCGACAGTGTATCGGGGTATTTCGCCTCTAAGCTTTGGCCTATCTCCGAAAAAGCGCTCAAGACCGCATCGATCTGATCCCGTCCTATTCCAGCGTAGATGACCAACCGTACGTATCGATCGCCATAAGGGACGACAAGCACGCCCAATCCCGCTTCACCCAGCGTCCAAGATTTGAGGGCAGGAGCTCCGGAAAGACGTAGAACCACAGGAACATCTGGATCAGCAATGGCACGTTCCGAAAGAGAGCTGTGTAGACGAAGCCTATTCCACGCACCGCTCTCGATCGAGCAGTGCGGGCTGTACCGACTAAGGTTCCGATCGCAAGCGCTAGGAGGAAGCTCACCACCGCCATGACTATTGTGAGACGCAGACCTTCCAGCAGCCATCCAAGCTGCGGCTGCTGGAAGAGAATACTCCAGTTCCAATTGTAGGAGAGCATTCGACCCAGCCGCTATTGAGGGACTGCTTGCGCTTGCAAAACGGTCTCGAGCTTCTCGCTCAGTGGAATTCCAAATTGGTCAAACCACTTGTGGTAGAGAGATGTTATCTCTCCCGAGCGAAAGAGCTCGGCCAGCGTCTTGTTGACAGCCAAGCGAAACGCAGAGTCGTCACGGCGCATCATTAACCCGTACGGCTCGAAGGAGAGCGGGCGGCCGACGACCTCCAGACGGTCGCGAGCCGGCTTTTGTCGCAAAGTGTAGAGGATCGCGTCGTCCGAACAAAACGCGTCGGCGCGATCGCTATCGACAGCCAAGAGTCCTTCTGAAAAATTCGAGATGTTTAGGATTTTCACGTTTGGGACCTTTAGTTTCTGGACCCATCTGCGCCGCCGAGATCGATACTGCGCCGTCCGACGCCGAAGGCCATATGAACTTGCCGCGATCCAGGCGCTTGGCGTAGAGCGACATGCCCAGCCCGTCATGCCAGAGGATCTTGACCAGATCGCCGCGGCGACCCCGGAAGATGTAGAGATCGCCAGCATGAGGATCGCGCTTCAGGCTCTCCTGGACCGCAAGCGCCAGGCTTTGCATCCCGCGGCGCATGTCGGTGTGGCCGGTGGCGATCCAGACCCTGACGCCGCTCGGGATCGGGATCATCGCCGTCTCAGAAGCTCAAGAACCCGCTGCAGCGCCTCCGCGTCCACGTCCCGGTCAACGCGCACGCGACAGCCGCCCCCAAGCTCGATCTCGATAATGCCGGCCCGTGCACGTTGCGCAGGCGGTGAAGACACCGGTTGTGGCGCGCCACTCGAGATCGGAGCCGCCGCAGGCGTCATCTCAACCGGAACAAGCACCGGCGCGGCATCCCCGCTCAACTTGCCTTCCCGCGCCAACCGGCGCCACGTGAACAATTGGCTTGTCGACAGCCCGTTACGTCGTGCCGTGACCGACACCAGACGTGGCCCGCCATAGCTCTCGGTGACGATTCGCTGCTTTTCTTCCAATGTCCAACGACGTCGAGCGCCTGTCGAGACGACTTCAAGTCGGGAAACCTTCGGCATAGGCATATGGTCAGTCATACGCCTATGTCTTCATCCTCCATCAAACCGCACAAGGCGGTCCTCCCCGGAGCGATACGTCGTCTATGCCGAGTCGCTGGACGACCTAGCAGCATCAGCCAGACTGGCCAGCAGATCTGCAGCGCCAGCTCAACATCCAGCCGACGCTGACCATCCGGCCAGGTTTCCCCGTGCGGGTCATCGTTACCCGCGATTTGGTATTGGCACCCTACGGCAAGGGAGGAACGCCATGACGAAGCTCAAACTCGGTCCGCTACGCGACATCCCGGTCTGGCGTATCTTGATCCATCATGCGTTGCCGAACGCGGCCGTGCCATATTGACGGTGCTCGGGTTGCTTGTTGGGGGAGTGGTCACGGGCTCAATCCTTGTTGAGACGGTGTTTTCGTGGCCCGGGATGGGCAATCTGCTTATCACGTCGATCGGCAGCTGTGGTGCGCTACGGTGTGGCCCTGGGCGGCCATACGCCGCACGAGCTCGGGAAATTCCGCCGAGGATCGGCCCACCAGAAAGAACGTGGCTCGCGCGCATTCCTGTGCGAGCGCAGCCAACACCTTATCCGTGTTCGGCGGCCGCGGTCCGTCATCGAAGGTGAGGACGACTTCATAGTCCGCCATCTGCGAGTT
Source organism: Bradyrhizobium diazoefficiens USDA 110 (assembly GCF_000011365.1). Classification (GTDB taxonomy): domain Bacteria; phylum Pseudomonadota; class Alphaproteobacteria; order Rhizobiales; family Xanthobacteraceae; genus Bradyrhizobium; species Bradyrhizobium diazoefficiens. Next base: position 32,259 of record NC_004463.1, on the reverse strand, counting down.
CGGTTTGATTCTACGCTTCATCGCGCGATTCAAACACGGTGCACCTTTGTGTGTCGATATAATTAATGACTCAATACGTGTTATACAAAAGAATACAACTTAAACGTTGACATGGCCGAATGGTATTTCCTATCGTCGCATCCAGAAAACCTCGTACGGCAGGCGTAAGCCATCTTGCGCGCCGGCAGTTTGCCGAAGGCGTAACTGACGATCGTAGAGCGCTCCGTAGGGAGCGCTCTACGTATTTGAGCAACGCGGCCGGCAAAAGCCGGCATCTGATGGCCCCGGCACGCTCCGAAAAGGTGGTAATAACCCGTGCGAGACCTGATCATCGAAGCCTTTGACAGCGTCATCCGCTGCGAGATCGCGGAAGCAGACGACGTTCGCAAGGAAATCGCCCAGCGCGGCGCCTACTGGGCCGGCGACGAGATATGGAAGCTGGGCCGCCAAGTCGCCGCGCTGCGCAAGCGTATCGCCGAGCTGGAAGAAACCGACGCATGATCTCAGCAGACCGCGAGTATCTGCTCGATGCCCCTCTAGAACCGTGGCTTCAATCGCTTCGAGCGGCACCGTGCGCCGGTTATCACAGAAACCAGTTTCCTTCATGCGCGTGCAGATCGTTTGCCTCAGCAGTCATCCACTGCTCGCGCGGGTTTTCGCGGCTGATGCGCTTGCCGGTCTCCGGGACCTTTATGAACCTTTGGCGGTTCCAGATGATCCGCCCGGCGTACTGAAGGATGCCGTTCAAGCGCTTGCGGCTACCGTCAATGGTCGAGGCGTTCCAGGCGCCGCCACGTGGCCCGGGTACGCCTTTCTTGTTCAAGGCAGTTGCGATGTCGCGTGGCGAGTTGCCGCCTTCAACGGCTTCTTCATCTGCGGTGTTAGACTCACGAAGGCTTTTCCTTGCCGACGCATTCGATGAGGAAGCGTGACAGCGCTTCGAACGTGTCAAATCGGTTTATGGTGCGGCCCTTATAGACTTCCTTTGAGAACCAGAACATGCGACGACTGAAGGTGAGCCACGCCGAGGGCATCAAGACATAGTCGAAGATCGCTTCGTTCTTCTCGTCCAGCCGAACCGCGACAACCCATCCCTTCGGCCACCTCACGCGGTATTGCAGCGTCCAGCGCAAGGGCCGGTTTTCATAGTTGCGGCATCTCGCGACCCGAAAGACGACATTCACGACATTGTCGATTCGAAGACATTCAGTCGAAGCATTGAGGGTGGCACTGCGACCAAGTCTCTCGAAGGCGTCTCGAAGGCGAGCAGCATTGCTAAGCTGAAGGGCGGCCCACCGTTGGTGCGACGCGTATTTGTCAAACCATTCTTGATTGCCGTTGTACCCAATAAGACGGTAGATGTTCCGCAGCGCGCCGAAGTGCAAAACATACGATGACATGGACGGCAGTCCCGGACTTGAATTGATAATCGTCTTACTAAGCTTGCCTTTCTTCATCAGGACCTTACGGAGCCGAAGCAACATTTCCTCTTCGGGAATGCTGACGCGCCCCTCACCCATAATCTTTTGCGCGCGCCGGAATGCGTCGCGATGGACGATAGGTTCGATGGCATTCTCTTTTCTGATCCAGAGCTCCCTTGGGTTGCGCGTCACCTTGGCGCCAAGTTTTCTGCTTTTGCGATTGTAGGTCAGAACGCCGATATAAGCTTCGTTCCGGAGGAGGTCACCGACAGCCTTTCCAAGCCACGGTCTTCCCTGGCTATTCAAGATCCCTCGCTGGTTGAGCTCTCGGGCAATGGTGGCCTGCGATTTGTGACGGAGATATTCGTGGAGAATCCAATTCACGATCTCGACTTGATCGGGCGCACCGGGGATGAGCTTGACATGGTCGGTAAGCAAAGATTTGCGCTGGCCGATCGTTAAAATGCCCTTCGGTCTGCATTGATCGTCGACGAGACGTCGTTGGAACGCGTAAGCCGTAGGGCCGCCCATTTTGAAGCCGCGATGCGTCAGCCGGACTGACCCTGCGAAAACTTTGGCGGAGAGTTCCCGACTGAACTCAGCCGCCATCACTCTCTTAATATTCTTCATGATGCTGGCGAGAAGGCTTCCGTCATTGTCGAATTGCTCCGCGCAATAAGCAACCTCGACGCCCGCCCTGCGGCAGATGAACTCGTAGTGCGCGCTCTCGTCAACGTCCTGAAAGCGTCCCCATCGGCTCACGTCGAAGACAAGCAGATGAGCGAAGTCAGCGCGTCCCGATTGCACGTCTTCAACCAGTTCGGTAAGGCCCCCCCGGTTTTCGATTCTGAGGCCGCTTTCTCCCTCGTCACGATAGGTGTGGACGATGGTTAGCTTGTGAAGTTCGGCGTAGGTCGCGATGACCACTGCCTGATTCTCAATCGAGTATTGCTGGTAATCCGTCGACATGCGGACATACTGCGCCGCCCGTCGCGCTTTCTGCGACTGAGGCAGACGTTTCGCGTGTACAACAAGGGTGTTCCCCATGTTGCCTCCCCGCGGCTATATCGCGCCGCGCTGTATTGCGCATCGCAAACCATTTAGGCGCATCATCAAGTCCGCGCCATCGGAAAGTGTATTCAGAAAGAGTCAACTGCTATGTCGTTTTTCTTGAAAGCACGTTGCGGCGGGCGAAGCGAGCTGCAGAGAAATGCGGGTTTGCGCTTTTGGGCCCGTAGCCGACATGTCCGGCGCAGCTCTTTCGTCTGCTTCTGACGAGGCAACCAGCAGGATATCGTCGTTGTCCTTGTCGATGATGTTGAACGCCCATCCATCATGGCTGTGGCGATCGCCACGTCGGCCTTCTTCTCCTTATTGCCGCTATTCTTGTTGTAGACGTGGGTCTTGAAGCCGGCCTTGTCGACCATCTTCCAGAATGAGTCGCCGGGGAGGTGAACCCCACATACCGCCCGTCAGCTGGCAAACCGACAGCGCTGGCAGCAATTTAGGATTGGATGAATTCTTCAAGCTCGTCGATCATCGTTTACCGGGTTTGATTCCTCCGAAAGGATATCAATGGCCTCGAGCCTTGCGTCATACTCCTCGTATGTGCCGAGCAGGGCTTGGCCAACTGTCAAGTTGTGCACGGGATCGATAATCGAGGGGGAGTCGTAAGTTAGGGAGGTTGGTCCAGTAAATAGAACTTCTTCGCCACGCTCGTCGCGTCGCAACGTTCGGTCCGTACACCATTTGACGAGTTGCGTGACCTCTCCCTTCCCGGACTCAATGATGGGCGGCAGCTGCCGAACCGAGTAGAAATTCGTCCGCGCAGAATACATCTGCCGCGAATCCGAGCTCATGCGCTCGTCTGGTTGAGCGGTAAGGGTCAGCAGGCGCTTGCCTTTCGGACGCTCGAGCGTACCCTGAATTAGACCGCCTTCTCTGATCAGTCTAATGTGCGCCAGCTTTTTTGGAGCACCAAGAACCTCTCGTCCCGAGGCGAGAGCTGCATCATTTACCGTCACGTAAATGTAAGGGATGTAGTAGCCAGTCTCGCCGTCGGGATCACGAACTTGAATTCCTGAATAGCACTCCAAGTATGGCCCGACAGTGCTTGAGCGATAGCTCGCGACCCCCACAATGGCGATTGCAGGGTTTGCTGCAGGTGCTAGTTCCTTCGGCAATAAACAATTCGCCTCGTGCCCCACGCTGAACATAAGGTTTATGGCTTGGCAGCCGAGAAACGCACCGCCACGATTTTTGCCCCCATGGTAAAGAGGCGCATCAAGCGGAATGCCTTTGACGTCGGGCATCGCATCCTCCTTGATCTCAGAACAATTCGCGCGGTTGGAGATTGAGCTATTCATCTCACCGCGCCTCTCCGGTTGTTGAAGCGCCCCTGAAGCGACTGTACTGCGCTGGCAGCGATGTGGGTTCGGTAGTCCGTGCGGCACATCGATCCGGTGATAGCGATCTTCGCTACGCGAGGCCGCAGTGCCGTTTCTGCGCCTTGCACCTCAATCCGCCGGATTAAACGATCCGAAAACATCCGACACGCTTGACCTTTTCCATTCTAGAAGCCGGCAGCTGTCCTGTGCTGCCGGATGCGCCTGATTGTGCATCCATTCCGGCGGAGCCTGCTCACCGATGATGACGTCAAGGCGAGTGGGTGATTCCTATTTGTCTATCAGTCGTTATGCAACGTCGATGCCAGGCACCTCGTGCGGTTTATACGGCTCACTGGCTGACGTCAAATTGGGTACGAGTGACCCGACAACTTTCGACCCTTGTTCTGTTGCCTTCCTCGCTTGTCCGATTGACGACGCGATGTCGAAAGCCCGACATGATCAAGTATCCGGACAGAAAGTCGATGAGGCTCTCTCACGAGTTTTCGCAACAGCCTCGATTAAACCAGATCAGCGTAACATTGTCGCTGCGCATGGTCGAAAACGCAGGCCCTGACATCGCCGTCTCGGTGGAGAGTCGGAAGACCTCCGGCGCCTGTGCAAGAGTCACGTGAGGCTGACTTCCCATCAGAGTCTCGGCGCGCCGATTGCACGGAATGGATACTCCAATTCGCAAGACTAAGGAGAACCTCATGCGTTCTGCGCCCCACTTTTCGATCCACAAGGAGCTCAGCACCGTTCGGCACCGGTATCGCTCCGCTCGCGGGTACCGATCCTATCTCCGAAACCGGAGGAAATTCGGTCGCAAATTGTCGGCGTCTAGAAGGCGGGGTAGTTCGGCAAAGCCAATGCAATAATCCAAAGGATGGCTAACGCCTGAGCGGCGGAAGCATGTTCGCGACGTGAAATCGTTATCGAAGTGCTTTAGCGCCAATTTACACGGGTACTGCGCACAGGCTTTGGGAATCAAAGATGATACGTAGCAGAGGGCAGATCGCCAAGAGTCCGGGGCGTGGTGCAGACCGCAACTCTTGGCTTGCCCGACTTTCAATGCTCGTTCTCAACCATTTTGATCAACACGCCCGTCATCCTTTTTGATGCTGAAAACCCCTGCACCGCCACTGATCGAGGGAACCAAGAGTTATGGGACGTGTGAGCGAAAAAGTCATTTTGGTAACCGGCGGGGCTCAAGGGATGGGGGCCGCTCATGCGCGCCTGCTGGTAGCCGAGGGCGCGAAAGTCGTGATCACCGATATTCTTGACAATGAAGGAGCGACTTTCGCGGCCGAACTTGGCCCATCCGCGATCTATGTGCGTCAAGACGTCGCTCAGCCAGGGGAATGGTGCCAGGCGATTGCGGCTGCGGAGGGCAAGTTCGGCGCGGTGCACGGCCTCGTCAACAATGCAGGCATAGCGAGTATGGCTCCCATCGAGCGGTTCCCGCTCGAGCAGTGGGAGAAGACCCTGGCTGTCAATCTCACCGGTGTATTCTTGGGAATGCAGACTGCCCTACCTGCGATGCGCCGCGCGGGCGGAGGCTCGATCGTCAACATCTCGTCGGTCGAGGGGATGAGGGGTAGTCCTGGGCTTCACGCCTATGTTGCTTCCAAGTTCGGCGTGCGGGGCATAACGAAGTCCGCTGCCTTGGAGGCCGCCGCGTCCGGCGTTCGCATAAACTCTATCCATCCGGGCTTCATCAACACTCGGATGACAGAGAACATCGATCTTTCCAGTTTTCCAATTCCGCTCGCGCGGCCAGCCGAGCCGCAGGAAGTGTCACAGGCAGTCTTGTTCCTGCTTAGCGACGAGTCCTCTTATCTTACCGGCTCCGAAATCGTCGTCGATGGCGGTCTGACGATCGGCGTCCCGCAGAAGGGTCAGGCGGTCGAAAACATCTTCTGACTATCAGCGGACGGATTGTCACATCAAACGAGATCGAATGTCGCGATGTATTACACCAGTGGAAATTACGAAGCTTTTGCTCGGCCCCGCAAACCCGCCGGCGTGGATAGCAAGACAGCATGGTTCGTTGGTTCGGGGTTGGCTGCGCTCTCCGGCGCGGCCTTCTTGATCCGCGACGGGCAGTTGCGTGGCGACCGTATCACCATCCTCGAACGACAGACGGTTCCGGGGGGCGCGTTGGACGGTTGTCAGGATCCGGAAAGGGGATTCGTGATTCGAGGTGGTAGAGAGATGGAGGATCATTTCGAGTGTCTCTGGGATCTGTTTCGTTCGATCCCATCGCTCGAACTTGAAGGCGCCAGCGTGCTCGATGAGTTTTACTGGCTGAACAAGGATGATCCGAACTACACACTACGGCGGGCGACGGTGAAGCAGGGGCAGGATGCCCATACCGATGGCCTCTTCACACTGAGCGAACAGGCCCAGAAAGAGCTGATTGCCCTTTTTCTTGCCACTCGTAAGCAGATGGAGACCAAGCGCATCGACGAAGTGTTCGGAAGAGATTTCTTCAACAGCAATTTCTGGCTCTATTGGCGGACCATGTTCGCCTTTGAAGAATGGCATTCAGCCCTCGAGATGAAACTTTATCTGCATCGATTCATCCACCATATCGGCGGCCTGCCGGATTTCAGTACGCTGAAGTTTACCAAATACAATCAATATGAATCGCTCGTTCTGCCGTTATCCAAATGGCTGTTGGCGCAAGGCGTCAACTTTCGCTACGGGGTCGGAGTCACCGATATCGATTTCGACATAAAGCGTGGCCGCAAGCAAGCCACAGCCATCCGCTGGCTGGAGAATGGCATTGAGGGCAGTCTCATTATTGGCGCCGACGATCTTGTTTTCATGACGATCGGGTCGCTGACCGAAAACTCGGACATGGGGGACCATCACACGGCCGCCAGGCTCAACGAAGGACCGGCGCCCGCCTGGGATCTGTGGCGGCGTATTGCGGCCAAAGATGCGGCCTTTGGACGCCCAAATGTCTTTTGCGGCAATATTCCTGCAAGCAAATGGGAATCGGCGACGATCACGACCCTGGACAAACGCATTCCAGCATACATCCGCAAGATCGCCAAACGCGATCCGTTCAGCGGCAAGGTTGTCACAGGAGGCATCGTTACGGTGAAAGATTCGAGCTGGTTGCTCAGTTGGACCACAAATCGCCAGCCGCATTTCAAGCGCCAGCCCAGCGATCAAGTCGTCGTCTGGGTCTATTCGCTATTCGTCGATAAAGCCGGCGACTACGTGAGGAAACCGATGCAAGATTGTACGGGCGAGGAAATCACGCAAGAATGGCTTTATCACCTCGGTGTGCCGGTTGCGAGTATACCGGAACTCGCCGCTGGGGCCGCCAAGACGGTCCCGGTGATGATGCCCTACGTCACTTCCTTCTTCATGCCGCGGCAGGCGGGCGACCGGCCAGATGTTGTGCCGAAAGATGCGGTCAATTTCGCCTTCATCGGCCAGTTCGCGGAGTCGGGTGAACGGGATTGTATCTTCACGACGGAATACTCCGTTCGGACCGCGATGGAAGCCGTGTATATCCTCCTCAAGATTGAACGTGGCGTGCCCGAGGTATTCAACTCGACCTATGATATTCGCAAGCTGCTTGCAGCAATGGGTAGACTGCGCGACGGCAATGAAATTGAGATCCCGGGACCTGCGTTCCTGCGCGAGCTCATTCTAAAAAAGATTGAAGCGACTGAGCTTGGCGAACTACTCAATAAATATCACCTGAGGTGATTAAGGCAGCGGACGCTGCGGCTTCGCTCGGATAGAGAAGCGCTGTCCTGCGCCGTGACGGCTCGGACTCGCCAAGGCGCGGATCAAACGTTCGCGCCGATCTTCCAGGCAACCTTTAGGCGTACTCTGGAATTCGGTGTTCTTTCGGCTTGATGTTATTCTCGCCACACGCATCCGATTAACCTCTTGCCACGAGGTGAGGGCGAAACTAGCTAGTGGCTCGTCACAGTGATCTTGATGGTGTGATACCGGCCAGCTTAGGATAGGCAAGTTTTCTGGCGGCACAAGGACTTCGATGCTTCTGGGGATGCAGGATTCGGCGGGTGGCCGTCCGGACATGTGCGAATAGGTATAGATGAACGCCAGATAATGGCCCTGCTTCTCGGTAAAGCGTGCGCCTGGTTTTTGACTCATGGATCGATTCATCCGTGCCTCCTTAGTCGTCCGTGAAGAACAGGTAAGGGGCTGATCTGGAGTCGTTGTTTTTCGGCTGCGGCGATTTTGTGATTGCAGGCTTTGACAGTGCGGTAGCTCGGAACCTGCAATTTGCAGTTTGAGATTCCCTCGAATCGCACGGCATGATTCGGCGCTCGTATCGGGAGGAGCCGATGCGACCGAAGAAGCCGAAGGCGACGGACGAAGGTGATCTGTTCCGGGCCAGGCTCAAGCAGGTCATCAACATGGAGCACGAACTGGTTCAGCACGCCGGCAAGATCAATTGGGACTGGATCGACTATCGACATGAAGGCGCCGCGCGGGCTCGACAAGCCGCTGTTCCAAAAGCTCGTCGCCGGCGAGTGGATCGACCGGCATCAGAACCTGCTCATCATCGGCCCGACCGGCGTCTGCAAGAGCTGGATTGCTTGCGCCTTGGGCCACAAGGCCTGCCGCGACAACCGCTCCGTGCTCTGTCAGCGGCTGCCGCGGCTGTTCGAGGCGCTTGCCCTCGCGCGGGGCGACGGCCGATGGTTGGGTTGCCGATGAGCTCCGCGCTTTGACTTCCTTGTAGACGTTGCTGATCGACATCGCGGATGTTGCGACACCGCGCCATCGACGAACCGCGTTCGGATGCGAGATCGGCGTGATAGCCATCGATCTTGGCGAGCATCTCCTGCACGAGCGCCGGATCAAAGTCGATAGCGACTGCTGCTGACTTTGCCGTCGTTTGTCCCTGTTGCGTTGCTTGGCCTCGGCGAGCTCTCATGCGCTTGACCTTGCCGATGATGGCGTTGCGAGATACGCATCGCCACCCCTCGCAGACACCGAGTGGCCCGCGCTCCACATGCATTGCAGAAGCGACACCTCCTCAGAATCCCATGCCGATGTGGCTTGATTGACCATCGTTCGTCATCGTCACGAGCACGAGTCGATGGTCGTTTTGATTGTCGCCAAAAGCAGTGCGTGTCGATGTTTACGCTTGTTCGCCGCTATTCGATGTTCGGAAAGGTTTTTGGCTGCGACGATCGGCCTGCCTTATAAAATAGGCAGACGAACGTGTATTTATGCCTGCGGTTGCATCGTGTCCGGAAAGTTGATCCGCTTACGTTAACGGCTGTTGACAACATGCGTTAACGGCGTTGCAATCACCAGCACGACAAACGGCGGTGAGTTTACCAACTAACAACAGCAGCTAGTCACATGAATCTAAAGTTCGCCACATAGAGTCTGCTGGGCTTTGTGGCAAAAGCGTTTGACGGAAGCCAAGATCTGGTCTGCGGACTTGGTCCATTTGAAGGGCTTCGGGTTGTTGTTGTGCAATTCGATGAAGGTACGGATGTCGGCTTCGAGCTGCCTGACGGAGGTGTGAACACCTCGCCGGATCTGCTTTCTGGTGAGTTCAGCGAACCAGCGCTCGATCTGATTGATCCACGACGCGGAAGTCGGCGTGAAGTGGACATGATAGTGCGGCCGGCGAGCGAGCCACGCTTTAATCTTGGGGGTCTTGTGGGTAGCGTAGTTGTCCATGACGATATGGACAGCGAGCCCCTCAGGGATTTGAGCGTCGATCTCTTTGAGAAACTTCAAGAACTCGAGCGCCCGATGGCGCTTGTAGCATTTGCCAATGACGAAGCCGGAAGCGACATCGAGCGCGGCAAACAGCGTGGTCGTACCATGCCGCACATAGCTATGCGTGCGACGTTCCGGCACCCCAGGCATCATCGGCAAGACCGGCTGCTCGCGATCGAGTGCCTGGATCTGGCTTTTCTCATCGACACTGAGGACAACGGCTCGGTTAGGCGGCGACAGATAAAGCCCGACAATATCGCGCACCTTATCGACGAATAGCGGATCGCTCGATAGTTTAAATGTCTGGCTGCGGTGCGGCTGCAAGCCGAACGCCGTCCACATTCGGCGGATCGTGGTGTGAGAAAAGCCAGTATCCGCAGCCATCGAGCGGATCGACCAGTGCGTTGCGTCGGGCGGCGTCGTACGCAATGTCCGCTCGATTACCTCGGCAACCTGATCATCGTCGATGGTTCGAGGGCGGCCCGGGCGGGCTTCGTCAAGCAGGCCATCACAACGATCCTTCAAGAATCGGCGGCGCCACTTGCCGACGGTGTGTTCATGGATGCCAAGTTCGGCAGCCACAGACTTGCTTGGCAGACCAACTGCACACCGCAGGATCGCGCGGCATCGCTCAGATAGCGATCGGGCTACACGATGACGACGAACTTGCCTCTCCAAGTACGCCCGCTCCTGCGAACTCAGCACCAACGGCGCGATCGGCCGGCCTTTCACACCTGCATTCGCCACGAGCGCTCTCCTCTCTAGAGATCCGAGCGATCAACTAATGTCACGAACTTCCGTTCCAGATGACTAGACCACGACGGCGTTACTGCTCGCACACGGCTACTAGCGTGGGTACCCGAGCGTTTGCGCGGAAGGATGGGCCATGCAGTCGATCCCTTGCTAGGTGTCGTCGGTGCCGGGGATCGTGCCGTTCTCGGAATACTGCCAGAGCTTCCGGTGCCGCGACGCCGACGTCTCCGGAGGTGACGATGCTGACGTCGACTCGACTTCAACCATTTCAACAGCGACGATGCAAACTTGGTCGCTTGGATCAGCCCTGCGGGCAGCAGGCCGCCGGAGCCGCCGCCGCCGCCGCCGCGGATGGTCGAGCAGCGCCTGGACGGCCTCGTGCAGATCGTCGAGCGGCTCAAACCCACCTTCGAGAAGGTCGTTCAATTCGAGCCGCAGCATCTCGTCATCCCAATCGGTGCGTCGAAGGCCTCGAAGAGACGCGACCAAGCGCGAAGCTCGAGACAATACCCGAGAGTGTACCAACAGCAACGGGACAGCTCGCAGAGATGGAAGCAAAAGTAAAAAGATCAAACAGCGTCATAGCAAGTCCGCCGATCTGGAAGCTAAGCGCGCGCTGAACCGCCTGAAGGAGGTTGACCCGGAGGGATATGAGGCCTTCCTTCGTAAGCGCGAGAACCGCGGGGACACTGGCGGTTTCGGCCCGGCTGGACGGGCGAGGCCATAGTCACCACCACATTCCTCGCCGTCGCATTCGCACAACTCTGGCGCGTCGTCGCCATGCGCAGCAGCCGCTCCGGTACCGTTTTCAACGAGTTCACGCGCAATCCATGGGTCTGGCTGCGCTCGGCCTGTACGGCCCTCTGCTCGCAGTCCCTCTCTACTGGCCGCCGATGACAGAGGTCTTCCACGTCTGCCACCGACGCTCACGATGTGGAGCATTGTCGCGGGCTACAGCCTGACGCCGATGCTGCTAATTCAGGTCAGCCGCGCCGTCATCGTGCTTGCCAAACGAAGCCGTTAAATGGTAGCCGCGTTGCTTGGCTCGAATTCGCCGTCTGCATCATCGTGATCGGCGTGGCCGGATGTATGCTCATGGTCATTGCGCCCTACGGAGTCCTGATCTCCGAGTGCGAGCCTATTGCCCTCAGGCGCCCGGCCAATTCCGTTCGCTCGCGTTCCCGCGGATTACAGCCCCCCGATCTCCCACAGCGGACCCAACGTCACTGCAAATTCGATCGCGAGGATGGGATGGCGGCTCGAACAAGAGCTCGTCCGAACGCTCTAGATGTTCTTGTTATGCGGTCAAGTTCGCCCATTCCACAGACCACCGATTGTGACGTCAGAAAGAATAGTGATCGCGTCTCAAGGACGTCAACAGCAGGGGTAAGCCTACAAGATCATGTAGTTGTAGTATTACTGTTTGCACGGCTCTCTGCTGGAGGCCGTTCGCTGACACGGGGGAGCCATGTCGACAGTTACCAGCGCAATTCGGCGCCTTTGGTGGCGACGCTTTCTTGTTCTTCTGGCGATCATCGTGGTCATTGCTTTGATCGCAGTCATGACCAGCTCCCAGCTTGGCGCGACAATCGAAGCTCTGACGCCGCCTGGTCTCCCTGAACCGGTTTCCGCGAGCGAGCAGGTTTCGCTCGATCAGGGCTGGAACGCCGAAGACGCCGATCGATTCCATCATAAAGCCCAGGGCACGCAGACCTTACCGATCCCGCTGTCATGGTTTCTCGCCCTGGAAGCGCCGCTGAACTCGCCTTTCGCTATCCCCTTTTTCAAACGAGAACGGTTTTCTGACAACCGCTATTTACTGCGGTTTGGATTCATAGAGTCTGCCGAAAGCGAGAACAATGAGTACGGTTTGCCGATCGGCTTTGCATATTCGCCGTTTCAGTCGATCCGCGGACTTTCGCGTAAGGAGACTGCCGTTGGATTGACCTGTGCCGCGTGCCATACCGGCCAACTGATCTTCAAAGAGAAGCGCTATGTCATTGAAGGCGGCCCCGCCGTGACCGATCTCGGTCAATTGACAAATGCGCTCCGCGCTGCGCTCGCACAGACCGCTTTGTCGGCAAAGCTACCCTTCTTCGACGGTCGCTTCGGGCGGTTCGCGAAGCGCGTTTTAGGAACCGAGTACAGCGATCTTACACGCGTCCAACTGTCCAAGGAGCTCGATGGAATACTTGGTGCTCTGATCGATCAGCCCGCTGGGATCGACGTCACGGAAGGGTTTACCCGCCTCGATGCGCTCAATCGCATCGGCAACCAGGTGTTCGCACTCGACCCCAAGCGCTACGGCAACTACGTCAACCTCAACGCCCCTGTCAGCTACCCGCACATCTGGACATCGTCATGGTTCGATTGGGTGCAGTACGACGGCTCGATTATGCAGCCATTGGTGCGCAATGCCGGCGAGGCGATGGGGGTTTCGGCGGAGCTCAACCTCACCGCCCCGCCCAAGGGGGGACGTTTTGCCAGCAGCATCCCCTTCGATAATCTGCACTGGATCGAACAACAGCTCGCTGGAAAGGACCTGCCGCTGGTGGCGAAAGCCTTCACCGGACTGAATGCGCCAGCCTGGCCCGACAGCTTTCCTGCGATCGACAAAGCCAAGGCCGCCGTGGGAGCCCAACTCTACGACAAACATTGCAGCGGCTGCCATCTTCCAGCGCTGACGCCGGACATCGTGCACGGCAAGGCCCCGGACGCGGAGTTCTGGAAGAACTTCGGCCCTATCCGCTGGCGCGGTCGCGATGGGCAGGAGAAGCAGACGAGGGAATCCGTACTCAACGTCAAGATCATCAAGCAAAGCCATATCGGCACCGATCCGGCCCAGGGCGACGTGCTGCGCAATCGCACCGTGGACACCGCCGGCAGCGAACTGGCCAGGGCGGGCCAGAGCAGCCCAGGGCTCGGCCTCGACATCGATGTCTGCCAACGGAAGGCTGACAACACGCTGGATACGATCCACCTCTCGGACCATGCGATGCAACTCTACGCGCTTGCGCTCGGCGCCGTGGTCCAATCCGGCATCGACGAATGGCTTCGGTCGACCGGGACGGTCCAAGCGGAGATCGAAGGCGATCGGCCGAACTGTCTAGCGGCAGGTTTCGGCTATAAGGCGCGTCCGCTGAACGGCGTATGGGCGACTGCGCCGTTCCTGCACAACGGCTCGGTGCCGACGATCTACGATCTGCTCAGCCCGGTTGCGGAGCGCCCACAAGTCTTCCTGCTCGGTGAGCCCAGCTTCGATCCTGTCCGCGTCGGTATCGTGACACGGACGGTCGCTCCTGAAGGCAGGACCTACGACAGCAAGGGCTACTTCATCATCGATACGTCGAGGCCCGCCAATCGCAATACCGGCCACGAATTCTCGAACGAGAAGCATGAGGGCGTCATTGGCCCTGCGCTGTCTCCGGAGGAGCGCAACGCAATCATCGAGTTCCTCAAGTCGATCTGAAATTGATTGGGTCAGCTCCAACTGGAGCAATAGCGAAGACCATCTCGCTCCCGCAGGGGGAAAGGTGGACGGAAGCCCGGATCGACCGACCAGGCGAAGCTTTTCGGAGTTAGGGTGCGGCAGCAATGGCGGAACAGAAACAGGGGCCGGCGGCGAAGTTCCTGAAATGGATGATCGCCAAACATCCGGATGCATTGTTCGCATTCATCCGGCGCGTCAGGCCCAACCTGGCGTTGGGCGCCGCGGGGCCGGTGTTCATCACCCGCTTCCCCGACGTGCAGGAAGCGCTGAGCCGCCCCGACATCTTCAACGTCACCTATGCGCCAATGATGGACCCTTCGGTCGGCCCCTTCATGCTCGGCCGCGACTGCACCGAAATAAACCAGCGCGACAAGGGTATCATGCGCGCCTTCATGCGCATGGAGGATCTGCCGGCAATTCGCCAGAAGGTGCGCAGCCTCGCCAATGCGTCTGTCGAAAAGCAGATCTATACCCAGAACCAGATCGAGGTGGTCAGCACGTTGTCGCGCCTGGTGCCCATTCAGCTGACCCGAGAATATTTCGGCTTTCCCGGCCCCGATCTGGCCTCGATGTTCCGCTGGTCGCGCGCGACGCAATATGACATGTTTCACAACCTGGACAAAGATCCGAAGGTGCACCAGGACAACATTGACGCTGGGCAGGAGATGCGCGCCTATCTGACACAACTGCTCCCGCAGCGGCGCGAGCAGCTGAAAAATGGGGCGCCGCTCGAGGACGTGTTCAGCCGCCTGCTGAATAGCCATTTTGACGATTCGATCGGCTTCGCCGACGAACGCATTATTACCAATATGATGGGCACACTGGTCGGCGGGATTGAGACCACATCGGCGGCCATCGTGCAGCTGCTCGACGAGTTGTTCAAGCGCCCGAGGATCCTGAAGGAGGCCATCGACGTCGCCAGCAGCAACAACGACCATCTGATGTATCGCTATTGCTGGGAAGCGCTGCGCTTCAACCCGATCAATCCGTTCGTGGTGCGCCACTGCCGGACCGATTACCGGATAGCCAAGGGCTCGCTGCGCGCGACGACAATCAAGGCCGGCAGCACGGTGCTGATCTCGACCCGGTCGGCGATGCGCGATGGCTTGCAACTGCCGGCGCCGTCCAGCTTCGCGATCGACCGGCCGGAGTCGGTCTACATGCATCTGGGCTACGGGATGCACACCTGCCTCGGCGACCAGATCAGCCGCATCCAAGTTCCGGAAATCGTTCGCCGCATCCTGCAAATCCGGGGCGTCCGTCCCGCCGCGGAGATTGACTACGCAGGAGGGCCGTTTCCAGAGCGTTATCCCATCACCTACGACACGCCGGTCTGAAGGCCGGACTTCCCAGCAACGAGCCGCGAGTACCGATCCGGCCGCTGGCGTGGCGGCCTCTGGCGTCAGCACTAGGTCGGTCGTCGCGAAGTCTCCGTCACGCGATGCGCGTGAGATGCGTGAGGCAATAATCAATCGTGTCGGTGGTGTGTTCCGCTTGCGAAACACATCAATAGATGAGAGGCAGAGCTTCGCATGCGCGGCTACTACATTGGCTTACCGAGGAAATGGTTTAAGCGAACGGAAGCCGTACGCTGAAGCGGGCCTCGGCAACCGGCAGTTATGCACGAACATCGCGCAATCAGCGCAACAGCAATGATACGCTCAAACGGCACCTGCAGGATCACCATTACGCACGACGCCGACGACTACAAACAGCGCATAGCATCGAGCGCTGCTTCTGCTCGCTGATACACTCTTTCGACGCTTGGCACCCGTTATGACAGGCGAATAGGACAGGCGAACCGTAATTTTACCGGCTTCTTCATCGATCTCGCGGCCGCATTGGTCTGCGGTTGCACGCGTTTCCCCGTAGCTGTCCGGATTGGCAAGTGTTGGAACACGGTGTTCTACTTGAAAGAACACCGGCTGAGGGATTTTATACTTAAACTGTCTTTTCACTAAATTCCGGTGGCGAGGCCGCGGGACTGCATCGTCTCGCGGCCCCATTGATTTTTCGTCGTTGAGGTCCGGGCGAGCTCCTCCACCGAATTCCGACTCTTTACTCCCAGAAGGGGTAATCGCTTCGATCGCCCGTTGGCATTCAGACGCGTCAAATTCGGGCCGTCGGCAAGTCCTCGCTGGACAGCATTCCGGAGTATGTTGTCGTGGAGTGCACATGGCTGCTGCCAACCTGATCGACAGTAGCGACAGCGATCGTACGAAAACGCGCTCCGCATCGAACATGGCGCGTGCTGTTTGACGTCCCAAGATGGCTGGAGTTCTCCCATCGAGACAGCTTCGGCCGAGCTTGTTTGGCTTTCTGGCTCTGCCAAAGGGCAGAGCCAGACTGATACAACAAAGTCGGCTCGCTGTCGCGCGCGCCATCGAAAACTGCCCCCTCGACGTCACGAGGAATTGCCCCCTCCTTGGATAGCCGAGGAGAGAGCGAATGAACGAGGAACAGAGCTGGCCCCGGTTGTTTGGACAGCGCCCCGCTGGATTTAAGTGGATTCCTGCCGGGTTATGCTGAACGCGGGGCTTTACGATTTTGTCGTTGCGTCGGGAGGGCGTAGCCCGACCAGAGCGACGACAAAATCGTCGGCGACGGTCATGCGGCCATCACCATAGCTTGCGTGCCGAAGTAAGCCTCGTCGGGCGTGCGCCCGTCAAGGCTCGAGTGAGGGCGTCCCTGATTGTAGAAGGCCAGATACTTGGCAATTGACGCTCGCGCCTCGGACACGCTGTCGTAGGCGCGGAGATAAACTTCTTCGTATTTGACCGTGCGCCAGAGCCGCTCGACAAACACGTTGTCGCGCCAGGCGCCCTTGCCGTCCATGCTGATGGCGATCTTCGCGTCCAGCAGCACATCGGTGAACTCGAGGCTGGTGAACTGGCTGCCCTGATCCGTGTTGAAAATCTCGGGTCTGCCGTGCTTCGCCAACGCCTCCTGGACCGCTTGGACGCAGAAGGCCGCCTCCATTGTGATCGAGACGCGATGGGCCAGGACCCGTCGGCTGAACACATCGACGACCGCCGCGAGATAGACGAAGCCACGCCGCATCGGAATGTAGGTGATGTCCATTGCCCACGCATGGTCGGGCCGCTCGATCTTCAATCCGCGCAACAGGTACGGGTAGATCTTGTGACCCGGAGCCGGCTTGCTCGTGTTCGGGCGACGATAGACCGCCTCGATCCCCATGCGCTTCATCAGCGTCGCGATGTGGCGGCGACCGGCGTATACCCCCTCCCGCCGCAGCAACGATCGCAGCATACGCGCTCCCGCGAAGGGATAATCGAGATGCAGCTCATCGAGCCGACGCATCAAGGCAAGGTCCTCGGCCGAAACTGGCCGAGGTTCATAGTAGACCGTGCTGCGAGCCAGCTTCAGGACCTTCGCCTGGCGCACGATAGAAAGATCATGACCGCGGTCGATCATCGCTTTGCGCTCAGCAGGCCCGCCTTGGTGAGCGCGCCGGACAAAAAATCGTTTTCCAACGCCAGCTCGCCGATCTTGGCATGCAACGCCTTCAAATCGACCGGCGTCTCGGCCGATGTCTTGTCATGCCCAAACACGCCGGCGGCGCCTTCCAGGAGCTGGTTTTTCCAGATCGTGATCTGGTTCGGATGAACATCAAACAGTTGCGCCAGCTCCGCCAGTGTCTTGTCTCCTTTGACCGCAGCCAAAGCAACCTTCGCCTTGAATGCCGGAGAATGCGTCCGGCGGCTCTTCTTCGTCATCTTCGCTCCTGATTCGCAGCAAGAATCCTCGCCGCTGTCAGGCAGAAAATCCACTCAAGCTACTGTCCGAATTTGCGGGGCCAGCTCTAACGAATCAAAGGCTTGTCGTGGAGTAATTCACAGGGGCAGGTGATGAATACGCCGGATGACGTGACGGAGATGTTGCACCTGAGGGTGTGTGGGTGAGGTCTGAAGCGGATTGCGCGCCAGCTGGGCTGCAGACGGTGAAGGACTACGTGGCGCGGGTGGGTGAAGCCTTCAAGTCGCCTGAGCGGGCGAAGCGGGTCATGGCCTTGAAGGCTGGCTGCGCGAGAGGTTCATTCGACATCGCGGCAATGCGGATGCGGTCCGTCACGACCTGTTGGCCGAAAACGGCTTGGCGGTCAGCCGGCGAACGCTGCGACGCGCCGTGCAGCCCTACCGCCAGGCACTGAAGGCCGAAGCTCTGGCGACGACCCGGTTCGAGACGCCCCCGGGGCGGCAGCTACAGATCGACTTCGGCGAGCGTCTGGTCGATATCGGCGGGGCGAAGGTCAAAGCATTTGTGTTCGTGGCGACCCGCGCCGAAAAGCAAGAGCACTGGTTCGCTGGGCTCGAGAGCGCATTCACGACCTTGCCGGAGGAAGTGCTGAAGGACAATCCACGCGCGCTCGTGGTGCGCCACGACAGGTGAGCCGGTCGGTTCAGTTTGACGACAAGCTCATCACGTTCGCGAAGCATTGGGGCTTCCGTCCTCGCGCCTGCGCACCGTATCGGGCGCGCACAAAGGGCAAGACGGAGAATGGCGTCCGCTACGTGAAGAAGAGCGTGATCGCGGGGCATTCCTTCGCGAGCTGGGAGGCATTCGAGACGCATCTCGCCGAGTGGGAGGGCGGGGTGGCGAACGTACGTATCCACGGCACGACGGGCGTGGCGCCGATCACTCGCTTTGCGTGTGACGAGGTACACCGGTCGAAGCCGCTCGGCGTCGCTCGGATCGCCGCGCGAACTGGCCCGCGTCGTCGGCAACGATTGTGCTGTCGAGATCGATACGAACAACTACGGTACCCTGGCGGCTGATCAGCGAGCGCGTGGCGGTGACGGTCGCGGCTGGCGAGGTGCGCATC
The DNA here is from genome assembly GCF_000011365.1 of Bradyrhizobium diazoefficiens USDA 110. Lineage (GTDB taxonomy): Bacteria > Pseudomonadota > Alphaproteobacteria > Rhizobiales > Xanthobacteraceae > Bradyrhizobium > Bradyrhizobium diazoefficiens. The sequence goes on along the minus strand of NC_004463.1, from coordinate 13,632 downwards.
CACCATGGCATGCGCGAGGTTGCGGTCACAGGCAATCGGAGGATCGCCGGCTGCGGATCGTCGAGTTCGCCCACCTCGACGGGGTTGCCTGTCGCGATGGCGCGGTCTGCCAACCAGCAACCGCGACACCGACAGTGCCGGCGCCTTCACCACTGCCCTCGTTGTTACGTCCTCTTGCCGAATACGAAGCTACGATCGGAGGGAGCTTCTGATGGTGCGTACAAAGAAGGTCACCGAAGCACCAATCGATTGGCTGGGGGCCATGCTGGCGCGCTCGCAGCTCTCCGGCATCCGCGACCAGCTCGACAACCTGCCCGACGAGACGGCGCGCGTGAACCTGTCGGCGCGTGAGACGCTGATCCTACTGTGCGAGCGCGAGGTCGTGCGCAAGGATCATAGACGCAGCCGTCGATCGACCGAAGCAGATCCGCGACCTGGCCGCCGTCACGTTGGATCGCCAACGGCGAGAACGTGCTGCTGCTCGCGCGCTCGAGTCAGGTTCATGCTGCCCACCTCGCTACCCCCTTGGAGTTGAGTTTCTTTTTGACCCGGATCGCCAGACGATGGCCGCCGGAACCGCCGCGCCCTTGACTTGGGGATGTTCCAGATCAACCGCTTTGACCATCCACGGTGCGCCTTTGCACAGCTGCTGCGCAGGCAAGCTCTGTTCTTCGATCAGACGGCGAGCCGTCGAAGGACTGACTTTCAACGCAGCTGGGCGCGCTCGTCCTCTCGGTAGGCCGCGATGGCGTGTTGGTTGCGCAGACTGCGAACGCGGACGCGGACGCGGGCCCAACTGTTGCCACGCCCTGTCGACCTACTGGCGCGGTTGAGAACCGCGGCGATGATGCTGTCGGGCATCTGACGCGCGAGGACACGAACGAGATCGACCACATCCGCCGCGGTGCTCGCCGGTGCGGTTCCTCCTCACCTGCAATGCCGTGTGATCGCCGCCATGCCAGTGGACAATCAAGTCCAGCACCTCGTCGCGCATGCGCACAACGATCTCATTGATGAAGCTTCGGATGATCCTGTTGCGCGTCGCAGCTGTTGCACCCGGACTTTCCCAAGCTCTCTTGAGTTCGGAATCAAGCGCAAGTAACCGATCGCGATCGATGTCGCTCAACGTCATCTCCGGCGTAGCCAACAACGTGTCGCGCTTGCCCTCAAGCTCGCGGACAGCGACCAGGCGTTCGTTCCAGCGCCGCTCCAGCTCGCCGGCAACAAGGCGATTGTCCGAATCGACAGCCTCGTATCGCCGAGGAGCGCGAGTTGCCTCGTAGCGTGCCTGCTCCAGAGTCAACTCGAGCTGACGCAGCTTGTCGGCGTGTTCACAGCCGCGCGCTTCCATGGCCGCCAGCGCTGCCTGTATACCCAGCGGCTGCAGCCGCGCGATGACCTCCGCGCTGATCGCGCGATCCGCGCGCAGACCGCCTAATGAGATGCACGGGTCTCCACCATGGTTGATCTGGCTACCGCGGCAATGATACCGCCCGACAGTACTGTGCGTACCGCTGTAGGTAACGTGAAGTTTGCGGCCGCAGTGGCCGCAACGAAGAACCCGCGAGCCGGCCTTCGCCGCTGCGAACCGAGCCTCGACTCATGAAGCGTTTTCCGTTGGCGTTGTCGGTGATCAGGCCCTGATTCTTCTCGAACTCCGCCCACGTAATGTAGCCCTCATGGTGGTCCTTGATCAAAACCTCCCAGTCGTTGCGCTCGCGCCGGAAGCCCCGCACGATCCTCTTGCGGCCGGCCTCGATCGTCACCCGACTGCCCGAGCGCCCGAAGACATAGGCGCCAGCATAGGCGGGATTGGTCAGGATGTGGTAGATCGTATTGTACACTGGTAACTTCCATTCGACGTGGCGGCCCTCGGGGCCATGGCCGCCCCCCGGGCAAAGTGATTCGCTCCTGCCGTAAGCAGAGGTGGACCTGGCGCGGTGTCTGCATCTCGGCAAACTTGGTGAACACGAGTGCGAGCGCCTCCTGAATGCGCCGATCAGGGTCCTTGTCGATCCGATCGTTGGAGACCTTGAGATAGCCGATGGCGACGTTGAGGAAGAGCTCACCCCTGCGTGCCTTCTGCTCCAAGGCTTCAAGCGAGCGTTGCCGAACGATAGACAGCTCCATCTCGCTCATCGTGCCTTTCATGCCAGCAGAAGGCGATCGTTGGGATGGCGAGGATCGTCGACGCCATCCTCATCGACGATCAGTGTTCCAACGAGCCCGTAGAACTCCAGGAGCGTATGCCAATCCTGCCGTTGCGCGCCAGCCGAGAGGCCTCACTCGAGACCACAGCGCCAACTTGCCCTTCGCAAATGGCGGCGAGCAGCTTCTCGAAACCGGGACGCGCGGTGCCGCCACCAGAGCGACCGAGTTCGTCGTCGATTGCGGCCACCTCGCTCCAGCCCAGCTGCCGGGCAAGGTCGGCCAAGCCGTACTAGCGGCGCTCGCTCTCGCGGTTGTTGATGACCTGGTCTGCCGTCGACTGGCGAACGTAGACGACGGCCTCAAAGCAGATCCGCCGCTTCCGGTGGATCGTCTACTGGAGGCGCGTCTTCTTGCCGCGATCCTCGACCGGCTCCTGCACCACCGCCACGTGCTGACGATCCGCGGCGACAGCTACCGACTCCGCGCCAAGAGTGGCTTCATCAAACCGCCGACCGCCGGTGACGGCCGTCCGGTCGGCTCCGCCTCCCTCCGTCCCGTCACCGGCGGAAGCGACCATCAAACGTCCGATGGTGGGGGCAGTTCTTCATGACGAAAAGGGGGCAGTTCCGGATGGCGTTCGACAGACTATGCTCAAGGTTGAACCCGGGCCAACTCAGCATCAAGGGCGGATAGATCCCTACCTATTCTGGGGAGGTCTTCGCTACATTGCCTTCTGATATGCTGCCCCGACGACTACAGTTTTCCAAGACAGAACGAAACAACATGACTCACCACGTGGATCTCGGACCTGGTGTGGCAAGCATACCAGCGCCAAGAAATCTTCCAAACCGTTCCGATCAGGGAGTGAGTTGGAACAAGTCCTACGAAGCCATCAACGCTTGTGGCCAAAAACCTCTTTTACGAGAGTTACTCACGCAACTACGTCAGCCTGCTGTCTTTCCCACTATGGCAAGGATCGCGGCGGATACAACTGACCTGGGCGTCAAGTACGACGAGGGCACGACAGCAACGTTTTCGCTCGATAGAGCTAACGCCGTTGTGCGAGCGATCGACACGCCTGACGATCAATCAATGCACGAAAGCTCTCGCGCGATCCCAAGTTGCGTTGTTCAGTAGGTCGACGGCGGCAGCGTCGTGGTATCCAGTCCCGTTGCCTTGATCCGACAATCGCGAATCGCGGCGATGATGCGCCGAGACAAGAACATCAAGGAGCGCGGACAACATGCGATAATTGGAAAGCCGCTGTACTACGCATATGAGTCTCGCAGACGAAAGCTCTCTCTGCCGGTGACCGCGGACACGACGTTGGCAATGGAGGTTTCGCACTTAGCATGTGTTTTGACCAAGAAACTTACGAGAACCGCTCAATACGAGACGAGGTGATGATTCCTTGCCTAGTCTGGACCTCGACGCGCGACACTTGGCTGGCTGTTTGCTCGTGCCGGAGCCCGGTTCAGGCAGCCATCGCCCGATGTTCGCCATGCCCTGACTTCTTCGCACTTGCAATATCAAAGGCGTCCTCATGTCATTCCCTTCGCGGACGGTTGCAGGCTGCCGAACCGTGTCGACCTTGAGAACGTCGGAGCTTCCTTGGGAAGGGCGGGGCGGGTTCCAGATAGGGCGTGGAAGCGCAGAAGCCCGCCAGGAATATGTAGATCCAAGCATTGCCTACCAAGGAGCCTTCGTCCGAAGTGGCCGTCAAAGTCAGCCGTCTGAGACAGGCGGAGATCTCGGAAGGGAAACCAAATGCACCCGGCGAGTCCCCGTCGGTGCATCCATTCCGCTCACCGTCAGATGTGTCGATGCCATGCTCCTCCTTGGAAGGCCAATGCCAAAACAGAGCCCCGAAACGACTTCATGACAGAAGAATCAGATATCAGATCTGCGAACGCAAACATTCGTGCAAGCACTGTCTGGACAATTGTGCTCGGCTTTGCCGCGGATCCGTTGATGCGTTGGAGCTGGCCTGACCCAAGGCAATACCTTAGAAGCATGCCTCAGTTCATTGACGCCTGTGGGGGCCGAGCATTTGCACATGGCACAGCCTACGTCGCGGGAGAGATTCGTGGCGCGGCCCTGTGGCTGCCTCCCAACGTGCAGCAAGATGAGGAGGCATTGGATGCAATCATGGCGCTATCCCTGCGCCCGGAGATTACCGAGGATATGGCACACTTGCGGCGGAGAATGGCCGAACATCGTCCCCACGAGCCACATTGGTATCTGCCACTCATTGCCGTCGATCCGAACTGGGTCGGAAAAGGGCTTGGCACGTTGCTGATGAACTACGCCCTTCAACGATGCGATGAGGACGGCATTGTTGCCTACCTCGAAAGTTCGAACCCTGAAAACATTCCCTTTTACCAACGTCACGGCTTCAAGGTCGTTGGTGAGATACAACACGGTTCTTCGCCGCCGCTCACGCCAATGTTGCGAACGGCTTCATTCCGACCCAGCAAGGCCGCGCCGCCGGATCGGCTCGTCACCCAGACTCAAGCATAGCTCCGCCTCATCCCGTTAGGATTGATTGCCAATAACCTGACATGACCGCGTTCGGTCAGGACGGCTTATGTTCGCGGCCAGACAACTGAGCACGTGAGGCGGCTCGCCGGGCCTGCGAAAAGCATACCAATCGTCTCTTCGGCAAAGTTGGCACGTCTGATGTGAGAGCTGGCGGGGTCAAATCCACTAAGCTGGGATATTGCCACGGGCGGCTGCATCGATTTGCGGTCGGGCTCCAGACAATTTTTGATCTAAGGCCACAGAAAGCGATGAATGGCGAGACGCGTATGGCTACCGAAACCCGATCCGGCCCAACTCAATTCGCGGACCGCGAACCGATCGATGCCAACATTCAGGATGTCCAGGGTTGCTGTTCCCCTGTTGGAGAATTTGCGACGCCACTTCCAAAGGTTTGAGCACATCTTGGCCGATCGCAGGCGCTGGGTCGTCGAGCGCACCTTTGCGTGGCTCGGCAGATGTGGGCATCTCTGCAAAGACTTCGAAGGTTCCGCCGCTACCGAGCTCGCCTGGCCGCTCGTCGCCCATCTGAGGCTCCTAACTCGCCGATTGGCCAGGCCTTGAGACATCTATGTTTTTTGAGTGAGGCTCTCAGGACAGGCGCTCGGCGAATTTCGAACCTCGACCTCGGGGCTGCTCCAACTGGTTAACTTGACTGTGCCGTCTTGACGAGTCTGGGCAAAGGCTTCTATATGTGGTGTCGTAGTGGTTTTAAATTCGCATATATGGTGGCACGGTGTTAGGGGGGAACCCATTGTGTCGGCAGCGGCTATTCCGAGGCATTAGCGCGACAGCGCTGGGAAGGCCGACAGCCGCAGCGACCCGCGAGCCAGGAAACCTACCGCGACAGAACCCATGTCCTCGGGCGGGGTGCCCGGTGGGTCGCTTGCAGCCGGGGACATTTGCCCGGTCCCCTCGCAAGTCGTCCGCACGGTCCCAGCCCCCAAATATCACGGGGTTGCCGATGTCGGCGTCTTACGATTTCGATCAGTATGGTCATCTCATTGAGCTGCCGAGTGTGCGGCAGCCCTCAGCGCAGGCAAAGCCTACCACACCTGAACTGTGTCTTGTGCAGCCCCCAGCATTGCCGGCTCCCCTGCCGAGGCCCCCCGCGCGATCGCCAACTCCGTCTGACCTTTCGCTCGATCGGTCGCGCGACGACCTGCTGACCTCGTTTGGTAGGCTGACGCTGACCGACCGCTATCTGCTCGCCGGCGAAGGCCTCCAGGACATGTTCGCCCGAGTGTCTTGCGCCTTCGCGGACAATGTTGCGCATGCCCAACGTCTATATGATGCGATGTCTCGGCTGTGGTTCATGCCGGCCACACCGGTGCTCTCCAACGGCGGCACGACGCGCGGCCTTCCGATCTCGTGCTTCCTTAACTCAGTGTCGGACTCGCTCGAAGGCATCGTCGGCACCTGGAACGAGAACGTCTGGCTTGCTTCCAATGGCGGCGGCATCGGCACCTACTGGGGTAATGTTCGCTCAATCGGCGAGAAGGCGAGGGGCGGCGTCACCTCGGGCATCATCCCGTTCATCCACGTCACGGACGGCCTCACGCTGGCGATCAGCCAGGGCTCGTTGCGGCGCGGCTCGGCGGCGGTCTATCTCGATATCCACCATCCCGAGATCGAGGAGTTCCTCGAGATCCGCAAGGCGTCTGGTGACTTCAACCGCAAGAGCCTCAACCTACATCACGGCATCAACGTCACCGACGAGTTCATGTGTGCCGTGGGCGCCGGCACCGCATTCGCTCTGCGCAGCCCGAAGACTAACGAGGTCGTCCGCGAGATCGACGCCCGCCAGCTGTGGCAACGCATCCTTGAGAACCGGCTGCAGACCGGCGAGCCTTATCTCTTGTTCATCGACACCGTGAACCGTGCGCTCCCCAAGCACCAGCGCGAGCTCGGCCTCGAGGTCTCGACCTCCAACCTGTGCAGCGAGATTACCCTGTCGACCGGCATCGATCATCGCGGCGAGGAGCGCACCGCGGTTTGCTGCCTGTCGTCGCTCAACCTCGAGACCTGGGACCAGTGGAATGAGGAGCCCGGCTTCATAGAGGACGTCATGCGCTTCCTAGACAACGTGCTCACGCACTTCATCACGGTGGCGCCGGACGGAATGAAGCGTGCCCGCTACGCCGCCCTGCGCGAGCGCTCCGTTGGCCTCGGCGTCATGGGCTTCCACTCGTTTCTCCAGGCCAAGGGCATTCCAATGGAGGGTACCTTGGCCAAGTCATTCAATCTGAACATGTTCCGAAAACTCCGTCGCGAAGCCGACGCCGCATCCGTGGCGCTCGCTCGCGAGCGTGGCCCGTGCCCGGATGCCCTGGAACGCGGCGTGATGGCGCGCTTCAGCCACAAGATCGCAATCGCGCCGACCGCCTCGATCAGCATCATCTGCGGGGGCACCAGCGCCTGCACTGAGCCGATCCCGGCCAACATCTACACCCACAAGACGCTATCCGGCGCCATCTCGGTGCGCAATCCGCACCTCGCTAAGGTGCTGGCCGCGAAAGGCGCCGACACCTCGGCGACCTGGGAGTCGATCATCGCGCACGACGGATCGGTCGCCCATCTCGACGTCCTGTCGGAGCACGAGAAAGCGATCTTTCGCACCGCCTTCGAGATCGACCAGCGCTGGATCGTCGAGCTTGCCGCCGACCGCGCCGCGTTGATTTGCCAGAGCCAGTCGATCAACCTCTATCTGCCGGCCGACGTCGATAAGTGGGACCTCCACATGCTGCACTGGACGGCGTGGAAGCGTGGGGTGAAGAGCCTCTACTACTGTCGATCAAAGTCGATCTCGCGCGCGGCGTTCGCCGGCAAGATTGCCGGGGATGCAACGCCGACGCAGCAGCCGGCGCGGCAGCGCACCGACTATGAGGAGTGCCTCGCATGTCAGTGATCGATCTATCGCGCGCCGATCCGCGCACGTTGATCGGCAAGGGACGCGTCGGCCTCCTTGACTCGACCGGCAGCTACGACGTCGATCGCTATGCCTGGGCTTACGAGTTCTGGAAGCGCCAGCAGCAGACCCACTGGATGGGCGAGGAGGTGCCGCTCGGCGCCGACCTCAACGACTGGGCTTCGGGCCGCGTCACCGACAGCGAGCGCGCGCTGCTCACCCAGATCTTCCGTTTCTTCACTCAGTCGGACATCGAGGTCGGCGACAACTATTTCAAGCGGTACATTCCGATCTTCCAGCCACTCACCGTCCAGATGATGATGGCCGCTTTCACTAACATGGAGACGGTTCATATCGACGCCTATGCCCTGCTACTCAAGACGCTCGGTATGCCTAAGACCGAGTTCGAGGCATTCCGCGGCTATGCGCAGATGCGCGCCAAGGCGGACTACATGCACGAGTTCGGCGTCGACAGCGTGGCGGATGTCGCCCGTACCCTGGCGATGTTCGGCGCCTTCACCGAAGGCATGGCCTTGTTCGCCAGCTTCGCCATGCTGCTCAACTTCCCACGCCACAACAAAATGAACGGCATGGGACAGATCGTAAGCTGGTCAGTGCGCGACGAGAGTCTCCACTGCGAGGGCATCATCAAGCTATTTCACGAATGGCACCGCGAAACCGGCGCGGTGACGCGCCCCGTCCGCGACGACATTGTCGACGTAGCCAAGACCATGGTGAAGCTGGAGGAGAACTTCGTCGAGCTCGCCTTCGGCCTTGGCAAGATCGAGGGGATGCTGCCTGAGCATATCCACGCCTACGTCCGCTACGTCGCCGACTGGCGACTGGCCCAACTCCGGATTGCCCCGGTCTTCGGCTTCTTCGAGGCGAAGGAGGGCGGGTTCACCCAGCTCAAGGCGCATCCGCTGCCGTGGCTCGTCGAGATTCTCAATGGCGTCGAGCACGCCAATTTCTTCGAGCAGCGCGCCACGGAGTACTCCAAGGCGGCGAGCCGCGGCAGCTGGGACGGCGAAGACGGGGTGTGGGCGACTTTCGGCCGTATCTAGCCCATTTTATTCATGCTAGCGGCATTGACAGCGGCAGGCGCCGATAGTCGTCGCCGTCACCCGCCAGCATGACAAAGGCATAGAACCGGACCTCCTCATCGTGGCGTCTTGATTGCAGCGCGACAAAGCCGGACACACAGATGGTTTGTTGGGTTAAGCCGGTACATGCGCTCCATTGCTGATGGCGGCTAGGGTTTACAGTATTTCCGCAGGTCGGTGAGGTGGGTCTCGTCAACCACCTTCATGAAGTCAATCAGCGCAACACGGCTACGCCCTTGAGCAGACGAATGTTCTCGATGATCGCCACGGCCGCCCCCCTCTTAGGGCTAGAGGGGATTACTATCACGCAATCGGAAGTTGTAAAGAGGGGCAACCCTGTCAAAGGGGGTCATCTTCATTGCAGCCCGGTCGGATCAGGCAAACCGATTTGTTCTTCATCCCCCTTCGCGTTTGATTTCGTCGCCGACCCACTGGCGGTCTTCCTCGGCCGTGGCTTCGCGGAGGTGATCTACTACGAGCAGACGCTGGCAATGCGGCTCGGATGACAGCCGCGTTTCTGTCCTAACACAAGAGTTCCGCTTCAGCGCTGCCGATCCACCTCTCGAGATTTTGCATCCGCTCTCCGAGGCGCTCCCAATTGATCCGCGCCAGCGGGGGTTCGGCAGGCTGATCGGGCGCAGAGATCGGCAGCGACGATGACGCAAGCCATCACGTCGTCGACGTTATGTCCCACCCTCGCACGAGCGCCGCTTCGACCGCTCGTCGGCCTTTCGTCCGAGGTGGCCAGTGCGGCCTCGACCTGGTCGACCAAGTCGTAGCACGAAGGTGCGCCCGGCTCGCACCTCGGCTCGCATTTCAGTGCGCTGCCTGTGCGATGAGCGTGCTGCGGCCGACCGGAACGATTGTAATCGATGACCTGTGTCTCCCTAAGCGAGGGCCGGGTTAACTACGACGGTCGACAAAACTATTTTTTGCCTCATCATTCTCCGACGGCCGGAAAGCCGACGGTGATGCAGGTGGAGGCACGGGGCCGGGAAATCGGCGCAGCCAGCCACTAAGCGGCTGGCGTTCGACCACGGCAGCACGCTTGAGTTCGCCGCGATCTCGCCGTGGCGCTGCGTCATAACCAGATCAGCCAGATTCCTTTGAACCACGCCTAACCAGCTCGAGCCGATGTACCGACAAGAAGCCGATAGCGCTATTGATGCGAGTCCCTGTTGCCAAGGTTTCTATGCCGCGATGCGGCTCAGGATATTGGTGCGAACCCGCGCCATTTTGGCGAAGATCGATCAATAGGTCGTGGCGATCACGCCACCCCACCGGTAGTTCACACGGACCAAGCCGATATCGACGTCCTGACCGATACGGGCAGTCCCTGCAAAAGTGCCCACCGGAACACCCACGAGTCCGGGTGAAAAAAAGAAATCCACATCCCGACGACCCATGAACAGGTGGTCGTATTCAACGCCGATGGACCAGTTCGGAGCAAAGCCAAATTCAAGGCCCGCCCCTACCGTGCCGCCCCAACGAGTTTCGCTGCCGTTGTCGATAGTGAGCCCGGTCGCAAAATCGGAGACCCGGTATTTGTCACGGACGACTGCAGCCCCACCTCTTACATAGAGCAGCACGTTATTCCAAGCATAGCCGACTTGGCCCGTGAACAGGCCGAATGCATCAAGCGTGGAGTCATCCCGGACGCCTGCGAAAGCAAGGTTCGCGTTGGAGCCCTTGAAATCGGCCCAATTGCCCTGCGTCTCCAGACCGAACACCGAGTTCGCTATTTGCCAGCGGTAGCCGATGTGACCGCCCACCGTGCCTCCCGTCGCATGATGGCGCCCCATGCCAACGGGCGGAGCGACGACCACGCCGCCGGCGTTGACCACGTCCCAGCACTGCCGACGTAGAAGCCGCTCCAATCATAGATCGGAATGACCGCCGGAGGCGCTTTGAAGTAAGGCCGCGCGGCCGGATCAACGGCAGAGGCAGGAGCAGCCAGCGTGTTGAGGGCTACCGTGCCCGCTAGCAATTTTTTTATTCTTCTGAATCCCAGTTTCGAATTCGACGCCCCCGACGGGATATTGACGACGATTGCCACGTTTCCGCCACCTCCATCAACTGCAAGGGTTGGTAGTTGACGGGGTCGCAAGCGCCGCCTGAGCGGCCGGTCGATGGGCAAAGTGCATGTCGGGTCGGTCGCGGATGCTGTCCGCCGACTGTTGATTAAGTGGCTTGACCCGAAAATGTCTAATCGCGGTTACCCGTCCTGCGCGGCTTCGAGCACATCAGCATGACAAGAGTCAGCGCATCGACAGCGAGTCAGTTTCCTGATTGCAGCTGCTCCGCGTGTCCTCGTTCCGCCCGTATCGACCGTTCGTCGGCCATTGGATGCAAGTGTTCCCGCTTACGGCGAAGCTTCGACGGACGAGCCGCATTCAATCCATTTCGTTCCGGGCGGACGATGCATCCGCAGTAAGACGGAGGCGTGTGTAGGGGCCGGCGATAAGGCTCGGCGCCGCATCGAGTTAAGAGTCCAGAATTTCTTGCTGCGGCTGGCCTTCTCGATCACGGCCAGTACCCTCTTCGATACATGAAATTTGAGCCGCGAAACAGGCCGAGCGACATCCCGAGAACTGGCTATTCCAGGAGCTCTCACAGAACTCCCAGCCGAGTTCGGTATTGAACGACTGCGCTCGGAGCGGCCGACTACGGCACCCATCTCCAACAGCCACGTGAGCCGGTTGCTGGAAGACCGGGCGCCGTGTCGTCTTCGCCTTCATCGTCACCGAGTTCGATGCAGAAGCTGCAACGGCGCAGTTCGGCAAGGTCGCCGATCCGCTCCGTCCCAAACTCGAAGCGGCGATGATCCCTGAGTGCGCTCTCGCGCATCCGAAGCTGAGCAAAGGCGTCAAACGAACGGCGCCTTCGAGAGCTATCGCACGCTCGATCCCGTGGCTCTGCTGGCGGAGATGAGGGACGCCAAGATCGAGCTCGGCACGCGTATCGGCGCCCGGCCGCCCCTTGCTTGCTGCCAACGGAGGGAGAGGCTACTGCGATAAGAAATATCATGTCTTGTCGATACGGGCTTAGTCGTGTCGCGTGATCATTTTCATTCACGACGCATCCTCGATTGTCGAATTAGCGAACCAGGTTCAAGGCATTCGCTTTTGCGGAAAATGCTACCCCCTGCGCCGAAATGTTACTGTCCGCTGCAATCGATTTGGTTCGGCTTGATACCCCGGAACTGTCCACGCAAGGCTGTGACTGTGATTTGTTTTGACGGGGTCTTCGTTGGCCCACCACGCATCATATTCATACGCTGATTTCGGGAGGGAGCGACCGATAAGCATCTCGATGTCGGCAAAGGTCATCTTGAGCGAGGCAGAGCTGTTTGCGACCAGCTTGTCTCTCAAAGGGTTATAGATCGACATCGGGCTCCCCCATCCAACGATCTCATATTATATAGCCAATCCGGACTTTTCGTCACCAATTGCGGATTTTGTCCGATATTTGTCGGTTTTCGTTCGCAGCGGCACTGACGCCGCCGCGACATCATGTCGAGCAGCAGCCACGTCTGCGCCGAAGGCAGGCGGACGTACCACCTTTTACGGCCCTGAACATCGGCCTGAGCGGCTCTCGAGCAATGAAGCTACCGAAACGATATAGCCTATCCGGAGACTTTCGTTCATCTCGATGTGTTAGGCCCGCTGGCATTGGCATATGTTCGAAGAAAAGCGCGAAGCCGTGCCTGCCATTGAGATGCCGGTTTCGGCTCTTGTGCTACAGCATCGCAAGTGGGCCGCCGGTCGGGTGGAGATATCCTCCGGTGGCCCTGACGGTCAGTTTCAATGCGCTGTCATGCTTTTAAGCGGCTAGCGTGGCCGCCATGGATCCGACAGGTGCATGCAGACGCTCGCCCCGCAGCACAGGGGAATTGCGGCTTTACCAGAATTAAGCAGCGCCTCGATGAGGCGACCCAAGCCCAGCAACAGGAACGCTGGTGCTTGAAATCGCCCTCAGGCCTCGGAGCTTCTCGGCGGCGCTCCAACTACTGAGAGCCTCGTGTGTTAGATACGTCGCGGCCAATTCATTCCAGGATCTCACGACCTGATTCCAGCTCTCTTTTCGGGCGGGCAAGAGCTCAAGCATCCTTTGCGCCTTGCGGGCAGCGGCAAACCTCCCGTCTCGCGTAGCGTCTTTCAGAATTCTCCGCACCAACACTTCGGTTCGCTTCCATCCGGCGCCCGTCGATCTATCCTCGGCCAAGGAAGCGAAGTACACTCGAAAGGTCAGGGCACGTTCGGCGGCGATGCCCGATGCCAAGCTTGGCTCGTTCAACCATCGGTAAAGAGACTCGAGCTGCTCCGAGTCGCCGAGCGTGAAAGTGTCATCATCCCCGAAAACCAAGAATGTCGCGAAACCGGCGATCTCAAGTTGCATGCCCAAATCTTGTGAGTCCAGCCAACGGGTGATTGCTTCTAGTGGAGACATAGCTTTGCTCTCCTGTGGGGTTGATCGCGATTCAGCCCGGAGGACACCGCGCGGGTCAACTACAAGAATTTGTAGCTGACGGAAATAAAGAGCTGTCAGGCGTGCCGCCGCTATGGTGTTTCTGCATTGAACGGAGGGATTTCCGAAGGACGGCTGAGCAGCGCCACCCCGCGCCGACGACTTGCAAATTCCGAGCCTCGTTACTCCAAGAGGCGCTTGTTCGATTGGAGAAGATTCGGCGGCTTGCGATATCCGTTGGAACATCAAGGACGAGCCCAACCCCGACCAGCTCGAAGGAATTGACGCTCTGAAGCACGGTCGCTAGGGCAAGGTTGTAATCTTTGAGGCGATCAGCGAACATGACGGATGTGCGGATTGACACTTCGACGTGGGAGCGCGAGTACGGGAAGAAGCCAAGCGGGCGCCGCTATCGGCGCTTCCGGATCATATCGCCCAGTATTGCAGTCAAAGACTATTAATTAA